>OZ250153.1:0-1725584 GCA_965237805.1 Gammaproteobacteria bacterium
GGCTAAGCCCGCTCGACTCGGTGCTGCCTTGGACTCCGGGCGTGGCACCGCTGCAAAAGTAGCGCTTGTCGAACGCAACACCACTGTTCGCGTCGCGCTGGGTGTCGAATACGACGGCAGTGCCTTCCATGGCTGGCAGCGTCAGCAGACGGCGCCGATGGCCACCGTCCAAGAGCATTTGGAACGGGCGCTGAGCGCGGTCGCAGCTCAGCCAATCCACAGCTATTGCGCCGGGCGCACTGATACCGGGGTGCATGCCTGCGCCCAAGTGGCACATTTTGATGCCTCGCCACAGCGCGAACTCAAAGCGTGGTCGCTCGGCACCAACAGCTATTTGCCCGCTGCGGTGCGAGTGTTGTGGAGCCAGCGGGTGGCGGCGGATTTCCACGCTCGCTTCTCGGCGCGCTCGCGTGTTTATCGCTATTTGATCTGCAACCGTTCGCAGCCGCTGGCACTGTTTCGCCGCCAGCTGGCGTGGGAGCGCGCACCGCTTGATGTCGATGCCATGCGCGAGGCGGGGCAGTATCTGCTCGGCTCGCACGATTTCAGTGCTTTCCGCGCCGCGGCTTGCCATTCGAGTAGCCCGCGACGCCATATGATGCGCATCGATGTGCAACGCGATGGCGACTTGGTGACCATCGAGATCGAGGCCAACGCCTTTTTGCTGCATATGGTGCGTAACCTCGTCGGCACCCTGATGGTCATCGGTCGCGGCGAGGCATCGCCGCATTGGTGTGCGGAGTTGCTGCGCCGCCGCGATCGCCGCTTGGCGGGGCCGACCGCAGTGACCGATGGGCTGTATTTTTTGGGTGCGCGCTACGATGCCTGCCACGGTATCCCGGCACTGCTAACGGGGCCACTGATGGGCACTTGGAGCCATGGTCTCGGTGCCGCTGTCGCCGTCGATGCCGGGGGCGAGGTGGCACTGGCGGCGCAGGGTGCAACGGTGGCGGAGGATGGCGGTCATGGCGCGCATCCGCATTAAGATCTGCGGTATCACCCGCCCCGAGGATGCGGCGGCAGCTGCCGCGCTCGGTGTCGATGCTGTCGGTCTGGTGTTTTGTTCACGCAGCGTGCGCGCCTTGAACATCGTGCAGGCGCGGCGCATCGTCGACGCGCTGCCGCCCTTTGTCAGCCCGGTGGCGCTATTCGCCAACACGCCACTGGCCGAGCGCCGTGCCGCACTCGAGGCCATTCCCTGCGCGATGCTGCAGTTTCACGGCGAGGAGGAAGCGGCGGAATGCGAGTGTCACGATCGTCCCTATATCAAAGCGCTGTGGCCGGGTCGCGTCGATTGGGGTTTGGCAGCTGCCGAGCGCTATCCCGCTGCCGCTGCCCTGTTGCTCGACAGCTACGATGAGGCCGGTGCACAGGGTGGTGGCAGTGGCCAGCCCTTTGACTGGGCGTTAGCGGCCAGCGAGGCCGCCGTGGCACGACCATTGGTGTTGGCTGGTGGACTCAATGCCGACAATGTCGGTGACGCGCTGCGGCAGCTGCGGCCTTGGGCGGTGGATGTCAGCAGTGGGGTGGAGGATGCTCCGGGCATCAAATCCGCCACCAAGCTAGCGGCCTTTGTGGCGGCGGTGCGCAGTGCTGAGGCACAGTGGTTATGAGCGCTCCTCGCACCGCCGCCGCTGCGGGGCGTTATGGCCCCTACGGTGGGCGCTTCGTCGCCGAGACACTGATCGCCGCGTTGGACGAGTTGGAGCAGGCCTTTGAGCAGTGTATGGCCGATGCCGATTTCCGCGAGAGTTTGCAGCGCGAGCTGGAGGAGTATGTCGGCCGCCCGACACCGCTGTACCCGGCCGAGCGCATCAGCGACGAGCTCGGCGGTGCGCAGATTTGCCTGAAGCGCGAGGATTTGAATCACACCGGCGCACACAAGATCAACAATACGGTGGGTCAAGCCCTGTTGGCCAAGCATATGGGCAAGCGCCGCCTGATCGCCGAGACCGGTGCTGGCCAGCACGGTGTCGCCACCGCCACCGTCGCGGCGCGGGCGGGGCTCGAGTGCTGTGTCTATATGGGCGAGGAAGATATGCGCCGCCAAGCGATCAATGTGCGCCGCATGGAATTGCTCGGTGCCGAGCTGCGCACCGTGCGCAGCGGCAGCCGCACCCTCAAGGATGCTCTCAACGAGGCGCTGCGCGACTGGGTGGGCAGCTCCGAGCACAGTCTCTATGTGATCGGCACGGCGGCCGGGCCGCACCCCTATCCGATGCTGGTGCGCGAGCTGCAGTCGGTCATCGGGCGCGAGGCGCGTCGCCAGTGCTTGGCACGCTACGACCGCCTGCCGGATGCGCTGGTGGCCTGTGTCGGCGGTGGCTCCAATGCCATCGGTCTATTCCATCCCTTTCTAGCCGATGAGGCGGTGCGTATGTACGGCGTCGAAGCGGGCGGCAGCGGTCTGGCCAGCGGGCACCATGCGGCCTCGCTATGCGCGGGTAGCCCCGGGGTATTGCACGGTGCGTACAGCTATCTATTGCAGGACGAGGACGGCCAAGTGGCGGCTACCCATTCGATCTCTGCTGGCCTCGATTACCCGGCTGTCGGCCCCGAGCACGCTTGGCTCAAAGACAGTGGCCGTGTCGACTACTCTGCGGTGGCAGATAGTGCGGCGCTGGAGGCTTGCCTGCGACTGACGCGCAGCGAGGGCATCCTGCCAGCACTGGAGAGCAGTCACGCCTTGGCGCGCGCCTTTGAACTCGCCGTCGAGCTCGGGCGCGATGGTCTGCTGCTGGTTAATCTCTCCGGCCGCGGCGACAAGGACATCGAAGAAATCCTGCGTTTATCGGCGGCCCAAGAGCAGCTGCAATGAGTCGTATCAGCAGCTGTTTTGAGAGCCTTGCCAGCACTGGCCGCAAGGCTTTGGTGCCCTATATCGTCGCCGGCGATATCCCCGACGGCACCGATGACGGCACCGTGTGCTTTATGCGCCACTTGGTGGCAGGCGGTGCCGACCTGATCGAGCTGGGCATGCCTTTTTCCGACCCGATGGCAGAAGGGCCAGTGATTCAGCGGGGACACGAGCGGGCGCTGGCACGGGGCACGACGCTGAGCGACATCCTCGCGATGGTCACCAGCTTCCGCCGCGACGACGAGCGCACACCGGTGGTCTTGATGGGTTATAGCAATCCGGTGCTGCACTACGGTGTGATCGCTTTCGCCACGGCGGCGGCTGCTGCTGGCGTGGATGGAGTGCTTTTGGTCGACATGCCGCCAGAGGACAGCGGCGAGCTACCAGCGGCGCTCGCCGCCGCCGGTCTCGATATGATTCTCCTCGCGGCACCGACGACCAGTGCCGCTAGGCTGCACCGCATCGCTGCGCTGATCAGCGGTTATCTGTACTATGTGTCGTTGCGTGGTGTCACTGGTGCCGACTCGTTGGATGTCGCTGCGGTGCGTGCCAAGCTTAGCGAATTGCGGCGTAGCGTGAAGCAGCCAGTCTGCGTGGGTTTCGGCATCCGTTCGGCTGAGACCGCCGCCGCGGTCGGCGAATTGGCCGATGGCATCGTCGTCGGCAGCCTTTTGGTCGATAAAATGGGGCAGCTAGCGGACAGCGACAGCGTTGCGGTCGGTGCTGCTTTGCAGGATTTGCTATCCCCGTTGCGGGTGGCTTTAGACGGGGAGTAGGGGCACAATGATCAATTGGCTCAATCGGTTGTTGCCGTCCTTGCAGACCAGTGTGCGGCGGCAGAACCGCAGCCGTGTGCCCGAAGGCTTGTGGGTGCGCTGCACGGGTTGTAGCAAAACCCTCTACGAGCCAGAATTTACGCAGCATCTGCAGGTTTGTCCCCACTGTGGTCACCATGCCCGGCTCAGTGCCCGCTTGCGTTTGGAGTACTTCTTAGATGCCGAGCCGCGCACCGAGTTGGCGACCGAGGTCGAGCCGATCGACCGCCTGCGTTTCCGCGATATCAAGCGCTACCGCGACCGGATCAGCGCCGCCCAGAAAAAAACCGGTGAAAAAGATGCCTTGGTGTCGATGCAGGGCGAGCTGCGCGGCCTGCCAGTGGTGGTCTGCGCCTTTGAGTTTGCCTTTCATGGTGGCTCGATGGGGTACGCCGTCGGCGAGAAGTTCACCCGCACGGTGAGCGGCTGTATCGCCGATCGACTGCCCTTGGTCTGCTTTGCTTCCAGCGGCGGGGCGCGGATGCAAGAAGCCTTGATCTCACTGATGCAGATGTCCAAGACGGCGGCGGTGTTGACGCGTCTGAGCAGCGTCGGCCTGCCCTATATCTCGGTGTTGACGGATCCGGTCTACGGCGGCGTGTCGGCCAGCCTCGCCTCGCTCGGCGATATCAACATTGCCGAGCCCGGTGTGCGCTCAGGTTTTGCCGGTCCCAGTATCGTCCGCGATACGCTCAAGCTGACGGAGTTGCCGGAGGGCTTTCAGAGCAGCGAATTTCTGCTGGCGCACGGCATGATTGATATGATCCTCCCGCGTGCCCAACTGCGCCCCCGCATCGCCTCGTTGTTGGCGAAGCTGGGTGGCCAGCCGATGCCCTGAGCGGCGCTTCGATGGCGACGCAGCTAGCATCCGCCGCTCGGCACGATGTGTTGCCGTGCAGTTTTTCCGCTTGGCGCAGCTATATCGATCGGCTGCATCCAGAGGAGATCGAGCTGGGCTTGGCGCGTGTTGCCACCGTGGCGCGGCAGCTGGCTTGTAGCGATTTTAGTGGCACTGTCGTCACTGTCGCTGGCACCAATGGCAAAGGGAGCGCCGTGGCGGTATTGGAAAGATTGGCGCGTGCAGCGGGCATCTCGGTGGGAGCTTATACCTCGCCGCACTTGTTGCGCTTCAACGAGCGTTTGCGCCTCGACGGTGAGGAATTGGATGACGCGGCCTGGTGCGAGGCCTTTGAGACTGTCGAGCGCGGCCGTGGGAGCACTCCTTTGACCGCCTTTGAATTTGACAGCTTGGCGGCCCTGTGCCTGTTGCAAGATCATGCGCCGCGCCTGCTTTTGCTTGAAGCCGGACTGGGCGGGCGCTTGGATGCCGTTGCCATCGTCCCCCCGCAGCTGGTGCTGATCAGCAGTGTGGCGCTAGACCATGAAGGCTGGCTCGGTGATAATAGAGAGGCGATCGGCAAGGAGAAAGCCGCTCTATTCACAGCGGGTTGCCAAGTCGTTTATGGCGATTTGGAGCCACCGCAAAGTGTCTGCCAGTTGGCGAGTCAACTGGCAGTTCGCTGGCACGGTATAGGGCAGCAATACGAGCATGAAAGCACTCCGGATGGGCGCTGGCATTGGCGCGGTGCAGCTGCAGATAGTGTCGGCGACGACAGCTGTACGCAGCCCTTGCGCGGCACCGCTAGCAGTTCACCGTTGCTGGATGCGGACAGCGTCGCCGCCGCGCTACAGGCGTGGTTCCTGTTGCGACCCCAGTTGTTTGCGGACAGCGTCACCGAGCCCGCAGTGGCGGCGGCGGTGGCGACGGCGGCCGCTACTCGCTTGGCCGGGCGACGGCACAGCTTGCGCCGGGGAGGTGTCCGCTACCTGCTCGATGTGGCGCACAATCCCGCGGCGGCGGCACATCTCGCCGCGGCACTCGGTGCTGAGCGGCCGGTTGCGGTGCTCGGTATGATGGCGGACAAAGATAGCGGTGCTTTTGTCGATGCGTTGTGTGGTGTGGTACGTGAATGGTGCGTGGCCGAGCTGCCGGGTGAGCGCGCCGCCGCACCCGCCGCGCTCGCCGCACAGCTGCGCCGCCGCGCTGAGCGCACACATTGTTGCGATGGGGTCGCAGCGGCCTTGATGCGGGCGGCATCACTGGCGGGGTTGGGCGGCACCGTGCTGGTCACCGGCTCTTTTGTGACCGTGGCCGAGGCGCTGCGGCAATTGGGCACGCCGCCGGTTTTGCAGTCATGAAGCAGCGGCGCGGTCGCTTTGCCAAGACGCCTCGGCCCACCCCTAGCGCTCGCCGCTTGCTCAAGTCGTTCTATGGGCTGTTCAGCGGGGCGCTGATCATCCTGCTGGTGGCGCTCTACTGGCCACTGCTGTTGGGCGGGCAGTCCAGCGCGCTGCCACAGCTGATCAAGCAATCCGACATACTGCCGCTGCAGCCGGTGCTTGTGCCGACGGTGCGGGGGGACTCCGCGCTGTCTGCCGAGGAGGAGCTGCAGCACACGCTGTCGATGTCTTGGCGTGTGCTGGCCAGTAGCCACGCCGAGCAGGGAGAGGCATTGCAGAGCTTGCGACACTTGCGCGATGACGGCTTTGCTGCCTACCCCGAATCGCTCTCGCTGAGCGACGGTGCGGAGCGCTATCAAGTCTATGTTGATGAGTCGATTTCTTTGGCTGATGCCGCCCAGATCGTGAAGGCGCTGGAGCAGCGCCATGGTCTTTCCGCCCGACCAGTACAGCAGCAGTAGTCGCCACTGGACATGACTTTTTCTCCCACCGATTTTGTGCTGTGCGCTGGCATCTTGCTATTTGCCATTTCTTGGAGCGTGCGGGGCTTTATCCGCCAGGGTATCGGTTTGCTGACCTTGGCCTTGTCGGTGTGGGTGGCTTGGCAATACGAGGCACAGCTCGCTGCCGAGCTGATACCTTGGGTCGGCAGTTCGCTGGCGTTGCGGCGCATGGTGGCCTTCATCCTGTTGCTGCTGTCGGTGGCTCTGTGCGGTTTGGCACTCGCCCAGCTCATCGGCAAATTGGTGCACTGGCTCGGGATCGGCAATTTGGATCGGCTGTTGGGGCTGATCACCGGCGTGTTTCTGGGCGGCGCGATCTGCTGGGCCGTGCTGTTCGGGGTGCGTGCGGTGGCACCGCAGTTGGCAGAGCAGCGCTGGTGGCAGGAATCACAGCTGATCCCGGTGATATTCGATGTGGCGGGTCGGTTGCGGGGGCACCTGCCGGGGTGGCGTGGCAACGGGGTGCGCTCATCGGTGCTCGACTTTGTGCCGATGCTGCCCGATACGACGCCGGGCGCTTCGGACACCGCCGATACGGTGACAGCCACGCCGCCCCCGCCGGATGCCGGTCGGTAGCGCAGCTCATGTGCGGGATTATTGGTGTTGCCTCCTCTGCGCGAGTCCACGAGCTGATCTATGAGGGATTGAATCTGTTGCAACACCGGGGGCAAGACGCTGCCGGCATTTTCACGATGGAGCAGCGGCGCTTTTACCAGCACAAAGGCTTGGGTTTGGTACGAGATGTGTTCAGCGCCGACAATCTGGACCCATTGCGGGGCAATTTCGGCATCGGTCATGTGCGTTATCCGACCGTTGGATTCGGCAGCACCGATCCAGCCCAAGCGCAGCCACTGTATGTCAATTCACCCTGTGGTATCGCCCTGATCCACAACGGCAATTTGGTCAATGCAGACGAGCTGGGAAAGGCGCTGCGTCACGAGCAGCGCCATCTGAACAGTGATTCGGATTCCGAAGTGCTGCTCAATGTGCTCGCTGCGGAATTGCACCGTCATCTCAGTGCGCGCGGCACCCTCGACAAACGGTGCATTGTCAAAGCCGTCTCGGCGCTGATGCACCGTTGCTTGGGAGCCTATTCTGTCATCGCATTGTTGGGCGGCAAGGGGGTGATCGCCTTTCGCGATCCTTACGGCATCCGCCCCTTGGTTTACGGGAGTCGGGCTCGTGCCGACGGCAAGGGGCGAGATTACCTATTTGCTTCCGAGAGCGTGGCGCTCGATGTGCTCGGTTTCCAGCTGGAGCGTGACCTCAGGCCCGGCGAGTTGATCTATGTCGACAATGCGGGAAAACTCAGCAGCTTTCAGTGCTACCAAGACGAGCCGCAATTGATGCCGTGCATTTTTGAATATGTTTATTTGGCGCGACCAGATTCGATTTTGGAAGGCGTCTCTGTCTACCAAGCGCGCCTGCGTCAAGGTGAGTACTTGGCGCGGCGTATCCGCAGCTCGGGCATCAAGCTCGATGTGGTGATGCCGGTGCCGGACACTGGCCGGGTCGCCGCGCAGGCCATCGCTGACCATTTGGGATTGCCGATCCGTGAAGGCTTGATGCGCAACCGCTATGTGGGGCGTACCTTCATCATGCGCGGGCAGCATCAGCGCCAGCAAAATGTGCGGCGCAAACTCAACCTGATCCCATCGGAGTTTGCCGGTCGCAATGTGTTGCTGGTCGATGACTCGATCGTGCGCGGCACCACCTCGCGTCAGATTGTGAAACTGGTGCATGGGTTTACCCGCGTCAACAAGATCTACATCGCGTCGGTGGCACCGCCAGTGCGCTTTCAGAATGTCTACGGCATCGATATGCCGACCACACAGGAGCTCGTCGCGCACAAGACGCTCGATGAGGATGCCTTGTTGCAGGGCGTCGGCAGCGGTGCGCCGCTCGATGAGCAGAGCCACGCGGGGATTGAGCGGACGGTGTGCCGTTCGATCGGCGCTGATGGCTTGTTTTACCAGCGGCTGGAAGATCTGGTGGCTTCTGTTGCCGGGGATGGTGCGGGTCCCCAAGATTTCGAGCTGTCGATTTTCAACGGCGACTATGTCACGGGCGGGGTCAGCGAAGATTATTTGGCGCGTCTGTCCGAGCGGCGCATGGAGCGCCCTCGCACCGATGCGACACCGCAGATGTCACTGTTTGGCGAGCAGCGCGCCAATGTGTCCGCGCTGAGTCAGGCGCGCAACAAGCGAGCTGTGGGGGCACTTGGCCATGGCGATTGAAGACGGTGGACCACCAGCGCCACTGCCAGAGGATGTCAGCGGCTTTGACAGCTTCGCCGCTCGTGCTGGCCAGCAGCGCACCGTCGAGGGCGAACACAGCGAGCCGATATTCCTCAGCTCCAGCTATGTCTTTGCCAGTGCACGCGAGGCGGCGGCACGCTTCGCTGGCGAGGAGGAAGGCAATGTCTATTCGCGCTACACCAATCCCACCGTGCGTTCCTTCGAGCAACGCTTGGCGGCCTTGGAGGGTGCCGAGGAGTGCGTGGCCACCGCTTCCGGCATGGCGGCGATCCTATCGCTGTGCATGGCGCTTTTGCACAGCGGCGATCACATTGTCTGTTCGCGCAGTGTCTTTGGTGCCACGCTGGTCTTGCTGCGCAAGTACTTGGCGCGCTTCGGGGTGACGGCTGATTTTGTCGCACAGGCCGAACTGGATAGCTGGCGGGCGGCGATTCGTCCCGGCGCGACCAAGCTGCTTTTTTTGGAGACGCCGTCGAATCCGATGGCTGAGATCGCCGACATCGGTGCGCTGGCCGAGCTGGCACATGGTGCCGATGCCTTGTTGGCAGTGGACAATTGCTTTTGCACCCCGGCTCTGCAACAGCCCTTGGCCTTGGGAGCCGATATCGTCGTGCATTCGGCGACCAAATACATCGACGGCCACGGACGCTGCATCGGCGGTGCCGTGTTGGGTAGGGCAGAGCAGATGGCAGAGCTGCGCGGCTTTCTGCGTGCTGCTGGCCCCAGCATGAGCCCCTTTAACGCTTGGGTTTTTTCCAGCGGACTCAGCACCTTGCGTCTGCGTATGGAGGCACATAGCCGCAATGCCGAGCAGCTGGCGCGCTGGCTGGACGGGCGTGAAGAGGTGGTGCAGCTGTTCTATCCCGGCCTGGAGGATCACCCCGGGCACCAGCTGGCCGCGCGCCAACAGAGCGGTTTTGGCGGTGTGTTGGCTTTTAGGCTAGGCGGTGGGCGCGAGCGTGCGTGGCGCTTCATCGATGCCGTCGAGCTGATATCCAGAACGGCGAATCTGGGCGATGTCAAAAGTACCGTCGTGCATCCGGCCAGCACCACGCATGCCAAATTGAGCCAGGCGGAGCGCGATGAGGCTGGTATCAGTGAGGATTTGGTGCGCATCGCTGCCGGGCTAGAAGACCCGGTCGATCTGATCCGGGATTTACAACGCGGTCTGCGCGCCTTGGGCTAAAAGTCCAATTTCCACACATATTTCGAATCATCTGCTATCCGGAACTTGACAACTATGTCAGTAGTGAGCCAGAATTTGGATCAAATTCAGCAATAGAGAGCAGGCATTGATAATGGCCAGTTACCAAAGGTCGGTCGGGGGAGTTCCTAATGTTGACTACAACGCGGAAACAAAGCAACGCACAGTAATCATATCTATCATAATCCCATTTTTTTTGGTCGGGTGTTTCAATATGCCAACAAATCCCGCACAAATTACAGGTTCCTATACTTCGGGTCTGCACTACATGAATTATGGCTGTGATCAGATGGCAGCAGAATTAGATTCTTTAGCCAGACGGGAAAATCAGCTGACGATAGCTCAAGAACAGAGAATTAAAACAAGCGTAGCCCAAGCATTTTGGTCTGGAATTGGTCAGGGTGACGGAGTTGAAGCAGCTGAGCTTGCTAATGTTAAAGGTGAGAAAGAGGCGGTTCGGAAAGCAATTGATTCAAAAAAATGTCAGCAAGTCATCAGCAAGGCATATAAATAGAAATTCCAGAAACAACGATTTATTGATATCCCTTAGTGCGCCCAATTCAGGTTAGCTCAGGAGATTTTAATTTCTTTTCAGCAGAACAACGCGGTTGCTCAATGTGCCGCTTTTGTTGTTTTTAACACCCCAGCAATTGGATGTTTTGGTAAAGTGCTGTTGATTGATCAGCACGCGCTCGATTGAAAAGGGCAAGCCCGCCACGGCGTCGATGACTTCCCGCTCCAAGAGTATTTTGCCCCTGCGCACTTCGCCGACTTCGAAGGCGATGCGTCCGTCGGGCTTGATGACACGCGCAAACTCCTCAAAACAGCGGCGCACGAAGGCGCGCCACGAGGCGATATCGCGGTGGTGGTCGATGGCCACATCGCTGTTGGCGATACCGGCGAACCAGCAACGCATCCAGTTGTCCTGATGGTAGTCCACGATATCCAT
Organism: Gammaproteobacteria bacterium; assembly: GCA_965237805.1. Lineage (GTDB taxonomy): Bacteria > Pseudomonadota > Gammaproteobacteria > JABABF01 > JABABF01 > JABABF01. The sequence goes on from OZ250153.1 coordinate 10,828, forward strand.
GAACGGCGGTGAGGTAATCAGCAGATCGACACTGCGCTCGGCGAGCCAGCCCAGCTGATGCGCAGGCGAACACTCGGCTCTGGCCCGGCTCGTATAAGCGTCTGAGGGGCGGCCTGAGCGCAATAGGCTACGGCTCTTTTTGAGGACGATCTCCACACAGTCTTTTGGCTCTGGCGAGCGCTTGTATTTGCGGTTGATCGCGCGCTGCGATGCGATCGACACGCATTGGTTGGGCGGCATGGTTTTGACACTCAGAAAACCAGATGAATGTCCGGTCAAGCGGTTGATCAACACCATGCGGATCCAATCATCGCTAGCGTCCAAACAGCCACTGGCCTCGCGCTTGGCAAACCATCGCTTGTACGACAACAAGTTTTGCAATGTTTGCGGATGGAAAAAAACCAATAGCTCGTCGTCTGCCGCTGGCATGGCTGCCGTCATCGGGATTTCCGCCAAGCGTTGGCGCAGCGCGCTCAGTGGAGGGGGGCGCAGGCGCGGTCGCAACAACATGGCCGATAGCGGGTTGATATCGCTGCCGATGCCCACCCGATCCATCAAACCGGCCTGTAGTACTGTGGTGCCTCGACCCATAAAGGGGTCGAATATGGTGTCGCCCGTGCGCGAATAACGCTCAATGAAGTATGCGGGCAGCTGTGGCTTGAAACAGGCGCGGTAGCTGATTTCGTGCAGGCTGTGAGCTTGGCGTTGCCGCGCGGTCCAGAATGCGGCGGTCTGCACTGCCATTGCGCTAGCAGCGCCTGGAGCTGGCAAAAGAGCTGGTGTTTTCAACTAGGCGGCGGTTTCGATGTTCAGCGCTGCGATTTTGGCACCGGCTTGCTCTGCGCCAGCACGGAACTCGATCATTTGGTCAAAATTTAAATAGCGGTACAAATCGTCGTGCCCCGGATCGCCAGGGCTCAGCGGCAACGTGGCCACCATTTCCCGGTACTGTTCGGGGGAGGGCAGCTGGCCGAGCATCGCCGTCACCGCCGACAGCTCGGCCGAGGCCAAATAGACATTGGCGTTGTGCCCCATGCGGTTGGGGAAATTGCGCGTCGAAGTCGAAACCACGGTGGCACCCTCCTGCACCCGCGCTTGGTTGCCCATGCACAGCGAGCAGCCGGGCACCTCGGTGCGGGCACCGATGCGCCCGAAGACGGCGTAGAGCCCCTCGTTGATCAACTGCTGTTGATCCATGCGTGTCGGCGGTGCGATCCACAGTCGTGTCGGCAGATTGCCACTCTCGTTCGTGTCCAATACCTTCGCTGCTGCCCGGTAGTGGCCGATGTTGGTCATACAGGAGCCGATAAAAACTTCGTCCACCTCATCACCCTTCACGGCGGACAGGGGGCGCACATCGTCGGGATCGTTGGGGCAGGCCAGTAGCGGCTCATCGATCTGCGCTAGATCGATGTCGATGACGGCGGCGTATTCGGCATCCTGGTCCGGGCGCATCAATTCGGGTGTTGCCAGCCACTGTTCCATTTTGCGTGCGCGCCGCTCCAAGCTGCGCACATCGTGGTAGCCCTCGTCGATCATCCAGCGCAGCAGCGTGACATTGGAGCGCAGATATTCACTCACTGGTGCCTCGTCGAGCAACACGGTACAACCGGCGGATGAGCGCTCGGCCGAGGCATCGGAAAATTCAAAAGCTTGTTCGATTTTTAATTGTGCCAAGCCTTCGATTTCCAGAATTCGGCCAGAGAAAATATTTTTCTTGCCGCGCTTTTCCACTGTCAGCAGACCCTGTTGGATGGCGACATAGGGAATGGCGTGCACCAGATCGCGCAACGTGACCCCCGCCTGCACTTCGCCGCTGAATCGCACCAGTACCGATTCGGGCATGTCCAGCGGCATGACACCGGCAGTGGCGGCGAAGGCGACGAGGCCGGAGCCGGCCGGAAAGGACATGCCGATCGGAAAGCGTGTGTGCGAATCACCACCGGTGCCGATGGTATCGGGCAACAACATGCGGTTGAGCCACGAATGGATGATGCCGTCACCCGGTCGCAACGAGATGCCGCCCCGCGTCTGGATGAATTCGGGCAGGGTGTGCTGGGTTTCGATGTCAACTGGTTTAGGATAGGCCACCGTGTGGCAGAAGGACTGCATCACCAGATCCGCAGAGAAGCCGATGCAGGCCAAATCTTTGAGTTCGCTACGTGTCATCGGTCCGGTGGTGTCCTGCGAGCCGATGGTGGTGACGCGTGGCTCGCAATAGCTGCCGGGCACCACCCCGTCGACGCCGCAGGCGCGACCGACCATTTTTTGTGCCAAGGTGTAGCCACCGCTGTGTTTTGGTGGCTGTGGGGGTTGGCGGAATAGTTCGCTGGGCTCCAAGCCCAGCGTCTCGCGGGCGCGGTTGCTGAGGTTGCGCCCGAGGATCAACTCGATGCGCCCGCCGGCGCGCACTTCGTCTAGCAACACCGGTGAGCGCAGCTCGAAGCGGCTCAGCACGCCACCGTTCTCGTCGCGCACTTCGCCGTCGTAGGGCAGGATTTCGATTACCGCACCGCTCTCGATTTTTTGCACATCGCATTCGATTGGCAGGGCACCGGCATCTTCGAGGGTGTTGAAAAAGATCGGCGCGATCTGGCCGCCGATGCACACGCCGCCGCGGCGTTTATTCGGCACCCCGCGGATGTCTTCGCCGATATGCCACACCACCGAATTGACAGCTGATTTTCGCGATGAGCCGGTGCCGACCACATCGCCGACGAAGACCAGCGGCAAGCCGCGCTCCTTCAGGGTGGCGATCTCTTGTAGCGCGCCGGGTTGAGTCACGCGGTACATGGCTTTGGCGTGCAGCGGGATATCGGGGCGCGACCATGCATCCTGCGCTGGCGAAAGATCGTCTGTGTTGGTCTCGCCACTGACTTTGAACACTACCATCCGCAGGCTGCGCGGCACCTCCAGGCGCTGCTGGAACCACTCGCCCTGCGCCCAAGATTGCAGTAGCGCGGTGGCCTGAGCACTGCCCGCCTTGGCGCGTTCGGCCACATCGTGGAAAGCATCGAATAGCAGCAGGGTGTGCTTGAGTTGTGCAACGGCGGCCGTGCTGATGGTGTCGTCGTCGGCCTCGAGCAACTCCACTAGCGGGGCGATGTTGTAGCCGCCCGCCATGCCGCCGAGCAGGGCGATGGCCGCGCCGATGTCGATCAGCGGTGAGCTGGCTTGGCCGCGGACGATGGCGGTCAAGAAAGCCGCTTTGACATAGGCTGCCTCGTCGACACCGGGCGGCACCCGCATCGTCAATAATTCCAGCAGGGCGGCGGGATCTTCACCGGTCGGCGGTGCTTTGAGCAGCTCGACCAATTCAGCGGTCGTGACAGCATCGAGTGGCTTGGGCGGCAGTTGTTCGGCGGCGCGCTCTGCCACATGTTCGCGGTAGCTTGTAAGCATCGACCTACACCGCATCACTACAGGAGTCCGCTAATTATAGCCCGTACTGCCACGGCACTCCGCCATACGCTACACTGCTGTTGGCAGTTCGATGGGGTCGCAGTGATGACGGGGCACAGTGACAGTGAGGTAGCGGTGCCGACTCCTTGCATCGGCGTCTGCTCTTCGACCACGCTCGGCGATCCGGTCTGCCGAGGTTGCAAACGCTTCGCCAGCGAGGTGCAGGCTTGGATAGGTTATAGCGAGGCCAAGAAGCACAGTGTCGAGCGGCGCCTGCAGCAGCTATTGATCCGCGCCAGCCACGATAAATTCATTGTCCACGATCCCGATCTTCTGCGCAGCTATCTGAGCACCCGCGGCCTCGGTCGCAGTTTGCACCGACCGCCGTTGTGCTGGGTGCACGAGCTGTGGCGCGATGTCAGCGTGGAGTCCTTGGAGAACACCGGTGTCGAGCCGCTGGCGGCATGGGCCGATTACCCAACACGCTCGACCCTAGACGCGCTACACATGGATTTTCTGCGCCTCTCGCAGGCTTATCAGCAGCGCCGCTTGCGCGACAGCACGGTTTGACTGGGCGCGCCGCTTGGTGGCGCGACTGTTCTGAGCCGCCTAGAGCAGCTGCGTTGTGCGCTCGAGTTGCCAGCTGCTGTCGGCGTAGCGCAGATAGCGTATCGGTTGCGCTGCGTCCCAAGCGCCGAGCACGACTCGGCGCCCACCGCCGGGCTCTAGGCGGTGCACCGCCGGGCGGTGGGTGTGCCCGTGCACGATGTGTTCTGCACTGTGTTCGCGCAACAGCTCGGACACCACCCGTTGCGAGACGATGTCGCGATCGTCGTCGCCACCGCCCGCCCCAGCTGCGTCGTGCTCGCGCTGCTGGCGATTGTTGATACTGCGGTCGCGCAGGGCGGTGCCGATGCGGTCGCGCCAGCGTCGGGGCAGGCGGGAAAACAAGGCGCGGTGACCGGGATGGCGGCTCCAGCGGCGCCAGCGCAGATAGGCGTGGGCACGGTCGCACAGGGTATCGCCGTGGCACAGCACGACGCGCTCTTCGCCGAGTGCGATGACGGATGGGTCGGACAGCAGCGCGGCACCGACCGCATCGGCGAAATCTTGGCCGATCATGAAATCGCGGTTGCCACCCATCAACCACAGCCGCGTGCCGCCCTCGACCAGCCCGCGCATTGCGGCGACGATGCGGTTGACAAAGGCGTCGTTTTGGTCGTCGCCGACCCAGACATCGAATAAGTCGCCGAGGATAAAAAGATCGTTCGCCGTCCGCGCTTCGCAGCTCAGAAAATCTTCAAACGCCGTGATGATCGACGCCCGCTCTGGCGACAAATGCAGGTCGGATATGAACAGGGCGTTGTCGGTGGCGTGCATACGCATTCCCAAAAAGTCCAACAATGCTGTGTCTTATACTATCAGTTTAGAGCGCCGATCGCCATGCTGAGTCACGATGAGTCAAGCAGCTAAAGGTGCCTCTGGCGGCGACAATTTCCTACGCCGACGCCTGCGTCGTGAATTGGCTGATGGTGGGCAGCTGGTGACCCGCTTCCCACCGGAGCCCAATGGCCGTCTGCACATCGGTCACGCACGTGCGATTTGCCTGAATTTTGATGTGGCCGAGGAATTCGGCGGGCATTGCAATCTGCGCCTCGACGATACCAACCCGCGGAGCGCCAGTCGCGAGCACGGCGAGAATATCGCGGCCGATGTGCGCTGGCTCGGCTATCGCTGGTCTGGGGAGCTGCGCCACACTTCCGATTATTTTGATCGCCTGCGCGATTGTGCCGAACAATTGATCCGTGCCCGGCGCGCCTATGTCTGCTCGCTATCACTCGAAGAGATACGCAGTCAGCGTGGCAGCTTGCATGAGCCGGGGCGCGACAGCCCGTACCGGGAGCGCGACCCGGAAGACAGTCTGCGCCTATTCGACGATATGTGCGCCGGGCGCAGCTCGGAAGGCGCGGCGGTCTTGCGTGCGCACATCGATATGCGGGCACCCAATTTGCAGCTGCGCGATCCGATTCTCTACCGCATCCGACACAGCGAGCACTGGCGCAGTGGCACCCGTTGGTATTGTTATCCGACCTATGATTTCTCCCATTGCTTGGCAGATTATTTCGAAGGTGTCAGTCACTCCCTGTGCACTTTGGAATTTGCGGAACACCGACCGTTCTATGACTGGTTGCTCGACGCGCTGGAATTGCCACCGCCACGCCCGCATCAGATCGAATTTGGCAAGTTGACGCTGAGCCACACGCTGAACAGCAAACGCCGCCTGCAACGCTTGGTGTCCGGGGGCGTGGTCAGCGGTTGGGACGATCCGCGGCTGACGACTTTGGCTGGATTGCGCCGCCGCGGCTATACCCCGTCCTCGATCCGCGCTTTCTGCCGCGCCGCTGGCATCGCCCGCAACGAGGGTATCGTCGATATGGCCGTGCTGGAGCATGGCATCCGAGACGAATTGAACCAGTCTGCCCCGCGCGCGATGTGCGTGCTGCGCCCACTGCGCCTGCGCATCGAAAATCACCCCGGCGGCGAGGAGTGTTTGACCCTGCCAGTGCACCCACAGCAACCGGAGCGGGGACAGCGCGAGCTACCCTTCAGTGGCGAGTTGTACATCGACCGCGAGGATTTCAGTAGCGCGCCGCCCAAGGGCTTCAAACGGCTTTCGCCCGGCCGTTGCGTGCGCCTGCGGGGTGCCTATGTCATCCGCTGCGATGCGGTCGAGTACGATGCCGACGGCGAGCCGATCTTGTTGCGTTGCAGCTACGATGCTGCCACTTTGGGCACCAAGCCGGACTACGCTGTCGGTGGAGTGATCCACTGGGTGCCTGAGCTGGCGGCGGTGGCGGTGGAAGTGCGCCTTTACGATCGCCTGTTCACGGTGCCAGATCCGGCCGCCGCCCCGGATGATTCCTTGCTCGATTTGATCAACCCCGGCTCGCTGAGCTGCTTGCCCGGCGCGTTGGCCGAGCCGGCGGTCGCGGCAGCGTGCGCTGGCGAGCATTTCCAATTCGAGCGCTGCGGCTATTTTTGCGCCGATCCAGACAGCCGCCCAAGCGCGCTGGTATTCAACCGCACTGTCGCCCTGCGCGACAGCTGGACAGCCACCGGCGGGGGTGGGCGATGAGCGCTGAGTCGCTGCCCATCTACCTGCACAACAGCATGGGGCGGCGCACTGAGCGTTTGGCACCCTTGTCGCCCGGGCGCATCGGGCTCTATGTCTGCGGTGTCACCGTCTACGACCGCTGCCATCTGGGACATGCCCGTGTGATGGTGTTGTTCGACGCTTTGGTGCGTTTTTTGCGTCAGCAAGATTACACCGTCAACTATGTGCGCAACATCACCGACATTGATGACCGCATTCTGGAGCGTGCCGCTGCCGCCCAAGAGCCGTGGCAAGCGCTGGCTCAGCGCTACATCGACGCCGCCGCCGAGGACGAGCAGCGGCTCGGCCTGCTGGTGCCGGATCAGATGCCGCGTGCGACCCACAACATGCCGCAGATCATCGCTATGATCGAGCGCCTATTCGCCAGCGGTCATGCCTACCGAGCCGACAACGGCGATATTTATTTTGCGGTCGAGCGCAGTTTGAGCTATGGCCGCCTCTCCGGTCGCCGCCCAGATGAATTGCTGGCTGGCGCACGTGTCGCCATCGAGAAGGCCAAGCGCGACCCGCGCGACTTCGCGCTGTGGAAGAGCGTTGGGAATGATGCAGCTCAGGTCGGCTGGGATTCACCGTGGGGGCGCGGGCGTCCCGGTTGGCATATCGAGTGCTCGGCCATGTCCACGGCCTGTTTGGGCGCTAGTTTCGACATCCATGGCGGCGGGCCAGATCTGTTGTTTCCACACCATGAGAACGAGATCGCCCAGTCCGAGGCGGCCACCGGAAAGGTCTTCGCCAAGCATTGGATCCATGTCGGTCCGGTGCAAGCTGGCGCAGATAAAATGTCTAAGTCATTAGGCAATTTCTATACGATTCATGAAGCTTTAGATAAGCATGGCTCGGAGCTGGTGCGCTGGTGGCTACTGTCCGGGCACTACCGCAGTCCGCTGGACTATGTGGACGGCGCACTGAGCGCTGAACGCGCTTCCTTGCAGCGTCTCTACAACGCCTTGGAGCGGGCACCGGCAGCGCAGCCAGCACCGCTGGATGCACAAGAGCCGTGGACGCGGCTTTTCCTCGCCGCGTTGGCGGACGACTTCAATGTGCCCGAGGCGCGGGCGGTGCTATTCGGCTTGGCGCGCTCACTCAATCGCGCCAGCGGCGGGGAGCTGCTCCGGCAGGCGTGCGTGCTGCGTTCGCTCGGTGCCGTGCTCGGCTTGCTCGGCGACGATCCGGTGGCATTCCGGCACCGGAGCAGGGCGGAGGGGCAGCTGTCGGAGGAGGAGATTGCGGAGCTGTTGGCGGCGCGTCGCCGAGCGCGGGAGGCGGGCGACTATGCTGCCGCCGATGCCATACGCGAGCAGTTGGCTGGGCGGGGTGTGAGCGTGGAAGATGGTGCCGGGGAGACGCGCTGGCGGCGTGCGGAGCCGGGCTGAGCCTCAGCCTTCAGGCCGCTATGCCATGCACTCCTCGGCATAGCGCTCGGCGGCGGCCACTGTCTGGTCGAGCAGGGTATTGATGGTCATCGGGCCGACGCCGCCGGGCACCGGCGTGTAGGCGGAGGCGATCTCGGGCAGCTGCTCGGCCGCCACATCGCCGCAACGCTCCGCCGGGTGGTAGCCAGCGTCTATCACCACTGCGCCGGGTTTGATCCAATCGCTTTGCACAAAGCGTGGCTGCCCCACGGCGGCGACTAGCACATCGGCTTGCCGAGCTTGCTCAGGCAGATCCCGCGTGCGGCTATGACAGATGGTGACGGTGGCATTTTTGTTGAGTAGCATCATCGCCATCGGTTTGCCGAGTATGGGGCTGCGCCCCAGTACCACCGCGTGGCGACCGGTGAGTTCGATGTTGTAGTGCGCCAACAGCTGCATGATGCCGGTCGGTGTCGCCGAGCCCCAAGCCGGGCAAGCCATCGCCATGCGTCCGTAGCCGTGGCAGCTGACCCCGTCCACATCTTTGTCCAAGGCGATGGCATCGAAACAGCGGCGCTCGTCGATGCCAGCTGGCACTGGATGCTGCAACAAGATGCCGCGCACCTCATCGTCCTCGTTCAGCGCCTCGATTTGAGCGAGCAAGGATTCGGTGCTGGTTGCGGTGGGCAGGCGCAGTGTGCGCGGCTCAATGCCGACCCGTTGGCAGGCCTCTTCTTTCATGCGTACATAGGTTTGGGAGGCGGGGTCGTCGCCGACCAAGACCGCTGCCAGCACTGGCCTCGGTGCGCGCTGGCAAAGCGCTGCCACGCGTGCGACGAGCTGCTGTTCGCGGCGGGCTGCCAGCGCCTTGCCGTCCAGTGCCAAGGCTACATCCTTCGCCGTCACCAATTGCCTCCGAATAGCGCAAGCCAGTCATTTTGGCACAACGTGCTATCAGTTACAATGGCATGGCCTCGCTGCCGGGGCATAGCGCAATCTGGTAGCGCGCCTGCTTTGGGAGCAGGAGGTTGGGAGTTCAAATCTCCCTGCCCCGATCTTTGTCTGAGCGGCTCGGGATGGCGGCATTTGTCGGTCCTCAGCGCCCGTAGCTCAAGCGGGATAGAGCAGCGACCTTCTAAGTCGCGGGTTGCAGGTTCGAGTCCTGCCGGGCGCGCGTCGAGGTGTCGCGCTTGAGAGTTGTGCAGGGTCTTCGGCGTACGGATAATAATGAGAATACTGGTGGGCGTAGCTCAGTTGGTAGAGCTCCGGATTGTGGCTCCGGTGGTCGTGGGTTCGATCCCCATCGCTCACCCCAGTCCTCGCCGTGGCATGTGCGGCTGCGTATGAGCGCATTGCGCTACCCTCACAAGGCGCTTGCCTTTGGCGAGACACCGCGTTGTGTCGCCCCCGGTGTGCATTGGCTACGCATGCCCTTGCCGATGGATTTGGATCACATCAACCTCTATCTGCTTGAAGACGGCGATCGTTTTTGGATTGTCGACACCGGCCTAGACACCGAGGAGACCCGTGAGCACTGGCTCAATCTATTTGAGCAAGCGCCGTGGGATCTCCAGTTGGCGGGTGTGATCTGCACCCATATGCACACCGACCATACCGGCCTAGCCGGATGGCTGTGCCGCAAGTTCACGGTTGCGCTGTACATGACCCGCAGCGAGTACCTCAGCGCCCGCGTGTTCTCCGGGGCGCAGCACCATGGCTCCTCCGACGAGCTGAGGCACATTGAGGAGTTCTATGGCCGCACCGGCGTCGAGGTGCCGAGTTTCAAGCTGCCGACCGATCCGGCACCCGAGCCGACCGATCCTGTTTCTGAAGAGGGTGATCGGAGCGAGACATCCGCGCGCGACCGCAACAAAGTGGCGTTGCCGCGGCAGTTTCACCGGCTGCGCGATGGCAGTAGCTTGCGCATCGGCGGTCGCGCATGGCACGTCGTCGTCGGCTGCGGGCATTCGCCGGAGCACGCCTGTCTGCACTGTCCAGAACTGGGGGTGATGATATCCGGCGATCAGATACTGCCGCGCATCACGCCCAATGTCAGCGTGTTGCCGACCGAGCCCAACAGCGACCCGTTGCGGGAGTGGTTCGAATCGTTGGAGCGGCTACGGCTATTGCCAGCCGAGACCTTCGTATTGCCAGCGCACAACCTGCCGTTCTACGGCCTGCACCAGCGCATCGATTACCTGCGACGCCACCATATCCAGCAGCTGCGCCTGCTCTATCGTGCGGCTCATCGCGAGCACAGCGTTGCCAAATTGATGCGCAAACAGTTTGGCAATCGACCACAGGGATTCGCCATCTATCTCGCGGTCGGCGAGTGTTTGGCGCATCTGCACTTCCTGTGTTCTGAGGGGCGTTTGCGCCGCCGTGTGAATGCCGAAGGCCAGCATTTTTTTGAACCCCTGCGGCCTATCGGCGCTGATTCCAGACTGGTATAATTTGCCCCACCATGATCATTGCACATGAACTGAGTCGCCACTTTGGCGATATTGTTGCTGTGGATCGGCTGTCTTTTGAGATTGCGCCGGGAGAGGTGCTGGGCTTCCTCGGCCCCAACGGCGCTGGCAAGACGACGGCCATGCGCATGATCACCGGCTTCCTCACCCCCACTGCTGGTAGTGTCTCGGTCTGCGGCCACGATGTGGTGAGCGCATCGCTGGCGGCGCGGCAACACATCGGTTATCTGCCGGAGGGTGCACCGTGCTACGCCGATATGGAAGTGCGCGATTTCCTCTGCTTCATCGCCGAGACACGCGGGTTGCGCGGGCGCGAGCTGCGCGCCGAAGTCCTCAAGTCGCTGGCGGTGGTCGACTTGGAATCGGTCGCCGAGCAGCGCATCATGACACTGTCTAAAGGCTATCGGCGGCGCGTCGGCCTCGCCCAAGCCCTGCTGAACGACCCGCCTGTGCTGGTGTTGGATGAACCGACCGATGGCTTGGATCCCAACCAGAAAGATCAAGTGCGTCAGCTGATCGCCGAGCTCGGTTCGGATCGGCTGGTGGTCATCTCCACGCATATCCTTGAGGAGATCGACGCGGTCTGCAATCGGGCCATGATCCTCGTCGATGGGCGCATCGCCGTGGATGCTACGCCCGCCGAGCTGCGCCGCCGCTCGCGCTGGCACAACGCTGTACGTCTGCGCTTGCTCGAAGAGCGCCCCGATTGCGATGCGCGCTTGGCGGAGCTCAGCGGTGTCGAGACGGTGCTCGCCGAAGAGCCTGGGCGGCACTGGGTGTTATTTGCCGAGGGGCGGCGTCCCTTGTTGTCGGCGGTGCGCGCTTTCACCGAGCAGAACAGCTTGCCTGTGCAGACATTACAGGTGGAGCCGGGTCGTCTCGACGATGTCTTCCACGACATCACCAGAGGTCAATTGGCATGACCGAAGCGATGTCTCCGATCAGGATACGGTTACGCGCTGTGGGCACCGTGTTCCGGCGCGAGTTTGGCGCTTGTTTTGCCACCCCATTGGCGTGGATTTTTTCCGCGATCTTTCTGTTCTTGGCCGGGGTGTTCGGTTTTTATCTCGGCTATTTTTACGAGCGTGGACAAGCCGATCTGCGCCCTTTCTTCCAGTACCACCCGTGGCTCTATCTGTTCTTGGCCTCGGCGCTGTCGATGCGCATTTGGGCCGAGGAGCGCGCCTCAGGCAATATCGAGCTGTTGCTGACTTTGCCGTTGAGTCGAACCGGGTTAGTGCTCGGGAAATTTTTGGCCGCTTGGTGTTTTTGCGGTACGGTTTTGTTGTTGACCGTGCCGATGTGGATCACGGCCAACTATCTCGGCGAGCCAGACAACGGTGTGATCCTCGCTAGCTACGCTGGTAGCTGGCTGATGTCCGGCGGCTTCATCGCTGTCGGTTGTTGCCTGTCGGTGCTGGTGCGCAGCCAGACCGCTGCCTTTTTGCTGGTCGGCACAGTATGTTTTGTGCTGCTGATGAGCGGGCATCCTCTGGTGCAGGATTTGGTGAGCGGCTGGGCACCTGCGGCTTTAGTCGAGGCGGTCGGATCGCTCGGCTTTCTGCCGCACTTCAACACGGCGGTGCGCGGTGTTATTTCACTGCGCGACCTGCTCTATTATCTTGCGATGATCGCCGCTTGGCTATTGGCTACTGGCATTGTCATAGACCGCCTGCAAAGGCGTTGAAAGTGGGCGTGCGGAGATGAAAGAGCGTCTGCGTAGCGGTATAGAGCGCCTGCCCGGCAGTGGACATGCTCTCGCGCTGGTCGCGGTGGCGGTTTGCTTCATCTGCTTCAATTTGCTGATCAACATCATGTTCGGCAGTCTGCGTGTCGATCTTACCGAACAGGGGCTGTACACGTTGTCCGCTGGCAGTCGCCAGTTGATCAGCGAGATCGACTCGCCGGTCTATTTCTATTTTTATTTCTCCGAGCGGGCGGTGCGCTCCCAACCGGGATTGCACAACTATGCTCGTCGGGTGCGTGAATTGTTAGAGGAATACGATTCCCTTGGCGGTGACCGGCTGCGCTTGCGCGTCATCGATCCAGAGCCTTTTTCAGAAGAGGAAGAGCGGGCGGTCAGCTACGGCATCCAGAGCCTGACGGTGCCACAGGTCAACAGCTCGGTTTATTTCGGCCTTGCTATGGTTGATAGCTTGGATCGCCAAGTGGTGATGCCTCGCTTTGAGCTGAGCGGGGAGAATTTGCTGGAATACGAGTTGAGCCGTCATTTAGAGCAGCTGTTGCATCCGCACAAAGCGGTGCTGGATCTGCTCAGCCCCCACCCGTTGCAACAAGAGGACGGCACGGAGTGGGTCATGTTGCAACAATTGCGCACCAAGTTCGAGCTGCGCATCCACACGGATGGGCTCTCGGAGCCACTGGCGGATGACAGCGATTTGCTGATGGTCGTGTACCCCGGCGGCCTGTCGGTGCAGAGTTTATATTTTGTCGATCAGTACGCCGTGCGCGGTGGGAAATTGCTGGTATTTGTCGACCCGATCAATGAGCAATCACAATTCCAAGGCACTGAAGCATCGAAGCAGATCCGCACTTTGACGCGCCAGATCCTCAGCAGTTGGGGCCTGGATTTCAACTATCAAGAGCTGGTGATGGAGCCGGCTTGGGCGTTGCAAATCCAATCTTCCACTGGTGCTCCGGTGCGCCATCCCGCTTACTTTTCCGTGCCAGCAGAGGGTATGGATCAAGAGGATGTCATCACTTCTGAATTGGACAGCGTGAATCTGGGCACCGCCGGCCATTTGACATGGACCGAGGATGCCGCTGGTGGCGAGCGCCACGAGCTGATCGCCACCAGTGCCGAGGCGCGTCTGATCGCTCGCCGCACGCTGGCTACCTACCACGCCGATAGCGAGCGTCTCTACGATGAAATACGCAATTTGCCCGCTGGGCGCCGCGTACTTGCTGCCCGCATCAGTGGTCCAGTGGACAGCGCTTTCGACGCGCGTCCCGCCGAGGTGTCGAGCGCGGTTGTGCATGTACATGTCGCCGCTGCGCCTGAGGGGGGCGCTTCAGAACGCGTGGTCATCACTGACAGCGATCTGTTGGACGATCGCTTTTGGGTGCGCCAGCAACGCTTGTTAGGACGTGTTTTCGCAACACCGATCTCCGATAACGGCAACTTTATTCTCAACACGATCGATCATCTCAGTGGTAGTGCAGCACTGATTTCAGTGCGTAGCCGGGGGCGTTTTTCGCGCCCATTCCTAGTTGTTGAAGCACTGCGCAAGAGCGCTGATAAAAGGTACCGAGAGCGCGCTGAGCTGTTGGAATCTCAGCTGCGAGAAACAGAACAGCAATTGGCAGATATCCAACGCAAAGCTCAAGAGGGTGCCAGCCGTATTGGTCTCAACCAGCAACGGCGGGAAACTCTGCAAGGCTTCCAGCAACAGCGCGTGCAGCTGCGTCGCGAACTGCGCAAAGTGCGCCATCAATTGGATCGCGACATCGAGAACTTGGGGACTTATCTCAAACTGATCAACATCCTCTTGGCCCCGGCACTGATGATCTTACTGCTGTGGAGTGGCTGCCAGCTGTACCGCGTTTTGCAGCGTCGCAGATGGCAGGCATCGTAGGATGCTGAGGTGGCTTGCGATGAGTCGACAGACCATCGTGCTGGTGTCGATGGCCTTGCTATTGCTGGCTGTATCTGCGGTGGCGAGCTGGAATTTCAGCGCCCGTTGGCAGACCGAAGGCGATGTATTGGCACCGCAACTGTCGGCTCAGCTAGAGACTGTGCGGGAGCTACACTGGCGCGATGCCGATCTGGGCAAGGACAAGCAAATCTCTTGGGATGGCTCGGCCTGGATCGCTGATCATCCCAGTGGCTACCCCGCTGACCGCGCGCGCATCACTGGCTTGCTGGTCTCGCTGAGCGAGCTGCGCTTGGCCGAGGAAAAAACCAGCCGCGCCGAGGACTATGGGCAACTGGGGTTGCGGGATGTCGATGCCGAGGGTAGTCGCTCGCGTCAGCTCATCCTCATCGACGACGATGGCACCACGCTTTTGGCGCTGCTGGTCGGAGACCGTTCCGCATTGCGTGACGGCCACTTCCTGCGCCGTGTCGGTGAGGCTCAAAGTTGGCTTAGCGACCGCACGCTGGAGTTGCCAGAAAGTGCGATGGGCTGGCTAGAATTGTCCGTGCTCAATCTTCCCTACAGCCGCTTGGCTTCACTGCGTATCGTCGACGAGGCGGGCAGTGTCTGGACATTGGAGCGCGACAGTGTGGACGAAGAGCATCTGCGCTTGATCGAGCAGCCTGAGTTCATGCGCCTGCGTTACGCCGGGGTTTTGAATGCCTATGGGCGCCTGTTGCAAGATTTGCAGGTCGAAGCGGTCGAAGCGGCGGGAGAATTGCAGCCATCTGTCCAGTGGCAGCTCGATTTCAAGCTGCGCAACGGCCTGCTCGTCACGGCGAAATTGCGGGTTCAGGAAGAGGGTGGGGGCGGCCAGCTGTGGCTCAACTTCAGTGCTGAGGGCGAAGCGGCGGCGGAAGCAGAGCAGTTGCGTTCGCGTCACGCGCCGTGGCGCTACCAGCTCAGCGAATATAGCTATGACCGCTTTCAGTTTCGGCTCGACGATGTGCTGGAGCCAGTGCCAGACGATAGCGCGGCGGCTCCGGAATCACAGCCATAGGACTTAAGCGTGGCGAAGGGATTGGCGGTTGCTGGTGACGATGCACCATCCGTAGCTGTCGCGACACGGCGCAACGCCCTCAGTGTCGCCGACTGCAGCGCAATGATGCAGCTGCAAGAAGCGATGAACCGGCTGGTACATCCTGCATGGCGCCAGCAGGGCTATGAGTGGTATCGCGCCGTTTGGATGGAATGCGCCGAGTTGGTCGGGCATAGCGGCTACCAGTGGTGGCGTGACGAACCGGTGAACCAAGTACAGCGGCAGCTGGAGGTGGTGGATATTTGGCACTTCGGCCTCAGCGCACTGATGGAGAAGCAATCCACTGCCGAGTTGGCACCGTGGCTGGCGCGGCAATTTGCCGATCTGCCGCCACTCGTTGCCGCTGATGTTGTCGAATGTGCTGAGAGCCTAGCTGCCGATTCCCTGCGTCGCCGAGATTTTGACATGGCGCTATTTTTAGTGCTGCTCGGTGCCGCAGAACTGAGTCCGACCGCTCTGTACCAGCATTATGTCGGCAAAAATATGCTCAACCGCTTTCGCCAAGACCACGGTTACCGCGATGGCAGTTATCGCAAGTTATGGGGCGGTCTAGAAGACAATGAGCATCTGGCGCAGATCCTTGCTTCGCTGTCGGCGCGGGAAGCGACAGCTGAACCAGCGGATTTCAGCGCCAGCGTCTACACTGAATTGCAGCGTTGCTATGAGGCCTCAGCCGGCAAGAGCAAGGGCTGAGTGACACAGCGATGAGTACATCAATAGCGGTGGGTTCCCCGCAAGCCGGGCTGATCCACGAATGGTTTCCGGTTGGCCCGTTGCAGTGCAATTGCAGCATTGTCGGTGACCGTCTGAGTCGACGTGCCATCGTCGTCGATCCCGGCGGCGACGCGGAGCGCATTCTTGACTGCTTGTCGCGCCATCAACTACAGCTGATGGCGATTATCCACACCCATGCCCATTTGGATCACATCCTCGCTGCTGGTGTGATCAAGGAGGCCACTGGTGCCAGCTTGCACCTGCACCCGGATGATCGTTATCTGTGGGATATGCTCGAGCAACAGGCGCAGGCATTCGGCCTGAGCTGCGAGCCCTTGCCGCCGCCCGACCACGAGATGCACGATGACGAGTCGCTACCCTGTTGTGGCGGTGTGGCCATGCACACTCCGGGTCACACCCCAGGTTCGCTCAGTTTCTGGTTTGCTGAGCACAAATTACTGCTTTCTGGCGACACACTATTCCAGCGCTCGGTGGGGCGCACAGATTTCCCCGGCGGCGACGCTCGACAGCTCGAAAAATCGATCAAGAGCAGGATCTATACCCTTGATGAATCGACCAAAGTTATTACTGGTCACGGCCCGGAGACCAGTGTGGGCGAGGAGATGCGCCACAACCCATTCGTGCGCGCCTGAGCAGGCTGGGTGCGCTCAGCGCTAGCGCTCATCCAAGAGGGTATCGACGACGGCGGCCAGCGCAAAATCCCGCTTGCTGATGCCACCAGCTTCGTGGGTGCTGAGGCGCAATTCCACATCCCGGTAGCAATGACTGATTGCCGGGTGGTGATCCATGCTTTCGGCGGCCAGCGCCAGCCGTGTCAGAAAGCCGAACGCCTCGGAAAAATCTCTGAACTGCAGCTTGCGTTGCAGTTGATTGTCGGCCAACTGCCATTGTGGGTGCTCGCTGAGCGCACTGGCGATTTGTGTTTGGTTCAGGGGGGTGATGGCCATCGCAGGGCCTCCTCGGATCGGTGGTTGCTGAGCCACACGCCGCACTCGATGTGCGGTGTGTAGGGAAACTGGTCGAACAGTGCCAAGCGGTGCATGTGGAGCTGAGGCAGTTGCTCTAGGTCGCGAGACAGGCTCTGTGGGTTGCAGGAAATATACAGCATCTGGGGTACCGTGCGGGCACAGGCCAGTGCGGCGTCGTCGAGGCCAGCGCGTGGTGGGTCGACCAGCAGCGCGTCGAAGTGGGCGCTGTGGTGGGGCGCATCGTGCAGGCGGCGAAAGCGCCGCTCCCCGCTGAGTGCCTGCCAGACTTCCAGTGTCGACATACGCAGCGGGTAGGCATTGGTGATGCTGTTGTCGCGCAGGTTCTGGCGCAGGGCGGTGATGGCACCGCGCCCGCTGTCCGCCGCTAGCGTTTGCTCGAAGTGGCGCGCCAGCGGCAGCGTGAAATTGCCGCTGCCACAGTGCAACTCCAACAGGGTGTCGCCGCATTGTGCAGCCCACTCACTCGCCCACTGTAACATCGCCCGATTGACGCTCGCATTGGCTTGGGTGAAGCTGCCTTCGGGTTGCCGCCAGCGATACTCGACTCCGTCCACGCGCATGTGCTCGGTGACGAAATCGCGCCCTGCGACCAGCCGCTGGCCGCGACTACGACCGATGATGGAGGCACCGGTCCGTTGCGCCACGCGCTCCGCTGCGGGTAGCCAAGATCCCTCCAAGTGGCGGTGGTAGACCAGCGTTGCCAGCCTGTCACCGCTGCTACTGCAATGGAATTCGACCTGAAACAGCCGTTGTGCAAGGGGCTTATCGGCGCGCAAGGACTCGATCAGCGCGGTCATCATCTTGTTGATCTGTCGGTTGGCGGCAGCGTAGTAATCGACACGCACTATCGCGCCGTCGGCATCGAACATCGCGTAGTAAAAATCGTCCCGCTCGTGCCATAGACGGAATTCCGCACGCATTCTATAGTGGCTTGGCGGCGATTCAAATAATTCGATTGACGCTTTCGGAAAATGAAGTAAATTGCTCAATGAGCTTGCTTTTTCACTGAGGAGATCGTGGTATCTCCGCGGCTCAATCGCGGGGATTCCAGCCATCAGCTACAGGCAGCCGTGCGGGCGTGGCAAGCCAGCAATGCGGCTCGCTCGCCGAGCCGGGTTGCCGGGGAAAAGCCGTAGCAAGCTGATGCTTGAGGCCAGCTCGGTGGCACCGCTCTCGCGAGCATAGCTGAGCAGTGCTCGCATCGCTGGTGCGAGATTGAAGCGCTGATGGAAAGCGCGCACCAATTCCAGCACTTGCCAATGGTCGGCCGTCAACGCGATCCCATCGTCGGCGGCGAGCTGCTGAGCCACTTCTGGCGACCAGTCTTCGAGCCGCAATAGGTGGCCGTCGCTGTCCAGTGGCAGCCGCCGGTCGCCCAAGCTCAAGGCTCGCGCTTCAGAACCAGTCGACGACGGCATCACAGCGCATTGCCAGCGAGACATAGGCAGAGTAATCGACCAGCTCCACCCCGGGTGTCAAGCGCAGCTCGGGTAGGCGCGCAGCCACATCTGGTGCCAGCGCGTAGAGCGACAGCGTCTCCGTGTGCCGTTGCAGCTGCCGTGCACCATCGCTGTTGGCCAAGGCGGCGTACACGCCATCGGCGACCAACAGCAATACATTGCCGTCGCCTGCCAGCCGTAGGCAACGCGTCAGTGCGCTGCCCGCCAGTGGCGATTGGCTGACAGTATGCAAGAGACGGTGTGCCATCAGGCGCTGAGCACGACTTTGCTGGTCGCCAACAGGTGGCTGATGGCGGCGTCGTCCAGCCAGGTGATCGCCAAGTCATCGCGCAGTTGATCAGCGATGGGTTCCAGTGTCCCCAAGGCGGTTGTGCTGGCATGGATCTGTTCGATGCCGTAGTGGTGCAGTGCACCAAAATCGACCAAGCTGGTCTTGTCCTTTGTGCTAGGTGCCAAGTGCAACACGGCATCGTCGATCAATATCAGCGTCACCGTTTGCCCCAAGGCGGCGGCGGCGAGAGCGACATCCAAGCCCCAGTCCGTTTGCTTCGAGCCCGGTGCCGCACTCAGCAACACGGTAAAACTTTTGTGCGCTACGGTTGCCATCGCTGTCCCGCTAATCGGAAAACACCACGCTGCGGTCTGCCGAGAGTGCCGCATCGATTAGCTCGCCGAGGCCGCACAGCGCAAACGGCTTCTGCAGCAAGTCGGCGCAGCCATGACGCTGAGCCGATTTTGAACACACCGCCAATGTGCAGCCAGCTCGCCGTGCCAAAGCGAGCCAATCGCCCGCGCCGCCAGCGGCGGGGAGGCTGTCGCTGCTGTGTGCACAGCGCGCCC
This sequence comes from Gammaproteobacteria bacterium, assembly GCA_965237805.1. Taxonomy (GTDB): domain Bacteria; phylum Pseudomonadota; class Gammaproteobacteria; order JABABF01; family JABABF01; genus JABABF01. Next base: position 29,947 of record OZ250153.1, read on the forward strand.
CGGCACCATAGAAAAACACGCTGTCGATGCAGCATCCAGCGCTGAGCGCGGCCTCGGCGAAAGCCAGCGCCCGCGCTGGTGCCGTGCTGGTGTCCGGGGCCGACAGCACGGTGAGAAAGAAAATCATGTGCTTGGGCGGAGGGGGAGAGATTCGAACTCTCGGAGCCCGCAGGCTCGGCGGTTTTCAAGACCGCTGCATTCGACCACTATGCTACCCCTCCTCTAGCCGCACGGTGACAGTAGTCACCGTGCGGCCATCGTTCAATCGTTTATGCGTTGCGTGGGTCGTTGGCGGCGCGGACAGGCGGTTTAGCGGGACTCGGTACCGGTGGCGGCTCAGCTGGTGGAACCGATGGCGGTGGTGCTGTGATACTTGGAGTGGGAGCGGTATCGACGGGGCGAGGGGGCTCGACCGTTGCTGCGACGGGTGGCACCGCCTCTGCTGTGGCAATTTGTGGCGGAAAACGGCTGGTCGAGGGCATCTTCAAGCTGTCACCCACACCCTCGCTCTGTGCCGTTGCGGGCAGCTGCTGTGGCGTGTCCGTCTGCTCGGCCAATGTGCTTGGTGGCGGCACCGCGTACGTGGAGGCCGGTGCGTCGACGCTGCGGTGTGCCGCTGGCCTGTTGCGCTGGGATCCCTCTGCTCGTTGCCCTTGCTGCCGCTGTGTGTTCCCATTCCGCTCGCGCGTCGGTTGGCGTCGCGGATTGCGATTGCCTCGCCGTCCGCCGCCACGTTGCTGCCTGCTACCAGATCGGGCAGCTTGTGCGTTGTGGTGGCGTTGCGGCATCGCGCTGCTTTCCTCTTCGGCTTCTCCAGTGGTAGACAGGGCGGTACTGCTGTCTGAGCGCAACCACCGCCGCAGTCCGGTGACCGGTTGGCGCCACCAAGTGGATCGCGCTGCTGCCATGGGAGCCCATGCCTGTTCGGAGGACACGGTGGCGACGAGTGGCGCTTGGGTGATGGTGTTGCGCCGTTGTTCGAACTGGTCTTGTAGGCGGTTTTCGCTGTCCGGTTGCTTCATGGCATCTTCATGCGTTGGCACTTCGTCGCGCTCGCCGTAAAAGCGGTGGTGGGGGCGGGTACTGTTGGGGTCTGGGAACAGTTGAATGTTTAAATTGAATTCCTGCTCAAGTTGGCTCAGTTTGCCCCGATAGTCATTGTGGACAATGGCCGCAGTGTCGATCGGTACCAAGATATGTACCTCTTGTGCCTGTGGCCGCGATGCCGCCTCCTCTTCGAGCAGACGCAGCAAGTCCAAGGCCTGCTGTCTGGGGGGACGCACTGAGCCATTGCCATCACAGCGTGGGCAGAGGATGTCGCGTTGCTCGCGCAGCGATGGGCGCAGGCGTTTGCGCGTCATCTCCAGCAGCCCGAAGCGTGAGATACGTCCGCAATGGATGCGGGTGCGGTCATCGGCGAGCGCTGTTTCCAAAGCTTGCTCTACCGCTTGGCGGTTTTGATCAGAGCCCATGTCGATGAAATCGATCACCACCAAACCGCCGATGTCGCGCAGGCGAAATTGGCGGGTGATTTCAGCCACCGCCTCCAAATTGGCGGTCAATGCGACTTCTTCGATGCCCTTGCCCTTGGTACTAGAGGAATTGACATCGATCACCGTCATCGCCTCCGTGCGCTCTAGTATGATGTCGCCGCCAGCTGGTAGCGGCACTTGACGCTGATAGGCGGAGGCGATCTGTCGCTCGACGTGGTAGCGGTTAAACAACGGTCGCGTATCGTCGTAGACCTGCAGCTTCGCTGTGTACTCCGGAGCGACGATGTTCACATAGCGCACCGCTTGCTTCATCGCCTCTTCGGTATCGATCAAGACTTGGTCGGTGTCCTCTGTCAGCCAGTCGCGCAACACCCGCACCAACACATCGTCCTCGCGCAACAACAGCTGCGGGGCGACGCTGTTGTTGGCCGCCGCGTTGATCTCTTCCCACTGCAACAGCAGTGCCTGCAGCTCGCCTCGCAGTTGCTCGACATTGCTGTTCTGCACTGAACTGCGCAACACCACCGACATGCCCGCGGGCACATCGAGTTCGTGCAGCATCTGCAAGGCATCCTCGCGCCCTTGTGGACTCAGGCGACGCGAGACACCGTGTGCGCGCGGATCGTTGGGCGAGAGCACCAAGTTGCGTCCCGGTAGGCGGATGAGAGTGGTCAGAGCCGCACCCTTGCTATCACGCTCCTCTTTGTCGACTTGCACCACCAATTCTTGACCTTCGCGGAGCGAACGCTCGATATCGTTGGCTTGGCCGTTGTCGCCATCGCTTGAGGCGATGAATTCCGCCGCCAGATGCTTCCGTGGCAAAAAGCCGTCGCGCCCTGCGCCGAAGTCGACGAAAGCGGCGTTCAGGCTCGGATTGATGTAGTCGACGCGCCCTTTATAGATGTTGTTCTGCTGTTGATGGCCGACGTTGCGTTGCTCTATTTCGAGATCGAAAAGCTCCGTGCCAAAGATGATAGCAATGCGCATTTCCTCTGGGTGTGTCGCATTGACCAGAATTTTTTGCTTGCCTTTTTTCTGAGCCAAGCGTTGTGTTGTCGACATGAGATTCCTCCTGTGATGGGGGGAACGCATGGCCTCTGATCCACTGCTATGGCGATGGCCGGTGTCGGCTTGTCTGCGCGCATCGGCTCCGATTCTGGCGCTGCGTCTAGGCAGTGCCATCGGGGGGGCTGCGCGTCGCTACTCCATTTTGTGTGCGACGCACGTTGTCGTTGTCTTTCAGGCAATGCTAGGTACAGCGGATATGCCAGTAAAACTTGAGCAGTGGTATTAGGGCTTGGCAAAGCGTTCTCTATAAGACAGCGCTGCTGCGCTGTGCCGTGGTGATCCAAGCGTAGCCTTGCCACTGGCCTCCCTAAAAATACCTAGGCAAGCTCGCTATCCGCCCATTATCGCACGACTGGCCGCACGCTGCAAGTGGTGGGGCGCTTTGCCTGTCGTTGCCCAGTGCCGTCCCAGCATCAAATGGCGGGCGTGAGCACTCCATTTAACGGTCAAAAATCCTTGACTGGCGCACTGGACACAGAGCAGTATGGAGTCGGTCGGTGCTTGCGCTGACCACAGGCAACACCGGACAAGGAGGTCTATGCCAATGACTGTACTCATCGAGGCCAGCCATGCTGGCGAAAGGCGCAGCGGCACCGCCGTGCTGGGATTGGTCTTGGCGCTGGCTATCAGTGCAGTGGCGGCACATGTTGTCAGCACAGCTGCCGACGACGCGTTGCCGCCTTGCGCCAGTGCCCGCATCGCCATCAACAGCGCCACAGCCAAGGAATTGGCGCAACTCAGCGGGATCGGTTTGCGCAAGGCCGAGGCAATTGTGCGCTATCGCGAGAGTCATGGTCCCTTCACTGCGCTGGACGAGCTGCGAGCTGTGCGCGGGATCAGTCAGCGGCTGTTGGATGTCAACCGGAAGCAGCTGCAGCTCGACTGAGCGTTGGCGCGAGCGCGGCGGCGGCGCTCAGCGGGCGCCGCGGCTACTGAGCACAGTCCAGATCGTCATCAGCACGATCACTACATCCAGCCACGGAGACAGGTGGTTGATATAGTAGAAGTCATACTCGATTTTGTGTTGCGTGTCGCCACTGTTCGCATCCTCGACATACCCTTGCTTGACCTGTGCCCAGCCGCTGATACCGGGGCGCACGATATGGCGGTGGCGATAAAAAGGGATGTCCGCTTCGTTGAGGGTGTCTTGTGTCGCCACGGCAGGGCGTGGCCCGATCAGGCTCATATCGCCGCGCAACACATGCCACAGCTGTGGCAATTCGTCGAGCCGAAATTGGCGTAGCCAGCGCCCGACGCGGGTGATGCGTCGATCGCTGCTGTGGGTGGAGTGGGTGGCGACTTCATCACCGACCCAGTACATCGTGCGAAATTTGCACAATATGAAGAGGATGCCGTTGCGACCGACCCGCTGTTGGGAAAAAATGGCCGGGCCGGGCGAGTCGAGTTTGATCATCGTGAAGATCGCGGCCATCAACGGCATCATCACCAGTAACAGCGAGGCGCTGATCACCAGATCCGCTAGGCGTTTGAAAGGCAGATAGAGTGGCGAAGGCGCGAGGAATCCCATGCGGTTGGCGCTCAAATGGGCGGTGGAGACGCGTCCGCTCAGGGACTCGTGGACTTCGCCGCAGTCATAGACCGGGATGCCGCGCAGCGACATGATAGTGATCGCCCGACTCCAGTCGGCGGACAGGGGCTGTTGCAGATCTGCGGTGATGCCTTGGGCTCGCGCTGGCAACCCGCCATCGGGAGCTGCCAGCACCGGCCAGTCTCGGCACGCTGGCAGCTCTCGCAGCGTGTCGGTGGCGGTGCTGGGAACCAGCGCCAAGGTTACCGGGTGGCGCAATAGCAACAGCGTATAGAACTGCGACCAAATCAGGCTCAGCCCTAAGCCAGTCAGCAACACCAAGCGGGAGTAATCGACCCGCAACAATAAAATAATCAGCAACAAGATGCCGAATAGAGCCGTGACGACATTGATGCCATGCCCCAAGCTGTGGTAGCCAGGCAGCTGCGCATGGCGATTTAGCAGTGGCGGAGCAGCCATGCAGACGGCGGTGATACCGAGCAGAGCGTTGATCGTTGTCGTTTCCAGATCTGCTGAGAATTGCCCGCGCGCCAGCTGCGAGAGCAGGGTCAGCGCAGGCACCAGCAGAAAACTGGCATCGAGCCAGAAGAGTCGCTGACTATGTGGGTTGCGGGGTACTGGCATAGCCGGTCACCATATTGAGCTGGTTATAATCATATTTTGATTGGTCGGTCGTCGTGGCGCAAGCATTCATGGCGCGGCTCGGTTGGGGCAGGAGGGGGGGTGGTTGTCCGGGACAATGGCGAAATCACGCAAACATCGACGTCATAAAGCGTCTGTCACGAGGGGGGGTGCCTCGCTGAGGAGTCCGGTGCCTCGTCCCCCTGCCGCGTCATCGCAATCGGTTGCCGCCGCCACGACTGGCGCGACCGTTGCGATGCCCGGCTTGGTCTGGCAGGCACCCGTTTGGTACAAATGGCTGTTGGCCGCGCTGGTGGCCGCGCCGCCGTTACTAGGCGTCTACGGTCATAAATACGGCTATTCGCCCGACTTGCACATGGCCTCGGTGATCCAGGTGGGCGCCATCGCAATGTTGGTGCTATTTTTCCTGCTGCCCCGGCCGCGTGCCACCCTTAACCTGCTGACGATGCCGCTGTTGTTGCCGCTGTGGTGTTTCCTCGGCTGGAGCGTACTGTCACTACTGTGGGCGCACAACGACTACGAAGGGAGTATCAAACTACTCGATTGGAGCGGCGCGCTACTCACCGCCTTTCTGATCACCCAAACCTTCAACCAGCCCAAGGATGTCGATCGTTGCCTCTATGTATTATTCGCCAGTGGTGCCGTGCTGGTGTCGCTCGGCATGTTGCAGTACTACGCCGGTTTTGATTTGATCGACCAGCATTATCCGCCAGCGCTGACTTTCAACAATAAGAATATGGCGGCGCAGTACACCTTGTTGCTCATCCCGATCGGCCTCATGATGATGATGCGCGTCTCCGCGCCACATTGGAAAATATTTTTTATGAGTGTCAGCTTGGCACAGATCATCTTGCTGTTCTATGGCACCACCCGCAATGCCATCCTCTGCTTTGCGCTGCAGCTCGCCCTGATGCTATTTTTCATGGGGCGGGAGGCGTTGAAGCGCATAGATGATCGCGAATTCTTGCAGCGTTTGCTAATCTACATCGGTGTCGGTATTGGTGTTTTGTTGTTGCTGTCTTTACTGAGTAAAGGGAATGGCAGTCTGATTCTATTCACCATAGAACGCTTTGCCACCTTGGGCCAGAATACGGTCAATTTCACTGGGGAGTCGCGCTTTCCGATCTGGGGCAACACGCTCGAGATGGTCAAGGATCACCTGCTGTTCGGTGTCGGTGTCGGCAACTGGATGGTCGAGTATCCGCTCTATTACCGTTCGGCAATGATCGATTGGGAAATGGGTTTGGATATTCAACACATCAACACGCACAACGATTATCTCGAGCTGACAGCGGAGTTGGGTTTGGTCGGTTTGGGGCTACTACTCTGGGGCGGCATCCTCACCGTGTGGCGCGGCGGCCAGCTGGCTTTCAAACTGGATTATGACTCGCGCATTGTCGTGATATTGCTACTGGTCGCCATTGCGGGATTGGCGCTGAACGCGGTGGGAAGTTTCGCCTTTGAGCAACCTGCTCCAGTCGCGCTGTTCATCGTCTATATCGCCATGATCGAAGTCTATTGGCGGCGCGACCTGGGTGCGGTGCCATTATTGTCGCTACGGAAGTTTGGCTATAGTGGGCAGATGGCGTGTGCCGCTGTGGCAGCACTGCTATGTGCTGGCCTGACATGGCACCACTACCGTTGGTACCAAACTGAAATTAGCTTCCGCAGAGCCACCATCGCCTCGCGCCAAGGTGATATACAGGGCATGTTGATCGAAGGGCTACGTGCCAAAGACATGTTCCCGCAGCGCCGCCGCCTGCGCAATTTTGTTGCCATGGGCTATATGCGCAGAGGCAATTTTGACCAAGCTATCAACGCTTTTAACGTGGTGTTAGAGGGCTATCCCAATATGTTGCACACCCTGACCAATACCATCACTGCTTATGACCAAGCGGGGCGCGCCGCGGAGGCGATGCCCCTAGTCGAGCGGTTGGTGTCGGCGCGGGATACCCAAGACAGCTATTATTTGGCTGGCGTTGTCAGTTTCCATGCCGAGCGCTACGATGACGCACGCGACTATTTGCTGCGCAGCTACGATCCCCCCAAACAAGGTGATAGCAGATTGGGCAAGCGCGAGCGCACCATCGCCGGGCAGGTGTTGCAACGATTGGGGGTGACCCCACCCAGCAGCAAACAACAGACCCACAATAAAACGCCCCCGCAGCCTGCGCAGCATAGATAGCTGTGGCCGCCATCCCGCGCTTGACTGCACAAAGCGCGTGGGGCTGGGCCTTTATATCGCTGTTTGCCGGGGCACCAGTGCTGGCGCTCTACGGCATCAACCCATGGGGTTTCAGTCCGTCGGTGGCTTTGCTGTCGGTCTACCAAGTCGGCTTGGCGGCGCTACTGCTGTGGGCTGTAGCGATGCGGCTACGACCCGGAGCGGTGGCACTGGCGTGGCACCGAGATTCCCTGCTACGCCCCTTGGGGTGGCTCTTCGTTTGGGGTTGCCTATCTGCATTTTGGGCGCACAACCACTACGAGGCAGGCATGAAGCTGCTGCTGTGGGCGACGGCACTGTTTTGTGCAACTCTGGTTGTGGCGTGGCCAGCGCAGCAGCGGCAGCTGCGGATTTTGATCGCCGCCGTGTTTTTTGTCGGTCCGGTGCTGGCAGCCTACAGCATCGCGCAACTGGCCTATGGTATCGACTGGCCTGTCTCTGAAAACTCTCTGACGATTGTCTTCGGCAACAACAATCAAGCCTCAGAATACCTGCTACTGAGCTGGCCTTTGGGCTTGCTACTATTGGCGTGTAGCCGCCCATCGTTTGGCTTCTCGCTGAGCTGGTGGGGTGTGATCTTCCTCTATTTTAGCTATCTCCTGTTGGCGCGTTCCCTCGCCGCGCAGTTGGCGTTGATCGTCCAGTTGGTTTTTGTGCTGATTTTTTGGGGGCGGCATTTGCCGTTGCGCTTGGCCAAGGATTGTTCCCCGAGCCAGCGCTGGTGGCTGGCAATCTCTGCCCTCCTGCTGTTGGGTGTTGTTTTGCTGTCAGCACCCGAGCTGCAGCACATGCTGGTGCGGTTGCCTGAGGGGGTGCTCATTCAGCTGTTGGAGAAGTGGGAGTTCACCCAAGACCCTTGGGTCCTTGCACCCTATCGTCTATATCATTGGATCAACACGCTACCGATGATCCGCGACCATGCCTTGGTCGGCGTCGGCATCGGCAACTGGACGGTGTTTTATCCGGATTACTACGGGGCGGTGTGGTTGGATTCCATTGCTGCTGGCGGGAGAGATCGCTTGCAAAATGCCCATAACGACTACTTGGAGATTTTTGCCGAGTTGGGTTTGGTGGGCATGGTTTTGGTGCTCTGGGTGGCTCTGCGCATCGTACGCGTCTGGTGGTCACTGCGCCGGGGTGTGCCGGGCTTGCTGATCGTCGGACCGGTTGGTTTTGCCGTCCTCGCCACCAGCGCGTTTCCGATGGCTGTACCCGGCAGCTTGATGTTGTTGATGTTGTATATCGCGTTGTTGGAGCGCTCGCGGCGACCTGCCGTCGACGATGCACGGGTCGAAGGTGGTGGTGGCTCCCGGCAGCTGGTGGCCATCTGTGCCGTCGCGCTCTGTCTGCTTTGCATTTGCGTTTTCAATTACCGCTTGTACCGTGCTGAGCGGCTACATTTGCGCGCCTTGTCGGCCCACGACTCTAGGATCCGAGACTTCGAACACTCTGCGGTAGCGGTGCAAGCGTTGCAACAGTGGTTGCCGTGGCGGTTGCGGGAAAGCGTGTTGCTGGTTGCTGGATGGCGCGATACGGAGCGGCACGAACTACTGATATCACACTTGGAGCGCGCCCTTGTGGCTTATCCATACGACACCCGTTTGCTGCGTGCGCTCAGCTCCTTGCATATGCAGGCGGGGCGACACGAGCGTGCGCTAGACTATCTGTTGCGGGAAGGTCGCCAATTTCAACATCCCCGCTATATTGAGGAAGCGGGGAAATGGCATCTGCGCGGCTTGGCGCGAGAGTGGATTTCCCCGGTGCGCATTGAGCGCGGGGAGGCCATCCATCGTGCTGGCCAATCCACGATCTCCCACTTCAGTGACAGCAGCTATTATTCATATCATCCACAGGCTCCGTCCAATTTTCGAGTCTTCGATTGGTCCGTCGCCATGGCCACGACTCTGATCGCCTTAGGGCGTCATGAAGCAGCCTTGCAGCAGCTGCGTATTGCCCATCACAGTGTTTGGATGGCCGCTGAGGAACTGGATTTCGTGGTGAATGCTTCCCGCCACTTTGTAATGTCCGAAGAGCTGCAGACATACTGGCATCAATGGCACCGTGTCGGCGCACTCATCGATCTGCTCAGTGCGGGTGATGCATCGCCGCAGGATGTGATGGCGACATACGGCTCGAGCAGGTCCACGGCAGCTGTGGACAGTGGGCAGGGGGGCTAAAGTGGCGATGCGGTCGATCGACGTATTCAACGGCGATGCCGACGGACTGTGTGCCCTGTTGCAGCTGCGCGGTGTCGAGTCGCGCGACAGCAAGCTGCTCAGCGGCGTCAAACGCGACATCCAGCTACTGCGCCTAGTCGAGGCTGCGGCGGGTGACCGAGTGACCGTGCTGGACATCAGCATGGACAAGAATCGAGCCGATTTGCAGCGCCTGCTCAAGGCCGGTGTCGAAGTGTTCTACGCCGACCATCACCGGGCCGGGGAGATTCCAGATCACCCCCAGCTGAGTGCGCTGATCGACACTAGGCCGCAGACCTGTACCAGCCTGATCGTCAACCGACATTTGGCCGGTGCCTGTGCCGCTTGGGCGGTCGTGGGAGCCTACGGCGACAACATCCGGCGTCCAGCCGGCGCTCTCGCTGCATCCTTGGGCATTGCGGGCGAGGAGCTCGAGCGCCTTGAGCGCTTGGGCATTTGCCTTAACTACAACGGCTACGGTGCCACGGTGGACGATCTGCATTACCACCCCGAAGAGTTGTTTCGGCGACTGTCCGCGCACGCTGACCCGCAGGCATTCCTCGCCTCCGCCGACGGCGCGGTCTACCACCAGTTGGAGGCTGGTTACCGCGACGATATGGCGCGGGTCGAGGCGCTGGAGCCACACCGCCAGAGCGCTGGCGCTGCGGTGTATCTCTTGCCGGACGCACCGTGGGCGCGTCGCATCAGCGGCGTCTTTGCCAACGACTTAGCCAACCGCACGCCGCAACGCGCCCACACCTTGCTGAACCAGCTGGCGGGCGGCGAGTGGTTGGTCAGCGTGCGCGCCCCGCTGGAGCAGCGGCGCGGAGCGGATGAGCTGTGTGCACGTTTCCCGACCGGGGGCGGGCGGGCGGCGGCAGCCGGTATCAACCGCCTGCCAGCAGAGAGCTTCGAAGAGTTTTTAGCAGCTTTTGAGAGGATGTATGGGGGATGATGATCTATTGGAGCATGAAATCGATAGGCAGGATTTCAAGCAGCGCTGAATCGCCTTGAGGCGGCGCAAGCAACCGAGCATACCGATCTAGCAGACCGCGACGAGTATGCGGTTAGCAAGCTGTGGCCCAATTTTGCTGAGCATCCTGCAGCTAGCCCCCACCGTGACTTGGACCAAGACATCAAAGCGGACACCAATCCGCTCTCACTTGGCACCTGGCGGGGTCGCTGGCTTCGTCATGGCTAACGGTTCCATATTCACAGCACATTGGCTGAAGGGCCGACACGCAAAAACATTAGCAATCTGTCAGTGCACAACTACGTAGCACTGGGAGCACAAAAAGCACAGGGCTCTTTTGCCGCTGCACCGATCTTGTGGCAAGATTACAAGCAGTTATTGCAAATCATAGAAGAACACCATGCGACAAGATATGGAATCATTAGATCAGAAGTGGAATCGCCTATTTGTAGGCGCTTCGACTGCGCTTGTCCTTGATTTATTTAGCGCGTAATAGTGCGCAGGATAGTGCCGAGCACTAATCAATTTCAAAATATTCTATGAGCACATTTAAAATTTTCTGGTCGGTTCTTTGCCAGCCTTAATCTCAAACACTAATACCGCCAAGCACAAATATAGGATCCCTTGTAGCTGTTCTATTTGAATCGCCAAACCCCGTTTCATCAATATAGACTAAATGCATCACGCTATGTTCTCATATTGTTGGCTAGGTCTAGCTGTTACTGAGCACATCAATGCCCTCATATTCTCGTTGCCTGACCGGTGCGCCAACCTAAAGGAACTGTACGCAACACCACTCCCACACCCTCCTGGCTCCGCCTGCTGGGCTCGAACCAGCGACCCGATGATTAACAGTCATCTGCTCTACCAACTGAGCTAAGGCGGAACTCCTTCATGGTAGGATAATCGGCTGTAGAGGTCAATCTTCACGTGGCATGGCCCGTTCTTTTGTCCTCAAATCGGACTTCCATCCCGCTGGTGACCAGCCGCAGGCCATTCAAGGCTTGACACAGGGTCTGGGCGACGGTCTGCAGACCCAATTGCTACTCGGGGTCACCGGCTCTGGCAAGACTTTTACCATCGCGCATGTGATCAGCGAGCTGCAACGCCCGACACTGATCATGGCACCGAATAAGACGCTGGCCGCGCAGCTCTACGGCGAGTTTCGCGAGCTGTTTCCGCGCAATGCAGTGGAATATTTCGTCTCCTATTACGACTATTACCAGCCGGAAGCCTATATGCCAGCCACCGATACCTATATCGAAAAAGATGCCTCGATCAACGCCCATATCGAGCAGATGCGTCTGTCGGCCACCAAGGCGCTGCTGGAGCGTCGCGATACGGTGGTGATCGCCACGGTCTCGGCGATCTATGGTCTGGGGGATCCGCAGGCCTATCTCAGCATGATGCTGCATCTCTCGCGCGGCGAGCAGATCGAGCGCGGCGATATTCTGCGTCGCTTGGCCGAGCTGCAATACACTCGCAATGACTACGATTTCAAGCGCGGTGTCTACCGCGTGCGCGGCGATGTCATCGATGTCTACCCTGCCGATGAGGAAAAGGAGGCGCTGCGCATCAGTTTGTTCGACAGCGAGGTCGAGTCGCTCGCACGCATCGACCCGCTCAGCGCTGAGGTGCTGCGTGAGTTGCCGCGCCTGACGATCTACCCTAAAACCCATTACGCCACGCCGCGCAAGACCTTGGAGCGCATGGTCGGGCTGGTGCGGGAGGAGCTCGAGCAGCGGCTGGTGGAGCTGCGCCAAAATGCCAAGCTGCTCGAAGCGCAGCGGCTCGAGCAGCGCACGCGCTTTGATCTGGAGATGATCAGCGAGCTGGGCTACTGCAGCGGCATTGAGAACTACTCGCGCTATCTCTCCGGGCGTGCCGCTGGCGAGGCACCGCCGACGCTGTTCGACTATTTGCCGGAGGACGCTTTGCTGGTGGTTGACGAATCGCATGTCGCTGTGCCACAGATCGGCGCGATGTACCGCGGTGACCGTTCGCGCAAGGAAAAGCTGGTCGAATACGGATTTCGCCTGCCCTCGGCTTTGGACAACCGCCCGCTGCGCTTCGACGAATGGGAGCACAGCGCTCTGCAACGTATCCTGATGTCGGCCACGCCGGGTCCCTACGAATACGAGCACGCCGACCAAGTGGTCGAGCAGCTGGTACGCCCCACCGGCATCATCGATCCGCAGATCTTGCTGCGTCCGGCACGTGATCAGGTTGACGATCTGCTCTCGGAGGTCGGCGAGCGCGCCGCCCGCGGCGAGCGCACACTGGTGACGACGCTGACCAAGCGCATGGCCGAGGATCTCAGCGAGTATTTGGCCGAGCACGGGGTGCGGGTGCGCTACTTGCACTCGGATATCGAGACGGTGGAGCGAGTCGAGATTTTGCGCGAGCTGCGGCTGGGCGACTTCGATGTGCTGGTCGGTATCAATCTGCTGCGCGAGGGGCTGGATTTGCCGGAGGTTTCGCTGGTCGCCATCCTTGATGCCGACCGCGAGGGCTATCTGCGCTCGGCGAGTGCGCTGGTGCAGACCATCGGTCGCGCTGCCCGCCATCTCAACGGCACGGCGATACTCTACGCCGACCAAACCACCAAGTCGATGCGTCGGGCCATCGACGAGACCGAGCGCCGCCGCGACCACCAACGAGCCTTCAACGCCGAGCACGGCATCCGGCCACAGAACGCACAGCGCAAGATCAGCGATGTGATGGAGGCCGCCGGTGCATCCCACAGCAAGCAGGGCACGGGCAAGCGTGGTGCGGCCAAGTCCAAGCGTCCGGGAGAGCTTGGTGTGGAGCTGAGAGGGCTGTCGGCCAAGGACTTAGGGCGTACCATCAAGCAGCTGGAGAAAGCGATGTACCGCCATGCTGAAAATATGGAATACGAGGAGGCCGCGCAGTTGCGCGACCAGCTGACGGCGCTGCGCGAGGCGGTCTTCCGCAACGGTGTGGCAATAGGCGATGATGCACGCAAAATACTATAATCGGCAACCGAAGCGGGTGGCGTGCGCGGCGCGTGGCGCAGCGGTGCTTTGGTTACAGGCGCGTAGCTCAGTTGGTTTAGAGCACCACCTTGACATGGTGGGGGTCGTTGGTTCGAATCCAATCGCGCCTACCACTATTTTTCGCGGGCGGGATCAGCGGGCGCATGCCGACAATCTCTCTGCCTGACGGCAGTTCACGCAATTACGAGCAGGCGATCAGTGCGGCTGAGCTCGCCGCTGACATCGGTCCTGGCTTGGCCAAGGCGGCGCTGGCTGCCGAAGTCGACGGGCGGCTGGTGGATCTCTGCGACCCGATCACCGACGATTCCCAGCTGCGCTTGATCACCGCCCGCGATCCCGAGGGCTTGGAGGTCATACGCCACTCCTGTGCCCATCTGCTGGGGCAAGCTGTCAAGCAGCTGTTTCCCGCAGCGCAGATGGCGATCGGCCCGGTGATCGCACACGGCTTCTACTACGACATCGACTGTGAGCAACGCTTCACGCCGGATGATATGGTGCGCATCGGCGAGCGCATGGCCGAGCTGATCGCCCAAGAATACGATGTGGTCAAGCACATGACACCGCGCGCCGAGGCATTGCGCATCTTCGAGGAGCGCGGCGAGCGCTACAAGTTGCGGCTGATCGAGGAGCTGCCCGATGCCGAGCTGTTGGGGCTGTACCACCATCAGGAATATGTCGATATGTGTCTCGGTCCCCATGTGCCGAACACCCGTTTTCTAAAGGCCTTCCAGCTGTCGCGGCTGGCTGGTGCCTACTGGCGTGGCGACACCGACAACGCGATGCTGCAACGCATCTATGGCACCGCTTGGGGCACTGGCAAGCAGCTGCGCACGCACCTGCATCGTCTTGAGGAGGCCGAAAAGCGCGACCACCGCCGCCTCGGTGCACGCTTGGAGCTGTTTCACTTCGAGGAAGAGGCCCCCGGTATGGTCTTCTGGCACCAGCGTGGCTGGGTGCTCTACCGCTTGGTCGAAGCCCATATCCGCCATGCGCTGAACGGGGACTACCACGAGGTGCACACGCCACAGATGCTCGACCGCTCGCTGTGGGAGCGTTCCGGCCACTGGGACAAGTTCGGCGACATGATCTTCGTCACCAGCTCGGAGAAGCGTGACTACGCTGTCAAGCCGATGAATTGCCCAGCCCATGTACGGCTGTTCCAGCACCAGCTGCGCAGCCACCGCGAGCTGCCCTATCGCATCGCCGAGTTCGGCGTCGTCCACCGCAACGAGCCTTCTGGCACGCTGCACGGCTTGATGCGGGCGCGCCGCTTCACCCAAGACGATGCCCATATCTTCTGTACCCCAGAGCAGCTGGATGCGGAGATCGGTCAGCTGCTACGGTTGGTCTTTGCTATCTACCGTGATTTCGGCTTCGAGCGCGAGGCGGTATCGCTGGGGCTGTCCACCCGCCCCGAGCAGCGCGTCGGTGACGAGGCGCTGTGGGATCGCGCCGAGGAGGCGCTGGCGGCGGCGTTGCGCGATGCCAGCTTGGAATTTGCTATTGCGCCGGGGGAGGGGGCCTTCTACGGCCCGAAAATCGATTTCACGCTGCGCGACAGTCTCGACCGTCAGTGGCAGTGCGGCACCATTCAACTCGACTTCTCAATGCCAGAGCGCCTCGGTGCGCACTATATCGACGAGGGCAGTGCGCGCCGTGCGCCGGTGATGATCCACCGTGCCGTGCTCGGCTCGCTGGAGCGTTTTATCGGTATTTTGATCGAGCACCACGACGGTGCCTTGCCGCTGTGGCTGGCACCGGTGCAAGCTGTGGTGCTCAACATCAGCGATGCCAGCGCCGAGCACGCACGCCGGGTAGCCGCCGCCTGCAACGCCGCCGGAGCGCGTGTCGAAACCGATCTCAGCAACGAGAAAATCGGTTTTAAGATCCGCCGACACAGCATGCAGAAGTTGCCCTATTTGCTGGTGGTCGGGAAGCGCGAGAGCGAGCGCGGCGAGGTGTCGGTGCGCGAGCGTGGCGGCAAAGATCTCGGCACCATGGCTGTGGCGGACTGTGTGGCCTTGTTCGCTGGTAGCAGTGTTGGCACAACGGGGCGCGACGCGCTAAAATAGGCGCAGATGGACATTTTGGTGTCTGTTGAAACCAGCACAGCAAAGTAGGAGGTGCAGCGATCAGACCGAGATTGAGGCCAGAAGCCCCCAGCACTGACAGTGATACGCCGCTGAACGAGAAAATCGCGGCGCACAATGTGCGATTGATCACCCACGATGGTCATAACAAAGGCATTGTGGCGATGGAAGATGCCCTGCGCATGGCGCGCGAGCAGAGCTTGGATTTGGTGCAGATGACCCAAGATGAAGATCCCGTCGTGTGTCGCATCATGGACTACGGCAAGCACCAGTTTGCAAAGCGCAAGCAGGGTGCTGTCGCACGGCGCAACCAGCATCGCATGCAGGTCAAAGAGGTGAAGTTTCGGGTCGCCACCGAGGCGGCCGACTACGAGGTCAAGCTGAAGCGTCTGCTGCTATTTCTCGGGCATGGCGATAAGGTGAAGATCACCTTGCGCTATCGAGGCCGCGAAATGATGCACCAAGAGCTCGGTTTGCAGATGTTGGAGCGGGTGCGCGACGACCTCTCGGAGATCGGGTTTGTCGAGCACGATCCGGAGTTGGAGCGCCGCCAGCTGAGCATGGTGATCGCTCCCTATCGCAAAGGACAGCAAGGACAGAAGCCGCGATCGGGATCGGACAGCAGCCAAGGTGTAGCGCAAAACAGCGCGCTGAGCGATGGCCAAACGACAGCGTCTGCCACCGCCAACGCCAACAGCCCGCCGGCTACCGACGGGATACCCGCTACCGATACCGCCACCGCCAACAGCCCGCCGGCTACCGACGGGATACCAGCTACCGATACCGCCACAGACACTGAGCTTGGATAGACCATGAGCAACGGAAAACAAAAAACCCACAGCGGTGCCGCCAAACGCTTCCGCAAGACGGCGGGTGGCTATCGCCATCGCAGTGCCAATCGCAGCCATCTGCTCACCGGCATGGGGCGGCGGCGCAAGCGCCGCTTGCGCGGGCCGAACATGATCAATCGCCACAATCTCAGAGCCGTGCGGCGCATGCTCGGCGACTGACAGTTCACAGCCACACCAAAGCCCAGTATTAGGATCTAGGATCCCAGCCGATGCCACGCAGCCGCAACTCAGTTCCCGGCCACCGCCGTCACCGCAAGGTGTTGCGGGCTGCACGCGGTTACCGCGGCGCACGCAGTCGCACTTTCCGCTCCGCCCGCACAGCCCTGCTGCGCGCTGGCAATTATGCCTACCGCGATCGTCGCCAACGCAAGCGCCAGTTCCGCTCACTGTGGGTGGCGCGCATCAACGCCGCCGCACGCGGCCACGAGCTGCCTTATAGCCGCTTCATGAACGGCCTGCGCAAAGCGCAGATAGAGTTGGATCGGCGGGTGCTCGCCGAACTCGCCGTCAACGATAAGGCGGCCTTCGCCTCCTTGGTGGCAACGGCCAAAGCGGCGCTCGGCTGAGCCGGGGCATCCCGATGGCTACGCCCGCCGGGCCAGAGGGGTTGGCGCGGCAGCTGGCGGAGATGGAAACGACGTTGCGCGAGGCATCTGGGCAGGAGGTGCTGGAGCGGTTGCGCGTCGATTATTTGGGTCGCAACGGTGAGCTGCGTCAGCAGCTGCGTGCACTGGGAGAGCTGCCCCCTGAACAGCGGCGTAGTGCCGGTATCTTGTTGAACGATGCGCGCCAGCGTCTCGAGCGCGCATTGGCAACGCGCCGCGATGAGCTGGTCACCGCCGCCGAGGCGGAGCGCATGGCCAGCGAGCAGGAAGATCTCAGCCTGCCCGGACGCGGCCAGCGCGGTGGCGGCTTGCATCCGGTGACGCTGGTGCTCGAGCGCATCGAAAGCTTGTTTAGCAGTGTCGGTTTCCGTGTCGCTGAAGGGCCGGAAGTCGAGGATGAAGAGCACAATTTCACCGCGCTGAACCTGCCTCCAGACCACCCGGCGCGGGCGATGCACGACACTTTTTACCTGCCCGGTGGGCGCTTGTTGCGCACCCATACCTCGCCGGTGCAGGTGCGGGTGCTGCGCAGCGAAGAGCCGCCCCTGCGCGTGATCTGTCCTGGGCGCGTCTACCGGCGCGACCTAGACATCAGCCACACGCCAGTGTTCCACCAAGTGGAGGGGCTGTGGGTCGACGACAGTGTCAATTTCAGCGAGCTGCACGGCATCATGATTGATTTCCTGCGTGCTTTCTTCGAGCGCGAGGACTTGCCAATACGCTTCCGCCCCTCCTATTTCCCCTTCACCGAGCCCTCGGCCGAGCTCGACATCGGCTGCTTGCTCTGTGGCGGCGGCGGTTGTCGCAGCTGCTCCCACAGCGGCTGGCTCGAGGTTGCCGGTTGTGGCATGGTGCACCCGGAGGTCTTCGGGCACTCGGGCGTGGACGCTGAGCGCTATAACGGCTTCGCCTTCGGTATGGGGGTCGAGCGCCTCGCCATGCTGCACTATGGCATCGGCGATTTGCGGCAACTGTATGAAAACGATTTGCGCTTTTTACGCCAGCTCGCCTGGGGGCTGCAGTGAAGTTCAGTGAGCGTTGGTTGCGCGACTGGGTCGACCCGCCGGTAGACAGTGCGGAGCTGGCCGAGCAGTTGACGATGGCCGGGCTCGAGTTCGCTACCAGCGAGGCCATCGCCCCGGCCTTCGATGGTGTGTTGGTGGCCGAAATCACTGCGCTCGAATCCCACAGTGTCCGCCGTGTGCAGCTGTGTCGCTTGCACTGTGGAGAGGGGCGGGCAGATGCGACTGTCATCAGCGGGATGCCGGGGCTCGCTGTCGGTCTACGTGTGCCCTATGCGCCACCCGGTGCGCAGCTGCCCGGTGGTGTGATGGAGGCGCGCGAGATCGGTGGGGTGCTTTCCGAGGGCATGATCTGCGCGGGCGAAGAGCTGGGGCTCGGTGCCGAGGGACCGCCGCTGCTGCCGTTGCCGGAAGCGGCTCCCGGCACACTGTTGGCACAGGCGCTGGCGTTCGACGATCGGCTGATCGAGCTGGAGCTGACGCCGAACCGGGGCGATTGCCTCAGCCTGCTCGGCATCGCCCGCGAAGTGGCCGCCCGCAATCGCTTGCCGTTGGCTCCAGCGGCGGCTGGCGGAGCGGCGGCGGTGTCAACCAGCTGCGATACGGCGCTGGAGGTGGAACTGCAGGCACCCGCCGACTGCCCGCTGTTCTGCGGCCGGGTGCTGCTCGACATCGATCTCAGTGCGCACACACCGGCGTGGATGCGCGAACGGCTACGTCGCTCTGGGATACGCGCCATCGATCCGGTGGTCGATGTCAGCAACTATGTGATGTTGGAGCTGGGGCAGCCCATGCACTGTTATGACTTGGCGCGCTTGCGTGGCCCGATCTCGGTGCGCCGCGCCCGCCCCGGCGAGGCTTTGCGCCTACTCGATGACAGCGAGCTGGAGCTGAGCGAGGAGGATCTGCTGATCGCTGACAGCGAGCGACCGCTGGGCTTGGCCGGCATCATGGGTGGTGCCGCCAGCGCCGTCGATCGTAGCAGCCGCAGTGTATTCTTGGAGGCCGCATTTTTCGACCCGCAGCTGATTGCCACTCGCAGCCGTGCGCGGCAGCTGCAAACCGATGCCTCGCGTCGCTTTGAGCGTCGGGTCGACCCGAATTTGCCGCAACGCGCCATAGAGCGCGCCACCGCCTTGCTGCTCGATATCGTCGGCGGCAAGCCGGGGCCAGTCACCGTGGCTCGGAGCGCCGAGCAGCTGCCGGTAGCGCCGCAGCTGCGGCTACGTTATCAGCGCATCGGGCAGCTACTCGGCGACGCGCCATCGGTGGCAGAAGTCGTCGAACTGCTCGCCAGCATCGGCGTAGTTTTGGAAGAGGAGGAGGATGGTTGGCTGGCGCGGCCGCCGAGCTGGCGCGGCGATTTGACTCTGGAGGTCGATCTGATTGAGGAGATTGCGCGGTTGCGCGGCTACGACCAGCTGCCCAAGCGGCGTCCCAGCGCCCCCTGTGCCATCGCCGCTGGCCGTCACAATTGGGTGATGGGTCTGCGTCGGCGCATCGCGGCGCGCGGCTTTTTCGAGGTGCTCAATTTCAGTATGGCACCAGCTACATGGCAGCGCAGCTTGCACCCAGGGATCGAGGCTGTCGAGCTGTTGCAACCCCTGTCCCAAGAGCTCGGCGAGCTGCGGCTCAGCCTATGGAGCGGGCTGTTGGCCAACGCCCAGCATAACCAGCGGCGCGGTGAAGGCCGCCTGCGATTGTTCGAGATCGGGCATTGTTTTGCCCCGGGGGCGGAGGGCGAGGTGCTGGAATCCGAGCGGCTGGGGTTGCTCAGCTGCGGTGCGCGCTGGCCAGAAAACTGGAGTCATGCTGCCGATCGCGCTGACTGCGATGCCCATGACCTCAAGGGTGAACTCGAGTCCTTGCTGCCCGATGGCGCTGAGGTGGCATGGCGGTTCAGTGCTGGCGACAGTCCGTCGCTACATCCGGGTCGCCAAGCGGTGTTGTGCCGTGATGGTGAATTGGTCGGCAGAGTGGGGCAATTGCACCCGGCGATCGTGCGCGAGCTGGAGCTGGACACAGTTCCCTGCCTCGCCGAGCTGCGGTTGGATGCCTTGGCGGAGCGCTGGCGGCGGGCACCGCTCAGCCCGCCGCTGCGATCGCCAGCACTGTTGCGCGACTTGGCGCTGGTGGTCCCCGAGGAGATGCCTGCCGCCGATATTGAGCAGCAGCTGCGTTGCGCACTCGGTTCGGACTTGGAGCGTATCGTGCCCTTTGACCTCTATTGCGGAGCGGGCATCCCCAGTGGGCACAAGAGTTTGGCTTTCCGTTTGGTGATGCGTCGCGCCACCGGATCTTTCAGCGAAGAGGAGGCAAGTGTTATACTAAAACGAGTAATAAAGCGGTTGGAAAGCGACCACGGCATCTTTTTACGTGCCGCGCCGGTTGCGATGGACAGTACTTGAAAGTGGCAAAACCAGTCTTGGCAGTCGGTGAAGGCAAGCTGGTGCGCGCCGCTCTCGCCGAGCGATTGCATCGGGAGATCGGATTCAACAAGCGCGAGGCTCGGGATTTGGTTGGCAGCATCATCGAAGAGGTCTGCGCTGCCCTCGGCGAGGGTGAGGAGGTCAAGCTGAGCGAGCTTGGCCATTTCCGCCTGCATCATTGCAGGCAACGACCCGGTCGCAACCCGCGTACCGGTGAGCCGGTACCGGTGCCCGCGCACCGTGCCGTCAGCTTCTACCTAGGTCCTAAACTTAAGACCCAGTTGGGTGCCTCCAATGGCTAAGACACAGCGTGCGACGGTGCGCCGCGATGTCGCCAAGGTCGATGAGCGTTGGCTCGGCGGCTTGCCCGATAAGCGTTATTTCACCATCAGCGAGGCTGGCAAGCTGTGCGGTGTGCAACAGCATGTGTTGCGTTATTGGGAAGAGGAATTCCCAATGCTCAGCCCGCAACGGCGCAATAATCGGCGCTACTATCAGCGGGCGGACTTGATCTTGGTACACCAAATCCAGCAGCTATTGCGCGCAGAGGGTTATACCGTCAGCGGTGCGCGCAACCTGCTCGCCGGTGAGCGCGGGCGCAACGATAGCTCCTTGCGTCGTGAGTTGTTGCGCGGTCTGATCAAGGATCTTGAAACTCTGCGCACGATGCTCAACTAAATCAGATGGTTGCCCCCCCTTGCCGAGCAAGCTGACTTGTCCGGACGATTGTCGATAAAACGGGGCGTGGCGCAGTCTGGTAGCGCACCACACTGGGGGTGTGGTGGTCGCTGGTTCAAATCCAGCCGTCCCGACCAGCCCGCACCGCTTCGTTTTGCCCTCGGCACCTTGCTGGCGCTGAGCCTGACTGGCACTGCCAGCATTGGTCGATCTGCCGAACGTGCTCCGTGCGCCGACTACCGCACCGAACGGCAGCTGTTTTTTGGCGATCTCCATGTCCACACCGCCTATTCGCTGGATGCGGCGATACAGGACACGCGCAACAAGCCCGCCGATGCCTATCGTTTTGCGCGCGGGGAGAAAATTGGTCTGCAGCCCTACGATCGTGCGGGACAGCCCCTGCGTGAATTGCAGCTGCGCCGACCCTTGGATTTTACCGCTGTCACCGACCACGCCGAGGCTCTCGGCGAGGCCACGATTTGTCGCTCGCCGGGTGCCGCTGGCTACAACCATTGGCAATGCTATCTGCTGCGCTGGATGCCGAAGTTGGCGCTGACGGTGCTGATGGGGCGCATCACGGCAGCGCAGGACGGCGAAAATTTGTCGCTCTGCGGCAAGGGCAAAACGCGTTGTATCGAGCAGGCCTCACGCAGCTGGGACGACATCATAGCGGCGGCTCATGCGGCCTACGATCGCAGTTCGGAATGTCGCTTCACCACTTTTATCGGCTATGAGTGGACCGCTTCGCTTGATGGTGACAATCTGCACCGCAATGTGATATTTAGGAACGACAATTTGGGAGCCTTGCCCCAACCCCCGCCGAGCTCTTTGCAGCTGCGCAGCTCGGACGATTTGATCGATGCCCTAGATCGGCAATGCTATCAGCAGCCGGGCTGCGATGTGATCAGCATCCCCCACAACTCCAACCTCAGCAACGGTCTGATGTTTCCGCTCGGAGATGATAGCGCCACAGTGGGCGCCCAGCGCGCCACATGGGATCCTGCAGTGGCGCGCCGTCGGGCGCGGATGGAGCCCTTGTTCGAGGTCATGCAACACAAAGGCGATTCGGAGTGTTGGTATGGCCCCGGAGTGGAGGATGAGCTATGTGCTTTCGAGAAGCTGCCTTTTGACAATTTTGCTGGCAGTTTCTATCGCACACTGTCCAACCCGCCGTCCCCGCTCACCGGCTATGCCCGCACGGTGTTGCTGGCGGGCTTGCAATACCAAGCCGAGATCGGTGTCAATCCATGGCGCTTTGGCCTGATCGCAGCCACCGATACCCACCTTGGGGCACCGGGTGCGGTGTCCGAGGAAGATCATATGGGACATGGCGGTGGCGGCAAAGTGGCCACTGATAGCAGTGATGCCATTATCCCCGACACCATGGAGTACAACCCCGGTGGTTTGGCGGCGGTGTGGGCCGAGGAGAACAGCCGCGACTCCCTGTTCAACGCCATGCGTCGGCGCGAGGTCTATGGCACCAGCGGTCCGCGCATCTCCCTGCGTTTCTTTGGCGGTTGGAACTATTCCAAATCGCTGTGCGACTCGCCGAACTTGGCGCGTCGTGGCTATGCTGGCGGCACGCCGATGGGGGGCGCGATGGAACCCAATCCCGCCTGGGGTCGTGGCGGCCCGCAGTTTGTCGCGCTGGCCCAGCGCGATGCCGGCACCGAGGGGCGCCCCGGTGCGCCGCTACAGCGTCTGCAGATTATCAAGGGCTGGGTCGATGCCGCGGGCGAACGGCGCGAGCAGGTCTACGATGTGGCCGGTAGCCCGGCTAACGGGGCCTCGGTGGAGCTGTCGACTTGTCGGCGTCAAGGTGCTGGTCACGACCGTCTGTGTACGGTGTGGAGCGATCCCGATTACAGCGCCGATCAGCATGCCTTTTACTACGCACGTGCGGTGGAGAACCCGAGTTGTCGCTGGAGTGCTTATGTCTGTAATGCCAACGGGGTCGATTGCTCGCGTCCGGATAAAGTCGCCAAAGCATTCAAGTCCTGTTGTGCCAGCGATCATCGCTGGACCATACAGGAGCGCGCTTGGAGTTCGCCGATCTGGCTCAGTCCAGAGGGGAGCTCACTCCACCGCTAATCGCGGGCCACCATCGGCGTCGCTTCCCTATCCCTATGGAGGATTGCAAAATGTTGACTGGATATCGTGCGTCGGTGCCGGCATTCCTCTTGGCTGTGCTGGCTGTGATGCTCTGCAGCCAAGCCAACGCCGCAGACTATCCGCCGCGTGCCTATGAGATCACCGAGGAGCGTGAGCCATGCCGCGACTATCGCCCCTTGCGTCAAGTCTTTTATGGCGACACCCATGTGCACACCGGTTTTTCTTTGGATGCGGCGCTGCAGGGGACGATCAATACGCCGGACGATGCCTATCGATTCGCCCGCGGTGCGCGTCTGGGCCTGCAACCCTACGATAGCGAGGGCACCCCGCAGCGCCACGCTCAGTTGCTCCGCCCGCTGGACTTTAGCGCCGTGACCGACCATGCGGAGATGTTTGGCACGGTCGCTGTCTGTACCAATCCGGAATCGGCTGGCTACAGTAATTTTATGTGCAAAATTTACCGGCGCTGGCCCCATTTGCTCTACCGCGTCATGATCCCGCTGTCGCTCGGCACCCGTCAGCTGGCGGTGAAGGATCCCCGTTTCGCTTTTTTGCGCAAATACACCGATGCCAAACTAGCGCCCCCGCCACCGCAGTGCGGCGAGGATAATTCCGCCTGTATCGCCGGTACCCAGCGGCTGTGGCAGGAGGAGCAGCGCGCTGCCGAGCGCGCCTACGATCGCAGTTCCGACTGTGGCTTCACTTCTTTTGTCGCCTATGAATACACGGCCAATGCCGAGGTCAATCTCCACCGCAACATCATTTTTCGCAATGAACACGTGCTGGAGGAGCCGATCGGCCTGCAACAGGCGGTGACCACGCAGCTGCTGCTCCAAGCGCTGGAGCAGAAATGCTTGGATGCCGGCACTGGCTGCGATTTGTTGGCTATCCCGCACAATCCCAATCTCAGCAGTGGCGCGATGTTCCCGCTGGACGAATCGCTGAGCCGCGATGAGGCGCGGCGCTGGAGCCGTATTGAGAGGCTGATCGAGGTCATGCAACACAAGGGCGATTCCGAGTGCTGGTTCGGGCCGGGTGTCGAGGACGAATTGTGCAACTTCGAGAAATTGCCTTACAACAATTTCGCCGGTCGATTTTTCAAGCGCTTTAACTATGCGCCCACGCCCGACGACGGCTTCGTTCGCGCCACGCTCAGCGAGGGCCTGCGCCGCGCAGAGCGCAGTGGTGTCAACCCGTGGCAGTTCGGTTTGTTGGCGGCCACCGACACCCATCTCGGCACGCCGGGGGCAGTGGCTGAGGCTCGCCATCGCGGTCACGGTGGTGCTGGCAAGACGGTGCGCCGGGGCGAGGCACCATCATTGCCAGACGACATCGAATATAACCCCGGTGGTCTAGCCGGGGTGTGGGCCGAGGAGAATACCCGCGACGCGCTGTTCGCGGCGATGCGTCGGCGCGAGGTCTTCGGTACCAGTGGCCCACGCATGAGCCTGCGTTTCTTCGGCGGTTGGGGCTATGCACCGACGCTGTGCAGCAGTCCGGATTTCGTCGCCCAAGGCTACGCTGGCGGCGTACCGATGGGCAGCGAGCTGCTCAGGCCTAGCCGGGTCGGCGCGACGCCGCGTTTTGCCGTGATGGCGCAGCGCGATCCGGGTGCCAAGGAGCTTCCCAGCACCCCCCTGCAGCGCCTACAAATCATCAAGGGGTGGATCGATGACAAGGGTGAGCGCCGCCAACGCGTCTACGATGTAGCTGGCAATCCGGACAATGGCGCTTCGGTCAATGTGGCCACCTGCACCCGCAGTGGCACTGGCCACGATCGCCTGTGTACGGTGTGGCGCGACCCCGACCACGATCCCAGCATGCGCGCTTGGTATTACGCTCGTGCGGTGGAAAATCCCAGCTGTCGTTGGAGCGCTTATGTCTGCAATGCGAGAGGTGTGGACTGCTCGCGACCGGAGACCGTGGGAGAGGGCTATGCTGCCTGTTGCAAGAGCGATTTTTCGCCCAGTCAACAAGAACGCGCTTGGAGTTCGCCCATCTGGTATACGCCGACTGATTGATGGCTGCTCTTGACAGCGCAACCAGCGGTTGTCTGCGCACCCTGTGCCAAGCGCTTTGGCAGCGCCCGCTATTGCGTTTTCTGCTTTACGGTGTCGCTTTATATCTAGCGATCAGCTATGTGACAGTGCCCGCGCCCGAGCCGCTGTTGATGGCGGGGCAGGGCGAGCAGCTGCGCGTGAATTGGATTCGCCAGACCGGTCGCGAGCCGGATGAGCGCGTACTGCGTCTTCTGTTGCGCCAAGCCGTCAATGAGGAACTGCTGTTCCGCAGTGCCATCGATCAGGGCATGCACCTGATCGATCCGCTGGTGCGCCGCCGCTTGGTACGCAATATGCGTTTTTTGGGAGAGGAAGCTGAGGCGGGAGCCCTGTTGCGAAAGGCCTTCCGCATGGGCATGCAGCTGCAGGATCAAGTGGTGCGCCGGCGTTTGTTGCAGTTGATGGAATTCGGTGCCCGTGCCCAAGTTGCCACCATCGGCGAGGAGGAGCTGCGCACCTATTATGCCGAGCGCAGCGATGCGTTGCGCAGCCGGCGCATCAGCTTTGAGCATCGCTTTTTCAGCAATGAGAAGCGCGGCGAAGATGCCGCTGAGCAGCTGGCGCGACAGCTGGCCACGCAGTGTGCGGTGACTGAGCAGCTGCCGTCCGATGGTGATGTCTTTGATGCTGGTGAGTCTTTTGTGGCTCAGAGCCGTGCCAAGATAGGCAAGCACTTCGGCTTTGCTTTCGCCGATGTTCTATTGCGCGCAGAGGCTGGCAGCTGTTTGGGCCCGGTGCCCTCATCCTATGGTCAACATGTCGTGTGGCTGTCGGCAAGCGTCGAGCAGATGCCAGCCTTTGCCACGGTGCGCGCGCTGTTGCACGAGGAATTGATGGAGCGGCGCACGCGTCAACAGCTGCAACGATTGGTCGGTGAATTGCGCGAGCGCCACCCGATGACCACGCAGGATCTCAGTTACTGATGGCGACTTTGCGGTGGCACTGGCTACTGTTGGCCGCCGTGGCTATCGCCGTAGCCGTCCCCGCGCTGGGCTTTGGCCACCGCTTGGCCCCCGCTCTGATCGATGTCGAGGACAGCGACGAGCCCGGGGTCTACAGGATGCGATGGCAGGAGGCTGCTGTCAGCAGTGCGCCGATGGAGCCCCGCTGGCCAGCGCACTGTGAGGGCGAACAACAGGGCCCCACGCGCTCTGTACTGACTCCGACCGGTCGTGCCTCAGAGACCGAGTGGCGATTGCGTTGCGAGCCCCACTCACTGGCTGGTGGAGAGTTCGGGGTGGATGGCCTGCTTGTCGGCACCGGCTTTGTGTTGTTGCGTTTCAATTTCAATGACAGTGTGCCCAGCTCTTATATGTTGAGCCACGCTGAAGCTGCTTTCACCGTGCCGACGCACTGGCACGGCAATGTAGCCTTCGGCTACCTGAAGCTGGGCACGGAGCACATCCTGAGTGGCTATGACCACCTGTTGTTTGTCTTTGGCCTGCTATTGCTGTGTCGTTCACCGCGCGAATTGCTATTTACCATCACTGCCTTCACGGTCGGTCACAGCATCACTTTGGGTTTGGCTGCCTTCGATACCGTGTTGATCCCGTTGTCGCTGATCGACTATCTGATACTGCTGAGCATTTTGTATATGGCGGTGGCGGTGGCCCGCCGCGAGCGTCGAGCGCCCAGCTCGCAATGGCGGGCACCGCTGGTGGCGGCGCTGTTTGGTTTGCTCCACGGCCAAGGTTTTTCCTCTTTTCTGCGCGATATCGGCCTGCCGCCTGGCAAGGTGCCCAGCGCCCTCCTGGGTTTCAATGTCGGGATCGAGTTGGGGCAGCTACTCTTTGTCGGCACGGTGATCCTGCTCGCCTTGCTGTTGGCGCGCGTGCCGCAAATCTCCATGCTGCAGCTGCGTCTGATCTGCACTGAGCTGATGGGGGCATTGGCTGCGCTGTGGACGGTGCAGAAGACCTTGGAATTCCTGCTCTGAGGCCGGTCGCGCACCAGCTGTACAAGTCGCGCTCAGCGTTGTAGCTGTTGCTTGAGCATATTGTTCACCTTATCGCTATAAGGTGGCATCATGCCAAATAATTTGTGTATGCTGACGTACCCTTGGTAGAACACAGATCGGGTGTGGCTGAAGGTGCGGAAACCATCGCGTCCGCGGTAGTTTCCCATGCCGCTGGCACCGATGCCGCCGAAGGGCAGGTCGTCGCAACCGACGTGCATCATCACCTCGTTGATCGTCACGCCGCCGGAGTGGGTCGATGCCAGTACATGGCGCATTTCCTTGTGGTTGCTACCGAAGTAATACAGCGCCAGCGGTCGCGGCCGCGAGTTGATCAGCTCGATGGCCTCGTCGATTTTTTGGTAGCCGAGCACGGCCAGCACTGGGCCGAATAGCTCGTTGTTCATCAGCTCGCTGTCCAGCTCTGGGCGCAGCACCAGCTGCAGTGGCATTTTGTTGTGCTTTTGGCGCGAGAATGTGTCGTCGGCGGGGTTTAGCACCTCGATGCGCTCACAGTGGCCTGCCAGTGGTTCCAAATAGGATTGCAGGCGATCGCGGTGGTGCTTGTTGATTATCGAGCTGTAGTCCGGGTTGTTGAGTAGCGTCGGGTACAGCTGTTTGAAGGCCTTCCGACAATGGTCGGCAAAGGCCTCGACCCGATCGTCTGGAACCAGCACATAGTCGGGGGAGACGCAGGCTTGGCCAGCATTCATGGTCTTGCCGAGCAGGATTTTTAAGGCCACTGCCTCCAAGTTGGCACTGCGCGAGATGATGACCGGTGACTTGCCCCCTAGTTCCAGTGTCGTCGGTGTCAGTTGCGATGCCGCATTGCGCAATACCTGGCGTCCGGATTCTGTGCCGCCGGTGAAGATCAGGTGATCCAGCGGCAGCTGGCTGAAGGTGGCACCGACGGTGGCATCGCCCGGGAAGACGGCGATTTCGCTGACCTCGAAGTACTGCTCGAACAGATCTGCCATCAGACTCGCTGTGCTCGGTGCCAGCTCCGAGGGCTTGATCATGGTGCGGTTGCCCGCCCCGATGACATCGGCCAGCGGGCTGAAAATCATATTGACCGGGAGATTCCACGGCGTCATGATGCCGACCACACCCTTTGGTTGATAGTGAACTTGTGCTTTGGCACCAGTCAGCGCCATGATCCCCGGTGGCCGGCGCCGCTCGGGACGCATCCAGCGACGCAGATTCTTTTTGACGAATTTCAGCGAACCCAGCGAGGTGAGGATTTCGCTCATCATGCTCTGGTGGGTCGAGCGGGCACCGAAATCTGCCGACAGCGCGTCGACCATATAGGGTGCGTGGTCGACCAACATGGCGATGCAACGGTCGAGCCGGTCGATACGGGTAGCGTATTGCACCTCGCCCTCGGCGCGGAAAGCTGCCCGTTGTATGCTCAGTGCGGCCTGCAATTGTGCGGCCACTGGCGCTTTTTTCGGTCTCGCCATCATCAGTTTCCGTGTTCAGATGGCGTGACCCATCATGGATGCTGCACGGGCACCGATCATCACTGCTGTCGCATTGGTGTTGCCGGTGAGGGCCGAGGGGATTACCGAAGCGTCGGCGATGCGCAGGCCAGACAGCCCTCGCACCTGCAGCTGCGGATTCAC
Organism: Gammaproteobacteria bacterium; assembly: GCA_965237805.1. Lineage (GTDB taxonomy): Bacteria > Pseudomonadota > Gammaproteobacteria > JABABF01 > JABABF01 > JABABF01. The sequence continues at coordinate 58,531 of OZ250153.1, forward strand.
CACGGCTGCGGCATCGTCTTCTGCCCCCATCTTGCAGCTGCCCACTGGATGGTAGACCGAGGCCGCCTCGCGGCGGATATATTCCATGATGGCTTGGTCGCTGTCGTCGGCTGGTGTGGTGATACCAGAATCCGATGCACGGTAGCGTTCAAAAGGCTTTGCGGCGAAGAGAGAGCGCACTAGCCGGCAGCACGAGATCAGCGCCTTGCGGTCGAACTCCTCGCTGAGGTAGTGGGCGCGGATTACCGGAGCTGCTATGGGGTTGGCAGTATGGATGTGCACGGAGCCGCGGCTCTGTGGGTGCAAATGGCAGACCGTGGCGGTGACACCGGGTGCGATCTGCAAATGGCCTTTTTTGTTGTAGCGCCCGGTGGCTGGTGTGAAATGAATTTGGGCGTCGGGGCGATCCAGTCCCGGGTCGCTCTTGAAAAAGGCACCGCTCTCGGAGGCAGGGTGGACGAGAAAACCGCGTTGACGGACGAAGTAGCTCAGCAAGTTGCGGGCAAAGGATAGCGGGCGCATCTCGTCGTAGAGCGTGCGGATATCCTGCAGCCCCTGATACATATTGACAGTCAGATGATCCTGCATAGAGGCACCGACACCGGGCAGCTCATGGCGCGGCTCGACGCCGGCGGCGCGCAACAGCTCGGGGTCGCCGATGCCAGATAGTTCCAATAGCTGTGGGCTGCCGATGGTGCCCGCACAGATCGCGACCTCGTCCTCGGCACGGGCGATGTGCAAGGATTTGCCTTGGCGGTAGCGCACGCCGACGGCGCGGTCGCCTTCCAGCTCAATCCCCACCGCCAGCGCACCGACCGCAACTTCCAAGTTGGGGCGCTTGCGTGCGCTTGCCAGTGCGCTGACGGCGAGGCTCTGGCGGCGACCGCGGCGGATGTTGGTCTGGTAGTAGCCGATGCCCTCGTTGTTGCCACGATTGAAATCCTCGCAGCGTTGCCAGCCAATGCTCGTGCCCGCCTCGATGAAGATCTCGTCCACCGGATAGCGGTTGACCGGATTGTCCACCCACAGTGCTCCGCCGACTCCGTGGCATTCATCGGCACCGTTGACATTGTGCTCGGTGCGGCGGAACCAAGGCAGCACATCGTCCCATGCCCAGCCAGCACAGCCCGCGGTCGCCCAGTCCTCGTAGTCGAGGTGGTGGCCGCGAATGTAGACCATGCCATTGATCGAGCTGCAACCGCCCAGCACCTTGCCACGCGGGAAATCGATGCGCCGCTGTGAGAGCTGATTTTCTGGTTCGGTGGCGAAGCACCAGCTGAAGTTCGGGTCTTTGAGTATCCGGGTGAAACCGCCCGGAATATGAATCATCGGATGGCGATCTTCGCCGCCAGCTTCGAGTAACAGTACCCGGCGGCTGGCCTCGCGGCTCAGCAGGCTGGCGAGTACACAGCCAGCACTGCCAGCACCGATGATGATGTAGTCGTAGACCTTGTCCTCAGGCACTGGCAGTGCTCGTGACGCGTCGCCACCATCCAGACCAAAGACTAAGGCCGCAACCGAGCCCCATTCGAAGATCAGCGCCCCGCTGACATGGCTGTCCCCGCAGCTGCCGTCGATGATGGCTCCGACGGTGCGTGGCAAGACCAAGGCGAGCATCGCCGTCAGCTAGAAGAACATCATTTGGTGCAACCATTGCGGCCGCAACAGGGGGATTAGTAACAGTACGCCAGCCCAGAGCTGGAGCACGCCGTAGCTGTGGCGCGTATTTCGCTGAGCCATGCCACGTTGGCGTCATTGACATCAAAGGCGTTTGCCAGCCAGCTGTACAGGATGCAACAAGCAATAGACACCGTCGCTCAAATAAGCCACAGCGCTGATGCCCAAGAGTATTTGACAGTAACGCATGATGTCCATTTCCCCTTTAGATGAGACAGCGCTACACATGGCAACGCAATCGGATCAATCATAACGCAAATGCGCTGGGGTGGGCAGCTGTTCAGGGTGTGCAGTGCCAGGGTTGCACTGCCCGGTGACCGGGTCGGGATGCATCGCTGCTGGCCTGGGTCCTCGCTCGGTCGCGCCACAGGATCAAGCCGCCACCTCGACCATTGCTACGGCGATGCGCTCGACTTCGTCGCGGCTTGCGATATAGGGTGGCATCGAGTAGATCAAGCGACCGAAGGGGCGCAGCCAGACACCGCGATCGAGCAGGCGGCGTTGTAGCGCGGCGGGGTCGGCGGGTGGCGCGTGCAATTCGATCACGCCGATGGCGCCCAGACAGCGCACATCTGCGACACCAGGCAGTTGCCGCGCTGGCTCGAGCAGTTGTCGAAAAGCGCTTTCAATCGCTGCGACGCGCTGCTGCCAAGGCGATTCTAGTAGCAAGTCCACGCTCTCCGCTGCCACTGCGCAGGCCAGTGGATTGGCCATGAAAGTCGGGCCGTGTAGCAGGCCACCCGCTTCGCTAGCATCGACACCTGCCGCCACCTCGGCGTTACACAGCGTGGCACCGAGGCTCAGATAGCCACCCGTCAGCGCTTTGCCTATGCACAGCACATCGGCCGTCACTTTGGCGTGTTCGCAGGCAAATAGCCGTCCGCTACGACCGAATCCAGTCGCGATTTCGTCGGCGATCAACAGCAGCTCGTGCTGATCGCACAGTGCGCGCAGCTGGCGCAGGTAGTCGGCGGAGTAAAACCACATGCCGCCAGCTCCCTGCACCACCGGCTCGACAATCACGGCGGCGATGCGTTGACCGTGCTGTTCGAGCAGCTGTGCCATCGGTGCTAGTTCCGCATCTGTGCAGTCGGTGCCAAAGGGTGTGGCTGGTCGCGGCGCAAAATATTGCCGCGGCATGCCGCCGCGAAACAAATGATGCATGCCAGCCACCGGATCGCAGACCGACATCGCACCGAAGCTGTCGCCGTGGTAGCCGCCGCGCAGGGCGACGAAGCGCTGCCGTTGGGTCTGCCCGCGGCCGCGCCAGTACTGCAGGGCCATCTTCAGTGCGATCTCCACGGCCATCGAGCCGGAGTCGCTGTAGAACAGATGCTCAAAGCGTCCCGGTGCCAGTGCCAGCAAGCGTTGTCCTAGCTGTACGGCTGGCGGATGGCTCAGGCCGCCGAACATCACATGGCTCATCTGCCGCAGTTGCTTGGTGGCGGCGGCGTTGAGGCGCGGGTGGTTGTAGCCGTGGATGGCGCTCCACCAAGAGGACATACCGTCGATGACGCGGCGACCATCGTCCAATTGCAGCTGCACACCGTCTGCGGCGACCACTGATGGGCGCTGTTCGGCGTGGTGGGATGCTTCGTAGGGATGCCATAGGTGCAGGCGGTCGAACTCCGCCGCATCGGCCTGCGCTACGCTATCTTTAGTCGAGGAGATAGTCGACCGCCTTGGCCTCATCGCGCAATTCCTGCGCTGAGTCATCCATGCGCTGGCGGCTGAAGCCATTGCACTCCAGATTCTCTACCAGCTGCCAATCGCCATCGACGCAGCGCACCGGCATTGAGTAAACCAGCCCTGCTTCGATATCGTAGGCACCGTTGCTGACGATGCCCATACTGGTCCACTGTCCCGGTGGGGTGCCCAATATCCAAGTGCGCATATGTTGCAGAGCGGCATTGGCAGCTGAAGCCGCACTGGAAGAGCCGCGCGCTTCGATAACGGCGGCACCACGCTTTTGCACGGCGGAGATAAATTGCTCGCGGTACCACTGGCCATCAATCTGCTCCAAGGCGGGGTTGCCGTGGATGGTGGCGTGGTGCAGGTCGGGGTATTGTGTGGTCGAGTGGTTGCCCCAGATAATGACGCCGTCCACTTCACCAGCATCGACACCGGCTTGGGCAGCCAGCAGGGCGCAGGCTCGGTTGTGATCCAACTGCGTCATGGCGCTGAAGCGGTGCGGCGGCAGTCGCGGCGCGCAACGCTGGGCGATCCTAGCGTTGGTGTTGGCCGGGTTGCCGACCACCAGCACCCGCACATCGTCGGCTGCGTGGTCGTTGAGTGCGCGTCCTTGCTCAACGAAAATGCGGGCGTTGGCATCTAATAAATCGCGGCGCTCCATCCCCTTGCGACGCGGGTATGCGCCGACCAACACGACGCTGTTGGCATCGCGGAAAGCGCGCTTGGCATCGCTCTCCAGCTCGATCGAGTGCAGTAAGGGGAAGGCACCGTCCTGCAATTCCATCGCCACGCCTTCCAGCGCTTGCATGGCGGGCGGGATTTCCAGCAGACTCAGGATGATCGGTTGTTCTGAACCCAGCATTTCACCAGCGGCGATGCGGAACAACAGGCTATAGCTAATCTGCCCAGCAGCTCCGCTGATCGCTATTCTGTGCTCTGCAACCATGCCTGTTCCCACCACTGATGCAAGGCGATTTTTACGGTATCGCGCATTATAGCAAGGGCTTGTCAAAGTCTTGATGCGACGGCGATGCAGCTGTTGCCACCGAACGCTGCCCGCATTTGCACCAGCTGCCTGCTTAGGTCTAAAATAGGGGCAAGTGGCGATACGCCAGATCAATCCCCGTCCCCTTCGTCTAGCGGCCTAGGACCCCGCCCTTTCACGGCGGTAACGGGGGTTCGAGTCCCCCAGGGGACGCGGTGGCACTTCGGTAATTGGCGGCGCGATGATGGTACCCCATGCGGGAATAGCTCAGTTGGCAGAGCGCAACCTTGCCAAGGTTGAGGTCGCCGGTTCGAGACCGGTTTCCCGCTCCATGTGCCCGGCAGCAGTAGGCGATAGCGTGTTATGAGGCCATTCCTGCATCGACCATTGGGTTGTAGCTGGCACGGTGGCGCTGGGTATCCGCTTGCGCTGAGATTGCCATGAGCGTCCCGGCACTGTCGATCTCAGGTCTGAGCAAAACTTTCCCCGGCGGTTTGCTGGCGCTGGATCAGATCAGCTTGGAAGTGCAGCAGGGCGATTTCTTCGCTCTGCTGGGCCCCAATGGGGCGGGAAAATCCACCACCATCAGCATCATCACATCGCTGATTAGCAAAAGCGCGGGTACTGTACGCATCTTTGGCATCGACATCGACGAGGATTTCCCGGCTGCGCGTGCCGTCGTCGGCATGGTGCCGCAGGAGCTCAATTTCAATATGTTCGAGACGGTGCTCAACATCGTCGTCACCCAAGCGGGCTTCTACGGCATCAAGCGCAAGACCGCACTGCAGCGTGCCGAGCACTACCTCCGGCAGCTGTCGCTCTGGGACAAGCGTCGCGAAATCGCCCGCGCCCTGTCTGGCGGCATGAAACGGCGCCTGTTGGTTGCCCGAGCACTGCTGCATCACCCGCGCCTGTTGATCCTCGATGAGCCGACTGCTGGTGTCGATCTTGAATTGAGGCACTCGATGTGGGGTTTCCTGCGCCGACTCAATCGGGAGGAGGGGGTCAGTATCATCCTCACCACCCATTATCTGGAAGAGGCCGAAGAGCTGTGCCAGAACCTGGCCATCCTTGACCGCGGCAAAATCGTCCACCGAGGCACTGTGGCCGGGGCCACCCAGCTGCTGGAGCAGCAACACTTCTTGGTCGAGACGGCGGCACCGTTTCCCGATAGCCTGCTCGACCAGCACGCCGCTTGCCAGCGGCGGGACGCCACATCGGTGGAAATACCACTGGGTCGCGACCAATCGCTACAGGAGATGCTGGCTCCGCTGAGCGAGGCCGGGGTGCGAGTCACGAGTATCCGGCCAGCGAAAAATCGATTGGAGCAATTCTTCCTATCGCAGACTAGGCCTCACGCAGCATTGCGCAGCTCGTCCTCGGACGCAGCTGCCGCCGAACAGGCTACCCAGCTGTAAGCGGGGCATCTAGGCGCGGGTGGCATCGGTGATAAACGCACAATATGTGGCCTTGACGACGATTGTTCGGCATGAAGTGCGTCGTGTGTTGCGTATCTGGAGCCAGACCTTGGTGCCGCCAATGATCACCATCAGCCTGTATTTTCTCATTTTTGGCGGCTTTATCGGCTCGCGAATTGGCACCATGGATGGCCAACCCTACCTCGACTTCATCGGGCCTGGACTGATCATATTAGCCATCATAAACAACTCATATATGAATGTTTCATCTTCAGTTTTTAGTTTCAAGATACAGCGTAGTATTGAGGAGATTTTGGTTTCCCCAGCACACCCGTTGACCATTTTGGCTGGTTTTGTGCTCGGCGGAGTGTTTCGCGGTTGCCTAGTCGGCCTGCTGGCTACCGGTGTGGTTTATCTGTTCGCGCGCCCGGCTTTTCACAATGTGCCACTGACACTGGCGGTGGCAGTCATGACTGCCTTGTTATTCTCGCTGGCGGGCTTCATCAACGGTGCCTATGCCCGTAATTTTGACGATATCAGCTTGGTGCCAACCTTTGTGCTGATGCCGCTGATCTATCTCGGTGGGGTGTTCTACTCGGTGCAGCTGTTACCAGATGTTTGGCTCAGGCTGTCCTTGCTCAACCCCATTCTCTATTTGGTCAACGCATTGCGTTACGGCATGCTGGGGGTCTCTGATGTGCCGCCGAGCTATGCGGTCGGCATGTCCCTGCTGTTGATTGCCCTCGCCATCGCCTTCGGGCTCTATTTGTTGCGTGCCAATGGGCCGTTGCGGCAGTAAAGCAGTGCCGGACACATTCCGCGGCGAGGCTCTGCTGGGAGGCAATGAATTTCCAGATGGGTTAGAATACGAGCTGTCACTTGCTGTGACCGTCAACTGCAACTTGGAACTTGGATCTATCTGACTCCGATTCAGTTGTGGATCACAAGACATGCAGACAAACCGTTCAGCCACCATTTGGAGATGCGCTGCACCATGAGTAGTAGTGTTGAGGAAAAAGTCAAGAAGATCACCGCCGATAAACTTGGTCTCGAGGTAGAAAAGATTGATATCAAAGCTGCGTTCACCGAGGATTTGGGCGCTGATTCGCTGGATACAGTTGAACTTGTCATCGCCTTTGAAGAGGAATTCCACACCGAGATCTCCGATGAGGATGCCGAGCAAATCACCACGATCCAAGCTGCTGTCACCTACATTCAGAAGCACTTGGACAAAGCGGGTTAATCCGCTAGCGACGCGACTTGTTGCCGGTCAGGCCGCGCTTTGCCTCACCACCATCTTGATGTTCTCCAGTGCCCTGCTTAGCCCCCAAGCCTGATTCATGCGCGGCGAGCGACGGGTAGTCGTCACTGGCTTAGGTTTGGTTTCGCCGCTAGGACTCAATGTTGACGACAGTTGGCGCACCCTGCTGTCAGGGCATAGCGGCATCCGTCCTATCGCCGCCTTCGATGCCAGCCAATGGCCGACGCGCATCGCTGGCGAAGTATGGGGTTTTGATCCCTCAGCTTGGCTAAGCCCGCAGGAGACCAAGCGCAGCGACCTGTTCATCCAATATGCGGTCGCTGCCAGCACCCAGGCCTTGCAGGATGCTGGCCTGATACCGGAGCCGGATCGGCCAGAGCGCATTGGTGTCTTCATCGGCACCGGGGTCGGTGGCATCGGCACCACTGAAAGGGCGGTGGCAACCCTGTCTGAGCAGGGGGTGCGCCGAGTGTCTCCCTTCACTGTGACTGGCATGGGGCACAACATGGCCAGTGGCTTGCTGGCGGCGCGATTCGGCCTGTGTGGCCCCAATCTCTCAGTCTGTTCAGCCTGTGCCAGTGGCACACACTCCATCGGGATGGCGGCGCGGGCGATTTGCTACGGCGATGCCGATGCCATGGTTGCCGGTGGTGCCGAGGCCGGTGTCACCCCCATCGGCATCGCCGCTTTCTCGGCGATGCGCGCCCTGTCGCAGCACAATGAGTCGCCCGCCGCTGCCAGTCGTCCGTGGCACTTGGAGCGCGACGGTTTTGTCGCTGGTGCCGGTGCTGGCGCACTGTTGTTGGAAGAGCGGGAGCGAGCCCTTCAGCGCGGGGCAACTATCTACGCTGAGCTACTGGGCTTCTCCGCCACCGATGACGGTGTCCATATCGCCGCGCCGCCAAAAGATGGAGACGGTGCGAGACGGGCGATGTCGCTGGCCTTGGCGGATGCCGAGATCGAGGCAGGGGAGGTCGACCATATCAATGCCCATGCCACCGCGACGCCACTCGGCGATATCGCCGAGGTTCGCGCTATCCGTTCGGTGTTCCCGAGGCGGTCGGGCGGTATCGCCGTCAGCGCGACAAAATCGATGACGGGCCACATGCTCGGTGCTGCCGGTGCTATCGAGGCGATCTTCACGGTGTTGGCGCTGCGAGACCAGGTGGTGCCGCCGACCATCAACTTGGATCGGCTCGATCCAGAATGCGTCCTCGACTGGGTGTCGGCAGAGGCGCGGGAGTGGCCAATGCGCTATGCCATCAGCAATTCCTTCGGCTTTGGTGGTGCCAATAGTGTGCTACTGTTCGGTTGTGGCGAGGGCTGAGCGTCGCCCCGGCACCCGAGGAGTTGCGGTGTTCTCCCCCGGACTGATCAGAGGTACGGCTTTGGTGACAGCTCTGCTCGCAGCTGTCGCAATTGTCGATTGGCACTACCTGCACTATCCGTTGCGCACCCACGGCGAGGCGTTCTCGGTCCTCGTGCTGCCGGGCGCTTCCTTAAATCAAGTGGTATCGGACTTGAATCGGCGCACCCTCCTGCGTCAGCCGCACCTATTCAACTGGCATGCTCGTGCCGTCGGGCTACACCTGAAATTGATTGCCGGGCGCTATCTGTTGCCCGGCGATAGCTCCCCGCTGCAGCTGATCAGAACCCTCAGATCATTGCCCAATGTCCATGAAGAGGCCACCTTGGTGGAGGGCTGGACGCTAGCGCAGGCCCGTGCCGAACTCCATGCCAACTATGCCCGGGCGACGTTGGTGGGGCTGGTGGATCGGGCTTTACTCAAGCGCCTCGGGATCACTGGCTTCCGATCGGCGGAGGGGTTGTTCTTCCCGGACACCTATCACTACGCTACCGGTGTCAGCGAAGAGCTGGTGCTGCGCCAAGCACATCTGCGCATGATGGAGCTGTTGTCCGAAGAGTGGGAGGCGCGCTCGCCTGAGCAGCCCTACGAGACGGCCTACCAAGCCTTGATCGCGGCCTCGATTATCGAGCGTGAGACCGGACTCAGCGAGGAGCGCGGCCAGATCGCCGGGGTGATCGCCCGGCGCCTGCAACGCGGTATGAGATTGGAGATGGATCCGACGGTGGCCTATGGCTTGGGCGATGCGTTGCAGGGCAAATTAACCCGCACACACTTGGCCGATGCCCGCAATCCCTACAACACCTACCGTCACGCTGGTCTGCCGCCGACCCCGATCTGCCTGCCCAGCCGCGCCTCGATCCATGCCGCGTTGAACCCGGTGCCCGGAGACAGTCTCTACTTCGTTGCCCGCGGCGATGGCAGCCATCGCTTCTCGGCCACCTTGGCGCAGCACAAGGCCGCTGTGCGCAGCTATCGGGCGAGCCTCAAGCAATGACAAGCAGGCGTGGGCGCTTCGTGGTTCTGGAGGGAGGCGAGGGTGCCGGGAAGAGTCGCAGTTTGCAGTACTTGGAAGGGCGCTTGCGGCGCTTGGGGATCGGCGTGCTCTGCTCCCGGGAGCCGGGTGGCACACCGCTGGCTGAGGAGCTGCGGCAGCTGTTGTTGGCGCAGCGCGAAGAGCCTGTGGACCCCATCGCCGAGCTGCTACTGATTTTCGCTGCGCGTGCGCAACACTTGGCTCATCGCATCCGTCCGGCGCTGATGCGCGGTGATTGGGTGCTGTGTGACCGTTTTACCGATTCCAGCTATGCTTATCAGGGGGTCGGTCGTGGTTTGGGTGCTGCACCAGTGATGCAATTGGAGAAATTGGTGCAGGGCTCGCTGCGCCCAGATCAAGTGTTGTTATTAGATTTGCCGCCCGAGCTGGGTGTGCAGCGTGCCGATGCCCCTCAGCGCCGAGCCTCGGGGCAGCCGGTCGCGGCAGCGACGTTGCCCGGCGACCGCATTGGCGAGGAAGCTTTGGCTTTTCACCGCCGGGTGCGCAGCTGCTATCTGGCACGTGCGGCGGCGGCACCCCATCGCTACCGCCTGATCGACGCGAGTCGCCCTTGGGAGGCTGTGCGCGGCAGTTTGCAACGCAGCTTGGACGCCCTGTTGGACGCCGATGACCAGCCTTAGCCCAGGCGAGAGCCTGCCGCCTTGGCTGCGGGACAGCATGGCGCAGCTATTCGCCCCTTTCGCCCAGCAGCGCGCCCCCCACGCCCTGTTGCTCAGCGCCCCCGAGGGCGGCGGCTTGGAGCTGCTGTGTCGACAGCTGATCGGGCGCCTGCTGTGCCATGGCGCTGCAGCGGAGGACATCGCGCCCTGCGGTCATTGCCGCTCATGCCACTGGTTGCACACTGAGGGCGGGGGGTACCACCCCGATCTGCACTGTACGATGCCCGCAAGAGCAGGTGCTCAGATCACCGTTGACCCGTTGCGTGCGGTCATCAATTTTGTCAACACCACATCGCATCAAGGCGGCTGGCGCATCGCTTGGCTGATGCCGGCCGAGTGCATGAATACCAAGGCAGCCAACGCTTTGCTCAAGAGCTTGGAGGAGCCGCCATCGCAGCTGCTGTTTCTGTTGGCCAGCCACAATCCGTGGCTGTTGCCAGCCACCGTACGCTCGCGTTGCCAGCAGCACAGCTTGCCGATGCCGACACCGTCCGCTGCGTTGGCTTGGCTCGGCGAGTGCGGTTTGGACGCTGAGTTGGCAGTCGCCGCGCTGGCTGCTTCCCGCGGGCTACCGTTGGCGGCACTGGCCATGCAGCGCGCTGGTCAGCTCGAGCTGCTCGCGGCGCGCCGCCGCGACTGGGAGCGCTTGCTCGTGCGGCGGCAGGGGGTCTCGGCGCTCGCTGCGGCTTGGCAGGATGACGCCGAGCAGCTGCTGCTTTGGCTCGCCGATTGGCTCAGCGAAGCCATTCGGCACGAGCTCTCCGATGGCCGCGCCTTGGCCGGTCTGTCGGCTGCTTTCGAGTCGGTGTTGCAGTCTCGGCACCTGCTGGGGGCGCATGCCGCGACCAATCTGCGTCCGCGCCTGGTGCTCGAGCAGCTGTTGCACCAGTGTCTGCACAGTGTGTCGCCAGCTGTTGGGCGGGCAGTGGTGGGCAGGCGCGGCGATGTTTGATCGTGGTCTGATCGAGGGCTTCTACGGGCGCATGTGGACTTGGCGCCAGCGCCACACCATATTGCCCTTTATGCGTCGGCATGGCTTCGACAGCTATATCTATGCGCCCAAAGGAGATGCCAGACTGCGCCAGCTTTGGCAGCGCGACTGGCCGTTGCGCCAGCGGCGGTCACTGGCCAGTCACCGCGCCGCATGTCGCGCTGCCGGGCTGCGCTGGGGCGTGGGGCTGAGTCCACTATGCGATGTCGATGGCATGGTAGACAGCGCTGCGTTGCGTCGCCGCCTCGACCAGCTGGCGGCTTTGGAACCTGACTTGCTGTGCCTGCTGTTTGACGATAGCAAAATCGTCGACGGTGCCGCCGCGCGCCAAGCGCAGCTCGTCGCCGAGGCGCGGCAGCAGCTGGGAGCCTCGGTGCGGCTGATTGTCTGTCCCAGCTACTACTCCACCGATCCGGTGCTGGCACAACTGTTCGGTCCGATGCCGGAGGCGTATTTAGAGCAGCTCGGCCAAGCCCTCGCGCCCGACATCGATGTGTTCTGGACTGGAGAGCGCGTCTGCAGCGCTGATTTTTCGGCACCGCATCTGCGCTGGGTCGGCGAGTTGTTGCGGCGCACGCCGGTGCTGTGGGACAACTACCCAGTGAACGATGGCCGCCACAGTTGCCGGCACCTGCATCTGTTGCCATTTCCGCCGCGCCCGGCGCATTTGTGTGAGCTGGCCAGTGGGCATTTCATCAACCCGATGAACCAGAGTCGATTGTCACAGTTGCCACTGGCGGTGCTCGGGCGCTGTCCCGATGGCAGTGCCGAGGCTGTCGCGCAGCACTGGTCAGCGGCGCTGACCGAGCTGTACAGCGCACCGCTGGCGGCACTGCTCTCACGCGATGCCCAGCGCTTCGCAACGGGTGGTTTGGATGCGTTGACAGCGCTGCAACGCCGACACCTGAGTGCCGAATACGGGCGCGTGTCCGAGCCGGCCGCGCGCGAAATCAGGGAATGGTTAGACGGCGACTACGCCTTTGATCCGGCTTGCCTCAGCGCGGTCTAGTGAGCGTGGTCGTCGGCGACCGTACAATTATCGCCGCTAGGTGAGGTGTCCGAGTGGCCGAAGGAGCGCGCTTGGAAAGCGCGTACAGGCTTATCCCCTGTCGAGGGTTCGAATCCCTCCCTCACCGCGCGTTGCGCCCTCGCCTCAGAAAAATAATCCGACAGTGGGGCCGGTGACCACATTCCAATCCAGTAGCACTTCACGCCGCAGCATGCGGTAGCTGTCGTCTGTCGCCAGCAGCTGGTCTTCGCGTCGCCCGGTGTAGACATCGCGCCGTCCATGGCGGCTGTAGTACAGCAACAGGTTGTTGCGGACCGTGAGTTGGTCGCCATCGATGGCGACCAATTCGACATTGCTGACAAAACGGCGGGTGAAAGGCGGTGGGTTATCGCTCCAAGAGATGCTTTTTTTTGCGCGGTCTGCGCGCATCAATAGCTGGAAGTTGTTTTCATCGCGCATCGGATTGTCGTGGGCACCGACACCGCTGGTCTCACGGGCAATGTTGTGTGCTTCATCGTCGCCCTCGCTACCGGTCTGCCGCTCGGCGGCAGGAACAAAGCGGCTCAGCACCACATAGCGCACGCTTTGCTCCAGCAGGCCATGCCACTCCATGTAGCGGCGCTCGTCGAGCAACCGCGCCTCCCGGTAGTAAAACTGCTGCAGGGTGCAGAGCAGGGCTGGATCAGCCAGCGGCGCGGTCTTGGTGGTGCTCACTACGCCACGGCTTGGGTGCCTGCGAGATCGTCCCGCCAGCGCTGATAAAAACTGCGCGCATAGTGCTCGTTATAGCAGCTGCCGACGAGGCCTGGCAATTCGGGGTGCTCGCGTTCCTCGCCGCGACCCAAGCCGTAGTAGTACGGGCGGTCGCTCAGCGACACGATGCTACTGCCGACATGCTGTTGCATCCAAGCATCACTGTCTTCTTGCTCCAGCGCGCCGCCGGGGCCGAAAAAGAAGATGTACTGTTTGCGCAAGCTGTCGCGGACTTCATCCGGTGCATCGCGCGGCGCAACCCACCACGACCACACTTCCACCTCGCCGGGTCCGCGCGGATGGGAGACGCGCAAGGTGGCGTTGGAGCCGATGATCGACAAATTGGGGTAGACCCCGAGCGTCAACGGCTTGATGCGGGCGTGGCGAGGTGACAGGCGCTCGGCCAGCTGCTTTTGCACATCCAACAGATATTCCTGTAGCACCGGGTTCGGTTCGATGACACCCTCCAGCCCCCAAGAGCGCTGCTCGTCGGAACTGTCCTCCGGCATATAGCGCACAGCGGCACCGTGTCCGGGTGCCGCCACCGTCGTCAGGCCGTAGTCCTCAACTTCCTTGACGCCCTGAACACCGCCGATCAGGGCACCGTGCAGAAAGGGGGCGTGGCCAGCATCGCCGAGCTGATTTTCCACCGGCAGTTTCCAGTTGCTGTGCAGGCACCATTTATGTGGCGGCCCGACCAGCTCGATGCCGCCGGGGAAGCGTTGTAAAAAGCATTCCAGATAGAACTTCATGTCGCCGAGATACTCGTCCAACGATGGAGCCTCGGGATCCATGTTGCCGAATACCAGACCTTCGTATTGGTCGATGCGGGGCACTTTGTTCAAACCCAAGCCGCTGAGATCTGGCAGCCGCTCAAGCGCGCGTTCTTGCGGCACTTTGTTCAGTTGGCCGTCGACGCTGTAGACCCACCCGTGGTAGGGGCAGACAAAATACTTGGCATTGCCTTGATCGTTGCGGCACACTGGCAGGCCGCGGTGCGAGCAGCTGTTGATGTTGGCATGGATGGCACCGTCCTCACCGCGGGCGACGATGATTGGGGTTTCGCCCATGAAAGTGGTGAAATAATCGCCGGTCTCAGCCACTTGGTCACGGTGGCACAAAAACAACCAGTTGCGGTTGAAAATACGCTGTTGTTCCAGCTCGTAGATCGACTGCTCGCTGAAGACGCGCCGACTGATGTGGCAGTAATCGTCACTGACCAGCTGCGATAAGCTCTGCATAGGCTAAATGTCCCCAGCAGGTAATTGGACTCAGCATAGCACAAAATCTGGGGGCTTTACCCCGCTCCGGCGGCAAAGGCGAAGAAGCGCTCGGCGGTCGCGCTCGTCTCCAGAGCAAGCTCTGCCTGCGGACGTCCGGCGGCAGTCGCCACGGCGCGCAGGATGTGGGGTAGGGCACAGGGCTCGTTGCGGGAGGATTGAGCGACCACGCCCGGCGGCAGGTCGCGCGGCAGCAGATAGGGGGCATCGGTCTCGATCATCAGCCGGTGGCGCGGGATCTCAGGCAGCAATGGGTGCAGGTGGGTGCCGCGCCGAGGATCACACAGCCAACCGGTCAGACCGATGTGCAGATCCAAATCTAAATAACCGAACAGGGCGTCGCGGTCACCGGTAAAGCAATGGATGACGGCGTTGCCCAACTGGTCGCGGTGGGCGCGCAGCAGCTCCAGCATCGGCTGTGCGGCATCGCGCTCGTGCAGAAACAGCGGCAGGCCGATGTCGGCAGCCAGCTCCAATTGCCGCTCCAAGGCAAAGCGCTGTTGTGCGGTCGATGCCAAATTGCGATTGAAATCTAAGCCGGCCTCGCCGATGGCCAAGACTTCGGGTGTTCGCGCCAAGCTGCGCAGCTGGTCGAGCAGATCGGCGCTACAGTCAGCGGCGTGGTGTGGGTGCAGGCCGGCAGTGGCGTAGAGCAAATCCGGCTCGGCGCGAGCCAGCATCAGCGCCTGCTCGCTACTGTCCGCGTCGGCACCGGTGACCACGATGCGTGCGACCCCGTTGTCGCGGGCGCGTTGTAGCACTTGTGGCAGATCCCGCTCGAAGGCGGGGTGGCTGAGATTGGCGCCGATGTCGATCAACGACGCGTGTGCTTCCATCTGTGCCATGCCAGCCTCTGCGGGGGACACCCCAGCCGATGCCGTATTATCTTGTGCCATCCCACTCCACCGCAATATGCGCGAGCCTGCCAGTGTCGGATACCGCATTGAAGACTCTACTGCTGTTACTGGCGCTCGGCCTGTTGACTGCCCCGCTGATGGCTGCTTGGCCTTCTGCTGCTGAGCGCCGCCGGGGTGCCTTGCGGCGTTGTGCGATGCGACTCGGCCTGCGGGTGCGCTTGGCCGACATGCAGCAGACTGGTGCCACCGCTGCCAGCTACGATCGGGATATCGCCTACTCGCTGGTCTTGCCGCCGCGGGCAGGCGCTGCGGAGCAGGGGCGGCGGCGCTGGTTGCGCACCGGTGATACTTGGCAGGTGCAGGGGGGGGGAGCTGTCGATCGCTCCTCAGCGCAGCGCTTGGAGCGAGTGTTGGATGCATTGCCGCAGAGCGTCCACGCGGTTGAATGCGGCGTTGGAAACATCGCGGCCTATTGGCATGAGGAGGGCACTGAGGCAGATGTCGCGCGCATCGCCGAGGCCTTGCGCACGGCTCGTGGCATTTCCTAGCCACCTGACCTTTGATGCAATATAGTCAATCTCAATCTTGTCGTTGGAGCACAACATCACGATGAAAAAAGCCTTAGTGATTGTCGAATCCCCGGCCAAAGCTCGTTCCATCAGCCGTTATCTGGGTGACAACTATGTCGTCAGTTCCAGTGCCGGACATGTGCGCGATCTGCCGACTAGTAGCACGAAGGTGGCTGCTGGCAAGCGTGCTAAGGCCGGGGTCAAGAAGAAAGCGACCAGCACCCGCGATGCCGCGATGGAGCGCTTGGTGCGGCGCATGGGAATCGATCCAGACAAGGGTTGGAAGGCGCATTACGAAATCATTCCCGGCAAGGAAAAAATTGTCGCGCAGCTGCGCCGTTTGGCGGCCGATGCGGAGACGATTTACTTGGCGACTGACCGGGATCGAGAAGGAGAAGCCATCGCTTGGCATTTGCAGGAGTTGGTGCAGCGTTCCGATGAACAGCCCGGCAACAGTTCCGATAAACGCTATCTACGCGTGGTGTTTAACGAGATCACGCAGCGGGCGGTACGCGCTGCTTTTGACGAACCCCAACAGCTCAATATGGATCGTGTGCAGGCGCAACAGGCGCGACGCTTTCTAGATCGCATTGTCGGCTTCATGATCTCGCCATTGTTGTGGCGCAAGGTCGCGCGCGGCTTGTCGGCCGGTCGCGTGCAATCGGTGGCGGTGCGTCTGCTGGTCGAGCGCGAGCGGGCGATTCGTGCTTTCTTGCCCGAGGAATTCTGGGAGCTCAGGGCGGATTGCGCCACTGACTCGGAGCAGGCGATCTGCTTGGCCGTGCGAGTGGCGGACGGCACCAAATTCCGTCCATCCAGCGAGTCTGAAGTGTCGGCGGTGATGGCGGACTTGCAGCATAGCCAGCTCCGAGTGAGCGAATACAGTGGCAAATTGGTGCGCCAACGGCCCGGGCCGCCACTGATCACTTCGACATTGCAGCAAGCTGCCAGTAACCGGCTCGGCTTTGGTGTGCGCAAAACAATGACTGTGGCGCAACGGCTCTATGAGGCGGGCTATATCACCTATATGCGTACCGACTCGACGCGGCTCAGCAACGATGCCATTGGCGACTGCCGAGAATACATCGCCGGGCGTTGGGGGGATCGCTATCTGCCGGACAAGCCACGTCGCTATGCCAGTGCCAAGAACGCGCAGGAAGCGCATGAGGCGATCCGCCCGACCGAGGTGTCACGCGAGGCGAGTGCACTGTCCGGCATGGATGCCGCTGCCTGCAAGCTCTATACATTGATTCGCGGCAGTTTTCTGGCTTGTCAAATGGTGCCGGCGGAATATCTGGCGACCACGGTGCGGGTGCTGGCCCAAGTATCGGAGTCACAGCGGCGGGTGGCCGCAGAGTACGAGCTCGGGGCCAGTGGTCGCACGCTGCGTTTTGAAGGTTTTCTGTGCGCCCTGCCCGCCGCGACCCAACAGCGCGATGCCGAGCCTGAGTTGCCAAGCTTGGTCGAGGGAGAAGTGCTGCGCTTGGTCGAGCTGTTACCAAGTCAACACTTCACGCGACCACCGCCGCGTTTTACCGAGGCCAGTTTGGTCAAAGAGCTCGAGCAGCTCGGTATCGGTCGTCCTTCGACCTATGCGAGCACGATTTCCACAATCCAAGAGCGCGGTTATGTGGTGCTCAAGGCGCGGCGCTTCCACGCCGAAAAAATTGCTGATATCGTCACGGATCGCCTGCTGGAATGCTTTGAAAATCTGATGGATTACGATTTTACCGCGACCATGGAGCGCGAATTGGATCGCGTGGCTGAGGGCGAGTTGTCATGGAGCAAACTGCTCGATAATTTTTATACGGACTTCAAGCAAAAACTGGAGCTCGCTGAGCAAAGTGACGGCGGAATGCGCGCCAACGTGCCGACCACCACTGAATTGCTATGCCCGGACTGTGAGCGCAATATGCAGGTGCGCACCGCTTCCACTGGTATTTTCCTCGGTTGCTCCGGCTATGGTTTGCCCGAGGCAGAGCGTTGTCGAAAAACGATCGATTTGCTGAGCGAGGATGATCTCGTCGCAGAACTCGCCGCAGTGGAAAAAGTGAGCAAAGCAACTGCGGGTGCAGATCTGGCAGAGCGATCAGCTCAGGTCAATAAAACCGAAGAGGACGACGAGACGCGTGAGGCGCGTCATCTGCGCGAGCGGCCACGTTGCCCGCGGTGTGACACAGCCACCGAGTGCTATGCCGTCGACGACACACGACGCCTGCTGCTCTGTGGTAATTATCCTGACTGTAGCGGTTCCATCGTCGAGCGAGGAGAGTTTCCTTTCCCCGGAACGATTGGCCCCACCCTGCTCTGCGATCGTTGTGGTGCCGATATGCATTTGCGCAACGGTCGCTTTGGACGTTTTTTCAGCTGCTCGATCGAGGACTGTAAGAACACCAGGAAAATCCTCAAAAACGGGGAGCCAGCACCGCCGAAAATGATTCCGGTGCCGATGCCTGAGCTGCGTTGTGATCAGGTGGATGACCACTTCGTGTTGCGCGATGGTGCGGCGGGGCTGTTTCTCGCCGCGAGCCGTTTCCCGAAAAATCGTGAGACGCGTGCGCCGTTTCTCGAAGAGTTGCTCGTGCATCGGGATGCGGTGGATCCCAAATATGCTTTTTTGTTTGAGGCTCCGGTCAATGACAGCGCCGGACAACCTTTTGCTGTGCGTTTTAGCCGCAAAGACAATGCCCAGTATCTGAGTAGCGATGGTGCCCGCGGGCGTTTTAAAGCGACCTATAGCGATGGTCGTTGGAGTGAACAAAAAGACAGTTCGCCGCGCCGTCCCAAGCGACGCGCTGCGACTGGCAAACGCGTCTCGCGCAGCGTCAGCTGATGCGGTGACCGATGTCAAACACGCCTCAAGTCGCAGACGCCCGCTTGGGCAGTGCTCGGTTGCTGTTGGAGTTGGCGCAAGAAATAGGCGATGGTAGCGGGGCATTGCGCGAGTCTGCCACCTTGCAACTGGGATTGGCCTATCGCTTGCTATTGGTGGAATTGGCACCGGCGGGTGTGGGCGTGGATAGGCCTTTTTTCAATGCGACCGAATTGCGGGCCACGATGCCGTCCGAGTCGTTGATTCCATTGCGCTTAGAGCGCTTGGAACGCAGTGGTTGGTTGGAGGAATTATTGTGCGAGGAGCGTGCACTCAGCGATGCGAGCGAGTTGCCGCCACCCTTGGTACGTTGCCATCTGTGGCACAGCGAGTTAGCGCAGCTGCTGAGCGCGTTGCGGGCTGAGTGCGCGGAATATTGATCGCCGAAGCTCACAATAGTGCTATACTGCTATTCATTCGTGCTACGTTCTTCTTTTAATCCCAAAAGGAGCTATCGCCATGCAGATGTATTCTGAATTGGAACTGGTCGAGCTGGATGACGGCGAGATCGTCCTGCGCCAAGCACATCGCCGAGTCGGCGATGCCAAGTTAGTGCGCGGCGCAGACGCGGACACGGACACTGTGTCGACAGATACGACTGCCGAGGCACCGATGTTGCGTCTGCGTTTTTCCGATGAATCGATGGCACAGCTGCACGGCTTGCAGCTGGATATCGCCCACCATATGGTGATGGCTGGCATTCAGCGCTACAACCAGCTCATGGCCGATTCCATGCAAGCTCTGGATGTGTCTAAATCGGAAGCGGATATGGAACTGCCAGCCGCCAGTGTGCCGCGCCGTTTATTGCACTGACAGTCCTTGACTCCCGTGATGGGATAGGTCGCGGTGCCGACCGGTTGATGTGGCTTGAGTCAATATCTTAGGAGCTCGCCACAGCTGGCGCTTAGGGCTCGCTGGATTCGTTCTCTAGCGGGGAGACTTTGATCAGCAGACCAAAGGCTGGATGATCGAGAAAATGCAGGCTGTTGGGCTGCATTTTGCGATGTTGGCGCATGCGCACTAGGGGACGTGCCGACACGGCGGTCGCCTGTATCTGTCGCAACACATTGGACAAGCCGTCCTCAGCTGGATCGTTGCCGTCGCCCGGTTGTCCGGCAATGATTGGGTCGCGGCTGAGGGCGGCAGGCAACACTGGTAAGAGCGAGAGGACCCGCGCCTTTTTGCCGTGGCCGCGCCGTAGGCGTCGCTCGTCCTCCAGCCATAGGTCCGCATCCAAGTGCAGGTGGCGGCTGATACTGAGCTGGAGGTGACCGGACAACTCACCACGCGGCCCGAGATCCGGACGCCCCCCTTCGATCAGCACCGACTGTGCTTCCTGCCGGCTGTGGATCGGTTGCACCCACGCTTCGTGAAACAGGACGCGATAGCCGTTGTGGTCTTGCCGTAAATTGCGGTCGGCGACGCTCAGCTGCCATTGGTCGACCGGTAGCAGTTGGTAGGCGGTAGGCAGCCCGTCTGCCGCTGCGGGTGGCCGGGCCTTGCTCTGGCTCGTGCGGTTTGCCGTCTCGGGGACTGCGGCCGCAATGCCATCGACCGCTGGCACCGCCGGTGTCTCCCACCACTGGGGAGCGGGCGTGGTGCTGTCGTCGACAATAGGAGCATTGTCCAGCTCCCAGACATCGGCCAAGTTGGCGGGGGCATCGCCGCCGCTGTAGGAGGCGATGTCCTCCTCCGGCGATGTCAGGCGCACGAGTCGCGATGGATAGCTCAATTCCTGAGTGTAGAACAGCTCGTCGTTGGCGGCTTCTGGCTCCAGCCTCTCATTGGCAAAAACCAGCAGTTCCACATGGTACCATTCCGGTACCGCCGCGCCATCCTGAGCTTGCACTGTGGTGGTGATGGCCAGCGACACCACCAGCGAGGCAGTGAGCGGCAGCTGGCGGCATAGGGCGAGCAAAGGCATGGTATCGTGTGATGTCTGCCAGTCTGTTCGATCGACCAGCTGGATGTCGTCATTGTAGCCAACATGTGATGCCTCTAGAATAGAACGATGTACCGCGACTACTTTGGTCTCAGTGGCGTGCCGTTCTCGATTGCACCGGATCCGCGCTATCTGTACATGAGTTCCGGCCATCGGGAAGCCTTGGCGCATTTGTTGTACGGGACGCAGGGCGGTGGTTTCGTCATGCTCAGCGGCGCAGTGGGGACGGGGAAGACCACAGTTTGCCGTTGCTTTCTCGAGCAGTTGCCAGAGCATTGCGATGTCGCGCTGATCCTCAATCCGCTCCTGACCGCAGTCGAATTGCTCGCCGCCGTGCGCGATGAGCTCGGTGCCGGGAGGGTAGCTGAGGAGAACAGCCCACGCTTGCTGGTCGACAGCATCAACCAACATCTGTTGAGAGCCCACGCCCGCGGTCGCACCACCTTGCTACTGATCGACGAGGCTCAGAACTTGCGGCTCGATGTGCTGGAGCAATTGCGCTTGTTGACCAATCTTGAGACCAACGAAAAAAAATTGCTGCAGATATTGCTGGTTGGACAACCCGAGCTGCAGACCATGCTGTCCGGACCAGCGATGCGTCAAGTGGCTCAGCGCATCACCGCCCGCTACCACCTGTGCGCACTGCCAGCGAGAGAAGTGGGTCACTATGTCAGCCATCGCCTGCAGGTTGCCGGTTGCCACCGTCCATTGTTCAGCGCCGCTGCGCTGCGTCGGCTGGCTCGGCTCAGTGGCGGTGTGCCACGCCTGATCAATGTGATCTGTGACCGCGCCTTGCTGGCCGCCTATTCGGAACGTGTGGACCACGTCAATGAGCCGTTGCTGCGCCGCGCTGCAACGGAAGTGTTGCCGCCGAGCCCACTGTCGGCATTGCGGTGGCCGCGCTGGGGCGCGGTGGCGACCCTCATTGCCTGCGCCATCAGTTTGGCTTGGTTTGCTGGGCAGAGAATCGATGGTGGGCAACTGGTGGCGACGCCGGACAGTGTGCCGATCCCGCCCCTCGCCGTCACTGAATTGGTCACGGCATCGGCGGCAGCGGTGGAGGCCAGCCGCAGCACAGCTTACAGCCAGCTATTCGCTTTGTGGGGGCTAGACTATCAAGAGCAGCGCGACGGTGCGCCATGTGATTACGCGCGGCATCATGCGTTGCGTTGCCTCTCGGGTGTTGGCGGCTTCGACGAGTTGCGCCACGCTGACCGGCCAGCCGTGTTGCGTTCCTTCTCATGGCAGGGGCAGGGTGGGCTCTACGCACTGTGGGAGGGGCTGGACGAGCACGGGGTCTCGCTACAGGTGGGTAATCGCTCATGGCGGCTCGACATGGAGCGGGCCAAGCGCGTGTTGCGCCGCGATTGGGGCGGGGAGTACAGTTTGCTCTGGCGACCGCCGGAGGTTTACCGTGGCACTCTGAACCACGGTGGCGAGGGGCCACTGGTGACTTGGCTCGCACACCAGCGCGCACTACTTGAAGGCGGTGCCAGCGTGATGCCAGAACGCCTCGAGGGTGAATTGCTGGTATGGGCGCGCCAATTGCAGTCGCAAATTGGCCATGGAGATGACCACGCTATCGGTCCTGAAGTGTTGATTCATCTCAACAATATGATCGGAACTGAAGCGCCGAGACTGCGGGAGTGGTCACCAGTGGCGGCACCGTAGTCGATGTCGTACATACTTGATGCCCTGCAGCGCTCCGAGCATGAGCGGCAGCGCGGCGAGCCCCCGTCGATTCATAGCCCGAAGATCAGTCTGCCGAGGCCGGTGCGGGCGGTGTGGCCTTGGTTGGCGGCCGCCGTGCTGCTGCTCAATCTCACAGTGCTGATCGTCTGGTTTTACCGTGAGCGTTCGGCTCCGCCGCCCCCGGCACCCATTGCCGACATCGCGCTACCCGAGCTGACGGTGCCGACACCGCAGCCAGTATCAGCACCAGCGCCGTTGGCGACGCATGCCGTCGGCGGTGCGGTGTTGGAGATCGCCGAGCTGCCCACCCGCATCCAGCAGTCGCTACCAGCTATCTCGCTGAGCGCCCATATCCATGTTGCCCGCAAACCGGCTCGCAGCTTTGTTGTCATCAACGGTATCAAGCTGCGTGAAGGGGAGGCTGTGGACGGCTTGAGCGTGGAGCAGATCAAGCGAGCAGAATTAATCCTCAACTACCGTCAATACCATTTCAGATTTCCGGTCGATCTCGAGTGAGGGATTGCCGCTGTACCCGTCCGCTACGCGGTGATTAAAATCGCATTTAGCTCGGTGTGACAGCTCTTTCCAGCGCCGCTGTGACTTGTTCCAGCAAGGCGTGGCGCTCGCTTTCTGTGGCCAGTGACCCAGCGTAGCGCAGCGCGTCGCCATCCCAGTGCCAAGCTGGCGGTGGCGGCAAAGCTGGTGCGCTGTCCGCTGCCGTTTTGGCACGGCAGTAGAGCGCTGCACCGCGCTCGTGTGCTTCGAGTCGGCACAGGCTCAGACGGCGCGCGCGTTGAGCCAAGACGGCTTGGCGCAACAGCTGGTGTGCCGCTTGGGGCAAGGCGCCGAAGCGGTCAAATAATTCGGCCTCCAAGGTCTGCAAGGTGGCCTCGTCCTCAGCGGCATCGATACGGCGGTACAAGACCAAACGCTGGTTGACATCCCCGACATAGCTCGCTGGCAACAGGGCGGGGACACCCAATGACACAGTGACTGGTGGCGGCGGTGGTGGCTCGCCGCGCAATTCTCGTACCGCCCGTTCCAGCAGATCGGTGTAGAGGCCGGGACTGATCACATCCTCCTCGCCACTTTGGCGCAGACCCAATAATTCACCGCCACCACGCAATTCCAGATCGCGGCGCGCCAGCACGAAGCCAGCACCAAACGCTCGGGTGTCACGCACCGCAGCCATGCGCAACAGGGCGGTGGGGCGCATCAGATCGGGGTCGGAGGGAATCAGAAAATAGGCGTGCGCCTGACGCTGGGCGCGACCGACTCTGCCGCGCAGCTGGTGCAGCTGAGCCAAGCCGAACTGGTCGGCGCGTTCGATGATGATGGTGTTGGCGTTGGGCACATCGAGGCCGCTCTCAATAATCGTTGTGCAGACCAGCACATTGCAACGACACTGGTAAAACGCGTCCATTACCGAACGCAGCTCGGCGCTCCCCATGCCGCCGTGCACGATGCGTATGGTCGCCTCGTCGTGTATTTTTCCCAGCTCGCGCGCGCTGCGATTGAGGCGCGAGATTTTATTCTGCACATAATAAACTTGGCCGCCACGTTGCAATTCACGTTGCAGCGCGTCTCTGATGGTTCCATGATCCCACGGTGTCACCAGTGTGCGCACCGGTAGCCGTCCCTCTGGAGCGGTGGCGATGACCGACAGGTCGCGCAGTCCGGACAGTGCGACATGCAGCGTGCGTGGAATCGGTGTTGCCGTCAGCGACAGCACATCCACCGCCGCACGCAGTTCCTTGAAGCGCTCTTTGTGGCGTAGGCCAAAGCGCTGTTCCTCATCGATGATCACCAAGCCGAGCTGATGGAAGCGCACATCCTGTTGCAATAGGCGGTGTGTGCCGATGACGATATCCAACTGGCCGGTGCCGAGCTCGTCCAGCAGCTGGCCTGTCTCACTCGCCGTGTTCAGACGCGACAGTACGCCGACCCGGACTGGCCAATCGGCAAAGCGTTCGCGGACAGTGGCGGCATGCTGTTCGGCGAGTATCGTCGTCGGCGTCAGCAGCGCGACTTGGGCACCGCTGTACACGGTGATGAAGGCGGCGCGTAGCGCCACCTCCGTTTTGCCCAAGCCGACATCGCCGCAGATCAGGCGATCCATCGGTCGATTGCGCGACATATCTTCCAACACGGCCGCTATGGCAGCCGTTTGGTCGGCGGTCTCCATGAAAGGGAAGCCAGCGGCAAAATGTTGGTAGTCTTGTGCTGGCACCAGTCGTGGCTCGCGGTGCAGCTGTTGGCGGCGCGCCTGCATGGCGAGCAGAGCTGCGGCCACATCGCCAGCGCGGCGCGCAGCGCGGCGCACGGCTCGTTGCCAGCGCCGCCCGCCCAATCGGTGCAGCTCGGGCTCGACTGTAGCGTCTGCGGCGGTGATGTGGCCGCGCACCAGTGACAGATCGCCGACTGGCACATAGAGGCGTGCGGAACCAGCATATTCCAGCATCAGAAAATCGTTGTCAATATCATCGATACACATGGTTTCCAAGCCCAGATAACGACCGAGGCCGTGGTCTTCGTGCACGACCAGATCGCCAACTTTCAGCTCGGATAAATCGCGCACTGCCAGCCCCAGCGCTAAGCCCCCCCGGCTGGTCTGCGCCCGGCGGCGCAGCGTCTCAGCCGGGTGCAAAGCGGATTCGCTCAGCAAGCTGATGGCCGGTTCGCTCAGCTCAAAGCTGCGTTCCAGCGGTGCCACGGCCAGCTGGCAGGGGGCTTCGCTGCGCAGGAACTCCGGCCAGCTGTCGATTGGCTGGGCCGCCATGCCAGCGTTCTGTAATTGTTCACGTAGTATTTCACGGCGGCCTTGGCTGGTGGCTGTCAGCAATAGGCGGTGTCCGTCCCGATGCGCGCTACCTGCACCCAGCGCTCGCAGTCGCGCACTGGTGTCGCCGGGCGGTATTGCCGGCAGCTGCGCGGCACAATCGAACTTGGCGTTGTCGGTTTCCTGCGATAGCTGCAGTTGGGGCATGCCTTTGCTGCGCCGTTTCAGCTCGGTGGCATCCAAGAATAGGATGGAGGGGTTCAGCGGTGGCCGTGCGCTGTCTTCGATGCAGTCCCGATGGCGTCTGTGTGCTGTGCGTTCAAACGCCGTTGCCGCCTCGGCTATATCGCCACAGGCAATCAGCAAGCTGCCGGTGGGTAGGTAGTCGAATAGCGTGTCGGTGTGTGGGAAAAATAGCGGGGCATAGTATTCGGCACCGATCGCATCGCGCCCGGCGGCGAGATCTCGGTACAGCGGGCTGGCTTGGGGCGGCAGATCGAAATGTTGGTGCCAGCTGTCCAAAAAATGCTCGATGCCAGCCTCATCCATGCGGTACTCGCGCACCGGGGCTAGCCGCACGCCTTCAGCGCGGGACACGGTGCGCTGGCTGTCAGGATCAAAATAGCGCAGGCTATCGATCTGCTCATCGCACAGCTCGATGCGCAGCGGGTGCTTGCTACTGGCAGGGTAGAGATCCAATAGCGCCCCGCGCACGGCGAACTCGCCGACCTCGCATACCATGTCCACGCGCCTGTAGCCGCCTGCCGACAGCGTTGCTGTCGCCTGCTTCAGTGAATAGTTGTCGCCGATGTCCAACTCGACTGTCTGCGCCTCGAGCCAGGCGCGGGGCGGCAGGCGGTGCATCGCCTCGGCGACGGTGGTGATGATGGCACCGCCACTCAGTCGTGGCAGCTGGCAGAGCGTGTCCATGCGCTGGGCACGTAAGCTTTCCGCTACCGGCAGCGCTTCGTAGGGCAGGGTTTCACGCCACGGCAGGCACTGCGCTGGCACGCCCGCGAAAAAGTGATACTCCGCCTCGAGCTGACGCATCGCCTCGGCATCGGGGGCAAGCAACAAGGCGCAACGCTGCCAGCGCCGTGCCGCCGTCGCCGCTGCCAAGCCCGCCGCAGCTCCGCGCAAGCCGCCCCAGCGAATAGATGGCTCGGTCTGCGTCGGCAGGGGGGCGTGGTCAAGTGCAGGGAGAACCATGATGCGCCGCTATAATAAGTCGCTTGACTGGCTACTGGCGCAGGGCGCTGGGAGTGTCGGGCTAGTTTGGCGACTTTTGATCTTCGCGTCGAGGTGGCCTAGCCCGGCACATCGGGAATGCATTGTGGCTAATAAATCGCAAATAGCGGCTAGACCTCGGCCTAAGGATTACTTCACCGATTGGAAAAAACGCGAATCGTTGGCAGAGGCAATGATCCCTCTGGTCGGTCAGATGTACCGCCACAACAACATCCATAGCTATATCTACGGTCAGCCCTTGGTCAACCAGTCGGTGCTCGACATCATGCGCGCACACCGCTTTGTGCGTTTGGTCGAAGGCAATGAATTGTCAGAATTTGAAACTTTCCCGGTGCTCGCAGCACTGGCCGCAATCAAAGACCTCGGTAGCGCCGAGATCGATGTCGGGCGCATCACCATCCTCTATGAGGAGCAGGGCAAGCCCGCTGGCCACTCGGTGGCAGAATTCGTGCGCGCACAGGTGCAAGGGCTGATCGGCAGCTCGCACAAACCCATCGACAAGCCGCGGGATGTTGTGCTCTACGGCTTCGGGCGTATCGGTCGGCTGGTGGCGCGTCTGTTGATCGAAAAAACTGCTGGCGGCGACACGCTGCGCCTGCGCGCCATCGTCGTACGCAAGGGCGACGACGGTGACTTGGCCAAGCGCGCGGGCCTGATGCGCCGCGATTCGGTACACGGCGCTTTCCCAGGCACCATCCGCATCGACGAGGAGCATCAATCCTTCGTCGCCAACGGCAACGAGGTGCGTGTGATCTACGCCGATCAGCCCGATGCAATTGATTACCGCAGCTATGGCATCGACGATGCCATCATCGTTGACAACACTGGCCAATGGCGTAGCCAAGAGGCGCTGGGGCGCCACTTGCACGCCGATGGCGTCTCCCAAGTGTTGTTGACTGCCCCCGCCAAGAGCGGCGTGAAGAACATCGTCCACGGCGTCAATCAACATTTGATCGATTCCGATGAGAGCTTGGTCTCGGCTTCGTCATGCACGACCAATGCGGTCACCTTGCTGTTGCACGCGGTACACGATCGCTTTGGCATAGAGGGCGGGCACATCGAGACTGTACACGCCTACACCAACGACCAAAACCTGATCGACAACTATCACCCTGCGCCGCGGCGTGGTCGCAGCGCAGCGACCAATTTGGTGTTGACCGATACCGGGGCGGCGCAGGCGGTCGGCGCAATATTGCCAGAGCTGGCGGGCAAACTGAGCGGCCATGCCATCCGCGTGCCAGTGCCCAATGTCTCGTTGGCGGTGTTACAGCTGCGCCTGCGCGAGACGGTCAACAGAGAGAGCCTCAATGAGCATATGCGGCACATCGCCCTGCATTCGCCGTTGCGTCGTCAGATCGGTTACACCAATTCGACCGAGATAGTCTCCAGCGATATTGTCGGCTCGCGCGAGGCCTGTGTGCTCGATTCGGTCGCCACCATTGCAGAAAATGGTCATGAGTGCGTCCTGTATGGCTGGTACGATAATGAATTTGGTTATGCTTGCCAAGTCTATCGGCTGCTCGAAGAACTGGCGGGCGTGTGCTACCCGATATGTCCGAGTGATGGCTGAGCTGCGCGCTGCCATCCGATGCTCCCACTACTGCCAGCGGTGACTGCCGCCACGCGCAGCTGGCGATTGCGCCGCGGTTTGGATGTGCCCTTGGCGGGCACACCAGAGCAGCGTGTCGACAGCGTGTCCAACACGCCGCGTCGGGTGGCGCTGATGCCGCCAGATTACCCGGGCTTCAAGCCAGCATTGCACTGCAAACTCGGCGATCAAGTGCGCCGTGGCGAGCTGCTGTGCACAGATAAGAAGAACGACGCGGTGCGCTATACCGCACCCGCTGGCGGCACCATCAGTGCCATTCATCGGGGGGGCAAGCGTACCCTGCTCGCCATCGTCATCGAACTGGGGGGCGACGGCGGCGATGGGGAGCAGAAAGTCAGCTTTCCGCTCACGGGACGCGAGCGTCTTGCTGCGCTGGCGGCCGATGAAGTGCGTGACAATCTGCTCGCATCGGGTCTGTGGACTGCGCTGCGCACTCGGCCGTTCAGTAAAGTGCCATCGCCGGATAGCCAACCGCACTCGCTGTTTGTCACTGCCATCGACAGCAACCCGTTGGCTGCTGATCCGGCACCGCTGATCCATGCCGCCAGCGAGGATTTTGTCGACGGCCTATGCCTGTTGCGGCGACTGATCGGAGCTGCCCCGTTGTTTCTTTGCCAAGCACCGGGAGCGCGTTTGCCAGCACCGGATGATTTGGAGCTGCGGGTGGCAGAGTTCGCTGGTCCGCATCCGTCCGGTTTGGTCGGTACCCATATCCACTTGCTCGACCCGGTGCGCGCCGACAAGACGGTTTGGCATCTGAACTATCAAGATGTGATCGCTATCGGTCATCTCTTTACCAGTGGTGAATTACCGGTCGAGCGCGTCATTTCCATCGCCGGGCCGCAACTGCTGCGCCCCCGGCTGTTGCGCACTCGCTTGGGTTGCGAGGTGGCGGCGCTGTGTGCGGGCGAGTTGCGAGCCGGGGAAGAGCATCGGATCATCAGTGGCTCGGTGCTGTCGGGGCACCAGGCGGAGGGGCCGCGGGCTTTTCTCGGTCGTTACCATCTGCAGCTGTCGGTGTTGCGCGAACAGCGTGAGCGCAAATTGTTCGGCTGGCTGACAGCTGGTCGCGACCGGCATTCCAATCTGGCTATCTATCTTTCGCGTTTTGCGCGTCGCCCATTGGCGCTCGGGACCAGCACCAATGGCAGCGAGCGCGCCATCGTGCCCACCGGAAATTTCGAGCGCGTCATGCCGCTGGATCTTCTGCCGACACTGTTTCTGCGCTATTTGGTCGCTGGCGATATCGAGACGGTTCAGCGCTTGGGTTGTTTGGAGTTGGACGAAGAGGATTTGGCGCTGTGCACTTATGTCTGCTCGGGAAAATACGAATACGGCCCCTTCCTGCGCGATGCTTTAGCTAACATCGAGCAGGAAGGCTGAGGCGGGACTGGGGTTGATGGATCGCTTGCGCGCATTGCTCGACCGCTGTGGCGAGGCCTGCCGACCCGGTACCCGCTGGGAGGCGTGGCATCCGCTCTACGAGGCGGTCGACACCATCTTTTACACCCCCGGCAAGGTGACGCGCGGTGCTGCCCACTTGCGCGATGGTGTCGATCTCAAACGCATCATGATCACCGTGTGGTTTGCCACTTTCCCCGCCATGTTCTGGGGTATGTACAACGTCGGTCACCGAGCCAACGAGCTGTTGTCCGGCAGTGACGCACCGCAGTCGCTCGGCTGGCGCCACTACTTGTTGGAGCTGTTCGGAGCCTACGACCCCAACAGCGTTATTGCGTGTTTGGTGCATGGTGCCATTTGGTTCCTACCGATCTATCTGGTCACATTTGCCGTTGGTGGTTTCTGGGAAGTGCTGTTTGCGGTGCGGCGGCGGCACGAGGTCAACGAGGGTTTCTTTGTCAGCTCCATCCTCTTCGCGCTCAGCTGCCCGCCGAGCATCCCACTGTGGCAGGTCGCGCTCGGTATCAGTTTTGGTATCGTCGTTGGCAAGGAGGTGTTTGGCGGCACCGGCAAGAATTTTCTCAACCCGGCACTGTGTGGCCGCGCTTTCCTCTATTTTGCCTATCCAGCTCAGCTGTCGGGCGATGGCGTGTGGACCGTCGTCGATGGCCACACCGCCGCGACGCCGCTGTCGGTTGCCGCCGCCGATGGGATGAGCGGCCTGCACGACGAGCTGTTGTGGACACAGGCTTTTTTCGGCCAGCTGGATGGTTCCTTCGGCGAGACTTCGACACTGGCCATCCTGATCGGCGGTGCGATCTTGCTGCTCAGCGGTATCGCCTCGTGGCGCATTGTTGCTGGCACTCTGCTCGGTACCATCGGTGCCTGTTGGCTATTCGGCTTGGGTGCCGCGTCCGACTCGCCGCTGGCGGTGCCTTGGTATTGGCATATCGTGCTGGGTGGCTATGCTTTCGGGTTGATTTTCATGGCCACCGAACCGGTCACCGCTGCTGTCACTGATACCGGGCGCTGGATCTACGGGGCGCTGATCGGGGTCATGGTGGTGCTGATACGCATCGCCAATCCCGCCTATCCTGAGGGCATGATGCTGGCCATTTTATTTGCCAATTGCTTCGCCAGTCTAATAGACTATTTTGTCGCCGAATCCCATATCCGTAGGCGCATGCGCGATGGCTGAACCCCAGTCGAATAAAGAGGGCATCGCCAGAACCATGTCCACTGCTGTGATCATCTGCGCCGTCTGCTCGGTGGTTGTGTCGATGGCAGCCGTGGCGTTGCGCCCGCTACAGGAGGCCAATCGACGCATCGACATCCAGCGCAATATTTTGTCCGCTGCCAACCTGTTGCCGACTGGGCGCGCCGATGCTGCAACGATTGCCAGATATTTTGATGCGGTGCAGCTGCGGCTGGTGGATTTGCGCAGCGGGCGCTTCTTGTCGGACTCGGAGCGGGATGCGGCGTTGGGGGGGCTCGCGGCTCGGGATTACGATCCGCTGGCTGCCCTCAGCGATCAGGCGTTATCCACGGCGGTGCCCGCAGCGAAAGATATCGCCCGCATCCGGCGGCGCGAGCACTATGTGCCGGTCTATTGGGCTGCCACCGACAACGGCCCCGGCACTTTGGTTTTACCGGTGCGCGGCTATGGTCTGTGGTCGACGCTATACGGTTATTTGGCATTAAAATCTGATGGTAACACCATTGTAGGGCTCAGCTTTTATGATCATGGAGAAACCCCTGGCTTGGGCGGTGAAGTGGACAATCCGATATGGAAAGACAAGTGGCACGGCAAAAAACTCTACCGGCGCGCTTGTCTGTCGGCGGGTGAGCGGGACTGTGCTGTCGCCATGGTCGTGCCCAAAACAGTTGGTTCGGCTGGCCCCCATCGTGTCGATGGGATCAGCGGTGCCACGCTGACCAGTCGCGGCGTCGAAAATTTATTGCATTACTGGCTCGGTGCCGAGGGCTTTGCCCCCTTCTTGGCCAACTTTCGCAACGGCACGGCTGGGGGCTGAAGACGATGGCAGGGAAATCGCTGTGGCGTGAGCGCTTGTTGGAGCCGATCTTCGAAAACAACCCGATCGCCTTGCAGATTTTGGGTATTTGCTCGGCATTGGCAGTGACTACCAGCTTGGCCCCGACCGTGGTGATGTGTATCGCCTTGACGGTGGTCACCGGTCTGTCGAATTTCTTCGTGTCGCTGATCCGTGCATGGATTCCAAACAATATCCGCATCATTGTGCAGATGACCATCATTTCCTCGCTGGTGATCGTGGTCGACGAAGTATTGAAAGCGACTTTCTACGACATCAGCAAACAACTGTCGGTATTTGTTGGCCTGATCATCACCAATTGCATTGTCATGGGGCGCGCCGAGGCCTATGCGATGCACAACCCTCCGTTGCCGAGCCTTGCCGATGGCATCGGTAACGGCTTAGGCTACAGCGTGTTGTTGCTGATCGTCGGCACTGTGCGTGAATTACTCGGTGCTGGCACGCTGTTTGGATACACCATCTTGGCACCGGTGACCGCAGGTGGTTGGTACTATCCGATCAACCTCTTCTTACTCGCACCCAGCGCCTTCTTCATCATCGGATTTTTGATCTGGGCGCTGCGCACATGGAAAGTCGGGCAAGTCGAGGACAACATACATCCCCTAGCACCAAACACGCGTCCGGCTCTATTGCTTGCGCCGCGAGAGCAAGCCTGATGGAGCACTATTTGAGCCTCTTTGTGCGCACTGTTTTCATTGAAAATATGGCGCTCAGTTTTTTCTTGGGCATGTGTACTTTCCTAGCCATCTCCAAGCAGGTTAAAGCGGCCTTGGGCTTGGGTATTACCGTGGTCGTCGTGCTCGTCGTCACGGTACCACTGAACAACTTGATCTATTACCATCTGCTGGTACCCGGCGCACTGTCGTGGGCGGGTTTAGCTGAAGTCGATCTGCGTTTTCTCGGCTTCATCAGCTATATCGGCGTCATTGCCGCCTCGGTGCAGATCATGGAGATGTTTCTCGACCGCTATGTGCCGGTGCTGTACAACGCCCTGGGCGTGTTCCTGCCGTTGATCACCGTCAACTGTGCCATTCTCGGTGCCACCTTGCTGATGGTCGAGCGCCAGTTGCAATTTGCCGAAAGTGTGGTCTACGGCTTTGGAGCAGGTGTCGGCTGGTTGCTGGCGATCACTGCTTTGGCCAGCATCCGCGAGCGGCTCAAATACAGTGATGTGCCAGAGGGTTTGCGTGGTCTCGGCATCACTTTCATCACGGTCGGGCTGATGTCGCTGGGCTTCATGGCCTTTGGCGGAATCTCGCTCTGAGGAGGTGGCTGTGGCACTGGAGATTTTGCTCGGCGTCTCGATGTTCACCGGCATCGTGCTGGCCTTGGTCTGCCTGATTTTGGCAGCTCAGTCACAGCTGGTTAGCAGCGGTGAGGTGACGATCGAAATCAATGGCAAAAAAAGTTTGGCGGTAGCGCCCGGCGGCAAGCTGTTGCAGCTCTTGTCGGCCAATGATATCTTTTTGTCTTCGGCATGCGGCGGCAGCGGCACTTGCTCACAGTGCCGCTGTCATGTTCTGTCTGGCGGTGGGGCGGCGTTGCCAGTGGAGCGCAGCCACTTCACCCGCCGCGAGCAACGCGAAGGGTTGCGCTTGGCCTGTCAAGTGCCGGTCAAACAATCGATGCGCATTCAAGTGCCAGAGTCGGTATTTGGTAGCAGCCGTTGGGAGTGTACGGTTGATTCCAACCCCAATGTCGCAACCTTTATCAAGGAATTGAATTTGCGGTTGCCGCCGGGCGAAGATGTCGGTTTCCGTGCGGGCGGCTATGTGCAGCTCGAATGCCCGCCACACCGCGTCGCGTTTGAGCACTTCGACATCGAGCCTGAGTACCGTTCGGCATGGGAGAATTTCAGATTTTTCCGCTTCAATTCAGTGGTCGAGGAGACGGCGTTCCGCGCCTACTCCATGGCAAATTACCCTGAGGAAAAGGGTGTGCTCAAATTCAACATCCGCATCGCTACACCGCCGCCGCGTACCGAATTTCCTCCTGGGGTCATGAGCTCGTGGGCGTTCAATCTCAAAGCCGGGGACAAAGTTGCCGTCTACGGTCCTTTTGGCGAGTTCTTCGCCAAGGACAGCGATGCCGAGATGGTGTTCATTGGTGGCGGTGCCGGTATGGCACCGATGCGTTCACACATCTTCGACCAGCTCAAGCGCCTGCACAGCAAGCGCACGATCAACTTCTGGTACGGTGCTCGCAGTTTGTGTGAGATGTTCTACACCGAAGAGTATGAGCAACTGGCTGCCGAGCACGATAATTTTAATTTTCACGTGGCGCTGTCTGAGCCACAGCCCGAGGATCATTGGCAGGGTTCTATCGGTTTTATTCATCAAGTACTCTACGACAATTATTTGCGCGATCACCCGGCACCGGAGGACTGTGAATACTACATTTGCGGGCCGCCGCTGATGAATTCGGCGGTCATTTCTATGCTCGATGAACTCGGGGTCGAATCCGGCAATATTCTGTTCGACGATTTCGGCGGCTGAGTATCGCTGGTTGCGGCATGGCTCCATTGCTGGCCACGCCATCGGCATCGTCGCGCACAGTGTGGTGCTGTCTGGCACTGGCCGCGTTCGTCTCGCTGTGCTCCTGCATCGATGCGAGGCGTGATGTCTGGCAGCTTGATGGCGCTTCGATGGGGACGGCCTACCATGTCACCATTGTCGCGCCGACGGGTGCCAGCCGCGCCCTGAGAGCGGAGCTGGAGGCGGGCATCGAGCGACAGCTGCGGCGTCTAGAGCGAGCGATGAGCAGCTATATGCCAGATTCCGAGCTGTCGCGTTTTAACCGTGCGGCGGCGGGGACTTGGCAACCAGTGTCCAGCGCCACGGTGGCGGTGGTGGCACTGGCGCAGGATGTCGCCGAGCTCAGCGGCGGTGCCTTTGATATTACGGTCGGCGGTCTGGTCGATTTGTGGGGTTTTGGCGCGATACCGGCGGCCTCGCCTTGGCGACCGCCGAGCACGCTAAGCCTACAGACAGCGCATGCGGCCACTGGCTACCGGCGGCTGCAATGGCGCGCAACGCCACCAGCACTGCGCAAACTTGCGCCGCTACAGCTGGATCTCTCAGCCGTCGCCAAGGGCTACGCCGTGGATCGGGTCGCCGACTATCTGCGCAGCCACGGGCTGAGCCGCTATCTGGTCGAGCTCGGCGGTGAGCTGCGCGCACAGGGGCAAGGTCCCACAGGGCGTGCTTGGCGGCTGGGCATTGAGCGACCCGATTCCGCGCCGGGCACCGTGCAACGCGTTCTCCATATCGATGGTGCCGCCGTCGCGACCTCGGGCGATTACCGCAATTACCGCCGCTGGCGCGGTCAGCGTTATTCGCATAGTATGGATCCGCGCCGCGGTCGACCGGTGCGCCACGCTTTGGCTTCGGTCACAGTGGTGGCGCGACGGGCGGCGCGAGCCGATGCCTTGGCCACGGCTCTGCATGTGCTGGGACCGGAGCCGGGTCGGCAGTTGGCTGAGCGACATGGACTGGCCGCATTCTTTATCATACGTTCGGCAACGGGCGACTGGGAAGATTACGCCACTCCGGCGATGGCCGCTTTTCTGCCGCCGCGCTGAGCCTGAGGCGAATCCCACAAAGATGTCTTTAATCCCCATTACTTTTGCGGTTTTTCTGCTGGCCTTCATCGGTCTTGGCGCGGGCTTGTGGCTCAGCGGGCGCCCCTTGCGCGGCTCCTGCGGCGGCGATCGTTGCGGCCTGTGCGCACGGCGCGGGGGTTGTCCCCGGCGTGCCGCGGGCTGAGCGCAGCCACTGTGTTTAGGCCTCTGTCGATCTGCATCGCGTGGCACCTGTTCCGGGGTGGTCGCCGCGAGCGCTTCATGTCCTTGGTCGCGGTCACCGCCTTTGCTGCCATGGCTTTGGGCGTGGCGGTTCTGATCGTGGTGTTGTCGGTGATGGGTGCGATGGCAGAGCAGACCCAGCAGCGTCTGTTGCGCGCACTGCCGCATATGACCATCGAGAGCGACAGCGGTGGGCGCGACTGGCGCGAGCTGTCCGCCCGCATCGCCACCTTGCCCGGCATTGAGCGCACGGCACCCATCAGTCGGCGTCAGGTATTGCTTTCATTCCGCGATGGCGATTACAGCAGCGCTGAGCTGCGCGGCGTGGCTCCCGGTGGCGAGCTGCTGTTGGATGATTTCGAGGGGGGCGATCCGTTGGTCGGCAGCGATTATGGTTTGGTGTTGCAATACCAGTTGGCGCAACGTTTGGGTGCCGTGCCCGGCGATTTGATCACCGTGCTGTTGCCGAGCTTGCGGCCTTCAGTTTTTGGCCCGCTGCCGCGTCAGCGGCGCTTCCATCTGCGCGCCGTACTGCCACCCAATGCCGCACCGGGATCAGCGCTGGCGCTGGCTCGTCTGGAAGATGTCAACCGTCTGTTGTACCTCCCTGCGGAGCCGACTGTGGCCAGTAGTTTAGCTTTGCAGTTGGCGCAGCCGATGCGTAGTGCTGAGTTGACGCAACGCATTGCGCCACTGTTGGCGGACGGTATGCACAGTGCCGATTGGCGTCAGACACACGGTGCCACTTTCCGCGCCATGGCTTTGGAGCGCACGGTGGTCTCGTTACTGTTGATGCTGGTCATCATCATCGCCGCTTCAAATCTGGTCGCCATGTTGCAGTTGTCGGTCAGCGCGCATCAGCGCTCCATCGCCCTGTTGCGCACACTGGGCGCGACGCCACAGCTGCTGTGGCGCAGCTTCGCCGCCCACGGTCTGTTGTTGGGCGCTGCTGGCATTGCTATCGGCTGCGCCCTCAGCCTCGGCTTGGTGCATTTGCTCAGCGGCAACGATCCCCTGCAGTTATCGCTCACTGGGGCATCTCACACGCCGTTGATATTGTGGTTGCCAGCCCGGGTGGAATGGACAGAAGTCGTGCTGGTGGTCGGTAGCGCGTTGTTGCTGTCGTTGCCAGCGGTGTTGCTGGCGGCACACCGTTTACTCGGTGCAGTACCCGACCCGGAGATTTTGAATCGTGCTGGATGATGTCGTGTTGCGGGCCGCAGGGCTCTCCAAGCACTATCGTGACGGCAGCCGCAAACTGCAGGTGCTGTGCGATGTTGATCTATCCCTAGCCGCTGCTGAGCGGGTGGCGGTGGTCGGTGCATCCGGCTCCGGAAAATCTACGCTGCTACAGCTGTTGGCTGGCTTGGACACGCCCAGCGCTGGCGAGGTCTGGGTCTCTGGGCAGTCCTTGGGTGCGCTCGACGAATCCGAGCGCGGCGCATGGCGTAATCGCCAGCTCGGTTTTGTCTACCAATACCACCATTTGCTGGCCGAATTCAATGCCTTGGAAAATATCGGTTTGCCATTGTTATTGCAGGGGAGCTCCGTGCGCGCTGCGCAGCACCGTGCGCGCGAATTGCTAGAGCGTGTGGGGTTGGGTGCGCGCGGCGAGCATCTGCCAGCCGAGCTGTCCGGCGGCGAGCGGCAACGTGTCGCGGTGGCGCAGTCGCTGATCACGCGACCGCGCTGTGTGTTGATGGATGAGCCCACTGGCAATCTGGATGCGAGTGCCGCCGCCGCGGTGTACGAATTGATCATGGAGTTGAACCGCGAGGTTGGCACCGCTTTTCTGCTGGCCACCCACAACATGGAATTGGCCGCCAGTACCGATCGCGTGCTACGGCTCTCCGACGGCGTGCTCGGCGCGGACTGAAGGGCCACCTCAGATGCCGCTGCCATTGTCGCTACGCCTCGGTTTGCGCGGCCTGTTCGGCGGTGTGGCCGGAAGTGGTATCGCCACGCCGATCTCGAGTCTGGCCATCGCCATGGCGGTGTTGGTTGTCACGCTGTCAGTGGTCAATGGTTTTGAACGAGTGCTGCGCGAGCGCTTGCTGATCCTGGTGCCGCAGATCACACTGTCCGCTGATGGCCCGCTCGCACAGTGGCCCGCGCTACTGGACGAGCTGCACTCCCAGCTCGGTCCGGCCTTGCTGGCTGCGGAGCCAGTGGTCTATCTGCCGACCATGCTGAGTGCCTCGGGCCGGGTCGCTGCCGCCTTGGTGCAGGGCGTGCCGCACGGGGGGGGCACGGAGGCCAGCTTCACCCCCTATCTGCGCGCGACCGACGGCACCGCGCTGGCTGAGTATGGCATTGTGCTAGGGGATGCGCTGGCCGAAACGTTGGCGCTAGGCGTGGGCGATCAGCTGAGTCTGCTGGTCGGGGGCGGGGGTTTTCGCGCGGTGCGCGGTGCGCGTTTCACGGTACGTGGTGTGGTCGATAGCGGCACCAGCATCGACAGTGGTCTCGCCCTGATCGACTTCGAGCTCGGTGCCATATTGATGCGCCATCCCGGCATGGCGAGCGCGATCCAGTTGCGCCTGTCGCAGCCGCTGGATGCCGCTCGCTTGGCCGCCCAGCTACAGGATACGCTCGCTCCCGCTTTTCAAGTTGAGCAGTGGACCGAGCGCTTGGGGCCACTGTTCAAGCTGATCGCTTTGTCCAAGCAGTTGGTCACGTTGATGCTGTCCACCGTGGTGTTGATCGCCGCCTTCAATATCACCGCCATGCTCGCTGTGATGAGCAGCCGCCGCCGCGGCCAAATTGCCTTGTTGCGCACTTTGGGAGCTCCGCCTAGCTTGATTTTGCGCTCTGTCTTGACCCAAGGTGCGGCTCTGGGCACGATAGGCATCTCGCTCGGTGCCTTTTTGGGCACGCTATTGTCGCTGGGATTGGACGATCTGGTGTTGGTGTTGGAACGGCACTTCGGCTTTGCCTTGTTGGCTACCGACAGCTATCCACTCGACCATTTGCCCACCACCGTGGATTGGGCTGAATTGTTGGTCGTCTGTGGCCTGGCGCTGCTACTGTGTGTATCGGCATCGCTCTACCCCGCGTGGCGCGCCGCCAATTTGTCTCCCGCCTCGGTCTTGCGCCAGAGCGGCAGTTAGCGCGACGGGGCTGGCCGCCCCCGTCGCAGCGTGTAGTATTGAGGTCAACACCACGGAGCCAAGGATGGATCTGTGCGTATTTGGCTACTGTCGGCGGCTGGCGCGGTTTTGGCGCTCGGTCTGTGTCCGCAATTGCCGCCGCTCAGCTGCGTGCCAGCGCTGGTGGCTGTGGCTCTTGCATCGCTGCGCTGGACCGGAGGTGTCGCCCGTGCCGTCTGCGGCTGCTCGATCGGTCTGGCTTGGGCCATCTTCAGTGGCCATGCCATGTTGTCCCAGCGGGTGCCGGTGGAGCTGGAGGGGCGCGATCTGCTGATCAGCGGCTATCTCAGCGCCATGCCGAGCGACACCGCACTGGACAATGGCAGTAGTCTGCGGCGTTTCGAGCTGAAAGTGAGCGCAGCACGGCCTCTGGCTGGCGGCGAGCGGCTGAGCTTGGGCAGGCTACGCCTCAATTGGTACGGGGGGCCAGAGCTGCACCCCGGCGAGCGCTGGCGACTGGTGGTGCGGCTCAAACGACCGCACGGAACAGCTTCGCCCGGTGTGATGGATCGTGCGGCGCAACAGCTCTCGCAGGGTGTCGGTGCCGTCGGCTATGTGCTCGATCATCCCTGCAACAAGCGCTTGGCAGGCATTGAGATCAAGGCACTACACCATCGCCTGCGGCGGCTGGTCGGCCAGCACTTGGCGGCGCGCGGCGGAGACTATAGCGGGCTGTTGACGGCCTTGGTCAATGGTGATCGACAGCGACCGCCGACCGCTGTACGCGCATTGATGGAGCGCACCGGCACGGTGCATCTGCTGGCAATATCGGGTCTACACATCGCCTTGGTCGCCGGGCTCTGCTTTTATTTGGCCCAAGCGATAGCGCGCTTGCTCGTCGCGCCCTTGCGTTGCTGTCCAGCGCCGATATGGGGGGCGTTGGCGGCGCTGGTCGGAGCCTGTTCCTATGCCGCATTGGCCGGTTTTTCTCTGCCGACCCAACGCGCTCTGGTCATGGTGGCCAGCCTGATGGCAGCGCGTTTGTTGCGCCGTCGCACCAGTCGCGGGGTCGGTCTCTGCGCGGCGCTGGCAGTGGTGTTGGCATGGGACCCGCTGGCTGGTTTCTCGGTTGGATTTTGGCTTTCCTTTGTCGCGGTAGCCGCCCTGCTGATGGCTGTGGAGGAGGGTGGTTCAGCGCGGTTGTGGCGCTTTGCGCGCGCTCAGTTTGCGGTGTCTTTAGCTCTGATCCTGCCCTTGGGTCGCTTGCTTGGTAGCGTGCCGTTGATCTCACCCCTAGCCAATGCCTTTACCATTCCTCTGGTCAGTTGGCTGGTGGTGCCGGCGGCGTTATTGGGCAGTGTCATGCTGCCGTGGTGGCCAGCTGCTGCCGAGTGGCCACTGCGCTTGGCCGAGCTGAGTGCGGCGCTATCGCTATGGCTGCTGGCACTGTTGCCGACGCCGACTTGGCAGCCGCCGCCGTGGCCATTGCCAGTGCTGGTGCTGGCGGCTGTCGGTGTGGTCGCAGTACTCCACTGGCACCGCTGGCTGCTCGGTGCCCTGTTGTTGGCACCGTTGCTGTGGGTGCCAGTACCGAGTACCGAGCTGTTGCGCCTCAGTGTGCTGGATGTGGGGCAGGGCTTGGCCGTGCTGGTCGAGACGGCGCGGCACAGCTTGCTCTATGACAGCGGCCCGATATACCGCGGCGGCTACAGCGCGGCGCGGGGCATTATCCTGCCATTTCTGCGCCACCGCGGACACCGACGTCTCGACGCCATGGTGATCAGCCATGCGGACAGTGATCACGCTGGCGGTGCGAGTATTCTGAGCGAGGCGCTTCCCATAGACCAGCTATGGCGCGGCGAGCCGCTGCCGGGGCTGAGGCACGCACAGCCTTGTCGCGCTGGCCAGCGTTGGAGCTGGGATGGCATCGATTTTGAATTCCTGCATCCGTTGGTGGCGGGCGGCGGCAACGACCAGTCCTGTGTGTTACTGATCCGCGTCGCCGAGCGTCTCATCCTGTTGCCCGGTGACATCGGTGCGGCGGTGGAGCGGCGTTTGGCGACCCGGCTACCGGGCACGGTCGATGTGCTGGTCGCACCGCACCACGGCAGTGCCTCCTCCTCATCGGAGGCTTTGCTGGCGACGGTTAGGCCGCGCCATGTCGTCTTTTCGCGTGCCGCTCGCAATCCATTCGGACATCCAGACAGCGCCGTTTTGCAGCGCTACATGGCTGTGGACAGTCGCCTGTGGGACACCGCCTTGGACGGCACCGTGCAATTCGATTGGCGCAGTGCCGAGACCCCGCCAGCGGTGCGCGCCTTTCGCCGACAGCACCGCCGCTATTGGCACAGCGCAGCCGAGTAACATACCATCTAAGGCATTGTTCTCCCGGCGATGTCATGCCCACCCAGACCCACTCTTTGCGCGATCTCCACGTCTATTTACGCGTGTTGCGCATGAGCTTGGTCAATCGCGGTATCTGGGCGGGCTGCATCGGTTCTTTCGTGCTGTTTTCGCTGAGTTCGGTGCTGTTCGCCGACGGCATGCAATTGGCGATGAATGCGCTGAGTGACCATCCGCTCAAAGAAACACGCAGCGTGTTGGCGCTAGGTTTGCGCGATTGGGTCGAACCGATGTTCGCCAATCCCGACGCCCGGCGTGTGCAGATCCCGTTGCTGTTGCTGTTGATGTTGGTGTTGCGCAGTGTCGGCTTCGCCGGTAGTGAGTTCGGTATCCGCTACCTGTCTTCGCGTTTGGTGCACGAATTGCGTTGCCAGATCGCCGACAAATTGTTGCAGGTTCCAGGTCACTTTTTTGATCGGCACCCCGATGGGCACTTGATCTCAACACTGAACTACAAAGTGCAGCAGATCACTGATAGTAGCGCCCAAGTGGCGCTGATCGTGCTGCGCGAAGGGGTCACCGCTATCGCCTTCCTGTCCTACATGCTCTACCTCGATTGGCGGCTATCTTTGGTCTGTCTGGCAACCGCACCCTTGCTGTTGCAGCTGACTCGCTCCGTGGCGCGACGACAGCGGATGCTGGCTAGGCGTCTGCAGGGCACGATGGGCGATCTGACCCATATCACCGGCGAGGTGGTGCGTGGCAATCAAGAAATACGCATCTTTGGTGCCCAAGCGCTGGAGAGCGCACGCTTTGACCAGAGCAGCAACGACTTCCGCCAACAGAGTAACAAGATCTCACTGGCCAACAGCTTGCTACAGCCGGGAACCCATCTATTGATCACGCTACCGTTGTTATTTCTATTTTGGTACTTGTTGGATCCGGCGCGGGCTGGCAGTTTCAGCCCGGGGGCATTGACTGCTTTTCTGGTGGCGGCCATTCTGCTCGCGCGCCCGGTGCGGCGTCTCAGCCAAGTCATCGAGCAGTTGCAACAGGGGCTGGCCGCCGCCGAGGATATTTTCCAGCTGCTCGATGAAGAGACGGAACCGGACCGTGGCGATCAGCGTCTCCAAGCCGCTGATCTCCGCTTGGAATTTCGCCATGTCAATTTTTCCTACGCCGTCGGCGACGGCGAGGGCGCGGTGGTGCTGAGCGACATCAACTTTGTGGTGGAGCCAGGGCAGATTGTCGCCATCGTCGGCAGAACCGGGGCGGGGAAAAGTACCTTGGTGCGCTTGATGACCCGACTCTATCATCCGAGTGGTGGCCAGATATTGATCGGTGGCCAAGATACCGCCAATGTGCGCATCAGCGATGTGCGTCAACAGTTTGCCGTGGTGTCGCAACAGCCGGTGCTATTCAACGACAGCATCTACAACAACATCGCTTTTGGTGAATTGCGTGACTGCAGCGCTGAGGAGGTGCGTGATGCCGCCGCTCGCGCCCACGCGGTGGAATTCATCGACCGCCTCCCCGGTGGCTTTGCAGCCTCTGTGGGCAATCAGGGGACGCTGCTCTCCGGTGGGCAGAAGCAGCGCATCGCCGTGGCTCGGGCGTTGATGAAAGGTGCTCCTTTTCTGATACTCGACGAGGCCACCTCAGCTTTGGATAACGAGACCGAGCAACAGCTGCGCACGGTGTTGCAAGATGTCTCCAGCGGGCACTCGGTGATCATCATTGCTCATCGTCTGAATTCGGTGCGCAATGCCGATCTGATTTTGGTGCTGGACCGCGGTCGCATCATCGAGCGTGGTCGGCATCGCGAGCTGCTTGAGCAGGATGGGCTCTACGCCCGCTTAGCGCGCGAAGAGCTGCAGCCGTGAGTGCAGCTGGGAGCGGTCGAGCCGCCCAACAGCAGCTGCGCGACTACTGGCAGCGACCATCGCTGCCCCTGCGGCTGTTATGGCCGCTGTCCAAGCTCTACCAGACGGTGGCTGCCGGGCGGCGGCGGTGCTTGACGCGTACGGCCCGGCCTTTGGCGGCACCGGTGATTGTGGTCGGCAACATCAGCGTAGGCGGCACTGGTAAGACCCCGCTGGTGCTGTGGTTGGCGCAGTGC
Source organism: Gammaproteobacteria bacterium (assembly GCA_965237805.1). Taxonomy (GTDB): domain Bacteria; phylum Pseudomonadota; class Gammaproteobacteria; order JABABF01; family JABABF01; genus JABABF01. The sequence continues at coordinate 101,073 of OZ250153.1, forward strand.
CTGCATGCGGCGGGCCTGCGTCCGGGGATCCTCAGTCGGGGCTATGGTGGCAGTGAGCGCGGTCCTCGGCGCATTGATGCCGATGCCGATCCGGCGCAGGTCGGTGACGAGCCTGTGATGCTGGCCAAACGCTTGTCCGGAAAGGTGCCGGTGTTGGTCTCGCGCCGGCGTGTGATCGGCGCACAGAGTTTGATCGCCAGTGGCTGCGATGTGGTGATCAGCGACGATGGACTGCAGCATTACGATTTGGCGCGCGATGTGGAGGTCGCCGTGGTCGACGGCAGCCGCGGTGTCGGCAATGGTTGGTGTCTGCCCGCCGGGCCACTACGCGAGCCGCCAGCGCGTTTGGCAGAGGTAGATTTTGTCGTGATCAATGGTGGCGGTTGGCAGGGCGATGGCTGGCAGATGTCGGTGACACCGAGCACCTGGCTGCGTCTTCCAGCTTGGGAGCCAGTGGCACTGGATCACCAAGATGCACCGACTGGCTCGGTGCATGCCGTTGCTGGCATGGGCAATCCGGCGCGTTTTTTTGCCGCGTTGCGGCAGTTGGGGCTGGTGGTGCTGGAACACTCTTTTCCAGATCACCACCGCTACCGGGTGCGGGACTTGTGTTTCGACGATCCTTGGCCCGTGGTAATGACAGAAAAGGATGCAGTGAAGTATTGCCATTTGTCACCCCCGCCAGCCACCGCCCTGCCGCGCTGGTGTCTGCGGGTCGATGCCTGCCTGCCAGCAGAGCTCTCCGTGGCGCTGTTGGCGGCGATAGGGCGCGGGCAATCGTGAGCGCAAGTCCGCGCTTCAGTGTCATCATTCCGGCGCGGCTGGAGTCGACCCGTTTGCCAGACAAGGTGTTGCTGGACATCGGCGGGCGGACGATGCTGCAACGGGTCTATGAGCAGGCGCTTAAAAGTGGTGCGGTGCGCGTTGTTATCGCCACCGACAATCCGCGCATCGCCGCCGTTGCCGACGGCTTTGGTGCCGAGTCCTGTATCACTTCCGCGCGGCACAATTCTGGCACTGAGCGCATCTGCGAAGCGGTGGCAAAACTGGCATTGCAGCCGACGGAGACGGTGGTCAATCTGCAGGCAGACGAGCCGCTGGCACCGCCGGAAGCCATCGGGCAAGTCGCTGCGGTATTGGCGGCGGGCGATGAGATGGCGACGCTGTGTGTGGCGATCGCTAGCGCCGACGAACTGCGTTCCCCAGCTGTTGTCAAAGTGGTGGCGGACGGTGCCGGGCGGGCGCTCTACTTCAGCCGTTTGCCGATCCCGTGGGCTGGGGCATCCGGCGACGGTGCCAGCTTGCCGTCGGACGGTCTGTGGATGCGGCATATCGGCATCTATGCCTATCGGGTCTCGCTGTTGCGCCGCTGGGCTGAGTTGGGGCCCTCAGCGCTTGAGCGTAGCGAGTGTTTGGAGCAATTGCGTGCGCTATCGGCAGGTGTCCTGATCCGGCTTGCCGTCGTGCGGGAATCCTTTCCACCCGGTGTCGATACCGCCGCCGATTTGGAGCGCGTGCGCCACCACTTTGCCAGCGTCACCGACCATGGCGCAGATTGAGCGGCTGCGCCAGCTGCGCCGGGACAATTACCTCGGTGTAGACGCTGTCGCGGAGCATTACTGCGAGGCCATCGATAGCGCACAGTTGCGCGCTGCTCTGGCTTGGTGCCGACAACGCGGCTTGGTCGTGCATCGGCTCGGAGAGGGCAGCAATGTCGTGTTGCCCAAGCAGCTGCCGGGACTGGTGCTGAGGGTGCGGTTGCGCGGTCTGCACGAGGAGGGTGACAGCGGTGGGCGGGCACTGTTGCGAGTCGGTGCTGGCGAGTCGTGGCCAGCATTGGTGCGCCACTGCCTGCGCACGGGACACTACGGTTTAGAGAATTTGGCCGGCATACCGGGAAGTGCGGGTGCCGCACCGGTGCAAAACATCGGTGCCTATGGCGTGGAATTGGCCGAATTCCTGCATGCGGTGGAAGTCATCGACAGTGCGGATGGTAGCGTTCGCCGGCTGGCTACGCGCGATTGCCAGTTGAGCTATCGTCGTAGCATCTTTCAGCAACCCGCCGGTGCCGGACTGTTGATCACTGCGCTGTGGCTGCGCCTACACCGCAGGCCACAACCGCGCTTCGACTATCCATCGCTACGCGAGATGCTGGTGCGCAAAGGTATCGACAGCCCAGCTCCGGTCGATATTTACCGCGCCGTGTTGCGACTGCGCGGCGGCTTGCCCAACCCGCGACAGTTGCCAAATGTCGGCAGTTTTTTTCGCAATCCACAGCTCGATGAAGCACACTACCGCAGCTTGCTCAGCGATCATCCCGAGTTGGTGGCGCGGCGGCGTGGCAGTGGCTATCAGCTGTCGGCAGGCTGGATGATTGAGCGTGCCGGCTTCAAGGGCAAGGCGCACGGCGGTGTCGCCATGCACCGGCATCACGCCTTGGTGCTGGTCAATCCGGGCGGTGTCAGTGGCGAGGAGATCCTTGCCTTTGCCGCCGAGATCCAGGACGCTGTGCAGCGTTTGTTTGGGATTGCGCTGGAGCTGGAGCCCCGTGTCCTCTGAGCTGCCGCGGGTGCTGGATCCCGGACGCGGTGAATTATTGCTCTATCCTTCGCTATTTGCGGCTGAGGCACCGTCTTGGTATCGCGCACTGCGCGATCAGATCCCTTGGCGGCAGGAGAGTGCGCGGCTCTTCGGGCGTTGCCAGCCTCTGCCCAGACTGAGCGCTTGGTGTGCGGGACCGGGGCAACGCTATCGTTATAGTGGCATCTGTCATGAGCCGATGCCGTGGCCCGCAGCGCTGCAGGCAGCCCTTGCGGCGGTGCAGCGCGTCCTTGCTATGAACTTCAACAGTGCCTTGCTCAGCTACTACCGCGATGGACGCGATACCATCGGCTGGCACAGCGACGATGAGGCGTCGCTGGGCGCGCAGCCCCGCATCGCCTCACTGAGCTTGGGGGCCAGCAGAACTTTCCAATTGCGTGAACGGCGAGGGGGGACGACCTTGCGCATCGAATTGGCCGCTGGTGCGCTGTTGCTGATGCGCGGTGAGAGCCAGCGCCGTTGGCGCCATCGCCTACCTCCCAGCCGCACTGCCGGGGCGCGTATCAATATTAGTTTTCGCCACTTTGTGGGGACATCGCGATGAGCGTGGCTGCAGCTTTCGATCCCAAGGCCTTTGTGCGCACCCTGGGCACGGGGCCGGGGGTCTACCAGATGTTGGATGCGGAGGGAGTGGCGTTGTATATCGGCAAGGCGCGCCAGCTGCGCCACCGCGTTGGCAGCTATTTCCAAAGCCATGGTCTGGAGACGCGCACGATGCGCATGCTGTCCCGCGTCTGCAGCATCCAGGTGACGGTTACCGCCAGCGAGACCGAGGCGCTACTGCTGGAGCAAAATCTGATCAAGCGCCATCGCCCGCGCTACAACATCTTGCTCAGAGATGATAAGTCTTATCCTTATCTATATCTTTCAGAAGGACAATATCCAAGAATTTCCATGCGCAGGACGCGCCGATCCAAGCGTGTCGCTGGGCGCTACTTTGGCCCTTATCCAAGCGCTTCGGAGCTGCGCCACAATCTGAATTTCCTGCACCGAGCTTTTCAGTTGCGCCAGTGTACAGACAGTGTTTTCCACCACCGTACTCGACCCTGCCTGCAGTATCAGATCGGGCGCTGCACAGCACCCTGTGTCGGTTTGATCAGCGAGCGGGGCTATGCTGGCGATGTGCGCGATGCGGTGTTGTTCCTCGAGGGCGGTGGCCAAGCCTTGCAAGGCCAGCTGGCCGACCGCATGGAGCAGGCCTCCAAGGACTTGGCATTCGAGCGCGCCGCCGCGTTGCGCGATCGCATTGCGGCGCTGCGGCGCATGCGCGAGCGCCAGAGTGTGGACAGCACCCGCAGTGGCGGTGACGCCGATGTTGTGGCCTTGGTCGAGGAGGGCGGCATGCACTGTGCTCAGTGGTTACAGGTGCGCGATGGGCATGTCAGCTCCAGCCACAGCTACTTTCCACAATTGCCGCTGAGCGATGGTGCGACCAGCCTGCTCAGCGCCTTTGTGCCGCATCTGTACCTGGGTGGGGGCGGGCGCGAAATCCCCCGCGAATTGCTGCTGAGCGCAGAGCCCGACAACGCCTCATTGTTGGCCGCAGCACTGGGGCGAGCTGCGGGCAAGCGGGTGCGCATCTCCAGTCCGAAACGTGGTCTGCGCGGGCGCTGGCTCCAGCTGGCGCTCAACACCGCGTGGGAGAATCTGCGCGGCTTCGCCAGCGGCGGGCAGCGTTTGGGGCATCAGCGCGAGGCGCTGGCGAAGGCGCTGGGGTGCAGCGCTACGCCAGAGCGCATTGAAGCTTTCGATGTCAGCCACGGCGGCGGGCGGCACACGGTGGCCTCTTGCGTGGTGGCCGGGGTGGATGGCCTGCGCCCGGCCGAGTACCGCCGTTTCAATATTCGCGACGCCGCTCCCGGCGATGACTTGGCAGCGCTGCGCGAGGCGCTGGAGCGGCGCTATCTGCGTGGTAGCAGGGCGCGCAGTGCCCAGCTGCCAGATCTGTTGTTGGTGGACGGCGGCGCGGCGCAGCTGCGCGCAGCGCTTGCGGTGCTGTCCCAGCTGGCTGAGGACGGTGCCTGCGTCGAGGTGGTCGGTATCTCAAAAGGGGTTTCGCGCCGTCCCGGTTGGGAGCAATTGCACCGCGCGGATGGGCGGAGCGTGGCGCTGCCGCCGGACAGCGAGGCGCTACACCTGCTACAGCGCTTGCGCGACGAGGCCCACCGCTTTGCCATAGCTGGGCAGCGCCGCCGCCAGCGCCGAGCCGCCGGTTCTGGGCTCGAGCACATCGCGGGTATCGGCCCGGCGCGGCGGCGCTCCTTGCTGCGCCATTTCGGTGGCTTGCGGGCATTGCAGCGGGCTTCTAGGGAGGAAATCGTCCGCGCACCGGGCATGGGCGACAAACTCGCCACCACCGTTTGCGAGGCGCTCTCGGAACCAGCTCGCATGGCGGACGAATAACGGCTAAAATCTAGACCCCAAGTCAGCTGTGTCACCGCCCCAGACGAGCGGAGCATCGCCCGTTGCAGGAATAGGCTATAGCGCGGGCTGTAGCTGTCATGCCATGATTCAACTATCGCTACCCACCCTGTTCACCTTATTGCGCATCGCGTTGGCACCCTGTTTGGTGGTCGCGCTGTGCATGCCCGATGGGCGCGGCTGGCCAGCGGCGGCAATTTTTCTGTTGGCTATTGCCACTGACTGGCTGGATGGTTATCTGGCCCGCCGTCTGAAATTGGAGACGGCTTTCGGAGCCTTTCTCGACCCGGTGGCAGACAAGATCTTGGTCGCCACCGCGCTGGTCTTGTTGTCGGCGATCATGCACTCGCTGTGGTTTGCCGTGCCAGCGGCGATTATCGTCGGGCGCGAAATCGCTGTATCGGCGCTGCGCGAATGGATGGCCAGCGGCAAACAACGTCCCTCAGTGCTGCGCATCGCCAAGTATAAGACGATTTTTCAATACATCGCGATTACCTTGTTTTTGCTGTTGAGCGACGATAAGGCAACGGGGGCGATGGATGCCATGGATCAGATGGAATTGCAGATGGTTGCCTATGCCATGCTCTATACAGCTGCTGGGCTGACACTCTATTCAATGGCCCGCTATTTAGTTGCCGCTTGGCGGCAACGCCAGCGAGCCTAGCGGTGTCGCCAGCCGTCTCCGGGCGGCTGGGATAGCTTGCAGCGGCTCCTTAGCACAGCTGGAATTTGGCGGCAAGGCTGGATGGCAGAGTGGTCATGTAGCGGACTGCAACTCCGTGTACGCCGGTTCGATTCCGGCTCCAGCCTCCATGTCCAGCGGAAGCAGAGCTGGTGCGGGGAGCGGGACTTGAACCCGCATGGGGCGATCGCCCCGGCAGATTTTCATCGCCGCCACGGCTTTCGCCGCCGGGTTGTGTTCCGTTTGGGCGCTGGACTTTGCCTTCGCCGTATCCCGCTAAGCGGGACTTAGGCGGGTGCCGTCAAGTCTCTACACCTTGCCCCGTATCGCGGCCTTGGCACGGCGTTGCCATCAGCCAGCGGTGGGAGCTACCTGTCGCTGTTGTTAAGGGTTCGCCGTTTTTGACACCTTCTACACCGCGGATTTCTCCGCGGGCACTCAATTGCTTTAAGTCTGCTGCGTCTACCGATTCCGCCATCCCCGCTCGTGACCATTGTAGCCCAGCCCCTAGACAATGCCATCGATTGACGCTAGCATGAGCGCTTGAGGTTGGTAGCGTCTTCGCTGCCATTGAGAATACGGCTCGAGAGACAACAAGGGGGTGCCCATGAGTAGCGACGATGCCACTGCAACCACCATCGATTACCGCCAAGCGCCCGATAATCGGGTGCTGTCGCATCTTCCTGGGAGCTATGGTTGGCCCTTTGTAGGACACGCATTGCGAGCCCGGAACGACCTGCTTGGTTTTCTGCGCACGCAACACGATCGCTACGGCAAGCTGTCGCGTACCGGCTTTGGGCGGCAACGTACCGTGCTGGCTTTGGGGCCGGAGCTGAGTCAGAAAATTTTTCTCGACCGAGAACAAAACTTCTCTAATCAAATGGGCTATGAGCGCAATATGGCCCCCTTTTTCGGCGGCGGTCTGATGCTGCGAGATTTTCAAGAGCACCGCATACACCGCCGCATCATGCAGAGCGCTTTCAAATTCGACACCCTCAAGCTGTATCTGCCGCTGATGCATGAGATGCTCAGCGCGGGCATGGAGCGTTGGCTACAACAGCCACAAGTTTATTTTCATCACGAAATCAAGGAGCTATTGTTGCGGGTGGCTGCGCGCATTTTTCTCGGTGTCAAGGAGGATATGGGTGATGAGCTGCAACAACTCAACACAGCTTTCCTCGATAGCGTCGCGGCCTTGAGTTCGGTAGTGCACATAAATTTTCCTGGCTTCCCATTTCACAGCGGCCGCCGCGGTAGGCGCTTCCTCTACAGTTATTTTTCTGCTCGGGTGCCAGCTCGGCGTAGCTCCGACAGCAACGATATGTTCACGCTGTTTGCCCATGAGCGCGACGAAGCTGGCGAGTTGTTCTCCGATGACGATGTCGTGCGGCACGTCATCTTCCTGACCATGGCGGCTCACGACACCACTACCAGTGCACTGTCCAGCTGCATGGCGGAGTTGGTGCAACAGCCTGATTGGCAGCAGCGCCTGCGTGAAGAGAGCAATGATCTACTGGACGGTCCGTTGCAATATGAAGACATGGCGAAGCTCGAGTTGATGGATCGCTTCATGCACGAGACTCTTCGTGTGCACAGCCCGGTGCCGATGTCGATGCGGCGTACGGTGCGCGATTGCGAACTCGGCGGCAAGGACATCCCGGCCCATTCGATGGTGGCCGTGGCCCCGGCTTTTAGCCATTATATGGACGATTTCTGGACGGAGCCCGAGCGTTTCGACCCCGAGCGTTTTGCTCCGGAGCGCGAGGAACACAAGCGTCATTCTTTCAACTACATCCCCTTCGGCGGCGGTGCCCACAAATGCATCGGGATGCACTTCGCCATGATGCAGATCAAATGCTTCCTGTCAAATTTTCTGCGTGACTACGAGGCTGAGCTGCCAGCAGGCTACCAGCTGCCGATCAATTTCCAGCATCTGCCTTTCCCAGCTCCCAAAGACCATCTGCCACTGCTGATAAAAAAGCTGGGCTAGTTCCCAGCTGGTTCTCTTAGGGTGGCGTTGCGGGGCAGTCTATGCTGCGCGTGATCACATTCAATGCCAACGGCATCCGTGCGGCTGCTCGCAAAGGCTTTTTTGAATGGTTGGCGCGGCAGCGCGCCGATGTGGTCTGTGTGCAGGAGACGCGGGCGCGTGAGGAACAGCTCGATGCCCGCCACTTTTACCCAACCGGTTATCAATGCTGGTACTACGAGGCCCAAACCCCGGGCTACAGCGGCACCGCGTTGTACAGCCGCGTCGCGCCCAAGCAGCTCAGTCGCGGCATGGGTTGGGATCCGATGGATTCGGAGGCGCGTTGTTTGCGCGCCGATTACTCGCAGCTGAGCATCCTATCTCTGTACCTGCCATCGGGCTCATCAGGGCCGGAAAAACAAGAGAAAAAATTCTTTGTAATGAATAGATTATATGAAGAATTTAAGGTGATAATAGAGTCTGGTCTGGAGTGTATACTCTGCGCTGACTGGAATATTTGTCACCGCCCCATCGATCTGAAAAACTGGCGTGCCAACCAAGGCAATTCTGGTTTCCTGCCCGAAGAGCGTGCGTGGATGGGAAGCTTGCTGGAAGAGCAGGGCTGGGTGGACAGTTTCCGCGCCTTGCACCCCGAGCTGGCAGCCTACACTTGGTGGTCCAACCGCGGGCGGGCGCGCGAAAATAATATCGGCTGGCGTCTCGACTACCAGCTGGTCACGCCGCAGCTGGCGCGGGCGGTGCGCGGTGCCGAGATCTGCCGTTCGCCACAATTCTCAGATCATGCGCCGTTGATCATGGATTATGATGTCAGTCTCAGTTAGCCGCCGCGAGGGCATACCCTCATGTTGATTAGTCTCAGCCAAGCGCAGGATGCCGCAGCATCGGGTGCCTCGGGTAGTTTGCTGTTCCAACTTTTTTTCCTGAGTTCGATTTTCGCCATTTTTTACTTTCTGCTAATCCGTCCCCAACGCCAACGCCAACGCGAACACGAGATGATGGTCAACACCATCGACAAGGGGACCGAACTGGTGACCAGCGGTGGTTTGGTCGGACAGGTGACAGCGGTGGAGGGCGACTACCTGCGCCTGCGCGTCGCCACCGACACCGAGCTGTTGTTGCAGCGCCAGTCGGTGCATGCTGTATTGCCCAAAGGCACGCTCAAATCGCTCCCACTATCGTGTTTTCAAGCCCGCCGCGCCTGAAACTCTGCGCTGCGCCGACCCCCTTTGCGCCACTACCCACGCTGAGTCGCGAGTTGGGTGGGCCGCGCCTGTGGGTCAAACGCGACGATTGCACCGGTGTGGTGGGCAGCGGCAACAAGCTGCGCAAATTAGAATTTATCGCCGCCGAGGCTATCGCCGACAGCTGTGACACCTTGATCAGCTGTGGTGGCGTGCAGTCGAACCACTGTCGCACCATCGCCTGGGTTGGTGCCCGTCTCGGCCTGCGGGTGCATTTGTTGCTGCGGCTCGACGGCGAGGCCGCTACGGCAGATACGCCGGACGGCAATCTGCTGTTGAGCCGGCTTTTTGGTGCCCGTGTTGAATGCTTTGAGCGCGCCGACTATCAGCGCCGACTGGAGCAGCTGATGCAGCTGCGCGCCGAGGAATACGCGGCCCGAGGGCACCGTGCCCGTATCGTGCCCACCGGTGCCAGCGATGCCACCGGCGTGTGGGGCTATGTCGAGGCCTGCCGCGAGCTGGTGCAGGATTTTCGTCGCCGCGGCATCGCCCCGCGTCATTTGGTCGTGGCCACTGGTTCGGGTGGCACCTTGGCCGGGCTGACGGCGGGCATTGCCCTGACGGGTCTGAAATTGCGTGTCTGGGGGGTCAATATTTGCGATGATCGTGCTTGGTTCGAGGCCAAAGTACACTCTGACCTCGAAGCTTGGGTGCGCCGTTACGCTCAGTCGCCAGCGCTGGCCCAGCATCCGGTGCACATCATCGAAGGCTATGCTGGCCCCGGCTACGCACGCTGTGAGGCACCGGTTTGGGCGACCATAGGACGCGTCGCAGCCAGCGAGGGATTAGTGCTCGATCCGGTCTATACCGGCAAGGCTTTCCACGCTCTACTGGCGGAATGGGACAGCGGTCGATTCGATGGTGGTGACGATATTGTCTTTCTACACACCGGGGGTATCTTCGGCCTGTTCCCGCAACGTGAGCAACTGCGAGCCAGCGTGCCGTCGCTCGGCTGAGCGGTGCTCAGCGGTAGCAGCGCTCGACGCGTGCGCCGAGGCCGCTCAGCAACTCGTAGCTGAGTCGGCCTGCCGCCGCCGCCACCTCAGCGACTGGCAGCTCGGGCCCCCATAGCGTCAGCACATCGCCGGGCTCTGCTTCGGCACCATCGAGCAGGCGGAAGCTGGTCATGTCCATTGAAACTTGGCCGACACTGGCGGTGACCAGTTGCCCGCGCAATAGGGCGGGTAGCGAGCGATCGCGCACACAGGGATAGCCATCGCCGTAGCCGATGGCGACGGTAGCCACTGTGCAGGGTTCGGGACAGCGCCAGTGGCCGCCGTAACCCACCGCCTCGCCAGCATCCAGCTGCCGCACCGCCAGCACCGGTGCCTCCAGCTGCAACACGGCGCGCAAAGTGCAATCGCCGGGGAGCTGCAGTGGGTTGACCCCGTAGAGCGCCAAGCCGGGGCGCAGCCAACCGCGCCGCAGCTGCGGGTGGTTGAGCAGGGCGGCCGAGTTGGACAGGCTGCTGAGCGGAGTGTCGCTGTATTGCTCAAACAGTGCCAGCTGTCGTGCGGTGTCTGCATCGCCGGGCTCGCGCTCGGCACAGCTGAGATGGGTCATGCCAATCACTTCGCCGACTTGGCTGGCGGCACGCAGGCGTGACAATGCTGCGCCGTACTGCTTCGGTGCCAAGCCGAGGCGGTGCATGCCGCTGTCCAGTTTGAGCCATATATTCAGCCGCCTCGTCGGTGGGGCATCGAGCACTGCCACCACCCCCGGCTCGTTGTGCACCACCAAGTCGAACTGGTGATGCTGGCATTGCGCCACGGTCTCGGCGTTGCCCGGTGCTGCCATCACCACGGTGCGCGTGTTGCAACCGGCGCGCCGCAAGGCCAGTGCTTCCTCGATGCGTGCGACACCCAGCGCGTCGACCTTGTCAGCCAGCGCCTCGGCCACTGGCAACAGGCCGTGGCCGTAGGCGTTGGCCTTGACCACAGCCAGCAGCTGGGTCGCTGGTGCCAAGCGTCGCAACTGTGCCACATTGTGGTGTAGCGCCGCAAGATCGATGAGCGCCCTCGGTGCCGATAGCATGCTTTGCTCTTCCATGGTCAAAAGCGCTGGCGAAATACGGCTACTGGCAGCTTATAGTGTAGCGCTTGAGCACTGCGGGACTGCAAGCAAGGGTCAGGGCTGTTGAGCGTTTCCACCAACCAGCGACTTGTCGTCGCCATTTCCTCGCGGGCGCTATTCGATCTGGCCGAGAGTCACCGCATCTACCAAAGCGAGAGCTTGGCGGCCTACTCGCGCTATCAGATCGAACACGAGGACATCCCGCTTGCTCCAGGTGTCGCTTTTCCCTTGGTTAGCAAGCTGCTCAAGCTGAATCGCTTGCTCGAGGACGTGCCGACCAGCATCGAGGTGATTTTGCTCTCGCGCAACAGCGCTGACACTGGCTTGCGGGTGCTGAATTCGATTCGCCATCACGAGCTCGATATCAGCCGTGCGGCGTTTTGCGGTGGCCAGCAGCCATGGCGCTATGTGCAGCCTTTCCAATGTGATCTGTTTCTGTCCACTGAGGCTGCAGACGTACGGGCTGCACTGGAGCGCGGCGTCGCCGCCGCCACCATGCTGTCTCCCCCGAGTACACAGGAGCCAGCCCAGTCGGCGCTGTGCTTCGCCTTCGATGGCGACGCGGTGATTTTTTCTGATGACTCCGAGCGTTTATTCCAGCGCGAGCAGCTGGAGCGCTTTGCCAAAAGTGAGGCAGCGGCGGCGCGGGAACCGATGGACGGCGGCCCCTTCAAGGGTTTTCTGGCCTCCCTGCAGGGTTTGCAAGCGGCGCTCGCGCAACGCCAGCTCGATGGCGCGCTGCGCACCGCTCTGTTCACTGCACGCTCGGCACCGGCCGATGAGCGCGTCATCCGCACGCTGCGAGCTTGGGACATCCGCGTCGATGAGATCCTCTTTCTGGGCGGACGCAAAAAGGGGCCGTTCCTGAGTGCCTACGGTGCCGATGTGTTTTTCGACGACCAGCTAGAACACTGTGCTAGCGCGCAGCGCGAGCAGGTGGCTGCCGGGCATGTGCCCTACGGGCCGGTGGGTGCGGAGCAGGATGCGGCTGACAGTGCGGCGGTGTCGCTGGTCGGCGCGGGGCATTCAGAGGAGAATGAAGCGTAACCCCATCGCGCCCAAAATCAATACCAATAAGATTCGCAATACAGCCTGCGGCATGATGATGCTGAGGCGGGTGCCCAGATAGACCATCGGCAGGGCACCGCAGAGCAGTCCCAGTAACAGCTTGAAATCGACATTGCCGAGTAGCAGCCAGTGGCTGAGACCGGCGATCAGGGTTAACGGCACGGCGTGCGCTAATTCGGTGCCGATCACCTCCGATGGAGTGAGTTTGGGATACAGATGGAGTAGCACGGCGGTGCCGATGGCACCGGCACCTACCGATGACAGCGTGACCAACACGCCGAGTACAACGCCGACCGCAATGGTCATCAACCGCGGTAACTGCCAATCGGGTTGCGGGTGTTGCAGCTGACCCAACCGCTGCAGCCAAGGGCGCAACAGCAGCACGGTGGCGGTGCCGAGCAACATGACACCGAGGCTCAATTGCAACAGCGCGTCGTAGTTGTGTTGGCCGTCGAAGATCCACAGTAGTAGCGTGGCGGTCAGGGCTGCGGCGGGCAGGCTGCCACAGGCCAGCAACAGGGCGATGGGCCAGCGGATCGTGCCGTGGCGGTGGTGGGCGAGCACGCCGCCAGCTTTGGTCACGGCGGCGTAGAGCAGGTCGGTGCCGATGGCGATGCGCAACGGATAGCCCATGAAGGAAAGCAGTGGGGTCATCAGAGAGCCGCCGCCGATACCGGTGGCCCCGATGGCCAAGCCGACGACACCACCGGCCAGCAAATTTTGTAAAAATTCGTTCATACCCGCCCGCACACGGCACCAGCCAGCGCTGTGTGGCAGCGCTGGCTCATCTTGTTGCCGACCAGGCTATCGGACACCGTTGGTGGTGGCTAATTGATCTGATGTGATATGTAGGCCGCACTCTTTTTTGGTCGCCTCTTCCCACCACCAGCGGCCAGCACGCTCGTGCTCACCGGGGAGCACCGCCCGCGTGCAGGGCTCGCATCCGATGCTGATATAGCCGCGATTGTGCAATTCATTGTGGGGCACTTCAAAGGCGCGTATATAGGCCCAGATCTCCTCGGAGCGCATCGCTGCCAGCGGGTTGAACTTCAGTCGTAGCGGGGTGCCGACGGCCAGCGGGTCGCGCTCGACGATTTTGATGGTGGCGCGTGTGTCGGGACTCTGGTCACGACGCTGACCAGTGATCCAAGCGTCAAACTGTGCCAGCTTGCGTCGCAGCGGTGCCGTCTTGCGCACATCGCAACACTCTTGATGACCATCCCGGTAAAAGCTGTAGAGCCCCTTGTCGCGCACCAGCTGCTCCAGCACCTCGGCATCGGGCGAGAGCATTTCGATTTTGAGTTGGTAATGTTCGCGCACGCGCTCTATAAAACGATAGGTCTCTGGATGCAGACGCCCGGTATCCAAGCAGAAGACAGCGAAGCGATCGGCCGCAGCTTCCTTCAATGCCATATCGATCAGTACCACATCCTCTGCACCGCTGAAAGCGATGGCGATGGAGCCTTGGTATTCGAAAGCGGCATGCAATACATCGCGCGCTCCAGCACTCTCCAAGCGGTTCGCCAGCGCAGTGATTTCGGCCTCGGTGGCGGGCAGTGGTGGGGCGGGGGGCATCGAATCATCTGGGGTAGGTTTGGAGAACAAAATATTATACGCCTTGTCTCACTGGCCTCAGTCTTGCAGTGCCCCCGATGTGTACATTTGCCTAGATGGTCTGCGGGCGCTAAAGTAATGCTCCAACACAGCGATATATTGCTGATTGCCGCGCGCTCAGTGGCGCACGATGACCGGTAGGGTTGCCTGCAGATGCGAATTATTTGCCTCGATTTGGAAGGGGTTCTCGTCCCTGAGATCTGGCTTGGCCTCGCCGATGCCACTGGCATTGATGCGCTGCGCGCCACGACACGGGATATCGGTGACTACGACGAGCTGATGCGCATGCGCTTAGCTCTGCTGAAGCGGCATGGGCTCGGCTTGGTCGAGCTGCGGCGTGTCATCGATGGCTTGGCACCGCTACCCGGTGCCGCCGATTTTTTGCAACGCTTGCGCGACCGCTTTCAGCTGGCCATCCTGTCGGATACTTTCTATGAATTCGCCGCGCCGCTGATGCGTCAACTCGGTCAACCGCTGTTGCTTTGCCACCATCTATCGGTGGATAGCGAAGATCGCATCCACGACTACAAGCTGCGCCAACCGCGTCCTAAATTTCATGCGGTGCGCTCCTTTCAGGCGATGAACTACAAGGTGTTGGCGGCAGGTGATTCACTGAACGACATCGACATGCTGGGCGCGGCCGACCGCGGTGCTTTTTTCCGTGCACCGCAGAGTGTGCGCTCTCTGCACCAGCAATTTCCGGCCACCGAGGAATACGACGAACTGTGGCGCTGGTTGTGTGAGAGCGATGCCGCGCTCGTCGCCGAGGAAGCGGCATGAACGAGCTCGCTCCATCGCTGGGTAATCCCTTGCGCACCTCGCAAGAGCGGGCGACAGACGGTGGCTCCCGTTACCGCGAGCGCATCGAGCGCACTGCCGAGCTGCACCGGCGACCGCAGGCTGCGGGTCGCGTCAATGCTGTACGCCAGCACGCTAAAGGGCGGATGACGGTTTGGGAGCGTATCGAGCTGTTATCTGACAGTCCACCAGAAATTCTCCACCAAAACTGGGGCAAGCAATTGGATGGTGCCTCGTTGGTCACGGCGTTGATCGACATCAAGGGTCGCAAAGTCGCCGTTTACGGCCATGATTTCACAGTGCGCGCCGGCTCGATCGATGCCACCAATGGGGCCAAGCTGGTCGCTTTGATCGAATTGGCGTGCAAGTGGGGCATTCCTCTGATCGGGCTCAACGATAGTGCTGGTGCCTTTGTGCCGGCCGGTGTCGGCGGCCTCGATGGCTACGCCCAAGTGTTCGCTGCGCTGCGCCGCGCCAGCGGCGTGGTGCCGAGCATTATGTGCATGTTCGGTTTCAATGCTGGTGGCGGCTCCTACCTGCCGCGCCAAGGCAGCTTCATGATTCAGCCGCAGAACACTTTCTTTGGTTTGACTGGGCCGGGGGTGGTGCAATCGGTGCTCGGCGAGCGCGTCAATGCCGACGAGCTCGGCGGTCCGCAGGTGCACAGCCAGAGCGGGGTTGTCGATTTCGTTGTCGCCGATGAGGCGGCGGCTCTGGCCATGGCGCGCCAGTTGCTCGACTATTTGCCGGACAACAACCATAGCGCCGCGCCGAAACTGGATTGTTCGGATCCGCCGCGGCGACACACCCAACAGATCGGCGCACTATTGCAGCGCACCATCGATTCGCCGACCGGCTTCAACACGCCGCTGGACACCCATCTTGTACTCCAGGAATTGTGTGATCACGGCGACTATCTTGAGACCCAAGCGGGGCGTGCGCGCAATACCATCACGGCCTTGACCCGCATCGATGGTCATGTCGTCGGTGTGGTCGCCAACAACAGTGCCGTCGCTTCCGGCCAGATAGACATCAGCGCGGCCTATAAAAATGCGCGCTTCATCCGCTTTTGCAATCTGTACAACCTGCCGCTATTGTTCATTGAGGACACCACTGGCTTCCTGCCGGGGCAGGAACAGGAGAGAGGTGGGATCATCCAAGCTGGGCGCGCCATGCTGGACTCGATCATCGACCTGCGTACGCCGCGTATCCTCGTGCTGTTGCGCAATGCTTTTGGTGGTGCCTACGCCGCCTTCAACAACTATGCGGTCGGTGCCGATTTGGTGCTGGCGCTGCCGACGACACGGGTGGCGGTGATGGGGCCAGCCGGTGTGGACTTTGTCTATAAAAAGGCATTGCGAGCACTGGATGCCGACCCGCGTGGCAATGTCAATTCGGGCAGTGCTGCCGAACGTGCAGCAGCCGAGCAGTGGCGACGCAGCCAGCGTGCGGAGCTGGATCAGCGCTACGAGCGTGAGCTGATGAACCCCGATGAGGCGCTCAGCTTGGGTTCGATCTCGCGCTTGGTGATGCCCGAGTCTTTGCGCGCTGAGCTGAGCGAGTCTTTTGCGATGTTCCTGCAGCGCTATCGCCCGCAGGCGATGAGCTCCGTGCAGCGTGAATTTCACTGATAAGCGAGCGACCATGTCCAGCGAGCGCACAGCGAGGCATTTTGTCAATCCATCGCCACTGAGCGAGGATCGGCGCCGCTTGCGTGCGGCCACGACCTGGGAGCGCCGCTTCGATTGCTCGGCGTTGCGACCGTTGATCATCTGCCGCGGTCCGATCCGTAAAGAGGCGATCGATGTGTTCCGTGAGATGGGCATGAGCCATATCGGCATGTTGGTTTCCGAGCGCGACAGTATTGTTTTCGAAGGGGGGCGGGCACCGGAGCTGCGTCACTTGGATGCCGAGTGTGTTCATCCGGTGTCGGATTACAGCGGTGCAGATCTCGCCGAGCGTCGCGCTCGGATCGAAGAGATCATCGAGATTGCGCGGAACCACAACTACGACAGTATTTTTGCTGGCTACGGTTTTATGGCCGAAGACGCTGAGTTGGCTGCTGCGCTGGAACGTGCCGGGTTGATTTTCATCGGCCCATCGGCAAAAATTTCCCGCCGCGCTGGGCTCAAGGATGAGGCGAAGCGCACCGCACGTGCGGTCGATGTCAGCGTGACGCCGGGTGTCGACAACACGGCGCAGCTAAGTTTGCTGCGCAAATATCCGGACCGCAGCGCTCTGTGTGCGCTGGCGCGCAAGCACCGGTTCGATGTCGACACTGGCTCCGATAGCGATACTGCGACGCTGGCGCAACAGCTGTTGACGGCGGCGCTGGCGCGGGGCATCGCCCTGTTCAGTCTCAATGAGCTATGTGCGGAGGCAGAGCGCCAAGCGCGTGGGCTATTCGAACAGCACCCGACTTACCGCCTGCGGGTTAAAACGGTGGGCGGCGGCGGCGGCAAGGGACAGCGTGTCTTAGACGCGCCGGGCACGGTCGCTCAAGCAGCTCGAGCTGCGGGCGCGGTGCCCGGCGCGGTGCGCGAGGTGTTGGCCGAGATGAAGGCGCTCGGCCCGGGTGACAATCGCAATGTCTTACTTGAGCTGAATATCGAAAATACGCGCCATGTGGAAATCCAGCTGATTGGCAATGGCAGCTGGTGTGTTTCCTTGGGTGGTCGCGACTGCTCGATTCAGGCGCACGAACAAAAATTACTCGAGTTGTCGATGACGACCCAATCGTTGCAACGGGAGGCCGCTGCCGCTGCCGTTGCCGGTCGCAATGCCGAAGCTCGTAGCTTGCGGCGCGAGGGCGAGCTACTCGAGCAAATGGAAAATGAAGCGGTGCGTTTTGGTGCCGCTGTCGGCTTGGATTCGGTGTCGACTTTTGAGTGCATTGTCGATGCTAAAAATCACTTCTTCATGGAGATGAACACGCGCATTCAAGTCGAGCACCGCGTCACCGAATTGTGCTCTGCGCTGGAATTTTGCAATCCCCAAGACATCACAGAGTTCTTCCGTGTCAATTCCTTGGTCGAGGCGATGGCTCTGTTGGCAGTACACGGCGATGCGCTGCCAGAGCCGCGCCGGGTATCGCGCGCGGATTGCGCCGTCGAAGTTCGCCTCAACGCCAGCAACGATGCACTGGCACCTCATGCGGGCGGCATCATCGAGTCGTGGTCGCCGCTGGCACCGGGAGAAATCCGCGACGATCAAGGCATCTCGTTACCGAACCGTGATAGTGGGCATTTCGTGCGCTACCGTCTCAGTGGTGCCTACGATAGCAACATCGCCTTGTTGTTGTGCGAGGCTGATAATCGTCGGGCACTGTTGGAACGCATGGATAGCATCCTCGGGCGGATGGAGTTAGGCGGCATGGATCTCGCCACCAATCTGGATTTCCACCGCGGATTAATCGCTTGGCTGTTGGGGCAAAATCCCAATGCGCGTCCCGGCAATGGCTTCGTGCAGCCGTGGTTGGCGGCGGTGGGCGAGCTGTGTCAAGCAGCCGCACTGATCGATTTGGATCATGCCTGGCAGCTGTTGCGCGCAGCGCGCGTGGAGGCGGCACCAGCCGCGTTGCGCGAGGCGTGGGAGGCCAGCTTGGACGCCAAGAAGATTCTGTTATTGCGTGCGCTGGACACACTCTTCGCGCGCCCGCATCTGTTGGCCGGCTGGCTGGGGCGCTCGCAACAGGCTTTGCACCGTCGCGGTGGGCGGGCGGTGGAATTGCACAATCCGCTGAGTCAGCTGAGTGGGCTGTACCGGCATCTGGATCTGGCACCGCATCCCAAACGGCCAGCTTCGGATCAAATTTGGGATCATGACCAGCAGCTGCTAGACGAGGGTTTGGAGTTTTATCGCGATGTGGCGCAACGCCTGCACGGCAGTGGTGCGGATGCGGTGCCCTATGCGGAGCTGGCCGCTCAGCTGGTTGCCGATGCAGCGCCCAAGCGCATTGCCCGCAGCCTGTGGCGCGAGCTGCGAGCTGCGCATTTGGGCTACCAGTGCGGCATGGAATTGTTGCACTTGCCGTCGGCGATCGGGCGCAGTGTGGGTTTTTACCGCATGCGCTGCCGAGCCGATCTCAGCATCGCTTTGCCGTCCAAGTGGTTGGATGCCGAGCTGCAGGCTCAGATGCGACGCGTGCTGGCACCGCCGCCGACCCAGAGCGGTGATGAGATATTGGCTGAGAGCGGTGGCAGCTTCTATTGCCGAGAGGCACCGGATCGCCCGCCCTTTATCGAGCCGGGGCAGCACTTTGAGAGCGGCGACACACTGTGTATTATCGAGGTGATGAAAATGTTCAATAAAATGCGTGCGCCTTTTGCCGGCACGGTGCGCGAGCTGTTGCTGAGCGAAGACGGTAGCGTTGTGCGAAAGGGGCAGCCGCTGTTCAGCGTGCAACCCGATGAGCGCGTCGTGGTGGAGGATCCACGTGCCAAGCAACAGCTGCGATATGCGCGAACCGAGCGTTTGATGCGCCGGGCGGTATTGTCCTGATGATCAAGGGCATGGCGCATTTGGCTATCGCGGTGCCAGAGTTGGAGCGCGCCATCCGCCGTTTCAGCGAAGACTTTGGCTTGGTATTCAGCGGTCGCGAAGATGTGCCATCGGCGCAGACTACGACCGCTTTTTTCTCTTTGCCACAGACCAGCATCGAATTGGTGCACCCGTTGGAAGATCGCGGGCCGATACGCAAATACCTCGACCGCCAAGGCCGCGGCGGCCTGCACCATATCTGCTTTGAGAGCGACGATCTCGCGGCAGATGTGAAGCGCCTGCGCGATTTGGGCTATGAGTTTCTCAGCGACGAGATCCAAGCGGGGGCTCATGGTAGCAGTGTTATTTTCATCCACCCGCGCAGCTGCGACGGTGTATTGATCGAGTTGAGCCAGCCGGCTGCCGAGGGGGATACTGGGCATGGCTGAGACGGGCTACCGTCCGCCCGCCGCCAGTCACGACGACTGGGAGCAGCTGGCCCGGCGCGAATGCAAAGGCGAATCTCCGGACACGCTGGCGCGGGAAATCAGTGAGGAGATCAAGCTGCGCGCGCTCTACACCCACGCGGACATTGAAGACTTGTCCACCGTCGACACCATGCCAGGTTGCGAGCCTTTTCTGCGCGGCCCCAGGGCCACCATGTATGCGCGGCGACCGTGGACTATTCGCCAGTACGCTGGCTTTTCCACCGCCGAAGAATCCAATGCCTTCTACCGACAGAGCTTGGCCGCGGGCGGGCAGGGCATTTCGGTTGCCTTTGACCTCGCCACCCATCGCGGCTATGACTCCGATCATCCGCGCGTTGCTGGTGATGTCGGCAATGCTGGCGTCGCTGTAGACAGCGTCGAGGATATGAAGCGCCTATTCGACGGTATCCCCTTGGATGAAGTGTCGGTGTCGATGACGATGAACGGTGCCGTCTTGCCGGTGATGGCTGGTTATATCGTCGCCGCCGAGGAGCAGGGGGTGGAGCAAGCCCAGCTGTCCGGCACCATCCAAAACGATGTGCTGAAGGAATTCATGGTGCGCAACACCTACATTTATCCTCCCGATCCATCGATGAGAATCGTCGGCGATATGGTGAGTTACACAGCGCAACATATGCCGAAATTCAACTCCATTTCGATCTCTGGATATCATCTCCAAGAAGCGGGTGCCGACCCCGCCCTCGAGCTGGCCTATACCTTGGCGGATGGCAAGGAATATATTCGTACCGCGCTAGCCACCGGCCTCGACATTGATCAATTTGCGCCGCGGCTGTCATTCTTTTTTGGCATCGGCATGAATTTCTATCTGGAGATCGCCAAACTGCGTGCGGCTCGGCTGCTGTGGGCGCGTATCGTCGACGAGTTCAAACCGAAGTTGGCGCGCTCCAAAATGCTGCGCACCCACTGCCAGACTTCGGGTTGGTCACTGACCGAGCAGCAGCCGTTGAACAATGTGGTGCGCACCACGATCGAAGCCATGGCTGCGGTCTTTGGCGGCACCCAGTCGCTACATACCAACGCGCTGGACGAGGCGGTGGCGCTGCCGACCGAAGAGTCGGCGCGAGTCGCCCGCAATACCCAATTGATCCTGCAGGAAGAGAGCGGCATCAGCGGGGTCGTCGATCCGTGGGGTGGCTCCTATATGATGGAATCACTGACCCACAGTTTGTCTGAGCGCGTCTGGCAGCTGATCAGCGAGGTCGAAGAAGCTGGCGGGATGGCCAAAGTGATCGGCAGTGGTGAGCCCAAACGTCGCATCGAGGCCGTGGCAGCGCGGCGTCAAGCGCGCATCGACCGCTGCGAGGAAGTGGTGGTCGGCGTCAACCGCTATGTTTTGGACACCAGCTCGCAAGAATCGGAGATCGAAGTGCGAGAAGTGGACAATCGGGCGGTGCGCGAGCTACAAGTGCAACGCTTGGTCGAGCTGCGCGCAGCCCGCGATGAAGCCGCTGTACAAGCCGCTTTGGAGGCGTTGGAGCGCGCAGCCCGCGATGACGATGACGGTGCTAATCTGCTCGAGTTGTCGGTGGCGGCAACTAGGCTGCGAGCCACTGTCGGCGAGATCAGCGAGGTGCTGGAGCGGGTGTGGGGACGTCATGACGGCGCGGTCAGCTTGGTGTCTGGTGTCTATGGTGGCGGGCGGCAACAGGATGGAGAATGGCATGAGATGACGGGCGAGGTGCAGGAATTTGAGCGGCGATACGGGCGCCGCCCGCGCATGCTGGTGGCGAAAATGGGGCAGGACGGACACGATCGTGGTGCCCGCGTGATCGCCAGCGCCTTCGCCGATCTGGGTTTTGATATCGACCTCTCGCCGATGTTCGCCACACCGGCAGAAGTGGCGCGCCAAGCCTTGGAAAACGATGTCCACGCTGTCGGCATTTCCTCGCAGGCGGCGGGACATAAAACTTTGGTGCCCGAGCTGATCGCCCAGCTTAAAGCGCAGGGTACCGGGGACATCACCATCATCGTCGGCGGGGTGATCCCGCGACCGGACTACGACTTCCTGCGCCGCGCTGGTGTGGCGGCGATTTTCGGGCCCGGTACGCCGATTCCCAGCGCGGCGCGCGAAGTGTTACAAGCGATTCGCGCCGCGCTGCCCGGCTGAGCTGCCAGCGGCAACGGGGCGGACCGTGGAATACCCCGAACTGTTGCGGAGTTTGCGCGACGGTGATCGGCGTGCGCTGGCCAAGGCGATCACCTTGGTCGAAAGCAATCGCACAGCGGATCGGGAGCAGAGCCGTCGCCTGATCGGCGAGCTGGGCGAAGCTGCTGGGCAGAGCCTGCGCGTGGGTATCAGCGGGCCGCCCGGTGTCGGCAAATCCACTGTCATCGATGCCCTTGGGCAATTGCTCTTGGCACGTGGACAGCGCGTGGCGGTGTTGGCCGTCGATCCCAGCTCGCCGGTTGGCGGTGGCAGTATTTTGGGGGATAAGACGCGTATGGCCAGCCTCGCCCGCGATCAGCGGGCATTCATTCGCCCCTCGCCATCCGGCGGCGCACTCGGCGGTGTGGCTTATCGCAGTCGGGAGACATTGCTGTTGTGCGAGGCGGCGGGCTATGACATCACTTTGATCGAGACGGTCGGCGTCGGCCAGTCAGAGCACGAAGTGGCGCGGATGGTGGATTTCTTTTTGCTGTTATTACAGCCCGGTGCTGGCGATAGTCTGCAGGGCATCAAGCGTGGGATCGTCGAGTTGGCCGACGGCGTAGCGGTCAACAAATGTGATGGCGAGCAGGCGGCACCGGCGCGGCGCACGCGCGAAGAATACGCTGGGGCGCTGCGTTTGTTCCACGGCGATGTCGATGAGGCACCAGCAGTGCTGTGTTGCTCTGCCGCCAGCGGGGAGGGTATGGCGGAGTTGTGGGAGATGATCAGCGTGCATTGCGAGGCGGCGCGTGCCAGCGGTGTCTTGCAAAGCCGGCGCACGGCGCAGCGTCGCGCTTGGTTCAGGCAGCTGCTGCAGGAACTGCTGGCGAGCGAGTTGCGCGATGAGCCGGTGGCGGCACAGTTGGAGCGCGAGGTCGCTGCCGGAGAGACGGCACCGGCCGAAGCCGCCGAGCGTTTTCTGGCGGTGTGGCGGGGTCGCTCTTCGCGCTGAAATCTAGCGCGGTCGGCGCGACGCTTGCCGCGCCAATTTTGGTGCCAAGCCGATATAAGTTGCCGGGCTGAGTGCCAGCAAGCGCTGGCGCGCATCCGCTGGCAAATCCAAGCTGCGCACAAACTCGCGCAAGGCCTCGGCGCTGAGTCGACGCCCCTGAGAAAAATTGCGCAGGCGCTCGTAGGCGTCCGGCTGCCCAGCCAGCCGGAGCACGCTCTGCACCGCTTCGGTCAACACCTCCCAGTGCTGTTCCAATTCTTCGCGCATCTGTTGCGGGGCCGCTTCCAAGCGCGCCAAGCCGCGCTGCGTCGAGCGCCAAGCGAGTAGCGAGTGTCCGAGGGCGACTCCGATATTGCGCATCACCGTCGAGTCGCTGAGGTCGCGCTGTAAGCGCGACACCGGCAACTTGTCGGCAAAGTGCCTGAACAGGGCATTGGCCAGTCCGAGATTGCCCTCGGCATTTTCAAAATCGATGGGATTGAGCTTGTGCGGCATGGTCGACGAGCCGACCTCGTCGGGCGCTGTGCGCAAGCGGAAATAATCGTGCGAGATATAACTCCACAGATCGCGGCAACAGTCGAGCAACACGGTGTTGAGACGCGCCGTCGTATCGCAGAATTCGATCAGCTGGTCGTGGTTCTCGATCTGGGTGCTGTAGGGGTTCCACGCCAGCTGCAGCCGCTCGCTGACGAAGCTGCGCGACACCGCTGGCCAGTCCAGTTCGGGGCAGGCGATCATGTGGGCGTTGTAATTGCCAACTGCGCCATTCATCTTGCCAGACAGTGTTTGCTGTTCCAGCTGGCGGCGTTGTCGCTCTAAGCGCACGACAAAGTTGGCCAGTTCCTTGCCCATCGTCGTCGGGCTTGCCGCCTGGCCATGGGTGCGCGAGAGCATCGGTAGTGCCGCCGTCTCGCGCGCCAGTGTACGCAAGGCTTCGAGCAGCTCCGCCAGCGCTGGCAGCAAGACACTGCGCCGTCCCTCGGCCAGCATTAGCATCCACGACAGATTGTTGATGTCTTCCGAGGTGCAGCCAAAATGCACTAGTGGCACCAGCGGCGCGGCGCCGTTGATGGCCTCCAAGCGGCTGCGCAGAAACAGTTCCACCGCCTTGACATCGTGCTTCACCCGGCGCTCGATCGCTTTGATCTCGTGCGCCTCCTCGTCACCGAAGCGATCGGTCAGCGCTGTCAGCTGCCCTTGGATCGCCGGGCTCAGGCTGGGGGCGTCAGGCAGCCGGCTCTGCAGATGTAACAGCCATTGAATCTCCACATGCACACGCTGGCGCATCAGAGCGGTCTCGTTGAACAGTGCCCGCCAATCGGCCAGCGCGGAGCTGTAGCGACCGTCCAGCGGTGACAGCGCGTCCATGGCCTTTACTGCACCGTTACTGTCAATTGGCTCAGCCACGAACGCACCTCTCGGTGTAGCCGTCGCTGGAACAGCAGCTGCACGAGGTGGCCGTCCAACTGACGCCACAATAGTGCGCTGCGCAGACCGGCCAGCAGGGCGACGCGGATGCGCGCCACCACCGTTGGCTGCGCCAGTTGCTCCGGATCGCCGCGCAGGCGGATGCGGAAGTCCAGTGTACTGATCGTGCGCTGGTAAATTTGGTCGATGTTGCGACAGCGCTCGGCCACGGCAGCGGTGCCGCTGTGGTCGCGGCTCGCCTCTTGTTGGAGGCCATACTGCAGCTCGTCAAACAGGGTGCTCTGTTGTGCAAGTCGCTGTTCTAAGA
Organism: Gammaproteobacteria bacterium; assembly: GCA_965237805.1. Classification (GTDB taxonomy): domain Bacteria; phylum Pseudomonadota; class Gammaproteobacteria; order JABABF01; family JABABF01; genus JABABF01. Next base: position 125,385 of record OZ250153.1, read on the forward strand.
GCATCAGCTGGCGGGCGTAGCGCAATGGCACGGCGTGCGCGGCCAAGCCTTCGCTGAGCATCTGGTCCATCAGCTGCAGCCCGCAACGCACGCCGGCAACGCCGTTGTAGATCTCTTCAGTGCGGCGGGGATCGAAGACGAATAGGCTGGCCAGCAGGGCACCGAAGTCGTCGCTGTCGCTGTGTCCGGTGCAGGCCAGCTGGTTGGCCAACAGGGCGGACTGTAACAGGCCAGCCAGCGCCAGCGTACGATCGCGCCATAAATCACTCATCATTAGATGTCGCTGGAAGCGGGGCGTCGCCCGCCGTCTGTGTCGTGATCACACCACCACCAAAACATCGCTCCCCCGCATAGAAGACTACCGACTGCCCCGGCGTGACCGCCCGTTGCGCTTGCTCGAAGCGCACCGACAGCGTGCTGTCGCCACCAGCCAGTGCCAGCTGATGGTTGATTGTACAGGCCTGTGTCGGTTGGCGATGCCGCAGGCGTGCGCGACAGCATACTGGCGGTGTCACCCCCGGTGTCACCCAATGCAGCTCGGTGGCATGCAACTGCTTGCGGAACAGCGCTCGGTGTTCGCTGCCTTGGACGACGACCAAGTGATTGCGCCGCCGATCCTTGTCGGCGACGAACCACGCGCCCTCGCCGCCGCGCACACCGCCGATGCCAAGACCGCGGCGTTGGCCGATGGTGTAGTAGGGTAGCCCGATGTGTTGCCCGAGCACGGCACCGGACTCGTCGACGATCGCGCCCGGCGTCACGGGCAGATATCGGCGCAGAAAATCTCGGAAGCGGCGCGGACCGATAAAGCAGATGCCGACGCTGTCGGCCTTGTTGTGAGTGGCGAGCGAGGCTTGGGCGGCGAGCTGACGCACTTCGGACTTGCACAGTTCACCCAGCGGGAACAGGCAACGCGAGAGCCGGCTAGCGTCGACTGTGTGCAGGAAATAACTCTGGTCTTTATCTTCGTCGATGCCGCAGAGCAGTTGGGTGCCTTCTGCGCTACCGCCCAGGCGGGCGTAATGACCGGTGGCGATACGCTCGGCACCGAGCTGCTGGGCGTAGTCTAAGAACAGGCCGAATTTGATCGCACGGTTGCACAGAATATCTGGATTCGGCGTACGAGCGAGGCGAAATTCGGCGAGGCAATGCTGGAAAACCTGCTCCCAGTATTCGGCCGAGAAGCTGGCTTCGTGCAGGTGGATGCCCAATTGTTGGCACACCCCACGGGCATCGTCCAAGTCGCGCGCGGCAGTACACAGACCACTGTCATCGTCCTCGTCCCAATTTTTCATGAATAGACCCTCGACGGCGTAGTGCTGCTCGAGTAGCAACAGTGCTGCCACCGAGGAATCGACGCCGCCGGACATGCCGACGATGACTCGCTTCGCGCTCATGGTTGCAGGCGTGAGCCGCTCGGTAGGCTGTGTCGGGATGGTCTGCTATACTTCCCGCTACGGCTGTAGCGGCACTGAATTCGGCACAGTGGCGGTGGGTCAGCAGGGCGCTGATGGCCGCTAGCGGGATCGATCACAGGGACGGTTTTTATCATCATGGCTTATCAACACATCGTGATACCGGAGCAGGGCGAGCGTATCGGTGTCGATACGCAACGCGATTTTCAGCTCATCGTGCCAGAGCGCCCAATTATCCCCTATATTGAAGGCGATGGCATCGGTGCCGATATCACCCCGGCGACGCTCGCCGTGGTGGACACCGCTGTGGAGCGAGCCTATGAAGGTCGGCGTCAGCTGGTGTGGATGGAGATCTTCAACGGTGAGAAAGCGGCCAAAATCTATGATGGGAATTCTTTCCCAGACGAAACGCTGGCGGCCATCCGCGAATTTAAAGTGGCGCTGAAGGGGCCGTTGACGACGCCGGTGGGTGGCGGTTTTCGATCACTTAATGTGGCCTTGCGTCAAGTGCTCGACCTCTATGTCTGCCAGCGTCCGGTGCGCTGGTTACAGGGTGTGCCCTCGCCAATGAAAGTTCCGGACAATGTGGATATGGTGATCTTTCGCGAAAACTCCGAAGATATCTACGCTGGCATCGAATGGCAGGCCGATTCTGCTGAGGTGCGCCAGCTCATCCAATTTCTGCAACGGGAGCTGGGTGTTAAAAAAATCCGCTTTCCAGAACACTGTGGCATCGGCATCAAACCGGTGTCTGAAGCTGGCACCAAGCGTTTGGTGCGCCGCGCCATTCAATATGCTCTGCGCCACCGCCGCGATTCGGTGACCTTGGTGCACAAAGGCAACATCATGAAATACACCGAGGGTGCATTCCGCGACTGGGGCTATGAGCTGGTGCGCGAGGAATTTGGCGGCCAAGCGATAGACGGCGGCCCGTGGCAGCGCGTACCACACCCTGAGGGTGGCGAGGATCTGATCGTCAAAGATATGATCGCCGATGCCATGCTGCAACAGCTGCTATTGCGCCCTAGCGAATACGATGTCATCGCCACACTGAACCTCAATGGTGACTATCTGTCAGATGCATTGGCTGCGCAGGTTGGCGGCATCGGCATCGCGCCCGGGGCCAATCTGGGCGATGGCGTCGCGCTGTTTGAGGCCACCCATGGCACGGCTCCAAAATACGCCGGGCAAGATAAAGTCAACCCCTCATCGCTGATCTTGTCCGCAGAGATGATGTTGCGCCACCTCGGTTGGGACGAGGCGGCCGAGCTGATCGTGCGCGGCATCGAGGGAGCCATCGCTGCCAAAACTGTTACCTACGATTTCGAGCGCTTGATGGAAGGTGCCACCAAAGTCAGTTGCTCTGAATTCGGACGGCAGGTCATCGCTCGGATGGGCGACTAGCGCATCCGGTGTCCGCGCACTTAGGACTCAGATCTCCGTGCGGTACGCAGTCGCCGGAGCACGGCTTGCCGGAGCGCGGTGATGCGCCTCAGGGGCACATTGATGTACAGGAGCGGAGCAAGCTGTGCCGGCCGCCACTGTATGGTGTGTTGCTACTCAACGACGACTACACACCGATGGAATTCGTCGTCCATGTACTGCAGAAGTTCTTCTACATGGCGCAGCAGGAAGCGAGCCACATTATGCTACAGGTGCATCGCGAGGGGCGTGGGTTGTGCGGTGTGTTCCCGCGCGATGTGGCGGAGACCTATGTCTCTAGGATCAATCACTACGCACGCAGTAACGACCATCCGTTGCTGTCGGAAGTCGAGGTCAACGACGCTGGTGAGGAAGACGATGCTGGCGACTGAGCACCGTCGCTCGCCTTAGCTGGATCCCAGCCATGCCACAACTCAGCCCGAGCCCAGAATTGCAACAAACGCTGCAGAGCTGTTTCCAGACAGCGGGCGAGATGCGCCACGAATATGTCAGCGTCGAGCACTTGGTGCTGTGTCTTTTGAAGGACAAAGATGCTGCCGAGGTGTTGCGTGTTTGCGGCGCGGATATCGAGCAGCTGCGCGCTAAGCTGCAAGATTTCATCACCCGTCATCATCGGGTGCTGGATGCGGATATCCAATACGATCTGCGCCCATCGATGGGTGTGCAGCGCATCCTGAGCCGTGCTGCCATGCATACTCAAGGCGCTGGTCGCGTATCCTTCAACGGAGCAGAAGTGTTGGCCGCAGTGTTCCACGAGGAGGATAACCACTCCGTTTATCTATTGCGTGAACAGGGCATCGAGCGGGTCAAAGTCACCAGCTATATCGCCCACGGCAATCGCCGCGATACACGCCGTTCCGCCGATCCCGACAGCACGCGTAGCGAGGTGGCTGAGGGAGAGTCGGGGCCCTTGGAAAAATACACGCGCGACCTTTGCCAAGCAGCACGCGATGGCGCGCTGGATCCTCTGATCGGACGCGAAGCGGAGCTGCTGCGCATCGAGCAGGTGCTATGCCGCCGCAACAAGAGCAGTCCACTGTTGGTCGGGGAGGTCGGCATCGGCAAGACCGCCATCGCCGAGGGCTTGGCCAGTCGCATTGTGGCTGGCGAGGCGACGGCGGCCTTGGCCGACAGCACGGTGTATTCCTTGGATATGGGAGCCTTGCTTGCGGGAACCCGCTACCGAGGTGATTTCGAGGAGCGATTCAAGGAGCTGAGCGAGGCGCTGCGCACAAGCAAAAATTCCATTTTGTTTATTGATGAAATCCATACGGTGATCGGTGCAGGCAGTGCCTCTGGTGGTTTTATGGATGCTTCGAATCTTCTCAAACCGATGTTGTCAGGTGGCTTGCGCTGCATCGGCGCCACCACTTTCCGTGAATTCCGTGCCATTTTCGAACGCGACCATGCATTGGCACGGCGTTTTCAAAAAATCCAGATCGAGGCTCCCGACAGCGGACATAGCTTGAAAATCCTCAAAGGGCTCAAGAGCCACTTTGAGCAGCACCACGCATTGCAGTACACCGATAGCGCATTGCGCGCCGCGGTCGATTTGTCGGAGCGCTACCTGACGGATCGCTCCTTGCCGGACAAGGCCATCGATGTGATCGACGAGGCGGGTGCTTGGGTGCGCTTGGGACCGAAGTCGCGTCGGCGGCGTGTCGGTGTGCGCGATATCGAGAGCGTCATCTCCCAGATGGCGGGGGTGCCCACACGCATCGTCGGTGGCAGTGAGCGCCATAAATTACAGCATTTGGCGACCCAGCTCAAGCTCAGCATCTTCGGTCAAGATCGGGCGATTGCGGCTTTGGTCTCTGCCATCAAATTGGCGCGCACTGGCCTGAAGTCGCGCGAAAAAACGATGGGATCCTTTTTGCTTTCTGGACCCACCGGTGTCGGCAAGACGGAGCTGTGTCGCCAGCTGGCGCGCCAGCTCGGTGTCGAGCTGATGCGTTTCGATATGTCAGAATATATGGAGCGGCATACGGTTTCGCGCTTGATCGGTGCACCGCCTGGCTATGTCGGCCACGAGCGCGATGGCCTGTTGACCGCAGCGGTCAGCAAGAACCCCGCCGGTGTGCTGTTGCTCGATGAGATCGAAAAAGCCCATGCCGAGGTGTTCAACCTGCTGTTGCAGGTGATGGATCATGGCAAGCTGACCGACAGCAACGGTCGCCAAGCCGACTTCCGCAATCTGATTTTGGTCATGACCACCAATGCCGGGGCGATTGATGCCGCGCGGCCCAGTGTCGGCTTCACCGAACAGAGCCACTTGGAGGAACCCGATCGCGCCATCGAGCGCTTGTTCAGCCCAGAGTTCCGCAATCGGCTCGATGCCGTCGTGCGCTTTGTGCCGCTGAGCCCTGCGGTGATTACCAGTGTGGTCGAGAAATTCCTAGCCGAACTGCAAGCGCGGCTCGACGAGCGCATGATCACTTTGGATGTCGATGAGACGGCGCGAGCTTGGTTGGCCGAGCGAGGCTACGATCCGACGATGGGTGCCCGGCCGATGGAACGTCTGATACGCGAGCAGATCGCGACACCGCTAGCGGAACAACTGGTGGAATTGCCGCCGGGACAAGCGCGCGTGGCTCAGCTGCGTGTGTCGGCGGATCGGCGCGATCTCGTCTTGCTATTGCGCTCGTCCGCTGATGATGATAGCGTGACCGATGCCAGTTTGCATCGCCCCACCGAAGCGATCGAATAGAGGGTATCGGCCCGGGCTCTGTTTACAGACCTCCCCAGCTATTGTCTCTGGAGGACTGATTTATTGTTCGCGGTAGACGATGCGCCCCTTGCTCAGGTCGTACGGCGACACTTCGACGCGCACTTTATCGCCGGTCAGAATGCGGATGTAGTGCTTGCGAATGCGCCCTGAGATATGGGCTATGACCTTGTGTCCGTTTTCCAACTGGACGCGGAAAGTCGTATTCGGTAGGGTATCGATGACCTCTCCCATCATTTCGATATAACCATCTTTGGACATGGTCTTGCTCTACCGCTCAGCCATTTTTGCCGAGCATGGCCATCAGCCGCGCTTTGGTCGGCACCACCCAATTTTCACGCAGAGCTGGTGACAACAGATCGATCGCGTCCAGTTCGTCACACAGCCACATCTGGTGTGCCAAGTCGAATAGATCCAGCTGTTCGCAGATCTTTAAATCGTCGTCGAAGCGCAGAAAAGAGATGCCGGGTGTCTCATAATAACTGCCGTCTTCTTTCCGACCCGGGCCACGGTTCATCCAGTGGGTGATGACGCGGTTTTGATCCGCCACATAGACACCGATATAGGGGAAAGACCAACCCTCCCATCCGTGTTGCATATCGCGCCCATAATGGGTCGTTTTAATGTCCTCGATGCCGCGAGCCTGCACCAACATGGTGCCAGCATACTCGCAGCTGTAGACGCAGTCTGTGGCATATAGCTCGTCGACGAAAAAAGTCCACTCGTTGCGTTGCTCGGCCTCGGCGTGGCAACGGATTAAGTGGTTGGTGCGCTCACGCAACTGCTCGTGGGAATGCTCTATCATTCGTGCGCCACCTGTGCTGCCCAGTCAATCATGCACTTCAGTGTACACCACCGCGGGGCGAGCGCGACGGTGCCCGTCCCTTAGCGATCGAGGAAGCGTTCGGCATCCAGTGCTGCCATACAGCCCAAGCCAGCTGCAGTGACCGCTTGGCGGTAGATCGGATCACTGACGTCGCCAGCGGCGAACACCCCGGGCACACTGGTGGCTGTATCGTTGCCGACAGTGCGCAGATAGCCACCGTCCATCTCCAGCTGGCCGTCGAATATTGCGGTGTTGGGTTGGTGTCCGATGGCGATAAAAACACCGCTCAGCAGCTCCTCGCGCTGTTTGCCAGAGCTCAGTTCACGGAGTTTGACGCCGGTGACACCGCTGTCGTCACCGCAGATCTCCTCCAAGGTATGGCTCCATCGGAAGCTGAGTTTGCCTTCGTTTTGGCGTTGCCTTAGCCGTTGCTGCAAAATCATTTCAGCGCGCAGCTCATCGCGCCGGTGCACCAGCGTGACATGACGTGCCAGTTTGCACAGGTAGAGGCTTTCCTCGGCAGCGGTGTTGCCGCCACCGACGACCATCACATCTTGGTCGCGGAAAAAGAAGCCGTCACAGGTGGCGCAGGCACTGACACCGCGCCCCAAATATTGCCGCTCGGATTCGAGGCCCAAATATTTGGCTGAGGCACCGGTGGCGATGATCAACGCATCGCAGTGGTAATTCGCGCGTTCGCCTCGCAGAGTGAAGGGGCGTTGGCTGAGATCGGCCGACAGGATATGATCATCGCGCACTTCGGCCCCGAAACGCCCGGCGTGTTCGCGCATATCGTCCATCAGTTGCGGCCCTTGCAAATCGGCTGTGCCGCCCGGCCAGTTCTCCACTTCTGTAGTCGTGCTCAACTGGCCTCCCGGTTCGGCACCGCTGATCAACAGCGGGGCGAGATTGGCACGGGACGCATAGACTGCGGCCGTGCAACCGGCTGGTCCGGAGCCTAGAATGAGCAGGCGGCACGCCACAGACTCAATGTGGGCGTCGGCCATGTTCAGAGCGCCCCGTCACCGTCAACTGCTACGGCATTCTAAGGCACGCCCTCGGCAGCCTGATAAGTGGCCTAAAATAGTGCGGCAACTGAGGATGGTTATATATGGAGCAGGAGCCGTTGGTGCCGGCTGAGAGCGATCGGCACGGCCTCCACTGGCGGCGTGAATTATTGCCGCTGGCGCTCGCTGTAGCCGCCTGCTATCTGCTGGCGGCGATGCTGAGTTACACGCCGTCCGATCCGGCGTGGACCACCAGCGGTAGCGGTGGTGGCCCGATTGGCAATTGGGGGGGGCCAGCTGGCGCTTGGTTGGTCGATGTGTTGTTCCACACTTTTGGCCAAGTCTCTTATTTGTTGGCGGTGGCACTGCTGGGTGTCAGCTATCAGCTGTTGCGCGGCGGCAGTTGGCGCTGGCATGGCATGGCGGGGCGCAGCTTGGCACTGGTGGTGTTTCTGTGCACGAGCTGTGCCCTCGCCGCGTTGGTGGCGGGGGAAATTGCACCGGTAGCAGGTGGCGGCATGGCTCAGCTATTTGGTCCGCCGCAGGCTTTTTGCTCAGCGGTCGAAGGACCTTTGCCCTGTGGTGCTGGCGGCTTTGTGGGCTTGGAACTAGGGCGACGGGTGGCGGGTAGCTTTGGCGGTTTCGGGGCGCGTTTGTTGCTGTCCGCTGCCGCACTGCTGAGCCTGTCTTGGGTCGCACACTTGTCTTGGTTGGCGACCACTGCGCGTAGTGGCGATTGGTTGCGGCGTGCGCTGGGTGCCGTGCTGGCCTGCGCTGCCCGCTTGGCGCTTTGGCTGGCTACAGTCGGTCGGCGCGCGGGCACCTCACTGTGGACTGTGTTGCGTTACCGCAGCGGGCGGCTCATCGCCGCAGCGACCGCTCTCAAGCGGGTGTCGTCAGCTGTGCCGACACCAGTGACGGTGGCGCATTCGGACGATGCCGCGCCGCCATCCCCGTCATCGCCCGCGCCCCATCTCAGCACGGCAGCGATGCCGCCGGTAGCGCCAGTGCCAGCACGTCGCCCACCCGCCAAGGTGGCGCAGCGGGTCAAAGCGGGGGGCATGCCCTCCATCGAGTTGCTGGATCAGAGCAAAATCAAAGAGGATGTAGCTATCAGACGCGAGGAGTTGGCGGCGCTGGGTCAGCGCCTAGAGGGGCGCCTGAGTGATTTTGGCATCAGTGCCGAGGTGGTGTCGATCCACCCGGGGCCGGTGATCACGCGCTTTGAAATCCGTCCGGCGGCAGGTATCAAAGTCAGCCGTATCAGTGCGTTGGCAAAGGATTTGGCGCGTTCGCTGGCGGTCATCAGTGTGCGTGTCGTCGAAGTGATTCCCGGGAAGTCGGTGGTCGGTATTGAGGTGCCCAACGAGCACCGCCAGCTGGTCACCTTGCACGATGTGTTGGCCTCGTCGGTCTGGCGCGAGTCGACCGCACCGCTGAGCTTTGCGCTCGGACACGACATCTCTGGGCGACCGGTGGTGGTCGATCTAAGCAAGATGCCGCACCTGCTGGTGGCGGGCACCACTGGCGCTGGTAAATCGGTGGGCATCAATGCCATGCTGCTCAGCCTGCTGCTCAAATCGCCGCCCGAACAAGTGCGCCTGATCTTGGTCGATCCAAAAATGCTTGAGCTGGCAGTCTATGAAGGCATCCCGCACCTGTTGACGCCGGTGATCACCGATATGAAAGACGCCGCCCGCGGCCTGCGCTGGTGTGTCGCCGAAATGGAGCGTCGCTATCAGCTGATGGCCGCGCTGGGTGTGCGCAATATGGATGGCTACAATCGCCGTGTGCGACAGGCGTTGGAGGCGGGTCAAGCCATGCACTTGGGGAGCGACGGCGTGTTGCTAGAGCACGACGACGAAGCGCTGGTGCCACCAGAGGAACTGTCCGCCGCGCTGGAGCCATTGCCTTTCATTGTTGTTGTCATCGACGAATTCGCCGATATGATGATGATCGTCGGCAAAAAAGTCGAGCAGCTGATCGCCCGCATCGCTCAGAAAGCACGAGCTGCTGGTATTCATCTGGTCTTGGCGACTCAGCGCCCCTCGGTTGATGTCATCACCGGCTTGATCAAAGCCAATATTCCCTCGCGCATCGCCTACCAAGTGCCGGCCAAGGTCGATGCGCGCACGATCATGGATCAGGCTGGTGCCGAGCAGCTGCTGGGGCATGGCGATATGCTCTACCTGCCAGCTGGTGGTAGCGTGCCGATGCGTGTGCACGGTGCCTTCGTTGCGGACGATGAAGTGCACCGAGTGGTAGCAGTTTGGAAAAAACAAAGTGAATCCAATTATTTATCCGAAGTGCTTGAAGGTGTTATGCATGAAAATACAGGCGACTTCTCGTTGCCGGATAGCCGTGACGGTGGCTCCGAGAATGACGCAGCTGATCCGCTCTACGATCAGGCGCTGAGCTTTGTCGTCTCATCGCGGCGCGGCTCGATCTCGGCCGTACAGCGCAAATTGCGCATTGGCTACAACCGTGCTGCCCGTCTGCTCGAAACCATGGAGCAGACAGGCGTGGTCAGCGCGATGGAGAGCAACGGCAGCCGCGAAGTATTGGCACCGGAGCCGCAGGAGGATTAGCCAGTGTTGCGTTATTTGTTGATCAGCGCAGCGCTACTCGCCGTCGGGCCAGCGCAGCTGCGCGCTGGCGAGGGCGAGGGCGAGGGGCTACGCAGTTGCTTGGCAGCCACCCGCAGCCTGTCGGCGAATTTCAGCCAAAGCAGCCAGGAGTCGGGCGATAGTTTGCCGCTGCAGCTGGAGGGGCGGCTCTATCTGCGCACGCCGCATGATGTGCGCTGGGATATCTTGCGGCCGTACCGCGAATCGTTGCTCTACAACGGCAGCGAGCTGTGGCACCACGAGCAGGATTTGGAGCAGCTGAGCATTCAGGCACTGAGCCCGTCAGAAGTGCCGTTGCTGTTGTTGCTCGACCCAGAGCGCAGCGATTGGCAAAGCCGCTTTGCCGTGCGCAGGGAAGTAGAGGGCACTGCTGTCAGCTACCATATCACCCCGCATCCAGTCGAGACGGAGCAGGCTGTGCACAGCGCGCTTTTCTCCGTTCTGCGCGCTGATTTCAAGGACTGCAGGCCGCGTGCAGTCTGGTGGCGCGATGGTCTAGGGCGCGAGACGCTGATCGAACTGAGCCAGCTGCGGGTCAATCCGCGCTTGTCCGATAAGCGCTTCCGTTTGCGTGTGCCACCGGACACCGATGTGTTGCGAGCCGAACCTTGAGCGGCGAGCTCTTTGGCAATGACCCGGTTGTGGCGGCGGTGCCGCTGGCGGAGCAGATGCGCCCCCAGCGGCTGTCCGAAGTCTATGGTCAGGAGCAGCTGCTGGCGGCGGGTTGTCCACTACACGAGCTCAGATTGGCACAGGGTTTGCACTCAATGGTACTGTGGGGGCCGCCGGGCAGCGGCAAGACCACCATCGCCCGCTTGGCGTCGGCCTGTGCTGCAGCCGAGTTGATTGCATTGCCAGCGGTGCACTGTGGCAGCGCCGAGATTCGCCATGCAACCGAAAAAGCGCGCCTACGCTTGCGGCAAGGAGGGGGGCGCAGCGTGCTATTCGTCGATGAAGTGCATTGCCTCAATCGCGTCCAACAGAATATTTTCCTGCCGATCATCGAGGATGGCACGATTATCTTGATTGGCGCGACCACCGAGAATCCGGCTTTCGCACTGATCAACGCGCTGTTATCGCGGCTTCAGCTGCATGTATTGCAGCCACTGTCCGAAGACAGTTTGTTGCAGCTGTTGCGGCGTGCCGCCGAACGCTTGCGCTCGGAAGGGCGGGTGCTTGCGCACGGCGATGAGGCACTGCTCGGAGCCATCGCTGCCGCCGCAGACGGCGATGCACGGCGTGCGCTGAACCTGCTTGAGCAACTGCAAACATTGCCTCCGGATGACGACTCTGGGCGGCGCTTAGCCCAGCTGGTGGCGGCTCGCCCACCACAGGGCGACCGTCACGGCGATTTGTTCTACGAGCAGATTTCGGCACTGCACAAGGCGCTGCGCGGCAGTGACCCAGATGCCTCGTTGTTTTGGTTGGCGCGCATGTTAGAGAGTGGCTGTGATCCGCTCTACATCGCCAGACGCTTGTTGCGCATGGCCAGCGAAGATATTGGCAACGCCGATCCCCGGGCACTGCAGTTGGCGCTGTGTGCTTGGCAGACCCAAGAGCGTTTGGGGAGTCCAGAGGGCGAGTTGGCGCTGGCGCAAGCGGTTGTTTTTCTCGCCTGTGCGCCCAAAAGCAATGCGGTGTACCGCGCCTTTGACGCCGCCCGTGCGGCAGTGCGTCGCCACTCTGCAGCCGCTGTGCCGATGCGTCTGCGCAATGCTTCGACTCGGCTGGCCGCACGGCTCGGCCACGGTGCTGGCTACCGTTATCCACATGATGAGCCGGGTGCCCACGCGTCGGGCGAACACTATTTCCCAGACGAGATGTCGGCCGAGCTGTACTACCATCCCAGCGATCGCGGCCTTGAGGCGCGTATCGCCGAGCGATTGGCACATTGGCGTGGGGCGGTGCGCGAGAGCGAGCGACCGGGCACAGCCCGAGCGGGGCAGCGGTGAGTGCGCTATCGGTCGTGGCGGTTGCCGCTGGCGGTGCCGTCAGCCGTTGGTTGCTATTGCAGAGCATGCCGCACTGCCGCTGGGCGTGCTCAGCGGCGATGCCACCGGTTGCTTGGCGGCCGGTTTTCTATTCGTGTTGATCGAAGAGCGCATGGTGCTGCCACCGCTGTGGCGTGAGGCCTTGTTGCTCGGTGTCCTCGGCGCTTTCACCACTTTTTCTGGATTCACGCTGGAGCTGTGGTGCCTATTGCAGGATGTTGGCTGGGGGGCGGCGCTGTGACAGCTGTTGCTCAGCCTTGTGTTGTGCTTGGCGGCGACGCTAGCTGGCATCGCTTTGGCGCACACTCTCTGCTAAAGCGGTATTTGGCATGCTCGATCTAAAACAACTGCGCGACGCGCCAGTGGAGGTGGCGAAGCGCCTCGCCGAGCGCGGCCACACGCTGGACATAGCGGCCTTTACGGCGCTCGATACCGAGCGGCGACAGGCGGATATCGCCAGCCAGCAAATGCAGGCTGAGCGCCGCAGCACATCGAAGCACATCGGCGACTTGGTGCGCGGCGGCATGTCGGCGCAGGAGGCGCGACAGAGCCAAGAGGCGACGCTGCAAAAAATTGCCAGTCAACTCGAGCAACTCGAGGCTCGCAGTCGCGAATTAAATGGCCAGATCGAACGCTTCATTGCCCTCATCCCAAATCCACCGCATACGCAGACCCCCGACGGTCTGGCCGAGGAGGACAACCCCGAAGTGCTGCGCTGGGGCGAGCCGCGCCTCTCTGACGATGGCTTGCGCGACCATATCAGCTTGGGCGGGGAGGGGGCACTCAATCTTGAGCGCGCCGCCGTTTTGGCTGGTTCCCGCTTTGCTGTGCTTGAGGGGGTACTCGCACGCCTGCACCGTGCGCTCAGCCAATTGATGCTGGATCTGCATACTGAAGAGCACGGCTATCGCGAGCTCTATGTACCCTATTTGGCCAATGCCGAATCGCTGTTCGGCACCGGCCAGCTGCCGAAATTCGAAGACGAACTGTTCCGCACGCGGGGGAGGGACGGTTATTACCTGATCCCCACTGGCGAGGTGCCGCTGGCCAATATGTTGCGCGACTGCATTCTGAAACCACAACAGATCGCCACGCCGCTGCGCTACACTTGCCACAGCCCCTGTTTTCGCCGCGAGGCTGGCAGCTACGGCCGCGATGTCCGCGGCCTGATTCGCCAACATCAATTCGACAAAGTCGAACTGGTACAAGTGGCGCGTGCCGAAGATGCCTCGGCGGCGCTGGAGGATATGTGCACCCACGCCGAGGAAGTGTTGCGCCGCTTGGAGCTGCCTTACCGCAAGGTGGTTTTGTGCGCTGGCGAATTGAGTTTCGCCGCCTGTCGCGGCTACGATCTCGAGGTATGGATGGCGGCCAGCGCTCGCTATAGGGAAATCTCCTCGTGTAGCGACTGCGGCGACTTTCAAGCGCGGCGACTGATGGCTCGCTGGCGAGATCCCGAGCGCGGTGACTTGGCCTATCTGCATACGCTGAACGGTTCTGGTGTCGCCGTCGGACGGTGTTTGGCGGCGTTGATGGAACAACATCAGCGTGCCGATGGCAGTATCGCGGTACCGGTTGCGCTGCGCCGCTATATGGGCGGTGCCGACAGCATCCGACCGGGCGACTGACAGGCGGTTCGCGGTGCGCTACCTGCCGCTGTGCCTCGATCTGAGAGGTCGCCGATGCCTGCTATTGGGCGCTGGCGACGCTGCGCATCGACGCGCTGAATTGCTACTGCGCACCGGTGCCCAGCTGCGGCTGGTGGCACCGGCAATCGCCCCATCTTTGGCAGCGGTGGTGAGCGCCAGCGGTGGCAGCTGCCACCAGCGCGACTACTGCGAGCAAGATTTGGAGTCAGTGGTGCTGGCTGTCGGTGCCAGTGGCGATGAGCTGCTTGATCAGCGCTTAGCTGCAGATGCCAGCCGCCGTGGCATCTTGGTCAATATCGTCGATCGCAGTGAATTGTGCAGCGCCATATTCCCAGCCATCATCGACCGATCGCCTTTTTTGATCAGCGTCACCAGCGGTGCTGAGGCGCCGGGGCTGAGCCGTGCTCTACGCGGGCGGCTTGAGGCTTGCTTGCCCGAGCATTGGCGCACGCTGGGCGATTTTGCCTCCGGGCTTAGGGAGTCAGTGCGTCGGCGTCTGCCGGAGGCCACACGCCGACGGCGCTTCTGGGAATGGCTGGCGGATGGTCCTGTCGCCTCGCTGCTGGCAGCTGGCCGCCGCGAGGATGCCGCGCTGGCTGCCGAAAAGGCCTTGGCGGAGGGGGAGGGGGCGGTGTCTCAGGGCGAGGTATTCTTGGTCGGTGCCGGTCCGGGGGATCCCGATTTGTTGACTTTGCGTGCGCTCCAGCTGTTGCAATCCGCCGACATCATTTTCTATGACCGCTTGGTGAGCGATGCCGTGTTGGAGCGCGCACGGCGCGATGCCGAGCGGGTCTGCGTCGGCAAAGCGCCGAAATCCCACTCCGTGCCCCAAGAGCAGATCAATCAATTATTGATCGAGCGGGCGCGCTCCGGGCAGCGCGTGTTGCGACTCAAGGGCGGCAACCCCTTCATTTTTGGGCGCGGTGGCGAGGAGATCGAACAGTTGGCCGCCGCAGGCATTCCATTTCAAATCGTGCCCGGCATAGGTGCCGCAGAGGGGGCCGCTTGCCATGCGGGTATTCCGTTGACGCATCGCGACTGCGCCGATTCGGTACGCTTCCTGTCGGGGCATTTGCGCGACGGCAGCTGTGATGCGCCGTGGGCACAGCTGATGGAGCCGCGTCAGACCTTGGTGTTCTACATGGCGCTCGGTGCACATGCGGAAATCTGTGGGCAGCTGATCGCTCACGGCATGGCCGCTGAGCGGCCAGCGGCACTGGTCGAGCGCGCCACCATGCCAGACCAGCGCGTCACAGCCGCCACGCTGCACACATTGCCCGAGCAGCTGGCTGCCGATGTGTCCGGGCCAGCGCTGTTGATCATCGGCGAAGTGATCGCCAAGCGCCGCATGCTCGCCTGGCGCAGCTAGCGGGGACACAGTTGATGTCTGAGCGGGCGGACTGCGATCTTTTTGTCATCGGTGGCGGCTCGGGCGGTGTGCGTGCTGCCCGCGTCGCGGCGGCGGCCGGTGCTAGGGTGTTACTCGCCGAGCGCGGTGCGTTGGGCGGCAGCTGTGTCAATCTCGGTTGCATCCCTAAGAAATATATGTATTACGCAGCTGAGTATGGTGCCAGCTTGAAGCAGGCGCAGGACTACGGCTGGCAGGGTGGCGGCGGCGAGGCGAGTTTTGACTGGCCGTATTTCCTCGCCGCCCGTGATGCCGAGCTGCGGCGGTTGAACGGTGTCTACGAGGCTGGCTTGGCCACTGTGGGTGTGCAGCTGTTGCGCGGTTCGGCGAGTCTGCGGGGGCCGCACAGCGTGGCGGTGGGCGATCGCGGCTATCGGGCGCAGTCTATTTTGTTGGCCGTGGGAAGCGAACCGTGGTTGCCGTCGCAGCTGGCGGGGCAGGCGGGGGTGCTGTCCTCGGATGAGTTTTTGCAGCTGCGCCAACTACCCAAACGCTTGGCCGTGGTCGGTGGTGGTTATATCGCGGTGGAACTGGCTTCGATCATGTCGGGGCTCGGCGTCGACTGCACATTGCTACACCGGGGTGAACTGTTCCTGCGTGGCTTCGACCACGGCCTGTGCGTTTTTCTGCGCGATGCCCTGCGTGCCACCGGTCTGCAGCTGCGCTTCAATACTGAGGTCGAGGGGCTGAGCGAGCGGGAGGAGGGTATCGAGCTGCGGTTGTCCCGTGGCGCACCCTTGCGCGTCGACTGTGTGCTGTGTGCCACTGGCCGCCATCCGGCATTAGGTGGTTTGGGGCTGGAGCACAGTGCCGTGACGCTCGATGCCAGCGGTGCCATTCGCGTCGGTTCCGATTGGCGCAGCGATGAGCCTTCCATATTTGCCGTCGGTGATGCCATCAGCGGTCCGGCGCTGACCCCGGTGGCGATCGCCGCTGGTGAGGCGCTGGCGCGCCGACTGTTCGAGAATGCTCCTTTGGCACCCGGCTACAGCGAGGTGCCGACCGCGGTCTTCTCGCGTCCCGCGCTGGCATCTGTCGGACTGAGCGAAGAAGAGGCGAGGGCGCTGCACGGTGATGACATCGTCGTGCGCGAATCTCGTTTTGTGCCGATGAAGCAACAGCTATTCAGTGCGCAGCCGATCGCCAACCTGATCAAAATCGTGGCCTTGCCAGGCAGTTCAGCTCGGGTTTTGGGGCTACATATGGTTGGTGCCGACGCACCGGAGATCATTCAGTCATTGACGGTGGCGATGCAGGCTGGCTGTTGTCTCAGAGAGCTGCAGCAGAGCTTGGCTCTGCATCCGACCACAGCGGAAGAATTTTTGTTCTGTGCCCGTTGAGCTGGTGGGATCAGCATCCCGGTGTCCGCTCCATATTTGGCCTAGCTGGGTGGAGCTGTTTTACAATTGCCGCAACGCGATGAAATCCAACAAAAGTTCGGCGCTTTCGTGCAATAGCGGTTTGGCATCGGCATCGTATTGGCGCAGATCGTTGAGCAATTTGTGCTCTTGCTCGCGCTGCTGAGATAGCTGGCGACGCCCTTGCTCCCACAACGGGATGCGTGTGTCTTGTTGCTTGTGTTGTTTGAAGAGCTCGGCGCGCTTTCTGAGGTATTGAAACTCGGGCTGCTGTGCTGTGCGCACACGGTGCTGCCGACGCAGCTCGGGCAGATAGCGATCGATATCGTAGTAATGGCGATGGCGCACCGAGGCGATGAGATCCCATTGCATGGCATTGTCCAAGCTGCTCTCGCCAATTTCAGCAGCATCGTAACTGGGCGGAAAGAGCACATCTGGTTTGATGCCATGCAGTTGAGTGCTGTCTCCGGAAATGCGGTAGAACTTGGCGTCGGTCAGCCTCACTTGGCCAGCGCTCAGACTTTGCAAAGACTGCACAGTGCCTTTGCCGTAGGAGGGAGTGCCGATGATCAGACCGCGGTCGTAATCCTGTATCGCGGCGGTAAAAATCTCGGCAGCGGAAGCGCTGAGACGGTTGATCAGCACCACTAGTGGCCAGTCGTAATAAGGCCCCCGGCGGATCTTCCCTTGGCGCAGTATGTGGTTGTTGCTCTGGCGCACTTGGACCACCGGGCCTTGGGAGATGAACAGGCCGGTGAGTGCGTTTGCCTCCTGTAGCGAGCCGCCACCATTGCCGCGCAAATCGATGATCAGGCCGGTGATGCCATCGTCGTGTGCTTGATTTGTTTCGTCTTGCTGACGCATTTCGCTGAGCAGGCGTAGCACGTCCCGCGTCGTGCTGCGGTAACCGACCTCACCGTTTTCGTAGGCGCGGAAATCCAAATAAAAGGAGGGGATGCGCAGTACGCCGATGCGGTAGGTGCTACTGCTGCGGCGTAGTTCGATCACTTGGCTCTGTGCGGCTTGGCTCTCCAATTTGACACTATCGCGCACGATCGACACCACCCGCGTGCCCGTGGCATCAGTGATTTCGGCACCCGGTGCCAATAGCCGCAGACGCACGGTGCTGCCGCGCTCACCGCGTATGCGCGCGACGACATCATCCAGCCGCCAGCCGGTGACCTGAACGAAGTCGCCAGCGTCCCCTTGGGCGATGGCAACGATATGGTCACCAGCCTTCAATTCCCCTTGATGCTCTGCTGGCCCGCCCTTGACCAGCTGCACCACCTGGGTGTAATCGCCGTTGCGACGCAGGGTGGCACCGATGCCCTCTAACGATAAGCTCATCGAGATGCGAAAATTTTCAGAGGATCTTGGTGACATATAATATGTATGTGCATCATATAATTGTGCGTATGAATTAAGGAATAAATTGACCACATCGTCGGCTTTCATTTCGTGCGTACGATCGCGTTCGGTCGTGATTTGTTGGCGCAGCTTGATCAATTGTGTCGCTGTGCTCTCGCCGCTGATAATCAATCCCAGCAGTCGGTGTTGTAGGCGTTGTCGCCAGCGTTCGCTCAATGCGGCATCGTCAGCCGCCCATGGTCGCTTGCCGGGATCGGACAGTAAATATTCTTCGTGTTGCAGCTGCAGAGTCGCCACGCGTGATTCCAAGCTGGCCAACTCTAAGTCGAGCAGGCTGAGCAGACGCTTGCGATAGTAGTTAAAAATAGTGAAGGCTGGCACCAGATTGCCAGCGCGCAAGGCATCATCGAGCGATTTTCGGTGTTGGCCAAAGGCGGCGACATCGCTCTTGCGGAACACTAGGCGTTCTCCGTCCACCTTGTCCACATAGCTTGCTAAGAGGCGCTCGGACAGGGCATCGTCCACTGATATTTTGAGGTAGTGGCGAGCCCGTAAGCGTTGTGTGAGCTCGCGCGTTACCCGCTGGTGTTGCAGGCTTGGCATCAAATGTTCTACTTTGTTGATAGCGACGGCGGGCGAGTCCTTGGCCATTGCTGTTGTGAAGAGGGCAGTTGCGCAGCTCGCCAACCCGAATGCGATGCCCAGCCGCAATCGACGATGATTTAACATAATATATATTCTACGCACAATCCACTATGGCAGATGTGCCAGTATAGCCGATGGTGGGCTATCAGGGCGTTTTGGCGGTGCTGGAGCTGCCTTGGATGCCTCCTCACCTATGCTAGAGTACGGGCACCTAGGCCGCGATGGGCGCGGCGATACGGTGCCATCCATATGTCTGATCACGACACTCCTCGAAGTTGGGGGCAATCCCTGTTGAGCTCGTTTTTGGGGAATAGCCCGCTTTGGTACAAATACACCATCATCGGCTTCTTGTTGCTAAACCCGCTGGTGTTGTGGGGCTTGGAGACCTTGCTGCCGTCTGCGAGTGCGCCCAGCTTGGGCATGAGCATCACCGCGTGGATGCTCCTGCTGGAGTTTATCTTCAGCTTGGCGATGGCGCGGCACTGTTATCCCTTGCAACCCGGTGGCCTGCTGGCGCTGGAGGCGGTGTTCCTCGGTCTCACCAGTCCCGGCCATGTTTACCAAGAGCTATTACAGAACTTCGAGGTCCTTTTGTTGTTGATGTTCATGGTCGCGGGTATTTATTTCATGCGCCAGCTGCTGTTGATGCTATTCAGCCGTCTGTTGGTCTCTGTACCGTCGCAAACCCAGCTGTCGCTGATGTTTTGTGGAATGGCGGCACTGTTGTCGGCCTTTCTCGATGCGCTGACGGTGATGGCCGTGCTGATCAGTATCGGTGTCGGCTTCTATCAGGTATACCACCAAGCGGTCACTGGTGTCGCGCTCGATCTGGACGCCCCGCAGCGCGAGGAGCTGCCAGACAGCGCACGTGTCGACTTGGAACAATTCGCCCGTGCGTTGCGCGGTCTGCTGATGCACGGTGCGGTGGGTACTGCGATCGGCGGTGTGTGCACCTTGGTCGGCGAACCGCAAAACCTGCTGATCGGCAGTCGTATGTCGTGGCATTTCATGGATTTCTTCTGGCATATGGCACCGGTCACGATGCCGGTGGTGGTGGTGGGTTTGCTCTGTTGCGTGTTGCTGGAGAGCAGTGGTCGCTTCGGCTACGGCACGGCCATCCCCCAGCGGGTGCACCAATGTCTGCGCGACTATGTGGCTCAGGAGCACGCCACGCGTACGCCGCGCCAAGCCCATGCGCTGGTCGTGCAGGCTGTTGGTGGCATGTTGCTGGTGGTAGCGCTGGCGCTACATATCGCGCCGATCGGGCTGATCGGGCTCGGTCTGATCGTGTTTCTGACCGCTTTCAACGGTGTGGTCAATGAGCGCGAGCTGGGGTCAGCCTTCCACGAAGCTCTGCCTTTCACTGCCTTGTTGGTCGTTTTTTTCGTCATTGTCGCTGTCATCGGCGATCAGCAATTGTTCAGTGCTGCGATCGCTGCAGCGCTGTCCTTGGAAAGCGCTGGTGCCCAGCGCATCGCTTTTTTCATGAGCAGTGGTGCCCTGTCCATCATCAGCGACAATGTCTTTGTCGCCACCATCTATATGAACGAACTCTCCGACAGCTTGCGCACCGGTGCCATCAGTCGTGCGCGAGCCGAGGAGCTGGCGGTGGCCATCAATACCGGCACCAACTTGGCCAGCGTCGGCACCCCCAATGGTCAGGCGGCCTTCCTGTTTCTGCTGACCTCCAGCTTGGCACCCCTGATTGAACTGTCCTACGGACGCATGGTGTGGATGGCATTGCCCTACACCGTTGTGCTCAGTCTCTCTGGCCTACTCGCCTTGCGTTTCATGCTCTAGGGTGTCAGAGCGCTCGGTAGTGTCTGCATGCGGCACTGGCCGTTTAGGGTGCGCTGCGGTCGCCGGCACCATCCTCGTCCCATTGGCAGTGACCGTTGCGTTGTTGCAGCTCGCTTAGGAAAAGACGGTGTTGCTCCAGCTCCGCCTCGCTGGCTGCCAGCACCGGCGAGCCGCGGCACACCCTGCCTTTCTGAGCTGCGTGCACCACGCCGGGATTGAGGGTGTCCAAGCGCAGCTGCCCGCGACTCATCGCCAAGTAGACGCGGGCGAGCAATTGTGCATCGAGCAGCGCACCGTGGCGCTCACGCGCTGAGAGGTCGATTTGGTGGCGGCGGCACAATTCGTTCAGGCTGTTGCCCTGTCCCGGATGGCGTCGTCGTGCCAGCATCAAGCTGTCGATCACTTTGGCGGCATACTCGCTCAGGCATCGCACATCGCCAGCACGCTTCAATTCGGCATCGAGAAAGCCGATGTCAAAAGGCGCGTTGTGGGCGATCAGTTCTGCGCCGCTAACAAAGGCAAGGAACTCCTCGCGGATCTCGGCGAAACGCGGTTGCCCAGAGAGAAAATCGTCGCTGAGGCCGTGCACCGCCAATGCCGCTTCCGACACGGGGCGTTCGGGGTTCAGGAAGACTTGGTATTGCTGTCCCAAGCGCCGGTCGATGATCTCGACACAGCCGATCTCCACCACCCGGTGCCCTGCCGCCGGATCGAGGCCAGTGGTCTCGGTGTCGATGGCAATTTGGCGGCCAGTATGATCCATTGCTAACCCACCTCAGCCCGCGGGCGGCACGCTGGCGCGAGCCAGCTGATCGACGCGTTCATTTTCCGGGTGCCCGTCGTGGGCACGCACCCAAGCCCAGCGAACCCGGTGGCGCTGGACTGCCGCGTCCAAGGCGAGCCACAGCTCGACATTTTTGACCGGGCGCTTGGCACTGGTGCGCCAATTGTTGCGTTTCCAGCGCGGCAACCACTGGGTGATGCCCTGCTGCAGATAACTGGAATCTGTGGTCAGCACCACTTCGGATGGGCGCCGCAGCTGCTCTAGCGCCCGCAGCGCCGCCGTCATTTCCATCCGGTTATTGGTGGTCTGTGGGTCGCCTCCACACAGCTCCCGTTCCGTTGTGCCATAGCGTAGCAGCGCGGCCCATCCGCCCGGCCCTGGATTGCCCAAGCAGGAGCCGTCTGTGAAGATCTCGACCACTCCCTTCGCCAGCATCTCCGGCGGCTTATAATCTGTGGTGGGGTGTCGTTTAGTCATTCGAGCATGGTGGTCGGAGATTGCGCGATCCCATCGATTTGGCCGGGTGCAGGCAATGGGGCGGACGATGTTGGAATTCTACCCGGTGCCCGCCTTCGAAGATAATTATCTGTGGCTGATCACGCGCGCTGGCAACGACGGGGCTTTTATTGTTGACCCCGGCGATGCGGCACCAGTGATCGCGGAGTTGGCGCGCCGCAGCTTGTCGCTGGCCGGTATTTTACTGACCCATCACCATTTCGACCACACCGGTGGTATCGATGCCCTGCTGAGCCGCTGGCCGGTACCGGTGGCGGGCCCCGACAATCCGGTGATTGGGCAGCTGAGCCAAGTGTTGGCCGAGGGCGATCGTGTGTCGGTGCTGGGGGCAGAGTTCGAAGTGTTAGCCGTGCCCGGTCACACCTTGGATCATATCGCACTGTTCTACCCCGGGGACGGGGGTGGAGAAGCACCCGCCCTGCTCTGTGGAGACACTTTGTTCGCTGGTGGTTGTGGGCGGTTGTTCGAGGGCACCGCGGCGCAGATGTGGGCATCGTTGTGCAAGCTGGCGCAGCTGCCGGCGGCGACCCGTGTCTACTGCGCTCACGAATACACGCTGGCAAACCTGCGCTTTGCGCGTGCAGCTGAGCCGGACAATAGCGATTTGGAGCGGCGTTGGGACGCAGCCGATGCCAGTCGGCGGCAGGGGCAGCCAACCCTCCCCTCCACCATCGCTCTAGAGCGTGCCACCAATCCCTTTTTGCGCTGCATGGAAATCACCACTGGCTCCGCAATGCCAGCAGAGCTGGGTGCGGGGCCATTTGATACACCGGAACAGGCTTTTGCCGCCCTGCGTGAGTGGAAAGATCGTTTTTAGCGGCAATTGCCCAGATCGGTGTGCCGATGGGCGCGTTTTGCGTCTGATACGATTTGACAACCCCGCGCTATGAGGCCGATAATAGGGCGGATAAGCATTGTCGCACCCCCTCCCCTCCATCAAGAGGATGCTGGAATGAGCAAGGTCGTGGTTACCGCCCTGTGCCCAGAATGGCGATGGGGTTCGAGCCAGCTAAGCCCTAATCGTCGGGTAGGGTCCCCGTTCCTCGCGGCGTTGTTGGCTGTGGTCTTTTGTAGCATCGCTTGGCCGAGCTTGGCCAGCGCCCGTCCCGATCATGCCCGCATGGGTAGTGCGCGCAGCGACCAGCTGGGTACGGTGCAGCCTACCGACCAAGATGAGGCGGCAGAGCGGCGGCACAATCGCCGCGAGCAACGTGAGCTGGCACGGCAACAACGTCGGGAAAAACGAGCAAGTGCGTCGACACGGTTACCGCAATCCGCTCAGCCCGACAAGGCCGATAAGTCGGCGCTGACGGCAAAGCCGCGCAAGAATTGGCAGCGCTTTGTGCCAGCCTCCGATACCGTTGCCGAGGCCGATCTCTGGCAGCGGGTGCGGGCGGGCTTTTCGATGGATCTCGATGCGGTCTGCGATGCGGAGGTAGTCGCGCCTTTGCTGCGCCGTTACGAAGAGCGCACGGGCGTTTACTTGGAGCGCATTCTGGCGCGTGCGAATCCCTATTTGCACCATATCGTCGAGCGATTGGAGGAGCGCGGCATGCCGCTGGAGCTGGCCGTCTTGCCCGTGGTGGAGAGTGCCTATGATCCCTTTGCCTATTCGCCGGGCAAAGCCGCTGGCTTGTGGCAATTCATCTCCCACACAGCTGCGCTTTTCGGGATGCACAGCGATTGGTGGATCGAGGGTCGCAACGATATCCGGGCCTCCACCGATGCTGCGCTGAGCTATCTGAGCAAATTGCACACCCAAAATAAAGGCGACTGGTTGCTGGCGATGGCCTCATACAATGCCGGTTTGGGTGCCGTCAGGCGTGCGGTGTCCTATGTGCGTGCTGAAAACAAAGTGCTGTGGCGCCGTGCCCAGCAGCGCGTTAAGGATGGCCAGCGGCAGCTGCGCAAAGCCGAGGCGCGGGCTCGTGCCGCAACGCGACTGTCGGAGACGGCACAACAGCAGCTGCAAGTGGCACAGGTCCAGCTGGAGTACTTGCGTGCGGAGTTTGTGGCATTGATCGATGCCGCCGATATTGGTCAGACAGAGATCGAGGTGATCAGACCAGTCGCTGCTGGCGAAGTGATGGCAGTGGTCGTGCTGAGTACCGGCGCGGATGGTATGCACAGCGCCGAACAGGCGGTGACAGAGGCCGCCGCGCAGCTGGCAGTGGCGTCGGTGTCGGTGCGACGCACGCTGGACAAAGTGGCGCAAGCCGACGAGCGGCTGTTGCTGGTGCGCGCCAACCTTGAGCGCCAAAATGCTGCTGTGGATTTGGCCAAGGCCAAGTTTGAGCGCTGGCCTACTTTTGGTGAGCTGCGCAAACTGCCGCAGGAAACTCGCAGTTATATTCCAAAATTCTGCGCTATTGCGCAGATCGTTGCCACACCTGCCCGTTACGGCATCACGATCGCCCCAGTGCCAGATCTTCCCTACTTTTCTGAGGTCGATATCGGGGCCCAGCTCGACTTGGCTTTGGCCGCCGAATTGGCTGGTGTCAACATCGAAGTCATCTACCGACTGAATCCATCCATGCGGCGCTGGGCAACGCCACCGGATGGGCCGCACCGCTTGCTGGTGCCAGTCGCACAACGCGCATTGATGGAATCCAATTTGGCACAGCTAGCGCCAAAGCACCGACTGCGCTGGATCAATCATCAGCTGCGCAAGGGTGAGGGGCTCAATAGCATCGCACGGCACTATCACACCACTGTCGAGGCGATCCAGCGTATCAACAGCTTGCCAGATGGTGCTAGCCTGCGACTGGGCGACCAGCTGTTGGTCATGGCACCCTTGTACGCACTCGATCGCTATGTGCTGAGCGAGGGGCAACAGCGCATGTCGCAGACCGCTCTGCGCAGCACTGCCAAGAAACGGCCTGTTCAGCAGCGCTTCCACCATGTGGTGCGTGATGGGGAGAGTTTGTGGAGCATTTCGCGCCAATACGGTATCGGCAGCTATGACCAGATCGCCATATGGAATCGTTTGGACAGCAATGCTCCTCTGCCGATGGGCACCCGTCTGTCGCTATGGATTCCCCCCAACAACACCACGCAACGGGGAAATGCCGTTGCCACGGTGGTCGGCGATCGCGATTATGAGCGTGTGACCTACAAGGTGCGCAGTGGCGATTCGCTGAGTGGTATCGCCCAACGTTTTGGTGTTGATATTCGGCAAATTGCCCAATGGAATTCCATTGATGTGCATCAATACATCCAGCCCCAACAAATTTTGGTGCTTTATCCGGCAACACGTTGAAGTGATGAGGGTGGGGCGCGAGTTACTTGCCTCGCTCTGCGTATTCGCCTTGGCAGCCTGTGCCGCTGAGGGTTCCGCCCCGCCCGTTGCCATCGTCAGCCCTCCCGCCGCAAACGCCGTCCCGATGGCGGTGTCTGCGCCGCTGGTCGCCCCGTCCCCTCCGCTGGCACAGGGCTTGTTGCCACTGTCGGATACAGCTGCGCAAAAGCAGCGCTGTGCGATTGAGCTGGCGGCTATGCGCAACGCTTTCAGTCGTTTGGAACGTTACTCAGGTGTGCCGGATGCGGCACATTTTTTGGAGCCGCTCAGTGCCTTGTTGCGACAGATCGATGATATAGATGGTCCGATTAGCCTCTATGCCAATGTGCACCCCGCTGCCGAGATGCGAGAGGCGGCTGAGTCATGCCAGCGTGAGCTCAGTCAGATAGCGACCGAAGTCGGCTTGTCCGATGCCTTGTACCAGCGACTCAAGTTGGTCGATCTCGCGCCCCTGAGCAGAGATCTTCGCGCCAAGCGTTTTGTGACGGAAATGTTGCAGGACTTCCGCCGTGCCGGTGTGCAGCTCGGTGCCGAAGACCAAGACCAATTGCGCAATTTGAACGAGCGCATCCTCGAGCTGTCACAGCAATATTCGCGCAATATTCGCGAGGATGTGCGCTCGGTCACGTCGAGCCGCAACGAGCTCGATGGTCTGCCGCAGGATTTCATTGACGGACTCTCCTTCGACGCATCTGATCGCACGGTTGTCACCACAGACTACCCTGTTTTTTTTCCGGTCATGCGCTACGCTCACAACGATGCACTGCGCGAGCGTCTCTACCGCGAGTTCGCTAACCGCGGCTATCCCGTCAACGAAAAGGTGCTGTTATCCCTATTGCAGGCTCGTTACCAGCTGGCCACCCTGCTGGGTTACCCCAACTATGCAGCCTATGCCAGCGAAAAATTGATGGCCAGGGACGCGGATAGTGCCCAGCGTTTCATCGACCGGATCGATCAATTGGCCAGACCGCGTGCGGCGCGCGATTATCTGGAGCAGCTGCAACGATTACAGCGCCAGTACCCGGCTCGCCAATCGGTGGGCGAATGGCAGCGCTACTACATCACCACTTTGCTCAAGGAAGAGCAACATGGTTTCGATTCCAAGCAGCTGCGTCAATATTTCCCCTATCAGCAAGTCAGAAATGGTATTTTTCGGCTTGTCGAGCGCCTCTTCGCAATTGAAGTCAAGCCTTGGCAGACAGAGACTTGGCATCCTTCTGTCACAGGCTATTCGCTCTATGAAGACGGTCGCCCCATCGGTAATTTTTACCTCGACATGTACCCCCGCGAAGGCAAGTACAAGCACGCGGCTTTCTTCTCTATCCGCAATGACGGCGGCCCCGACAGGCCGCCGCTCGGAGCCTTGGTCTGCAACTTTCCAGCTCCCGGTTTTGGCAATGACGCCAAAGGCTTGCTGGATCACAGCCAAGTGGTGACTTTCCTACACGAGTTCGGGCATCTGTTGCATTTCATCCTCGCCAGTGCCCAACCTTGGGCCACCCAAGCTGGCATTCGTACCGAGCTGGACTTCGTCGAAGCCCCCTCGCAGATGCTTGAGGAATGGGCATGGGACTACAACACCTTGCGCGATTTTGCCGTCAACGACAAAGCGGAGCCGATCAGCGTCGAGTTGGTGGGCAGAATGAATGCGGCGCGCTATCTGGCCTATGGCACTTGGGTGCGCCGCCAAGGTTACTACGCCGCGCTGTCGATGGAGCTGTACCGCAACAATCCCGAGCTGCTCGATTTGGAGGGCGATATGGTACGCCTGCAGCACAAGTACTCGCCCTACCCGCCCACACCGGACACACATTTCTACGCCAATTTTGGCCATTTGATCGGCTATAGCTCCAATTACTACAGCTATATGTGGTCCAAGGTCATCGCTACGGATATGTTCTCTTTCTTTAAGCAGGCACACACGCCCGCTGAGAAAACAACGGTGGCACGGCGTTACCGCGATATTGTGCTCAAAGCCGGAGGTAGTCGACCGGCGATGGCGTTGGTAGAGTCTTTTCTCGGGCGCCCACTCGATTTCGAGGCTTTTCAGAGTAGACTACAGGCCGATTCTCAGTGAGTTGGCCAGCCGTACACATCGCGTGGTATCGCCAGTCGCAGTCGATGCGCTGCTATGCCACGCCTGCCGCTTGGCTGGTGCTCAGCACCCTATTTCTTGTTGCCTGTAGCAGCGACAGGCAGCTGCGCGAAGATGCGGTGACCCGTGGTAACCGAGCGAAAATCCTGCATATGGGCATCGGCGCAGAGCCCCAAGCCTTGGATCCGCACATCGTCACCGGCGTCACCGAGAGCCGCATCATCCACTCACTGCTGGAAGGCTTGGTTGGCAAGGACCCGGCGTCACTGGACGCTATACCTGGCGTAGCTAACTCTTGGAATATCGCTGATAATAAAACTACTTACACTTTTAATTTCAGGGAAGATGCAAAGTGGAGCAACGGCGATACGGTGCGGGCTCAGGACTTCGTTTTTTCGTGGCGCAGGTTGCTCTCACCCGCATTGGCGGCCGAGTATGCATACAACTTATATGTTGTCAAAAATGCCCGTGATTACCATCGCGGCACCCTCAAAGATTTTGACAAAGTCGGTGTGCGTGCCATCGACGACCGCACGCTGGAAGTGCGCCTCGAGCATCCTGCCCCCTATTTTCTGCAACTGCTCGATCACACCAGTGCCCTGCCTGTACACCCTGCCACCATTGAGGGCCACGGTGCCACCCTGCGGCGTGACACCGATTGGACCCGACCCAAATCCTATGTCGGCAACGGTCCATTTCAGCTGGAGACATGGCAGATTGGCGAGGGCATTTTTGTTCGTAAAAACCGATATTACTGGGACTATGACGGTGTCCAGCTGAATGGCATCCAGTTCTACCCGGTGGAAAATCAAAATACCGAGGAAAATATGTTCCGCTCTGGGCAGCTGCATATCACTAGCGGCGTGGCGATTCCCTATGTGCCGCTGTATTTAGAAAAACGCCCCGACCTGATCCGTATATCGCCTTATCTGGGCACTTATTATTACGAGCTAAATGTCAGTAAACCGCCGCTGGATGACCTGCGCGTGCGCCGCGCACTGATGTTGGCCACCGACCGCTACAGCATCACGGCGGCGATCACCCAAGCGGGCCAGAGGCCGGCCTATTCCTTCACGCCGCCGCTGCTCTCTGGTTACCGACCGCCGTCGGATCGCAGCCTCGCTTACAACCCCAAGCGTGCGCGCCGTCTGTTGGCCGAGGCGGGTTATCCCGGCGGTTTGGATTTTCCGGTGTTGCAGCTGTTGTACAACACCAGCGACGACCACCGCACACTGGCTGTCGCGATTCAGGAGATGTGGCAGAAGAACCTCGGTATTAAGGTCGAATTGAACAATCAGGAATGGAAGGTCTACCTCAACACGCGCAATAATTTGGAGCATCAAATCGCCCGTGCGGGCTGGGTTGCGGACTTTGAAGACCCGAGCAATTTCTTGGAAGTGTTGAGTGGCGACAGTGGCAATAACCGTTCGGCTTGGTCCAATCCGGAATACGACCATCTCGTCGCACGAGCCAAGCGTACATGGGATAGCGAAAAGCGCAACGAGCTCTTTGCCCGCGCCGAACGGCTGATGATCTCGCAAGCGCCGATCATTCCGATCTACCACTATGCCAGCAAGCGCCTGTTGCGCCGCTCGGTGGTTGGCTGGAGTAGGAATGCACTGGATCACCAGCGCTACCAAGAGCTCCACTTGCTGGACAATCCGAGTAGGCAGGAGCCCAAGGAGTCCCCGCAAGCGGGTGCTGCACCAGCGCAGGTCTTGCCGCAGCCGGGCGCAACGCGATAGCTCGCGCCCTCCCCGCTAGACGGGTGCCACGGCGATGATACGCTTTATCTGTTGGCGGACTTTGCAGGCCATTCCGGTGCTGTTGGTCGTTGTCACCGTCACTTTTTTTCTGGTGCGCGCTGCCCCAGGTGGCCCTTTTGATGATGAGCGCCGCGTGTCGCCGCAGATCGAGCAGCGCCTCCTCGCTCACTATCAACTCGACCAGCCCATCTTTGAGCAGTATCTCTCCTATCTGTCAAACCTGTTGCGGGGGGATCTCGGCCCCTCCTTCCGCTATCCCGGTCGGCGCGTCAATGAGATCCTTTTGCAGGGCATGCCGGAGACGGTGGAGTTGGCTGGCTACGCGCTTTTGTTCTCGTTGATTTTGGGCATCGGTGCCGGTCTTATCGCCGCCCGTCGCCCGAACAGCAGCCAAGATCGCATCACCATGGCGGTGGCGATGATCGGTATCTGCATGCCCTCTTTTCTACTCGGTCCGTTGCTGGTCTTAGTCTTTGGCATCTACCTCGACTGGCTACCGGTGGCCGGCTGGGGGCGCTTGCCCGGTGACAAGGTGCTGCCTACCATCACCCTCGGTGCTGCCTACACCGCCTATATCGCCCGCCTGTGCCGCGGCAGCCTACTGGAGGTGATGAGCGCAGATTTTGTCCGCACCGCCCGCGCTACCGGACTGTCGGAGTCCGCTGTGCTACGCCGCCACGCCCTGCGCGGTGCGCTGTTGCCGGTCGCCGCCTTCCTCGGCCCCGCC
Organism: Gammaproteobacteria bacterium; assembly: GCA_965237805.1. Taxonomy (GTDB): domain Bacteria; phylum Pseudomonadota; class Gammaproteobacteria; order JABABF01; family JABABF01; genus JABABF01. The sequence goes on from OZ250153.1 coordinate 154,833, forward strand.
ATGGCTGGGCTGTTGAGCGGCTCCTTTGTCGTCGAAACGGTGTTCCAGATTCCAGGCATCGGGCGTTTCTACATACAGGGGGCATTCAACCGGGATTACACCTTGGTGATGGGCATGACCATCTTTTTCGCCACCTTGCTAGTGCTGCTCAACTTGCTCAGCGACATCCTGTCGGCTTGGCTCGACCCGCGCATCTGTATGGACCGTCGCCAGTGAAGATAGGGTGGTCTCCCTCCGCCTTATGGCACGACGCTTGGGGGCTGCTGATGCGCGACGCTGCCGCCCGCCGCAGTTTGTGGCTACTCGGTGTGGTGGTGTTGGCGGTGCTGGTCGGTCCTTGGTTCAGTCCCTACAGCTACGAGACGCAGGATCTGCAACAGGGAGCCTCTGCCCCCTCGCTGGCGCATTGGTTTGGCACCGATATCTTAGGCCGCGATCTGTTGACGCGACTGCTCTACGGCGGGCGCATTTCGCTGGCGGTGAGCTTATCGGCGACCGCGGTGGCGCTGTTGCTCGGAGTCAGTTGGGGGACGCTGTCCGCCTATCTCGGTGGCCGCGTCGATGCAGTGATGATGCGCATCGTTGATATTCTCTACGCGTTGCCATTCATGGTCGTCATCATTTTGCTGACAGTCAGCTTCGGGCGCAGCATGTTGCTACTATTTCTTGCCATCGGCTGTCTGGAATGGCTGAGTATGGCCCGTATCGTGCGTGCCCAAGTGCTCTCCTTGCGAGAGCGTGAATTCATTCAAGCGGCCGAGTGCATCGGTCTGCAGCGCTGGATGGTGATGCTGCGTCATGTGTTGCCGAATGCGCTCGGGCCGATCACGGTCTACGCCACGCTGACGGTGCCCAATGTCATGTTGCTCGAGGCTTTCCTCAGCTTTCTCGGCCTCGGCGTCCAAGCGCCCCACAGCTCGTGGGGCGTGTTGATTTCCCATGGCGTGCAGTATATGGAGATCCATCCTTGGCTGCTATTTTTTCCTGGCATCACGCTGACACTGGTACTGTTCGCCCTCAATGTGCTGGGGGACAGTTTGCGCGATGCTCTGGATCCGGCGCACGGCAAGCTGTAGCCATGGCTCTTTTGGAGTTGCGCCAGCTCGGTGTGCATTTTCCCGATAAGACCGTGGTGCGGGATTTGGATCTCAGCTTGGAGCGTGGTGCGACTATCGGCATTATCGGCGAGTCTGGCTCTGGCAAATCGCTGAGCGGTTTGGCCTGTTTGGGGCTGTTGCCACCGACGGCGCGTGCCTCCGGCAGCATCCGCTTCGATGGCGAGGAACTGCTGAACATGCCGCCGAGGCGGCTCATCCAGCTGCGCGGGCGACGCATCGCCATGGTGTTTCAAGATGCCGGTACGGCTCTGACCCCTTGGCTGCGCATCGGCACGCAGTTGACCGATCCGATGCGCAACCATTTGGCGATTGGGCGTCGCGAGGCGCAGCGTCGGGCAGTGGTGGCGTTGGAGGAAGTCAGCATGCCGGAGCCGGAGCGTGCGCTCAGCCACTACCCACACGAGTTTTCCGGTGGTCAGCGTCAGCGCATCCTCCTCGCCATCGCCTTGGCGGGGCAGCCGGACTTGCTGATTGCAGACGAGCCGACCACCGCCCTCGATGTCACTATCCAAGCGCAGATCTTGGAATTGTTGAGCGCTCTGCAACGCGAGCGTGGCTTGGCTTTGCTGTTCATCTCACACGATTTGGCAGTGGTCAACCAAATTGCCGAAAACGCTGTGGTCATGGATGCTGGCGAGGCAGTGGAGCGCGGTCCGGTGTGGCAGCTATTTCAGTCGCCGCAACATCCCAGCACCCGTGCTCTGATGCGCGCCATCTCCCGTCGCGGTGCGATATCTCATCCGGGCACCCCGCGCCCGAGCGCAGCTGGCTCAGCCGCGCTGAGTATCAGAGGTCTGCGGGCTACTTACAGCCAGCGCACTCAGCCACAGGGCGTGTTGCACGGCATTGATCTGGAGCTGCGCCGTGGCGAGATCGTCGCCTTGGTCGGTGAGTCTGGTGCTGGCAAATCGACGCTGGCGAGGGTGCTGTTGCAGTTGTTGCCCGCCAGCAGCGGCGAGCTGCGGATCGATGGCAAGCTGCTGAGTGCGGCTACTGGAGTGCGCCGCCAGAACCGCTCAGGGGTGCAGATGATCTTCCAAGATCCCTACGCTTCGCTCAATCCACGGCTCAGTGTTGAGGAGGCGCTGGCTGAGCCGATACGCTTCCACGGACTGGCGGCCAGCGGTGCTGAATTGACGGCGCGCGTGGTGGCGCTACTCGCCGCGGTGGGGCTGGACGCCTCCGCTGGCAGCCGTTATCCCCATGCCTTTTCCGGTGGTCAGCGCCAGCGCATCGCCATCGCCCGCGCACTGGCTACCGAGCCAGAGCTGCTGGTGGCAGACGAGCCAGTCTCGGCTCTCGATATCGTCACCCAGTGCGAGATACTCGAATTATTGTTTAGAATCATCACCGATAGGAGTATGTCGATGTTGTTGATCTCACACGATTTGGAAATGGTGCGTGGCTTGGCTGACTACACTGCTGTGATCCACGGCGGTGTGCTGGTAGAGCAGGGTCCGACCGAGCAGCTGTTTGCGGCACCGCGCGACGCACAGACCCGTCGCCTGCTGGCGGCCAGCCCCTCTTTGCCCGCCACTCGATGAGAGTTTGCCGATGACATTATGGCCACTGGAGCCCCGCCCTTGCTCCGCGTTGGTTCTGGTCTTGCTGCTCGGCGGCTGCGGTGGCCCGCCAGCACTGCCGCCCGCCAGCGAGCGCCAAGTGCCCGCCGAAGCTGCCGCCGCCACCGGCGCTGTGCCAGAGCGCCTGTTGCCCGTGGCCAAAGCGCATAATGTGCGCGATTTAGGCGGTTACACCACGGTCGACGGGCGGCGTGTCAAATGGGGCGAACTGTATAGAGCCGATTCGCTGGGCGAGCTAGACAGCGAAGATGTCTCCTATTTGGAGCGACTCGGGCTGCGCCGTGTGGTGGATTTCCGCTCTGAGGTGGAGCGAGAACATGAGCCCGATCGCCTGCTGGCCGGGGTGGAATATCGTCTTCGATCGATCACGGCACGCAATGCGGAGGGCGAGGACATCGTCGCGCTATTCCGTGACCCCAAGCGGCTCAATGCTACCGACACAGCCGAGGTGATGCGCGAGATCAACCGGCAGCTGGTGCGCGACCACACGCCGCTGTACCGCGATTGGTTGCATCAGCTGGCCACCGAGGAATCCGCTTCTCCGCAGCTGTTCCACTGCACCGCTGGCAAGGACCGCACCGGCTTCGCCGCCGCCATTCTGTTGGGCGCACTCGGTGTGCCGCGCGAGCAACTGATGGCCGATTATTTGTTGAGCGCGGACTATAGAGCGGGGCACAACGCGCGCCGTTTGCGCGTGATCCGATTGCTCTCGCTGTGGCGTATCAAGGCCGAGGCGCTGCGTCCGCTGATGACGGTGGAGGCGAGTTATCTGCAGGCCGCCTTCGATGAAGCCGAGCGGCGCTATGGCTCTTTCGAAGTCTATTTGGTCGAGGGTCTGGGCATCGACGCAAAGCTGCGCCGCCAGTTGCGGGCACGTTTTCTCGAGCCCGAGTCAGCGGTCGGCGGCTGAGCCGATTGCTATCCTCGAAGGCACCGTCGACGACTGCTGATGAAGTTTGCCACGTTGCGCCCGAGCTTAGTGACCGTGGCTTTGTCGATTGTGGCCGCGCTGCTCAGCGCTTGTCATAGCCCTGCCCTGCCGCCAGCCGATGCGCGCCAATTGCCCTTTGCCCTCGCCGCCAGCGGCGCTCGGCCAGAGCGTCTGTTGCCGTTGGCCAAAACCTACAATACGCGCGACTTGGGAGGCTATACCACGGTCGACGGGCGGCGCGTCAAATGGGGCCAACTGTATAGAGCCGATGCGCTGGATGGCTTAGATAGCGAAGATGTCGCCTATTTGGCGCGGCTCGGATTGCGTCGTGTGGTGGATTTCCGCTCCGAGCGGGAGCGAGAAGCCGCGCCCGACCGCCTGCCTGCAGGGGTGGAATATCAGCCGTACCCGATCACGCCGCGTCGCGATGAGGGCTCGGCCAGCTATCGACTATTTCGCAATCCCGAGCAGCTCAGCGCCGCCGCCGCCGTCGAATTGGTGCGCGAGGGCAACCGGCAGCTGGTGCGCGTCCACACGCCGCTGTACCGTGAGTGGTTGCGTCAGTTGGCCAGCGAGGATTCCGCTTCCCCGCAGCTGTTCCACTGCACCGCTGGCAAGGACCGCACCGGCTTCGCCGCCGCCATCCTGCTGGCCGCGCTCGGTGTGCCACGCGAGCAAATCATCGCCGATTATCTATTGAGCGCGGGCTTTGCCGGGAACGAGGAGCGGCGCCAGCGCATCATCCGGCAGTTCTCGATGGAGCGTATCAGCGCCGAGGCGCTGCGTCCGCTGATGACGGTGGATGCGAGTTATCTGCAGGCAGCCTTCGAGGAAGCAGAGCGGAGCCATGGCTCTTTCGATGCCTATTTGGCCGCGGGTCTGGGTGTCGACGCGAGCCTTCGCAGCCAGCTGCGGGCGCGTTTTCTCGAGCCCGTCCCGCCAGCTGGCAGCTGAGTCAGACCGGGCTACCGGATTTGGCCGGCAGTGCTAAACTGAGAGCCGAGGCTGTTTTGAGGCTGTTAACCGAGTGTTGGCAGCTTTTCTTCAGCTTTTTCCATACCCTCCGAGATCACTAGCTAGGCCATGAATAGCAACGCCCAAGACAACCGCATTTCTGCCATCGAGGCGCTGCCAGAGGCAGCGGTCTCCACTTGGGACATCGAGACCGATGTCATCGTTGTCGGCTTTGGTTCTGCCGGTGCCTGCGCCGCCATCGAGGCCAGCGACCAAGGTGTCGATGTGGCGCTGTTCGAAGTAGCCAGCGGCAGCGGTGGCACTTCGGCGCTGTCCAGCTCTGAGATCTATATGGGCGGCAATGGCGGCACCCCGGCACAGCGCGCAAATGGCTTCGAGGACAGCACCGAGGCGATGCGCGACTACCTGATGATGGCCAGTGGCCCCAACGCCGATGCCGACAAGGTCTCGCTCTACGCCGAGCAGAGCTTGGAGCATTACGCTTGGTTGACGGCACAGGGGATGGAGTTCAATACCACTTTTATCGCCGAAAAGACCATCATTCCCCTGACAGACGACTGCCTGTTGTTTACCGGCAGCGAGGAGGCCTATCCCTTCAATGCCGCCGCCACCCCTTGTCCGCGCGGGCACAAGCCCAAGGTGGAAGGTGACACCGGTGGCCCCTACCTGATGAATATCCTCACCGAACAGGTCAAAAAACGCGGCGTAGACATTCACTTTGATGCCCGCGTCAAAACCCTGATCCGAACCGCCGATCGCCGGGTGGTCGGCCTGGTCGTGCGCGAGGACAAAAAAGATCTCTATGTGCGGGCGCGGCGCGGCGTGGTGCTATGTGCTGGCGGTTTTGCGATGAATCGGGAGATGATTCGCCGTCACGCCCCGCAATTCCTGCGCCTCGGCAGCGAACAGGCGATCGGCAATCCATTCGACGACGGCAGCGGTATTCGTCTCGGCATGGGTGCCACTGGAGCTGCGATCAATATGCATGAGGGATTTACCAGCCTGCCCTTCTACCCCCCTGCGGGTTTCGTCAAGGGCATCTTGGTCAATGCTCAGGGGCAACGCTTCATCAACGAGGACTGCTATCACGGTCGGATCGGCCATTTCTGTCTGCGCCAGCGCGATGACGCGATCTACTTGGTATTGGATCAAGAACTCTATGACAAGCCCAACGAGTACATCGGCATGACGCTGGCCGGTAGCGGCGAAAGCGTGGCCGAGCTGGAAGCGGAGATCGGCTTGCCAGAGAAATCGCTGCAGGCCACACTCGAGGTCTTCAATCATCACGCCGGCCAAGGCAGCGACCCGCTATTCGGCAAGAATCCCAAATATATCAAGGCGCTGGATCAAGGCCCCTACGCCGCCTTCGACTGCTCGATCGGCAAGACCTACTACCCGTATTTCACCCTCGGCGGCTTGGATACGCTACCCAGCGGCGAGGTGCTGGATGCAGATCGCCAAATCGTGCCCGGGCTCTACGCCGCCGGGCGCAATGCCTGCGGTTTGCCGCGCACCGGTGCTGGTTACAGCAGTGGCATGTCGGTTGGAGATGCCACTTTTTCAGGCCGTCAAGCTGGCCGTCAAGTCGGCAAAGCCGAGCCGTACAGCGGCTGACGTGGCGCACACGAGCGCCCGATTGAGCCGATAGCGATCAGTCGCTTCGCGTTTGCGTGTACTTCATCTTGACCTTGAGCGGAGTGGCAAACTTGCCGCCAGCTGCCAGCCAGCCTTTCATCACGCGCGGGGCATCCCTGAAAGGATTGTAGATGTCTTCCTCAGCGGAAAACTTGCCGTCGCCAGCGTAGACCAAGCGCGTCCAGTTCGGGAAACCGAAGTCATGGTTTGCCGGATCTGTGGGGTGCAACCAGACATTCTGCACACACATCACGATGGCGCCATTCTCTTCATCAAAAGCTACCCAGTCCTGTGGGAACGACATTTTCGGGTAGGGTGCCATGACATCGACGATCCATTTGCGGATCTCTTCACGGCCGTGGAATTCGCCGTAGGCATGCTCTTTGTAGACGGCGTCTTCGGTGAATAGATCGGCCCAAGGATTCCAGTCACCGGTTTGGCTGGCGCGCTCATGTACTTTGTTGTACATCGCCAGTGCCTCTTCGAGTTCGGTTCGGGTGAATTTTGGCATGGTGTTTTTTCCTTTATGGCTGGTGGCGATGCATGGGGTGTCCGATCAGAAGGGCGGCGCTTGCGATGCGGAGTTATCTGTTGGCTGGCGGCGCACAACGGCTGGCAGCATGTAGGAGCCGTCCAAGGCTGCTGGCAAGGGCGCATAGATGCGGGCGACCAAGAAGAAAGGCCGCTTGCCGACCGGCAACCAATTGGCGCGCAGTTTTGGGTCTGCTGGTGCTTCACTCGCGATATGGATCAGCAAGGAGCCGTCGTCGTCGTAGACCAAGTCTGCGGTCTTCGTGCCGATGCCGAAGCGATCGATAGCGTTGGGCATCAGGAAATTGTTGTCGGCATCGTAGGCTGCAATACTCCAATAGGCATTGGTCGGCGGATAGCGCCCGCGCGGGAAGCGCAGTTGGTAATCGTGCCGGCCATGGAGCAGCCGCCCTTCCCGGTCGTAGTAGGCATTTGGGTAGACCGCCTCCGCGATGATATTGGCACCGATGCCACCGAAGGCGGCGATGGCGCGCAACAGATAATCGCTACCGTATTTGCCCAGATGCGACGGTGCATGACTCCAGCCATTAGCGTCCATTGCGGTGGGTCTAAAGCGCATATCTCGCACGATGCGCTCGCCGATGCGGGCCCCCCGCTTTAGCGCCTCCAGCAAGGGCTTGGGATAGCGCTCTGGAGCGAAGACGCGCCCGGGGCCGAAGCCAGCCAAGTCCATCACGGACATCAGCGCGCTCTCCGAGGCGGGGATATCGATGCGCCGCAACAGCTGGTTGACGACGCGGAAATAGTCCAAGCTGCCGCGCATATTGGCCGTGGCCTTTGGTGCTGGTGCCCCGCCGCGCTGCGTGCGCGGCGGCTGATCCAGCGCCCGCTGCGGATCTTTTGCATAGCGCTCCAGCGACAACAGGCGGAAGCGCGACTGGTAGCGCACCATGAGCTGCTGATTGCGCTGGGTGGCGGAGATGCGCAACAAGACCCAAGCGGTGGCGGTCGGCACCCGCACCACATCGCGCACTCCCCACGGCATCTCACCGGACCAGTCACTGTCGGCGATTAGATAATAGCCGCCGTCATTGCCGATGGTGCGTGAGCTGAGATAGCCGACATTGTTCATGAACATATCTTCGATCTGCACGCTGTACCAATGTTCGTCCATCGGTGGAATGTGGATGACCATCGGCCCATCGCTGAGCCACAGCCAAGCGGAGGAATACAGCACATCGGGGTTTGGCACCCCGAACCAGCGGGTGCGGTCGGTGCTCAGTCCACCTTTGAAATGAGCGAACACACCGAGCGGGCCGGAGACGAGTTCGTCGAGGCCATTGACTTGTCGGTACTGGGCCAGCGAGAGTTCGAACAGAGGTGAGGCATAGATATAGCCGATGACAGCGGCCGCTTCGTGCAGATTGGCCAGTGCCGTCATAAATACCGGCGACTGAGCCCCGCGCTGTGTTTCGGCTTGCTGCGCGACCGCCTGCGTCGATAGCCCGACCAGCACAACACAGCTGAGCAGCATCGCGGGCAATAACCATTTACGCGACATTAGGAGCTTTCCGCAACAGTGGGCAGATGGGGCTATGTTAGCCTATAGCGCAGTTGCGTATCTGCCGTGCGTGGACGAATATGGCGACCGAGAGAAAACCGGGCTTGGGGGCGGCTGTGGTCACTGGTGGAGGCACCGGTATCGGTGCGGCAATATGCCGCGCCTTGGCGTTTGCCGGCCATCCGGTGCTGGTGGTGTGGTCGCGCTCGCGCGACGGTGCCTTGGCCACCGTCAGCGCTATTTTGGAGGCTGGCGGCGAGGCCAGCGAACAATGTACCGATATCGGTGACGAAGAGCAGGTGGCACAGCTGTTCAGGGTCTGTCTCGATCGCTACGGTCGTCCGACCGTGGTGGTCAACAACGCTGGCATTGGCCACATGGCCGCCGTTGCCGATACCTCCACTGAGGACTACGAGCACCTCTTTGCGGTCAACTCCCGCGGCAGCTTTTTCATGTGTCGGCAAGCGGCGCAGCATGTCGCTGACGGCGGTGCCATCGTCAATATTTCCACTGGCCTCACCGCCGCCTCGGGTGCTGGCATGGGGCTGTACACCGCCAGCAAGATGGCGATGGAGGGCTTGAGTAAGGCCTTGGCGCATGAGCTGGGGGCACGCGGTGTGCGGGTCAATTGCGTCTCTCCGGGCATGACCGACACGCCGATGCTGGAGCGGGGAGACGCCGAGGCTTTGCGCGAATACGGGTGCCGGACAGCGGCGATGCGGCGCTGTGGGGAGCCCGAGGACATCGCCGATGCCGTGGCCGCGTTGGTCTCCACCGCTGGCCGTTGGATCACCGGCCAGAATATCCATGTCGATGGCGGCAGCGTCATCCGCTGAGTGCCGAGTGATGTCATTTCCCAGTGAGACCATCGCCTGTCAGCTGGACGATGATGGCTTGTTGCGCTTGCAGCTCAATCGCCCAGAACAGCTGAATGCTTTTACGGTGCGCATGTCTGAGGAGCTGGAGCAGGCCTTTGATCGCGCCTCGGTCGAGGACGCCGTGCGCGTCATACTCGTCAGTGGTTCAGGTCGCGCCTTTTGCGCTGGCATGGATCTGTCCTCGGATGGCAATGTCTTCGGTTTGGACGAGAGCCAGCGACCGCTGTCGCTCCAAGAGTTCCGCACCGTACGCGATACGGGCGGTCGCGTCGCCCTCGCCATCTACCGCTGCACCAAGCCGGTGGTCGCTGCCGTAGATGGGGCGGCCATCGGCATCGGAGCGACCATGTTGCTGCCGATGGATATACGTTTTGCCTCCGATCGCTCGCGTTTTGGCTTTGTGTTCTCCCGCCTCGGCATCGTCAATGAGGCCTGCTCCAGTTGGTTCCTGCCGCGCTTGGTCGGCTTGCCGAAGGCTATGGAGTGGCTGCTACGGGGTCATATCTTCGATGCGGAGGAGGCTTTGTCGGCAGGCTTGGTGCGCGAAGTCTGCCCGGCGGAGGAGCTGATGGAGCGCGCCGAGACGATGGCGCGGGAGATCGCATCCAAGACCTCGGCGGTGTCGAGCGCGCTAATCCGCCAAATGGTCTACCGCGCCAGCGGTGCGCCGTCACCATTGCTGGCTCATCAGCTGGAATCGCTGGGCGTTTTCTACACCAGCATGGGTGATGGGCGCGAGGGGGTGTCGGCTTTTTTGGAAAAACGCTCAGCGACATATAGCGCTAGCGTGGCACGGGATATGCCGCCGTTCTACCCGTGGTGGGAAGGAGATGGCGAGGACTGATCGGCGGTTGCCACGCGACCGGATAGAGCGCCCAAGCACTGGAGAGAAGTGTTGGCACCAGCTGTCGCACGCCCTTGGAACAAGCGTTCCGAGTACGATGCCTACCAAGCGGTGTTAGAAGAGGCGGTGCTTGCCGAGCAATGCGGTTTCGATGCACTATGCGGACGGCTATTTTTGCCATGTCTTGCCACTTGACAAATTTTTGAAAGATACTGTGCCATGGTCGCGTCCGGTGCTGGCATGGGTGGCGCGTGGCGACACCGATATAGGTGGTTGCTGAGCGAGATTTTTTGAGATTGTAATCGCTGATGTCGGCAGCGCGCAGCTCCGATCCGACATGCGCTTTTAGCCGCTGTCTGGTCCCGCATTGGGTGGCCATGCCGCATCATTAGGCTGGCTCCCACTGTGCTACAATCCACTGGAAATGCGGCCATACCAGCTGTGCTACATACCGCAGGAGAGGACCACATGCAATTTGCTTTGTTTTACGAGATTCCAGTCGCACGCCCTTGGCACAAGCGTTCCGAGTACGATGCCTACCAAGCGGTGTTAGAAGAGGCGGTGCTTGCCGACCAATGCGGTTTCGATGCACTGTGGACGGTCGAGCACCATTTTTTGGAGGAGTATTCGCATTGCTCCAACCCCGAAGTGCTCTACGGTGCCATCGCCGCACGCACCAAGAATCTGCGTTTGGGTTACGGCGTGCGCTTGATGCCCAAGCCCTACAACCACCCAGTGCGCACCGCCGAGTCGGTGGCAGTCTTAGATCTGATCAGCAATGGTCGCGTCGATCTTGGTACCGGTCGTTCGTCGACTCGCGCCGAGCTCGAGGGCTTCGGTGTCAAACCGAGTGAGGCTCGTCCGATGTGGCGCGAGGCCATCCAGCATATGGTCGGTTGTTGGACTGAGGACGAGCATAGCTTTGACGGCGAATACTGGCAGATGCCAAAGCGTCGCGTGTTGCCCAAACCCATCCAAGAGCCGCACCCGCCGCTGTGGGGTGCCACCAGTAGCGAGACCGGCCACCGCCAGGTCGGCGAGAGCGGGCTCGGTCTGTGCTCCTTCGCCGTCGGCACGCCGCCGGATGACATCAAGAAGCGCATCGATATCTACCGGGAGGGTATCGCCAACTGCACCGAGCCGCTGGGCAAGTTCATCAATGACCGCGCCGCCACTTTCAGCATGGTGTGTTGTGCGCCGACCACTGAAGAAGCGGTGGCAACTGCCACCGAGTCCTTTGAGTGGTATTGCTCCTACGGTGCCGAGCTCATCGGTTCTGTCGCCACTTGGCTGGAAGAGGAAAAGCGTGAGCAAGAGCTCGAAGCGGGTCACTACCAGTACACCAGCGAGCTCAAGAAGGCTGTGGATCAAGGGCTACACAAGCTGTTTACGATGGATATGTTGCGCGAACTCAACGCCTGCGTGGCTGGCGAGCCAGAAGACTGTGTCAGGATGTGCCGCGCCTATGAAGCAGTCGGCGTCGACCTGCTCTTGTGCTTGGTCAACCCCTACAAGATTCCCCACGATAAAGTCATGCAGACGATCAAACTGATGGGCGAGGAAGTGTTGCCGCATTTCAGGAATGGCAGCTGAAGAGGAACCATCGTTCCGACATCCGCGCAATGGCGGTGATCAGCACATGCCCAAGCGGTCATTGCGCGTCGCCTATTCTGGCTTTGATCGCGATATTAAACCAAGTTTTATGGCATGTGTGGAAGAGCGCTACGACATTGTCGAGAGTGATGAGAATCCGGATCTGTTGCTGTATTCGATCTTCAACGGCGTGGATCACCTCCGCTATGATTGCCATAAACTGGTTGTGCTTGGAGAGAATATGGATCCGGATCCCGCTATCTGCGACTTTTCTGTCAGCATGAGAGAAAACAGCGAGCGCAATTTTTATTGGCCGTTATTTGAGCCTGAGCGGGTGTTGGCCATGTTGCCCGAGAGTGAACCCAGAGCTATCGATCCACGGCACGCCCAAGACAAGACACGCTTTTGTTGCTTTTTATATTCAAATAGAGCACCCCAAGAGCGCATTGAACTGTGTAAACTCCTGATGCAGCGCAAGGCTGTCGATTGCCCCGGTCAGGTGTTGAATAACATGCCGATGCCCGACCGGGTGCGGCTGATCGAGAACCGGGGAGCAGACCAATGGGAAGAGGCCAAACGGGAGCTGTACTCGCGCTACCGCTTCACCATCTCCTTTGAGAACGAGCGCGAGCCTTTGTATATCACTTCCAAGATATTCACTCCCTTGACAGTTGGAAGTATTCCAATCTATTGGGGTGCCCCGGAAATCACCGAGCTTTTCAATCCACGATGTTTTGTCAACTGCCATGACTTCGACAGTTTGGAGGCGGTGTCGGATCATGTGATGGCAATCGAGAATGATCCGGAACTCTACCGACAATACCGCGAAGCGCCACCCGTATTGCCTAGCTCTAGGCTATATCAGATGACACCGGATGCCGTGGTGGGACTCTTTGACCGCATCGTCTCCGAGCTGGACACCAGTACACCGGTGTCGCGCACTGTGCGCGGTCGCATCCGGAGCCGGATCCGTCGAGCATTGTTTTGGTCCATGGACTGCATGCAGCGTTTCAATCGCAAACTCAGAGTGGTCGCGCCATGGCTACGACCGCTGCACTGGGCGTTTCAATTGGCGCCCCGTCACATGACATTGCTTCGCGCCAAGTATTGGAAATGGCTTCGCGTCAAGTATTTTTGGACTTGGCGGAGGCATTAGCCGCCTACGAGCTCTTTGCGGCTCGCCTCATGCGGAGCCTAATCCGTCTCGTGTTGTCTGAGGACATGGCCTTGCATGCAGATCCTCAAGCATGCACTCAGAGTTGCCGGCCATGGCTGCGGGTGTTGCTGATCTGAGGGCAATTCGCGCCAAGTATTTTTGGATTTGGGTGGCGCAGGACGAGTGCTGCGCTCACTCAAACGGCTACAGTCTCCGTCATCAGCGCTGAAATAGGTCTGCTCGTCGCTCAAATCCGAGGATAGATCGTAGTCTGAGCAAAAACACTTGCCAGCGCCGCGCACGACTGACACGCAGCTGCTGATCGTGCTCATGCTCCTGTACGCCGTGCATCGCGTTGTTCAGCGCATTGCGTTGCTCGGGGCGGTTCAGCGTCATGCGCCGCACATGCTCGGCGGGGGTCATCGATCAGCAAGTGCGGTCCCCTCCGCCACACCCGCGGCCATCACGCTGTCTTCGCCAATAGGCGCATGGCGCGCTCATCGGCACCGTGTACGATGAGCCCGGTGATACCGCAATCGAGCCAGGCTTTGAAGCGTTCGCGCAGGCGCTGTGGCGGGCCGATCAGCGCCGCGTCATCGACATATTCATCCGGCACCGCCGCCGCCGCTTCATCGCGTTGTCCGGCCAGAAACAATTCCTGCACCCGCTCCGCCTCCTGCGCGTAGCCGCGCCGCGCCATCAGTTTCTTGTGGAAGTTTAGCCGCTCGTGTCCCATGCCGCCGACATAGAGTGCGTAGAACGATTTTTGGCGATCCAGCGCCGCCCGCACATCCTCGGTGTAGCAGACATGGCAGGAGGCCTGCAGTTCGAAGTGCTTGGGACGTCCGCCGCGGGCGGCGAAACCTTGCTCCAGCGCTTGGCTGTAGTGCGGCATCATGCCGGGCACAAAGCCGAAAGGTAGCCAGCCGTCAGCCAGTTCTGCAGTCAGCCGCACATGGGGCCCGGCACCTGTGCCGAGCCAGATCGGGATGTCTGGATTGGCGTGCAGGATACTGCGCAGGGGTTTGGCCAGGCCGCTGGCAGCTGCTCCTCGGTATGGCAGCTGCAGCTCCTCACCATCGTGGCTCAGCGGTCCCTCGCGTCGCCATGCCTTACGCATGATGCGCACATAGTCGGCCAATCGTCGCCCCGGCTGCCCCCACGGCTGCCCGTACCAGCCCTCGACCACCTGTGGGCCGGACAGTCCCAGCCCGACGATGACCCGCCCTTCTCCGGCCAAGGCATCCAGTGTGGCAGCTGTCATCGCCGTTGTGGTGGCGGGTCGCGCCGCCACAACGGCGACCGAGGTGCCCAAGCGCAGGCGCTCGGTATGGGCAGCGATAAAGCTCAGCGGCGTGAAAGCATCACTGCCGTAGGCCTCGGCGGTCCACACCGAGTCGAAGCCGATCTGCTCGGCCAGCTGGATGCGCGCCATCGGCAGGCTCGGGTGCGCTTGATCCCACGGCATGCCGAGGCCCAGTTTTAGCACGACACACCTCAGCTCGGAGCGAGCTGGCCCCCGCTGGCACGGGCGGGGACAGAGCTGCTCACTTTTCCTGGCATCGGGCTTAGTGATCCAGCTTGAATACCCGTATGGCGTTTTCGCGCAGGAACTTCGGCCACACTTCATCGTGGAACGGCACATCGCGCAGCTCGCGGAAAATGCGTTCCAGCGATAGTCCCATCGGGAAATAGCCTGCATACATAATCTTGTCTGCGCCGCGAGTGTTGGCGAAGTGGATGATATCCTTGGGATAGTGCTTGGGCGCAAAAGCGCTGGTCGAGTAGTACAAGTTCGGGTATTTGAGCATCAATTTCACCGCCAGCGCCGTCCACGGCTCACAGCCGTGGCGGGTGACGATTTTGAGCTCGGGGAAGAACCAGCAGACCTCATCCAACAGCTCCACATGTTGCGGTGCCATTGGCAGGCGTGGCCCGGGCACCCCCATACAGACGCACAATGGCAAATCCAGCTCTACCAGCTTGGCGTAGACCGGATACCACTTCTTGTCATTGATCGGCACCTGTGGGAATAGCCCGGAAGGAAAGGCCGTCACCGCTTTAATATCGTGCTCACGGTGCATTTTTTCGATACGCCGCACCTCGTCCATCGCATTGTTGGGATTGGCCTCAATGGAGAGGAAGAAGCGATCTGGATAGCGTTTGACCGCAGCTTTGCTGGTGTCTGGATCGGCACCGAAGCCGAGCATGGCGCGCTCGATGCCGTATTTATCCATCTCGTCGACGGTGAATTGAATATAGTCGTCGTGTTTGCCGGTTTTGGGGATGTCCTTGAACATGTACTGGGCCGGCATTTTGAACAGCTCGCGGCTCTCTCGGTCGAGCAACAGTGGCTTGATGAACTCATACCAGCCGCTAGTATCTTCCCCTGGCACGCTCAGCATCAGGTCTATCGCTTTGATATCTGTAGGCATTGTCATGATGATATTCTCTTATTTCTGAGGCGACTAAGCGGGCAGCCACAGCCATCCGATGGCTGAGTGCAGCGCCACACTTAGTAGCTCACATTTAATTTCCCGTGATCCCAGCTGATGATTTTTTCTGGACGCACGACGATGGCAGTCTTCTTGGGGGCCATACTGGCAGAGGCTTGCTCAATCAGCTCTTCACCGATATCCGCGCTGTTGCGGAGCAACACCGCTTTGTGCAGGCGGTGCACGGTTGGCACATCGTTGTGCAGCTCGGCACGGGCGTGGATCACGACACCGCGCAGCTGTTGGTACTCAAGGCCATTCTCAAACATCACCGTGAGCCGCACGTCGCGTTCCAAGTTCTTAACCTTTTGCGATTTGCGGAAGGTTTCCAGTACGATGTTGCCATCGACCAAAGCAAACCACAGGGTGGTCAGATGTGGTGTGCCGTCGCGGTTGATCGTGGCGACGTGGATATTTTTGCGCTCGGCGATATAGGCCCACACTTCCTCATCGCTCATGCGGATCGAGTCGCGTCGTTTGGGCATTGGCTCCTACCTCTTGCTATCAGTCAGTGTTGCGCGGTGTCTGCTCAGAGTTCAGATCAGAGATCAGAGATTTTGCTCGATCCAGCTGAGCACATCCTCGTGGTGTTGGCGCGTGCGCACTTTTGGCATCGCGTGGCGCAGGATGCCGTTGCGGTCGATGATAAAAGAGCTGCGGTGTTGGCCGATGAACTCGCGTCCCATGAACTTCTTCGGTTTCCAGGTGCCATAGGCCGTGGCGGCCAGATGCTCTTCATCGCTGAGCAGATCGAAGTCCAAGTTGTGCTTAGCGGCAAAGCGCGCCAAGCGCGACACCGGGTCGGGGCTGATGCCGAGTGCCACCGTCTGCGCGGCTTGCAGCGTCTTTCGACTGTCGCGCAGAGCGCAGGCCTGCACCGTGCAACCCGGTGTCAGCGCACGCGGATAGAAATAGACCAGAACATTGCGCCCTTTGCAGTCGGCCAGCGAGACGCTCTCGCCGCGCTGGTTTTGCAGGCTAAAGGACGGTGCCACAGCGCCAATTTCCAGTTCCATCTGTTCAGCCATAGTGCGACATCTATGCCACCAATGCCAGCGCATTACACCGCACCAGTGGCCGCCAGTTTAGCACGGCAATCAACGCGAGCCGCTCAGTTTTGGGCATCGGTAGTTTCGACGATGCCCACGGGGGGCTTCCCTATTGATTCCGCCGACTCGGCCAGCCCCTCGTCGATTTCTTCGAGTGCCTCGAGCTCGAGGCTGTCCAAATAGTTTTTGGGCAGGGATTTTTTGGGACTGATGCCGAGATTGCGGATTTTTTCTGCCCGGCGCACCAAATTGCCACGGCCCTCGCTCAGCTGGCTGCGCCCACCCTCCCAAGCTTGTTGGGCTTTGTTGAGTGCTTGTCCGACGCCCTCGTAGGAGGCGACAAAATTCACGAATTTGTCGTACATGTCCCCGGCCAGCTTGGAGAGCTGCTCCACATTGCGATTGCGCTGATCGATGCGCCACATGCCGGCGACCATCAGTAATACCGGTAACAGGGTGGCCGGTGAGAGCAATGCGACCTTGCCCACTCTGCTCTGCTCCAGTAATTTAGGCTGTGCTTGATAGGCGGCGATATAGGCCGCCTCCAGCGGTACAAACATGAAGACGAACTCCAAGTTTTTGCCTTCCAGTTCCTCTATTTCTTGATAATTCTTTGCCGAGAGTTGCTTGATATGCGTCTCGACGGCCTTGACATGGGCTTTTATTTCCTGCTCGCGCTCATCGGCCTCTTTGGCACCCACTGCACGCTCGTAGGCATTGAGCGAGACTTTGGCATCAATGACGACATAGCGCTCGCCCGGCAGCTTCAACACCACATCCGGGCGCTTGCTCTGGTTCTGTTCGCTGCGGAATGTCTGCTGCGCTATGTAGTGCTGCCCCTGCACCAGACCAGCATTTTCGAGCAATTTCTGCAAGATCATCTCACCCCAATAACCGCGTGTCTGGCTTTCGCCTTTGAGCGCCTGGGTCAATTGTCGCGCCTCGTCGCCGATATTGATATTGGCTTGGTGCAGCTGGTTGACCAAGGTCTTCAGCTCGGTGCGTTCGGTGCTGGCCTGGCCCTGATTGTGTTCTATTTTTTCGCGGAAGGCCTTGATATCGCTTTGCAAGGGATCGATCAACCGTTTGATCGCCAGCTCGCCAGCCCCTTGAATTGCTTCGCGCTTTTGCTCCAACGCCTTGCCGGCCATCGTTTGGAAACGCTCGCCGAGCTGATTGATCATCGCTTGGCGATCCTTTTCGCGCTCCAGCGTGGCTTCGCTCTCAGCTGCGTCCCGAGCCTGTAGCTGGGCTTTTATTGTGTCGCGCTCGGTTTCGCTGCGCACGCGCTCCTCCACAGCTGTTTGCAGCTCGGCACCCAGCCGCTCCAGCGCGGCCTCGGCCCGGCGCCGGTTGCGCTCGGTGATGATGGACCAAACGGTGGTCCCCAAGGCCCACAGAGCCAAGATGATCAGGCTCCAGAGCACATAGAGCGCCCAGGTACTCATCCAGCTGCTGAGGATAGCGCTCACGATTGTTTTTCTCCGCTAAACCACGAGATGGCGGCGTGCTGTACCGGATAGCCGTCGCCCGTGCTACGATCGTGGAAAAAATCGCGTAGGGTTCGCTCCACCACTGGGAAAGCCAGCTCGGCCCACGGGATATCTGCTTCGCTAAACAGCCCAACTTCTTGGCTTTCCGCGCCAGGGGAACAGTCTGCATTGTCCATCCGCGCACGGAAGAAGGCATAGACTTGGTTGATGCGGGTAATGTCGTAGACCCGGTACAACTGCTCGTCACCGATGCTCGCACGGGCTTCTTCCAAAGTCTCTCGCCGTGCGGCTTGAGCCAGCGTTTCGTGGTTCTCTAGATAGCCGGCAGGCAAGGTCCAGAAACCGATGCGCGGGATGATGGCGCGTCGGCACAACAACAGCTGATCGTCGATCACCGGCAAGGCACCGACGACGACGCGCGGATTTTGGTAGTGGATGTAGTTGCAGATGGTGCAAATATAGCGGTGGCGGTTGTCCTGCTCGGGTACGCGCCACGACAGAGAGCCACTGCACTGGCTACAAAAATTCATTGCACGGGCTGGCCAGCTTCTGCCAGCTGCCCGTAATGGCCACTGTAGAACAGCAGAGGCAGCCCCTCACTGTGGCGGTGGTGCACCACCGCGCCGATCATGATGATATGGTCTCCACCGGGATGGTGTGTTCGCAGCTCACATTCAAAACAGGCCAAGCTGGTTGCCAGCACCGGGCAGCCACTGCCGCCGACGGTGGCATCGCCCGCATCCAGCTCATGCGCCCCTTGGCGCGTATAGCGGGTCGACAAGGCCTGCTGGTCGGCTCGCAGCACATTGACTGCATAGTGCGAAGCCGCCTCGAAGTCGGCTAGGCACTCCGAGTCGCGCTGCAGATTCCAAAGCACCAGCGGCGGATTCAAGGACAGCGAGGCAAAAGAGTTCACTGTCATGCCAAAGGCGACGCCATCGCGGCGAGCGGCTGTGACCACACTCACTCCGGTGGCAAAGCGCCCCAGCGAGTCGCGTAGTGCGCGGGCGGCTTCAGACATCGGATGCCACCTTGCCAGCCCCCGCGACTCGCCAGCGTGCGGCGAGTTGTGTATCGCTGTCGCGCGTGCCAACCCAGTGCTCGCCATCGGCGCGCAGCTCCTTTTTCCACAGCGGCGCTTGGGTTTTCAGATAGTCCATGATGAAGGCGGCAGCATCGAATGCCGCCGCGCGGTGATGTGCGGCGACGACCAGCTGCACCACCACATCGCCCATCGGCACTTCGCCGACCCGGTGCACAATGCGGGTGCCCAGCAGTGGCCAACGACACTTTGCGCGTTCGGTGATTTCGGCGATAGATCGTTCAGTCATGCCGGGGTAGTGTTCCAAATAGAGTGCTCGGACTAGTGTACCGCTATCGGTCTCGCGCACCAAACCGGTGCAGCTGACGATGGCACCAGCCCCGGCCGCATCGCGGCGCAGGGCACCCTCCTCGGCCGCCGTATCCCAAGGCTCGTGCTCTATGCGCACCGAGGAGCCCGTCGTCACCTGTGCCATCACCATCAGCCGCCAGAGACAGGCGGATAGAAGGCCACTTCATCGCCTGGCCGCAACGGTCTATCTCCGTGCACCACGCATTGGTTCACCGCTACCACCAGTTGCTCGTCGTCCAGCGCAGAGCCGCGCTCGGTGCCGAAATGGCTGCGCAGATGGGCGCGCAGGCGCTCGGTGCCAGCCAGTTCATCAGACCACGGCAACTGCAGCTCGCCGCAATCCAGCTGTTCGCGGAGCAGAGCGAAGAACAATAGCCGCAACATATGCGCACCCAGCCCCGCGCTCAGCGCTAAGCCTTGCAGCGCTGCCAATCGCCCGAGCGGCCACCGCTTTTTTGCACTAGGCGCAGCTCGCCGATCTCCATGCTGCGATCCACCGCCTTGCACATATCGTAGACCGCCAAAGCGCCGACTGAGACCGCCGTCAGCGCCTCCATCTCAACTCCGGTGCGCCCGTACAGGCGGCAGCTGGCCCGCAGTCGCAGACAGCTGGTGGCCAAGTCGGGCTCCAGCTCCACCGTCACTGATGACAGCATCAGCGGATGGCACAGCGGCAGCAGATCGGCACAGCGCTTTGCCGCTTGGATGCCGGCGATACGCGCCACAGCGGCGACATCGCCCTTGGGATGCCCGCCCTCGACGACCAAGCGCAGCGCCTCCTCACTCATATAGACGCAGGCTTCAGCCACCGCTTCGCGCTCGCTGGGAGCCTTGCTACCGATATCGACCATCTGAGCCCGACCTGCGGCATCGAGGTGGCTCAGTGTGGCGGTGGCCATGGACTATTTGCCGCCGCTCAGGGGCGGAACTCGATGCCGCGCATATGCGGTGGCAGGTTGAAGGTGTGGCCGGGTTCTTCGACTCGTTCCGTCATGCGCCAGCCCTGTTCGGTGCGTAGCAGCTTGTCCACATACCAGATACCGAAGAAGCTCAGCTGAGTGCGCCCTTGTTCCTCTCCCTCGACCGTTGGTAGTGGCACGTACATCGGGTTATGGCAGATGGTTCTAGCGCGCGCTCGATCGCCCTCCAAGAAGATACGCGAGGGGCCGATCATATGCTGGTAGGCAGGGAAACCAGGCAGCGCCTCTTGCAAGAACTTCTTGATTTCCGGGTACTGTCCTTTGGGGCCGCCAAAGCAAGTGTAGTCGATAAAAGCATCCGCAGTGAAGATATCGTCGAGCTCATCAAATTGGCCGCTGTCGATGGCGATGCAGTAGTCGAGCAATAGCTCTTGAATCTCGAGGCGGTCGGAGATTTGCTGTGTTGACAGCGGCATGTTTGCCCCTTTCATTCTGGATATGTGGATATTTGCCCGCTAGTATGAGGGATGCGAGTGCCTTGGGCAAGCGCCTCGGTGATCATCAGCCCAATCCGTATAATTCATGCCAAGACATTCTGCTAGGCAGTGCCATGTCAGCGTCCCTCCCAGACCGCTATCGCCAAATCCTGCATCGTCTCACCGCTGCCGGAGAGACTTTCGCTGTCGAAGAGCGCAGTATCGAAGGACGCCAGTACCGCGTCTATAGCAATGCGGCGAGCAGCTTGGCCGAGGCGCTGGAAGTGGGTCGCGCTCACGGCGAGCGTATTTTTCTCCACTATCTGGGCGAAGACATCAGCTTCGCCGAATTCTTCCGCCGCGCCGATGCCATCGCCCACCAGCTGCACCACCGGCTCGGCTTGGCCCCCGGCGCACGCATCGCCATCGCCATGCGGAACTACCCCGAGTGGATGATCAGCTTCACCGCCGCCGTCTTGGCGCGCTTGGTGCCGGTCGGTGTCAATAGCTGGGGCAAGGCAGCGGAGCTGGAATGGGTGGTCGGCGATGCCGATGCCAGCGCGGTATTCTGCGATGCCGAGCGCCACCGCGCCCTGCAACCGGCACTGGAGCGGCTCGGCACCAGCGCTGTGCTGGTGCGTCCCGACGACGATGGGCCGCACGGTGAGCACACCCACTTGTGGCAAGAGCTGCTGGCGGCTGGCAGTGGCCAGCCGCCCCTGTCGCTGCCGCCGCCGGAGACCGAGGAGCAGGCGATGATGCTCTACACCTCCGGCACCACCGGTCGCCCGCGTGGCGTGATGACGCGGCACCGGCAAATCTGCCAATCGATCAGCGATTTCGAATGTACCGGTACCGCTATGGCCGAGATCAACGGTGATATCTTGATGGCGGCAGTGGAGCGCGGCTGTGATTTCAGCACGCTGATGGCCGTGCCGCTATTCCATGTCAGCGGTTGCCATGCGCTGTTCATGCGCTGCCTGCGAGCCGGTCAGCGCATCGTCATGATGTACAAATGGGATGTCGACGAGGCGGCGCGGCTGATCGCCGAGCAGCGTCTCAATGTCGTCAGCTTGGCACCGTTCATGTTGTTGCAGCTGCTGGAGTCCGAGGCCTTTGCCAAGCTGGGTAATACTGGCTTGGTTGCCTTGGGTGTCGGCGGCTCGGCGATGCCAGCGCAGTTGCCTGGCATCATCGAGGATCGCTGTCCCAATCAGCTGCCCGGTTGCGGTTACGGCTCCACCGAGACCAACGCCACCGGTGTATCGATGAACGGTCATATATTCCGCGACCGGCCCGCGGCCACTGGCTTGATGTCGCCGATTTGCCGCATGGAGATGCGCGCTGAGGATGGCGCGCCGCTACCCGATGGCAGTGTGGGCGAGATCTACATCTATGGATCCGCCGTTGCCGACGGCTATTGGCGAAAGCCCGAGCCCAGCGCTGCCGCTTTCTGCGACGGCTGGTTGCGTAGTGGCGATTTGGGGTATTTCGACGCTGATGGCTATGTGCATATCGTCGGGCGCGTCAAAGAGCAGATTATCCGCGCCGGTGAGAATATCGCGCCAGCCGAGATAGAAGACAGCCTGCGCGAGCACCCGGCAGTGGCAGATAGCGCAGTTTTTGGGCTCCCTCACGACCAGTTGGGCGAAGAAGTGGCCGTGCGCGTGGTACTCGCCGACGGTGTTGTCGGCGAGGTCGAGGCGCTACGCGCTTGGCTAGGAGAGCGCATCGCCCATTTCAAAGTTCCCGCACATTGGCAGCTGGGTTCGGCACCGTTGCCGCGCAACCCCAGCGGCAAGGTGCTAAAAAAGCAGCTGATCGCGGAGGCGCAGACGGCTGTGGCTGGCGGATGAGTAGCTCTGACTGGCAGCCCACCCTAGCAGAGTACCGTCGCCGTCTCGCAGCCGGACGTGCTATGGGCGGCTCCGAGCGGGTGGCCAAGCGCCACCAGCGCGGGCAGGCCAACGCCCGTGAACTAATCGAGCTGTTATGCGATCTCGGCAGCTTCAAAGAGCTGGGTACACTGGCTGGTGGCTATAGCTATGACGGTGGCCTGACGGCTCCGGCCGACGCCCTGATCGGTGGTACCGCCACCATCGATAGCCGTCCTATCGTGCTTGGTGCCGAGGATTTCACCGTCATGGGTGGCTCCATCGGTGCCGCTACCAATGCCAAGAAAGTGCGTTTGGCCACGCTGGCCGCGCAGGAGGGGGTGCCCTATCTGATGTTCCTCGACGGTGCCGGTGAGCGCCTCGGTGGCAAGCCCGAGCGGCGCGCCTATTCACCCAATGACATGCAGTTGGTGGCACAGCTGTCGGGATTGGTGCCGACCATCGCCGTCATCATCGGTTCCTCGGCGGGGCACGGTGCCATCACCGGATTGTTGATGGACTTTGTCATCATGTTGCGCGGTAGCGTTTTGTTTTCGGCCGGGCCGCCGCTGGTGCGTGCTGCCATCGGCGAAGAGGTCAGCAAGGAGGAGCTGGGTGGTGCCGAGATGCATACGGCGCAGAGCGGTGTCGCACACAATTTGGTCGAGGATGCCGCCGAGGCCTGTCTGCTGGTGCGGCGCTGGCTGTCCTTTCTGCCGAGCAGCGCACGAGAGCGGCCGCCAGCGGCGCGTAGCGGCGGCGCACAACGCGCTCCCAGAACGCTGAACAAGATTCTCGATCTGATTCCTAATTCCAATGAAATGTCCTATGATGTCACCAGTGTGATCAAAGAGTTGATCGATTCACCGGAGGAATGGCTTGAGTTTCAGCCGGCCTTTGGCAAGGCCATCATTTGCGGCTTGGCACGGCTCGGTGCTCACAGCGTGGCTCTGGTTGCCAATCAGCCGCTGGTGCAGGCCGGGGCGATCACTAAAGATGCTGCCGACAAGGCGACCCATTTCCTCAAGCTCTGCGATGCCTACCACCTGCCGGTGATCTTCTTGGCCGACAATCCCGGGGTGATGTCTGGCAGCCAAGCCGAGCGCGCCGGCACACTGCGGGCGGCGGCCGCGATGTATGCAGCGCAGTGCCGTTATCGGGGTGTCAAATTACATGTCACGCTGCGCAAGGCCTTCGGTTTTGGCAGCTCGCTGATGGGCATGAACCCCTTTGATGGGCAGACTGTCTCCTATGCACTGCCCGGCATCTCGCTGGGGGCCATGCCAGCCAGCGGTGGTAGCGACGCCGCCAATTTGGATGCCGAGGCGCGTCGGGCAGCGGTGGAGGTGCAAAACCAGAGCACTTGGACTGCGGGCGACAATATGGCCTTTGATGAGATCATCGAGCCGACTGAACTGCGCAATGCGCTGTTGCGCGGTTTGCTGCTGAGCGCACGGCGGCGCGCACTGGCACCAGAGCCCGGCCCCGGCGTGCTGCCCTGAACGGCGGCGCAGCGCGATGGTGACATCACAACCCGCTGCAGAGGCGGCTCCCATCGCTGTGCTCTTTGTCTGTTTGGGCAACATCTGCCGTTCGCCCAGCGCCGAGGCGATTTTCCGCCAGCGAGCCGAGCGGCGCGGCTGGGCGCGGTATTTCCACATCGCCTCCTGTGGCACGGCCGCTTTCAATCAAGGCCACGCTGCCGACCCGCGGGCGCGTGCCGCCTGTGAGCGCCGCGGCTATGATCTGAGCGGTCACTGTGCGCGGCAGATCCTCGATGAAGATTTCGAGCGCTTCGATTATTTGCTCGCGATGGATCAGCAGAACCTGAGCTCGCTACAGGCGTGGCAAACTGCTACTTTCAGCGGCACCATCGCCCTGCTGCGCCAGTACGAGCAGAGCCGAGGCAGCGGTAGCCAGATCGGTGACCCCTACTACCAACAGGGTGAAGTATTCGACAGCATGGTCAGCTTGTTGGAGCGCTGCTGCGATGGCCTGCTCGATCATTTGCAGCCACAGCTCGCAGCTGGCGATGCAGTCGATGTCCCTGCGGCGGGCAGCGGGCAGCCGCGGCGATGAAATTTGTGCTGTCCACCTTCATGACCCCGGTGGCCGAGTTGCCGGCCTTGGCACCAGTGGCCGAAGAGAGCGGCTGGGAGGCCGTGGCTTTCTCCGACCACATCGTGCATCCGGAGCGGATCGACATGCCCTACCCTTACACCGAGGATGGCTCGCGCCGCTGGGAAGCTTTCACCGACTGGCCCGATCCGCTGGTGATGATCGGAGCCTTGGCGACCGTGACCGAGCGCCTGCGTTTCACCAACAACGCCTTTGTGTTGCCGATACGCAATCCCTTTCTCGTTGCCAAGGCGGTGTCCACCTTGGCGGTGCTGTCGGACAATCGGCTGACGCTGACCATCGGCGTCGGCTGGAGCAAGGATGAGTTCGGTCTGATGGGGCAGGATTTCCACAACCGCGGGCGGCGCGCCGACGAGATGGTTGAGGTGATGCGCAAACTGTGGAGCGGCGAGATGGTCTCGCATGAAGGGAGCTATTACCGCTTCGGCCCGCTGGAGATGAACCCAGCACCCAGTGCGCCGATACCGATCTGGGTCGGCGGTATCTCCGAGGCCGCTCTGAGCCGTGCGGCGCGCATCGGCGATGGCTGGCTCAGCGACTGGCAGAGCAGTGAGGAAATCCTCAGCAGCGTCGCCAGCGTGCGCCGCCAGCGGCTAGCACTGGGACGCAGCGAGCATTTTGATGTGATGGCCACGCCCAGCGATGCCTTCGATGTGGCTGGCTACCAGTGGCTCGAGGCCGGTGGCGTGACCCATATCCTCTTCCAGCCCTACGCCCACGACGCGCCGTTGGCCGAAAAGCAGGATGTCTTGCGCAGCTTCGGGCAGCAGGTGATCGGAGCGTTTTAGGCGCAGCTCCAGTGACCCAGACCCGGTGATAGTTCCCAGCGACCACCAAACACGATAGGGATTCAAGGATTCTATACGGGTGAATCTTAGCGATTTCCAGCTGCTCGGTGTTTTTCAGTCTTTGCCACTCTGCAGGAAGTCATCGCTCGGGCGCAGTGCCTTAGCTGTTGTGCCCTATAGTCGCCTTGGGTGGGCGTGTAAGAGCCGATGCAGATGAGCAGTCAAGGCGACAGTGCCGCTCTGTAGTGCCATCTGCAGGGGCAGGACAGACACTGTGAATCGCCCATTCTCCGACTAGCCGCTCTTGCTGCGCACGGCAGCGCCCAGCTCGCAGAGCACATCCAGCCCACCGCTCAGCATACTCAGGCAGAGCCGGTCGGCCATCGGGCCACGGGTGGCGATCAGCTGCTCTGCCGCCTCCTCCGGGTCGCCGCTGACCACGACGGCATCAAGCAGCTCATCGTCGATCAGGGCACCCATGCGCGCCCAGTCACCGCTGCGCGTCAGCTCCCGCAGCTGGGGTTGCAAATCGCCCCGGCCCATGCAGTCCAGCACCGGTTTGTAGGCCGGGGTCGAGCCGTAGAAAGCCAGCTGTGCACGCGCCACTTCGCGCGCTTCTCGCAGCTCCTTGGCATCGCGCCCCACCGCTGTCATCACTTGGCAGCAACGCTGCACACTGTCGGCACTGCGGGTGGCCCGCGCCAAGCCGCGATCCAGCGAGGCCTGTGTTAACTGTTCCAAGCTCTCGGCCGTGTGCAAGGGGTGGATCAGGAAGCCATCGGCGATCTCCGCCGCCATCGCGGTCATGGCCGGGCCGACGCCAGCCAAGAAAATCGGCGGTCGACCGTGCGGATTGGGCCCCGGATTGAACAGTGGTGGCATCAGGGTATGGGAGTAGAACTCGCCGCGGAAATCCAGCGCCCCGCCCTTTTCCCAGACATCCCAGATGGCGTGGATTGCACGCACCATTTCCCGCATCCGCGCCACCGGCTTGGACCAAGGCATGCCGAAGCGTCGCTCGATATGGGGTTTGATCTGGGTGCCCAAACCCAGTGCGAAGCGGCCATCAGATACCAGCTGCAAGTCGTTGGCCAGCTGCGCGAGCACGGTTGGTGTGCGCGCAAAACCGACGGCGATGGCCGAGTAGAGCAAGACGTGCTGGGTGTGGCGGGCGGCGATGGCCAGCGGTAAAAAAGGCTCGTGCGGACCCTCAAAACTGTAGAGGCCATCGAAGCCAGCATCCTCTAAGCGTTCGGCGACCGCGGCGGCCTCGGCCGGATTGCCGACCAGCAATGGAGCATCTATCTTCATTGTCATGGCATTTCATTAGACGACGAGTGGGGATCTTAGGCAGTGCTCTACGCACCGGCTGGCCACTATCAATATATCAGCTGCGTTGCTGCGCTCCATCAGTCGGCGACCTGCACGCCGGCTCGATCCAGCGCCAGCTCGTGCAGCTGGGCTAACAGTGGAAAATATAATGCACAACGCAGCACTCGCCCTGGATCCAATGCACGCAGCGCCACTGCGTAGAGCCCGAGCTGGGCGCGGTAGCTGTCTTCTTCACTTTGCAAAAAGTCCGCCAAACTCTGCCCAGCACGCGGTTCGCTGCTCTTATAGTCGATGATCCAGCGCTCGCCGTCGGCGACAAAGCTGCGATCGACACGCGCCTGGCGCAGCGCCCCGCCCTCGTCGAAGTAGAGTAGCGACAACTCGCTCTCGGCCTGTTCGCGCGCCGGATCCAACAGCCAGCGTCCGCGTTCGTCGGCCAGTGCGCCGCGCACTCCGCGCCGCAGCTTGGCCAAGCCCGCGCGCAGCACCTCAGTGGCCAGCCCCGCCTCGCGCAGCTCAGCTGCCCACACCCGCTCTGCCGCTTGCAGGCGAGTCTCGTCGCCGTGCCAGCGCGCCGCCCCCTCCAGTGAGATCTGCTCCAGCGCATCGTGCATGACGGTGCCGATGCGCCGCGCCGCCCAGTTGTCACTACCGAAGCGGGTCTCTACAGTCGTCGGCGGCGCATCGCTGCGGGCACCGGAGAATAGCTGCGGCCCGGCTCGCGCCAGCGGCGGGCGCTGCCAGCTGGCGTGCAGCCGCCGCTGGCCGGGCGGGTGGCCGGGCGCACTGAGCCCGATCGTTGCGGGCATGATCGCCAGTTTTTCTGCTCCTGTTGTCGCCGGTGCTACCGGTACGAATGCCGCGCGCAGCGCTGGCAGCTGCCACAGCAAGTGCAGTGCGCTACCGCCTCTCGCGCCGCCCTGTGCCTCGTCGCGCTTGACTTTGGTGCAGGCCGATAGATGCAGGCGACGAATGGCGCGCGTCGCGGCGACATAGAGTAAGCGCTGCTCTTCCAGCTGCGAGCGAGCCCGGGCCTCGTCTGTCAGGAATCGATAGAGCCCGTCCTCGGTGCAAGCCACCGGTGGCCGCAGAGCGAAGAGCAGGGCTTCGCTGGCCTCAGCGTCGTCGAAATGGCGGCTCTCCCAGCGTATCAGTGGTGCTGAGTCGTGGCGATGCCCCCGATGCAAACCACAGAGGATCACGGTGTCAAATTCGAGGCCTTTGGCGTTGTGGATGGTCATCAGCTGCAGGCTGTCATCGCCAGCCGGTGCCGCATAGAGCTGTTGCAGGCGCTGCGCGAGCTGCGTCGCCGATGGGGTACCGTCCCATTCGCGCAGCAGTGTGAACAGTGTCTCCACATCTTCCAACTGATCCACATCCGGCAAGAAACAGGCTGGGCCGCTCAGTGCCAGCCACGCGCTGTACACCAAGTCGGTGTGGGTGACGCGCCCGCGCCGTGCCATCGCTGGTGACAGCGCCGCCACAAAACGCGCCAAGCGCTCTCGCTCGGCAG
Source organism: Gammaproteobacteria bacterium (assembly GCA_965237805.1). Classification (GTDB taxonomy): domain Bacteria; phylum Pseudomonadota; class Gammaproteobacteria; order JABABF01; family JABABF01; genus JABABF01. The sequence goes on from OZ250153.1 coordinate 183,071, forward strand.
TGGCCAGCGCCCCCCCGTCGCGCTCCACTGCGGCGAGGCAACGCTGCCAAAGCGACTGCGGTGCCCCGGTTGCCAGCCATTGCAACGCGGCATGACCGAGGCCGCACCACGGTGCGCGCAGCAGCGCCAGCCATGCCAGCCGATCCGCGGGGTCGGCCAGTGCCGCACTCAGCGAGGCCAAGTCGAGCACTGCCGGGCGCGTACTCAGCAGATCCATCGCCTCGGCGCTCCAGCTCAGCCCGGCCCGCGCCATCGCCGGCAGCAGCGCACGCAGATGGCTGCGGTTGCGCACCAGCACCGCGATGCGCCCCTTTGGGCGCTCAGCCCGTGCCTGTGCGATCCAGTGCAAAACCCGCGCCGCCTCGGCTCGTTCCGCTTCGGTCTGTGTCTTCAGTTGCTGTTCCTCGCCGTAGGGCAGCAGCTCGCAACGCACTTCGGAGCTTGCGTCGCCACCGTCGAGTATCGCTGTCGCCGAGTGGTACGGCACTACGCCGCGGGCAAGATCTTGCCGCGAGCCGAATAGCGGCCCAAAATTGTTATTGACCCAGTCGACCAGCTGGGGGCGGGAGCGGAAGTTGGCACTGAGCGTCACAGTTTGCAGTGACAGATCGTTGATGCCCCGCTCCTGCAAGCGCAGAAATAGCTGCGGGTCGGCATTGCGGAAAGCGTAGCATGACTGCATGCTGTCACCGACGGTGAACAGAGTACACGGTGCCTGCGGGTCGGCCTCGTTGTACTCTGCCCAGCCCGCCACCAATCGCTCGATCAAATGGAACTGGCTGTGCGAGATATCTTGGAACTCATCTACCAAGATGTGTTTGAGGCGACAGCCCAGCGCGATCGCCAATTCGCTGGGCGCGGTATCGGCGGCACCCAGCGCACGCGTCGCTGCCATCGCCTGGCTGCTATAGTCGATCTCGCCGCGTTCTCCAAAAACCAGCTCGAGCCGCGCCGCACTGTGCCACAGCAGTAGCTGAACTGCTGATAAAGCGCGCCATTCGGCATCGTTCAAGCCGCCTGCAGGTAGCTGAGACAGCGCCCTCAGCGGGGCACTGTCAGCGCCGTGCTGCGACAGTACCTCGAGCAAGATCATCAGCTCCTTTTTGTCTGCATCAGCTGTGCTGTCGGCTGGGAAACCGGTGCGCCTGTCGATTTTTTTACGCCAAGTGCCCGCGCTGCTTAGCAGCAGGGCGGCGACAGCTGCCCAGACAGCGGCGGCGCGCTGCTCCTCAGCCACCGTGGGCTGCTCGGTGTGGAGTAGCTGGCGGCACTCCACAGTCAGCTGCTCAGGGGTGTCCTGTCTGGCCAGCGCAATCAGCGTCACTGCCGCTGGCGATGAGTTCGCACTGTGGCGCAAGTTGCAGGCCGCCGTGGCCAGTAGCGAGGCCACTGTGTCCAGTTTGACGTCTCCCAACAGAGCGCGTGCGGCGGCGGCTTGTTCGCGCCACAGCTGGCGGCGTCCCGCCTCCAGCGCTGTGCGTGCGTGCAGCCCGTGTTCAGCTGCGTCTATTCCCACATCGAAATAAGTGATCAGCGGCAGCCAGTGGTCGCGCCGTGCCAACATCTCGCTGCATAGATTAAGCACTGATTCGGTGTTGTTATCCTCGCGTGCGAGCAAGATTTCCAAGGCCGAACCCAGCTCGCCACCCCGTTCCAGCTCGCCGAGCAATCGCCGCGCCGCCTCGTGCCGGCAGCCCGCCTCGTCCTCGCTGATCGGCATCGCGCCGCCGAGTGTCGACAGCACTGGCAATTGCGATGACAGCCAAGCGCAAAAAGCATCGATGGTCTGCACCTTGAGGCGGGCGGGATCGCTCAGCAGCTGCCAGCCTCGCTCACGGTCGCGCACCAGCGCTGCATGCGCCAGCGCAAGCGTCTCATCGTGCTCCCCGGCATCGCTTGCGGCGGCGGCCCTGAGGTGCAGCAGCACTCGCTCGCGCATTTCGGCGGCGGCTTTGCGGGTAAAGGTGAATGCGAGGATCTCTTCGGGTTCCTGCACCCGCGCCAGCAGCGTCAAGTAGCGCCGTATCAGCAGTTCGGTTTTGCCGGAGCCAGCCGGAGCGACTACGCAGAGGGAGCGCTGCGGATCCAGTGCCAAGCGCCGCGCTTCGGCATCCGGCAGCGTCGTGCTCATGCGCCGCTCTCGGCGATACGGCACAGCGCGGCACAGGCACAGTTCCGGCAGCTATTTTGATCACGCGGAGTCACCGCTGCCTCTCCGGCGGCAAATTGTGCTGCCAAGTCTCCCAGGGAATCCCGCCAACGCTGCAGCTGCTGCGTCCAGCTCAGCTGCTCTGGTGCTTGTGGTATCGGTGGGTTAGCCCAGCACTCCACTGCACCACGCCAGCGCAGCTGGGCAGCGCGCAGCTCGGCGTAGGCCAAGCCGCGCACTGGTATGCCCTCCTCCTCCAAGGCCAATGCGTAGAGTGGCAACTGGGGATTGCTGGGACGCTTTCCACCCCAGTGCCTTTGCAGAGTGCCCTCGTTGGCACCACTCTTGTAATCGATGATGAACAGGCTGGGTATGCCCTGTTTTGTCAGGGTATCGACACGATCCACGCGCAGGCTGAATGGCACGCCAGACAAGCGCAGCTCGCGCCGCACCTCGCGCAGCGTCACTTGGAAATCCTCCTCGCGGATCAGCTCGATCTCTTGCAGCCAGCGCATCAGCAGGGCGCGATTACGCTGCGTTTCCAAGTGCCAGAAACGCTGGCGCTCCGGGCTGCCCCAGCGCCGTTGATCGTTTTGTATTCCGAGCACTGCCGTCGCCACCGAGCTCGCGATCAGTGCCTCCAAGCTGTGCTGCTCGCACTGCTGCAAGCCGTCGCGATCACCCAGCACACCCCACAGCTGCTCCAGTGCCGAGTGCAGCAGCTGGCCGCGCACGGCGTTGAACTGCCGCTGTGCCGCTGCCGCCGCGTCCGGCATCGCACCGTGCTCGGCGCGCAGTCGGTGCCGGGCCAAGGCACGGAAGGGGCAATCGGACTGGTCGCTCAGCGCACGCCAGGCAAAGCTGCCCTCGGCCTCAGCCAGCGGTGCGGCTTGCGGCGTGGCGTATTCCTGGGCGTATGTGGCAGCCTTGCTCTGGCTTGTACACCAGCCGATCAGCTCCTTGTCAGGGGCGGTGGCCTGCGGTGTGGGCATGGCCGCCCATGTTCCAAACAGCACACTGGGGCGAGCGCTCTCGGCATCCTGCGCGCCTTCGGCATAGCTGATGACCAGCTTGTCTGCGGCGTTTAAAAAAGAATCGCTGAGGCAGCGGGCGTAGTCCAATTCGCGGTGACGATCGGCTCGTGGCATGCCGAGATTGGCCTGCAAGCTACGGGGCAACAGCGGGTTGGGTTGTTGTTGCAAGGGCCAGTGGGCATCATCCATCGAGCACAGCCACAGATGCGAAAAACGTAGCTGGTCGGCCTCCAATGCGCCCAGCACTTGTAGCCGTGCCGTGCCGCTACGGGGCTGGAACAGACAGCGTCTGCTGCTGCGGTGCAGCAGGGACAGCGCCTCGGTGCCAGACATCTCGGCGTGGACTTCATCGCCAGCGGCCAGTTCATCGAGTAACTCACCCCAGCGTCGCAGCAGCTGATACTCGCGGCTGTCCAAAGTGCCCATCGGCCAGCGACAGGCATCGAGCTGGTCTCGCCACGCCCGCACCCAAGCCGATATCGGGGCACGACGCTGTGGTGCCTTGCGCTGCATCTCAGCCAAGTGGCGACACAAGCCGAGGCCCGCCCGCTCATCGCTCAGCCCGCGCAGCTGGTGGGGGGCGATCATCTCGCCCAGCCACCGTGTGAGGCGCTCGGCCAGCAGTGTGCACTCGCCATCGTCTATGCCGAGTGAGAGCGTCGCTGACTGCAACAGGCTGCGCAGCTCCGTCGGTGCTAGGCCCGTCGTCACTAGGCGCAGCAGGGCGAGCGCTGGTGTGATGAGCGCCTCCCGCGACAGCACCGTGCCGAGCGAGAGGTTGAATGGTAGTTCCGCGCCGTCAGCGGACTCGAGCAAAGCGCCGGGATCGAGCACCTCCAACAGCGTGGTGCGCAGCTCGGCGCGTCGCTGGGCCAAATTTGGCACCACGATGGCGACGCTGTGCGCTGGATCATCGGCCAGCGCAGCGTGTGCCCAGCGCGCAGCACAGCGCAGCTCCTCGCGGGCATCTTCACAGACGACCAACTGTGGCGGCGAGTGCCGCGGGCGCGGGGGTGCGCGCAGCTCGCGCAACGGCGCAGCAGCTTCGAGCAGTTGGCGGCGCAGCGGTGAGAGTTCGATGAATCCGAACAAGGCGATGGGCTCGCGGCGCGGCAGGCTGCCGTCGACAAAGGCCTCAAGCAGCAGCTGGGGCAGCGCGGCGCGGCTCTGCCAGCCGCGCTGGCGGCAATGCGCGACGAAGCGCTGTCGCCAGCGCAGGAAGGCCACGCTGTCAGCGCTGGCGGCAAATGCAACGGCCTCGGCCGCATGCTCCGGCTGCAGCTGCCATTGCAGCAGCAGATCGTAGGCATCTCGCGCCGATTGCGCCGCCCGTTCGGGGTGCAGCAAGGCCGTGCCTGTCGCGTCGGTGTCGGCAGCGATGGCCGCCAGCCACAGCGTGAGTTCTTCGCCCTCGCTCAGCAGGCGAAGCGACAGTGCTGTCTCGCCGCCACGCCAGCGCAGCTCGCGCCACAGTGCGAGGCACCACGGTTGCAAGGCCTGCACCCGCGGCACACGCAATGCGCCCTTGCCATCGTCGCGCTCGCGCGCGGCGGCGGCGGCGTGCAGGGCATCCGCTAAGCGCTGGTTGGGTGTCAGCAGCTGCATGCCGTCCCGCAGTGCCTCTGACACGCAATCCAAGTCCAATAGGCTATTCATCTTCGGGCGGCGGTGGCTTCGGCGAGTTTAGTTTAACCATGGCTCAGCGCGGGCGTCGCAGTGCTGCGGGCGGCATTGCGATTTCGATGCCGAATGACGCTCGCCGCTTCGCATTGGCTATAATTGTCGGCACAGCAAAATATGGTGCCGGCACGCAGTGGCGGTGCGATGGTTTTCCCATGCCCAGTCACAGCGACATTGAAGATTTACGCATCAGCGGCAAAAGGCGGCTGATCACGCCGCGTGCGCTGAAGCAGGCCTTGGCGGCCAGCGACGAGGTGCGTGCGCTTGTCGCCACCAGCCGCAAGCAGCTGCGGGCGATTTTTGACGGTCGCGACCAGCGCCTGTTTGTCGTCGTCGGCCCCTGCTCGATTCACGACCCCGAGGCGGCGTTGGAATATGCCCGGCGGCTCAGCCAGCTGAATGCGGAGATCGGAGATACCATCATGTTGCTGATGCGCGTGTATTTCGAAAAGCCGCGCACCACTACTGGTTGGAAAGGTTTGGTCAATGATCCTGATTTAGACGATTCTTTTCAGGTCGAAAAAGGCATCCACACGGCTCGCCAGCTGATGTTAGATATCACCGCACTGGGCTTGCCGATGGCCACCGAGGCCTTGGATCCGATCATGCCGCAATATTTGCACGATTTGATCACTTGGTCGGCGATCGGTGCGCGCACCACCGAATCGCAGACACACCGCGAAATCGCCAGCGGCCTGTCTTCGCTGGTGGGTTTCAAGAACGGTACTGACGGCAGTCTGTCGGTGGCGATCAACGCGTTGTTGTCGGCGCGCCACCCGCATCGCTTCCTCGGTGTCGACGACGATGGCCGGGTAGCGGTGATCGAAACCACTGGCAATCCTTATGCGCATATTGTGTTGCGCGGTGGGCGCAGCGGGCCGAATTACAATGCCGACAGCATCCGCCGCTGCGAGGACGCTTTGCAAGCCATCAATGCATCGTGCAAAATTGTTGTCGACTGCAGTCATGCCAATTCCGATAAGGACTATCACAAGCAACCGGCGGTATTCAAAAATTTGATCAAGCAGCGCTTGGCGGGCACTCAATCCATTGTCGGGGTCATGCTCGAGAGCCATCTGCACGCTGGGCGCCAAGATTTAAATGGTGATCTGAGCACCCTGCGTTTTGGCGTGTCGATCACCGATGCCTGCATCGATTGGGCGACCACCGAGCTGTTGTTGCGCAATTCGGCGAAGCAATTGCGCGATCACATGACACGGCTCGGCTAGATCGCTCAGCGGTAGCGGCATGGCAGCTGCTGAGGCAGCGACTAAGATGCGGCATTTCCTCTATCTGATGCAGGGCGATGCAGCCTCGATCGAGGCTTATGCCCATCTCGCCGAGCGGGAGCACGCCGATGCCATTTTCCTGACTTATGACAAGCCATTGGAAGGTGCCCTCTTTGCCCCGGAGACCCGCTGGGGTGAAGGGAGGAACAGACTGCTCGAAGCGGCTTTGGAAAAATCAGACTATCTGTATTATATTTTCTGTGACAACGATATAGAATTTGAGCGCGGCAGTTGGGATCTCTTCGAGCAACAGCTGTTGCGCTATCGCCCGGCCATCGCCGTGCCGATGGTCATCCCCAAAACTGCCCCCCTCGCTATCCGTTGGCTTAATTACCAAGCCTGTCTTCTCAATGACGAACAGCTGATCGCCGTTCACCGTCAAGTGGTCGAGGATCGCATCGCGGTACCATATCAAGAACAATTTGATAGGTATCATTATTGGAGTACTGGCTTGAGCCAACAAATTATCTTGAAAAATATTTACTTCTACGATTTTATACAATTCAATACGGTTTCAGTCAGCAATGAAGCCGAGAGTAGTCATCGTGGCACGCGGGAACAGGCCGTACTGGCCAAGTCAAAAGCCAGAGAGTGGCTCGGCACCGAATTCAAACGCGCTTATAAATCGGATTGGGAGCATATCCTATACATGCCCCCTTGCTTAGTACGCTGGAGGAGACATCTCTTCCAGTTGCGGCGGCGTTGGTACTTTCAGGTGGTAGCCCTATGGCATACGGCGGTGATACGCTTGCGTCGTCTGTTCGGTATCGGCTCAGACCACGCCCTAGACGAGCGCAAGCTGAGGCGATTATTGACTCCGGACTCGAAGCTGTTGCGGCAATATTTGCAGTCCGACCCGGCGGGTGGCGATAGCGCTGGCGATCAGCTGTAATAGGCTTGGCTGCGGTCGCTGTGGTCGGTCACATCCCGTACGCCGCCCAGTTCTGGAAGTTTTTCCATCATCATTTTTTCGACACCGTCTTTGAGTGTCACATCGACCATGCCACAACCTTGGCAGCCACCGCCAAAGCGTAACACGGCGATTTGGTCATCGGTGAGCTCGACCAGTGATACCATGCCGCCATGCTGTGCCAAGTTGGGGTTGATTTCCGTTTGCAGCAGATAGTTGATGCGATCTGGCAGTGGGCTGTCGTCGTCGATGCGCGGTAATTTGGAGTTGGGTGCCCGGATGGTCAGCTGGCCGCCCATGCGGTCGCTGAGGAAATCAACGCTGGCTTCGGCCAAAAAAGGCATACTGCGTCGATCAAACCAAACGATGAAATCTGCATATTCTTGCTGCTCGTCGTCCTCGCTCTTATCCTCGGTGCGACAGTAGGCGATGCAGGTTTCGGCTTGTGGCGTACCGGGGTCGTTGACGAATATGCGGATACCGATGACCGCATCGTCCTGTTGCTTGTCCAGCAGATCATGCAGATATTGCTGCGCTTCCGCGCTGATTGAGACCATGGCACAAGCTCCGCAAGCGCATAGCGACTGGATACATATATAGTACCTCAAACAGGCGCTCTGTCCACAGTGTACGGCGAGAACTACGGATGCCCTCTATTCTGGCCAGTAGCGAGGCGTTGCGAGGCGCGATGGCGCAACGCATTCTGCTCATCGATGGTGCCATGGGCACGATGCTACAACGCCATCAGCTCGGTGAGGCCGATTTTCGCGGTCAGCGCTTCGCCGACCATCCCGTAGATCTGCGCGGCAACAATGATTTGCTGAGTTTGACGCAGGCGGATTTGGTCAGCGAGCTGCACCGTCAGTACTGCGAGGCAGGTGCCGACATCATTTGCACCAACAGCTTCAATGCCAATGCCATCTCTCAATCCGATTACGGACTGGAGAATTTGGTGGGCGAGTTGAATCGCGAGAGCGCCCGCCTCGCCCGCACAGTCGCCGACGAATTTTGCCGCGCTTCGCCGCAGCGTCCGCGCTTCGTCGCCGGTGTGCTCGGCCCCACCAATCGCACCGCCAGCCTGTCGCCCAAAGTCGAGGATCCGGCCGCTCGCAATGTAGATTTTGAGACCCTGCGTGCAGCCTATTCCGAGGCCGCCCATGCCTTGGTCGAGGGTGGTGCCGATCTATTTTTGGTGGAGACGGTGTTTGACACGCTCAATGCCAAGGCCGCCCTCTTCGCCCTGCTCGAATACCGTGAGAGCAGTGGCCGCGACTGGCCGATCATGGTCTCGGTGGCGATTACCGACAACAGTGGCCGCACGCTTTCCGGGCAGACCATCGAGGCCTGTTGGCACTCGCTGCGCCATGCCGAGCCACTGGCAGTGGGACTCAACTGCTCGCTGGGTGGGAAACAGCTCAGACCACATATCGAGTCCTTGTCGCGCTGTGCTGACACCGCGGTCAGCATGCACCCGAATGCCGGCCTGCCCAATGCCTTCGGCGGCTATGACGAGACCCCAGAGCAGAGTGCGGCCATCCTTGGCGAAATCGCCGCCGATGGTTATTTGAATATGGTTGGTGGCTGTTGTGGCACGACACCTGCGCACATCGCCGCCATCGCCGAGGCCGTCGCCGGGTGCCCTCCCCGCCATTGGCAGGCAGACACGGTACCCAGCTGCCGCCTCAGCGGCTTGGAGCCGGTGCGTATCGACGCGCGTGGCGGCAGTTTTGTCAACATTGGCGAGCGCGGCAATATCACCGGATCTGCCCAATTTGCCGCATTGATCCGAGCTGAGGATTACAGCGGCGCGTTGTCGGTGGTACAGCAGCAAGTCGAGGCCGGAGCGCAGATCATCGACATCAATATGGATGAGGGTCTGCTCGATTCCGTCGCCATCATGGGGCATTTTTTGCGCCTGATCGCCTCCGAGCCGGATATCAGCCGTGTGCCGATCATGATCGACTCCTCACGCTGGGAGGTCATCGAAGCTGGCTTGGCCTGTGTGCAGGGGAAATCAATCGTCAACTCCATCAGCCTCAAAGATGGCGAGCCGCTATTTTTGGAGCGCGCCGCCCAGTGTCGACGCCACGGTGCCGCCGTCGTCGTCATGGCCTTCGATGAAAATGGGCAGGCAGATAATTTGGAGCGCCGCATCGAGATCTGCACGCGCAGTTATCGCTTGCTCACCGAGTGCGCCGCCCTCGCACCGTCGGATATCATCCTCGACCCCAATATCTTGACCGTCGCCACCGGCCTCTCCGAGCACGCCAACAACGCGGTCGATTTCATCGAATGCTGTCGTTGGATCAAGCGCGAGTTACCCGGTGTGCTGGTTTCCGGTGGACTCAGCAACATCTCCTTTTCGTTTCGCGGCAACAATCAGATACGCGAGGCGATCAATGCCGTATTCCTCTATCACGCCATCGCCGCCGGACTCGACATGGCCATTGTCAACGCCGGTCAACTGGCGATCTATGACGAGATCCCTGTGCCTTTGCGCGATGCGGTCGAAGATGTCTTGCTCAACCGGCGTCCCGATGCTACCGATCGCTTGTTGGCATTGACCCCGCGCTATGCTGGCGACAGCGTGGCGACGCGCACCGTGGAGGATTTGTCGTGGCGCGAGCAGGCGGTGACCGAGCGGCTTCGGCACGCACTGGTCAATGGTATCGATCGCTATGCCGAGGAAGATGCGCTGGCGGCGTTGGCCGAATTGAAACGGCCGATCAAAGTGATCGAAGGGCCGCTGATGGATGGCATGAATGTGGTGGGCGATCTATTCGGCGCTGGCAAAATGTTCTTGCCGCAAGTGGTCAAGAGCGCACGTGTGATGAAGCGCGCCGTGACCGTGCTGACCCCTTATTTGGAGCGCGAGAAAAACACTGGTGCCTCGAGTCAAGGCCGCCTTGTGATCGCCACGGTCAAAGGCGATGTACACGATATCGGAAAAAATATCGTGCGCGTCATTTTGGAGTGCAACAACTACCTTATCGAAGATCTGGGGATCATGGTGCCCAAGGAAAAGATTCTCGATGCCGCGCAGCAGATGAGCGATGGTCAGCCAGCCGACATTGTCGGGCTCAGCGGGCTGATCACACCATCCTTAGACGAGATGGTGCTGGTGGCTGAGGAGATGCAGCGGCGCGGCATGTCGCAACCGCTGTTGATCGGTGGTGCCACCACTTCCAAAGCACACACCGCAGTCAAAATCGCGCCGCACTATGACCAGCCGACTGTCTATGTGCCAGATGCCTCCCGTGCCGTGGCGGTGGTCTCCCAGCTGCTCAGCAGCGCTCAGCGCGGGGATTTCATGGCGCGGCTAGATCAGGAGTACGGCGCGATCCAGCATCGGTTCAGCGGCGGCAAGGCCGCCAAACAGCTGTGGCCGCTGGCCGAGGCGCAGCGGCGGGCGGCATCGCTGGATTGGTCGGGCTACCGACCGCCCACCCCAGCCGCTCTGGGCATCACCGAATTGCTGGACTATCCGCTGGAGCGCTTGCCGCCGACCATCGACTGGACGCCTTTCTTCGTCGGCTGGGGTATCGCTGGACGATATCCCCAAGTCTTGGCTGATGACTCTCCTCAAGGTCAGGCCGCACGCGAGCTATTCGCCGATAGCAGCGCTATGTTGCAACGCGTGCTCGAAACGCGGCGCCTGCGTGCCGATGGCGTGCTCGGCCTGTGGCCCGCCGCCCGCTCAGGCAGCGACGATATCCGCATTTATGCCGATGCCAAGCGCGGCGAGACGCTCGCCACCTTGCCCTGCCTGCGTCGCCAAGCGAGGCGTCAAGATGATAAGCCGATGTACTGCCTCGCCGATTTCATCGCCCCTGAAGCGGGCCCCGCCGACCATCTCGGCGGCTTCGCCCTCAGCATTGGCGGTGCCGACGCTTGGGCCGATGAGTTGGACAGCAGCGGTGACAACTACAGCAGCATCTTGCTCAAATCCATCGCCACCCGTATGGCGGAAGCCTTCGCCGAGCATCTGCACCTGCGCGTGCGGCGAGAGTTTTGGGGCTACAGCCCGCAGGAGACAGTGCCCGCACGCGACGACGATGAGCACAGTTTGCGGCTACTCGGAGAAGGCTACCGTGGTATCCGCCCGGCACCGGGTTATCCGGCCTGTCCGCAGCACTCGGACAAGCGACTGCTCTTCGATCTGCTCGGAGCCGAGCGGCGCAGCGCCGTGCGGCTGAGCGAGAATTGGGCGATGCTGCCAGCCGCCTCAGTCAGCGGCTGGTATTTTTCCCACCCCGACTCTTTTTATGCCGCCATCGGCAAAATCGATCGCGAGCAAGTGCAGAGCTTGGCTCGGCGGCAAGGAGTCGCTCCGGAACAGGTCGAGCGCGGCATGCCCGCCAATCTGAACTACGATCCCTGAGCGGGTGCGACTGGTGTTGGCTTTATTGCCCGTTGACCCAGAACCAGGCGCAGCTGGTGACGATCAAGACCAGCGCCAACAGCGCCCAAGCATCGGCTCGGCTATTCCCGACCGCTGATGATTTGTGCTCGTTCATTTTTGTTCCTGTCCAACGCTTGAGTCCGCAATGGTGATACAACGCAGATTGTAACCGGGGGTGCGCGCAAGCCAGCTGCAAAGCCTGATGGTGCACGGGGGTTGTGTTAAAATTCCAAGCGATTGTGAGCGTTCTCGCAGCCACTGCCATTATTCGCGAAAAGACCGGCCATGTACCAGTACACCGCAGCAGAGCAGAGTTTGCTCGCCGACCGCGTCGCCCAGTTCCGAGGCCAGCTGCAGCGCTATTTGGCCGCTCAGCTCAGCGATGAGGAATTTCTGCCACTACGCTTGCAAAACGGGCTCTATATTCAGCGCTTGGCACCGATGCTACGTATCTCCATTCCCTACGGTCTGTTATCGTCGCGGCAATTGCGAGCGCTGGCCGCCATCGCCCGGGATTTTGACAAAGGCTATGGGCATATCAGCACCCGCCAAAACATCCAATTCAATTGGCCCGCCTTGGAGGATGTGCCGGATATCCTCGAGTGCCTCGCCGCGGTGGAGATGCACGCGATACAGACCAGTGGCAACTGTGTGCGCAATATCAGCTGCGACCCACGTGCTGGCGCTTCAGCGGACGAAATTGAGGATCCGCGCCCGTGGTGCGAGCTGATCCGCCAGTGGGCCTGTCTCCATCCTGAATTCGCTTTTCTGCCACGTAAGTTCAAGATCGCGGTCAATGGGGCTGCCAGTGATCGCGCCGCTATTGCTGTGCACGACATCGGCCTGTGGCTGCAACATGGTCCCGATGGCGAGATCGGCTTCGGCGTCATCGTTGGTGGTGGCCTCGGTCGTACGCCAGTCGTTGGCCCGGTGATTCGGAAGTTCCTGCCGTGGCCTCATCTGCTCAGCTATTTGGAAGCGATTTTGCGAGTCTACAACCTGCTCGGCAGGCGCGATAACAAATACAAGGCGCGCATCAAGATCTTGGTACGGGCGCTTGGGCACGAGGAATTTACGCGTCGCGTCGAAGCCGAGTGGGGGGCTCTGCGTATCGAGCAGCCAGAATTGGAGCTGAACGAGGCTCAGCTGGCTCGCATGCGTGCCAGCTTCGCCGCCGTACCTTTGGCAACGCCCAGCCACAAGGCGGATGAAATCGCCAGTTTGCTGGACAGCGAGTGCCTCGCCGCGCCCGCTTTCAAGCGCTGGCTAGAGCGCAATACAGCGCCTCACCGTTCGCCCGCCCATGCCATCGTCACGGTCGCGCTCAAAAGCACTGGCATGCCGCCAGGCGACATCGGCGAGGAGCAGATGGATGTGGTGGCGGAGCTGGCAGATCGCTACGCCAATGGCGAAATCCGCACCACTCACGAGCAGAACCTGTTGCTCTGCGGGGTGTCGCGCGAGCAGCTGCCGACCCTGTGGCGCGCCTTGGCTGCAGCCGATTTGGCCTCTCCCAATGCCGACACCATCAACGATAGTATCTGCTGCCCCGGCGGCGATTACTGCTCGCTGGCCAACACCCGCTCTATCCCGCTGGCCGAGGCGCTGCAACGGCGCTTCGAGGCCTTGGACTATTTCGAAGACTTAGGCCCCATCGACCTCAACATCTCCGGTTGCATGAATGCCTGCGGACACCACCATGTCGGCCATATCGGCATTCTCGGTGTCGATAAGAATGGGCAGGAGTGCTACCAGATATTGCTGGGTGGCAACGCTGGTTATGGACACTCGGCCTCGCTGGGCACCATTCTCGGCCCCTCAATGGAGGCTGATCAAACGGTGGAGGCAGTGGTCAATTTACTACAGCACTATGTTGCCGAACGCCGTGAAGAGGAGCAATTCTTAGATACGGTACGGCGCTTGGGAGTTGAGCCTTTCCGTGCACGGGTCTATGCCGCAGCTCATTAAGCTCGACCAGCAGGGTCGTCCCGCATTGCTTGAAGACAGCTGGCAGCTAGTCGACGCAGGGCAGCTATCGGCACAGTGCGGGCCGTGCATTCTGCCGTTGGAACTGTGGTTGCAAGCCCCGCGCAATGCCGCCGACGGCCTGTGGCTGAACGGTGGCGATCGCTTGGAGCTGCTGGGCGAGAGCGGTGCACTGCCGCCGCTGATCGCCGTGCATTTTCCACGCCTTGCCGATGGTCGAGGCTTTTCCACTGCCCGTCTGTTGCGCGGGCGTTACGGCTTCGGTGGAGAGTTGCGTGCCATCGGCCATTTCATGTCCGATCAGCTGTTCTATCTCAGGCGCTGTGGCTTTGATGCCTTCGCGCCGAGTGAGCGCGATGAGGCCACATTGAGGCTTTGGCTAGGGCGCTTTGAAGACCTGCGAGCTGCTTACCAAGGGGGAGCCGATGCACTGTCTCCATTGCTGCGGCAAGAAGGCTAAATCCGGCGATGCCCCGCGCGCCGAGCTAGCGCTGTGCTCAGATCGCTTTTTCGAATTCCGGCACCGCTTCGAATAGGTCTGCCACCAAGCCGTAGTCGGCCACTTGGAAGATCGGTGCCTCTTCATCCTTGTTGATGGCGACGATCACTTTGCTGTCTTTCATGCCTGCCAAGTGTTGGATGGCACCGGAGATGCCGACTGCTATGTACAGCTGTGGGGCGACTATTTTGCCGGTTTGCCCGACCTGCATATCATTGGGCACGAAGCCGGCATCCACCGCTGCTCTGGAGGCACCGACGGCCGCGCCCAGCTTATCGGCCACCGCCTCCAGCAACGCGAAGTTCTCGCCGTTGCCCATGCCGCGCCCGCCAGAGATCACCACGGATGCGCTGGTCAACTCCGGGCGCTCGGATTCACTTTGCTGTTCGTCGACGAATCCGGACAAGCCACTGTCGGCTGCGACGCTGGACGAGAAAGTCTCGATCGGTGCCGGATTGTCATTATCGGCGACCGGGTCGAAGGCGGTGCTGCGCACAGTGAGCAGCTTGACCACATCGAGGAGGCGCACGGTGGCGATCAGATTGCCAGCGTAAACCGGTCGCTGAAAGCAGTCCTCGCTTGCCACAGCGATGATGTCGGACAGCTGCGCCACACCGAGCAACGCGGCCACCCTCGGTGCGATGTTTTTGCCATCGGTACTGGCGGCAAAGAGGATATGGCTGTGCCCGGTTGCGGCCTCGACCACCAGCGGAGCCATGTTTTCAGCCAATTGATTGGCATAGGCTGGGTCGTCGGCCAGCAAGACCTTGGACACGCCAGCGAGCTTGGCCGCCTGCTCGGCGACGGTGGCGCAACCGCTACCGCCCACCAGTAGCTCGGCCTCGCCCAGCTGGGAGGCAGCCTGCATCACATTGCGTGTGGCCGCTTTGAGCTGCTGATTATTGTGATCAGCAATCACTAGAACAGTCATGCGATTACCTTCGCTTCATTCCGTAGTTTATCAATGAGCTCCTCGACCGACGCCACCCGCACGCCAGCTTGGCGCTCGGGTGGCGGCAGCACTTTGAGCACTTCCATCTGCGCTGTCATATCGACTGACAATTCATCAGGACTGAGCTCGGCAATCTCTTTTCTCTTGGCCTTCATGATGTTCGGTAGGGAGGCGTAGCGCGGCTCGTTAAGGCGCAGATCGGTGGTGACCACCGCGGGCAATTGCAAGGATACCGTCTGCAGGCCGCCGTCCACCTCCCGTGTCACTTGCACATAGTCGCCGTCGTCGGAGAATTGCAGCTCCGAGGCGAAAGTGCCCTGCGAGCGCCCCCACAGCGCCGCCAACATCTGCCCCACTTGGTTGTTGTCGCCATCGATAGACTGCTTGCCTAGCAGCGCTAATGCGCAGGGCTCACGCTGCAAAAAACTGTGCAGGGCGCGCGCCACCGCCAATGGCTCGGGCAGCTGGTCGCCGCAGTTGATCAAGACACCGCGGTCGGCTCCCAGCGCCAAGGCGGCGCGGATTTGCTCTTTGCAGGCCGCGCCGCCCACCGAGATGGCGATGATTTCCTCGGCGATGCCCTTTTCTTTAAGCCGAACCGCCTCTTCCACGGCGATCTCACAAAAAGGATTGATCGCCATTTTGACATTGTCCAAGTCGGGACCACTACCATCGCTCTTGCCCCGCACTTTGACATAGGCATCGGTCACGCGTTTTATTGCCACCATCACTTTTATCGGCATCGCAGCGACCTCTGCTGACAGGACATCAATCTCTCATTGTCGCAATAACGCATCGGTCGGTCAACTGAGAGCTGAGCAGGCGACTTATAATTTAGGCCAGATACAACGGGGAAATATGGCGATGGAACGCGAAAAGATGGAAGTCGATGTGCTGATCGTCGGTGCTGGCCCAGCCGGTTTGGGAGCCGCCTGTCGCCTGGCGCAAATCGCGCGTGAGCAACAGCGCGAGCTCAGCATCTGTGTGTTGGAAAAAGGTTCCGAGGTGGGTGCCCACATTCTTTCCGGGGCAGTGTTCGAGCCCACCGCGCTGAACGAGTTGTTCCCGGATTGGAAAGAGCGCGGTGCGCCGCTGAATACACCGGTGGAGCACGACCACATCTACTATCTGAGCAGCGCGCGGCGGGCACTGCCGGTACCCGGCTTGTTTGCATCTCGGCAGATGCACAACAAGGGCAATTACATCATTAGCCTTGGCGTGTTGTGCCGCTGGTTGGCGGAGCAAGCCGAGGCGCTGGGCGTGGATATCTTCCCCGGCTTTGCCGCCATCGAACTGCTATTCGACGACGATGGCCGCGTCGCCGGTGTGCTGAGCGGTGATATGGGCTTGGCTGCCGACGGCAGTCCCGGCGAGGGTTATGCTCCCGGCATGGAGCTGCGCGCCGCCTACACGCTGTTTGCCGAGGGCTGCCGCGGCCATTTGGGCTTGGAGCTGATGCGCCGCTTCGATTTGAACGATGGTCGTGATGCGCAGCACTACGCGCTCGGTATCAAGGAGTTGTGGCAGGTGGCACCGGAGCGGCACCGCCCCGGCAGTGTGGTGCACTGCATTGGTTGGCCGTTGGCGCAACACAGTGCCCTCGGCGGTGGCTTTCTCTATCACTTGGATGGTGGTCAAGTCTCGCTCGGCTTGGTCACCGACCTCAATTATGACAACCCCTATCTTGACCCTTTCGAAGAGTTTCAGCGCCTGAAGCAGCATCCGCTGATGCGCGATGTCTTGCTCGGCGGCGAGCGCGTCGCCTACGGTGCCCGCGCCATCACCAAGGGAGGGCTACAGTCCTTGCCGCGTATGCATTTTCCCGGCGGTTTGCTGATTGGTTGCGATGCTGGTACCTTGAATAACGCCAAGATCAAAGGCTCACACACGGCGATGAAATCAGGTATGTTGGCGGCCGAGAGTGTCGCGGCAGCTCTGGCAGAAGAGCGCTATGGAGAGGATCTGGTCGACTTTGCTCAGCGCTTTGGCGACTCGTGGCTATGGCGCGAACTACATGTTCAGCGCAATTTTGGTCCCGCCCAGCACCGCCTCGGCAATCTGTGGGGATCAGCCTATGCTTGGCTGGATCTGAATTTGGCGCGCGGTCGGCTACCGTGGACTTGGCGCGACCGTCGCCCCGACCATGAGGGCATGCGCCGAGCCGATTCGAAGCTGATGATCGATTACCCCAAGCCGGATGGCAAGATCAGTTTTGATCGTTTGTCCTCGGTCTATCTTTCCAACACCAACCACCGCGAGGGGCAACCCTGTCACCTGCAGCTGGCCGATCCCGAGCTGCCGATACGCGACAACTTGCCACAGTATGCCGAGCCGGCACAGCGCTATTGTCCGGCGGCAGTCTACGAAATCGTGGATGGAGCGGACGGCGCTCCCCACTTCCAAATCAATGCTCAGAACTGCGTGCATTGCAAGACTTGTGACATCAAGGATCCGGCGGCCAATATCCGCTGGGTACCACCAGAGGGCGGTGGCGGGCCGAGCTACCCCAATATGTGAGCCGAAACCCTGTGCGCAGCTCAGCAGTGGGCCGATCCCAGCTCGAAGCGCCGACCGCCAGAGCAGATAAAAAAGCGCCTCTCTAGCCCCTCCCCCGGCTCGCTCTCGGCCCATTCGACCAATTGATAGAAGACGCCGGGGACGAGGCGTGCCTCCAAACCGTCGTGGAGGCTGAGATAAGGACGGGGCTCGCTGCTACCCGCAGCTAGTTCGATGCGCAAGGGGTGCTCTTTGCCAGCCTCAAAATACTGGTCTAGGTTGCTACGGAACTTTAGGTTTTTCCCATCGCGTTCGACCGCCACTGCCAAAAAGGCGGTGTCGTCGACCGCAATGCGCCATTTTTCCACCGGCGTTACTAGATAGTGGTGGCTGTCCGTCTCGCACCGCAACACTGAGGCGAATAGCCGCACCAGTCCTTGACGTCGAATCTTGCGACCTTCGTGCCACCAGCTGCCATCGCGGGCGATGCGGATGTCGATGTCACCGCACAGCGGCGGATCCCAACGTCGTCCCCGGCTGTCGGGGGCGGCTAGCTGGCGTTGGAGCGAGTCGGTGTGCGCACTCACCCGTGTCCTCAGCTTGTGTCCGAGTCCATCGATTGCGACAGCAGCCGCACACGCACGATCCCATCCAGTGCTTCGATGCGCGCACACAGGTCGGCAGGTGGGTCTTGGTCGAGATCGATCAGGTTGTAGGCGATATCGCCGCGGCTGCTGTTCTGCATATTGGCGACATTCAACTCGTTGTCTGCCAGCACCGACAGGATCGCATTAAGCTGCCGCGGCAGGTTGTGGTTGCTGACACTCAGACGGTAGGGGGTGTGCCACTCGAGCGCGCTGTCTGGGAAATTGACTCCGTGCTCGATGTCGCCAGTGTCGAGAAAATCTGCGATTTGGCGTACTGCCATCACCGCACAATTGCGCTCAGCCTCGACCGTGCTGGCTCCGAGGTGTGGAAAACACAGCACATCGTCGCGATCGGCCAGCTCCTCGCTGTAGAAATCGCTGGCGTAGGCCGCGAGGTAGCCATCCTCCAAAGCTCTGCGCACGGCCGCTGGGTTCACGATCGGTGCGCGGGCAAAATTGAGCAGGCAGCTGCCTTGCTGCTTGCGGCAATGTTGTAGCAGCGTGTCGTCGACCAAGCCCACGGTGGCTGCCAGCAAGGGGACATGCACACTCAGGAACTCGTTCTGCTCAAATAGTGCGGCGGGCGATTCGTGCCAGTGCAAGTTGTTTGGCAGCTGTGCGCGCTGTTGTTCGGATAAGCCCGGATCAAATCCGCTGACGCGCATGCCCAAGCCGAGGGCGGCTTCGGCCACCCGATGTCCGATGGCTCCTAGACCCATCACACCCAGTGTGCGATCGCGCAGTTCCACGCCAGAGTAGTCGCGCTTGATCTGCTCGATGTAGCGCTGTGGCGACAAGCCGCCAGTGGTGTCGCCACCCCCTCGCAGCTGCTCTTGTCGCAATGCTTCCACTCGCCGCAGCGCTGGCCACAGCTGCCGCGAGATGATCAGCATCGCCGCCAGCACCAATTCTCGCACTGCATTGGCATTGGCACCTGGCGTGTTGAGCACTGGGATGCCCTGCTCTAAGCAGTGCAGGAGCGGGATGTTGTCGGTGCCTGTGCCAGCGCGCGCTATCACTTGTACCGAAGCGGGGATGTCACTGGGCTCCAAGCGCTGGCTACGCAATAAAATCGCATCTGGTAATTCACACTCGGCAGCATCTGAGCAGATCTGGATGCCGCGCTGCTCAAGCAACTCGAGCCCGTGCGGGTCGATCTGGTTAAAGACCAGCACCCGGTGGCGGTAGCTTGGCATCAGCGCATGTCCGGTGCTGTGCGTGGCGGCTATTGCACCGACGCCGACAGCAAGATATAGCGGCGGTAGCTGCGGTCTTCGCTGTCGCCGAACTGGCGGCGCATATTCTGTTGCCAATCGCGCCGTTGTTGCGGCGACAGTAGCTGCTGATCGAGTTGTTGGAGCGAGAGCAGCGCGAGTACCGCTTGGGAGCCGTCCGGCAGCTGCACTGTGGTCACGCTCTTCGTGCCGGTGGACGGTGCCGGTAGCCGGAAAGCCGCACGCACCACTTCGTTCGGTGTTCCCTCGCTACCGTAGCGTAGTAAGTTGGGGCGTGCGTACCATTCGTAGCCACCATTGTGTGCCAGCTCGTCGACAGTCGTTTGGGCATCATGGTTCAGCTGCCGCTCCAAGTGTTGCGCCTCTTCCCGCAACCACTGTGCACTGAGCTCGGAGCTCAGATCTTCGCGCAGCGCTGGCTCGGCCTCGGCAAAGCTCAGCAGGCGGGACGGCGTGCGCTCGGCGAGGCGCAACACCACAGTGCGTTCATCATCTTCGTCCACACCGAGTTCTATTGGCTGGCTGTTTTCGCCCTGCTCTAGCACCGCCTCAGAAAAGGCCGCAGCGCGCAGCTTGGGATAGGCTGCGAGGCCTTCTGCTGTCAAGTCATTTTTGCTGAACGGGCTGCTACGCGACAGCTCGATGGCCATGGCCTCGGCCACCGAGTCCAAATCCGAGGCGTTGAAGCTGAGCTCGGCGAGGCGCTCCTGCGCTTGGCGGTAGGTGGCCTCGGAATAGATCTGTTGCAAGCGCTGACGGATTTCCGCTCCGCGTTTGGCATAGTCCGGCACTACTGTCTCGAGGCGATGCAAGAAATGCAGGCCAGCTTCGGAGCGTACTGGAGCCAGTGTGATCTCACCGGGAGAGAGCGCCACCAACGCATTGTAGAGCGCCGCCGGCAAGTCGCCGGAAGTGACAGTGCCGAGTACACCGCCCTCTTCGGCATTGAGCAAGTCATCGGAATATTCTGCCGACAACTCGGCAAAATCCTCGCCAGCAGTCAAGCGCTTGCGCAGCTGCGCGACGCGCTCTCCAGCTGCGATGTCTTCGTCGCTGCCATCGTCCGCGATCAGTATATGAGCCGCTTCGATGCGAGCACTCAACATCGTCAGTTCTTGATCGTAGTAGCTGCGCACCTGCTTCTCATCAATATTCTGGTAAAAGGCAGAGCGCCTGAGTGCGAGCGCTTCGATAGAGATCATCTCTGGTTGCCGGTACTCTTCTCGCTTGGTCTCGAAAGCTTCCTGCAATGCCTGTTCATCCAATTTGATGTGCTCTTGTGCCGCTTGGGGTGAGAGCAGCATATAGCGTATGGCACGCCGTTCCGAGGCCACGCCAAGCAAATCCTGCAACTCGGTCTCGGTGGTGAACTCCGACAGCTGAGTCACCGCAGACAGCTGCGAGATCAACAGCGAGTCGTGTTGTATTTCGCGGTACCAAGCGGGCGTATAGCCACCCTGTTGCAGCTGCCATTCGTAACGCTGGGGCGAGAAGCGCCCGGCCTCTTGAAACTGGCTCTGCGCGCGCAGATAGTTGTCGACCCGAGCTTTGGATAGCGTCAAATCCAGTGAGCGGGCACGTTGTACCAGCGCTTTTCGCGACAGTAGCATGCCCAAGGTCGATTGCCGTAGGGCGGCGACATCAATGGCGGCAGGATCGACCGCATCGCCTTGGTTCTCCAAGATGCGGCGGCGTTCTTGGTAGGTGTAGCGATCCAATTCGGCCAAGTGCAGTTCTTCGCCATTGATCGTGGCGATGACGACATTGCCGCCACTGCGACCAAACCAGTTGAAACCGACGAGAGCCAGTGGCAGAGCCAGTAACAGCACGATGATATAGGCACCGACGCCGCGGACTCTACGGCGCAGTCGTTGTATCAGCATAGGTGGGATGGGCTCTGCATAGCGAGCCTAGGCAGTTGTAGGTGGCAAAAGGTGGGAACCCCGCTGTATCTGGCTTATGAGGATACAGCGGGATGGGTGTGGCGTGATCCTTAGCGGATTAGTTGCCAGCGACCACTCTCTTGAGCTCGGTACCAGCTTTGAACGCAGGCACTTTGCGGGCAGCGATATAGATGGTCGCGCCGGTCTGTGGGTTGCGCCCTTGACGTGCATTGCGTTGCTTGACCGAGAAGGAGCCAAAGCCCGCGAGCACGACGGAATCGCCTTGGCAGAGTGCTTGGGATATGCATTCTTGGACGCTGCTGAGCACGGCGCTTGCGACGACTTTTGAGACATCGGCTCGAGCTGCGATTTGATCGACCAGTTCTCCTTTATTCATGAGATAGTCCCCCTAATGGACGGTGGTGGTGTTTGCTTGAGTGGAAGCGGATGCCGCTTGTCGACAGCACTCGCTAATTGCCACTATTTTGGATGATATGTCCCGCTCGGTCAAGGGGGGGGAACGATCAGCTTTGGGGTGACTCAGTACACTCCCGACTGCTTAGTGGGTGGGTTCGATCTCTGCGGTCTGCACATTCAGTGGCAAGCGCTGCTCAGCATCCGGCGGCAACAATACGCCATCGTCGTCGGCCTCTTTGCTGGTAAGCAGCGGGGCACTCAGGGCGGCGCGCCACACTTCGTCGATCTCCGAGACGAAAATAATTTCTAAACCATCTTTGATTTTATCGTCTAACTCATTGATATGTATTTTGTTTTCTTCCGGAACTATGACTCTTTTCAAGCGGCTGCGACGGGCCGCGAGCAGTTTTTCTCTGAGCCCGCCCACAGCCAGCACCTTGCCCTGCAAAGTGATTTCACCGGTCATCGCCACATCGCCGCGCACTGCGATGCGGGTCAAGGCAGAGACCAGTGCAGTGCTCACCGCTACCCCAGCACTGGGGCCGTCTTTGGGGATACCGCCCTCAGTGGCATGAATATGCACATCGTGTTGCTCAAGAAAATCCGGGGCGATACCGATGGCCGCCGCACGGGCGCGTACTGCAGTCAGCGCCGCCTGCACCGATTCTTGCATCACATCGCCGAGTGAGCCGGTGCGCTGTTGGCGCGCTTTGCCCATCACCACTGCCGCCTCGATAGTCAGCAGGGTACCGCCCGCGTCGGTCCAAGCCAAACCGCGGACGCGACCGATGTGGCCGCTGTCGGCTTCTTGGTCGCGTGGATAGCGGCGCACGCCGCAGTATTTGTGCAGGCGCGCCGGTGTGACGATGGTGGTGGTACTCGGCTTGTTCTTGTCCACGACCGCATTTTCCGCCGCCAACACCACCTTGCGGCAGATGCGTGCGATCAAGCGCTCCAGTTCGCGCACCCCCGCTTCTCTGGTATAGCCCAGCACCAATTCGCGCAGACTGTTGTTGCGCAGCTGCATTTCGCTCGGTAACAGGCCGCTGTCGAGCACTTGGCGCGGCACCAGATAGCGCCGGGCAATTTCCATTTTTTCGTCTTCGGTATAGCCGGGTAGGCGAATCATATCCATGCGATCCATCAGCGCTGGCGAAATGGCCGAACTGTTGGCGGTGCACAGGAACATCACTTCGGAGAGATCGTAATCCAATTCTAGGTAGTGGTCGGCGAAGGCTTTGTTTTGCTCCGGGTCGAGCACCTCGAGTAGAGCCGCAGCGGGATCGCCGCGGTAGTCCATCCCCATCTTGTCCACTTCGTCGAGCAGGAACAGCGGGTTGCGCACACCGGCCGAGGCCATTTTCTGCATGATCTTGCCCGGCAGAGAGCCAATATAGGTGCGGCGGTGACCGCGGATCTCCGCTTCGTCGCGCACTCCCCCCAGCGACATGCGGACATAGGCACGCCCAGTCGCACGGGCGATAGAGCGGCCGAGTGAGGTTTTGCCAACCCCGGGTGGCCCGACCAGACATAGGATCGGACTGCGGGAATGGCGGCGCGAGCGCTTGTGCACAGCCAGATATTCCAGCACCCGCTCTTTGACCTCCGTGAGGCCGTAATGGTCCTCGTCGAGCACGCGTTTGGCTTGGGGTAGATCCAAGCTGAGGCGGCGGCGCTTCTTCCACGGCACGCTGGCAATCCAGTCCAAATGACTGCGCAACATCGAGGCTTCGGTGGACATCGGCGACATCATCTTGAACTTGTCCAGCTCGGACAAAACTTTTTTCAACGCCGCCGCCCGCAGACCACTTTTGCGCAGGCGCTGCTCGAGCTGTTGGGCTTCACTCGCCGCATTGCCGTCTTCATCCAGCTCTTTTTGGATCGCCTTCATCTGCTCGTTGAGGTAGTACTCGCGTTGCGAGCGCTCCACCTGTTTCTTGACCCGTTTGCGCAGTCGCTTGCCGATATGCACCAGCGATCTCTCGGCTTCTATGCATTCAATCAGATAGGAAATACGATCAGATATATTATATTTTTCAAGTAGTTGTTGGCGAACTTCCAAGCGAAGCGGCGTGTGCACTGCGATCATGTCGGCCAGTCGCCCGGCATCTTCTTCCGCCTGCATGGTCGCCATCAGCTCGCCAGCGACTTTGCCGCTGGCCTCGGCGTATTGCTCGAAGCTGTGGCGCAGTTTTTTGGCCAGACCAGAGCGCACCATCAGGCTGCGCGGATCGCTGTCCTCGTCCTCGTTCAGAGGGACTGCAAAACAGCGGTAGTAGTCATCCAGCTCGATTTGCTCCAAGCGCACACGCTGCTGTCCTTCAACCAGCAATTTGACCACTTGGTTGGAGATGTTCTGCGACTGTAGCACCACCGCTTCGACGCCGATGCTGAAGATGTCCTTGGGCTCTGGTTCCTCGCTATCGGCTCGTTTTTGTGCCGCCAATACCAATAGGCTGCCATCGCGCACGGCCTCCAAGGCGGCCAAGGATTTGTCGCGGCCAACGAATAGTGAACTCACCGCATGTGGAAAGACCACTGTGTCACGCAAGGGCAACAGAGGGCACCAAGTGCCCTCCGCCGAGCTGCCGCTACCACTGTCCTTGTCGCTACCAGTTGCCTTGGTGGCTGCGATAGCCATTAGCCCGTCGCCTCGCTATTGCCCTTTGCCGAGCTGCTCTCATAGACATAGAGCGGGTCATTTTCGCCCCGCACCACCTGCTCATCGATGACGATACGGCTGACATTGGGAAGATCCGGCAATTCGTACATCGTGTCCAATAGCAACGCTTCCATGATCGAGCGCAGGCTGCGCGCCCCGGTGCCATGTTTGCGGGCGCGCGCAGCGATGTGCTGCAGGCCGCTCTCGCGGATGTCCAGTTCGACACCTTCCATTGCGAACAGGCGTTTGTACTGCCGAACCAAAGCGTTGCGCGGCTCGGTCAGGATGCGCATCAGCGCGTCCTCGTCGAGGTCGTGTAATATGACATTGACCGATAGGCGGCCGACGAATTCTGGAATCAGTCCGTAGCGGATCAGATCCTCGGCTTCGAGTTTGCCCAGCAGGCGCTCAGTGTCGGCACTCTCACCAGCGTTGGCTGCGATGCGTGCGTTGAAACCAATGCCGCTGCGCTCGATGCGGTGGCGGATGATATTTTCCAAGCCGGAAAATGCGCCGCTACAAATAAACAGAATATCCGAAGTGTCCACTTGTAGGAATTCCTGTTGCGGATGCTTGCGCCCACCCTGTGGCGGCACCGAGGCGACTGTGCCCTCAATCAGTTTTAGCAGTGCCTGTTGTACTCCTTCGCCCGACACGTCACGGGTGATAGAGGGGTTGTCAGATTTGCGCGAAATCTTGTCGATCTCATCGATGTAGACAATCCCTTTTTGTGCCTGCTCCACATCGTAATCGCAACGTTGCAATAGGCGTTGGATAATATTTTCTACATCCTCACCGACATAGCCTGCTTCAGTTAGCGTGGTGGCATCGGCAATGGTGAACGGCACATCGAGCATTTGTGCCAAAGTACGTGCCAGCAAAGTTTTACCACTGCCAGTCGGGCCGATCAGCAAGACATTGCTCTTGTCGATATG
This sequence comes from Gammaproteobacteria bacterium, assembly GCA_965237805.1. Taxonomy (GTDB): domain Bacteria; phylum Pseudomonadota; class Gammaproteobacteria; order JABABF01; family JABABF01; genus JABABF01. The sequence continues at coordinate 208,247 of OZ250153.1, forward strand.
TGGCGTGTGGGAATCCGCTTTGCTGCGCTCTCGCTCAGTGTCGGCGTTGCCATTGCCGCGCACGATGCCGCTATCAGTACGATTGCCGTCGCTTTCGGCGTTTTGGCGCAGTCGTTTGTAGTGGTTGTAGACAGCCACCGACAACACGCGCTTGGCTTTTCGTTGGCGCACCACATGGGCATCCAGTGTGCGGCAGATCTCGCGCGGTGTTGGGAGAGAAAAGGAGCTATCGCCACTATCGTTGTCGGGGGTTTCTTCGCAGATGATATCGTTGCAAAGTTCGACACATTCATCGCAGATAAACACCGAGGGACCAGCGATTAGACGTCGCACATCATGCTGGTTCTTGCCGCAAAAAGAACAGCGTAAAGATTTATCGTCTGATCCTTGTTTCTGCATGTCCCCCCCCTCCATTCCAGCTGCTGTGTGAGTCGTTCCTATTCTATACGATTTAGCCGTGCTGTGGGGCTTTAGTCTTTGGGTGGCGTGGCTGCGTCGTCGTCAATGTGGAGCATGCTGCTCTCGTCGCGCTGCTCCAAGATAGCGTCGATAATGCCGTAGTCTTTGGCATCTTCTGCCGACATGAAATGGTCACGCTCGGTGTCGGCCGCAATTTTGTCAATTTCTTGGCCGGTATGGCGCGCCAACAAGGCGTTCAATCGACCGCGCATGGCGAGGATTTCACGGGCTTGAATATCAATGTCTGAAGCCTGTCCGGTAGTGCTACCACTGGGCTGGTGGATCATGATGCGCGCATTGGGCAGGCAATAGCGTTTTCCCTCAGCACCGCTGGCTAGTAGAAAGGCTCCCATACTGGCTGCTTGGCCGATGCAGGTGGTGCTGACATCGGGTTTGATAAAGCGCATCGTGTCGTAGATCGACAAACCGGCGCTGATCATGCCACCAGGTGAATTGATATAGAGATGGACATCGCTTTTGGGCCCCTCAGACTCCAAGAACAACAGCTGCGCGACGATCAAGTTCGCCATGTGGTCGTCGATCGGCCCGACCACGAAGACCAAACGCTCGCGCAATAGGCGCGAATAGATGTCGTAGGCGCGCTCGCCGCGTGCGGTTTGTTCGACGACCATCGGCACCAAGCCGAGTGCGCGTGGCGACACACCGCTCGAGCCGCTCATGCCGCCTGCTCCTGTGCACCGCCCAACAACTCTGCCAAGCTCATTGAGCATTCTGTAATCGCCGCTTCAGCGAGCAGATGTTCCACCACTTTACCCTCCAAGATCGATTGTTCCACGCTGCGTAATGCCCTCGGATTGTCACGGTACCAGCGCAACAGCTGTTCGTGTTGTGCTGGCGGCTGTCGTGCCAGTTCCGCTTTGAGGGCGGCCCGCACTTCAGTGTCATCGACCGCTAAGCCGAGCTGCTCGATCAGGGTGCCCAGCACCAAGCCCAGCCGCACTCGCCGCTGCGCAGTCGCCTGGAACAGACTGTCTGGCAATTGCTCACTGTCGACTTCGGGGCGGGCACCACGCCGTATCAGATCAGCTCGCATTATATCAATTTCGCCGCGCAACAGCTGCTCTGGCAGCTGCTCTGGGGTCTGGGCGCGCTCCAGCAAGGCATCGAAAAGTTGCTGCCGCTGCCGCTGCCGTGTAGCGTTCTCGGCGGCGGCTTCCAAGTTGCGTCGCAGCTCGACGCGCAACGCCGCCTCGCCGCCTTTGGCGATGCCGAGGGTGGCGCAGAAGCTGGCGTCCAGTTCGGGTAGCTGCGGGACGAGGCTCTTGTGCAGATGGTAGTGGCCCCGCAGCTCGGCACCGCGCAGCTCGAGCTCCGGGTGGTCGTCGGCCAGCCGCAGGGAGAATTCTCCGGTCGCGCCCGGCTTGCTGTCGGCCAGTGCAGCCCACAGCTCTGTCGGCAGGCTCTGCGCCGCTTGGGCAGAATCTCCAAATGGCAGCTCCAGCCCCTCGCGGACGAGGAGCTGCTCTCCCGACTGCCGCTCCAAGCGGTAGTCAAGCCGCACCCAATCGCCATCCTGTGGCGGGCGTGACACCTCGATATATTTGGCATGCCGTTGGCGCAAGGATTGTAGCTGGAGCTCGATATCGCTTTCCTCTATCGTCGCCATACAGCGCTCTACCGCGAGGCCGGTGGTATCCGGTGCCGTCAGCTGTGGCCACAACTCGTACTCGGCGACGAATTCCAACTCCTCCCCGAGTGTGGCGAGGGCTGGCGGTGTCAATGTCGGCGCTGCCACCAGCTGGCCGGGGTCGATGCGGCTCAGCACGGAGCTCAGCGCGGCCCGCCCTACCGTTTCCAACACTTCGCCTCGCAGGGTGTCACCGAAGTGTTGGCGCGCCAGCTGCACAGGCACCCGACCGGGGCGAAAACCCGGTAGCCGCAGTCGCGCTGCACGCTGGCGCAACAGCTGTGCTTCGCGCTGCGACAGCTCGGTGGCCAGCACATAGAATTTCAACAAGCGGCCTCGTTCCGACAGCTTCTCTACGCTGTATCGTAGGTCGCCCCACGGATCGCTTTTAGTCATGGTCTGGCTCAAGACGAGGATTGCCCGCACAGTGGGCAAGTCGCTAAGAAATGCGTATAATATCGCAAACTATGACCGCTCTATTGTAGCGGCAGGAATTTGCCACTGGCTTGGTGAAGATGGAAGCAGGAATTGCGCTATCAACTGCGCGGCAAATTGCCCGACAGGGGCTGGTAGCGGCCACAGATCGTTGGCAGAGTGCCGCGCAATCAGCCCACAGCATGGATGCGGAGACTTCTTTGGAGCTGCTACGAGCAGCCATCATCGTGGCGGCGATGCTCAGTTTGAGTTGGCTGGTGGCGCGTTGGACTTGGTTGCTGGTGCCGATGCCAGCGCCGGTAGCGCTATCTTTCGACGCTGTCGATATGCGTTCCGAGCTATTTGTCAATGCCCCGGAGTACACGGCGGACATCCAGCGTTTGCGCACGCAATCGCTGTTTGGTCAGAGCTCGGTGCGAGCGCCTGTAGCCAACCCCCCAGCTGCCGTGTCAGCGGCAAAAAAAATGCTTGGGTTGCAGCTGGTGGGTCTGGTCTATTCCAGCAATCCAAATAAAGCCGTAGCGGTCATCAAAACGAGCAAAAAACCGCAACAAAAGAATTACTACATCGGCGATGAACTGCCTGGTTCCAGTGTTGACATACCGATCACGCTGGTGGCGGTGGAGCTGTTGCAAGTGCGCATCCTACACGGGGAAGAAGAAGAGGTGCTCAAACTGCATGACAGCAAAAAAACCGATTCCAAAAATATTGGCGATGCCGATGCCGAGCAAGAGACAGCGAAAACACCGCTTAAAGCTCAGGTGCTGGATCTCCGTGAGAAGCGCCGATCCGTTGAGATCGCTAGCCGCTATGCGCATGCGCTACAGGAGAATCCGGCATCGCTCAAACATGTGATCCACCTCACGCCAGCACGGCTCGGCAGCAACACTGGTGAGTTGATCGGCTTTCGCGTCAGGCCGAAACAAAATGCGCGGGATTTTTACCAGCTCGGCTTGCGCGCCAACGATGTGATCACCGCAGTCAATGGTGTTGATCTGACCAGCTATGCTGCCCTCCAAGGTGCCCAGAGCGAGCTGCAAGGCTCCGACCAAGTGTCGGTGTACTTGCTGCGCAAAGAAAAACCATATAAAATTATTTTGGGGCTCAAACAATAAAATGTTGAGCCGAATCTGTTATGTCCTCGTGTCGACGCGTGCTGTCGCGTTGTTCGTCGCACTGGCGCTGCCGCTGGCGGTGGTGATACCGCCAGCGGCAGCAGACACCTACACGGTCAATTTTAAAGACACCGATATTCAAGAGCTAATCCGTTTTGTCGCCGATGTTTCTGAGCGCACTTTTCTCATCGACCCCAGGGTCAAAGGTAAAGTGCATGTGATCTCAGCCGCGCCGGTCAACGATGAGGAGCTCTACGATTTATTTTTAGCTATTCTCGATGTGCACGGTTTCACGGCGGTGGAAACCAGCGATGGCTTGATCACTGTGTTGCCAGAGCAACAGGCGCGCACCCTGCCGGGCCCAGTCGGTGACTTCGGTGCCACTGGCCGTGAAAACCGCGAGGTTGTTACCAGCGTCTTGCCGTTACGCAACATCGCTGCCAGCAAGTTGATCGCTGTGTTGCGACCGTTGGCACCACAGCATGCGCATATGGCGGCCTATCCACCGACCAATTCCATCATCCTCTCCGACAGCGCCGCCAACATCGCCAAGCTGCTCACAATCATCAAGCAGTTAGATAAAGAGACCGAGGGGCAGGTGGACAGTATCGAGCTCCGGTATGCCGATGTCAGCGAGGCTGAGCGCATCTTGCGAGAATTGATGAAAAAAGAACTCAGCGACCAGGGTTCGCAGCTGGTGTTGGTGGCGGACAAACGCAGCAACCGACTGTTGATCAAAGGCGGGGCTATATTGCGTCAAAAAGCGCGGCAGTTGATCAACACATTGGATTCTCCGGTCGGACGCTTGGAAAATGCCCGCGTGATCTACCTCAAGCACGCCGAGGCTAAACAGCTGTCCGAGGTGTTGAATAAAGTGGTTGAAAACATTCAATCGGGCAACAAAGGCGCGGGCGGCAATGCGGGACAACAGGCGCGCTTGCAGGCGGACGAGGCGACCAATTCTCTGATCATCACGGCCAGCACGGAAATGATCAAAACGTTGGAGGCGATCATCAACCGCCTCGATATTCGTCGCCAGCAGGTACTGGTCGAATTGATCATCGCCGAGGTTGAGGGCACCGACGACAGCTCACTCGGCTTGGAGTTCCTGTTCGCCGATAGCAATCTCGGGCTGTTCTCTTCGGGCACTGGCGATGGCGTGTTGCGCACGCTGGCGAGCGCGCTCAGTGCCAACACAGGCAATACTGGGCGCACCTTGCTGTCAAATTTAGCGGGCAGTTTGACGACGGTCGACGGCCAATCTCTGACCATCGGCAATTTGACAAATTCCGATCGAATCTTTGCTGGGATCTTGACTGCTCTGCAAAAAAATACCGAAACGAATATTCTGGCGACACCCAATCTGCTGACTTTAGACAACACCGAGGCATCTATCGTCGTCGGTCAAAATGTGCCGTTTATCACTGGCTCCTATGTCAGTGGCACGAACGCCTCGGTCAATCCTTTCCAGACCATCTCGCGCGAAGATGTCGGCATCACGCTGAAAGTCAAGCCGAATATCAGCGAAGGGGACACCGTGCAGCTGGACATTGAGCAGGAAGTCTCCGGCGTTACCGGTGGCATCCAAGGTGCTGCTGCTGCCGATATCATCACCAACCGGCGGATGATCAAAACATCGGTGCTGGCTGGTGACGGTCAGATCGTCGTGCTCGGCGGCCTGATTCGTGATGAAGTCCAAGAGACCAAATACTCAATTCCAATATTAGGATCGATACCCATCTTGGGGCGGCTCTTTAGCCACACCACGGTGCAGGCAAAGAAAACCAATCTGCTGGTCTTTATCCGCCCGACCATTATCCGAAACGATCAAGCGATGGAGCACGAGACAGAGGCGAAATACCGGTGGATCCGCCAACATCAGCTACTCAAGCAACAGGAAGGCGTGGATTTGATCTCGGCCGATCGGATGCCACTGTTGCCGGAATGGGACGAGCAGTTGCGTCGCCATCTCAACAGTCAATTCGAGTCGATTAGGACGAATGAGCTGAGGGATCAACGCTGATGGGAGTCGAGCTGGACAGCGAACTCGCCGATGGCACCGCCGCCGCGCTCTCTGCGATACCCCAACTGCCCTACAGCTTTGCGCGCAACAACCATGTGCTGATCGAGCGGGCGAGCGAGGACGACGGCACGCCGGTGTTGGTCTATCCCAAGGGCAGCCTGCGTCCAGAAATCTATGCCGAGCTGCGCCGCTTGGTCGGTGGGCCCGTGCAGCTCAGTGCCATCGATGAGCGGGATTTTCAACAGCGCTTGACCGCTCACTATCAGCACGGCGACGGCGATGCGGCACGGGCGGCGGCTGACTTGGATGCCGATGAGGACTTGGGGCGGCTGGCCGATGAGGTGCCGGATACCGCCGACTTGATGGAGGGGGACAACGATGCGCCGGTTGTGCGGTTGATCAACGCCATTCTCTCGCAGGCGGTGCGAGAGCAGGCTTCAGACATCCACCTTGAGACCTTTGAGGACAATGTCACAGTGCGTTTTCGAATTGATGGTGTGTTGCGCGAGGTGCTATCGCCGAAGCGCAAGCTGGCACCGATGCTGGTCTCGCGGCTCAAGGTGATGGCGCGCTTGGACATTGCCGAGCGGCGCGTACCGCAGGATGGCCGTATCTCGGTACGCGTCGCTGGGCATCCGGTGGATATTCGTCTGTCGACGATCCCGTCGGCTTACGGTGAGCGCGTCGTGCTGCGTCTGTTGGATATCAAGGCCGGTCGCCTCAGCATCACTCAGCTGCGCATGGGCGAGTCGGTGGACAGCAGTTTCCGCAACACTCTGCGCGCACCACACGGCATTATCCTCGTCACCGGTCCGACTGGCTCTGGCAAGACCACGACGCTCTACGCAGGACTCAGCGAAATCAATGAATCCTCACGCAATATCATGACCATTGAGGATCCGGTCGAATATATGCTCAAGGGCATCGCCCAAACCCAAGTCAACACCAAGGTGAAAATGACCTTCGCCCGGGGTCTGCGCGCCATCCTCCGTCAAGATCCAGATGTGGTCATGATCGGGGAGATTCGCGATATTGAAACTGCCGAGATTGCCATTCAAGCCAGCATGACCGGTCATTTGGTGCTGTCTACTCTACACACCAACACGGCCATCGGAGCGGTGACGCGGCTACAGGATATGGGAGTCGAAACTTTTCTGCTCTCCGCCAGCCTGACCGCCGTCATAGCCCAGCGCTTGGTGCGGCTTTTGTGTGCCGAGTGCCGCAGCCAGCGCAGTTTGCTCGACGATGAGAGCGAGCTGCTATTTGGTGTGCAGAGAGCGGGCAAGTCGCCGCTGGTCTATCAGGCAGTGGGTTGTCCGGCGTGCAATCAGCTCGGTTATCGTGGCCGCACCGCCCTCTACGAATGCATCGAGTTGGATGATCAGCTGCGCCAGATGATACGCGGTAGCGTCGGCGAGCAGGAAATGACGGCCTACGCCCGCGAACACAGTGAGAGCATGTTCGACGATGGGCGCCGCCGCGTGTTGGCGGGCGAGACCACGCTGGAAGAAGTGTTGCGCGTCACCCGCGCCAGCGGCTAGGTCATGGCCAGTTATCGTTACCAAGCGCTGGATGCCAACGGGCGGCGGGTGCGCGGTGTCATTGAGGGTGACAGTGAGCGCGGTGCACGTGCCCAGCTGCGTCAGCAGGGTCTCAAACCGCTCTCGCTGAGCCCAAATGATGCGGCTGCTGACGGTGATGCTCGCAGCACTTTTGGCAAGCTGTGGCAAGCTCGCATCTCGGTGCCCGACTTGGCTCTGCTGACCCGGCAGCTCGCCGTGCTGCTACAGGCGGGCCTGCCGTTGGCCGAAGCCCTCGATGCCGCCGCCCGCCAATGCCGCAAAGCCAGTCTCAAAGCCATTCTGCTCACCGTGCGCAGTCGGGTGACCGAGGGGCGTGCGCTACACCAAGCGCTGGCTGAGCACCCGCGTGCCTTCTCGCAGCTGTACCGAGCGATGGTCAGCGCTGGCGAACAGTCCGGCCATCTCGGCCTAGTGCTGGAGCAGTTGGCCGATTACACCGAGAACCGCCAGCAGGCACAGCAACGCCTCAGCTCGGCGATGGTCTACCCGATCATATTGGTCGGCGTGGCGGTGGCGGTAATCGCCGCGCTGATGACCTTCGTCGTGCCCAAGCTGGTGGCGATCTTTGAAAGCACCGCAGGCACCCTGCCGCCGCTGACGGTGGCACTGATCGTCACCAGCGATTTCTTGCAAGCCCGCTGGTGGCAACTGCTGGCTGGTGGTGCCTTGAGCGTGGCTCTGGCACGGCTGGCCTTGCGCGATGAGGGTCGTCGCCGTGTGATGCATCGCGGCCTGTTAGCCCTGCCCTTGATCGGCGAGCTGTCACGCAATATGGAGACTGCTCGCTTCGCCAGCACCCTGAGTATTTTGACGCGCAGCGGGGTGCCACTACTCGACGCGCTACACATCGCACGCGAGGTCTTCGGCAACTTGGTCTTGCGCGATGCGGCCGAGGCCATCGTCGACAGCGTGGCCGAGGGCGGCAGCTTGCACCGGGCACTGGATCAGAGCGGCGTCTTTCCGCCGATGATGGTGCAGATGGTGGCTAGCGGTGAGGCCAGCGGCCAGTTGGACAATATGCTTGAGCGCTCGGCGATCAACCAAGAGCGGGAGCTGGAAGTGACCATGGGCACGCTGATGACCGCTTTCCAACCGCTGTTGGTGCTGTTTATGGCTGGCATGGTGCTGACCATTGTCTTGGCTATCCTATTGCCAATTTTTGGCCTCAACGATTTGGTACAATAAGTGGTGGAGGCAATGAAGCCATGCAGGAAGTGAAGAGCTGGTCTCTTTTGAAGTGCCGCCGCCATGCGCGGCGCGGCTTCAGCATGCTCGAAATACTGGTGGTGCTGGTCATTATCGGCATTCTTATCAGCTATGTCGGCCCCCGGGTGTTGGGACGCGCTTCACAGGCACGGCAGCAAAAAGCCTTTGCAGATTTCCGCACCATCGAGACCGCGCTGAAGATTTACCGGCTCGACAACTATCGTTACCCGAACACCGCAGAGGGTTTGGAGGCGCTGGTGCGGCGCCCGGACAGCGGTGGTGCCCGCAACTGGAAAGATGGCGGCTACATCGACCGCTTACCGAAAGATCCGTGGGGACAAGCCTACAGCTACCAACAGCCGGGGCAACACGGTGAGATCGACATCGCCACCTTGGGGGCGGATGGCTTGATCGGCGGCGACGGCGAAAACAAGGATTTGGGCAACTGGGAGGCCCCCTAGAAATTACTTCGAGCTCGTCGCTGAAAATTGTGTTTCACCAAGCCATTGTCGTTATTTTCGAGCTGGGGATACAGCGCCGAGTACAGCGCGGCTTCTCGATGTTGGAGCTGCTGGTCGTCTTGCTGATTGTCGGCCTGATGGTGTCGATGGCAGGCCTCAATTTTGGGAGCAATAGTTCGCGTACTTTGGCAGCTAGCGCCCGCACCCTGTTTCAGCAGATGCGCTTGGCGCGCGAGGAGGCGATCTTGCTCGACCGCCAGTTTGGGTTGTTGTTCGAAGAGGTGGAGCCGGAGGGGGACAGTAGCTCGCTCGAAAAATTCTACCGCTACCGTTGGTTGCGCTACGAAGAGGAGCAGCAACAGTGGGTGGAATTGCGTGGCCAGAGCGGTTATGTCGGCGCTATCCTGCCACCCAGTATCGATGTCGATTTGACGGTGGATGACCGCTATTACGGCCTATCCTTGCGCAAGGCGTCGGTCATCGAATACAGCTATGAAGAACGGCTCGAAGACGATGATGGCGAGGATGTTGCCGCGGCATTGCCGCCGCAGTTGATGTTCTTATCCAGCGGCGAGATCACCGAATTCTCACTCAATCTCTCGCTGCGTGAGGGCCTGCGCGCGCCGGTTCGTATCAGCGCTGATGCCAGCGGCGGTTTGCAGCTGGAAGACGAGGGGATTTGAGCGTGCGGCGCACCGGAGGATTTTCTCTGATCGAGGTCTTGGTGGCGGTGGCGGTGGTGTCCTTGGCCCTACCTGCACTGTTGCTCAACAGTATTCAACAGATGGATGGCACCGCCTATCTGCGCGATAAAATCATCGCCAGCTGGGTGGCGAGCAATGCACTGACAGAAATCCAGATCGCACATAGCACCCGCGGTGAATTGCCCAGTGCCACGCTGAGCGGCGAGGAAGAGATGGCGGGCATCGACTGGCGCTGGGAGGCGCGGATCCGCAAAAATCGTCAGTTTCCGGAACTCTATCCGGTCGAAGTGCAAGTATGGCGTCGCGGCGCAGCTTCGCCGATGGCTGCCAATCAGAGCTATCTGTACGACTCCAAGGCTTTGGAACAACAGCTACGCGACCTCAAGGACAAGCCCTGATGCGCCGTTGCGACGAGGCGGGTTTTACACTGATCGAGCTATTGCTCGCGATCTCGATTAGCGCGCTGCTCGGCGGCATGGCCTACAGTGGGCTCGATGTGGTGATCACCGCCCGCGATCGTAGCCAAGAGTCCGACCGACGCGCCAACGAAGTCTATTTGGGGATGATGACCATTGCGCGTGATGTACGACACGCTTTCCCGCGTGAAATCCTTGATGAAAACGGTGATTTGCGTCAGGCATTTGAATCCGAAGGCGACAGTTACCATCTGTTCTCCATCACCCGTAGCGGTTACCACAACCCCGGCAATGTGCAAGCGCGCAGCACTTTGCAGCGGGTGCGCTATCGCTTCGACGGTGAGCGCCTGTTGCGCGATGCATGGTATGGCTTGGATCGCATCGCCGACGAGTTTCACACGACGATAGTGCTCAGTGAAGTCGAGTCGCTGAGTCTGCGATTTCTGCGACAGACAGCGGGCGGTGATGAGGAGTACACCGAGACCGAGTGGATCGACAACTGGGTCGATGTCTCGACGGAGGATTGGCAGATACTGCCCATCGCCATCGAGTGGAAACTACAGCTGCGCGACTGGGGGACGGTGCGCCGTATCTTCGAGACCAGTCCCTATGTGATACCACCGGCTGTCTACCGCATCATGGATAGGCGTCGGCAGAGTCGTCTGAGGCCGCAGCGTCCGGCATGAACAGGCTAGTAGTGCAGACCGCAAGCGGTGGCTGCGGCCAGCACCGTGGAGTGGCATTGGTGCTGGCTCTATTGGTTGTGGCTCTGGCCTCCGCTCTGGCCGTCAGTATGGGCAACGACTATTTGGTGCGCATGCGCCGCTTTGCAAACCAGCTCAATGTCGAGCAGGCGCATTTCTATCTGCTGAGCGCCGAGCAGATAGCCAAGCATGTGCTCTTGGAAAATGCCATCGATTATCACCAAGGGAACAAGAGCGCTCATTTGGTGGAGCCTTGGAATTACAAGCGCAGCATTGCGGTAGAAGGGGGGCAGCTGCGCTTCCACTTCGAGAGCTACAGTGCCCAGCTGGGGATCAACCTGATCGCCAATGGTGCCGGGAATGCCGGACGCCAGCCAGTCCCCTACAATGTGTATCAGCGTCGCTTTATTCGTCTGTTGCGCTCTTTTGACGAGCTGCCACTATCCGAGCAAGAGGCACTGGAAATCACCCAAGCAGTATTCGATTGGATCGATGCCGATACGTTGCCAGAGGGGCACGGTGGCATGGAAAGCGGCAGCTACCAAAGCTTGGGTCTGAACTACCGCCCGCGCAATAAGTACATGGGGGATGTCTCGGAGTTGCAGCTGATCCCGCGCATCAGTCCGCGTCTCTACCGCCTGTTGGCAGCCCATGTCTCGGCCAACGTCCCGAACCCGGGCATCGGCATCAATGTCAATATGGCGAGTCGCAATGTACTGCGCAGCCTGCCCGAAACCAATGGGCTGAGCCCGCTCAGCGAGGAGGAACTGGATAGCATCATGCAGCACCAAAGTCGCATTTTCACCACGGTTCCCAGCTTCCAAAATTTGCCGGGCTGGGCGGGGCAGATCAACACCCACGGCATCTCCGTGATCAACTCAGACTTCCTAGTCCGCGCCGAAGTACGGCTCAATGGCCACAGCTTCAGGTTGGCGAGTCATATGTATGTAGAAAGGCCGAAAATGGGTGGCCGCGTCATCATCATCAGCCGCGCTTATTCTTGGCTGTGAGTCAGCTCCCACTGCTGTTGTGTCCGCAGACCGAAGCCGGTCGCTATCGCTGGCGGCTGGGCGAGCGCGGTGGCAACGACAGGCTGAGCGATATCGCCGCCCATCGCGACGGCGAACCGGTGGTCTTAGTGCTGCCAGCTGAGGAGGTATTGCTACGCCGCCTGCCGCTGGCACCCGGTGAGCGACGCCACGCCGCGCAGAGTGTCCCATTCATGCTGGAAGAGGAACTGAGCGAGGATATCAGCAAGTTGCAGGTGGCGTTGGCACCGCCTGTGGATGATGCGGTGGTGGTGGCCATCGTCCAGCGCTCGGAATTGGCAGCGCGACTGTCGCTGCTACGAGCTGCCCAACTCTCCCCTATCCTTTGTGTGCCAGAGCAGCAATTGTTGTTACGAGCGCAGCAGGGCTGGGGTGCGCTCGCCATCGCCGAACGCATCGTTGTACACAGCGCCAGCGGCCAAAGCGTTATCTGCGATGCCCAAAATGCCGATGAATTGCTGGCATTGCTAGCGGCCGACTCCCCTCCGCAAAGCATTCGCCTGCGCGTTGATGCAGGACAGAGCAAGGCGGTCATCGCCAGCTTTCCCAAGTCGCTACGCAAGCACATCGAGTGCCTTCCCAGTGACGCTGAGGATCGCCTTGACGATGCGCTGGTTGCGCTGGCGGCTGGCGATGTCGTCAATCTGCTGCAGGGCGATTTCAAGCTGCGTTTGTCATGGGGCGAGCTGTGGGGTAGATGGCGTACCGTCGCCCTGCTGATCGTCGCCAATCTATTGCTTTATAGCGCGGTCTCGTACAGCGATCTGCAACGCTTGCAACAGCGATCCGAACAGCTGGCGCTTGCCATCGCAGGAGTGTACGGCGAGTTCTTCGCTGAGGCCGAGCGGCGGGTGCCGCAAGCGCGCGCAGATTTCGAGCGCCTGTTGCTCGATGTCACCGAACAGCCGGCACAGCGCAGCTATTTGCTGCCCCTACTCGATCGTGTCGCTGTGGTGCTGCGCCAGACCTCCGGTGCCAAGCTGCACGCACTACAGTACCGAATCAAAGACCCCAAGCAGCTGCAAGTAGAGGTCGAAACGAGCAGCTTCGCCAGTGCTGAAAAGATCCGCCAACTATTTGATATGGGGGGATTGGATGCCCAGATGTTGGGTAGCAACGCGGTGCGAAATAACAGAGTGCGGGTACGCTTCCAGTGCAGCCTCAGGGAGCAGGCGCAATGAATGCCTTGCAGGATTGGTTGCGAGGCCTCCAGCGGCGCGAGCAGTGGCTATTACTTGCGTTGGTGCCGTTGCTGAGTGGCTATTTGCTGCTGCATTTCGCATGGGAGCCGATGGCCGCGCAGCGGGCTTTGTTGGAGTCTCAGAATCGAACGGCGCAGCAAACGCTGGTGTGGATGCGGTCCAGTGCGGCCAAAGTGCGCCTGCAACAGAGCCAGCGGCAGCAGCAGGCGAGCCAGCGCACGGTCTCGGTGGATCTCAGCAGTGCCGTGCAACAAAGCGCTGCGGCGGAGAGACTCAGCATCAAGCGATTGCAACCGCGTCCGGACGGCCGCATCCAAGTGCGGATGGAAAAGAGCGATGCCAATCGCGTGCTCAGCTGGCTACACGGGTTGGAGCAAAGAGACAATTTTGTCATTCAATCCTTGGATATCAACAATACACGTCGACCGGGCGAGATCAATCTGAGCGTGGAGTTGCGCTGATGAGGCTGGGGCCATTGCGCATCGAGTTGCCGTGGCAGCAGTTGGGGATCGTGGCGATCGCCGCATGCGCCCTATTCTCGATCATGCAGCTGCCGACGGCGAATTTGCTGGGTGGTCTCGCTGCACGGTTGCCATGGCTGCAGCTCGCGGGTCTCTCCGGGGGACCGTGGTCGGGCGATGCCGAAGCGTTGCGCGTGCGGGTGGCTGGCAAGTGGCTATCATTGGGGCGTCTACATTGGCAGTTGCAGCCCCCCTCGCTGTTACCACCCCGCATCGCTTTGCAGCTGCAGAGCTCTGCCGAGGGACGGAGCTTTAGTACGCAGCTCAGCGCTGGCGGTGGCCAAATCTCCTTGCATCGCACCCGTGCCATGGCGCCGGCAGCAATCGCACACCACTGGCTGCCGCCCGAGACGGCACTGGCTGGCAGCTTGTTTTTGCGTGCCGAGCACTTGACTGTGGGCAGGCCACCAGCACTGCGGGAGCTGCAGCTGGTCTGGCGCGATGCCCGGCTCAGCTACCGGGGGACCTTACTGGCGCTGGGCGAGTTGCAAATCTTTGCCGATGCGATGGCGGAGGATGGTGCCGTGACCGGTCGCTTTGAAAATAGCGGTGGCGATGTGTCGCTGGTGGGCAGCTGGCAGTGGCAGGCGGGTCAATGGCAGCTCGAGGGAACGTTGACAGCGACGGCGGAGCTGAGCGAGGCAGCTCAGCAGCTGTTGCGCGATGGTGTGGGGCCAGCCCACGCCGATGGCAGCCACCATTTCCAATTCAGCCTGTAGCACTGGCCAATCGGAGCGCCCGCCAGTAGGCAATCCCAGCTAGCCCGCAGGCTGTCAGGATTTGATGGCAGCCGCCGGCAGGCGTGGCGTGGTCGAGCGGACTTCGGCATTCTGCGCCCGGTGGCGCAGCCAGTGATCCATCAGTAGATGGGCTAGCATGGCCTCTACCACCGGTGCGGCACGCAAACCGACACAGGGGTCGTGACGGCCGGTGGTCACCACTTCCGTCGCTGCGCCGTCCACATCGATGCTGCGCCCCGGCAGACGGATGCTGGAAGTGGGCTTGAAGGCGATGCGAGCGATGATATCTTGGCCGGTGGAGATGCCCCCGATGATGCCACCAGCATGGTTGGACAAAAAGCCCGCCGGGCTCATCTCATCGCGGTGCTCGGTGCCGCGTTGTGCGACCGCCTCGAAACCGTCGCCGATGGCCACCGCTTTGACCGCATTGATGCTCATCATGGCGGCTGCTAACTCGGCATCCAAGCGCCCGTGGAGCGGTGCGCCCAGACCCGGCGGCACGGCCTTGGCGACCACGCTCAGTTCGGCACCCACCGAGTCGCCCTCTTTGATCAGCTGTTGCATATACGCTTCCAGCTCAGGGAGGCGCTCGGGGTCGGCGCAAAAGAAAGGATTGTGATCCACCGCCTGAGGCTGTGGACAGCCGAGTCGGATCGACCCCAGCTGCGAGAGCCAGGCCAGAACACTGATGCCACCACAGCGCTCGTGCAGATATTTGCGGGCGATGGCACCGGCGGCCACTCGCATCGCCGTCTCGCGTGCCGAGGCACGCCCGCTGCCGCGATGGTCGCGGTGTCCGTATTTTTGTAGATAGACATAGTCGGCATGGCCGGGGCGCAGCTGGCGGCGCAGTGTTTCGTAGTCGCGCGGGCGCTGATCATCGTTGTCGATCAGGATGGCGATGGGGGCACCGGTGGTAGCTCCCTCGAAGACCCCCGATAGGATGCGCGGCCGATCACTTTCGCGGCGTTGGCTGGTGTAGCGTGAGCGACCCGGCCGTCGCCGTGCCAAATCACGCTCCAAATCAGCCTCGTTCAGCTCCAAGCCGGGTGGGCAACCGTCGACAACACAGCCGATGGCACTACCATGGCTTTCGCCAAAAGTGGTGCAGGCAAAGAGCTTGCCGAAAGTGTTCTCGCTCATCCTTAGCGTCCACGGTCAGGCAACGCTTGGTGCCACTGTCAACAGACCAGCGGCATTATACGCCGATATGGGCACCGTTCGGCTTAGAATGATCCCAGACCCCAGCTTGAGCGAATGGATATGGTGATGCAGAGCGAGGCCGAGCAGGCCTATCTAGGCCTGTTGAAAGTCTTGCCCAAGGCCGAGGAGCAGCGTCTGATCAAGGCTGGCACTGCTCGCAAAGCAAGCGAAGCTTTTGCTTATATCACAAGTGGTTATAGCGATACCCTAGAAGAGATCGGACAAGATGGACTCTTTGCGAGCAACAGTGACGACACCGTGGCCTTGCGTCAGCTAGCCTTGCATTCCACCTGCGAGCATCATCTGTTGGCGTTTTTTGGGCACTGTCATATCGCCTACTTGCCGGATGGCCGGTTGCTGGCGCTGTCTAGGATCCACCGCTTGGTCAAGCTGTATTCACAGCGCTTGCAGCTGCAAGAGCAGCTCACCGCCCAAATCGCCGACGGCCTGATGCAGCTGTGCAGCGCACGGGCGGTGGCAGTGGTGGTGGAGGCGCGCCATCTGTGTATGGAGCTGCGCCACAATGGCAGCTGCGGTGCCACGGCCAAGAGCATCGCACTGCGCGGTGATGAGCACAGTGCGCGACAACTGCTGGTCTCGCTGTCGGGTGCAGCCTAAGCTGTTGTCCCGCCGATTGCGAAACTATTCCAATTCGGGCTCTTGGCCAGCGGGCAAGTTCAGCATATTGCCGACCACCTCAGCAATGGAATGCCCTTCGTAGAGCAGGGCGTGTAGACCGTTGACAATCGGCATATGCACGCTCAGCTCGCGGGCGCGTAGGCGCACCGCTTGCAATGTCGGGATACCCTCTATTGTCTGCACCACCTCCCGTTGTGCAGTGGCCAGATCGATACCGGCTCCCAGCGCCAGCCCGAGGCGATAATTGCGGCTGTCTGGCGAATGGCAGCTGGCGAGCAGGTCGCCGAGGCCAGCCAAGCCCAAGAAAGTGGTGGGATTGGCACCGTAGCGGCGGGCGAATCGGCTCATTTCCAACACCGCCCCAGTATGGATCAGGCTGATCGAATTGTAGCCGACACCACGGGAGGTGGCGATGCCCGAGACGATGGCATAGATATTTTTCAAAGCGCCAGCCAATTCTACTCCGGTGACATCGATGCTTGGATAGACCCGGAAATAGGGGTTGCCGAGCACTCGCCGTCCCCAGCTGCGCAGGGACTCCTCCTCACTGGCCAACACCGTGCCGGTGATCTCGCGACGGGAGATTTCCAGTGCCAAATTGGGCCCCGACAGCACACCGACAGGCGAGCTGGGCAATAGCTCGCGCAGCACTTGGCTCATGCGCATAAATCTGGGATGCTCAATGCCCTTGATGGTGCTGATGACATAGCTGCCAGTGGGTAACAAGGGTGCCAGCGTGCCCATCACCTCCCGCAGGGTATGGCTTGGCAAGGCCACCAACACGCCGCGCACCCGATCCAAGGCCAGTTGCGGGTCGGTCATCGCCCTCAGGCCGGGATGCAGCTCGAGCTGGGGCAAATAGCGAGGATTGCGGTGTTGGCGATTGATTTGCTCAGCGCAGTCGCTATCTCGCAACCATAGCCGCACATCGTGGCCGTTGACTGCCAAGACATTGGCCAGCACGGTGCCAAAGCTGCCGCCACCGAGCACCGCTACTGGGCCATTGGAAAGCATTACGCAGCTCGAGGGTGGTTTTGCAATGCGCGCTGGAGCCTAGCCGAGCAACTGTAGCATCGCCGATCCGATCTCGGCGATGCTGCGCACCGTGTGTACGCCAGCCGCTTCGAGGGCGCGATACTTTTCGTCGGCGGTACCTCGGCCGCCAGCGATGATGGCACCAGCATGTCCCATGCGTTTGCCCGGCGGTGCCGTGACGCCGGCGATATAGGCCACCACCGGCTTGCTCAGCTCATCGCGTATGCACAGGGCGGCCTCTTCCTCCGCCGTGCCGCCGATCTCTCCGATCAAGACGATGGCGTCGGTGTCCGGATCGGCTTCGAACAGCCGCAGTATTGGACTAAAACCAGTGCCCGGGATGGGGTCGCCGCCGATGCCCACACAGCTGGACTGGCCAAGGCCGGGATCGGTGGTCTGCTGTACCGCCTCGTAGGTCAGGGTGCCAGAGCGCGAGACGATGCCGACGCGCCCCGGCAGGTGCACAGCGCCGGGCATGATGCCCAGTTTGCAGGCTCCCGGCGTGATCACCCCGGGACAGTTGGCCCCGATCAGGCGCACTCCCAGCTCCTCGCAGCGTCGCCGGGCAATCAGCATATCCAAGGTTGGGATGCCCTCGGTAATGCAGACCACCAAGCCGATACCGGCATTGGCTGCTTCCAAGATGGCATCTTTGCCGAAGGGTGCTGGCACATAGATCACTGAGGCATCGGCAGCGGTCTGCGCCACCGCTGCGGCCACCGTGTTGAAAACCGGTAATTCCAAGTGGGTGGTGCCGCCCTTGCCGGGCGTGACGCCGCCGACCATGCGGGTGCCATAGTCGATGCTGGCGCGGCTGTGCATCGTCCCCTGCTGGCCGGTGAAGCCTTGGCAGATGACTTTGGTATCGGCATCGACCAAGATGCTCATGGTGTCGCTCCAGCGCTGCTGCGAGCTTCATCGACCACCCGCTTGGCCGCATCGGCCAAGGCACTGACAGCGATGATATTCAGACCGCTGTCGGCCAGTAGGCGCAGACCATCCTCGGCGCGATTGCCTTGCAGGCGCACGATCACAGGCAGCTTGACACCGACATCTCCGACCGCACCGATGATGCCCTCAGCGATCAGATCGCAGCGCACGATACCACCGAAAATATTGACCAGCACGGCGCGCACGGCCGCACTGGCCAACAGGATGCGAAACGCGGCACTGACGCGCTCGTGCGTGGCACCACCGCCGACATCGAGGAAATTGGCCGGTGTGCCGCCGTAGAGCTGGATCATGTCCATCGTGCCCATCGCCAACCCGGCACCGTTGACCATGCAGGCAATATCGCCATCCAAGGCGACATAGTTCAGCTCGTGTTGCTCGGCCTTGACCTCGCGCTCGTCGCGCTGACTACTGTCGTCCATCTG
The DNA here is from genome assembly GCA_965237805.1 of Gammaproteobacteria bacterium. Taxonomy (GTDB): domain Bacteria; phylum Pseudomonadota; class Gammaproteobacteria; order JABABF01; family JABABF01; genus JABABF01. The sequence continues at coordinate 226,766 of OZ250153.1, forward strand.
CTGCAACTGCCGTTGACGATAGAGCGCGTTGCCGTCCACATTCAATTTGGCATCTAGGCAGAGCAGCTTGCCGTCGCCAGTCACCACGAGGGGATTGACCTCCAGCAGCGATAGGTCGCGTTCGAGGAACAACCGTCCCAACTTGAGGAAGATATCGGTGAACTGCCGCGCCTCGGCGGCATCCAAACCCAAGGCAAAGGCCAGCTGGCGGCCTTGGTAGGGCTGCGGGCCACTCAGCGGGTCGATCGTGGCGCGCAGGATTTTCTCTGGGGTCTCGGTGGCCACGCTCTCGATGTCGACACCACCTTCGGTGGAAGCCATGAAGACCACCCTAGCGGATGAGCGATCTACGACCGCACCCAGATAGAGCTCGCGGGCGATATCCGGGCAGGCTTGCTCCACCAGCACCCGTCCCACTGGCTGGCCGTCGCTACCAGTCTGGTGAGTCACCAAGCGTTGACCCAGCCACTGGCGGGAGAAATCTTCGGCCTCAGCGCGCTGCTGCACCACTTTGACCCCGCCCGCCTTGCCGCGACCGCCAGCGTGCACCTGCACCTTGACCACATAGGGTGCGCCGCCGATCTGATCACAGGCTGCCGCCACTTCCTTGACTGAACTGATCGCCACTCCCTGAGGCACCGGCAGCCCGTATTCGGCAAATAGTTGCTTGGCTTGGTATTCGTGCAAATTCATCGGTGGCTACAAGGTGCAAACGAGCTATTTTCCACGCTGTCGAGGATTGGCGGGATGAGCTCTCGGTTAATCATGCTGCCACCCTCTCGCTACCGCTCGCTCTGGCATTGCCCGGTCTTAGCGGCGGCGGTTCAGCGTATGCAGGGCGCGTCGATCCACCGCCAAAGCGGCTTCATGTACGGCCTCAGATACGGTGGGATGGGAAGTGACGATCAGCGCCAAATCCTCGCTACTGGCACCGAAGGCCATGGCGATGGCGAGTTGCTGCACCAAGTCTGCTGCACCCGGTCCGACGATGTGGCAGCCGTAGATACGATCGCTTTCGGCATCTGCGGCGATGCGCACCAGCCCTTCGCCAGCGCCAGCTGCCAGCGCACGACCATTGGCGGCAAAGGGGAAGCTGCCAACCCGACAGGCGATGCCCGCTGCCTTGAGCTCGGCCTCATGACGACCGACCCAAGCCACTTCGGGGTGGGTATAGACCACGCTGGGGATGATCGTGTAATCGAGGCTGGCCGACTTGCCAGCGATGCGCTCGGCCACCATCACGCCCTCTTCTGCACCCTTGTGCGCCAGCATCGGCCCGCGCACCAGATCTCCCACAGCCCAGACACCCGGTAGCACGGTGGCGCAGTGTGCGTCGACCGGAATGTATCCGCTCTCGTCGCTCGCCACGCCGGCGTCGTCGGCTAACAGGCCCTCACAGCAAGGCCGCCTGCCGACCGCCACCACCAAGCGATCGAAGCGCTCGTTGTGCGAGACTTCCTCGGCATCGCTGTAGCTGAGCGCAACGCCGTCGGCATCGGACACCGCGCTTTGCAGGCCACAGCCCAAGCGGATGTCCAGCCCTTGGGCGGCGAAGATTTTGGCCATCTCGCGCACCACTTGGCGGTCGACAGCAGGCAGCAGCTCGGGCAAGGCTTCCAGCAGCACCACCTCTGCGCCGAGGCGGCTCCAGACGCTACCCAATTCCAAGCCGATGGCACCGGCACCGACGACACCGAGGCGGGTGGGCAGCTCGGTCAATGACAGGGCACCAGTGGAATCGACGATGCGCTCGCCGTCAAAGGGTGCCGATGCCAACTCGATCGGCTCTGAACCAGATGCCAAGATGATATGCTCGGCGCGCAGTCGTCGCACGGCACCGTCCGGCGGGCAAAACTCCACCTCGCGCCCGGCCAGCAGCTTGCCCTCCCCGCTCAGCAGCTGCACTTTGTTGCCCTTGAACAAGCCAGCGATGCCGTGCGTCAGCTGCTGGACCACCTGCTCTTTGCGCGCCATCATCACGCTCAAGTCCAAACTCAGCTCGCCAGTGCACACGCCGTGTGCCGCCAGCGCCCCAGAGCTGGCCTCCGCAAAGCGTTGCGAGCTGTCGAGCAGAGCCTTGGATGGGATGCAGCCCACATTGAGGCAGCTGCCTCCCAAAACAGCGGCGTCCTGCTCGCCGCGCACGGTGCCGCGCCGCTCAATACAGGCCACGCTCAGACCCAGCTGGGCGCAACGAATGGCCGCCACATAACCGGCGGGACCAGCACCGATGACGATCACATTGTAGGAATCGCTTGCCGTCATGGAGCGGGTCGTGGTGCCGAGGGTGTGTACGCGCCGCCTATTCTACTGCGCCGCGCCTCAGAGAGTGCTCTAGAGCCCCAACACTGCCAAGCCGGGTTGCTCCACCCGCTGGCAGATGGCCTTAAGGAAGCCCAGCGCCTCGCGCCCGTCGACCAAACGATGGTCGTAGGACAGCGCCAGATACATCATCGACCGCACCACGATCTGGCCGTCGCGCACCACCGCCCGTTCCTCGATGCGGTGCATGCCCAGTATCGCTGTCTGCGGCGGGTTGAGAAGCGGGGTCGACAGCAGCGAGCCAAAGGCACCGCCATTGGTGATGGTGAAGGTGCCGCCGGTCAATTCCTCGATGCTGAGTTTGCCAGTCCGAGCCCGCTCTGCAGCAGTCGTTATCCAGCGCTCTATGTCAGCGCTGTCGAGGCTCTCGGCAGCGCGCATCACCGGCACCACCAAGCCGCGTTCAGTGGCAATGGCAACACCGATATCAAAATAGTTGTGATAGACGATATCGTCGCCGTCGATGGAGGCATTGATTTCTGGAAATCGAGCCAGCGCCGCCACCGCGGCGCGCACAAAGAAAGACATCAAACCCAGACGCACACCGTGATGGCTCTCAAAGGCTTTGCCGTGTTCTCTGCGCAGAGCCAGCACCGCGCCCATATCCACGTCGTTGAAGGTGGTCAGCGTGGCGGTGTTCTGTTGCACTTGCAGCAGTCGCTCGGCGATGCGTGCACGCAGCCGACTCATCTTCACCCGCTTCTCAGAGCGCCCCTCAGCGCCGCTCGCCGGACGCTGGCTCGAGCTCAGGGTTGGCGGCGACATCGCCGTTGTGGCAGGCTTCGCGGCAGCTGTCGCGGTTCCCGTGGCCGTGGCGGCCAGTGCCTCGATGTGGCGCAACACATCTTCTTTGAGCAGACGCCCGCCCCGACCACTGGCCGTGATGGCCGCCGGGTTCAAGGCCCGCTCTTCGATCAGGCGACGAGCGGCGGGGCTGATGCGCTGGTCGGTGGCAGTCGCCGCCGGCGACTCCGCAGGCGGCGTCGACTCGGCAGCTGGCTGCGCTGTTCGCTGGCTACCCAGCTCCGCTGCTGGCGGCACGGTATCCGCCTCAGCCGCTGTCAGGCGTGCCAGCAATTGGCAACCGACCATGAGCTCGCCTTCGGGCACCAAGATCTCGCTCAGCCGACCGTCTACCGGTGCTGTGATTTCCAGCATCACTTTGTCGGTTTCCACTTCGGCCAGCAATTCATCGCGGCGCACCGCATCACCGACTTGCTTGTGCCATTTGGCGAGGCTACCATCGGCCACCGATTCGGGCAGCTCCGGCGCGAGGATTTCCACCACGTCACCCGACCCGGATTTTGTCTCTAGCTCAGCCATGATTCCTCACTCCCCTAGTTCCCTTGGCACCAGCGCTGGTCAAAGACAGCGCCCACAGCCCTAGCCCCCCACCGCCTCGCGCACCAACTGCTGCTGTTGCACGCGGTGCTCCACAGCATAACCGGCAGCGGTGGCGGCAGAGTTCTCGCGCCCCACATATTCCAATTGCAGATCAATACCGAGCTGGCTTTGTAGCAGGCGGTCGAGCTGGTGCTGTATGCCGTTGCGCCACATCCCTTGGTTGCGCGGCTCTTCTTGGCACCAGATGATGCGCTCCAATGCGCTGCGTCGGTAGGGGCGCAGCGCCGTATCCAAGGCCGCTCGCGGTAATGGATAGAGCCGCTCGAGACGCAGCAACAGCAGATCTTGGCGGCCGCTCTCCAGCCGCTGGGCATCGAGATCGTAGTAGACCTTGCCAGAACACAGCACCACCCGGCGCACGTCGGCGGGTGGCGGGGCCTTGGGATCACTCAGCACAGGCTGGAAAGAGCCCGCCTGTAGATCTTCCAGCGAGGACACTGCCGCACGGTGACGCAACAGGCTTTTGGGCGACATCACGATCAGCGGTCGCCGTGCCGGGTGGGCCAGCTGCAAGCGCAACAGATGGAATATCTGGGCTGGCGTCGTCGGCGCACAGACCTGCATATTGTTTTCCGCGCACAGCTGTAGATAGCGTTCCAAGCGTGCCGAGGAATGCTCAGCTCCCTGCCCTTCGTAGCCGTGCGGCAACAGCATGGTCAGGCCGCACAGACGCCCCCATTTGTGTTGGCCGCTACTGATGAACTGGTCGATGACGATTTGGGCACCATTGGCGAAGTCGCCAAACTGTGCTTCCCAAACCACCAGCGTCGAGGGCGAGGTGACGGAGTAGCCGTACTCGAAGCCGAGCACGGCCAATTCGGATAACAGTGAGTCATAGACATCAAAACGGCTGCCGTTGTCGCATTCCTGTGCTATTTCGTCCAGCTGATCGTAGACGGCACCGCTTTTTTGGTCGTGCACAACGGCGTGGCGGTGGGAAAAAGTGCCGCGGCGCGTGTCCTGACCGACCAAGCGCACCGCATAGCCTTCTGCGAGTAGCGATGCATAGGCCAAGTTTTCGGCAAAGCCCCAATTCAGCAGCTGTTCGCCACTCCCCATGCGCTGGCGCAAATCAAATAATTTGGCCACTGAGCGGCGCGCTGTAAAGCCCGGTGGCAGCTGTGCCAGACGCTTGGCCAGTGGTATCAGGCGATCTGCTGGCACCGAGCTATCGAAGTGATCGTCGCAATGGCGGCCGATGTGAGGAGACCAGTCAACAAATAGTCGCTTGTCGGGCGAGAGCACCAAACCTTCGGCAACATGGTCGCCGTGTTCGATTTGGCGCCGATACTCCTGCGCCAGCTGCTGCGCTTCATCTTGACGCAACAGGCCATTGCTCTCCAGCTCGGCGGCGTAGTGTTCGCAGACGGTAGGCAATACAGCGATGCGGTGGTACATTTCCGGTTGCGTCAAAAAAGGGTCGTCGGCCTCGTTGTGCCCCCGTCGCCGGTAGCAGAGCAAGTCGATGACCACATCGCGGCCAAAGCGCATGCGGTAATCAAAAGCCATCTGCGCCACCGCCAGCGCTGCTTCGGGGTCGTCGCTATTGACATGGAAGATCGGCACATCGAGCATCTTCGCCACATCGGTCGCATATTCGCTAGAGCGGGCATCGCGCTCATCGCTAGTGGTAAAGCCGATTTGGTTGTTGATCACCAAATGCACCGTGCCACCGACCCCAAAAGCGCGGGTGCCCGCCATCTGAAGCGACTCCATCACCACCCCTTGTCCGGCAAAGGCGGCGTCACCGTGCAAGACGATCGGCAACACCAAGTGGCCATCTTTATCGCCACGGCGGTCTTGGCGTGCGCGCACCGAGCCCTGTACCACTGGGGTGACGATTTCCAAATGCGATGGATTGAAGGTCAAGGCCAAGTGGAGTTCCCGGTTGCCGACGCGCACATTGGAGGAAAAGCCCTTGTGGTATTTGACATCACCAGAGTTAGAGTGGGTGCCGACACGCCCTTCAAATTCTCCAAACAAATCTTCCGGATTTTTTCCTAAAGTATTGACCAGAAGATTTAATCTTCCTCTATGTGGCATGCCGATAACCGTTTCCAAGATGCCGTCATTGCCAGCGCACCAGAGGATCTTTTCCACCATCGGCACCATGGTTTCGGCACCCTCCAGCCCAAAGCGTTTGGTGCCTTGGTAGCGCCGGCCAAGATATTGCTCCAGCTGTTCGGCCGCCGTCAGGCGACTCAATAAATGCCGCCGTTCCCGCTCGCTGAAATTGCGGTGTACGGTGGCAGCGACGACACGTTCGGCCACCCAGTTGCGCATCTCCACATCGCTTAGGTGCATGAACTGCGTACCGATGGTGCCGCACCAGCTGGCCTCCAACGCAGCGATGATCTCGGCCAGCGGAGCACGGTCGGCATCGCCACACAAGTTGCCAGCACGACATTGTCGTGCCATGTCCTCAACACAGATGCCAAATTGCGCCGGCTGTAAAGCCCTGAGTACCGCGCGCGGCTTCAGCCCGAGTGGATCCAAGTCCGCGCGGCGATGTCCGATGTGTTGGTAGGCATCGATCAGCCGCTCTAAGCGCAGCTGCAACACCGAGTCGGCGGTGGCAGTGGAGCGCTCGGCTCGGCTGAGAGGCTGCTGCTGCTCAAACTCGCGCCGCAGGGTGCTGTGCCGCGGCTCGCCAGCTCCTGTGGGCGCACCATTCACTGGCGGCAGTGCATCAAAATAGCGTTGCCACGTTTCTGCCAGCTCTGTGGGCGCATCCAGATAGCCCTCGTAGAGTTGTTCCAGCCAAGCGCTGCCAACGGCCAGCTGAGAGCTGTCACGCCAAGATTGCAAACTATTTGCCACCCCGCTTGGTCGCCGTTTGAGTGCCATCCTGAATGACTTCTATCGCCTACATGGCGCGCTTGAGCAAGCGAGTGCGCAGCTGGCCGATAGCGCGGGTCGGGTTGAGTTTTTTGGGACAGGATGCGACGCAGTTCTGGATGCCATGGCAACGGAACAGGCTGAAGGCATCCTCCAGTCGCGCCAGACGCTCTTCGTCAGCGGTATCGCGGCTGTCGGCCAAGAAACGCCATGCCTGCAACAGCCCAGCCGGACCGACAAAGCGCTGTGGATTCCACCAAAAAGATGGGCAGCTGGTGGAGCAGCAGGCACAGAGAATGCATTCGTAGAGCCCGTCGAGCTGGGCGCGCTCCTGCGGCGATTGCAGGCGCTCAATCGCGGGCGGTGCTTCGTCGTTGATCAGATAGGGCTTGATGCTCTCGTACTGACGATAGAACATTTCCATGTCGACAACCAAATCGCGCACCACTGGCAGGCCGGGGAGCGGTCGCAACAGCAACCGTCCCTTCGGCGCTGCTTCCGACAGCGGGGTGATACAGGCCAAGCCATTGCTCCCGCCGATGTTCATGCCATCGGAGCCGCATACCCCCTCGCGACAGGAGCGTCTGTAGCTCAGCGATGGATCCTGTTCGCGCAGACCTTCAAGCACATCGAGCACCATCAGGTCGCGGCCTTTGGTGTCATATTCAAAATGCTGCATCCGCGGTGCTTCATCGCGCTCCGGATGGTAACGGTAGATACTGACTGCGAGCATGGTTTGATTGTTCTCCTCGGGCTCAGTAGCTGCGAACGGTGGGCTGGAAAGCGTCCATGTCCTTGGGTGTGCAGTTGACCTCGCGGCGCGCATAGCGGTTGCCCTTGCTCCAGTAGAGCGAATGGCATAGCCAATTCTCGTCGTCGCGTTCCGGGTAATCTTCGCGGGCATGGGCACCGCGACTCTCGGTGCGCCACTCGGCGGCGAAAGCAGTGGCTTCGGCCACTTCGTAGAGGTTTTGCAGCTCGAGGATCTCAATGCGCTCGGTGTTGAAAGCAGCACTGTGATCGCTGAGCGTCAAGGCTTCGATACGCGGGCGCAGAGCCTGCAGCTCAGCGCGTCCCTCGCGCATCAGATCGCCATGGCGGAAGACACCGAAACAGCGTTGCATCACCGCCTGCATCGCACGCCGTAAGCCCGCCGGGGTGTCACCGCTACCATCGCCCGCCGCCTCGATACGTCTCAGGCGCACCATCGCCCGCTCCAAGTCATCGCCAGTCGATGCTGGCTGAGCGCTGCCTGCGCTCAGGACATCGGCGACGAACAGGCCAGTGGCGCGGCCAAAGACGACCAGATCTAATAGCGAGTTGCCGCCGAGGCGGTTGGCACCGTGCACCGACACGCAGGCCACTTCGCCACAGGCGTAGAGCCCCGGCACTGCCTCATCGCTGCCGCTGTCGCTGCGCCGCAAAACTTGGCCGTTGATGTTGACTGGCAAGCCTCCCATCATGTAGTGGCATGTGGGCAGCACCGGGATCGGATCGCGTATCGGGTCGATATGGGCAAAAGTGCGCGAGAGTTCGCAGATGCCAGGTAAGCGGCTGTTGATCACTGCTGCGCCCAAGTGATCCAGCTTGAGCAACACATGGTCGCGTGCCTCGCCGCAGCCGCGATTCTCTTGCAGCTCCAACATCATCGAGCGGGCGACCACATCGCGACCTGCGAGATCTTTGGCATTGGGTGCGTAACGCTCCATGAAACGCTCGCCATCGCGGTTGATCAGGTAGCCCCCCTCGCCCCGGCAGCCCTCGGTGATCAAGACGCCAGCACCGTGGATGCCGGTGGGATGGAATTGCCACATCTCCATATCCTGCACCGGCACATCGGCGCGCAGCGCCATGGCGATACCATCGCCAGTATTGATATGAGCATTGGTGGTAGAGGCGTAGATGCGCCCGGCTCCGCCAGTGGCGAGCACGATGGCCTGCGCCTGTAGCCAGAGCTGCTCGCCGTCCTCAATATTGATGGCGACGACGCCGGTCACCGAGCCGTCGGCGTTGGTCACCAAATCGACGACAAACCACTCATTGAGGAACACCACCTGCTGACGCAAGTTGTTCTGATAGAGCGTGTGCAGCAGTGCATGGCCGGTGCGGTCGGCGGCAGCGCAGGTGCGCGCCGCCTGCCCGCCTTTGCCATATTCCCGCGACTGGCCGCCAAAGGGGCGCTGGTAGATGCGACCGTTTTCAGTGCGCGAAAAGGGCAATCCCATATGCTCGAGTTCGAATACTGCTTCGGGGCCGGTGCGGCACATATATTCGATGGCATCTTGGTCGCCGATGTAGTCGGCACCTTTGACAGTGTCGTACATATGCCAGCGCCAGTCGTCTTCGGGGTCGGCGCTGGCGATGGCGCAGGTGATGCCACCTTGGGCGGAAACAGTGTGCGAACGCGTCGGGAAAACCTTGGACAGCACCGCCGTGCGGTGAGCGGAGCCGGCCAGCTGCAGAGCGGCGCGCAGACCGGCACCGCCACCGCCGATGATCAGCGCATCGAAACTCATGCTGCGCAGCTGTTCAGCCATTGATCCGCCCACCTCCGCTAGTGGAACACTGCCAGTGCGCCAATGCCCAGATAGAGGCAGATGAGCAGTAGCACGGCAGCCTGAGCCAACAGGCGCAAAGCCCTGCTCTTGGCACCCATCATATGTGGTACAAAGTAGTCGTTGATCACCGCCCACAGCCCGATCCAGGCGTGGCCAGCTGGCAGCCAGCGCCAGCACACTGAACGCTCGGAAGAGCGTGCTGGCGAAGAGCTGGTGCCACTCGGTATAACCCAGCTTCGGATGGCACAGGAAAAAGATCACCATAAACAGGCCGTAGGCCAGCAATACAAGGGCACCGGCGCGCTGCACGAGCCAGTCTTGTACGCCATTGCGCCCGAGGCTGCTCAGGGCGACATCCCGTTCACTACTCGCTGTATCCGATGTCATCGCGAGCCTCTCAGCACAGCCAGTAAGCGGCGAGAGCGGCGAGCAACGCCGCAGAGCCCAGCACCAGCCAAGCACCGAGTACGCCGCTATGCAGTTCCTCACCCCAGCCCATGTCCATCAGCAGATGGCGCACGCCAGCGCAGCTGTGGTATGCCAGTGCCGACAGCACCAGCCACAGCAACAGGCAACCGACTGGCTCCTCAAACAAGAGTTGGCGCACGGTGTTGTAGCTGGCCGCTGAGTCCAGTGAGAAATAGAGCGCCAGCAACAATGGGGCACTGCCTAAAAAGAGCACGACACCAGAGATGCGGTGCAGGATCGACACCAATGCTGGGACTGGCAGTTTGATGGTGAGGATGGCCAAATTGACCGGTCGCCGATCTTCCATCAATTTCACTTGCTACACATGTTGAGCATACGGCGAGGCACACACCGAAGTTGTCAAATTGTAGCAGAGTCGCACCATGCCGAGCGGCGGCTACGCCGCGCCAGCGCCCGCTTAGGAAGTGTCTCAGCGCAGCGAGCTAGCCGGTGCCGCGATCAGCGCTGCCACTCGTTTCAGCGCCGCTCGGCGCTGCTGTGGCACAGCGCAATTCGCGCAGCTGATGCCATAGCACTGCCTTCCGCGCCGGCTGCGCAAGACAATGGCGCAGGCTCTCGCAACGCAGCACTTGCGTCGGCATAGCTGGCTCGTTCTCAACAGGCAGCTGCTGAGCGGTGTCTGCTCCCATCAACAGCATCCAACTCGCGCCATCGGCCAGTCCTGCGATGAAGCCCAGTGCCGCGCCGCGCCCGGCCTCAGCGCCGCCGTCACCGGCGGGCGGCGGCCAGCGCAACTGCTGGCAATGAGGAGACTGTGTCGACAGGCCACAGGCAGCGAGCAAATTACCGAGTAGCGCGAGCCATTGTGGGGACGCTTGGCGCTCCGCCACCGCCAGCTGATCCACCACCAACACATCGCCGACGCGCGCCGCCACCAAGTGGTAGCTGAGCTCCGCCGTCTGGCGGGATGCTCGCTGCCTCAGCGCAGAGTCGCCTCGCTGGCGTCGCCCGGCAGCCTGCGCCGTGGCAGCTGGCACTGTCGTAGGGGTGGCTGCGGCGGCTGGCAGAGGTGGTGGCTCGAACAGCGGATGCGCCGCCGCCCCCGGCAGCTGCCGCCGAGGCGCGAAGCATTCGATGTCCAAACGGCCCGCCATCCGGCGGCGGGCGGCGGGCGATGACAGCGACTCAGATGCCATCGAGCTGTGGGTGCCGCTGCACCGTGCGGCCGAGGCGGCGTTGCGCGTCGAGCCAAGCGCGCGCCGAGGCGCTCACCACATCCTCGTCGATGCCGGTGCCGTTGGCGGTCTGGTTGCCGTGCGCCAGCTGTACCGCAGCTCTGCCCCGCGCCGCAGCGTTGCCGTGCGGAGCCGAATTGAGCGAATAGAGCAGCAGTCGAGCCTCGCTGTTGGTGGCTGCAGCCAATGCGCTGAAGACGGCATCGATCGGGCCGGTGCCCACGCTCTCGGCGCGCCGCTCGACACCATCGATACACAACAGCACTTCGGCAGTGGCACCGTTGGCTAGGGAGCGATAGCTGATCTCGCGCAGCTGAGTGTCGTCGTCCTCGCTTGAGGGCAACTCACCGAGCAGGGTTGGCAGATCCTCATCAAAGACCTCGTGCTGGTGCGAGGCCAATTTCTTGAAGCGATCGAAGATATCGCCGAACTGTGGCTCGTCAAAGCACAGCCCCAAGTCTTCCATCCGTCGACGCAAAGCGGCACGTCCGGAATGTTTGCCGAGCACCAGCTGGTTGGAGTACCAGCCCACATCCTCGGCATTCATGATCTCGTAGGTCTGGCGGTGTTTGAGCACGCCATCTTGGTGGATGCCAGCCTCGTGTGCGAAGGCGTTGCGTCCGACGATGGCTTTGTTGGGTTGCACATAGAAACCGGTGGTCTCCGACACCAGACGCGAGATTGGCACCAAGTGGCGTCGCTCGATACGGGTCTGCAACGCGAAGCGGTCGCTGCGTGTGGCCACCGCCATCACCACCTCCTCCAACGATGCGTTGCCAGCGCGCTCACCGATGCCGTTGATGGTGCATTCGACCTGCCGCACACCAGCTCTGATCGCGGCCAAGGAATTGGCCACGGCCAAGCCGAGATCGTTGTGGCAGTGTACCGAAAATACGGCACGATCAGCGTTCGGCACCGAAGCCAACAGATCGCCGATCAAGGCGGCAAACTCCGCGGGTTCGGCGTAACCGACCGTGTCGGGCAGGTTGATGGTGCCCGCACCGGCATCGATGGCGGCCTCGACGATACGACAGAGGAAGTCCCGCTCGGAGCGGCTGGCATCTTCGCAGGAGAACTCGACATCATCGCACAGATTACGTGCCCGTCGTACCGCCGCCACCGCCCGCTCGCAGACCTCGTCGGGCGGCATCCGCAATTTGTGTGCCATATGCACTGGCGAGGTGGCAATAAAAGTGTGGATACGGGCGTTGCCGCGGGCGATGGCCGGTGCCAAGGCCTGCCCCGCCCGGTCGATATCCGAGAATAGAGCGCGTGCCAAGCTGCACACGCTGCTTTCTTCTATCTGCTCGGCCACCGCCAGCACCGAGGCGTGGTCATCCTCGCTGGAGGCGGCGAAACCCGCTTCGATGACATCGACGCGGAGTTTCTCCAGCATATGGGCGATCACGAGCTTCTCCGGGCGCGTCATCGAAGCCCCGGGGCTCTGTTCGCCGTCGCGCAAAGTGGTGTCAAAAATGCGTAGCAAGGCTTGGGCGCTCATGCTGGTCTCCTAGCCTCAACGCCCACCGCAGCGCATGGCTCGGCGGATCGATGTGGCACTTGAAAATAGAGTGACCCCGACCGGAGCCGGGCGTGGCATCGAAAGTTGATTGATGTCGTCGAGAGCCCCTAGCGGGGCAGCAGAAGGCTAAGACCCAGCGCACGGCGCAAAAGGCCAGCTGCGGGGCGGATATCGGAGGAGCCAAGAGATTGCATAACGATGGAATTATGGCACCGTTGCCGCCCACTGTCAAGCCTTTTTAGAGGGGCTGAGAGACCAAGTGTGCAGGCGATGTTCCGCTTGTTATAGAGGGCGGTTTTGGATTAAGGTTTGATGCAAGATAAGGTGTGACACATTTTCAACATCATGTCTCGCCGCAACCCAGCTGCTAGCCACCCCCTGCCTAGTCCGGATCACCCGCTGAGTGGCAGCGCATCATCGAGTTGGTTGGGAAGCGCAGCGCCACTTCGTCGCGCTGCTTGCGTCGCTCCATCTGGTAGACGATGATGCCGCGGTCTGGCTTGCGCTGTGATCGACGCTTGGAGAGCGCTTGCCCACACCGACGCATCTGGTCACCGGGAGGCACGGCTCGAGCAGCGCCACCTGGTCCCAGCCGAGCCCGGCCACGGTGGCGCTACGGCGCGGCCATCATCCGATCGCGCCCCAAGCGCATCACCAGCACACAAGGGTGCAAGCCCGAAGCACAGAAGCCCAAGGGCCACTCCGGGCCGACATCCGCAGCTAAGTGGAAGGGCTGTGGATCCCATTGGCGCGCGAATTCGATGATCTCTTCAGCGCTCAGTGCACGCGGCTCGGATTCTTGCCACCGAGCCACTTCGATATCCTCGTAGTACATCAACTCCATATCGGTCATCGCTTCAACGCCTCGCCGTGCGCGCCCGGTCCGGTCGCAGGCGCAGGCCCAACAACAGCGCGAATAGCGCGGCGTAGATCAGCGGCTCGAGCAGATCTTTGGAGAGCCAATAAAAATGGATGGCGGCCAGCGGCGCAATGATGTAGATCAATCTGTGCAAGCGCTTCCAGCGCCGCCCGAGGCGGCGTTGTGCGGCGCGATTCGAGGTGGCTCCCAACGGTAGCAGCAGCAGCCAAGCCAGTGCCCCGACCAGCAGCCATGGATGCTCGACGATCTCCTCCAGCAGCGCCGTCGCATCCCAACCGAGCAGCAGGCTCAGATAGGCGAGCAGATGCGTGCTGGCATAGCCCAAGCACATCAGCCCCAGCGTGCGTCGGCAGCGCAGTAGCCCGGCACCACCCAGCCGGAGCAGCCGCCGCAACGGTGTGATCGCCAAGGTGGCGAGCAATAGGCGCAAGGCCCACAGGCCGGCGAACAGGACCACTTCCCGCGGCGGGTCGGCCCCCAAATCTCCGCTCAGCCCGCGCCGCACCAACAGTGCCAAGGGCAGCGCACACAACAGCGCCAAAGCACTTTGCGGCAAGTAGGCGAGCAGCCTAGAAGCGACCGCCACGCTTCAAAAATGCCGCCGCAAATCCATGCCGTTGTAGAGCTGGGCCACTTGTGGCGCGTAGCCGTTGAAGGCTTGGGTGGGGATGTAGTTTGGTTGTCGCAGGCCACTCGGCAGGCGGCGCTCTTTGGCCTGACTCCAGCGCGGATGCGAGACCGCCGGATTGACATTGGCATAGAAGCCGTACTCGCGCGGCGCACTACGATTCCAACTGGTCGGTGGCTGTTGCTCGACCAAGTGCATGCTAGCGATGGATTTGATGCCCTTGAAGCCGTATTTCCACGGCACCACCAGACGCAGCGGCGCGCCATTTTGGGGCAGCAGCGCCTGACCGTAGAGGCCGACTGCCAGCAAGCTCAGCGGGTGCATCGCCTCGTCGATGCGCAAACCCTCGACATAGGGCCATTGCAAGCTGCCGAAGCGGTTGCGATGCGTCGGGATGCGTCCCGGTTCGTGCAGCGTGCTAAAGGCCACATAGCGGGCCTTGGAAGTCGGCTTTAGCGCACGCAACAGCGCGGCCAGAGGGATGCCGATCCACGGGATGACCATGGACCACGCCTCGACGCAGCGCATGCGGTAAATACGCTCTTCCAGCGGGTGGCGCGCCATCAAATCCTCCAACAAATAATCGCCCGGACGATCGATCTCTCCGCCGATACGAAGCGTCCACGGTGCCACCGGTAACAGCGCCTTGGCATGGCGCGCCGGATCATCTTTGCCAGTGCCGAATTCGTAGAAATTGTTATAGCCAGCGACATATTTCAACGGCGTCAGCGCTTCGGCAGTGCGCAGCCCGGCCAACTCGTCGTCGGCAGTGGACGTGCGGTACTCCAACGGGGCCCCCGGTGCGGGCTGCTCGGAGGCCAGCTCGGCAGCTGTCAGCGGTGCTGCCGGCGTGTCTGCGCCCTCGCCCATGGCGAACAGACGGCTCGGCAGGCTGCCCAGAGCTGCCGCACCGGCACCGAGCCCGAGCAGCTGGCGGCGGCGCAAGTAGACGCTGTGTGAGCAAATTTCAGAGCTGCGCGGGGCGCAGGGATCGGCGCGGCGAATCAACATGACTTGGCAGTGCTCTTGGTGCGGCGCAGAGCTTGCTTCCACAGCCAAGTCAGCGGTCCAGACAGGGCGTAGAGGCTGGATATCAGCAATAGCATCCACGGCGGATTGAGCGAGACCACCACCAGCATCAGCAGCAAGGTGACGGTGACGCCAAAAGGCACACGGCGGCGCGAGCCTGAGTCTTTGAAACTGCGGTAGGGAACGGTGAGCAACATCAGGGTGCCAGCCGTCAAGATCGTCGCCGCCACCAGCCATGCCAGCATCGGTGGCACCACACCGCCGCCAGCACCGCCATAGCCGATGTCGCACAGCCCCCAGACTAGCGCACTCAGCAACATCGCAGCCAAGGGGCTGGAGAGGCCCTGGAAATAGCGCGGCGCGCGGTCGGCGACTTGGCTGTTGAAGCGCGACAGGCGCATCGCCGTGCAGGCGGCATAGAAGAAGGCGATGGCCTGGCCGGTATTGCCGAGGGAGTACAGCCCCCAGTGGTAGGCAATCAAGGGCGGGGCGATGCCGAATGAGACCATGTCGGCAAAGCTGTCGTAATGCAGCCCAAAGGTGCTCTGAGCGTTGATGCGACGCGCCACCTTGCCGTCCAAGCCGTCGAATAGCATGGCGATGAACACAGCCATCGCAGCGTATTCATGGCGCCCGCCAGCCGATTGCAAAATCGCCCAAAAACCGGCAAACAACACCACCGTGGTCAGTAAGTTAGGCCACAGGTAGATGACCGGATAACGTGCGGATGAGGACTGCAGCTCGCCAGTGGCGACCGCATCGTGTTCGGGACTGGGCAAACGCGTGATGTGGGCTGACTGTGGAGTGTTCGCCATCTCAGCGTTCCGTGCCCGCTCGCTATCAATGGGCAAACTCATTTTTCAAACGCCAATTTCGACCATAATCTTGGCACCGTGCTCGGGATCGCTGGCAGCGGTGAAGGCGGCGGCGAAATCGTCCAGCCCGAAGTGTGCACTGATCAGCGGATCGGTATCGAAAGTGGGGTCGGCCAGCAGCTCCAGCGCGGCGTGAAACTCATCTCCGGGGTAGCCCATCGAACCCTGCAAGCGGAAGTCTTTCATCAGCACCGTGATCAGATCCAGCGGCACCGGCTCACTGTGCAGACCGGCGATCACCAGCCGCGAGCCCGGCGGCGCGCCACCGACAATGCTCTGTACTACCTGCGCTTTACCGGCAGCGTCAAAGAACAGCTCAGTGTTGGGAACTTGCTGAGCGAAAAAAGTCTGCTCGCCGTGGTGGTGCCGCAAAGTCTCCCATGGCTCGCCGTCGCCCGGAGCGAGTGCGGCAACAGCGCCGAGCTGCAGCGCCAGCTCGCGGCGCGCAGCCGAAAAATCCACCGCCACAATATCGCGCACACCGCGCCGGCTCAGCAGCGCGACGATGCCCAAGCCGATCGGCCCAACGCCGAAAACGGCGGCCCGTTCACCCGCCACCGGCGCGCCGATATTGACGGCGTGCAGCGACACTGCCAGCGGCTCGGTCAGCGCAGCTCGGTGGAAGGAGACCGCGTCGGGTAAGGGCAGCAGCACGCCGCCCGCAGCGACATTGCGCACCAGCAGATAATCACCAAAGCCCCCCTCGGGGCCACCGTTGCCGATCATATTGTCCGCCGCCATCGGATTGACGGTCACGCGCATGCCGGGGTGCAACTCCGCCACGCCCTCGCCCACCGCCTCGATCACCGCTGAAAGTTCGTGTCCCAGCGGCATCGGCTGCGCGGAGGGGCCGAGCAAGCCGCCGCGAGCGACATAGCCGAGGTCGCTACCGCAGATGCCACAGACCATCACCCGCAACAAAACCTCGCCCGCCGCCGGTGTCGGCACGGGCACACGCTCTAGTTTAAAGTCGTCCGGGCCGTACAGCTTGACCAGCCGCATCTCAGCTGTTGTCACTATGAGCGATCCCCTCGCAAGCTGCTGGTCATCATGCTTGCCTATTGTATGATGTATGCCATGAACTGGTTGTTTTCTCAGCTGTTGCCGTGCGCCGAGCTGGCATCCTTAAACGAGATTGGCAACAGAGCTAACTAATCAGAGTCTATCCCTATGTCAAAACTTGAGATCACAGTCAAAAATGCCATCGCTACCGTGGTGATGGAATACAACAAGGTCAACGCACTGGCCATCGCAGAGGTGCTGGAAGTGGCCGCCACATTGGGCGAGGTGGCCAGCCGCGAAGGCGTGCGTGTGGTGCTGCTCGGCAACCGTGGCAAGGGCTTCTGCGTCGGTGCCAATGTCAAGGAGCTGAACGCCGACCACACACTGATCACCGAGAGCAACCGCGCTTGGTACCGATTGTTCGCCGCCGTCTACGACTGCCCGCTACCGCTGATCGCCGTGGTCGATGGCTACTGTATGGGCGGCGGCATCGGCATTATCGGCGCGGCGGATATGGTCTACGCCTCAGCGCGTTCCAGCTTTAGCTTGCCCGAGGTCAAGGTCGGTGCGTTGGGTGGTGCCACCCACCTGATGCGTCTGGTCGGACCGCAGAAGACGCGCTCGATGATGTACACCGGAGACGCTGTCAGCGCCGATGAATTCGCCCGCTTCGGCGGCATTGAGGCGGTGTTGCCAGAGGAAGAACTGTGGGATGCGGCGCGAGCGATGGCCGCGCGCATCGCCGCCAACGATGCCGACGCCGTGCGCTTGGCCAAGGAATCACTAAACGGCATCGATGTCATAGACATCAAGAAGAGCTACCGCTTTGAGCAAGGTTTTACGCTGGAACTCTACAGCTCGCCGAGCGCGGCGGCAGCCCGTGCCGCCCAAGTCGAGGGCGGTTTTGGCGGCAAGCGGAGCTGATGCAGATGAGTAGCGGGCAGATGCGCTGTGATTTCAGCGGCAGTCATGCACTGGTCACCGGTGGCACCCGCGGTATCGGCTTCGCGATCGCCGAGGCTCTCGCCGCCGCCGGTGCAAGCGTGGCGATCACCGGCACCCGTGCCGCTGCGGCGGATTACGACAACGATCTGTCGGCCTTTGAATACCTGCGTCTGGATGTGCGCGAACGCGAGGCCATCGCCGCCGTCGCCGCGACGCGTCGACGATTGGACATCTTGGTCAACAACGCCGGCACCGTCTTTCCGGGTGGACGCGACGAATACGAGGGCGAGGTGTTCGAAGAATCGCTGCGGCTGAATCTCGCCAGCGCTTTTCATCTGAGCAGCGGCTGCCACCAGCTGCTGGCCGCCTCTGAGCAACCGGGCGGTGCCTCCATCATCAACATCGCCTCGTTGACCTCGTGGTTCGGCTTGCCGATGATTCCTGGCTACGGTGCAGCCAAAGCTGGCTTGGCGCAGCTAGGCCGCAGCTTGGCCATCGCGTGGGCCGCCGAGGGGGTGCGTGTCAATGCGGTGGCTGCCGGCCTGACCGTCACCGATATGACGGCACCGATGGTCGAGGATCCGGCAATGCTGGCCCCCTTCCTCAGCCGCACACCGCTGAATCGCACGGCCGAGCCGAGGGAAATCGCCGATGCGGTGATGTTTCTGTGCAGCGCGGCCGCTGCCTACATCACCGGTCAGACTTTGGTCGTCGACGGCGGCTTCTCCATCTCCGGCTAGGGATTGTCTGGCGCTTAACCCGCAGACCCACAAAGCGGTTTTTGATGCGCATCATCGCCGTGCCGCTAGCGTATTTATGCACATGTCGCGTCGATGGCTTCATTAGATTGAGCATTTTCTTTCTGCTCAATCAAAGCAAGTCATCATAACTATATAATCTGCATTGATTTTGCCGCAAAATTCACTTGGCAGTGCTTCATTTTTTAGCAAGCCATTAGCCAGCACCTTTCTATGTGGTCGTCAGCGTTTATACACCGAGTTATCCACAGCTTTTGTGTAAAATCCGAGCCCCATCTATGGGGCTCTCTAGACCCCTTGGGTGCAACGCTCAGCGCGAGGGTCTTGCCAACGAGGTGGTAGCGGTTATACTTTTGCCGACACGGGCTTAAGGGTCGACTCGGCTCCGAGGTGGGTGGTACTCGTAACACCGCTCGCCATTGTGCCGTCATTGCGAGTGGTGCCACCCGGCGGACACACAATGCGGTATAATGCCTTGGACATTTGGGTTTGGCTTCATCTTCAGAACAATCCGACCCGAATCACAAACCGCAATCAATCGTTATATCAGGAGCCAGCAATGAGCATAAATTGGAGCCATTGGAAAAACATTTGGGGACTACCCGCTCTGGCGTTGCTGTGCGCCCTGGTCGGTACACCTGTCGCCTCACAAGCTGCAGACATCGATCTCATCGGTCGCCTACAGCTCGATTTTGAGGCTTATTCTGGTGGTTTTGGTGATGGTGCCGAAAAGACCAATCTCGATTTTTTTGATCGCAGATTAAGACTCGGCGCCGAGGGGGAGATCGATGAGAACTGGTCTTTCCGCTTTGAGATCGATGTCCGGGACAATGGCTCTGAGGATGTACACGAAGCGTATATCACGTACAACGGCCTTGGCGACTTGCTCGGCTTTGGCAATCTCAGCCTCAGCTTGGGTAAACGGCAAGCGCCTTTCGGTTTGCAGTCGCAGGTTTCCAGCAATGACACACCGGTACTCGAGCGCAGCCCGTCCGCCAATGCTTTCGACAGTGCGGAGCTTTATGGTTTGCGTATTGATGGTTACGGCAACAACCACAGCTATGCCATAGGCATCTACGAAGGCCCGATCAGCGGCAGTGGCGATTTCAACGCCTCCTTCTTCGCGCGCGGTGTCATCACCCCGATCAACTCGGACAACCGCTTGTTGCACCTCGGCTTATCCTACGCCCATCACGAAGCCATCGGCTTGGCCAATCCCAAGTCGGGACAAATCTATGCTGCCAGAGCCATCGGCAGCAACCTTCTGAACGCCACTGTCGCGGGCTCCTCGCCAGCGAGCACGATCGATGAGGCGCAGACGGTCAGCGCGGATCAAATCAGCTTGGAAGTAGCCTTTGTGGCCGACAGCCTCTATCTGCAGGGCGAATACTTCCACAGCAAATACGATGGTTTGGATGGCTACACCGGGCACGATCGCGACGAGGCAAATGCGCTCTATGTGCAGTTCGGTCTGTTCCTGACTGGAGAGACCCGCTCCTATGACAACAAAACCGGCATCTTTGGCAGTGTGACACCCAACGGTAGCAACGGTGCGTTGGAAGGGTACATCCAATACAGCCACTTAGATTTGGGCACAGACTTGAAGCAAGAATACGAAGTCGATACCGTCAGCGCTGGGCTCAACTGGTATGCCAACGAGCGCGTGCGGATCGGCGCAGCCTTTATCATCGGCATCGGCGACAACAAGCAGCTGGACTATGTCGGTCGTGGCTTCAAGGCTCGTGCGCAGATCGCCTTCTGATTGTCCAACGACACAGTAGTCTCAACAGGCGAGGCGGGCCGCCGAGGCAATCACGGCAGCCGCCTCGCGTCTTGAAGCGAGAGCGATATGGCTGAGGCCCCCGATGCTCCCCAGCGCATCGGGGGCTTTTTTGTGGCTCTCCCCGATGGGTCGAGTCTGTGGGCATTGGCATTACTGCTGAGTGGTGCGCTGGCAGTTCCCAGCGCGATCGTGGCTCAGTCCTCAGCTGAGCGCCAGTCGCTAGTGAGCAGCGCTGCGAGCCTGCCGCGCAAGCCCTCCCCCGACGGCGCGGCGGTTTATTTGATCTCGCCTCGAGCTGGCGAAGTGGTGGGGCAGACTTTCACGGCAGTGTTTGGCCTGCGCGGTATGGGGGTGGCACCGGCAGGCAGTCAGCGCCTCGGCACAGGGCACCATCACTTGCTGCTGAACTATCCGGGCACTCCGCTGCTGACTCAGCCCCTGCCGAGTGGCAAAACGCTGCGCCACTTTGGTGGCGGACAGACGGAGGTCGTGCTGAACTTGCCGCCCGGACGCCACCAGCTGCGTCTGCTATTTGCCGACGGCATCCATCTGCCGCACGATCCGCCCCTGCTGTCCGCCCCGGTGCATATCACGGTGCGTTGAGCCCCCCCTACCCCAGCCCCCACCATGGCCGCTGCTCGAAAATTGTGGTCGATGCGCGCCGCGATGGACACGAGTGCCAGCTAAGCCGAGCCCCCTGCACCGTCATCGCCGCGCGCACTACTCCGATAGAAGCGCAACAGACGCCGCAGCAATTTGTCTTGCTGGCCACCCATCAGTGCCGCCAGCGGACGCGCCATGAAAGCCAGCCACGGACGGCAACGAAAATACAGCGTCAGGCGGACGCGGCAACAGCGATCATCGCCATCGCCAGCAGGCAACAGCTGGTAGCGAAACCACAGCGCAGAGCATAGCGCCAGTGGCGAGCGGCCATCTTCATGAGCCACGCTGAGCAGAAAATCGCTCTGCTCGCGCCACTCGAGCACGGTCTCCACCAGCCAGCGCTGTTCGCGTTGGTAGACACGCCGACTCGCTCCGAGCCCGCTGCTCGGCTCGCCGAGGATCTCGGTAGCGACCGAGCCGGGCACATAGTGGTGCGAGAGCGACAGATCACGCATCAAAGCCCAAGCGCGCGGCAGGGACATCGCCAGCTCCGCTTCGCGCACCACCGCCGTGGCAGCAGACAGATCGACTGCTGTGCCAGGTTGCTCAGCTGCCATCACTTGCTCCTGTGATGGTCTGCGCAGAGCCGCCGTCAGCGCACTCATCCAAATAGGGGTTGGGCACAGTGAGACAGAGCGGCTGCTCCCATCCCGGCACGCGCAACTCCCCATCTCTGAGCTGCAGCTCGGCACCCGCCAGCACACCCTCGCCATAGCGATAGCTGGGACGCAGCTCAGCGCGACTGCTGGCCGCATCGTAGTCCGCCGCCCGCACCGCCACCGCTTCGCGCCGCCGCCGCCATGCCGCCAGCGCCCGCCGACCGTGGCGCGCAGCGAGTAAATCCTCGGTGCGCTGTGGCGACAGCAGCACTGCACTGGCGTTGTTACCGCCGAAGCCCTTGGCATTGATCAGAGCCACCGAAGCCTGTTCCGGTGCCAGCTCGGTGTGCTCGGTCGCCAGCTGCAGCTGCTTGTGGCTGACATCTTCGGCCAGCGCGGAGATCGTCGAGATGCCGGGCAGCAGCCCCTCACTCCACACGCCGAGCGCGGCCATCAGCTGATCTCCGCCAGCGGCACCGATGGAATGGCCGAGATAGCATTTGACCGCCGCCACAGGCCAGTCCTTGATCCCGAAGTGCTGCGCCGCCCAGTCCAAGACCTGCGACTCGGTCACGCGGTTCTGTGGTGTGCCAGTGCCGTGCGCCATCACGAATGAGCCGTGCCGCAGCGCCCGCTCGCCGACCACGGCCCGCGCCAGCCCCAAGGCTCGCGCCATGCTGAGATAATTGCCCGCGCCGGGTGCGGAGATGGATTGCTTGGGGCCATCGGCATTGACGCAGACACCGGCCACTGCGCCGTGCGCTACCGCCCCGGTCTGCAAGGCCAACTCGCTGTCGAAGAGGATCAAGAACTGCGCCGACTCGGCGATGGTAAAACCACAGTTGTCACCGAATGGACGACAGGCGCGCACATAATCGGGAGCCTGATCGGCGGGGATCCCGTCCAAGGCGCGCAGCTGGTCGTCGGTGCCCAAGGCACCCATCGCCGCGTAGCCAGCGATCACCTCTGGCACCACTGGCGCTTCGCTACAACCGACGATCGCGACACGTGCTTGGCCGGATTGGATGTCCGACACCGCGCAGCGCAGGTTGTAGAGGAACGAGGCGCAAGCGCCGAGCATCGCACCGCTCTGGCCCATGCTGCCGAGCAAATAGGCATTGATAAAATCGGCGGGCATCTCGCCAAAGCTGAAAGGACATTGGCGTGCGGAATGGCGCTGGCCGTGCAGATTGGCTCTCAGCATGCCGCCGCAACCCTCATCGTCCAGCTGACCCATGCCGCTGCCAGCGTAGACCGAGACGGCATCGGGCGGCACCATGCGGCGCAACAGCTCCCAGTCCAAGCCGAGGAAGCCAAGGGCATCCGAAGCGCCGTAGATGGTCATCTGCAGACCTCGGGGATGACCCCGCGACGGGTAGAGTGCAGCCGGGTCGAAGCCCGATGGAAGTTGCCCGGCGGCCTGCACTGCGCCCGCTTGAGTGCCCGGCAACAGACAACCGGTCGCACTGTCGATACGCACGCTGGAATGGCTGTCATCGCCGTGCTCGACGAGCTGCCAGTGGGGTGGCAAGGGCGTGGGCAGCCGCGCTGTGGGCAGGCGGAACAGGTTGCCAGCCGCCGACTCCAGCGGGCGTTGCAGCGGCAGCGCCATCGGGTCATAGCGCTCAATACGCCGTACCAAGCTGTGCGCCGCCAGCCATCGATGCTGCTCCGGAGTGTCGGCCTCGCGCCCACACAGCGCCCCCAAGCTGCGCCAAGTTGCAGCTGCCGACGCGGCGGACAGGGCATCGATCACCAAGCGGCGGTAGCCGTGATGAGCAGAACTGCGTCCGGCGGGACTGATCCCGCCAAAACTGACAACCACCGGCAAATTCAACACGGCAACGCCACTTCGTTCTCGCAATCCTGTGCCATGGCAGAGATTCTAAGCGACACCCACAGCAATCAGCGCTATTTTTTCATCATATACAGACAAAACATTATATAATCACGACATATGCAAATAGCCTTTCTGCTACTCGAGCGCATGCTATGCTCTGGCTGCTGGCTGCCGGCGGAGATCTTCAACGCCGCCGCGCAGCACCACCGCTCGCGACCGGGGCATCGCCGCGAGCTGGCGCCGCAGCTGCTATTCGCATCCGTGGACGGCGAGGCCGTCAATACGGCCAGCGGGATGCCGCTGGCGGCGAACTGCAAGTTCTCAGAACTACGCCAACCAGACATTTTGCTATTGCCAGCGCTATGGCGCGACCCGATACCGGTGCTGCGCAACCATGCTGAGATCATCGCCGCAACACTACAGCGCATCGGCAATGGGCCGACACTGCTGATCGCTGTCGGTGCCGGTAGTTTTTTGCTGGCCGAGTCCGGCCTGTTGGACGGTCTGCCAGCCACCACCCACTGGCACCACTTCGACGCTTTCGAGAAGCGCTATCCGAAGGTGCAGCTGCGGCGGCGCTATCTGCTGACCCAAGCCCGGCAGATGTACTGCGCTGGCAGCATCAACGCGGTGGCCGATCTCAGCGTCCACTTGGCAAAGCAGCACTACGGCCAGCGCAGCGGCCAGTTTGCCGAGCGCCATTTTTCACCGGAGAGCAGACGCTCCTTCGATAGCCAGGCCTATCTCTACGAGAGCCATGACAGTCACCATGACGAGGATATTGCCCAAGTCCAAGATTGGCTGGGTCGCGACCCGGGCCGCCACTGGCAGATGGCGCAATTGGCGCAAGGCACCGGGCTGGGAGTGCGGCAATTCCAGCGCCGTTTCCAGCAAGCCACCGGCACCACGCCGCACCGTTATCTGTGGCACCAGCGCCTTGAGTTGAGTTGCGAGTTGCTGCGCGAGAGCAACTATTCGATGCGCGAGATCGCCAGCCGTTGTGGCTGCGCCAGTGCGGCTCATTTCAACCGCCGCTTCCGGCTCGCCAAGGGCTTGCCGCCAGCGAGCTACCGCCGCCTCATGCGCGGCAAATTATTCTCTGCCAAGCCCGCTGCATCATCCCAAAGCCAAGCGCCGCGCCGCGCGCGGGCGATGGGCTAGCGCCACAGCGCCCGTTAGATGCCCAGCTGCTGCCAGAGGGCGCGCAGCACCATCACCAACAGGACCAAGCAGGACAGCGCATGTAAGGAGAAACGGTGCATGACATTGTTGTAGCTACAGTGCACTGCGCTGTGCGCATAGCGGGCGACGACAAATAGCCAAGCCAAGCCGACATAGAGACCATCGACCGTCTGCCCCAAATAGAGCATAAAAACCAGCGCGTAGAACAGCACCGGCACTTCCGTCAGATTGAGAAAATTGTCGCTGACGGCCTGCGTGCGGGTGTCGAGCAAGGGGTCGACCGCCGATCTGACATTCAATTTCGTGCCAGCTGGCGGCGGGTTTTTGCTGATATAGCTGACCCTCTGTGCCGTCATCATCACATAGACCACCATGCTCAGCACCAGCAAAGCCAGTACCGGTTCCAATATCGCCATCTGTTCCATCATTCACTCTCATTTTCGCTCTGTTTGAGCCAATGGCACCATCCTAGCACAAGCGCCCGACAAGGTCGTCGACCCCCGGCTCACTCCAAGCCTGAGCATCGTCTGACGAGGCGCCAAAATCAGCCCGAGCTGCAGCGCCATCGTTGCGATGAGCGGGGCTCCACCTACCGAGACCATGTTGCGCCCCTGCCCGAGCTGCGAGGCCAGCTATGGCCTCGCAGTCGAAGTCGAGCGCGCCCGCAACGAGGTGCTGGCCAGCCACGGTGATGAGGAGAATCACCGTAGCCGCGGCTATGTCTGCGCCAAATCCCAAGTCTTGCACCATCTGCAGCGCGCTCGGGAACGCCTGCGCCGACGCGGCAAAAAATGGGAGGAGATTGGCTGGCAAGAAGCCTTTCAGTGGTCGGGCAACGGCGTGCCGAACTGCGCCAGCAGCACGGCAAGGACAATATCGCGCTCTATGTCGGCAACCCCACCGGGCACGAGGTCGGCGTGCAGCTGTACATGCAAGCGCTCATCGGCATGCTCGACACCGAGCAATTTGGAGCTGTCGTCCAACAGCAGTGTGTTGAACGGCGCGCGTATCACGGTCACAGCGGCCAGCGGCGCCCGGCCCCGCCACTTGGGCTTGGGCCCCGCTTAGAACAGGCCGAAAAACCAGCGCCGGCGCAATGTGCGACATCCTTGTAGCTGCTGCTGATAGCGGTCGGCGCGCTGTTGTAGCTTGGTCGAGGTGAGGCGCAACCAGCGCTTGACTTTGCTTTTCCAATGGCCGCGCTCATAGCCTCCCCAACCCTCGTGGTAGGCCAAGTAGAGACGGGTGGCATCATTTGGCTGGAGCTTGAGGCGGCGCACACTCTGGTTGTGGTACCAGCCGATGAAATCCACCGAGTCGACGAAGGAACTGCGCGAATTGAGCAGCCGTGCGTTGCCGCTGTCACGATACATCTGCCAGGTGCCGCTCAGCGCCTGCGAATAACCTAAGGAATCCGACAGGCGGCGACCGGGGAAAATCCAAAGGATGCGCTTGCCGCGCGGCGGACGCGCCCGCGCCTTGAAAGCCGACTCTTGGTACATGGTGGCCATCAGCACTTCGACGGGGATGCCCCAGCGCCGGGCACTGCGCTTGGCCACCTTATACCAATGGCGCTTCTCAGTGAAGATGGCACATAAATCGTTGGGATTGGTGGGCGGCGACGGCGTGGCGCAAGCGGTGATGCCAGTAGCCAAGCACAACAGTAGCACCAGCGCGCGCAGCTCAGCGGGCATCGTCGGCAGACTCCAGCAGGGCGAGAAAGCGGGCTTCATCGATCGTCTCGCAACCCAGCTCCCGCGCCGCATGCAGTTTGGAGCGGGCACCGGGGCCGGCGACAAGCCGCGTGGTCTGAGCGGACAGGGTAGTGCTCACCCGCGCCCCCAGTGCCTGCGCGCGTCGTTTGGCCTCGGCGCGCGACATCTTCTCCAGCCGGCCACTGAAGACCAGCACTTGCCCGGCCAGCGCCCCGGCCAGCACATCATCGGCGGGTGGCGGCAGCAGCGTCAGCTCGGCCAGCAGCTGGTGCAGGGCTGTCTGCTGCGCTGGAGCGGCAAAAAAATCGACGACGGCACCAGCCACTGCCGGGCCGATAGCGGGCAGCATGCACAGATGCTCGGTATCGGCTGCTGCCAAAGCCTCTGGCGAGGGAAAGTGGCGCACCAGAGTCAGCGCTGTGCCGGAGCCCACGCCAGCAATGCCCAGCGCATACAAAAATCGATCCAAAGGGCGCTGACGGCTCTCTTCTATGGCTCCCAGCAGCCGCAGAACCGACTGCTGGCCGAGGCCCGGCAGCGCTGCCAGCTGAGCGCTGTGAGGCGCTAAGCGATAGAGCTGTGCCGCCGTCCGCAGGGGCAGGGCCGACGCTTCGTCAAGACGGGTACGCATGAGCCATGCGATCAACTCCGGCCCCAGGCCGCGGATATCCATCGCCGGACGCGAGACGAAGTGCAACAGGCTGCGATGCAGCTGTGCAGGGCAGACCAGCCCCGCCGGACAGCGGCACTCGGGGCTTGGGGCCTCGCTCTGCAAGGGCGTATCGCATTCCGGGCAGCGCTCCGGCAAGCGCACTGGCAATGCACCAGCGGCGCGCCGCTCGGGGTGCACCGCCACCACTTTGGGAATCACATCGCCAGAGCGACGCAGCGTGACGGTATCGCCGTGGTGCAGATCTAAACGCCGCAGCTCGGCGGCGTTGTGCAACGTGGCGCGGCGCACTGTGACCCCGGCGATCGACACCGGGCTCAGCTGTGCCACTGGGGTCAGCACCCCGCTCCTAGAGACCTGAAAGTGCACTTCAAGCAGCTGGCTCAGCTGTTCTTGCCCCTCAAACTTCCGTGCGATGGCCCAGCACGGTGCCCGCCCCGTCGCCTTCACTTGTCGCTGCTGCTGCAAGCGGTTCAACTTGAGCACCACGCCATCCACCTCCCAAGACAGCTGTTCTCGCTGCGCTTCCAGCTCGGTGCTGTAGGCGATGCAGGCCTCGATGTCGGCGCATTGCCGTCCCAGTGGCACAGCGGGCAAGCCCAAGGTGCGCAGCCACTCGATCAACTCGCTCTGTCGCGTGGGCGCGGCACCGTCTGAAACCGCACCGATGCCGTGGCAGAACAGCCGTAGCCCGCGCTCGGCGCTGCGCGCCGGATCCAGCTGGCGCAGACTACCGGCAGCGGCGTTGCGCGGATTGGCGAAGGGCTGGCGTCCCGCCTCCAACAAGCGCCGGTTCAAGGCTGCGAAGTCCGCGCTGGCGATGCACAGCTCGGCGCGCAGCTCCAGCAGTGGCGGCACATCGCCGCGCAGCCGCAACGGCAGGGCACGCAGTGTGCGCAGATTGGCGCTGACATCCTCGCCGATGCGGCCATCACCCCGCGTCAGGCCGCGCTCAAATACAGCATCGCGGTAGCACAGGCTGACAGCGACGCCGTCCAATTTGGGCTCGCACCAATAGTCCAGTGCAGCCACTTTCAAGCGCTTTTGCAGGCGCTTGTCAAAGGCGTGCAGCGCTTTGTCATCGAAGGCATTGTCCAAGGAGAGCATCGGCTGCAAATGCGGGTGGCGAATAAAACCCTCGCGCGGCGCACCGCCGACGCGTTGGGTTGGCGACTGGGCATCAACGAGCTGTGGGTGCTCGCTCTCGAGCTCGCGCAGGCGGGCGAGCAGGCGATCGTATTCGCTATCCGGCAGGCGCGGGGCATCGAAGACATAGTAATCGCGGTCGCAGTCTTCGATGGCGGTGCGCAAGCGCTCTGCCTCAGCGCGTAAAGTGTCCTCCGTCATCAAGTGCCGAGCTGCGCATCCACGGGCTGGGGGTGGCCAGCGCTGGCCACCGCCTGCTCCACATCGACACTGACCAAGCGCGAAACGCCCGGCTCCGACATGGTGATGCCCGAGAGCTGCCCCGCCCGCTCCATGACGATACGGTTGTGGGAAATGCAAATCAGCTGCACCTCCTTGGAGATCAGCTGCACCAAGTCGGCGAAGCGGCTCGCATTGAGATCGTCCAGCTGCGAATCCACTTCGTCGAGCATGCAGAAGGGTGCCGGGTTAAGCCGGAACAGCGCGAAGACCAAGGCCACCGCCGTCAGGCTTTTCTCGCCGCCGGACAGCTGGCGAATATTGCAATTTTTCTTGCCCGGCGGGCGCGCCAGCACGCACAGACCCGGCTCCCCACCGTCGTCGGGCTCGCTCTCCAGCTGCAAGACGGCCGTACCGCCACCGAAGAGCTGCGGGAACAGCTCGCCCAAATGCGTATTGACCGCTTGAAAAGCTTCGCGGAAGCGCCGCCGCGCCTCGCCGTCGATGCGCTGGATGGCACCCTGCAGGCGGCTCACAGCGGCACTGCCCTCCTCGTGCTGGCTGTCCAGATAATCCTTGCGCTCGAGCTGCTCTGCGTGTTCGGCCTCGGCGGCGAGGTTGACCGGCCCCAAGCGGGCGATACGCCGCTCGACCAAAGCCAGCTGCTGCGCCAAATCCTCGTCCTGTGTCGGCTCTGGCGGGACGCGCAACAGCGCTTCCAGCTCCAAGTCCAGCGCTGTCAGCTGCTCCGCGCAGGCGGATTGCTCGGCCCCGATTGCGGCCAAGCGCACGCGCTGCCCCTCGATGCCATCGCGCAACTCCCTCTGCTCGCGCTCGCTCAGCGTGCGGCGTTCGGCATTGCCCCGTTGCGCTTGCTCGACTTCATCCAGCTGGCGACGGCAGCGGTCGCGCTCTTGTTCAGCGCTGCGCACTGCTCGCAGCTGCTGTTGCAGCTGCGTTTCGAGTTGGGGGTCGTCTCCCTCCAGCTGCTCGCCCCGGCCACGCAATTCCTCGCGGCGCTCGCCCAAGCGCTCAGCCTGTCGGCGCAGACGCGTGGCGGCCTCAGCCAGCGCTTCGAGGCGGGCGCTACGGGCGGCCTCGGCCAGCGCTTGCTGGCGCAATACCGCCTCCGCCGCCGATGCTCTGCGCTGCGAGTCGGACAGCGTCTCCCGACTACTCTGACACTGCTCTGCCAGCTGGTCGCGCGCGCTGGCCTCGGCATCGGCTCGCCTCTGGGCGGCCTCGGCATCGACTTCCAATCGCGCCAGCTGTTCGGCCAATTCCCGCGCCACCGCTGCATCCCGCTGCCGGCGTGCGTCCAGCTGCTGGTGTTGCTCGGCGATCGCCGCCGCCGCACTCGCCTCACGCAAGGCCTCGGCGCGCGATTCCAAGACCGATAGCGCGTCTTGGGCCTTATCGACTTCGCTCAGCGCCGCACTCTCCTCAGTCCGCGCCCGCTCCAGCTCGCGCCCCAGCTGCTCGCCGTGCCGACGCAGGCGCAGCGGCCCCGCCTCGGTACCCGCGAGCTGTAGCCAGCCCGACCCCAGCCACAAGCCGTCGCGCGAGACCACCGATTGGCCGGGCTTGAGCCGCGTGGCCAGCTGCCGTGCGGCGGCGGCATCCTCGGCGCAATAAACCCCCCAGAGCACGCTCTCCAAGCCCGCCGGCAGCAGCACTTTACTCAGCAGCATCGCCTCGTCACAGCCGCTACTCCCCGCCTGCGTCTGCAATTGCAGCAGCTGCACCGGCTGTGACGGTTGCTGCTGCGTCGCCAAGCCCGCTGCCGCGCCCGCCACATCCGCGACACACAGGGCATGCAGGCGCTCTCCCAAGACTAATTCCAGCGCCAGTTGCCAGCCCTCCTCCACTTCCAGTGAGGCGGCCAGCGGCGGCTGTCCATCGAGCTGCGCCGCCGCCAGCCAACGGTGCAGCTGCTCGCTGTCCGGCAGCCGTTCGACAGCGGCGCATTGGCCAGCCAGCTCCTCAATGCGACAGCGACAGCGATGCAGCTCGGCACTCGCAGAGCGGATGCGCTCGCGCGCCGAGGGCAAGGAGGCCAGCAGCACCGCCAGTGCGGTCTCGCGGTCGTCGATGCCAACGGCCTCGGCGCTGCCAGCTGCCGGATCGCTCTCGAGCAGAGCTGGCAACTGGCTCGCTTCGCTCGCCATGCGCTGTAGTTCGGTCGCCAAGCGCTGGCTCTCGGCCCGCAGTGCCTCTACTCGCGAGACGAGCGCTTGCGCCGCGGTCGCCGCCGCCGCCGCCGAGGCCGCGCTGGCTTCCCAGCGCTGTTGCAGCTGCCACAGCTGCGTTTCGTCGCGCTGCCGAGCAGCAGCGCCCTCGCCCGCCTCGCGACGGGCATCGGCCAGCTCCTGTGCCGCACCCTGTAGCGCATCGCGCAGCTGCTGATCCTCATCCTCGTCCACCGCCAGCTGGCGCTCTGCGCTGAGCAAATCCTCGCCCAGCCGCTCAGCTTCCTCGCGCAGTTCGCCCGCTCTGCGCCGACGCTCTGAGCGCGCCGCCTCCAGTCGCGCCACCTCGGCCCCCAACTCATAGCAGCGCGCTTGGTTGCGCTCCAACTCTGTCGCCAAGTCGCGCGCGCTATCGACGAGGCGCTCACGCTCCTCGTCGATAGCGCGCAAACTGCTCAACTCGCCGCCGAGCCGATCCTCCACAGTTGCCAACTGCTGGTGCAACAGCTCGGACTCGTCACTCAGGGCACGGTAGCGCGAGACGATGCCGCCAGCGCGCAGCCGCCGCTCTTCGCCGCGCAGCTCGGTGTGGCGGCGCGCTTGGCCGGCTTGGCGCGACAGCTGCTGCAAGCGCTGCGCCAACTCGCCGCGCAGATCATCCAGCCGCGCCAAGTGCTCGCTGGCGCACTGCAGTCGCAGCTCGGTCTCGCGCCGTCGCTCGCGGTAGAGGGAAATGCCCGCCGCCTCTTCCAACTGGGCGCGCAGCTCACGCGGGTGCGCCTCGACCAGCTGTGAGATCATGCCCTGAGCGACGATGGCGTAGCTGCCGCGTGTCCCCAGACCGGTACCGAGGAATAAATCGGCGACATCGCGCCGCCGACAGCGCTCGCCGAACAGCGAATAGTGCGACTCAGCATCGCGCTCCAGCTCGCGCCGCACAGAGATCTCAGCACGACTGGCATGGGGGCCACCAAAGCTGCCGTCGGCATTGTCGAAGAGCAGTTCAACCGAGGCCCGTCCGAGTGGCCCGCGGCGATCCGTGCCGCTAAAGATCACATCGTTCATCGCGCTGCCGCGCAGATGCCGCGGCGAACGCTCGCCGATGACCCAGCGCACCGCATCGAGGATGTTGGACTTGCCACAACCGTTGGGGCCGACCACCGCCGCGAAAGGGTCGCGGAACTCTACCGATGTGGCCTCGGCAAAAGATTTGAACCCGCTCAGTCGCACACGCTTCAGGCGCATCGGGCAATCGCTATTGGATGTTCCTCAGAATCGCAAAGGCAGCGTCGGCAAGCCGAGCTGCGCCAACGCTGCTCGAACTCACCACGGGTAGTCGAACCAAGCACGCACCATACTCTCAACATTCAGCAGCTCGTCCACATCGCGTTTGATGACCGCAGCGCGACCGCAGGCGGTCGGCGAATCCAATGCCAAGCGCACCGCATACAGCACCCGAGCGTCGGCGGTTTCCACCGCACCGATACCCACACGCACCGCGCCCAATCCCTGCGCGAGCAGCCGCTTGGCGGTGCGCTCGGCACTCTCAATATTGGCATAGGCCGCCACCTGCACATACCAGCCGCGGTTGCCGCGCACTGTGTCCAAGCAAGCACAAACCGATGCGCTCGGTCGCTTGCAGGGGGATGGTATCGAGGCGGAAACCAGCTGACGGCGCGACGGCGCTGACTGTTCAGTCCGCTCAGCGCGCTCGACCCGCTGCTCCCGGCGCCGACTCGCCGTCTGCGGGTCGCGGCGCGGCGCTGTCACAGCAGCGCTGGCATCATTGAAGCGATAGCTCAGCCCGGCACCGGCAAAAGCGGCACCAGCATCGTAGTCTTCGTAGAAGATTTTCAGCGCCAAACCGCGGGCCGGGTTACCAGCCAGATCCAACTCCATGCCCAGCCCCCAGTAGAGGTCATCGTCGTTCTTGACAGCTACCGCAAACTGTCTGGACTTGGCATCGCCGCTGCGCCAGCCCAGCGCAGCATAGGGCGACCAGCGGCGATCGCGGCCATAGGGAAACCAATTCACCCCCGCCCCGGCAGCCGTTTGCTCGACGCCGCCGCAGGCGGTCGCATTGCAGACTCTGGACTCGCCCAAATCCGCCCAAAAACCTTCCAACCACAGATCTTCCAAGGTGATGACAAAAAGCGGCAGCTTGAATGGCAGCGCGTAGTCGACGCCAACACGGTAGGCAAAATCCTCCTGATCATCCAAGCGGAAAGTGTTGCTCTGTAGTGAGGGCTTCAAAAAACTCTGCCCCACCGCTCCGCTGATGCCGAAGTCGAGGGCAGCGGCCGTCGCAGGCAGGCTCAGGCACAGC
The DNA here is from genome assembly GCA_965237805.1 of Gammaproteobacteria bacterium. Lineage (GTDB taxonomy): Bacteria > Pseudomonadota > Gammaproteobacteria > JABABF01 > JABABF01 > JABABF01. Next base: position 259,523 of record OZ250153.1, read on the forward strand.
GAGAGCAAGGCCGCACCAGCCATCGCAACGCCGCGCCGATGCCACTGGCCGCTGCGGCCAAGGCTCAGGAGCAACATCAGTGCGAGCAGCGCCAACCAAGGCAGCCCAATCGTGCCGCCACCGCCGCGGAAAACCACCACCTCGCTACCGCTCGTCGCCTGCATTCCTATCGGGCTAAAGGAGTCGGACGTGCCGCTGACATGCACACAGCCGCCATTGGACAGAGCGCCGACCGCCAGCGACAGCAGCGGGAGATAGGCCGCATCGCCGGGTGCCGGGCAAGCCCTGCCGTTCGTTCCAGCGACGCTGAGATACGGCGAGAATGTCACCGTATTGACCACGATTACCGTCGCGCTGCTCGTGCCGGGGCCACTGTCGATCGTGATCGTGCGCTGGCTGGTATCCACCTCGCACCAACTGGCCGTCGCCGCACTGGGGCAAGTGCTGGAATAGTGATACAACTTGTCAGTGCTGATCGCTCCATCGACCGAGAACACAAAGTTGATCAAGTCGCCAGCCGAAAAACAGGCTGCGCTATCACCGCAACTGAAGGACACATCGAGTACCAAGTTATCGACGAGGCTCACTGGCAGCGGCGCGATGCCCAGTGCGGCAAACTCGCTCAGCGGCACACGGGGCGAGTTTGCCCCCGAGCGCCGCGCCGCGATATCACCCAGACGCAGGATGATCCCCGGCGCAACGAGCATAAAGTGCGCGTTGGCTGTGCCGGCGCTGTCGCTGAACGGCAGGGCCGAGTTGATCAATGCCAAGCCGGGCGCTTCCAGCTCATCCGGAATCAAGTCGCCGTCGCTGTCCAACTGGCCAACGCTAAAGACTCGCTGCAAACTCTCGCCCGCGCTCACGGCCCCAATGCGATACACCGCCGCGTTGCTGCCGAAAACACTGCCTGCCACACTGTAAGTGCCAGCCAACGCCACCTCCGGCGTCGCTGGTGTCGAAGAGCCGAGCACGCTGAGTGTCCAAGTGCGAGTGCCATTCACAACGCTGCCAGACACCGAGAACTCCACCCCCGCCGCAGGATCGGCAATGCTCTGCAACAGCGCGCTGCTCCCGCTCTGGCGCAGCTGGATCACCGGTGCATAGGCCGCCACCGCACGCAGCGCTGGCTGATAAACAATGCTATAAGTCGTGCTCGCCGAACAGCTGGCAGAAAAAGAGCACAGCGACACCAGATCGCGAGACGAAAGGTCCAGCTGCACGGTGGCCGCCACCGTCAGGGTCGAGGTGCTCACCGTGTAGCCCACCGCTTGCTCCACAGCACCCGACAGCGACAGGCTGCTCGCCATCAGCGCCAAACCAGAGCTGCTGAGACTCAGCGCCACTGCCCCGTCACCGTCGGGCTGCGCTCCCAATAACTGCAATCTCATGCTGCCCGAGCCGCCCGCTATCACCGAGAGATCGCCGCCTACCGACAATATTGGCCGCAGAGCCAAGCGCCAGATCACCGCATCGCTCGCTGCGCTGCCAGCGGACAGCCAGTGTGTGCCCGACACATAGTTGTGGCTGTCCGCTGCTGGCAGCACCCCACCCTGATAGACACCAGCGCTGATATGCACCACCGAGTCCAGCGGCAGGCTCAGCGACGCCGTGCCAGAAGTGAATGAGGCAAAGTCCGTCAGCACACCGCGCGCGTTTTGGCGCGGCAAAACCGTCGCCGCGCTACTCAACTCGTCGCGACGACCGTAGTACAGCTCCACCACATCTGGCAAGCCGTCGCTATCGGCATCCGTCGCCGCAGAGGCCCCTGTCGTGTCCGACAGATCGCTGTTCAGATAGGCTTCCAAACTGTCCGACAGGCCATCGCCGTCCGTGTCACAGCTGCTGGCAGCGCCCGGGCAGGCCACTGTCAAACCGCCAACAGGCATGAAATCGTATTCCAAATCGTCCGACAAGCCGTCGTTATCGGCATCTGTCAGCGAGAATGCCGCCGTGTTCAGCAGCACTGGTGCGCTGGTGGCCGTACTGCCACCAGCATCCTCCACTACGAGGAAGACGCAATAGGCCGTGCCCTGCGAGAGCGCGTTGAGCTGCCCGCTACCGCCGGTGGCGCTCAAACTCAGCTGGGAGGACATCGTCGTGATCGAGGCGATGGCGCAAGTCGTGCCAGTGTGGAAGGCCAGCCAATAACTGGCGGCCGTGTCGATGGCCGTCGCCGCCTCGCTCAGCTGCGCGCGATCGCTGGCCAATTCGCTGAACAGCAGGGTCGCCGAATAAGCCCGCAACTCGGCGCTGTCCACCGATAGACACGGGCTCGCCACACTGTCCAAGTCGCCATCGCAGATGCTCGGGGGCACCACCACTCCCAACACCGTGAAACTCGTCGGAATGGGCAGGACGATTTCAGCAGTCGCCGCGATCGTTGCCGTGGACATGATTGCCAGCGTCAATGACGTACTCGATAGCCCCGTCGGCAGAGCGGGCAGCATGACGTTCAGCGAAAATTCGATCAGCGGGACGCTGATGCCACCAATCTGCACTGTATTCGCCGGTGCCGTGAGCGTCACAGCGCCAGCGACGGGCGCGCTGCAAGGAGAAGAGGAAGACTGGCATCCCAAAACCCCAGACACCGCGAGCTCAATGGTGGCGGACACATCATCTAAGTCGTAGACATCAAGGGTAGAAGCCGCGTCGAGCCGCAGCTCGGCGACACTTAGATAACTGCCCGCAAACACATAGCTGCGGTTGTGCAACAGCATCGCGGGATCGACCACGCTACCACCAAAACTGGCCGAGACCGCATCCCGCGTCGCCAACCGGCTGCCCGTCACATCCATACTGAGCGTGAGATTGACCGTGTTGCTGCCAGCAGAGCTGGGGGCGGGAATGCTCGCGACCACCGTGCCATGATCCTGCGAAGAATAATAGCTAATCTCTCTGACATAGCCAAAAGTGCCCGCCTCAGATGACAGCACACAAAAGGTCTCCGCCGGGGTCTCCGCCACGCCGCTGCAATTGGCAAAGCCTGCGTTGAACCCTGTATTCAGCGCCGAAGAGCTCAGGTCTTGGTTCAGATCGAACTGCAAATTCCTATCTCGAGCGGAGATAGTCAAGCGCAAAGTATTCCGCTCGATATTGGCACCATCTCGATAGCGATAGGTGGCCGCATACGGCGTGCTAATACCATCACCAGTCAGATCAATGGTGGCAAAGGAAGCAGTGACAGTCGTGATGGACTCCAAACGCAGCTCGGTGCCCACCACCGCCATGGTGACGCTGCCGACGGTGTTTGTTGCCGTCGCAAAGCGGCTGCTGATGACACCGGCAGGTTGCCCAATCTCTGAGGGGCGCAGCTCCAGCATCAGCCGCGAGCCGTCGACGATATCGTTGATATTCAGAGTGCTGACGACGTCAATCACCACCGCAAAGACCCCCAAACGCTCGCTGCCACCGTCGGCGATGACCAGCGGCGTCGCCAACCCTAGGACAACAGTCGCTTGGCTGGAAGCGCGCGCTAGGAGCCGTAAACCTACTATCCCCGTCGCCAGTGCAGGGCCCACAGCAGCGCCCCCGGCATCGATGCGGAAAAGGTGGTAATTCAGACTTGGCACAGCCCGCTGGGAGTCAGCGGGGAGGACTAAAGCACTATAAAATGGCGTAATCGCCTCACTGCCCACACTCACACGCAGCGTCACTGTACTGATGCGGGTGACAACACCATCACCACCACCATCGGCGATGGCCAGCGCCAATATCGCTGTCAAGCTGCTCGACACGCTGTCGAGCTCGATGCTGGTGCCATAGATCGCGCTCGTGAGATCGCTGATCGTCGCCGCATCGTTGGCTGTCGCCACCGTAGCCGTCAGCGTTGAGCCCAATACCGTGAGCACAGCGGTTGACGCACCGCTGGTATAACTGTCAACAAAGGGATCTAGCAAGTCGGTGCCATCGCCGTCAGGCACCTCGATCGCATGATAGAGCTGGCGTGCGTAGCTGGGCGCAAGCTCCAAATTGACTGCACGCAAGCGCAGCGTCAACAAATCCGGGTACGTGCACAACTTGCACTGCAACCTGGAATTAGGATTCGACGGCGCTTTCAGAACCAATGTGTTCTGCCACAAACTCACCATATCCGTCTCACCACTCGGGGTGATCGTGACCAGCGTCGTCGAGTAGCTCGCCGACGCAAAGATATCCTCAAGCGATCCCTCACCGCTGAGCGACACGCTGGCATCCGTGCTGAAACTGCGCGCCGTCGTATCCGTCAGCTCGCCTGTGCCCGCAATGATCGCACCGCCTGCGCCCTCCACCACAAAACCAGCTGCCACACCGTGCCCATCTGCGCCCGGCACCGAATACCACGACAGCGCCATGCCCCAAGTCAGCACACCATTGGGTGTGCCCGCCCCCAATACAGTATCACCAGCATCGGTGGAGACATGTTGCAAGCCGATATCGAGCTCAAAAGCACTGTTGTCCAAGACCGAAAAAGTGCTGTCGGTGGCAGTGGTCACCGAATCTTGGGTCGCCGATGCCCCCAATAGCAACCGATAAGTGGATGCCTCGGCTGTGCCAGACATCAATCCCAAGCACAATGCCAACGCCAACGCCAATGCCCGTGTCAGCGCCAGTGAAAAAACCGCGGCCTGCGGTGCCAATAAATCGTGGCAGCTGCGCCCTAACTGTTGCAGTTTCATGGAATGTCTCCAGTGGCTAAACGCTAGATGGGCTGGCGTGCCTGCAAGAGCGCAACGACGATCACCAGCTCTTGCCAAGCGCCTATTCTAACAAATTCAGTATGCTATTCGCAATACGGCGATGCGTAGCAAACGCGATGCTGTGCCAAAGTCGCGATCTGCCTCTGAGCGAGGAGCCTGTAGCGCTCGCTCAGAGGCCGGCGCGCTGCTCGATGCGCACGATGATATTGAGCTCTTCGTCGATCAGGGCCGGAATGCCAGCCACCACGACACCAGAAAAGGTGCCGTTCTTGATCAAGGTGCGGAAGGACGCCGTAAAGCCCAGTGTGCGGAACATCATCAAGGCATCCGTTTGGTCGACATCGCCGTCGAGATCAATGTCCAAGACACTGTTGGAGCTGGCCTCAAGAGCCTCAATACGCTCAATGATATTGAGCTCTTCGTCGATCAGGGCCGGAATGCCAGCCACCACGACACCAGAAAAGGTGCCGTTCTTGATCAAGGTGCGGAAGGACTCCGTAAAGCCCAGCGTGCGGAACATCATCAAGGCATCCGTTTGGTTGACCGTGTCGCTGAGATCGATATCGAGCTGCAGGAGGTCGAATACCAGCAGTTCGACGGTGCCGCTCAGCGTGCCATCGCTCACCGTCAACACGATCGTGCTGCCGTCGCTCAGCCCCTCCAGCTGCAGGCTGAGGCTGGTGGAGGATGCCTGCGACAAGGCGCTCAGAGTCCCCATCGAGATGCTCACTGTCACCGTGTTGGGAAGCACGTAGCCCGAATCCACATTCGCGGCGGCATCGACAGCAAATATCTGCACCGTCAAGGGCGTCTCTACAAGTACCGGGGACGGCGCTGTCAGGAGCAAGGCGACGGGCAGCACGATCAACATGGTCTGTGCCACCGCGCTCAGCGAGCCGTCGACCACTGTCAAGCTCAGCAGCTGGGCGCTAACTGCCCCGCTGAGAGACAAGCTCAGACTGCTGGCCGTGCGCGCGTGCTCCATCAGCGCACCGGATGAGGGCGTGACCGTCGCCGCGGGCGACAGGCGGTAGTCGCTGTCCTCGTTGTCGTCGTTGTCCACGCCGCGCACGCTCAGCGCAAAAGTACTATGGCCGCTCACAGTGGCCGGCAAGCCGAGGCTCAGGCGGCGCGTTTGCACAGTGAACTCTAAGTCTAGCTGCCCCGACAGCACACCGCTGCTGAGGCTGAGGCGCAAGCTGGTGTTTTCCACCACCCCACCCCCAAGCCGCACCGTCAAGGCATTGCTCGTGCTGGCATCCACCACCCAGCGCACGGGGCCCGGCACCACTTGCGCCAGCGCTGGCGGGATGGCAGCCAGTGCCAAGGCCAAGCTCAGAGCCGATGCCATGAGCCAGAGGATGCCGTTGCCGTGCGTGGGGCAAGCCCTGCTGGCGCTGCGGGGCTCAGAGGGGGCGAATCGATGCAATGGCAGCTGCCAGTGGGTGGACGGGGATCATTTTAAGCGATGCGAGCGCTGCGATAGCGGGACTGCGGGCGGCGCGACTGCGGTGCGATGCGCCGGACACACGACACTCGCTAGGCACGCTGCTATGTACTGCTGCTGGTGGCACCGCCGTCGGTGGCGGGCACCAAGCGCAGGGAGGCAGAGTTGATGCAATAACGCAGGCCAGTGGGTGGCGGGCCATCGTTGAAGACATGCCCCAGATGGGCATCGCAGACCGCGCAACGCAGCTCCTCGCGCGCCATGCCGTGGCTGGTGTCGCGGTGATTGCTCAGGCGAGCTGCTGGTGCCGGGGAATGGAAGCTGGGCCAACCCGATCCCGAATCAAATTTGCCAGCCGAGTCGAATAGGGGCGCATCACAACAGCGGCAACGGTAAGCACCGGCTGTCTTAGTCTCCCAATAGCAGCCGCTGAAAGCTGGCTCTGTCCCCCCTTGACGGCAGATCCGATAGCTGTTGTCGTCCAGCTGTGAACGCCACTGCTCGTCGCTTAGGGCACGCGGGTCGCCAGCGGGAAAACTCTCCATAGGCAGAATTATACGCATAAGCACTGCGCCTCTTGCGGCTGCCAGCTGCTCGGCGACACCATACAATAAGCGTGGCTGAGGGCGGCTCGGCAACGGCTCGGGCGTCGCAGCCAGCCGCAGCGCAGCTCCCCGGCCCCACCACCGCAGAGCGCAAGCCAAACCGTGTCCCAACAACAGCCCACAAGCCTGCGCAAATCTTCCCTGCTCGACGATATTTGCTACGATCTGCGCGGCCCCCTGTTGCAGTGCGCCAGCTCGATGGAGGAAGAGGGGCACACGATCCTCAAGCTGAACATCGGCAACCCCGGTGTCTTCGGCCTCGATGCGCCCGATGAGATACTGCGCGATGTCATCGCCAATCTGCGCCAAGCACAGCCCTACAGCGAGTCGCACGGTCTGTTTCCGGCGCGCAAGGCGATCATGCAGCACTGCCAGCAACAAGGGGTGCAGCAGATCGATGTCGAGGACATCTTCTTGGGCAATGGCGTCAGCGAGTTGATCCAGATGGCGGTGCAGGCGCTGCTCAACCCGGGCGATGAGTTGCTGATACCATGCCCGGACTACCCGCTGTGGAGCGCCGTCACCAGACTGGCCAATGGGGTGCCACGGTATTACCGCTGCGTCGAAGAGGCTGGCTGGCAACCCGATTTGGATCATCTGCGCGCACAGATTTCGCCGCGCACCCGTGGCATCGTCGTGATCAATCCCAACAATCCCACCGGCGCAGTCTATTCCGCTGAGCTGCTGAGGGGGATCGTCGAGCTGGCCCGCGAACATGACTTGCCGCTATTCGCCGACGAGATCTACGACAAAACCCTCTACGAGGATGCCGAGCATGTGCCGCTGGCCAGACTGGCGGGCGAGCTGTGTTGCCTCAGCTTTAGCGGGCTGTCAAAGAACTACCGCTTGGCTGGCTTCCGCAGCGGCTGGATGATCGTCAGCGGCGATCGCCGCCGCAATATCGACTACCGAGAGGGGCTGCTACTGTTGGCATCGATGCGCCTATGCGCCAATGTGCCAGGCCAGCTGGCCGTGCAGACCGCCTTGGGCGGGCACCAGAGCATTGCGGATTTGGTCGCGCCCGGCGGTCGCCTGCGCGAGCAGCGCGACCACGCTTGGCGGCGCATCGATGCCATGGAGGGGGTCTCCTGTCACCGGCCACAGGGGGCGATCTACCTGTTTGCGCGCTTTGACAGCGAGTATTTCGGCACCGTCGATGACGAGCAGCTGGCGCTGGCTCTGTTGCGTGAGGAGAAGATGCTACTGACCCCAGGCAGCGCTTTCAACTGGCCACATCCCGACCATCTGCGGCTGACTTTCCTGCCCACCATCGATGTGATGGAGGACGCGATGAACCGCCTTGAGGGCTTCCTCAGCCGACGCGGTGGCTGAGGGGGCGAGGCGTCGATCAAAGCCTGGGCAGCAGCTCACTTAGCCCAAGCTGCGGGGGTTAACGGGGGCTTGACAGTGGCGGAAAAGTGCAATAATTTCAAGAAAATCTCATGATAAACGCCCTTCTGACATGGTCGCAGACTAATCCAGCTCCCAGCTGGGCGTTGCTTGCGGTTTTCACAGTGATCGCTACCCGTTTTATTGATCGATGGATCGATGGTTTGTTGAGCACAACACCGAGCATCGCGAGCTGGCACAGCTACATAGCAAAATGGTGCCAGCACTAAGCGAGCTCATTGGGTTGGCACCATTGCTAAGGCGCATTGAAGCACAATTTGTTGCTCGGGATGCCAGCGCGTTTGTCAGCGCGCCCGGCCCCTTGTCTCTTGGCGAAAAAGGGCAGGAAGTCAGCAAGGCGATCAAAGCGGACGACTTGGTGGCATGAGCCTCCCCGATTCTGGAAGACTCTGTCAATCTCCCTGAGCCAGCTGCGACAGCCTACGATCTACCAAGCAAAAGTACGCAGGGCTGGGAGTTGTTTGGTCTGATGGAGGCCGCAGGGAGAGACCAATCAGAGGAATATCAAAAGTATTTTAAACTGCTAAAAGATGTTGCTTAGAAGAATGGAGCAACGCAAACAAGCATACTCGCGATAGTCGGCATCGCGAGACCGCATTTTGGACGAGCGGGGCATGGACATCATGCAAGCGGATCAAAGCTTGCCGGCTGACAGCCAGTCAGCAGAATAATTGCTCTGTTGGCTGGCTATCACCAAGCACTGCCCGCTCCACCGCCACCCACACCCTCGTCGCTTGCCCCGTTGCCGCTCGGCCGGTGCAGACTGGCCCCTAGGCTTGGCAACAACAGTCACCCGCTGATTGTCGCTCTATTTGCTTCTGCCAGCTCAGTCCCTCAGCCACTCATAGATCATCGTCTTGCCGCTCATGGCGGTAAAGAGCGCATGGGTCTATGGCTGCCAGCGCACAGCACCCAGCATTGAGCCTTGATGCGAACTCAATAGCGCCCGCAGTGCTGCTGGCTATCACCAAGCACTGCCCGCTCCACCGCCACCCACACCCTCGCCGCTTGCCCTGTTGCCGCTCGGCCAGTGCAGACTGGCCCCTAGGCTGGGCAACAACAGTCCCCCGCTGATTTGCCCGCTCTATTTGCTTCTGCCAGCTCAGTCCGTCAGCCCCTCATAGATCATCGTCTTGCCGCTCGGCGGTAAAGAGCACATGGGTCTATGGCTGCCAGCGCACAACACCCAGCATTGAGCCTTGATGCGAACTCAATATCGCCCGCAGTGCTGCTGGCTCCCGTTGTGGTAGCTGTCGTTGGCAGCGCAGTCATGCCCCTCTATTTTGCTGCTGGCAATGACGGTGTCAGTTGCAAAAAGCCAGCGGCGCGCAGCATGCGCTGGGTGGCGAGGGGCAATGACTGCGCCAGCAGCGGCAACTCGGAGAACTCCAGCCGCGGTGGCGGCGCGGCGCGGGCGGCGGCGAAACCCTGTGCAGTATCGTCTGGCGTGGCTGCCAGCAGCGTGCGCAACTGGCGATCCAGCTCCTCTAGTGGGCAACAATAGGCGCTGAGCCGCTGCAGCAAAACCGGGAAGTTCTGAGCATCCTCCGCGCGCAAGCATAGCGGCTCCACTGCGGGGATCACCGGAGCTGGCTCGGCTGCTGTCTGTGCCCCGCTCGCCCCTGCCGAGCTCAGCGCTGAGGGGTCTGGTGCCCCTAAATGCTGGCAAGCGGCCTCGTAGAGTAGCGCCAGCGCACGGCGGCGGGCACTGGCGGTGTGGCCAGCGATGTGGGGGGTCGCCAGATGGACGCAGGCCAGCAAATCTGAGTCGATGGCCGGTTCGCCCTCCCAGGTGTCCAGCGCCAATCGCGGTGCGCCAGGGGCAGCTGAGCGCCGGAGCAGTGCCTCGCTGTCGATCAGCGCGCCGCGGGCGCTGTTGATCAGCAGCGCCCCAGAACGCAGCTGCGCCAAGGCCTCAGCCCCGATCAGATGGCGATTGCCATCGCTTAGCGGCAAATGCAGGCTGATCGCATCCGCGGCGGCCAGCAGCTCCGCCAAGGGCCTGCTGGGTAGCTCGGCGGCGCGCAGTGGGTCGCAGATCAGGCAGCGCAACCCCAATGCCTCAAGGCGACGGCGCAGGCGGTCGCCGCTGTGGCCGCAGCCGACGATGCCCACCGTCAGTTGCGGCGGCGCCGATGGAAATCCCGGCAGCTGGTGGCACAGCACCGACAGCACATAATCCACCACCGCTTCGGCATTGCAGCCCGGAGCCGCCGCCCAAGCGATGCCGCGCTGGCGCAGACAGCGCACGTCGATGTGCTCGACCCCGCTGGTCGCGCTACCGACAAAACGCAGGCCCGTCGCCCCGTCCAGCAAGGCATCGTCGACCCGTGTGACCGAGCGCAGGATCAACAGTCTCAGCGAGGGCGGCAAGGGGGCGACGATGGCCGCCGCCGGGCGGGGCTCTACCGGGCCAAAGGCTGCGAAGCGCTGTGCTGCGCCCGGCAAAGCCTCATCGACCACCACCCGCGGGCCCGCGCCGTCGGCGCTCAAGGTGGCGGCAAAGCCATGGCTTCAGCTGTGCGACGCTGCGGGGCCGCCCTTGCGGATCAAAAAATACAGCTTGCGGTCGCGCTGTTGCGAGGGCTGCGAGGCGCTGAGCAATTGATGCCCCAAATGGTGGCAAAATCTCTCCACATCGCGCTGGGTCGAGGGATCGGTGGCACAGAGCCGCAACAGCTCGCCGCGACGCAGGCGACGGATCTCGCGGTGCAATAGCATCAGTGGCTCGGGGCAGGACAGACCGCAGACATTGAGCTGGTGCACCGCCTGCGCCGTTCCATCGCTGCTGTCGGACTGTTTGTTGGCTGCGCTACTCATTGACTGTAGCTCGCCAAAAGTGCGGCGTCGAGCTGGCGCAAGCCCCGCCACAGACCACAGATTTTAGTGGCTACTCGAACTCACCACGGGTAGTCGAACCAAGCACGCACCACACTCTCAACATTCAGCAGCTCGTCCACATCGCGTTTGATGACCGCAGCGCGACCGCAGGCGGCCGGCGAATCCAATGCCAAGCGCACCGCATACAGCACGCTACCATTATCCCTGTCCACCGCGCCGATGCCGACCCGCACCGCGCCGAAGCCCTGTGCCAAGAGCTTCTGGGCGGTACGCTCGGCGGCCAAGACATTGGCATAGGCCGCCACCTGCACATACCAGCCTTGATGGCCGCGCACTGTGTCCAAGCAAGCACAAACCGATGCGCCCGGTCGTGTGCAAGGAGAGCTCAGCGCCGAGATATAGCTGGGCCGCTGGCTGGTGGGCTCGGGCCGCGTGCGCTCTGGGCGACGGGGGAGCTCCTCCCGACGGCGTGCGCTCGCCTGTGGGCGGCGGCTGGGCGCGGCATCCTCGGCAGCGCCATTGAAGCGATAGCTCAGCCCGGCACCGGCAAAAGCGGTGCCGAGGTCGTAATCTTCGTAGAAAATTTTCAGCGCCAAACCGCGGGCCGGGTTACCAGCCAGATCCAACTCCATGCCCAGCCCCCAGTAGAGGCCATCGTCGTTCTTGACAGCTACCCGCCACTGTCTGGACTTGGCATCGCCGCTGCGCCAGCCCAGCGAAGCATAGGGTGACCAGCGGCGATCGCGGCCATAGGGAAACCAATTCACCCCCGCCCCGGCAGCCGTTTGCTCGACGCCGCCGCAGGCGGTCGCATTGCAGACTCTGGACTCGCCCAAATCCGCCCAAAAGCCTTCCAACCACAGATCTTCCAAGGTGATGACAAAGAGCGGCAGCTTGAATGGCAGCGCGTAGTCGACGCCAACACGGTAGGCAAAATCTTCCTGATCATCCAAGCGGAAAGTGCTGCTCTGTAGTGAGGGCTTCAAAAAACTCTGCCCCACCGCTCCGCTGATGCCGAAGTCGAGGGCAGCGGCCGTCGCAGGCAGGCTCAGGCACAGCGAGAGCAAGGCCGCACCAGCCATCGCAACGCCGCGCCGATGCCACTGGCCGCTGCGGCCAAGGCTCAGGAGCATCATCAGTGCGAGCAGCGCCAACCAAGGCAGCCCAACCGTGCCGCCACCGCCGTGGAAAACCACCACCTCGCTACCGCTCGTCGCCTGCAATGCCAGCGGGCTCAAGGAGTCGGACGTAGCGCTGACATGCACACAGCCGCCATTGGACAGAGCGCCCGCCACCAGCGACAGCAGCGGGAGATAGGCCGCATCGCCGGGTGCCGGGCAAGCCCTGCCGCTCGTTCCAGCGACGCTGAGATACGGCGAGAATGTCACCGTATTGGCCACGATTACCGTCGCGCTGCTCATGCCGGGGCCACTGTCGATCGTGATCGTGCGCTGGCTGGTATCCACCTCGCACCAACTGGCCGTCGCCGCACTGGGGCAAGTGCTGGAATAGTGATACAACTTGTCAGTGCTGATCGCTCCATCGACCGAGAACACAAAGTCGAGCAAGTCGCCAGCCGAAAAACAGGCTGCGCTATCACCGCAACTGAAGGACACATCGAGTACCAAGTTATCGACGACGCTCACTGGCAGCGGCGCGATGCCCAGTGCGGCAAACTCGCTCAGCGGCACACGGGGCGAATTTGCCACCGGGCGCTGCGCCGCGATATCACCCAGACGCAGGATGATCCCCGGCGCAACGAGCATAAAGTGCGCGTTGGCTGTGCCGGCGCTGTCGCCGTACGGCAGGGCCGAGTTGACCAATACCAAGCCGGGCACTTCCAGCGTATCTGGAATCAAGTCGCCGTCGCTGTCCAACTGGCCAACGCTAAAGACTCGCTGCAAACTCTCGCCCGTGCTCTCGGCCCCAATGCGATACACCGCCGCGTTGCTGCCGAAAACACTGCCTGCCACACTGTAAGTACCAGCCAACGCCACCGACGGCGTCGCTGGTGTCGAAGAGCCGAGCACGCTGAGTGTCCAAGTGCGAGTGCTATTCACAACGCTGCCAGACACCGAGAACTCCACCCCCGCCGCAGGATCGGCAATGCTCTGCAACAGCGCGCTGCTCCCGCTCTGGCGCAGCTGGATCACCGGTGCATAGGCCGCCACCGCACGCAGCGCTGGCTGATAAACAATGCTATAAGTCGTGCTCGACGAACAGCTGGCAGAAAAAGAGCACAGCGACACCAGATCGAGAGACGCATTGTCCAGCTGCACGGTGGCCATCACCGTCAGGGTCGAGGTGCTCACCGTGTAGCCCACCGCTTGCTCCACAGCACCCGACAGCGACAGGCTGCTCGCCATCAGCGCCAAACCAGAGCTGCTGAGACTCAGCGCCACTGCCCCGTCACCGTCGGGCTGCGCTCCCAATAACTGCAATCTCATGCTGCCCGAGCCGCCCGCTATCACCGAGAGATCGCCGCCTACCGACAATACTGGCCGCAGCTCCAAGCGCCGGATCACCGCATCGCTCGCTGCGCTGCCAGAGGACAGCCAGTGTGTGCCCGACACATAGTTGTGGCTGTCCGCTGCTGGCAGCACCCCACCCTGATAGACACCAGCGCTGATATGCACCACCGAGTCCAGCGGCAGGCTCAGCGACGCCGTGCCAGAACTGTTGGTGAATGAGGCAAAGTCCGTCAGCACACCGCGCGCGTTTTGGCGCGGCAAAACCGTTGCCGCGCTACTCAACTCGTCGCGACGACCGTAGTACAGCTCCACCACATCTGGCAAGCCGTCGCTATCGGCATCCGTCGCCGCAGAGGCCCCTGTCGTGTTCGACAGATCGCTGTTCAGATAGGCTTCCAAACTGTCCGACAGGCCATCGCCGTCCGTGTCACAAGCAGCGTCCGGGCACACTGTCAAACCGCCAACAGGCATGAAATCGTATTCCAAATCATCCGACAGGCCGTCGTTATCGGCATCGGTCAGCGAGAATGCCGCCGTGTTCAGCATCACCGGGGCGCTGTACACCGTACTGCCACCGGCATCGCGCACTGCGAGGAAGACGCAATAGGCCGTGCCCTGCGAGAGCGCGTTGAGCTGCCCGCTACCGCCGGTGGCGCTCAAACTCAGCTGGGAGGACATCGCCGTGATCGAGGCGATGGCGCAAGTCGTGCCAGTGTGGAAGGCCAGCCAATAACTGGCGGCCGTGTTGATGGGCGTCGCCGCCTCGCTCAGCTGCGCGCGATCGCTGGCCAATTCGCTGAACAGCAGGGTCGCCGAATAAGCCCGCAACTCGGCGCTGTCCACCGATAGACACGCGTTCGCCACACTGTCCAAGTCGCCATCGCAGATGGTCGGGGGAACCAGATCGGCGCTGAGGGTGAATTCGCTCGGCGCGGGGATGCTGCTGTAGGCGCTCCCAGACTGGAGGGCGATCGTCAAACTCAGGGTGCTGCTGAGCAGCCCGCTCGGCAACTGCGCAAAAGCAAAACCTCCACTGGAGGGTGCCGTGAAACTGATCACGCCGCGCTCAGCAGCAGCAGCCACCGTCACCATCGCTGTCGTCGTCGCACTCAGCGGAGAGAGCGGCGTACAGCCGCCGCCATCGCTGGTGCAGGATAGCTGCGGTGTCACTGTCAGCGATAGTCCGGATGGATCGCGATCGTAGACCTTGGCCGTGGAATCGTTGAAAGCGGGGCTAGTGCCGCTCAAATCAACGTTCAGAAAAGCGTGATAAGTGCCACTAAAGCTGTAACTGGCGTCGTGGATCAGCGAGCTGCCCGCCACCGCGATGCCCGTGCTGCTGTTCCGCGCCGTCACCGCCGCCAAGGTCTCCAAACTGTCGGCGCTAACATTCATGGTGACCGTCACTTGGTTCTCAGCAGTCGTGAACACCCTTTGACGACCATCAATCGGGGAGAAATACAGATTCCGGACATGGCCAGATGACAGGATCTCCTCCTGGTGCTCCACATCCGTATCACCGCTCACAACGAGAGCCTGCGCAGACAGATCCGCGTTCAGATCAAGCTGCCCGCTGGCATCTCGGCTACGCAGGTTCAACACAACAACATTGGCAGTCGACGCCGCGCCGCTGCCGGCGCGGAAGTCGGTTTGCACCGCAAAACCTGCAGCGGTGCTGCCAGTGACGCTGGGGGCACTGCCAACACTGACGCTGTCGATCGCCACCGTCGTGCCAATCACCTCCATGCTGAGCCTGTTCTCCAGCGTGCCGCCACTGAAAGCGCCACTGCCGAAGACGCCAGCAGTTGCCGGTGATACCCGCAGCCGCAGCTGCCCTGCATCCACCGCATCGCTACTGAGCAATGCGCTGTGGTTGGCCACCGCAGCCGTCAACAGCAGCTGGGCCGTGCCGCCCTCGGCAATGCTCAGCGGCGTGCCGAGCGTCAGGCGAATCATCTGCTCGCCAGAGGACACGCGCGCCAAGGCCGTGACTGTCGCCGCCAGCACTGCCCCCGTGGCGTTGCCAGCGGCATCCGCCGCATACAGATTCAAAGTCAGCGCCGGCACCACACCGCGCGTCAAAGCGCTGTCGATGCCAGCAACGATGGGTGCAATGCCGCTGTCTTCAGCCAACAGACTCAATAACACGGAACTGATCGCGACACCCATACTGTCCCCCGCACCCTCGGCAAAACTCAGCGCCATCACCCGCTGCTCTGTGCTCCCCAAGACATTGCTCAGCGTCGCCTGGCCGATGTCGATCAAACTCACCGTCGTGGGCACCACTCCCAACACCGTGAAACTCGTCGGAGTAGGCACTGTCAGGGCGATGCCACCAGTCGCCGTGGACATGATTGCCAGCGTCAATGGCGTGTCCAATAGCCCCATCGGCAGAGTGGGCAGAGTGATGGCCAGCGAAAATTCGATCAGCGGGACGTCGATGCCGTCAATCTGCACTGTATTCGCCGGTGCCGTGAGCGTCACAGCGCCAGCGACGGGCGCGCTGCAAGAAGAATCTAACTCGCATCCCAAAACCCCAGACACCGCGAGCTCAATGGTGGCGGACACATCATCTAAGTCGTAGACAGGAAGGATAGTAGCCGGGCCGGTCTGCAGCTCGGCGAAACTCAGATAACTGCCCTCAAACATATAGCTGCGGTCGTGCAACAGCATCGCGGGCTCGACCGCGCCACCACCAAAACTGGCCGAGACCGCATCATGCGTCTCCAACCGGCCGCCCGTCACATCCATACTGAGAGTGAGATTGACCGTGTTCTCGAAGACAACATGGGGGGAGGGAATGCTCGCGACCACCGTGCCATGATCCTGCAAAGAATAATAGCTAATCTCTCTGACATAGCCAAAAGTGCCCGCCTGCAATGACACCGCACAACGGGTCTGCCCCCCGCCGCCGCTACAACCGGAAAAACCTGTGTTGAACCCTGCATTCAGCGCCGAAGAGCTCAGGTCGCTGTCCAGATCGAGCTGCCCTTTACTATCTCGACTGACCACAGTCAAGCGCAAAATATTCTGCGCGACAGTGACACCACCATCTCGGTAGCGATAGGTGGCCGCATACGGCGTGCCAATACCATCACCAGTCACATCAATGGTGGCAGAGGAAGGGACAGTCGGCATGGAGTTCAAACGCAGCACGGTGCCCACCACCGCCATGGTGACGCTGCCGACGGTGTTTGTTGCCGTCGAAAAGCGGCTGCTGATGACACCGGCAGGCTGCACAATCTCTGAGGGGCGCAGCTCCAGCATCAGCTGCGAGCCGTCGACGATATCCGCTCTACTCTGCAGCCCATCCAAGGAATCCGGAAACGCAAAGAGCCCCAAACGCTCGCTGCCACCGTCGGCGATGACCAGCGGCGACACCAACGTGACAACAAGCGATTGGGTGGGTCTGCGCACACTGAGCGAGTCAGCAGTCAGCGTCGCCAGTGCAGCACCCACAGCAGTGCCCCCGGCATCGATGCGGTGAAGGTTGAAATCCAGACTTGGCACAGCATGCTGGGAATTTTCGGGGAGGGCTAAAGCACTATAAAGTGGCGTGACCACCGCACTGCCCACACCCACACGCAGCGTCATTGAACTGATGTGGGTGTCAATGCCATCACCACCACCATCGGCGATGGCCAGCGCCCATATCGGTGTCGCGCTACTCGACGCGGTGTCGAACTCGATGCTGGGGCCATAGATCTCGCTCGTGATATCGCTGATCGTCGCCGCATCGTTGATCGTCGCCACCGCAGCCGTCAGCGTTGAGCTCAATCTCGTGAGCGTAGCAGCTGACACATTGTTGGTATAACTGTCAACAGAGGCAACCAGCAAGTCTGAGCCATCGCCGTCAGGCACCCTGACCGCATGATAGAGCTTGCGTGCGTAGCTGGGCGCAGACTCCAGATTGACTGCACGCAAGCGCAGCGTCAACAAATCCGGGTGCCTGCAAAACTTGCACTGCAACATGGAAGTAGCATTTTGCGCTGCCAGAACCAATGTGTGCTGCCACAAACTCACCATATCCGTCTCACCACTCGGGGTGATTGTGACCAGCGTCGTCGAGTAGAGCACAAAAGGAAAGATATCCTCAATCGATCCCCCACCGCTGAGCGACACGCTGGCATCCGTGCTGAAACTGCGCGCCGTCGTGGACGTCAGGAATACTGTGCCCGCAATGATCGCACCGCCTGCGCCCTCCACCACAAAACCAGCTGCCACACCGTGCCCACCAGTGCCCGGCACCGAATACCACGACAGCGCCATGCCCCAAGTTGTCACAAGATTTTCGTCACTCGCCCCCAATGCAAAGTCACCAGCATCGGTGGAGACATGTTGCAGACCGATATCAAGCTCAAAAGCACTGTTGTCCAAGACCGAAAAAGTGCTGTCGGTGGCAGTGGTCACCGAATCTTGGGTCGCCGATACCCCCAATAGCAACCTATAAGTGGATGCCTCGGCTGTGCCAGACATCAATCCCAAGCACAATGCCAACGCCAATGCCCGTGTCAGAGCCAGTGAAAAAACCGCGGCCTGCGGTGCCAATAAATCGTGGCAGCTGCGCCCTAACTGTTGCAATTTCATGGGATGTCTCCAGTGGGTTTTGATGTGTATTGGCTTTGAATATCAACGATGCAACTAGCGCATATGTTCGCACTGCAACACATTGGATTGCTGACAGCCATATGAAATCATAACATCCCAGCCGCTGGCTGTCCATCTCGGCTTGCCGCGACACCATGATCGCCAGCGCCAGACAGCTGCTCGATTAAGCGCCTGATGCCCCCCGCAGACAGAGGGGCATCAGCGCATCAATAGATCGCTTCCAAATACGGGGTGTAGCTGCTACGCGTGGATAGCTGTACCACTGCGGCCACAAAGCGTTCCGCCACCACATCGATTTCCGGGCCAACGATGCTCGCCGCCTCAAGGGACAGGGCAGCTACCGACACCATCAGGGTTGAAGCTGCTGTGGTCGCTCTGCGGCCAGTAGCGCAGCGACAGTGTGGCGATGTGATTGGCACTCGAAGTGCTGGACAGCAGCGGTGCCACCACGCGCCCGAGATCAGTATTGATCGTCAGCAGATCCCCCAGATCGCTGAAGTCGACATCGCTGTCCACAACGCCCGCGTCATTCTCGCCCTGCAGCGTATCAGTCAATGCTGCGCCGCCGTCCGCGCTGCGTGCCACCACCGTGGTCGAGGAGAAGTTTGCCCGCAAGGCTAGGCGCGTGGCCACCACATCCACACTGAGCTCCAGACTGCCAGAGCGCGAGCCGTCCATCACTGTCAGCAGCACTGACTCACCGTCGCTGAGCCCGCTCAGGCTCAGCGTGATCGTGTTTGCTGTCCGTGCGGCGAGCTCGTTGAGCGTCCCCACCGAGGACAGCACGGTCGCCGAGGCAGGCAGGACATAGTTGCTATCCAGCTCGCCAATATTGGTCTCGCCCGGCACCGTCAACACGAAGCTCTCGCCCGCCACCACCGTGCTCTTCAGCGAAAAGCTGCTGTTCTCGGCCACTTGGTAGCTGGCAGTGGTGCCGCTGGGCAGGCATTGGAAGTCTGGCCAATGAGCCCTCCGCTCCCTCGAAGGACAGCGTATCCGCATAGGGCAGCACCACGCCTTGATAGGCCGCGGTCGTCGTGGCATCGGCGATGGGCGATGCCGCCAGTGCGACGGCTGTGGCCAACGCTGTCAACAAGCCACCGAAAAGCGAGCCCCGCACAGGTCATTGCAAGGGCGCACCCGATGTGGCGAGCGCAGACTGCCCGGAGCGACATCGCCATCGTCCAGGGTTCCGGATTGTCACCGGGGCTGATCAATTTGCTGCGTTTATGTGATGGCGGGTGTCGCTACAAAACATCGTGTGGATGATCGCCATCGCCAGGATCGCTCCGCGACAACTAGGATGGTCAATGTTGCACCAAGTCCGAACCCGGCAAAAAGCCGAGTAAAAACCCAAATGAATGTCAGCATGATCAACGGCCAACTGCCACTATTTGGGAAAAATCCACACGCAAGGCAACCGGTCTAGCGCCACTCCAGCTCGAGTGGCTAAATTGGCGCGAAAACACGCTGCTGGGATGCTCCCGCCCAGCCGCAAGGCTCAACCGACCCGTTGGCGCTCGCGAATTTCGGCCTCAGATTTGCAGTCGATGCAGAGAGTGGCCGTGAGGCGAGCCTCCAGCCGCTCCAAGCCGATCTCCTCACCGCAATCGGTGCAATAGCCGTATGCACCGCGCTCCAACAACTCTAATGACAACTCGATTTTGCGGTTCAATTTGCGCTCGCGGTCGCGCGCACGCAACTCGACGCTCAGCTCTTCCTCGCGAGTCGCTCGATCGGCATCGTCGGGACAGTTGCGGGTCTCGTGCTGAATGCGACGCATGGTGGTCGCGGCTTGGTCATCCAAACGATCACTCCATGCCAACAGGGCATTGCGGAAATAGCGGCGCTGTGGTGCGCCCATATATCTGCCCGCAGGCGGAGTGCGGGCAATGGACGGCTGCCGCACCGCCTTGACCTTGGCGGCTTTGACGCTGGTAGTGCTGGCGACGCGCGCATTGCCGGATGCTTTTGTTGTACCCGTCACCTTCGCTGTTACCTTGGCCGCTATCTTCGACATTTGCCACCACGCACCGAGGCGCGCCGCCGTTTTGCTGAGGAGGGGAATTATCGCCATATCGCCGTGCAAGTCAATGCGCCGCCGCTGGCGGCGTGGTCCACAGTAGCTCGTCGCGCCGAGTGCAGAGCCACGACTGGAGTCCCCAGCGCAGGGGCCGAAGACGCAGTGGCCGTCGTCGATGCGAAAGCGAGCCCATCGTGCCCCTTGCACTGCAGGAAAGCGCCAGCAGCATCGAGCAAGCCGTCTGGCACCCAGTTCAGCGGGCCGCCGGTATGGCGGCAACGATTCAGATCGAGATGAAGCGCCCCGTCACCGCGCACAGCGAGCAACCGCTCAGCAGCCAAGCCGCGCGCCGAGCGCAAGGGCAGCGCATCGAGACGACACAGGGCAAACTCGACGGGCATGGCACCGGATCAGAGCAACGGCGCAATGACTAGGCTGACGATGGCCATCACATTGATCAGGATATTCATTGAGGGGCCGCAGGTGTCCTTGAAGGGATCGCCCACCGTATCGCCGACGACGGCGGCTGTGTGGGCATCGGAACCCTTACCGCCGAGATTGCCTTTCTCGATGAACTTCTTGGCATTATCCCAAGCGCCACCAGCGTTGGCCATCATCAGCGCCAACAGCACACAGGTCAACAATGCGCCGCCCAGCATACCGCCCAGCGCCTCGGCGCCGAGGCCGAAGCCGACCAGCGGCGGCGCGATGATGGCAATGGCGCCGGGAAGCAACATGCGCTGCAGAGCCGCCGTGGTGGCGATGTCCACGCAGCGATCGGTGTCCGGCTCGGCCTCGCCCTCAAGCAGGCCTTTGATCTCCCTGAACTGGCGGCGGATCTCGTGGATCATCTCAAAGGCAGCGTCGCCGACTGCCGTCAGCGTGATCGATGTAATCAAGCAGGGAATGGCGCCGCCGATGAACAGGCCGAGCAAGACCAAGGGATCGGATAGCGACAGCACGAAGTGCTGATAAGGCACTGTCTCGGCGAAAGCGGCGATGATCGCCAGCGCTGCCAGCGCCGCCGCACCGATGGCAAAGCCTTTGCCGATGGCGGCAGTGGTGTTGCCGAGTTCGTCCAAAGAATCAGTAATCTCGCGGACATCTTCACCCATAGCAGCCATTTCGGCGATGCCGCCAGCATTGTCGGCCACCGGACCATAGGCGTCGATGGCCATCGTGATACCGACCGTGGACAGCATGCCGACGGCGGCGATACCAACACCGTAGAGGTCGGCCTGACGGGTGGCGACATAAATGATGACGCAGATCATCAACACTGGCAGCACCACCGATTGCATGCCCACGGCCAAGCCGGAAATCATCACCGTCGCCGGCCCGGTTTCGCCCGCTTGGGCGATTTTTTGCACCGGCGCGCCACCGGTGTAGTACTCCGTCACCAAGCCGATCACCATGCCACCCAATGAGCCCACCAAGACCGCCACCCACAGATCGGCGAAGAGCCCCAGCGTCCATAGCAAAACCCCAGCGACGACAATGAAGAGTATGGGGGCGCCGAGGGTGCCGATACGCATCGCCTTGGCAGGCTGGGTGTGGGCCCATCGACGCACCAAGGCAATGCCGACTAGCGAACACAGCAAGCCCCCCGCAGCCAACAGCAGCGGCACCAACATCAGCGCTGCCTGTCGCTCATCGCCGTACAGGGTCGAGGCAATGGCCAGCGTGGCGATCATCGCACCGCAGTAGGATTCGAAAATGTCCGAACCCATGCCCGCCACATCGCCGACATTGTCGCCAACATTGTCGGCGATGACACCGGGGTTGCGCGGATCATCTTCGGGGATGCCAGCCTCAATTTTGCCCACCAAATCGGCAGCAATATCGGCGCTCTTGGTGAAAATACCGCCGCCGACACGCGCAAATAACGCCACGGTGGAAGCCCCCATACCAAAGCCGTGAATGGCGTGGGCAGTGGCCGGATCACCACCGAACAGCAGATAGAGGATGCCGAGGCCGATCAGCCCCAAAGAGGCCACGCACAAGCCCATGACGGAACCGCCGAAAAAAGCCACGGACAGTGCCTCCGGGGCACCGTGCTCGCGGGCGGCAACGGCGGTTCGCACATTGGCGCGGGTGGCCGCCATCATACCGAGCCAGCCAGCAGCGGCCGAGCACAGCGCACCGACCACAAAAGCCAGAGCCGTGCCAAAGCCCAGTGGCGAGATCAATATCAAGAACAGCAGGACAGCTGAGAAAATCGCCAGCAGCTTGTATTCACGCCGCATAAAAACCATCGCGCCGCTGTGGATGCGCTCGCCGATTTTGCGCTCCAAATCTTGGCCTTCAGGATAGCGGAGAATGAGCTGATACAGCCACCAAGCACAGCCCAAACCAACCAGACCCAGCAACAATGGAATATAACTCAGGGGGTGCAACATCGCAATTTTCTCCTGCTTTTTTCTGTCAAGAACGCATTATTTTAGCCCGCTGCAGATGTTGCAGTCAAAAGTACTCGCAGCAACGGCGGCGACTGTCGCTCTAAGCGACCCACGGCGGCAGTTTGCGGCGCACGCGGCGCAGCCGCAGCTCAGCGTGCAACGGCAGACCGTGACGGAACGGGGACAAGGCCTCACCTTGGATCAGCGGTGCCAAGTAGCTGCGCGCACGGGCAGTGATGCCGAAACCGTCGTTGCGTATGTAGGAACGCGGCAGCTGGCGCTCGGTATTGGCCACCGAGGACAGCGGCACCGCAGCCACCTCCCAGCGGTAGACTCGCCCCGGCAGGCGGCGGATAACCGGCATCGCCAAGTGCTGTCCGGCAAGGGCGAAGTTCACTGCCGCACGGCCCATCTCGGCGGCCTGCTCCAAATCCACTGCCGAGGCCAAGTGGCGCGCCGAGCGCTGCAGGTAGTCGGCCACTGCAAAGTGGCATTTGAAGCCCAGCTGCGAGTTGACCAGCTGCGCCAAGCGCGGCGCGACCCCGCCCAACTGGCTGTGGCCAAAGGCGTCACGTGTGCGGGCGGCGCTGAACAGACTGCCGTCAGCGTTGCGCAGGCCCTCTGAGGCGACGATCACGCAGTGGCCGCGACGCGCCACCGAATCGCCAACTGCGGCGAGGAAGCGCTCCGGCGCAAATGGTCGCTCAGGGAATAGGATCAGCTGCGGCGCGTCGCCGCGTCGCTTGGCGGCGAGGCCGCCAGCCGCCGCAATCCAGCCGCTGTGACGACCCATCACCTCAAGTAAGAAGACCTGAGTCGATGTGGCGCACATCGAGGCCACATCCAGCGCCGCCTCGCGCACCGACACAGCAACATATTTGGCCACCGAGCCAAAGCCGGGACAGCTATCGGTGCCCGGCAAGTCGTTGTCGATGGTCTTGGGGATGCCGATGCAACACAGTGGATAGCCGATGCGGTCGAAATGACAGGCAACTTTCTCAGTGGTGTCCTGAGAGTCGCCGCCACCGTTGTAGAAAAAATAACCGATGTTGTGGGCTGCGAATACCTCCGCCAAGCGCTCGTAGACTGCTGCGCCGGACACGGGCGCAGGCAGCTGGTAACGGCAGGAGCCAAAAGCTCCCCCCGGTGTGTGGTGCAGCGCCGCGATGGCACTGCGGCTCTCTGCACTGGTGTCGAATAGCTCTTCGCGCAGGGCACCGAGAATGCCATTGTGGCCAGCGTAGACCCGGCCGATGCGCCGCGTCTTGCGGGCGGCTTCGATCAAGGCAGCGGCAGTGGCATTGATGACCGCCGTGACGCCGCCGGACTGGGCGTAGAAAGCATTGCGGGCAGACACGATGGCGAGTGCTCTTTGACGGCGCAAGCGGTGTGCATTATAAAGGGCGGCCATAGACCACTTGGCAAGTTGCCATGCGGATCCACATCTTGGGCGTCTGCGGCACTTTTATGGCTGGCATCGCCCTGCTCGCCCGTGAGGCCCAACACGAGGTCAGCGGCTCGGACCTACACTTCCACCCACCGATGGGCGAGCTGTTGCGCGAGGCCGATGTGAGATTGCATGAGGGCTACGACACCGCCGCGCTGCGCCCGGCACCCGATTTGGTGCTGATCGGCAATGCCCTCTCGCGCGGCAATCCGGCGGTGGAATACACCTTGGCTCAAGGCATCGCCTACTGTTCCGGGGCAGAATACTTGGCGCGCGAGCACTTGGCCGGACGCTGGGTCATCGCCATCGCCGGCACGCACGGCAAGACCAGCACCGCTGCCATGCTGAGCCAAATGCTGGATCGCGCAGGGCTGTCTCCGGGTTTTTTGATCGGCGGCCTGCCACTGGGCTTCGGGGTCTCGGCACGGCACGGCCAAGGGCCGTTCTTCGTCGTCGAGGCCGACGAATACGACACCGCTTTCTTCGACAAGCGTCCCAAATTTATCCACTACCGACCGCTGAGCCTGATCCTCAATAACCTCGAGCACGATCATGCCGACATCTACCCAGATCTAGACGCAATCGAGTTGCAATTCCACTACTTGGTGCGCACCGTGCCACCCACTGGACGCATCTTCACACCGAGCGGCGACAGCGCCTTGGAACGTGTCATGGCACGCGGTTGTTGGAGTGAGCACGAGCACTTTGCGCCACCCGGCCATCGCGATGCCGAGGCCCGGTGGCGAGCCGATGGCTTGGTGCCAGACTATTCGCGCTTTTTGTTGACGCCACCAAAGGCACTGGGCTCAGCGGTGGATATCAGCTGGCCGCTGTGCGGCCAATACAATGTGCACAATGCGCTGGCGGCCGCAACCGCGGCGGCGGCAGCCGGAGTGGCGCTGGACGATATCGTCGCCACCCTCGGCAGCTGGCCCGGGGTGCGTCGCAGAATGGAGTGTATCGGCGATGTGCGCGGTGTTTTGATCTACGACGATTTCGCCCACCATCCGACGGCAATGCGCAGTGCCACCGAGGCACTCAGCAGCCGCTTGGCTGGCAAGGGTCGCTTGCTGGCCGCCATCGACCCCGTCTCGGCTTCGATGCGCCGAGGCGTACACCGCGAGCAATTGGCCGAGGCACTGGCCGCCGCCGATCATGTCTGGTGGCACCAAGCGGCGACGCTGGAATGGGAGCTGGCCGCATCGATAGATAGCACAAAGACGAGCGTGTGCCGCAATATCGACGAGATTGTCGACGGCATTTGTGCCGTGGCACAACCGGGGGACAGTGTGCTGATGATGAGTTGCGGGACTTTCGGGGCGCTGGGATCGCGCCTGTTGCACGCCTTGGGCAAAGTTTCCGGGCACTGAACGGAACCGGTGATGCTGCGCACGCTGACTCGGAGCTTGTTGCAGGGCTACGATGCCCTGACGCTAAGGCGACCGCGGTGGACTCTGGTACTGCTGGCACTGGCGCTGGTGCTGTCAGTGTTGCGCTTTGGCGAGCTGTACATCGACACTTCCAGCGACAGCTTGGCGCTGGAGAACGACGAGGCGGTTCACTTCTTCCAAGCGCTACAGAGCCGCTACCCGTCGGGCGGCGATGAGCTCTATGTCAGCTACCGCCCACTTGCGGGTGGCTTGCTGGAGCAGCAAAACCTCGACGGCTTGGCCGCGCTGGCGACGGAGTTGCGCGCCTTGCCCGGGATCGCATCGGTACTGAACCTGCTCGATGTGCCGCTGTTGTTCAGCCCGCCGCGCTCGGTGGGCGATCTCCTCTCCGGACGCCTGAAGACGTTGCGCGACGCCGACACCGATTTGGCCTTGGCGAGCGACGAGCTGCGCGACAGCCCGCTCTACAGCGAACTGCTCAGCGACCGGCAGCTGAGTGTCGCCATGATGCTGGTGCAGCTGGTCCCCGACACCACACTCGAGGCGCTGAGCACAGAGCACAGCCAACTGGCCGATGCCACCGGAGCAGGCAAGCAACGCACCCAAGCTGCGCTGAACCGTGAGCGCCGCCAGCTGCAGCGCGCAGCAGACCAGCGGCGCTCGCAGCAGGTAAGCGATGTGCGTGCCACGCTTGAGCGGCACCGAAACCGCGCCGAGATCTTCCTCGGCGGCGTGCCGATGATCACCGCCGACATGGTCAGTTTCGTCGAGAGCGACTTGCGGGTCTTCGGCACTGTGATCGCACTGTTGATCCTGATCCTGCTGGGGCTGATTTTCCGCCACCCGTTCTGGGTGCTGTTGCCACTGCTGAACTGCACTGCCACCGTGCTGTCGGCGGTCGGGCTGTTCGCCTGGATAGGCTGGCCCCTCAGCGTTGTCTCAGCCAATTTCATCGCCCTGCTGCTGATCCTGACGCTGTCGCTAACGATGCACCTATTGGTACGCTACCGCGAGCTGTTGGTGCGAGCACCCGATATCCACCGCATCGAGCGTGTGCGGCAGCTGGTGCGCTTCATGTCGCGCCCCTGCCTGTGCATGACACTGACGACAGTGGCCTCCTTCTGTTCACTGGCCTTCAGCAATGTGCGTCCGGTGATTGATTTTGGCTGGATGATGGCCAGCGGCTCAGCGCTGGCCTTCCTGTGGTCTTTCTCCCTACTGCCCGCCCTGCTGGTGCTGTTTTCGGCACCACAGCCGCCAGCCTCAGCTGCCGACCCCGGTACCGCCAATACCCGACACTTCGCCATGGCGGTCGAGCGTCACGGCAAGGCGATCGCCGTGCTCACCCTCGCCGGATTGGCCTTTGGACTCAGCGGCCTGCCACGTATCAGCGTTGAAAATCGCTTCATCGACTACTTCAAGCCACACACCGAAATCCATCGCGGCATGGCGTTGATCGACAGCCAGCTGGGCGGCACCATCCCGCTGGAGCTGTTGCTACAACTGCCCGAGGCCCCAGCCATCGTGCGCGACGCGGAGAGCGACGGGGAAGCGCTGGACGACTTCGACGACTTCGGCGACTTCGACACCGGGGCTGAGAGCGGTGGGGCAAGTGAAGACGAGGGCTGGTTTAGCAGCGTGGGCTTGGCGCGCTTAGAGCGCGTGCACGACATGCTCAATGCCTATCCGGAGACCGGCAAGGTGCTCTCGCTGGCCACCATCTTCAAACTGAGCCGCAAAGTGTTGGGACACACGCCGAGTGCGTTGGAGCTGGAGCTGGTGCGACGTGAGCTGCCAGAGGAGCTGCGCGACTTGCTGCTGCGTCCTTATCTGTCGGCGGACGGGCGCGAGGCGCGCATCGTCATCCGCGTGCGCGAGGCGCGCCGGGAGCTGCGCCGCGATGCATTCCTGCAACAGGTGGCGGGGGACATGCAGGAGCAACAGGGTTTTAAGCCGGGGCAAGTGCACTTATCCGGCCTCTTGGTGTTGTACAACAAGCTCCTGCAAAGCCTCTATCAATCGCAGTTGAAGACGCTGGGGGCGGTGCTCGCCGCCATCCTAGTGATGTTTTTGGTGCTGTTCCGCTCACTGTCGCTGTCACTGCTGGGGCTGGCTCCCAACTTGGTGGCGACGCTGGTGGTACTCGGCGGCATGGGCTGGTTCGGCTTGCCATTAGATCTGATGAATGTGACGATGGCGGCCATCGTGCTCGGCATCGGCGTCGACAACACCATCCACTACATCTGGCGCTTCAGGGTGGAATTTGCCCATGACCACGACTACAGCGCCGCCATCCGGCGCAGCCACGGCAGCATCGGCCGCGCCATGTACTACACCTCGACCACCATCATCATCGGCTTTGCAGTCTTGGGGTTGTCGAACTTCCTCCCCAGCGTCTGGTTCGGCGTGCTGACGGCGCTGGCGATGCTGCTCGCCCTGCTCGGCGCACTGCTGTTGCTACCGCTATTGCTACGCACCCTGCGCCCGCTGGGCGCGGACGCAGGGAGTCGGTGAGCGCGGCAGCAACGGCACCCGGAGCAGAGCGCATGGCGCTGTTCCCCTTGGGTGCTGTGCTGATGCCCCACGCACGCCTGCGCCTGCGGCTGTTCGAGCCGCGCTATCTGCGTTTGGTGCGAGATTGCCTGCGCGAGCAGAAGCTGTTCGGCGTGGTGCGCATCCGCCGCGGCTCGGAGACGCTGCGCGAGCCGCACGACCGCCTGCGGCCACCCGATTTGGAGGCGCTCGGCGTCACCGCGCAGATCGTCGACTGGGACGCGGTGCCCGGTGCCGAGGGGCAGCTGCAGATCGTGGTCGAGGGGGGACTGAAATTCCACCACAACGGGGCGCACTTTGCGCGCAACATGATTGTCACGGCAGCTGCCGACTACCTGCCCGCCGAGCAGCAGGGTGCCGAGCACAGCGAATTGGCGCAGTTACGGGCACTGCTTAGCTCGCTGCCAAAACCGCGCTTGGCAACGCCGGCGACGGACAGCCCGCAGCCCGTGCCAGCACTACAATTGGGCTACCAGCTGGCACAATACCTGCCGTTGCCCGAAGCGGAGCGCTACCGACTGCTCGAGCTGGACTGCACGGCGGCGCGGCTGGCCGCCATCAAGCGGCTACTGCTCGATGCTGGTGCCATCAGCTGAGCCCGGTCGCAGCAACACAGCGGGGCGGTGTCGTTTAGCCAACCAGATGCAGCCGACTAGATTCAGCTAGCTAGATTCAGCTGGCTAGATCAGCCAGTTATGGCGGCCAGTTGATCCTGCACTGCCTGATAATCCCAGAATGCGCGCAGGGATTGGATCAGGCCGTCAGCATTGACTTGGTAGATGACGATCATGTCGAGTTCGAAGGAGAGCTCCTCGCTAATCTGATTGCGCATGGTGACGAAGACCGCGCATTGGTCGGCGCGCGGGATGCGGCTTTTGACCGCAAAACTCTGGCTACCGCCAGCGATGACATCGTCCCAGAAGCCAGCGATGGCCGCAAGCCCTTGACGGCCGTTACCGCTGGGATCCAAGGGCGAGATGCCGACTGGATCTTGCACCACGGCATCGGCAGCGAACAGCGCCAGCCAAGCGGCCCGGTCGTGTGCCTCGACGGCGGCGAAAGAGCGGTAATTGGCGAGTGCGGCGGGGTGCTCTGGGGCTTGCGAAAAATCAGCAGCACTCATGAATCGGCCTCGACCAGCTCCATGCAGCTGTCGTCCCAATAGGCTTGGCCATGCTGGATGCGCCCCTCGTCGTTGAAGACGAAGCGATCCACCGCTTTGAGATTGACGCCGCCGCCAGCCGGCATGCGCACCACCATGGTGAAGACCAGCAGACCCTCTGTGCCGCAGACGACAATGCGTTCGGCCTTGGGCGCTAATTTGGCACCGTCAGTGTGTGCGAATTCCCAAAATTTGCGGATGCCGTCGTGCCCCAAGTGCGGCGGGGTGCCGACCGGATCTTCCCACACGCAATCTTCGGCGAAAACTGACAGCAACAAATCCAAATCGTCGCTGTTGTAGGCCCGCACATAGGACTCGATCGCCACGCGGATCTGTTCGGATGTGACCGCCATCGCTACACTCCTGCACTTTGCTAGGTATTTAAAGCAAGCTTTGACAGTCTTACCAACATGGTAGCAGATTGTGCTCAGCACCGTGACTGTGCCTTAGAATGACGGGCTGATACTAGCGAATACGGAGATTTCTCATGTTGCGATTTGCCTACACTGAGAGCATGTGCGATCCGGCACTCTACCTCGAACTCGCGCAAGCCGCCGAGCGCAATGGCTTCGACAGCTATTTAGTGCCGGATAGCATCTGCTACCCGCGCCAATCTGATGCCAAGTACCCCTACACCGTCACCGGTGAGCGAGAATTCCTCGACGGTTGCCCTTTTATCGACCCGCTGATCCAGATCGCCGCCATGGGGGCAGTCACCGAGCGCATTAAATTTTTGACCTTCGTCCTCAAGGCACCGATTCGCAACCCCGTGTTGCTGAGCAAGCAAAGCACTTCAACGGCGGTCATGACTGGCAACCGCCTGCTACTCGGCATCGGTCTCAGCCCGTGGCCGGAGGATTACCAAGTTTGCGCTCAGCCATGGGAACGCCGCGGCGCGCGCTTAGACGAGATGATCGAGATCCTGCGCGGACTGGAGAGCGGGGCCTATTACAGCCACGAGGGCGAGTTCTACCAACTGCCCGAGATCAAGCTGTGCCCGGTGCCGTCGAAGCCGACGCCGCTACTGATTGGCGGCCACTCGGATGCCGCATTGCGCCGCGCCGCACGACTCAGCGATGGCTGGGTACACGCCGGTGCTGGCGGGCGCGACGACACGGTTGAATTGGAGCAGATGGTCGTGCGCTTGCATGAACTGCGCGCCGAATACGGTGTCGAGGACCAGCCCTTCCGTATTTTTGCCTTATCGGCCTTGGCCTACACCCCCGAGGGGCTGAGCCGTTTGGAGGCGCTGGGTGTCACCGATGTCGGTGTCGCCTTTCGCGATCCCTACGCCGGTATAGACCAACAGCCGATATCGCAAAAACTGGACTTGATGCAGCAATACGCCGAGGGTGTCATGGTGCCGTGGCAGCAGGCCAACAGCTGAGCGACAGCTGGGTTGAGCAGTGCTGTGCAGCGTCGGCTAAACATCAGCTAAGGGGCTTGATCCGCCCTCTAAGATCACCGCTGCCAGCACGAAATCGCCCTCATCGCTGAGACTCAAATGGCAGCGCGAAACGCCGCGCTCGTGCGCCAGCTCGATGGCGCGACCATGTAGCAACAGCGCTGGCGCTCCGAGGGCATCATGGCGCAGCTCCATGTCACGCCAACCCAAGCGGGCACCGATGCCAGTGCCAAAAGCCTTGGCAGCCGCCTCGCGAACAGCGAAACGACTGGCCAAAAAGCGCGGCGATGAGTGGCGTTGCAGGAAAATCTCAAACTCCCGCGGGCGCAACACGCGCAACGGCAAGCGCTCGCCACTACGAGACAATGCCCGCTCTATACGGGGCACCGACACCATATCGATGCCGAAGCCAACAATCACCGCGCCGCACTCGGCAAGGCGGCAAACAGCTGATAACTGGCGAGGGGACGCGGGCCGAGCAACGCCGAGAGGGCGTGCCGGGTCACGCTGCGCGCCACCCGGCACAGCTCCGTAGTCTCGAGCTCACCAGCCGCCAGCTGGAGCAGCACCGCACCGGCAACGCCCCCCCGCTCCAGCTCGCTACTGATAAAACCAACCCCGGCTTCAAAACGGTACCAAGCAGTGGCGCAGACCGCTACCTCGGCACCGGCATCGAAGCCAAAATCGACACCGTAGCCAAGCGCCCATAGCAAACGCAGCTCGAAACGGCGCAAGGCGAGTGCCACGTCGTCGCTGTCGACAGCTGCGGCCAGCGCCGCTAGGGCTGTGCCGTAGTCCTCGAACAGCTGTGGCAAGGGGTCGTGCAACGGCAACAGTCGGTAGAGCAGCTCATTGAGGTAGAGTGCGGCGAGCAATGCGCGTCCACCGAGGCACGGCGCGCTGGCATCGTCGCGCTCCAAAGCGCCCAGCGTCAACAATTCTCCACGACCGCTCCACGAAGCCAGCAGCGGGTGGAAAGGCTCGGCACAGGCGCCGCGGTGACGCGGGCGACGGACGCCGCGGGCGACGCCTCGCAGGCGGCCCCGCTCGGCGACAAATAGGTCGACCAGCAGGCTGCTGTCGCGATAGGCTCGTGTATGCAAGACCCAACAGCGCGCCAAGCGCACCCGCTCCACGCCAATTCCTTAGCGCTTGGCCACGCCGGCACTCGCTGGCATGGAGGCGACCCTCACCCACAAACGCAAATCGACGCGCCGACCGAGTAAGGGCTCTAGGTCGAGGCGCGCCGCTGTACCGATAGCCTTCAGCAAGCGGCCACCGCGACCGATGACGATCGCGCGCTGGCGCTCTCGCGGCACCTCCAGTAGCACGTGGATGCGGCACAGCCCATCGCACCATTCCAGCTGCTCAACACGGGGGAGCACAACGTAGGGCAGCTCATCGCCCAAGCGACGCATCAATTGCTCACGCAACATTTCCTCGACCAAGAACTGCGGTTCACAGTCGGTATGACAACCCGGCGGGAAACGGTGCGCGGCCTGAGGCAAGTGGCGCTTAACGCACTGCTGCAGGCGCTCGATATTGCTATCTTTGAGCGCTGAAACCGGCACCAAATCAAGGAAATCGGCGCGTGTGGCCAAGCGTTCCAACTGCGGCAACAAGGCCGCACGGTCGGCCAGCTGGTCGATTTTGTTCAACACGGCCAGCGGTCGCGCGTCGCAGCGCTCGAGCAGACGCCGCAGCGCCCGATCATCGTCATCACCCCAACGCCCCTGCTCGCAGATGAACAGCGCCAAAACCGCACCGTCCAAGCCGCTGTCCACCGCCGCCGACAAGCTGCGGGCAGCCTCCCCTTGACCCGCCCCAATGCCGGGGGTGTCGATATAGATCGCCTGCGATGCACCGTCGGTGCTGATGCCCAGCACCCGGTGGCGAGTGGTGCGGGGGCGGCGCGAAGTGGCGCTGAGTTTGCGCCCGACCAAGCGGTTGAGCAAGGTCGATTTGCCGACATTGGGACGTCCTACAATGGCGACGCAACCACAGCGTGGCGGCTCGCTCACGACACCGATGTGCCCTCCAATTGCACCAGCAAAGCCACCGCCGCCCGCTGCTCGGCTTGGCGCTTGGTGCGACCGATGCCAGTGGCGCACTGACCGGCGGCGTTGCAGCAGACGCTGAAAGCGCCATCGTGGTGTCGACGCTCCGTCAGCACGTACTCAGGTAGTGGGAGAGCTCGGCTTTGCTGGTATTCCTGCAAGCGCGTCTTGGCATCTTTGGGCAGGGGCAACTCGGCGGGCAAGGCCGCCAGCTGCGGCTCCAGCCAAAGCAGCACATAGGGCTTGGCGCGCTCCATCCCGCCATCTTCAAACAGCGCGCCGATCAGCGCCTCGACGGCATCGGCGACCATGTTGTCGGTGATCTGGCGCACACCGGGGCCGAGCTGCAGCTCGGTGGCCAAGCCGAGCTGCAGACCGAGGGCAGCCAAGCGCTCGCCGCACACCCAGTCGGCGCGCACCCGGCTGAGCGCGCCCGGATCAGCCTCGGCAAAACGCATACAGAGCAGCTCGGAGACGATCAACTGCAACACTGCATCGCCGAGAAATTCCAGCTGCTCATTGTGCGGAGAGCCGCAGCTGCGATGGATCATGGCTTGATCGAATAAGGCGGGGTTGCGGAATGCCGCCCGCACCGTAGCAAGTGATCCACCACCCTCGCTGAGACGACGCAAGCCCATCGATCGCCCCCTATTGCACTGGACCGACGCGATCCAGATTGAAGAAGCCACCCGGCGCTTTGCTCAGCCACACGCGCGTGACCGCACCCACCATATTGTTGTAGCCCACCGTACCCCAGACACGACTGTCTTCGCTGTTGCCACGGTTGTCACCCATCATGAAATAGCTGTGTTCCGGGATCTCTACAGTGTAGAGATTCAGGTGCGGATCCAACAGGATGCGGTGTCGGCTGTCGCTGCCGGGCAGCTGCTCCCACACAACCGAACTGGCCGGGCCATCCAAACCCTGTAAATAATAGTCATCCTCCCCCTCTGCCTGCACATAAATAGCAGGCTCTCCATTGATCGCCAGCTGCCCCCCCGCATACTGCAAGTGATCTCCGGGCAAGCCGACCACGCGTTTGACATAGTAGCCCCGCCCCCGGTGCGGGGGATAAAAGACGACGACATCGCCTCGCTGTAGCGGGCGACCGCTGATCAGCGGCTTAGAACTCAGCGGCGCACGCACACCGTAGGCATATTTCTGCACCAAGATGTAGTCCCCCTCAAACAGCGTCGGCACCATTGAAGCGGAGGGGATGTACGAGGGCTCTACCACAGCCGTTCGCACCACCAGCACCGTGAAGAAAACCAGCAGCAAAGTCCGCACCCACGGTGCCCACGGCGGATGCTCGCGGTAAGGGTGGGCAATCTGGGCTTGAGCGGTCAGCACCCACACCAAAAATAACAGGCCGGTGATGACGACCAGCAGCAATTGGATAGTGTTGGCGTTCATTTGGGCTGGTGATCGATGCGTAAAAGCGCCATGAAAGCCTCTTTGGGCACATCAACACGCCCTAGTTTTTTCATGCGGCGCTTTCCTACGCGTTGTTTTTCAAGCAGTTTCTTTTTGCGGCTGATATCGCCACCATAGCATTTGGCAGTGACATTTTTGCGTCGCGCACGCACAGTCTGCCGGGCGATGACGCGAGAGCCGACCACTGCCTGCACGGCGATGTCGAACATCTGCCGCGGCAACAACTCCTTCATGCGCTCGACCAGCTGACGCCCGCGCTGTTGCACTTGGCTGCGATGCACGATTGCAGCCAAAGCATCTAAGCGATCGCCATTGAGCAACACATCGACCCGCGCTAACGGAGCAGGCTGGTAGCCATCGACACTGTAATCTAGTGAGGCAAAACCGCGACTGATCGATTTCAAACGGTCGTGGAAATCCAAAATCACCTCGCTCATAGGCAGGCGGAACTCTAAGCAGACTTGATCGCCGACATATTGTAGCGATTGCTGCACACCTCGTCTACGCACACACAATTCCAACAAGGCCCCGAGATAGGCGCGCGGGCTCAGGATAGAGGCGCGCACCATCGGCTCAAAGCTGGTGGCGATGCGGGCAGGATCGGGCATGTCTGCCGGGGTGACGACCGCTAAGTCCTCACCGCTGGTCGCCGTGATGCGGTAGGCCACATTCGGCGCGGTAGCAATCAATTCGAGGGCGTATTCGCGCTCGAGGCGGGCTTGGACTATCTCCATATGCAACAAACCGAGGAAACCACAGCGGAAGCCGGGGCCGAGCGCCTCCGAGGAAGTCGGCTCGTAACGCAGGGCGGCATCGTTGAGTGACAACCGCCCCAAGGCCTCGCGGAAAGCATTGAACTGATCGGTTTCCAGCGGGTAGAGACCGGCGTAGACACGCGGCTCGGCGCGGCGGAAACCGGGCAGCGCCACCGTGTCGGAATCGGCAACCAAGGTGTCGCCAACTGGCGCGGCGTGGATGTCCTTCACACCGGCGATGACAAAGCCCACCTCGCCAGCACCCAGCTGCTCGACAAATTCGCGCCGCGGCCGGAAGCGGCCAAGCCGTTCAACTTGGTGCGCGACACCAGTCGACACGACGATGGTGCGAGCGTTGCGACGCAGCTGGCCGTGTACAACCCGAACCAGCGATACCACGCCCAGATAACGATCGAACCACGAGTCAATGATCAGCGCCTGTAGTTTGCCCTGTGGATCACCGAGCGGCGGCGGCACTGAACGCACCACCGTTTCCAACACCGAGCGCACATCGGCACCGGTCTTGGCGCTGATACGGCAATGCACGCTGGTATCGAGGCCGATAATCTCCTCAATTTGCTCCAACACCTGATCGGGTGCGGCGGAATCCAAATCCATCTTGTTCAACACTGGCAACACCGTGAGACCCTGATCCACCGCCGTGTGGCAGTTGGCCACCGACTGGGCCTCGACCCCTTGGCTGGCATCGACCAGTAGCAACGCTCCCTCGCAAGCTGCCAAAGAGCGCGAGACCTCGTAGGAAAAATCGACATGACCGGGCGTATCGATCAGGTTGAGGTGGTAGTGGCGGCCATCTAGAGCACAGTAGTCAAGCGCCACACACTGCGCCTTGATGGTGATGCCGCGCTCGCGCTCCAACTCCATGCTGTCCAGCACTTGGCTCGACATCTCGCGCTCGCTGAGTCCGCCGCAGAGCTGGATGAAGCGATCCGCCAGCGTCGATTTGCCGTGATCGATATGGGCAATCAAGCTGAAATTTCGAATCGACTCCAAGTCCATCAGCGATCGCTGGCGAGCGGTGCGTCGCCAGTTCCTCCGACGGAGGACGACGGCACGAGGGGCGGCAGCGTGCGCAACAGCTGGGGGGATGCGGTGGCCAGCCGGCGGTGACTGCCGGCGCGAGCCAGCACGACACCAGCAGCGAAGCCGATCAAGCCCACCGCCAGCTGCCAGCCCTCGGCACTGCCCGCTGGCAGCCAGTGCACGGCCAGCATCAGAGCGGACAAAAAACCCAGCAGCGGTGCCAAATAGCTCAACAGAGCCGCAACGAGCAACGGCGCGGTCTCCAGCCCGATCTCGACCCGCTGCCCGGAGCGCAAAGCCGCAGCGCTACCGGGCGGCAACGGCACGCGTAGGCGGCGCTCAGCGGCGCAGCGGGAGCTGCGACCAGCGAAACCGCAGGCACCATTGCAGGAGGCACAGCGCAGCTGACGCTGCTCCATGTCCAGCCACATGCAATCCTTGGCCAGTTCGACGATGCGTCCAGATTCTGTCAACACAGCGCAACTCCCGCCCGGATGCGAGCGTGCTCGCGCACCGCGCGCACCACCGATGCCAATAGGGTATCGGATACCGCCTCACCACGCACCAGCCATGAGTACAGCTGCGGATCCTCGCAGTCCAACAGACTGCGGTAGTCCGCCTGTGCCTCAGCCGACAGGCCGGGCAACAGCTCTTCGGAAAAAGGCAGCAGCATCAAATCTAATTCCAGCATACCGCGGCGACTGTGCCAACACAGGCGACGCAACAGGGCTGGGGACGCATCGTGCTCGCGGTCGACCATCGTGCAATCCAGAACGCAGCTGGCAGCGCACAAAACGGCTCATATTCTAGCAAATGGCCGCGCTGGTCGAGCGCTCACGGCAATTTGCCAGCTTGGGGAATCGATGATAATGACAGGACTATGCAACACTCCGACCCCATCTTGTCCAACTGGTGGGAACTGCTGGCTCCGGAGATCGGATCGGATGACGGCCTGCGAAGCGACGAGAGCCCAGAGGATTGCGATCGGCTGGCGGAGGCTGGGACGCAACCGCTGTTGGCAGCGCTGCCCAGCCGCGGCGTGCTGTCCTTGGAGGGCGCGGATGCCACCCGCTTCCTACAGGGGCAATTCAGCTGTGATGTGAGCACCGTGGCGGTGGGCGAGAGCCTGCCCAGCGCCTGCTGTACGCCCAAGGGACGCGCAGTGGCCAATCCGAGGCTATGGCGCATCGACGAACAGCGCTGGTTGTTGGTTTTGCCACGCGAGGCCATCGCAGCGCTGAGCGAGTTCCTCAGCCGCTATCTCGTCTTCTCGCGCGCCGAGCTGCGCGATCTCAGCGATGAGCTGCTCGCCTGCGCCAGTTTCGGGGCAGTGGACTGCACCGGGCTGGATGCGCTGGCCGATGTGCCAGACAACAGCTGGGGTGGCGCAGCGGAGCACGGCTGGTGGCGGCGCGTCGCCCCACAGTGGCGCGAGCTGTGGCTACCGGCGGAGCGGGCCGCCGAACAGTGGTCCCAGCTGGTGGCCAACGGGGCGCAGCCAGTGGGCGAGGCGGTGTGGCAGCTGAAGCTGATACGGCGCGGCGACGGCGAGCTGAGGCAGCGGACATCCGGTGTCTTCCTGCCACAGATGCTCAATCTGGATGCCCGCGGCGGTATCGATTACGACAAGGGGTGCTACACCGGGCAAGAGGTGGTCGCCAGAACGCATTTTCGCGGCCAGCTCAAGCGCCGCATGTATCGCGCCGAGCTCGAGGCCAGCGCACTGCCGACACCCGGCACAGCACTGCACGATCCGAACGGCCTGAGCTGTGGCCAAGTACTGTGCGCCGCACCAGTAGCCACTGGCAAATGGGAGCTGTTGGCGGTGTTGCGCTGCGAGGCGCGAGCAACGGCGCAACTGGACGGCGCAGCCTTGCGCCTATTGCCGCTACCCTACCCGCTCGACGAGGACTGAAGCGGCGGTAGCGCCCAATCGATGGCCGTGCCGCCTCGTTGGCACAGCCAATCATTGGCT
Organism: Gammaproteobacteria bacterium; assembly: GCA_965237805.1. Taxonomy (GTDB): domain Bacteria; phylum Pseudomonadota; class Gammaproteobacteria; order JABABF01; family JABABF01; genus JABABF01. The sequence continues at coordinate 297,226 of OZ250153.1, forward strand.
CGTGAAAAATGCCCACAGCCCAGAAAACCGCGATCGGCCGAAAAAGGCGACGGGTGTGAAGTCTCCAGCACGAGGTGGCAATCGCGCTCGATCAGTTGCCCCCGCTCGTGGGCAGCGTTGCCCCACAGCATGAACACCAATCCCTCGCGTTCGCTGTCGAGCACTTGCATCACGCGGTCGCTGAAGCGCTCCCAACCGCGCTGGCGGTGGCTGCCGGGACTGCTGGCCTCCACCGTCAGCACACTGTTCAACAGCAGTACCCCCTGCTCTGCCCAATAGCGCAAACAGCCGTGCGTGGGCAGCGGCGCACCGACATCGCGCTGCACCTCGCGCTGAATGTTGCGCAGCGACGGCGGCGTGGCAACACCGGGCAACACCGAAAAACACAGGCCGTGTGCCTGCCCCGCACCGTGGTATGGATCTTGCCCCAGCAACACCACCCGCACCGCCTCGAAGGGCGTCAGTTCAAAGGCCTCAAAGATATGCTGTCCGGGTGGATAGATACTGGTATGACGGCGGCGCGCACGCAGAAAATCGCCCAGCTCGCGCATATAAGGTTGCGCGAATTCCGCCTCCAGATGCCGTAGCCAAGACGCTGGCAGACGCGGGCGACGAGGCGTGCTCAACCCAACGGCACAGCTGCGCCTACACCCAGCTCCCAAGTGTGTTCCCAGTCCACCTGCAGCTCCCTACGGGCAAAGCGCCAGACGCCATTCTCACGGCGCATCTGATCTTGATAGCGGATGCACATATCGTAGCGCTGCCGGCCACCGTCGCGCGAGCTGAAGTGCAGGGCGATACAGTAAGTCTCGCCGCTGGCGGTGTCGCCCTGCAGCTCGATCAACTGGTTGTGAACGGCGTGGAAAGTCGCGTCGAAGAAATCATCGATTTGACCGATGACTTTGACGATGGCTGCGCGCCCGTTGTGAGTCTCTTGCCGATAGGGCAGCGACAGCTCGGCATCTTCACAGAACACATCCCCCAAGCGCTCGAGATCAACTTTGTCGACAGCCGAGGCATAGCGGCAGGCCAAATCGCGCAAGGCGATGCGATCGCTCAGCTCACTGGTATCCATCACTCTAAAACTCCATTGTTAGGCGCGGTGAAGCGAGCTTGTCATCTGCTCGGTTTGACAGCAGTAGCATTGCTCGCAATCGCCGCAACCATCAAGCTCGGTGCCGGGTCACCGCCTGAACCGAGCCACCACTGGAGGCCAGCAGGGGAGCGGCGGCGCGGGCTTGGGTCACGCGTTCGACGGGGGCGTCGGCGTACAGAGTGGTGCGCACATGCGGGCGGCGTCCCAGCGCACGGATCCAGCGGTCCATCTCGTCCGGCGGGAGCTCTTGGCCATGATCCGCACCGGCGGCGCGGGTGATGCTCTCATTCATCAAAGTGCCGCCGAGATCATTGGCACCAGCCTCCAAGCAGGCGGCAGTGCCCTCCTCGCCCAACTTCACCCATGAGGTCTGGATATTGGACACCAAGGGGTGCAACACCAAACGGGACACCGCATGCGCCAACAGCACTTCGCGGAAAGTCGGGCCGGGACGGGCAGCACCATGGCGATAAATCGGCGCCTCGCGGGCGACAAAGGGCAAGGGCACGAACTCGCTGAGCCCACCAGTGCGCTGCTGCAGCTGGCGCAGGCGCAACAGGTGACGCGCCCAGTGCTGCGGGCGATCGATGTGGCCGAACATCATCGTCGCCGTGCTGCGCAAGCCGATCGCGTGCGCCGCACGCATCACTTGTAGCCACTGTTCGGTGCGGATCTTATCGGGGCAGAGCCGCTCGCGCACCTCGTCGTCGAGAATCTCGGCCGCCGTTCCGGGCAGGGAATCCAAGCCAGCCTCGCGCAGCGCGACGAGGAACTCGCCCAGCGGCAATCCCAGCGTCTGCGCGCCCTGCCAAATTTCCAGCGGCGAAAAGGCATGCAGGTGGATTTGCGGTACCGTGCGCTTGACGACGCGGCAGATGTCCAAATACGTCTGACCCGTGTAATCGGGGTGTATTCCCCCCTGTAGACACAGCTCGGTGGCACCCCGCTGCCATGCCTCAGCGGCGCGTCTAGCGATCTCATCCAAGCCGAGATTGTAGGGCTCACCGCGCAGCGACGATGCCGTCCGGCCACGCGAGAAAGCACAGAACTTGCAACCAAAATAACAGATGTTGGTGTAGTTGATATTGCGGTTCACCACATAGCTGACGGTATCGCCGCAAACCTCCGCGCGGAGCGCATCGGCGGCTTGGCACAGATAACTGAAATCCGCACCGCGGGCGGCGAATAGCCGGCACACGGCGGCCTCGGGCAGATCGCGGCCACTTTGGGCGGCCGACACCACAGCGCGCAAAGTCGCATCGACCTGTTGCGGCCACAGGCTGAGTCGAATACTGCCGCGCACCGCCAACGGCACCGGCAATCGCTCGCCAGCACGCCATTGTTCCCCGCGCACCAAGCCGTCGGCATCCAGTGCTCGCAACACCGGCGCGCGCAGCTGCTGGTCGAGCCAGCGCTCTGGTTCCAGCGCGTAGTGCGGGTAAATCGTCAGCCGCTCGCACAGCAATTTACCGCTCAGCGCCGTCTCGCGCTCCAGCTGCTGCAGCTGCGGCCACGGTGCCTCCGGATTGACATAGTCCGGAGTGACCGGCGAGATGCCGCCCCAATCACTGACACCGGCCGCCACCAAGGGAGCCAAAGCACCGGGGCTCAGGTTGGGCGGCACTTGGATCGCGGTTTCTGGGCCGAACAACAGGCGCGCCAGCGCCACCGTCCACAGCAACTCCTCCAGTTCCGGCTCCGGAGCCTGCGCCATCAGCGTGTTGGGCTTGGCGCGAAAATTCTGGATGATGAGCTCCTGCAGATGGCCGTGGCGCAGCTGCAGACGGCGCAGGGCGAGTAGTGATTCGAAGCGCTCGGCGCGGGTCTCACCGATGCCGATCAGAATGCCGGAGGTGAAGGGAATCTGTTGCGCTCCGGCGCGCTCGATGGTCGCCAAGCGCAGAGCGGGAGATTTGTCCGGCGAACCGTAGTGCGGCATGCCCTTGCCACACAAGCGCTCGGCGACCGATTCCAACATCAGCCCCATGGATGGGGCGACGCAGCGCAGCGCGCTCAGCTCCTCGGCAGTCAAATTGCCAGCGTTGATATGTGGCAATAGGCCAGTCTCTCGCCACACCGCCTCGGCGGCATGGCACACATAGTCGATCGTGCTGGCAAAGCCCATCTCCGCCAGCGCTTCCCGCGCCTCGCTGTAGCGCAGCTCGGGTTTCTCACCCAAGGTGAACAGCGCCTCGCGACAACCGGCCTCGGCACCGCGCCTCGCTTCGCTGAGCACTTCCTCCAGCGCCATGTACGGCGCTGGCACGGCACGCGGCGTCACTGCGAATGTGCAGTAATGGCAGACATCGCGGCACAGCCGCGTCAACGGCAGGAAGAGCTTGCGCGAATAGCTGATGCGGCGACCGAAGTAAGTATCGCGCAGCTGGGCGGCTGCCGGTGCCAAATCCGCCGACGACTCGATGGCGGCGAGACGGCGGCTCAGCGGCTCGTCTGGCACGCTGCCAGACGCGGCTACCCGTAGCGCTTTGGCGACGGGATCAATCATGGCGGCGGACGAGGCGGGCGGCGAGCTCGGCCGCGCGCATGAAGCGCATACTATGGGCGGCAGTGCCGGTGCGGCGCAACAACACCCGCAGATCTGCGGGGGTGTCGATATCCAAGCTCAAGCTGGGTATGCGCAACCAAAGTGCCTCGACCGTGCCAGTGGTAGCGGCCATTATATGACGGTGGGCACTGTCCGGCCCAAAGGCCGCGGCCAGCGCCGATGGCGGGCTACACCACAGGGCATTGGTGCCGCGTGCGTGTCGGTCTGGGGCAATCGCCACCGAAGGCCGGGGCAAGGCAGCGCAGCGGGCCAGTAGACGACTGCACTCCGCCGCAGCCAAACAGGGCAGATCGCCGGGCAACAACAACATGGCATGTGCGCCGCGCTGCTCCAACCAAGCCGCCGCCGCCGCCACGGCTCGGTTGAGCCCGCCGCCCGGATCGTCGAGCAGCTGTGCACCCCGCCGCTCGGCCAATGCCCGCAGCGCGGTATCCGAGCAGACCACCAGCAAGGGTAGGCACAACGGCGCTAGCGCAGCGAGCATATCCTCGAACATCGCCACCACCAAGTCGCTGCGTTCGGCTGGTGAGAGCAGCGCTGCCAAGCGCCTTTTGGCCTGTGGCCTGCGCTTGAGCGGCACCACGATCCAAGGGCGCACATCAGACACGAGCGCGAGCCAAGTCGGCGGCGAAATCGAGCACGGCGCTGGCCAGCTGACGGCGGATGGCCGGATTGTGCATCCGTATCTCAGTGCGCAGTAGCCGCAATGCACCGTCGGTGGCCAAGGCATCGGCATCGGCGACATCACCCTGATCGAGTACAAAGCCATCGATCAGCCCGCCATAGTGGCGCGCCACCGCCGCCGCCCCAGCGCCCAAACCCAGCTGCGCCATCAGCTCCGCCGCTGGTCCCTTAACCGCACGACCGGCGATGATCGGACTGATCGCTAGCACCGGGACGGGGCTGTTCCGCAGCGCTTCGCGCACTCCGGGCAAGGCCAGAATCGGGTCGATACTGAGCAGCGGATTGGACGGGCACAACAGCACCGCAGACAGCTCGCCATCCCGTAGCGGAGCGAACCAAGCGGGGTGTGGGGTGGCGGCCTCGGCACCGCTGTAGTCCAGTGCCGAGACCGTCGGGGCGCAGGACTCGCGCACAAAATACTGCTGGAAAGACAGCCTGTCACCAGCTTTGGTGTGCACTTCCGTGCGCACGTCATCGTCGCTCATCGGCAGGATCTTGGAGGCGATGCCCAGCTGCTGACACAGCTGCGCGGTGACGGCGGATAGCGGCTCGCCAGCTGAGAGCGCCGCGCCGCGCAACACATGGGTGGCCAAATCCTGATCGCCCAGCTCGAACCAATCCTCGCCACCCAAGCGTCGCAGCGCCGACATGAAGCGACCGCTGTCGTCACCGTCCAGCCCCCAGCCGCGCTGCGGCGACTCCAAACCGGCCAAGCTGTACATCACCGTATCGAGATCGGGACAGATCGGCAGCCCCAAGTGCTCAAAGTCATCTGCCGTATTGACTGCGATGAGCAATTTCCCCGGGGGCAAGACGGCGTCGAGACCAGCGCAGAGGCGGGCACCGCCGACACCGCCGGAGAGCGCCAATACCGGTCCCTTCACCGGAACAAATCCTCGGCGGCAGGGCGCTGTAACACCGTGGCAGCAGCCTCGCCCGGGGGCATGCTCAAACCGCTGAGCAACACCGCTGGCAAGCCCTCCCCCGCCTCGCCCATCAGCAGCCCGGCCGCAGCGGCGACTTGGTCGGCCAAGGCGACCTCGGTGACAGCCAGAGCGCGGCCCGCCAAATCGCGTTCGCCGACGCGATCCCACAGCGCGACAAGGCCGGAGCAGCCGATGGCTATCGACACGACGCCGTGGCGAAACGCGCGCCCGGTGCTGTCGCTGATGACCACGGCAGGAGCCGCGCCACAGGCGGCGGCCAAACGCTCGCGCAACGCGGCGGCACTGGCATCGGGATCCACCGGCAGCAGCAGCGCCGCCGGCTCGTCGCCCGGCTCGAGGTTGGACTGATCGATGCCAGCATTGGCGTGCACCAAACCCAAGCGGTGCTCGACAATCAAGCGGCCGGGTGCAACCCGCAACACGGCGCGGGACTCGCGCAACACCAATTCCACTAGCCGCGCATCCTTGCCGCTCTGAGCGGCCAACTGCAATGCCCGCGGTGACGGTGATACCGAGGCCAGCGGCACCAAGCGCCCCTCGGCCTTGGAGACCACCTTCTGCGCCACCACCAACACATCATCGGCAGCTGGCGACAGCCGTGCACGCCGCAGCGCCGCGATCAACAAGGCGGCGAGATCATCGCCAGCGCGCACCCATGGCAGGGCTGGCAATGCCCGCAGGCGCAGTGAAGCTGCGGCTTTGGATCGCGCCGCTGGCGGGCGGGTGGCCTGCGACATGGCGCGGTGCTGGGAACTCAGTCGGTCGGTGACAAGCCGGTGATGCGCAAGCCGGCATGGCAACGGTGGCGACGGTTGAGCTGGAGCAGCACCGAAGTCAGCGCCTCTGCCGCCGCCGCATTGGCCAGCGGCCCGGCATGCAGGCCGCGCAAGCCAGCATCGCGCGCCAATGCGATCACCTCTTCGCGCGCCGACGGATCGTCGCCACTGACCAAGACATCGCAGTCCAGCACGGCCTCAGCACCCTGCAGATGGTGCGCCGCCACATTCTGAAAAGCGGACACCACCCGCACCTCCTCGCCGAGGATGCGCTGGGCGATCAGCGCCGCCGCGCCCTCCTCAGGCAGCTGCACCCGCCCGACCTCGGGCGGTCGTAGCGGCACGCTGGCATCGATCAAAATCTTGCCCTGCAAGGCTTTGCCCAACGGACTGAGCACCGCCTCTTGATGGGCGAAAGGCACCGTCAACAGGGCGATATCGGCGGCGGTGGCGGCGGCCTCATTGGCCATGCCTGCAAGCATCAGCGGGGCCGAACTGCGCTCGGCCAGCAACTCGCGCAGCTCGTCGGCGGCCTCGGCGGCGCGCTCGGCTCTGCGCGAGCCGATCAACACTCGGTGGCCAGCCAGTGCCCAACGACCAGCGAAGCCAGGCCCCAAGTCGCCAGTGCCACCCAAGACAGCGATGATGCGTTTTGCCACGATATTTCTGCTCTCCAAGCCGCTGGTGGCGGCGTAATAGCTCAGTTTAGCGCAGTGGCCACCCGGAACCGCTAGAGCAGAGACAACTGCCCGCCGCGCGGTGGCGGCCTGAACAGATCGCAGCGCAGGGACGGCAGTGGGCGATCCAAGCCGAGTTGGTGACAGGCGCGCTCAAAGCGCCGTGTCAGCAGATCGGCCAGCGGACCACTGCCGCGCATGCGCTGGCCGTACTCGGCGTTGTAGAGCTGCCCGCCGTGCAGCTGACGCAACAGCGACAACACACGCTTGGCGCGACCGGGATAGTGCTCGCGCAGCCAAGCCGGAAACAACTCGCGCAGCTCGTGCGGCAAGCGCAGCAAGATAAAGCCGGCACCGATGGCACCGGCGGTCGCGGCGCGCTCGAGAATATTCTCCAACTCGGCATCGCTGAGCCCGGGAATCACTGGCGCGACCAAGACCGACACCGGCACTCCGGCGGCAGCCAGCTCGGCCATCGCCGCGAGACGACGAGCAGCGGTGGCGGCGCGTGGCTCCATACGACGCTCCAGCTCGGCATCCAGCGTGGCAATGGAAAACGCCACCTCCACCAACCCCTCGCGGGCCATCTCTGCCAACAACTCGCGATCTCGCAGGATCAATGTCGAGCGCGTGATGAGGCTGACAGGGTGACGACATTCCCACAACACTTCGAGCAGCTCGCGCGAGCTGCGCAGGCGGCGCTCGACTGGCTGCCAAGCATCGGCGTTGATGCCAAAAACAATCGGTCGCGGGCGGTAGCTGGGACGAGCCAACTCCTCGCGCAGACGCGCCGGGGCATCGCGCTTGGCAAATAGACGGGTCTCGAAGTCCAAGCCCGGCGAGAGCCCCAGAAAGGCGTGACTGGGGCGGGCGAAGCAATAGACGCAGCCGTGCTCGCAACCGCGGTAGGGGTTGATGGAGCGGTCGTGCGGCGTATCCGGCGAGTCGTTGTAGCTGATCACGCTGCGGGCACTGTCCCATTCGACCGTGGTCTCGGGACGCTCGTCGCGCACGGCGGCGATGGTGCCCCAGCCATCGTCAAGCTCGATGGCTGCCCGCTCGACATCGCGCCGCTCAAAGCGACCGGAGGGATTGGCCACAGCGCCGCGGCCGGGGTGGCACTTAGTGGGAGCTGTGGGTGCCACTCTCACAGACTCTATGCAACAGCTACCACAAGATTCAAAAGATCGCGAAATAGATGGATCTCTCCAAAATAGTTTGGGCAAGCTGATTGCAACTCCTTCACATCTTTGCCAGCGACCAATACGATGTTCACTGCCTGATCATTGCTGGATTTTGCTTGCCGTGCCCGGCACCCCTCAACCGCCAAGCCTTTTTTGGACAACGGGGCAACCGAAACTTGATGATTTGGCATCTCAGCAGTTAGCAAATAATATTTGCCCCGTGCCAATGTGTGTTGTGTTGTCCACAATCGATCAGAGCTCCGGCAACAGCCCGTGCAGGCGCTCGGTGGTGTCGACATATTCGCCGAGCAGGCGAGCCATCACATCGCGACAGCTTTCGGTCTGCTGAATCTGGCCGACCACTTGGCCGACGGCGTTGAAAGAAACTTGCTGTGCCGTGCCAGCGGCGGCATAGGTCTTGGTGCGGCGCATGGCATCGTAGCTGACAAAACCCTGCAAGGGCATCGGCAGGGGATCCGGCGTGTCCTCGCGCGCCCACGCCTCGGTCCAATCGTTGCGCAACATGCGGCAGGGCTTGCCAGTCCACGAGCGTGAGCGCACCGTATCCTCGCTGGTGGCCGCAAAATAGGATTCGCGCTCGGCTGGCTGGGCGGTCGCCTCGTCCACCGCCAGCCACAGCGAACCAGCCCAGACACCTTGGGCACCAGCGGCCAGCGCGGCCACTATCTGCCGCCCACTACCGATACCGCCAGCCGCCAGCACCGGCGTCGGTGCCACGGCGTCCACCACCTGCGGCCACAACACGATGCTGCCAACCTCACCGGTGTGTCCGCCACCTTCGGCACCCTGCGCGATGACGATGTCGACACCCGCATCGCGGTGGCGCACCGCCTGACGCACACGCCCACACAGCGCGGCCACCAGACGACCGGAAGCATGAATGCGGTCGATGACACCCTTGGGCGGCGTGCCCAAGGCATTGGCGATCATCACGACATTCTTGTGCGTGAGCGCCTCGTCAACCAAGGGCTCGGCAGTGGGGCCGGTCCAGCCCAACAAGCGGACTTCCATTGGTTCCGGCCACTCCGGCACGCCGTGCTCGCTGAGCAGCTGGTTGGCGAAGTCGAGGTGCTGCTGCGGCACCATCTCTTTGAGCTTCTGCTCCAAGGCATCGGCATCAGTCTCGCCATCAGAGCCTTCATAGCGTTGCGGGATGACCACATCCACCGCATAGGGCTTGTCGCCGATACGCTCGTCGATCCACGCCAATTCCTGTTGCAGCTGTTCGACCGAGAAGCCGACCGCGCCGAGCACGCCGAGGCCCCCGGCTTTACTCACCTCCACCACCACATCGCGGCAGTGGGTAAATGCGAAAATGGGATACTCGATCCCAAGACGCTCGCAAATTTCAGTACGCATGACGCAATCAGCTCCTGTTGACTCGATACTAGGCGACTTTGGCTGGCCCCACCCACGGCGCAACGCACAGTCGATGCCTTGGGGGCACGAGCAATGCGCAAGCGCTGTAGCCGAACGCCCGCCTGATTTGCATCATACAATAATCGGTTGCCACAAGTGACGCGCTCTAGGCCGCACCATGTCGAAGCAACTCGATCTCTCCGGGCGCGCGGTACTGGTCACCGGCGGAACCCACGGCATCGGGCACGGCATCAGCGAGTGCTTTCTCGCCGCTGGTGCGCAGGTGCTGGTCTGCGCCCGTAGCGAGATTGACGCAGATGAGCTGCCGAGCGCCGACGGTCGGCGCGCCCTCTTCCTACGCGCCGATGTGCGTGACCCGGATCAGGCGACGGCCTGCACGGCGGCAACGGTGGCACATTTCGGACGGCTCGATGTGGTGGTCAACAACGCTGGCGGCAGCCCGGCGGCCGACAGCGCCGATGCATCACCGCGCTTCTCGGAGGCGATCATCCGTCTCAACCTGCTGGCCCCGCTATTCATCGCCCAAGCTGCCAATATGATCATGCAAGAGCAGGAGGATGGTGGTAGGATTATCAATATCGCCAGCGTCAGTGCCGTGCGCCCCTCGCCGAATAGAGCCGCCTACGGTGCCGCCAAGGCTGGGCTCGTCAACCTGAGCAAGACACTGGCCGTGGAATGGGCCCCTAAAGTGCGGGTCAACGCCATCATCGCGGGCCTGATCCACACCGAAACGGCGGCGCTAAACTACGGCGACGAAGACGGCATACGCGCCACCGCCGCCAGCATTCCGGCCGGACGCATGGGGACGCCAGAGGACATTGGCAACGCCTGCCTGTACTTGGCCTCACCACTGGCCAGCTTCGTCAGCGGCAGCGCTTTAGAAGTGCATGGCGGCGGCGAAAGCCCGCGCCATCGCGATCCGAACAACACGCGCTAACACTGGCTATGGCCTGTCTGGTACACAAGTACGGCGGCAGCTCGCTGGCCTCCCCAGCCCACATCAATGCGATCGCAGCCCGGGTGCGGGACTGCCGTGCCGCTGGCCACCGGGTCGCGGTCGTCGTCTCCGCTATCAACGAGGAGACCGATCGCCTGCTGGCGTTGGCCGCAACGCTGGGTGCAGCCAGCGCCAGTATCGAACTGGACACCCTGCTAGCCACCGGCGAACAAGCCAGCGCGGCACTGCTCTGCCTCGCCTTGCAGCGCATCGGTGTCGAAGCCGCATCGTTCAGCGGCACGAGACAGCCCATCCAGAGTGGCGGTGAGGCTGGCAGGGCGCTGATCACCGCAGTGCATGCCGATGCGCTGCGCGAGATGATGGCGCGGAACGCGGTACCAGTGGTCGCCGGATTCCAAGGCATCGCGGCCGACGGCACCCTGCAAACCCTCGGTCGCGGTGGCTCGGATACCAGCGCCGTCGCCGTGGCGCTGGCCTTGAATGCCGACGAGTGCCGTATCTACACCGATGTCGACGGCATCTGCTCGGCCAACCCCAAGCTGGTGGCGCAGACGCAACTGCGCCATCAGCTGGACTTTGAAGAGGTGCTGGAAATGGCCAGTTCCGGTGCCAAAGTGTTGCAATACCGAGCCGCCGCGCTGTCCGGGCGCCATGGCCTCAAGCTGCGGGTGCTGTCATCGATGACCACTGGCGACGAGTCGCATGATGCGAGCGCGGGTACACTAGTGGCAAAGCGCAACCATCGCAGCTTTGCTGCCGACCACGACATGGAACAACCCGACCCCGAGGAAAAATACCAAGTGGTGGAAAATGCCAACGAGGCACAAGTGGCGATCAGCGGAGTACCCGATCAACCCGGGGTCGCCGCCGACATTCTCAGCACCATCGCCGCGCGCGGCATCCAAGTCGACCTGATCGTCCAAAACACCGGCCACGACCGCATCAGCGACCTCAGTTTCACCGTGCCGCGCAGCGAGGTGGAACAGGCAGAGACGCTGGCGCAACAGGCGGTGAACCAAATTGGTGCTGGCTCTGTGCAAACTGATTGTAGAATTGCCAAGGTCGCACTGGTAGGATATGGCTTGCGCTCACAGGCTGGCGTGGCGGGCAAGATGTTCGCGACGCTGGCAAAACACAAAGTCAATATCAAAATGATCGCAACTTCGGAGGTGCGGATAGCCGTCATCGTGCAAGAAGACGACCTCAAAGCAGCTGTGCGTGCGCTACACGCCGCGTTCTGCGAGTAGCCATCGTGGCCGCTATGCTTTGCCAAGCACGATCTGACAGCACCGCCAACTACAGGGTGCTGGCGACTCAAACTGATACCCAGCTCGGATTGGGAAGCCACATAATGAGACCCAGCTCAGCGAGCGTGAGCTGGCAAGATTAATAGGAGATATAGGCCATTAGGAGGTGTAGCCCATGTTGGTACTGACTCGTCGGGTCGGCGAAACCATCGTCATCGGCGACGATGTGCGGGTCACTGTGCTCGGCATACGCGGGCAACAAACCAAACTGGGCATCAGTGCGCTGCCGCATATCCCCATCTACAGAGAGGAGCTGAAGCCCGAAGCAACAAACCCAGACAACCGCGCCCCAAGGGCACCCGCCCAACAGCGCGATGCGGCTCAGCAAGCTCTGATATAGGTGCCCGCAGTGCTTGCGCTCCGCGCCAGTGCTGTGGCATCAAGGCGCTTGGATTAAACTTTAAGGGCAGATGATCGGAGAGGTGGCCGAGTGGCTTAAGGCGCTCCCCTGCTAAGGGAGTATGGGCTAATACCCCATCGAGGGTTCGAATCCCTCCTTCTCCGCCAGCGGCGGATACGATGCGCAGACAGCTGCGGCACAGGCAACCCTAGCCCCTTGTCGCAGCGAGGGTAATCACCTTATAATCTAAAAAGATTTATGTACAGTTCAGGGGGGCACCACATGGGGGCACCACATGGGGGTGCCACATGGGGGTGCCACATGGGGCACCACATGATGTTGCCACCGACTTGCCCTTGATCATTAAACCCTGAAAACATTATTTAAAATTTTGGGGAGCATCACTGTGATCATCCCTCTTGTTGCTTGGGCAGCTGGTGTCATCCCCGGCATCCCCTCACCGCAACGTGCCCTGCTGATCGCCCAATCTGCCAATGCTAGCAGCAACCGGGACGATGCGAGTGGGCAACCGCGCATCGTCCTCGCGTGGATGGACAACGACTACCACGGTCGTCTGACCCACCGGATCCGCGGCGATCTCACCGGCTTGCTAGATGCCGAGCTGATCATCGATCCGACCATCTTGCGGCATCGCAACCATGATGCACTGTGGAAACTTAACGCATGCCGCCAAACCAAGCCGCTGCGCGACAAATGGAAAAGCGACCTGGTCGTCAGTGGCAAACGCTCTCTGCAAGGAATACAGTTCTATCTGAGCGGGCAGGAATGTGAGCATGCCCCAGCCTATGACGAGCACCTGTACACACTGGCGCACAACTTTGAAACCCCGAAGCGCTATGGCAAGAGCACGAAACTCTATCTGAACACCAAAGTGGTGCTCGCTATGCCGACCCCGCCAGCTGACAGCAACCAATTCTATTTGATGTTGCGCAACTTGGGAGCGCTGCACAAATTGTTGGGGCAAGCCATCGCCGACCCGGCACTCAACCAGCAGCTAACTTGGCGTCTATCACTACAAGATCTCCAGGCTCAAATCAATATTCGGCTGGGACATCTGGAGAATGATACGACGCAATACCAAACCGCCTACAAACTCTATTCCAAGGCCCTAGAACAACTGCCGCCGGTAGCCGATGCGGCACGCGACGCCGACTCGAACAAAACGCTGGCCATCGTGCTCAATAACTACGCTGCCGTCATCGGTTTGCTACTGGAGCGTGGAGCGCGCAACAAGAGCCAGCTGGAACTCGCACACCAGGGTATGGAGTACTTGCAGCAATCGCTCAAACAACAAAATCAGGCTCAACACGCAATGCTGTGGGGGACGTCCATGACCAATCTCGGCTATATGCAGATATACATTGCCAGACTGACGCGCGATCCCGAGCTGCTGGGCAAGGCACGCGAATCGCTCCAGGCCGCCAGCACCCTGCAACGACGCATGACCCTGCAAGCCGAGCGGTCGCGCTCTGAAATCGGGCTGGCGATGGCGGCGGCGCAGGCCGCGCTGTGGGACAAGAGTCTAGAACTCTACCAAGAGGCACTGGACAGCCATCAAGCAGCGTTGCAGTTGACCTCGCAGTCGCTCTCGCCCTTCCGTTGGAGCCTCGCCAAGCAGTCCATCGCCTTGCTCTTGGCGCGGCTCGGCAAAGATGAGCGAAATGCCGACCATCTGCGCAAGGCAGTACAACACTTCCGCGATGCCCTGTCGACCAATAGCTGGGGGAAAACACCTGTCAAGTGGAGCAGGGTGCAACTCAATCTCGCCAGCAGTATGGTGCTACTCGCCAATATAGTGGGACAGGAGGAACGCGCCAAGCTGCTCGCTGAAGCCCGCCAACGGCTGGATCAGACCGAGCAGAGACTGCGCCTCAGCGAAGTCCAAGATCCACGCTTGACGAACAACATCCAAGCCATTCGAGATCTGTTGCAGAAGGTTTCCTTGCGCTGATCCCACCATCACCACCAGCGGCTCTAAACAGCTTGGCTTAGGTTACAATTTTGATTGCGGTATTATCAGCTGCGGATGCGCTGCCGACCAAGCGCTGGTGCGCACCTTAAGAGGTCTCTCATCATACTTAGCAGATCACGCAGCTCGGCGCCGATCGCCAGGTTCCCCCTCGCCGCAACCGTCTCGCGCAGCTCGGACAACAGCGATTTAAAACATATCCCGGGTCATGACGGCCTGCCACTGAGCGGCCAGACACCGCGCAGGCTCAGCGAACCCTTGGCGCTATTCGACGCATACGATCAAAAATACGGGGCCGTCTGTAAAATGGGGATGACCATGCAGCACATGCCTTTCCCCAAAGTCAGGGACGAGCTCCCATTGCGCCTGCATGCGCTGCATTGAGCGATGCCCCCAGCAACCGACAAGCAAGCCACCTTAGCGGGGCGCTTTCCACTTTCTGCAGGAGTGGGATTGGGCAAGCCCAACGCCAATTCGCGCTCAATCAAGCACATCCCCGGACATTTTGGCAAACCCATAGTCGGCCAAATTGCACGCAATATCTCCGCACCCTATGAGCTCTACGACGAGTACTACAACAAATACGGCCCGGTCTGCTCGATGGGAACCATCATGCAGCGTATCGTGGTGCTGCTGGGGCCAGAATTTGTCCAAGAATTGACCCTTGATCCGGAGCAGAACTACTCACTGCGCATGGGCTACCACGCCAGCGCCAAAGATTTCTTCGGCGGCGGCCTGCTGATGATGGATTTCGACGAGCACCGCTTCAACCGACGCATCATGCAGACGGCCTTCAAGTTCTCTTCGATGCGCCACTATATCGGCAAGATGTCGCCGCTGATTGACGAGCAGACCAGCGCATGGGCGCTCCAAGGCGATGACTTCCTGTTCTATCCTGCCATCAAGCGGTTGCTGCTCGACATCGGTGCCCGCGTCTTTGTCGGCGTCGACTTGGGCCAGGATGTCGAGCGGCTGAACCAAGCCTTCCTCGATATGATCGCGGGCGTACTGGCCATCGTCCGACGCGACTGGCCCGGACTGCTCTATCACAAATCGATGAAGGCCATGCGCACCCTCAACCAATTCCTAGGCGATCAAATACAGGAACGACGACGCTCGGATAGTGATGGCCAAGACATGATGAGCCACCTGTGCCGCGAGCGCAGCGAAGACGGCGAGCTGTTCGACGACGCACAGCTGATTGATCATATGCGCTTTTTGCTGCTGGCCGCTCACGACACCACCACCAGCGCGCTGACAATGGCCGCCTACGAACTGGCGCGCAACCCCGAGTGGCAGGAGCGCCTGCGTGCGGAGTATGCTGCACTGGGAGAAGCACTGGTCTACGACGATCTCGACAAGATGCCGCTCAGCGATTTGCTCTTCCATGAGACCGAGCGCCTCTACCCGGCGGTGACCGGCCTAGCTCGCCGCACGGTGCGCGACACCGAGCTCGGCGGCTACCATATCCCTGCTCACACTCAGCTGACGACCTCGATCCTCTATATGCACCGCATGAAGGAATGGTGGAGTGATCCCTCGCGTTTCGACCCGGAACGCTTTTCGCCGGAGCGCGCCGAGCACCGGCAGCACAAGTTCTTGTGGTCGCCCTTCGGCGGCGGTGCGCACAAGTGCATCGGCCTACATTTTGCGCAGATGCTGTTCAAGTGCACGCTGTTCGGGATACTGCGCAAATACCAGCTCGAGCTGCCCGAGGACTACCCGGAGCGACCCGCCATGCAATTCATGCCATTCCCCAAGGTGACGGACGACTTAGCGCTGCGCCTGCGCCCCATCCAATAGCCGCCCAAAAGCCACGCAGGGGGTGCCGATGGGGGGCTGTGAAGCCAGCGGGGATACTCTCTGGCAGCACACGCCAATCAGGCCTTGGGCGCGGCGATACGCTATCATATATACGGTGTGGCAATTGTCGATGCGCCCGTAGCTCAGCTGGATAGAGCATCAGGCTACGAACCTGGGGGTCGGGGGTTCGAATCCCTTCGGGCGCGCGCCTCGACGGCGGCACAGTGCAAGGAATAGCGCCACCAGCACTGGCATACAACACGGCACAAAGGGGCTCTCATGTCGCAACTAGGCTCCCTGCTCCGCCTCGACGGAAAGTCGGCGCTGATCACTGGCGGCTCGCGTGGCATCGGCTTGGCCATCGCCTGCGCCTACCGCCAAGCTGGTGCCAATGTCTGCATCACCGGGCGCAAGCAGCAAGGTCTGGACAGCGCACAGCGCGAGCTGGAACGGATCGACGCTCCGGGTCGGGTGCTGTGCCAGGCGGCCTCGGTGACCACGGCAGCGGGTAGCGAAGGTGCCGTCGCCCACCATTGCGAGGTGCTGGGCTCGCTGGACATCCTCGTCAATAACGCTGGCACCAACCCCGCGCTGGGGCCGCTACACGACATTGATCTCGGCGCTTGGCGCAAAACCTACGAGGTCAATCTACAAGCGCCGCTGGCGATGGCACAGGCCGCATGGCGCGCCTCGATGCGCAAGCACGGCGGTGTCATCATCAACATCGGTAGCGTCGGTGTGCATGTGCCCACACCCTTCCTCGGTGCCTACACCGGCAGCAAAAGCTCCCTATTGCACCTCAGCCGCCAACTGGCCGGAGAGATGGCCCCCGACGTGCGGGTGCTGTGCATTTCTCCCGGCTTGGTCAAAACCCAGTTGTCGCGCGCACTGTGGGAGGGACGCGAAGAGGAAATGGCTCGCACCACGCTGATGCACCGCTTGGGCACCCCCGAGGATATCGCCCACGCAGCGTTGTTCGCCGCGTCGAAAATGGCCAGTTGGATGAGCGCTGTGGAGCTGATCATCGACGGAGGATCGCGGCTGATCGCGCTGGATCCACAGGCACAGCAAGCTGGTATCGGCGGCCCCTTAGCACCACTGGCACCGCCGGGGCCCGGCCAGTTGGCATAGCACGCACGACGGACTACACGACTGATGCTAGATAGCGATGCAACATTGATGACGCAAGCGCTAGTGCTGGCAGCCTGCGGCATGGGCTTGGTCTTCGTGCTACTCGGCCTGCTGGTTGGTTGTATCAGCCTATTATTGCCCCGCTTCGCCAGCCTGCCCGCCACAGCGGCAGAGCAGGCAACGGATGGACAACAGAGCAGCGCGGACCAAACTGCACGCCGCGCCGCCCGCGCCGCGGCGATCCACCACCACCGCCGACAGCAGCATCAGACCGGGCGATGAGCGAGCAGAGTGCCATAGAGCGCCAGCCCTTGGGGCTAACCGAACTGGTGTTGCGCGACGGCCAGCAGTCCTTGCTCGCCACGCGCCTGCGCTTGGACGATATGCTGCCGGTGGCGGCGCAGCTGGACAGCGTGGGCTACTGGTCGATGGAAAGCTGGGGCGGGGCGACTTTCGATGCCGGGCTGCGCTTCCTCGGCGAGGATCCGTGGCTGCGCATCAGGGAACTGAAAGCAGCCATGCCCAACACCCGCCAGCAGATGCTACTGCGCGGCCAGAACCTGCTCGGCTACCGCCACTATGCCGACGATGTGGTGCGCCGCTTTGTGGCCTGTGCTGCCACCGCTGGCGTCGATGTGTTCCGCGTCTTCGACGCTCTCAACGACCCGCGCAACTTGGCAACCGCCATCGACGCCGTGATCGCCGAAGACCGGCATGCCCAAGGGGCCTTGTCCTATACCATCAGCCCAGTGCACACGCTGGCTGGCTGGGTCGATCTGGCACGCCGCATCGAAGATATGGGTGCCCACTCGGTGGCGATCAAAGACATGGCGGGCTTGCTCAGCCCGTACGCCGCTTCCGAGCTGGTGAGCGCGCTGCGCATGGCTGTGAGCGTGCCGATCCACATGCAGTGCCATGCCACCACCGGCTTCTCTGTCGCCACCATCCTGATGGCGGTGGAGGCCGGGCTGAGCAATGTCGATTGCTCGATTTCCTCGCTCAGCATGAGCTACGGGCACGCGCCGACCGAGACTGTCATCAGTATGTTCCAGGGGCACGGACGCGACACTGGCTTAGCTTTGGAAGCGCTAGAGCCGATCGCCGCGCATTTCCGCACCGTGCGCCGACGCTACGCCGCCTTTGAGGGAGAGTTGCGCGGCGTCGATGCGCGCATCCTCTCGGCGCAAGTGCCGGGTGGTATGTTGAGCAATCTGGAGCAGCAGCTGCGCGAACAGCGGGCGCTGGATCGCTTCGACGAGGTGCTACAGGAGATTCCGCGGGTGCGCGAGGATCTTGGCTTCCTGCCGCTGGTAACCCCGACCTCGCAGATCGTCGGCACCCAAGCGGTACTCAATGTATTGCACGGTGAGCGCTACCAGACGATGGCGCGCGAGACCACCGCCATCCTGCGCGGCGAATACGGGAATACGCCAGCACCGGTAAACAAGCAGCTGCGTGAGCGTGCTCTGCGCGAGGCCGGTGAGGCGGTGGAGCTAGACCACTCGACGCCAGAAATGGGTTCACTGTTGGAGCGGTTACTGGAGCGGGGCAGCGCACTGGACTTGCACTTCGACAGCGGCGAACCCAAGGAAGAGGAGCTGCTGAGCTACGCGATGTTCCCGGAGGTGGCCCTGAAGTTTTTTCAACACCGCGGCGATGCATCGGCTTTCGAGCAAGCACCCGGTGCCGAGCCAGCAGCGATGGCGACATCCCCAGAAACGGGTGCCGAGAACGGGGCGAGTGAGGTGCGTGCAGTGGGTGCCAACCAGTACCAAGTCACGGTCGACGGCCAGCACTTCCGGGTGCAGGTGCAGCCGGACGAGGCCGATGCCGAAGATAGCCAAGCGGTGACAACCCGGGGCGACGGAACCGTCGTGGCCGCACCGATGGCCGGCACCGTGCTGCGCGTGATCGCAGATGAGGGCGATGTGGTGGCGGCGGGGGAAGTGCTGTTGGTGATGGAGGCGATGAAGATGGAAACCGAGGTGCGTGCGCTCCAAGGCGGCGTGTTGCGCCGCTTCTTGGTCAGCACCGGGGATGCCGTGTCGGTGGGCGATGCCCTCGTGGAAATCGGCTGAACCGTGGCACTATTGCTGGAGCTGTGGCATGGCACCGGGCTGAGCCAGGCCGAGAGCGCCCAAGTGGCGATGGTGGTGGTCGGCTTAGGTCTGCTCTATCTCGCTATCCACCACCGCTTCGAACCCCTGCTGCTATTGCCCATAGGCTTCGGCGCGATCCTCGTCAACATCCCCGGCGCTGGCTTTGCCGACGCACCGGTCTACGACGAGCTGGGCAAACTAGCTGAGCCTGGCGGCTTGCTCTATTACATCTATCAGGCGGGCATCGCCAACGGCCTGTTCCCGCTGGTGATCTTCATGGGTGTCGGCGCTCTGAGCGACTTCGGCCCGCTGCTGGCCAACCCACGCACCTTGCTGCTCGGTGCCGCCGCGCAGTTCGGCATCTTCGCCACCGTGCTCGGAGCCATCGCGCTGAACAACACCGGGCTGGTCGAGTTCAGCCTGCAGCAGGCGGCAGCCACCGGTATTATCGGTGGGGCCGACGGACCGACGGCGATCTTCGTCGCCAGTCGCCTCGCGCCGGAGCTGCTCGGGGCCATCGCCGTGGCGGCCTATTCCTACATGGCGCTGGTGCCGATCATCCAGCCACCAATCATGCGCGCCCTGACCACCCCGGCCGAGCGCGGCCTGCGGATGACACAGCTGCGCACCGTCAGCCAGCGCGAAAAGATCATCTTCCCACTGTTGCTGTTGGCGTTGGTGGCGATGCTGTTGCCAGCCGCCGCCCCGCTGATCGGTATGCTGTGCTTGGGCAATCTGATGCGCGAGTGCGGCGTGGTCGATCGGCTCAGCGAGACCGCCCAAAACGCCCTCATCAACATCACCACCATCTTCTTGGGGCTGGGCGTGGGCTCCAAGATGAGTGCCGAGGAGTTCCTCGACCTGAGCACTTTGGCGATCCTGTTATTGGGGGCGATGGCCTTCTCAATCGGCACCGCCGCCGGAGTGCTGATGGCCAAGCTGATGAACCGGTGGAGCGCACAGCCGATCAACCCACTGATCGGTGCTGCCGGGGTGTCGGCAGTACCGATGGCCGCACGCGTGGCGCACCGTGAGGGGCTGCGGGCCGACCCGCATAATTTCCTGCTGATGCACGCGATGGGGCCCAATGTGGCGGGCGTCATCGGCTCGGCGGTGGCGGCCGGGGTCATGCTGAGCCTATTGGGCTGAGGCCCGGCACAGAGCGATGACCCTAGCGGTGTCGAGTGATGCCGTTATAATGCGGCGGCTGTCAGGATATTGACGGCTTGCAGGGACAACATCCAAGAGCCGAGAGAATACCAGAGGAGCAAATTGTGAGTGAAGCACAGACGGCAGATGCCCCCTTTCGCAAGTGGGAATGTGTGATATGCGGCTTTGTCTACGACGAGGCCGAAGGCTGGCCCGACGACGGCATCGCCCCCGGCACCCGCTGGGCGGATGTGCCCGAAGACTGGGAATGCCCCGACTGCGGCACCAGCAAATACGACTTCGATATGCTCGAAATCGAAGCGGACTGAGGGGCTTGCCCGCCCGCGGTGGGTGGGTTGATGGTGGATCTCCACTTGGTCGGACAGCTGGGATGCCGCCAACATCGCGCAGAGCCAAGCGGACAGTGCTGTGTCGCACCAGCTTGGCATTAGGCCGCCCAGCATGAAACTGAGCTGCATTGCTGTCGATTAGCGGCAACAGCCCAATTCCCTTAGCAAGAGCTTGAGCCAGCTGCAACGCTCGCGTATAAAATCCCGCCATTTCCCTACCAGCAGCTAGCGACCCTAAGGCCCACCTAGGAGATATCCGCCCCACCCCTATAATCAGCCCTCCCCCTCTGTGCCCTCCCCCACTAAGGACCCCTCCCCCATGAAAATCGGTATGTGCCTGCCCTATATGAAGCCCAACATGGATCGCGAGACCCTGCACCAGTGGTGCAAGCGCCTCGACGAGGGGCCTTTCGACAGCGCCTCCTGCGGCGAGCGCATCACTGGCCCCACTTGGGATATGAGCATGATGATGAGTACCGCTGCCGCGCTCACCGAGCGTATCCGGCTGATCCCCTCGCTCTATGTGCTGCCGATGCACAACGCCGTCTGGGCCGCCAAGGAGATCGCCACACTGGATCAGCTGTCCAATGGACGGGTGACAGTGACGGTGGGTGTCGGCGGGCGACCGCGTGACTACCGCGCCGTCGGCGCGCCGTGGGCCAAGCGCCACCAGCGCATGGATGAGCAGATCGCCGAGATGCGGCGCATCTGGAGCGCTGAGCCACCCTTTGAAAAAGCCGACCCAGTGGGGCCGCCACCGATGCAGGAGGGCGGGCCGCCGATCCTGATCGGCGCGATGGGGCCTAAAAGTATGCGCCGCGGTGCCGAGTGGGCCGACGGTGCCTATGTTTTCTCCTGCAACGGCGAGCGCGGCGAGCTCAAGGGCATGCTGGACATGGCGGAGAATGCCTGGCAAGAGGCCGGGCACGGCAAGCGCCCCTACCGCATGGTCGGCTTTTGGTACTCGCTGGCGGACGACGGCTTGGCGCGACTCAAGAAATATGTCTACGACTATATGAGCAACCAGAGCCCCGAGATCGCCCAGCTGATGGCCGACAGCGTCGGGCGAGCGACACCAGATGCGGTGCGCGAGGCCATCGATATCGCCGAGGAGATCGGTGCCGACGAACTGGCGCTCAATGCGGCCACCGCCGACATCGAGGAAGTGGATCGCATGGCGGAGCTACTGGCCAAGCGGGGCTGAGCGCCCCCACCGAGGGGCTACTGCCCGAAGCGCCCTCCACCCCCCTCCAAGTAGGCGACTTCCTCCGGGGTGGATTGCCGCCCCAGCACCGCATTGCGATGGGGGAAACGCCCGAAGCGGGCGATGATATCGCAGTGCTGGACAGCATAGTCGTGGGCAGTCTGCAAGAGCTCGACGCGCTCTGGTAGGCTATCGCGCAGAGCGGCGGACAGCGCCACGCAGCGCTCTTGGTCAGCCAGTGACTCACTGTGCTCCAGCGGCAGATAGAAAAATGTCCAGCACACTGGTGGCAGCGCTTGATCCTGCCCACTCCGCAGCCCCGCATGGCAGGCTGCAAGCGCCAGCGGGTCGCCAGCGAAGGCCGCCGCCGCGCCGCGGCGGGTGGCGCGGGTCATCTGGTCGAGCAGCAGGATGTAGGCCAGCGCTCCGGTGGGTTCCTCGCGCCAAGCCTCCAAGTCCCCGGCCAGTGCCGCATCGATGGCCGCACCGAAGCGCTCGGACATCTCGGCGTCGTCCTCGGGGCGGCCCGCAAACCACAGGCGGCTTCTGTCCTCGGCGATCCAGCCGTCGTGGCACTCGCCGAACCAGTAGTCGAGGATGGGAGTGGGAGTGGGCATGGGGGCGATGGCGGCAAGGGTGTCAGGGGCGCAGTCGGGATTGTAATGCCAGGGCCTGTTGCAGGGCCTGTTCAGCTACCGCTATACGCGCTTCGATGTGCGCCGCCCTGAACACTTCCAGCGCTAAGGTGAAGGCGTTGACCGCCTGATCCGCATAACCCACAGCTTCAGTGCGCTCAGCTAACACATAAAAAGCCCTCCCCAAATTGTTCTGGGTTGCCGCCCAGTCCAGCGGCACCCGCTCCCGCGTCCTTTCCTGCAACGCCTCGCGATACGCCGACACCGCCTCCTCCAACCGCTCCGACGCCCCCTCCCTTGACCCCAGCTCGCTCAGCGCAACGCCCAAATTGTTCTGGGTTGCCGCCCAGTCCAGCGGCACCCGCTCCCGCGTCCTTTCCTGCAACGCCTCGCGATACGCCGACACCGCCTCCTCCAACCGCTCCGACGCTCCCTCCCTTGACCCCAGCTCGATCAGCGCATTGCCCAAATTGTTCTGGGTTGCCGCCCAGTCCAGCGGCACCCGCTCCCGCGTCCTTTCCTGCAACGCCTCGCGATACGCCGACACCGCCTCCTCCAACCGCTCCGACGCCCCCTCCCTTGACCCCAGCTCGCTCAGCGCAACGCCCAAATTGTTCTGGGTTGCCGCCCAGTCCAGCGGCACCCGCTCCCGCGTCCTTTCCTGCAACGCCTCGCGATACGCCGACACCGCCTCCTCCAACCGCTCCGACGCCCCCTCCCTTGACCCCAGCTCGCTCAGCGCAACGCCCAAATTGTTCTGGGTTGCCGCCCAGTCCAGCGGCACCCGCTCCCGCGTCCTTTCCTGCAACGCCTCGCGATACGCCGACACCGCCTCCTCCAACCGCTCCGACGCCCCCTCCCTTGACCCCAGCTCGCTCAGCGCAACGCCCAAATTGTTCTGGGTTGCCGCCCATTTCAGCGGCACCCGCTCCCGCGTCCTTTCCTGCAACGCCTCGCGATACGCCGACACCGCATCCTCCAACCGCTCCGACGCCCCCTCCCTTGACCCCAGCTCGCTCAGCGCATTGCCCAAATTGTTCTGGGTTGCCGCCCAGTCCAGCGGCACCCGCTCCCGCGTCCTTTCCTGCAACGCCTCGCGATACGCCGACACCGCATCCTCCAACCGCCCCGACGCTCCCTCCCTTGACCCCAGCTCGATCAGCGCAACGCCCAAATTGTTCTGGGTTGCCGCCCAGTCCAGCGGCACCCGCTCCCGCGTGCATTCCTGCAACGCCTCGCGATACGCCGACACCGCCTCCTCCAACCGCTCCGACACCCCCTCCCTTGACCCCAGCTCGATCAGCGCATTGCCCAAATTGTTCTGAGTTGCCGCCCATTGCAGCGGCGCCCGCTCCCGCGTGTATTCCTTCAACGCCTCGTGATGCGCCGACACCGCCTCCTCCAACCGCTCCGACGCCCCCTCCCTTGACCCCAGCTCTCTCAGCGCAACGCCCAAATTGTTCTGGGTTGCCGCCCATTTCAGCGGCACCCGCTCCCGCGTCCTTTCCTGCAACGCTTTGCGGTAATATTGTTCTGCTTTTTTGAGGAAAGAAGCATCTGCTCGCAACGAGCCAAGTCTCAGGCAAGCATCGCCTAATCCATGTGCTGCAGACGCATCGCCATCCACACCAGACACAAGGCGCTCCATAGCTGTGATGGCTGCTTGCAATTTTTTTGCCAATAAATGACCTTGCTTATCAGTTTGAGGCTGAATACGAGATAGCGCCACCATCACTAACTGCTGCTTTACATCTGCTGTGAAGCCGGATTCTGCTGGGAAGTATTGATCCTGCACACTTAATGTGAAAGGTTGTCTGTCCAAGGCATCATCAGCACCTGTTGCCGCTAAGTTAGCACCTGTTCTCGCTAGGAACGCCAGCTGGTATGCCGCCTTACCATTATCCGCATCAACGAGCTTCCCTACCACCAAAAATCCGCATGCCAACGCTCCAAGAGTGAAAATCCACTCTTCTGTTCGGCAGCGATAACATCAGAACGGGAAGCTCCAACCCGCCGCACCAATTTCGCTGATCTGTAATGTTCGTGTGGAGCTAATATGGGGTCATCAAAAGCCTCGTTGAGGCGCTTACCGCCCTCCCCTTGGTAATCATTGTCCAGCCAAGCCACCACTATCCGAAAACAGGATTCATCTTGTCCCCTAGGTGGAAAACCATGCCTCTTGTTTTCCCACCATAATAAACATCGCTGTGGGGAGACAATGATTATTTTCAACAATCCCGCCATCCACGATGCCGCAAAGATAGCCACAGCGCCCAGCATCCATGTGCCCATCATGCAACCATCCGCCAATCTACAGACGACCCTTTTGAGATCTGATCATCCATCCGTCTAATCCCCAAGTGCCACGCTCCGTTATAGAGTGGCTCTCCCAACCACACACCCCAGAAAACCTACCCCACCTCCTCCACCCACTCCAACACCAGCTGCAACCTTTCCTCCCCCGAAACTCGTTCAGATCCAGTTGATAGGCTGCCCGTAATCGTTGCGGAAATTGCTTGCCGTTCAGGCCGCGTTCGGCGGCTCTAAACAGCACTCCCTCCACCACTGGCCCGCCTGCCTCGGGCTCTAAACTCAGACGAAAATGCTCGCCTTTCTGCCCCAACGCTCGGCTGCGCAAGACACGAAAACAACCGTCGAATACCGGTTCGGGAAAGCGCTGCCCCCACGGTCCGGCGTAACGCAGTTGCCGTGCGGTCTCCAAATTAAATGCACTCGCTGTCAATTCGCCATCGCTCCACACCACCGCACGCAGGTCATCGGCATCCAAATGTCGCCGTGCCACGGCGTCGAAGGCGGCTTCGAAATGCGCCAATCCGGCGTGCTCCATCGTCAGCCCCGCCGCCGCAGCGTGGCCGCCGAAACGCTGCATCAACCCCGGCTGCAAGACATCGATTTCGGCCAGCGCATCGCGCAGATGGAAGCCGGGGATGGAGCGTCCGGAACCGCGCAACAGGCCGCCATCCACCGGGGCCAACACGAATACCGGCCGGTGGTGACGCTCTTTCAGCCTAGCAGCTAACAAGCCGATAACGCCGGCGTGGAAGTCGTCGCGGCACAGGCACAAACCCCATGGCAACGCAGCTCCCTGCTGCTGCTCGGCGCGCTCTAAGGCGGCCAGCGCTCTCTGCGCCTCGCGTTGCATCCCCGCCTCGATGCGGCGGCGGCGCTGGTTCAGCCCGCGCAGGCGGGTGGCGATTTCGCGCGCCGCCGATAGCTCCGTGCTCAGCAAACAGTCGATGCCAATGCCGATGTCGTCCAGTCGCCCGGCGGCGTTCAGCAGCGGTGCCACGCCGAAGGACAAATCGCTGGCCACTACCCGACCCGGTAGCCTCCCGCCGATGCGCAGCAGCTCGTCGATGCCGGGGCGGGCACGGCCAGCGCGGATGCGTTGCAGGCCCTGATGCACCAAGATGCGGTTGGCTTGCTCCAGCGGCACCATGTCGGCCACGGTGCCAACCGCCACCAAGTCCAAATAGTCGGTCATGGCTGGCTCGACCCGGTCGGCGGTGAAATGCTCGCGACGCCGCAGGCGCGCGCGCAACGCAGCCATCAAGTAGAAAGCCACACCGACACCGGCCAAGCTTTTAGCAGGGAATGGACAGCCCGGCTGGTTGGGGTTGATGATGGCGGCCGCTGTCGGCAACTCGGGACCGGCGAGGTGGTGGTCGGTGATGACCAGCGATACGCCCGCAGTGGCGAGCTGCGCTGCCGCATCGACGGCGGTGATGCCGTTGTCCACCGTGATGACGAGATCCGGGTTGCGCGCTAATAGCCGCGGCAGCACTTCCGGACACAGCCCGTAGCCGTCGGAGAAGCGATTGGGCACCATGTACTCCACCGCCTCGGCCCCGAACGCACGCAGCGCCGACACCACCAACGTACAGGCGGTGGCACCGTCGGCATCGTAGTCACCCAGCACCAAGATGCGTCGCCCCGCGCGCAGCGCCTCGTCCAATACGGCGGCTCCATCGTCTAGACCGAGCATCTCTGGTGCGGGCAGTTCGCTCAACTCACAGCTGAGCTCGGCGTCACTGCAGATGCCTCGGCGGTGGTAGAGCTCGCGCAACAGGGGTGGCAGCTGTGCCCCCCAAGCGGTGGCATCCACCCCGGTGGGCTGGTCGCGACGGCAGATGACCGAGGCCTTAGACATCACGGCGACTCGGCGGCCTCTACACGCTCGCGGATGCAGCGGCGCACCGCATCCAGCTCGGCTGGTAACTCGATCAGCCTCTCCTCGCGCCCGGACAACGCGGCCAAGGCTGGCGGCAGCGGCGGTGCCTCACCGATGGCGCGCTCCAAAGCCTCGCTGAACTTGCCGGGATGGGCGGTGGCCAAGCTGACCAAGGGCAGACCGTCGATGCGCTGGCGGCGACCAGCGGCCAGCGCAATGGCGCTGTGCGGATCGAGCAGATAAGCCTGTGTGCGCCAAACTTCGGCGAGGGTCTGACACATCTCCTCATCGTCGATGGCGGCGCTGGCGAAGGACTCCTTGGCTCGCGCCAGCATCCCCGACGGCACATCGATGCTACCGTCGCGCTGGAAGTGCGCCATCCAGTCGGCCACAGCCGCTCCGTCGCGCCCACAGAGGTCAAAGAGCAGACGCTCGAAATTGCTGGCCACGGCGATATCCATGCTCGGTGACAGGGTGCGCTGCACTTTGCCGCGCTGGTAGCGACCGGTCTGGAAGAAGCCATGCAGCACCGCATTGCTGTTGGTGCCGACGATGAGCCGCCGCACCGGCAAGCCCATGCGGCGCGCCAAGTAACCGGCAAAGATGTCGCCAAAGTTGCCAGTCGGCACCGAGAAGATCAGTCCCTCAGCCGGGGCACCCAAATCGATCCAAGCCGAGAAGTAATAGGGTATCTGAGCCATGATACGCGCCCAATTGATGGAATTGGCCGCCACCAAGCGATGCCCGGACGGCACGAAGCCAGCATCGGAAAAGCAGGCTTTGACGATGGCTTGACAGTCATCGAAGGTGCCGGCCATCGCGAGGTTGTGGACATTGGCACCGGGGGCTGTCGTCATCTGTAGGCGCTGCATCTCCGAGACGCGCCCAACGGGGTGCAGGATAAAAATCTGGGTGCGGGGGCTGTGGCGGCAACCTTCGATGGCAGCCGAGCCGGTGTCGCCGGAAGTGGCTCCCAAGACCACCGCGTGCTCGTCTCGGGCCCGCAATTCGCGATCCAGCAGGCGGCCGATGAACTGCAGGGCGTAATCCTTGAATGACAGGGTGGGGCCGTGGAACAGCTCGAGAATATGCTCGCCACCGTCGAGGGCGCGCAGTGGCGCGACCTGCGGGTCGCTGAAATGCTCGTAGCTAGCGCGCAATAGCTCGCGCAGTTCATCCCCCGACACCGCATCGCCGAGAAAGGGTTCGATCAGACGTGCCGCCCGCTCTGCATAATCGCAATCGCCCCAGCGAGCCAGCTCGGCCAAGTCCAGCTCGGGCAAGCGATCTGGCACATAGAGGCCGCCGTCCGGGGCGAGGCCGGTCAGCAGCACCTCGCTAAAAGTCGTCGCAGGCGCCGCGCCGCGCGTACTCAGATAACGCAATACCGGGGTAGCACTCATGAAGCCGCCGCCCATGAATGCAATTCCTCTGCGCCCGCCTCGATGCGCAGGCAGCGCGAATCGAGTGCCGCAAAGCGAGCACCCAAATGCTCGGCCATCATGGCCCGCAACGCCTCGGCCTCAGTGTCTTGGCACGGGCGCAACAGCACTGCTACGGTGTCGTCACCGACGACTCTCGGAGCGGTCATGGCGACATCGGCAGGCAGTTGCCCAACCAGCTGAGCACAGAGCTCGGCCAGATCGACGCCGTCGGCGGCACACCACAGGCACTGTGGGCGCGGCGGCGGTGGCAACACGCGTAGCACAGCGTCCAGCGGCGGCAGTGGTGGCGCGCTGCTACCAGTGCAGAGATCCACCAGATCTGCCAACACCGCCGAGGCGGTGGCTTCGCCGCCAGCACCCGCCCCACAGCAGATCAACTCACCGACCAAGTCGCCGCGCAACAACACGACATTCTCGGTATCATCGGCGGCGGCGGCGAGGCGCACGATGGACTCGCTACCCCACAGCGGCAACAGCGCTGGAAATACCCCCATCACCACCCCCTGCTCGACGCGCTCGGCGATCGCCAATGGACGCAGGCGGCATTCCAACGCCTCGGCGACGGCGAAGTCGCGCGCGCTCAGCGCAACGATGCCGCGCCGTTGCGGCAAGGGGACATCCAGCGCCGTGCCAAAGGCTAAACGAGCGAGGATGCGCAGCTTGTCGGCGGCATCGCTACCGTCTACATCCAGCGTCGGGTCGCGCTCGGCATAGCCCAGCTGCTGTGCCATTGCCACCGCCTCGTCATGGCCACAGAGCTTGCGCCGACGCTCACTCAACACAAAGTTACTGGTGCCATTGAGGATGCCGATGACAGCCTCGACGCGGTTGGCCACCAAGCCCTCTCGCAACAGCTTGATCACTGGCATACCACTGGCCACGGCCGCCTCGAAGCGCAACGCCACCCCAGTGCTGGCGGCACTGGCGAACAGCGCCTCACCGCTAGCCGACAACAGCGCCTTGTTCGCTGTCACCACATGTTTGCCAGCGGCGATGGCCGCAGCGATAAGCTCAGCGGCATCCCCGGTGCCTCCGAACAGTTCGACCACGACCTGCACATTGGGGTCAGCCACCAACTCTGCTGGCCGTTCACTGAAACACAACCCGGACAAATCGTGCCCCCGGGAGTGACGGGCGGCGACGGCGCGCAAGACCAAACCCGGCGGGCAATCACCACCGCGCAGACGGCGCAACACGGCACTGCCGACAGTGCCGAGGCCGCATAGGCCGATGCCTAAAGTCGCCATCAAAGTGGCATTAGGGGCGCGAGGCCTCCGTCTGGCTTTGCGCCAGCATCGCTGCCATTTCAGCAGCGGGCACATAGCCGGGCACCACACGCCCGCTCTCCAACACCAGCGCCGGGGTGCCAGTGACACCGAGCTGCTCTCCCAACTGGAACTGCCGAGCCACCATCTGCCGATCACAGTCCTTGCGTTGCGGCACATCAGCGATGGCAAGCTGATTGGCCTTGAGCCCGGTCAAGGCAGCCGTGGGATCCTTGGCGCACCAAGCGGCCACCGCCTTGGCGTGGGCTTTGGAGTCGAGGCCAGCACGCGGAAAGGCCAAGTAACTCACGGCAATACCGAGTTCGTTCAGCTGCGACATCTCACGGTGCAACAGTCGACAGTAACCACAATCGATGTCGGTAAAGACCACGACTTCGTGCTTGACTTTGGCCGGACTGTAGCGAATATATTCGGCAGCCGGCACCCCGCTCAGCAAATTGCGCACCCAGCCCTGCCGGTGCTGGGCACTCAGATCTCTCACGCGCCCGTTGTCCAAGGCGAACATCTGCCCCACCAAGATCCGCGTGCCCTCGCGGTTGATATAGAGCCAGTTGCCATCTTCGGTAATGCCCTCGTAGAGGCCGAGCAACTCGCTGGGACGCAGCTGCTGCAGGCGCATCTCTGGCAGCGAGCGCTGCAGCTTGACCCGTAGCTGGGCACTCTCGTCGGCAGGCTGCTGAGCGATGGGCTCTGCCGACTGTGCCGATGCCGACGAAGCGAGCGACGACGCCACGATCAGACTGAGCGCCGTCAGTGTCAGCGCTGTGGCGCGGCCGATGACAAGAGCTAGGGCAAACATCGTGCACACCTCAGCCGCGGGGGTGGTGTTGTGCGTGCAACTCGCGCAAACGATGGCGCGCGACATGAGTATAAATCTGCGTCGTGCCGAGGTCGCGGTGTCCCAACAGCAATTGCACCACGCGCAAGTCGGCACCGTGATCCAACAGATGGGTGGCAAAGGAGTGGCGCAACGCATGGGGCGAAGGCAGCTGGCGCATGCCAATGCGCCGTGCGTACAGGCGCAGGCGGTACCAAAAAGCCTGGCGCGTCAGTGGCCGACCACTGCAACCGGGGAATAAGAACTGCCCGCCCCCACGGGCGATGCGCTCGCCGGATTCCTCCAGGTAGCGACGCAACCAGCGCAGGGCTTCCTCGCCGACCGGGACGATGCGCTCGCGCCGCCCCTTGCCAATCACGCGCACCAAGCCGCGATCGACATCGAGGCTGGCGAAACGCAAGCCCAACAGTTCGCTGATACGCAGGCCGCTGGCGTAGAGCAACTCCAGCATGGCGCGGTCACGCAAGCCGATGGGGGTGTCGCTGTCCGGTGCCGCCAACAGCTGTTCGACTTCCGTCTCGCTCAAGCTGTGGGGCAAGGGCTGCCCGAGCCGGGGACTCTCGATTTTGGTGGTGGGATTCTCGGCGACGCGCCCTTCACGCAGCAACCAGCCGTAGAAACTGCGCAACGCCGATAACAGCCGAGCCGCCGAGCGCGCACTGCGGCCAGTGGCTGTGTAGTGATGCAAGTATTCGAGCACTGCAGCGCGGCCGATGGCATCCAAAACCTCGCCACGACCCTTGAGCCAATTGGAAAAACGACGCAGCTCGCCCTCGTAGGACGACAGCGTGTTATCGCTGAGGCCGCGCTCCTGCCACAGTGAGTCCAGCCAATGCTCGATCACACCAGAAGCCATACCCTGCCCCACTGTCTTCATGGCCAACGACGGGCATCAATTCGCTTCAACTCAAGCGCTCGCGGATGCGGGCGGCCCGGCCGCGCAACTGGCGCAGATAGTACAGCTTGGCACGCCGCACCCGACCGCGACGCTTGACTTCGATGCTGTGCAGCAGAGGACTGTGGAGCTGAAAAACGCGCTCGACACCGACACCGTGGGAGATGCGGCGCACGGTGACAGAAGCGTTGAAGTCACGCCGCCGCCTAGCGATGACGACACCTTCATAGGCTTGCAGGCGTTCGCGGCTGCCTTCTCGCACCCTCACCTGCACCACGACGGTATCGCCAGGGCCAAAATCCGGCAGATCATCTCGTCGCTGAGGTGCTTCGATGGCATCGATCAGGGGATGCTTGCTCATATTTGCTATCCGCGACCGTGCTCGACCACGCCGTGTGCTTCGAATTCAGCCCTATATTCTGCCAGAAGTTGGCGTTGTTCGCCATCCAGCTCGCGCACGGCCAGTAATTCTGGGCGTCTGCGCCATGTGCGTCCCAGCGACTGCTTCAAGCGCCAACGCCGCACTGCCTCGTGATCGCCACTCAGTAACACCGGCGGCACCTCCCGCCCGGCGTGGCATTCCGGTCGGGTGTAGTGAGGGGCGTCCAACAGACCACTGGCGAAAGAATCCTCCGCCGCCGAGCGATCATCCCCCAAAACACCCGGCACATGGCGGGAGATGGCATCAATCACCGCCATCGCCACCAACTCGCCGCCGCTGAGCACGAAATCGCCAATCGACCATTCCTCGTCGACCTCAGCTTCGATCAGGCGCTCATCGATGCCTTCATAGCGACCACAGAGCAAGATCAGGGGCTGTGCGTCGCGGGCGATGGCGCTCAGCTCGGCTTGGCCGACGCGCCGCCCCTGCGGTGACAGCCCCACCGTGGGCACCGCCTTGCCCAGCGCCACATGCGCCGCCGCCAAGGCCGCCGCCAGCGGCGCTGCCTGCAGCACCATGCCGGGGCCACCGCCATAGGGTCGGTCATCGACACGGCGCGACATATTGCCGCTGTAATCACGCGGATCCCAGCAGCTCAATTCGATCAAGCCAGCGCGCACGGCGCGACCTGTGACGCCATAGTCCAACACCTCTCGCAACATTTGCGGAAACAGGGTCACCACGCCGAAACGCATGGGTGCCGGCGACGGTGCGGCGGCAGGAGTGCCATCCGAGGGAGTGTTCAAAGTTCTGGCTCCCAGCTCACGAGCAGCCGACCGGCCCTCAGGTCCACATCGCGCACCACCTCTCCGGGCACCCACGGTAGCAAGCGGCGGCGGCGGTCTAGGCTACCGTCGCAGGGCTGTACTACCAGCACATCGTTGGCACCAGTAGCGAGCAGGCATTCGACGCGCCCCAGCAGGCAGGAGCCGTCTGCATGCCACACCGCAAGCCCCTCCAATTGGTGCCAGTAGTACTCGCCAGCCTCCAGCTGCGGCAAGAGCTCTATCGATACCGCCAGCCACTGGCCAGTGTGCCGCCGCGCCAGCTCGCGATCTTCGCAATGTGCGATGCGAGCAATCAGCGCACCGTCGGCTCGACGCTTGGCGCTCAGCGATAAGGATTGCCAACAGGCATCGTCGGCGCAGGACTGGCAGCCATGCGCCAGATAACCACCCAAACTTTCCGGCGGGTCGGTAAAAGAATGCACCCGCAACCAACCGTGCAGGCCGTAGGGGGCACCCAGCCGCCCGACCACCACATGGCCTGGTGGCGGCGGCAGGGAATCAGTCCGCTGCCTTGTCTGCGGTGTCGTCGCTGGCGGCATCGGCCGCTTCGCCATCGCTGCCTTCTGTGCTTCGTCTCTTCAACCGGAGCTTCGTCGTCCTTTGCAACCGGAGCTTCGTCGTCCTTTGCACCGGAGCTTCGTCGTCCTTTGCAACTGGAGCTTCGTCGTCCTTTGCAACTGGGGCTTCATCGGCCGCTTCGACGGAATCTGCCTCAGCCGCTGTGGACGCGAGCTCCTCCACCACCTCAGCGGCTGCCGCCACCGACTCGGCATTGCTGTCTGGTGCGTCCTCGGCGACCGCTTCCAACTCGGTAGCCGCCACTCCATCGTCCGTGGCAACAGCCCGCCGTCGACGCTCCTCGCGGCGCTCGCGACGCCCGTCAAGCAGCTGCTGGCGGCGGGCGAGACCCTCATCGTCGAGCCGCGCCTCGCACACCAAGTCGCGTACCCGAGCAGACATCTGGGCACCGCGCCCGCGCCACATATCCAAACGCTCCAAATCCACGCGCAGGCGCTCGTCGCCCCCCCGCGCCAGCGGGTTGAAGAAACCGAGGCGCTCCAGCTGGTGCCCACTAGGAGCCCTGCGCTGGTCGGCCACGGTGACATGGTAAAAAGGCCTTTTCTTGCCACCCCTGCGGGTGAGCCGTATCACGACCATAGATGGATTTCACTGCGGACTAAGCGACGCGCTGGCAAGCAGCGCGCCAGCAACTGGTTATTATAACCGCTAGCGTTTAAGACACTGCGAATGGGCGGTGTTGGATGGACAGCACAGTGGAGAGCCGCATGGTCGAACAGACCGCAGTAGTACCTGAAGCGGGCAGCAATGTGGATGCGGGCGAGCTCGAGCGCTTCAATGCGCTGGCCTCGCGTTGGTGGGATCCCGAGGGTGAGCTCAGGACGCTGCACTGGCTCAATCCAGCGCGACTCCGCTATATCGACTTGCACTCACCAGTGGCCGAGCTCGATGTACTCGACATCGGTTGCGGCGGCGGCTTGCTGTGCGAAGCACTGGCGACGCGAGGTGCCCGCGTCACCGGCATCGACATGGGCGAGGACTGCTTGCAAACCGCGCGGCTACACCTCGCCGAATCCGGGCTACAAGTGGAATATCTGCTCGCCGAGGCCGAGGCTCTGGCCGCTGAGCGGGCCGGGCGCTACGATGTGGTCTGCTGTCTGGAACTGCTCGAGCATGTGCCGCGGCCAGCGGATTTGGTATGTGCGGCAGCGGCGCTGACACGCCCCGGCGGCGCACTCTACTTCTCGACCCTCAATCGCCACCCGCTGTGTTGGCTAACAGCCGTGCTCGGCGCAGAATACCTGCTCGGCCTGCTACCGCGTGGCACCCATGACTACCAGCGCTTCATCCGCCCCAGCGAACTGGGGCAGATGTTGCGCGCCGCTGGCGTACAGCTGGCCGATCTCAGCGGTTTCCGCCTGCAACCACTGGAGCGGCGCTTCCGTCTGCACCCGGATGTGCGCGTCAACTACATCGCCTACGCCCGCAAAGCGATGGCGGACCATGACGCGACACCCAGCGCAAACTGAGCTGACACAGCCGGCGGGGGGGCAGCGGCTACGGGTCGTACTGTTTGACCTCGACGGCACCCTGCTCGATACCGCACCAGAATTCGCCAGCGTCCTCAACCAGTTGCTGGCGACCGCCGGGCGGGTGCAATTGCCGCCGCCGCGCATCCACGAGCGGGTCTCGGACGGGGTGCGGGCGCTGGTACAACTGGGCTTTGAGCTGAGCCCGGAGGAAGACGGCTTCGCCGAGCGCCACCGGGACTTGCTGCGGGCTTACCAGCAGGGCTTGGGGCAAAGGACGCAGCCTTTTGACGGCATTGAGGCATTGTTGGCTGAATTAGGGCACCGTCAGATGAACTGGGGGGTGGTGACTAATAAGCCAGTGGGCCTATCCACCCCGCTGTTGCAGATCATGGGCATGGCACCGGACTGCTTGGTGTGCAGCGACCAGCTGGAGCATCCAAAACCGCATCCGGGGGGCTTGTTGCGCGCCTGTCAAGAATTGGACTGCCCGGCGGCTCAGGCGCTGTATGTCGGCGACCACCGACGCGATATCGAAGCAGCACACAATGCCGGTATGCGCGCCGCCGCCGTCAGTTGGGGTTATGCCCACAGCGACGATCCGCCCTCCGCTTGGGGAGCCGACTATCTGTTGCGCACGCCCTTGGAGCTGCTTGAACTGTTGCCGCCAGTGGGACGCTGAACACGCCGCCGACGAGGTGGGTCGGGCTGTTCGCCCGCGCCACCCGCAAGGTCTCCGCTCGCCACATCCTGTAGCGCGACCACCTCGCGCTCTGTTAAATCACGCCAATGACCACGGCGATCCTTCGGCTCCAAAAATACCGGACCGAAACGCACTCGCTTCAGGCGACCGACCTGCAGACCTTGGCTCTCCCACAGGCGGCGCACCTCGCGGTTGCGCCCCTCCAGCAAGACGACGCAAAACCAACGGTTGGCACCATCTCGATCGCCCTCGGCGGCTTGGATGTCGCTGAAGCGCGCCCATCCGTCCTCCAGCTCGACACCGTCCGACAAGCGGCGCAATTGCGCCGGAGTGACGGTGCCGCGCACACGCACCATGTATTCGCGCTCAATCTGCGCCGAGGGATGCATCAGCCGATGCGCCAAACCACCGTCATCGGTGAACAACAACAAGCCGCTACTGTTGATGTCCAGACGCCCGACACCAACCCAACGCGAGCCGTGCAACGGTGGCAGCGCCTCGAAAACCGTGGGACGATCGCTCGGGTCATAGCGGGTGCAGATCTCGCCCTCGCGCTTGTGGTAGAGCAACACGCGGGGGCAGCGCGGTGTCTCAGGCCACGGCAAGGGACGGCCATCCAAACACAGCCTATCCTCGGGTCCGGCGACGCTGCCGAGGCGCGGCTGAACACCGTTCAGCGTCAGGCGGCCATCGGCGATCCAGCGCTCTGCCTCACGGCGCGAGGCGTAGCCACCGCGCGAGAGTAATTTTTGCAGGCGTTCCTTGCCACCGCCAGCTGACGGTGCCGGACGGGCGGGACGGCGGCGAGCACCGCGCCCACCACCCTGCTCAGGAGACGATATGCGTGACATCTGGATCGACGAGCGGCGGCGCGGGTGGAGTGAGTGGCAAAGCATTGTCAGCCGCGGGCTCAGCCTCTCCAAGCTCGCCCCCCAACCGCTCGGGAACGGTGGGCGGCAAGGTATCCGGCACGACCGAGCTGGCATCTGTTGCGGCGGAGTGCAACTCAGCGTCCTCCTTAGCGTCCTCTGCCAAAGCTGGCAACGGCGGTAGATCGGACAGCTTGCGCAAACCGAAATCGTTCAAGAAACGCTGGGTGGTGGCGTAGAGTGCCGGGCGACCGGGGCTTTCTCTATAGCCGACCACGCGCACCCACTCCCGCTCCAACAACGTGCGCATGATGCTAGGGCTCAGCGAGACCCCACGCAAACTCTCGATATCGCCTCGGGTCAGCGGCTGGCGATAGGCGATGGCGGCGAAAGTCTCCATCAAAGCCCGCGAGTAGCGCGGGGGCCGCTCGCGCCGCAGGCGTTCCAAATAGGGGTTGAGCTCGTCGCGCAGACGCAATCGATAGCCACCTGCCACCTGTTCTAAGCAGCAGGCACGGTGCTCGCAATCAGCTTCCAGCTGAGTCAAAGCCGCTTTCAAATCTACCGTCGACGGGCGCTCCTCGGCATCGAAGAGATCGGCCAGCTGGCGCAGCTGAAGGGGGCTGTCAGCAGCCAATAACACCCCCTCTAGGATGCGCGCCAAAGACCGCTCAGGCAGCCCTGCGACCATCGCTCCCCTCCGCACCGCCGGCATCGCCGCCACCCGCGCCACCGCGCAGGTAAATCGGCCCGAAAGCTTGCATCTGCACCACCTCTATCGAACGCTCGCGCAACAACTCAAGTAGTGCCAAGAAATGCACCACCACGCCACGGCGCCGCTCGGACGGCACCAGCAGACGCGACAGCGCAACGAAACGCCGTCCGCTGAGACACGCGAGCAAATTGCCCATGCGCTCGCGTACCGACAGCTGCGAACCCAACATGCGGTGGCGGCGGTGCCAATCCACCCGCCGCAGTAATGCGCCCATGGCCTGAGCCAACTCCAGCGGCACTGGCGGCGGTGCCAAACGGCGCGGCGGCGGCGGCGCAGCGATGCGCGCCACTTGGAAGTCCCGCCCCAGCTGCGGCAGCTGCTCAAGTGACTGCGCACTGGCGCGGAGCTGCTCATAGGCACGCAACCGCAACATGAAGGCCGTGGCCGGATCGACATCCTCAACCTCAGCCTCTGTGACCGGTTGCGGCAACAGCATGCGCAACTTAATCTCAGTCAGCGTCGCCGCCATGACCAGATACTCGGCGGCCAAATCCACCTCCATCTCGTCCATCAGATCGATGTAGCTGATATATTGCTCGGCGAGTTCGAGCAAATTAATGCGCAAGATGTCCAAGTTGCGCCGCCGCACGAGGTGGAGCAATAGGTCGAGTGGCCCTTCAAAAGATTCGAGAAAAACCCGTAGCGCCTGAGGCGGGATATAGAGATTTTCGGGCAGGGTCTGCAGTGGCGCACCGTCGACCACCACACAATCGGAGTGTTGCAATAGTGGTGGCGGGTCGGGTAGCGGGGAGTGCGCGCTCCTGCTAGCTGCCTCCTCGACGCACCACTGTGCCATGCGTTCTCACCCGAATGTACGAAGCCACTAGTGCTACAATGGCCAGATAGTAGCATAGCTTGGATCCACTATTGCTCGACGCGTTGCGGGCATGGGGACACTGGCTACGAGTTGCACGGCATGCTTCTTTCACGCAACAAAGCAAAGACACAAGCAATCGTAGCGACCACTGTGCTGGCCATGTGGGCGTTGCCGATTGTGCCAGCCATGGCGGAAAATACTTTCGAGGCATTGCAAGAGCGGATCAAACCACTACAAGGAGGCAGCGGCACCATCGCTGAAGATCCCGATGCAGGCAAGCCGGTGCCTCCAGTCATACTGAAACCGACGGTGGTCTTAGTGACCAATCATGGCACTATCTATCTGTCGATAGAGGTTGAGCGGGCTCCCATCACAGCGGCCAACTTCCTGAATTATGTCAACAGCGGCTTTTACAACGGCACTATCTTCCACCGTGTGATCGCAGACTTCATGGTGCAGGGTGGCGGCCTGCTCAGCGACTTGGCCCCCCAGGAGACCAACGCCCCAATCGCCAACGAATCCCACAACGGCCTGAGCAATGTGCGCGGTGCCATCGCCATGGCACGCACCCAAGATCCACACAGCGCCACCTCCCAATTTTTCATCAACTTGCGCGACAACTCCCATTTGAATAAGCGGGGGGAGCAACACGGCTACACCGTATTCGGTCATGTCACCAAAGGCATGGATGTCGTCAATGCCATCGCGAAGCAAGCAACCGAGTTCAAATCCGGGATCGCCGATGTGCCCAAAGAAACCATCACGATACAACGCGCCTATGTGATCAAGACCAAAACTAGCCTGCGCAGCACCATCAGCATCTTGGTGGCCAAAATCCCCATACTGTCCAGCTTGGTGCAGGTTATTGCGGAGCGCTACCACATCCTCAAAGCCAGCTTCAGCCGGGCTGACTCCAGCTAAGCTGCACCGAGCCTTGAGGCCGGTGATTCAACTCAGCGTCAACCTGAACAAAATTGCGCTATTGCGCAACGCCCGCGATGGTGATGTGCCGCATGTGGTGGATTGCGCACGACAAATACTGGGCACCGGAGCCGATGGCCTAACCGTGCATCCACGCCCGGATCTCCGCCATATACGCCCCGCAGACTTGGCTCCGTTAGCAGCACTGTGCCAGGCCACCGGGCACACATTCAATATCGAAGGCAATCCCTTGGAGCCAGCCCGCCAGCGCAACGGACAAAGCGCTGGCTACCCCGGTTTTTTGGCACTGGTGGATACTGTGCGACCGACACAATGCACCTTGGTTCCCGACACCAGTGAACAGCGCACCTCAGACCATGGTTTCGAGCTGCGACAAGCGGCTGTGCGCACGACCCTACAGCCGATCATCGCCGGGCTGCGTGCGCAGGGCATCTGCGTCAGTGTGTTCCTCAATGCTGATGAGCAACTGATGCCTTGGGCTGCAGAGCTGGGAGCGACGCGGGTCGAGCTGTACACCGGCCCCTACGCCAAGGCATGGGGCCGTGGCGGCA
Organism: Gammaproteobacteria bacterium; assembly: GCA_965237805.1. Classification (GTDB taxonomy): domain Bacteria; phylum Pseudomonadota; class Gammaproteobacteria; order JABABF01; family JABABF01; genus JABABF01. The sequence continues at coordinate 336,114 of OZ250153.1, forward strand.
CCGAAGCCAAACGCGAGTTGCTGTGCTGTGCACGTGCGGCGGCAGCGGCGAAGCGAGCTGGCTTGGGGGTCAATGCCGGGCACGATTTGGATCTGCACAACTTGGGGGCACTGGCAACGGCACTGCCAGATTTGCTGGAAGTGTCGATCGGCCATGCGCTGATTGCCGACGCCCTGCAGCTCGGTCTCAGACAGTCGGTACAAGCCTATCTCGATTGCTTGGCGCAAGCGCGCAGCGCAACTGGCAAATAACTGCCGCGGGCCACAGCAAACATGACGGGAGGACACCCGACCCAACACGGCCGAGTAGCGCAGGACTATTGGTGGAGCCAGGCGGGATCGAACCGCCGACCTCAACGCTGCCAGCGTTGCGCTCTCCCAGCTGAGCTATGGCCCCATTGAGACACGGTGCGAGTCGTGCGTGTGGGCGGATTTTAGCGCCCGTCAGGGCCGCCGGTCAAACGCAGGGAAACTCAGCCCGAACCCTCGGTCACCGTGCCGATCCGCACGCGCATCTCCTCCAGCTGCTTGCGCCTTTTTTTCGACGGTGCGCCGAGCAGTGCAAGCGCCTCGCGCAAACGCGCCGAGCAGAGATCTGCCCCGAGCAGTGCCATCGCGTCCACCACAGAAATGGAAGAGGCACTGCCAGTGATGGCCACAAACAGCGGTGCGCAAAAGTCTCGCAACGGCAATTCCAGCAGCTCCGATGCCAATTTCATACCGCCAAACAGGAGATCTCGACCGAAGTCGAAGCGGTGCTCCTCCACCTCCCACAGCACCCATTGCAGGACCTCGCGTTGCCGCTCCACAGGTAGTTTCAGGGCTCGGTAATCAGCCTCAGACGCAGCTGTCGGGCCACCGAGCAAAAAGCCGCCCAAGGGCAGCACATCGCTCAGTCGCTCCATGCGCGGCTGCAAATGCACGAGCGAGGCTGCCAACAAATCGGGGTTGAGCCGCCACTCCACCAAGCGGCGGAGCAGTTCCTCGGGTGCCAGCTCGCGCAACCACTGAGCGTTAAGCCAATCGAGCTTGTCCGGATCAAAGACCGGCCCGCCCAGCGATACCCGGGAGAGATCAAAATGCTTGATCAGCTCTGCCACCGTGAAACGCTCGCGCTCATCGGGCATCGACCAGCCCATACGCGCCAGATAGTTGAGCACGGCCTCCGGTAAATAGCCACTATCCCGGTAGTGGAAAATGCTAGTCGGGTTGCGGCGCTTGCTGAGCTTGCTCTGGTCGGGATTGCGCAGTAGCGGCAAATGACAGTACTGAGGCGGATCCCAACCCAAGGCCTGGTACAAGAGCAGGTGTTTGGGAGTCGAGTTGAGCCATTCCTCACCACGCAGTACATGGCTGATCCTCATCTCGTGGTCGTCGACCACATTCGCCAAGTGGTAGGTGGGCAATCCGTCGGCCTTGAGTAGCACCTGCATATCCACCTGCTGCCAATTGATGCTGACGGTGCCACGTAGCAAGTCCGCCACCTCGCAGACTCCTGCAGCCGGCACTTTGAGACGAATGACATAGGGGTCTCCGGCAGTGCGCCGCCGCGCCACCTCGGCATCGGATTGCTGCAGACCGCGCCCATCGTAGCGTGCGGTTTCGCCGCGGGCGCGCTGCTCCTCGCGCATCGCCGCCAATTCGGAAGGCGTGGCAAAACAGTAAAAAGCCTGCCCGGAATCCACCAGCCGCTGGGCATGATGCCGGTACAACTCACTGCGCTCGCTCTGGCGGTAGGGACCGGCATCGCCGCCGACATCGGGTCCTTCGTCCCAATCCAAGCCGAGCCAGCGCAACGCGGCGATGATCTCCGCCTCCGCCGCTGCCGAAGAGCGCTGGCTATCGGTATCATCAATGCGCAGCACAAATCTCCCACCGACGCTGCGCGCATAGGCATAATTAAACAGCGCCACATAGGCGGTGCCCAAATGGGGCGCACCAGTGGGCGACGGTGCGACCCTGGTGCGAACGCTCATCGCCATCGCTGTGCGCACAGCGAACTCGGTGCGGACACAACAATGTGGTCTGGGAGATTCATGACACGGTGACGGTGGAGACTGTGGCTATGGTAGCGCCTCAGGCGGAAAGTGCCCATCACCACCGCTGAATCGATGCCCCGCGCTATGATGAAGCATATGACACACACCAGCCCCACACCCGGCCCATCACACCGCTTCTGCGTCGCGCCGATGGTCGCACGCACCGATCGGCACTGCCGCTATCTGTTGCGCTTGCTGTCGCGCCACACGATGCTGTACACCGAGATGACCACCACCGCTGCCCTGCGCCGGGGCGATCGGCAACGCCTGCTCGCCTACGACCAGAGCGAAGCACCGCTGGGCTTGCAGCTGGCGGGTAGCGAGCCAGCGGAGTTGGGCTGGGCGGCGGGCGTGGCACGCGATGTCGGCTACGACGAGGTCAATCTCAATGCGGGCTGCCCCAGCGCCCGCATCACCGCTGGCGCAGGCGCAGGTGCCTGCCTGATGCGCGATCCACAACGCAGTGCAGACTGCTTGGCGGCCATGGCAGCATCGGGACTGCCAGTGTCGCTCAAATGCCGCATCGGCATCGACGGCGGTGAAGATTACGATGCCCTCGCCAGCTATATCGCCAGCGCACTGGCAAGCGGTGCGGGGACTGTCATCGTACACGCCCGCAGCGCTTGGCTCAACGGGCTGAGCCCGCGCCACAACCGCAACGTACCGCCATTGCGCCACGAGTTGGTGCACCGCCTCAAGCGCGACTTCCCAGTAGCGGATATCGTGCTCAACGGCGGGATCAGCAGCATGGCACAGTGCCGCCAAAGCCTGCGTCGAGTCGACGGCGTCATGCTGGGGCGTGCGGTCTGGCGTAATCCGTGGCTGCTGGCCTCAGTCGATCCGCTACTGTTTGGTAGCCCACCGCCGCTGGACTCGCGCCGGGCGGTGCTGGCCGCCTTCCTGTCCTATGCCCAAGTACAGCGATGCGCCGGTGTGCGTTCCGGAGTCTTGTTGCGGGCGCTGGCGGGCTTGGGACACGGCATTGCCGGTGCCCGCCTGTGGCGGCGGCGACTGGCAGTGGTGCGCGCTGTCGAGCAGGTGGATCACAGCGCGGCATTGCTGGATGGATGGCCGCTGAGCGAGGCGGTAGCGCAGCACTCAGAAGTCGAAGATATCACCCTCGGCAATAGCCTCCGCTGAGCCTTCCTCGCCAGCAGGAGCGATGGTGTCGAGATCATCGTCCAGCGACGGTTCGTCGCCGAGATAGAACTCACGCAACAACAGATAGCGATCACCGAACAACAGCGATTCCTGATCCAGCAAGTCAGCGCGCCGCTGCAACAGACCGAGCGCTGAGACCGGATAGCGAATCACTGCCTCAACCAAGTAAAACTCCGGTGCCAACGCCAAGCTATCGACGGGAATGCCGATGGCATTGCGCACCGTGCTGGAACCGAAACCGGGCAAGACCATATAGGGGCCTCTGGGCAGCCCCCAAGCACCGAGCACTTCACCGAAATTGGTGTTATCGACTTTCAAGCCGACACGCGTGGCGACATCGCTCAGACCAGCGAGCCCCAGAGTACTGTTGAGCAACAGTCGGCCAGTGTGTACCAAGCTCGCGCGCCAATCCCCCTGCAACAGGTGATCGACGATGCGGCGCGGTTCATTGAGGTTCGAGCCGAAATTGCGGATGCCACGCTGGAGTGGGTCGGGGATGATACCGTCATAGAACCGCGCCACTGGCCGGAGGAAGTGGCGGTCAAACCACTCATTGAGCACAAAAACTTTGCGGTTCCATCTTTCCCAAGGATCCCGGGGATCGAAATCCAGCCCCTCCAGCGCCGCGCAAGAACACAGCACAGGCAACAGCAGCAAGGCGACCCAATGAGCCGAGCGAGCACGCAATGAGCGCCTCCCCTCAGGGCGCACAGCGGGTGCCCAGCAGGGCATCAACGGTGCGCAAACGCGCCATGGCCGCCATGCCTTGAGCGATGAAGTCCGCTTCATCCACCACGGCGGCCTCAGTGGCCATGCCCCGCAACAACTCGGTGCCAGAGGCTCCCTCCTCTCCACCCTGCAGGCGCTGCAACAACTGCACCGTCATGGCACTGGCCTCGAGCCGACGCACGCGGTCGCCGCGGTCGCGGCAGACCACCATGTAGCAGGGCGCGGACAGTGGCTCAATCGGTTGGTAATCGGGGCCAATGCGGTGCACTTCATAGGGGTAGGACAGCGCGCAGGCCAGCGGCGACACCACTGGCCAGCCATGTCGGAAATCCCCGGCCGGGTCGATGCCAGCTTCGCAAATCTCTTCACTGGCACTGTACAGCGCGATGCGTGTCCACTGGTAATGGGCAAAAGCCAGCATAAAGGGCGGGTCGCTTGGCTCGGACTCGCGTTCGTGCTCCAAATAGGCGAGGAATTCGCCTCCGATATGGCGAAAATAGGGTGTCTGGCAGCGATGGTGGCGCAGGAAATCACCGACCAAGGCATGCCAATGCTCGGCATCCAGCAACTCCCGCAGCTGGGGGAAAGCGTGCCCGACCAAGCGCTCAATATTGCTGTAGAACAGTTGGCGGTAGAGCGCCAAGCGCTCGGGATCTGCTCCCACTGGCCCGGGATTACCCTCTGGATCGCGAATATACGCCCCAAACTGCTCGACGACGCTTGCGAAATCGGTCTTGGCGACAGCCACGGCTACGGTGTGCATCAAACCATGGCGGCTTGGTGGCGTGCCTGCAGGCTACGAATACGATCCGTCTCGGCCAGCAGCTCGGGCATCGGCGGCATATTGTTGTCGCGCTCCAACAGCGTCGCGACCGGACCGCCGAGCCGCCCATAAACATAGTCGAGCAATTCCCAAGCCGCCTCGCCCACCGGCATGCCATGGGTGTCGATGCACAGCTGCTCATTCTCGCGGCGGTGCCCGGCGAGATGCAGATAGCGCACCCGCGACAAAGGCAAGCCATCGACAAAGGCTCTCGCATCGTAGCCGTGATTGCCACTGTTGACGACGATGTTGTTGACATCGAGCAACAACTCACAATCCGCCTCCTCAACCACCGCGTTTAAAAAGTCCAATTCCTCCATTTCCTGGCTGGGCGCGAGATAGTAGGAGGCATTTTCCACGGCGATGCGCTGCCCCAAGCAATCTTGCACTTGGGCGATGCGCCCTGAGATATGCGCCACCCCCTCCGCCGTGAATGGAACCGGCATCAGATCGTAGAGCTGACCGTGGTCAGCACAGGCCGTCAGGTGCTCAGAATAGAGCGGACATTGGTGACGATCCATGAAATCGCCAACTGCGTGCACCAAATCCATATCCACGGGCAAGATGCCGCCCAAATTCAGCGACAGCCCATGCAGGATGATGGGGAAGCGCTCGGCTATGGCGGCAAAACGCTTGCCCAGAGCACCGCCGTAGCCAACCCAATTCTCGGGTGCGACTTCAAAGAAGTCGACGCGGTTGTGCTCTAGTGCCTCAAAAGCGTCCAAGGGACGCCGCAGGCCAAGGCCAGCGCCGCCCCCTGTCTTGGTCTCGGGCAAAAACCGCTGAGTTGGTTCAGCCGCAACGGCCTTCGCCACAGCTGCCTTCGCCTTCGGAAGCGCTTTTGCTGTGACCACCGCCAGAGGATTTGCTCTGACTGTTGTCACTACAGCTCCCTTCGCCACAGCTGCCTTCGCTGCTTGGCTCGGCATTGTCGCTGCAGTCGCCTTCGCCACAGCTGCCTTCGCTGTCACCGTCGCGTCCACGATCAAAATGATAGCTGGCGACCGGGGCACTCAAAGCGCTGCGCACTTCATCGGCGACAAAAGGGCGTGTGGCGGCAGCCGAGGCCAGAGGCATCACAGCCGATGCGAAAAAGGTTGCGCCCAAGACTGTTGCCAAAGAAGTGTCTTTGGCCGCCTTATGACTCGCCCGTTTGATCGGTTTCTTGAATTGGGACATGGTATTTGCTCCCCCCTAATTGAGGATGATACTGATGCGGGTATGCACAGTGTGACTAGAGCTACCCATGCGAGTCACTATAACCCAATCGCACAATCAAGTCTAATACGCTGCCTGCCCGGAGGCGAGCCCACAGCCCACCACCTATAGCTGTTGTATTAGAATCCCCTCCATGCACAATGCGCAGTCCAACATGAGCCGCCGACACGGCAGCTGCCTCCCCGGTGCCATGATCGCGCTGGGTATTGTCTTGCCACTCTCGGCGGCCTATGGTGCCGCCGAGTTCCGCATTGAGAATGGTGTGCGCATCATCGTCGCCAACGGCTTGCCCTCGCACCAGACGGGCGGTTTTCCCAACCGCCACAACCCCAATACCATCCGCACCCAGCGTTGGAGTTTCCGCATGCCACTGCAACCACAGCTACTGGCAACACCGGCACCGCTGGGCATGTCCCCTTTCGGCATCGCACTCAACGGCGTATTGTTCGATCCCGGCACGGCGGAGACTTGGAACGGCAATAAGCGCTGGCACCAGGAAGCCCTGAGTGGCCTGATCAACTTGGGCTTGGATCGCAACAACGCCCATGTGCAGCCCAACGGCAGCTACCACTACCACGGTCTGCCCGTCAGTCTCATCGCCCAGCGGCGGCAGCACTCTCAACCCACCCTGCTCGGCTACGCCGCCGACGGCTTCCCGATCTACGACCAGTGGGGCTTCGGTGCCGCCAAGAGGCGTGGCGGCGCACTACAGAGCTCCTACCGCCTGCGTCGTGGCTATCGCCCCGCTGGCCGCAACGGTCCAGGTGGCCGCTATAGCGGCCTCTACACAGCAGACTACGAATACATTGAAGGGCTGGGTGACTTGGATCAATGCAATGCGCGCATGGGCATCACACCGGAGTACCCCCAAGGCACTTACTACTATGTGTTGACCAACCGCTTCCCACATGTGCCACGTTGCTTCCATGCCCGGCCGGATCCCAGTTTCCAAATCCACAAGGCACGGCCGGTGCGCCCGCGCGATGAATCTCGGCGCGAGCGGCGAAAACGTTTGCGGGAGGAGCGGCGGCAATTCAGACGCTAGCCGCATGACAGATGCCAGCCGCAAGGCGACGCGGACTCTGGCACGGGCTATAATTATCTGTTGCTCAAGCAGGTAGAGATCTGCCCGAATGCCCAACTACTTCGACCAATTATCATGGCGGCGTCGCCTGCGCCAGCTAGGGCACTGTCGCTTCATGGCAGCAGCTGAATTCGCCGACGGTACAGCGGCGCTTGAGGGCAAGCGCATCGTGGTCGTCGGCTGTGGCGCACAGGGGCTCAATCAAGCTCTATGCCTGCGCGACAGCGGCCTAGATGTCAGTGTCGCGCTGCGTGAGCAGGCCATCACCGAACACCGGCCATCCTTTGTCAGCGCCAAATCCAACGGTTTCAATATCGGCAGTTGTGAGGACTTGGTGCCAGCTGCGGATTTAGTGCTCAACCTGAGCCCGGATAAGCAACATGCCACCGTCATCGCCAAGCTGATGCCACTGATGAAGCGCGGTGCCTGCCTGTCCTACTCACACGGCTTCAACATCGTCGAGCAGGCGCAGCAGATCCGCGAAGATCTCAGCGTGATCATGGTCGCCCCCAAATGCCCCGGCACCGAAGTGCGCGAGGAGTATGTACGCGGTTTCGGCGTACCGACGCTGATCGCAGTGCACGAAGAGAACAACCCCGACGGCGAGGGATTGCGACTCGCCAGCGCCTATGCAGTCGGCCTCGGTTCGCACCGGGCCGGCGTGTTGGAATCCTCATTTGTCGCCGAGGTCAAATCCGACTTGATGGGCGAGCAGACCATCCTTTGCGGCATGCTACAGAGTGGCTCGCTGCTGTGCTTCGACCACATGGTGGCACGCGGTATCGATACCGGGCACGCTGCACGCCTAGTACAGGACGGCTGGGAAATCATCACCGAGGCGATGAAACACGGCGGCCTGAGCAATCTGATGGCACGCCTGTCCAATCGCGCAAAACTGCGCGCTTTTGAGCTCTCCCAGCAGCTGAAGCAGATGTTGCGCCCGCTCTACGAGCATCATATGGATGACATCCTGTCTGGAGCCTTCTCCTCGGGCATGATGGAGGATTGGCAGCAGGGCGACCCCCGCCTGATGGCGTGGCGCGAACAGACCGCCGCCACCGCTTTCGAAGCTGCGCCACGCGACACGCCAGCGCTGGACGAGCAACAGCATTTCGATCAGGGCACCCTGATGGTGGCGATGGTGCAAGCTGGCGTCGAGCTCGCTTTCGAGGTCATGGTCGAAAGCGGTATCAAAGCGGAGTCGGCCTATTACGAATCCCTGCACGAAGTGCCACTGATTGCCAATCTGGTCGCCCGGCGACGCCTGCACGAGATGAACTTGGTGATCTCCGACACCGCTGAGTATGGTTGCTACTTGTTCGACGAAGCTTGCCGACCGCTGATCGGAAAATTCATCGACAGCTTAGACAGCGATGTGATCGGCACCGTGCCACCATGGCTGAGCGATGGTGTCGACAACCGAGAGTTGATCGCTGTCGATCAGGCGATCAGTGAACACCCGGTGGAAATTGTGGGACGCGAATTGCGCCGCCACATGACCACCATGAAAAAGCTGCACTGAGCTGGCAGCGCCCAAAGACCAAACGGCGGCACTCAAACCGTCCAAACACAGGAACTCAATTAATGGGCTATCCAAAAAAGCACCGAGGTCGCCGCAAAGTCGGCTCGACCAAGCGGCGCAATCGCAAGCGTAACAAGAAGCAGTAGACCCGCGCACCATCGCTGGATGCATTGACAGTTTTGCCGAGCTTCAAAAAACGCCTCCCGAGCCGCTGGGTGCGTCCAACCTCAGGCTGAGTGCGCCACCGCGCACCACTTCCAGCACTGTCAGCTGTCGCGCCTTCAAGTCGTGCAAAAACTGATCCAATCGCTCCGGCGTGGCTGCCAACTCGAGAATGCGGTTGCCCTCGCCAGCGGCGACCACAGCGGCACCGACAGCGGCGGCGGCATCTTCGAGAACAGCCACCGCCTCCTCGCTGTCGGTATCGAGTTCCAGCTTGACCAGCATCAACTCACGCTCGAGAAAATCACCACCGCCCTCGAGAGCGGCCTCGACACTGTAGACATCAAGCAGACGATCTAGCTGGCGAGTCATCTGCTCCAGTTGCCGCGCATCGCCATCGGTCACCAAAGTCAGGCGCGAGAGCGTCAGATCCTCGGTCGGGGCCACATTGAGGCTCTCGATGTTATAGCCACGCTGAGAAAATAACCCCACCAAACGCGACAAGGCACCGGGGGCATTCTCCATCAAGACACTGAGCACTTGGCGCATATGCTGTCAGCCCCCCCGCCGCCGCTCTGGCTCTGGTGGCGTGCGCTCATCCTTACTCAACCACATATCACTCAGCGAAGTGCCGGCGATGAGCATCGGGTAAACATGTTCGCTCTCATCGACCCGCACATCGAGAAATACCAAGCGCTCGCGCTGCTCAAAGCAACGCCGCATCGCTGGCTCTAACTCTTCGGGGCGGTCGACGTGCAGACCGATATGTCCGTAGGATTCGGCCAAGCGCACAAAGTCGGGCAGTGAATCTTGGTAGGTGCTATGCGAATAGCGTCCGCCATACTGCATGTCCTGCCACTGCCGCACCATTCCCAGTGCCTCGTTGTTGATATTGATGATCTTGATCGGCAAGCCGTACTGCAAACAGGTCGACAGCTCTTGGATCATCATCTGGATACTCCCCTCGCCGGTGACGCAGGCCACCGTCGCATCGGGAAAGGCCAACTGCACGCCCATCGCCGCTGGCAAGCCAAAACCCATCGTGCCGAGGCCGCCGGAATTGATCCAGCGCCGGGGTTTTTTAAACGGGTAATACTGCGCCACAAACATCTGGTGTTGACCGACATCAGAACTGACATAGGCATCGCCGCCAGTCACCTCGTAAAGGCTCTGCACCACCTGTTGCGGCAAAATGCGGGCATCGTTCGGCTGATAACGCCGCTTGCGCAACAGCCCCTGTGCGTCGCGCCAATCCTCTATCTGTTGCCACCAATCAGCGAGCGCGTGGTCTCGATCGGCGCGCTGCCCCTTGTCTAAATCGACCAAGCATTTGTCTACCACAGGCGCAAGCGCATCGAGTATATCGGCGGCGATGCCGATGATAGGCAACTCCACTTCGATAATCTTGCCCACCGAAGCCGGATCGATATCGATATGAATGATCGCGGCATCCGGACAGAAATATTCTGGTGCATTGGTGATGCGATCGTCGAAGCGGGCACCGACAGCCAGCAACACATCGCAGTGGTGCATCGCCATATTCGCCTCGTAAAAACCGTGCATGCCGAGCATGCCGACAAAACGTCGATCGTCACCTGGGTAGGCTCCCAAACCCATCAAGGTATTGGTAACCGGCGCGTTGAGCTGCTGCGCCAGCTGCACCAGCTGAGGCGAAGCATTGCCCTGCACCACCCCGCCGCCAGCGTAAATCATCGGTCGCCGCGCCTCGCTCAGCAGCAGTGCCGCACGCTCTAGCTGACTACTGTCCACCGCGGCTGGCAGGCGGTAGGAACGCAGCGAGACACTCTTTGGGTAACGGTATGGAAACTTGCGCGCCGGGTCGGTGGTGTTCTTCGGCACATCGATCACCACCGGACCGGGACGGCCAGTAGAAGCGATGTGAAAGGCTTGACGCACGATGTCCGGAATGTCCTCCGCCGCACGCACTTGGAAACTGTGCTTGACCACCGGGCGAGAGACCCCCAGCATGTCGGTCTCTTGGAAAGCGTCGGTACCGACCAAGTGCATCGCCACTTGGGCAGAGATCACCACCAGCGGAATAGAATCCATCTGCGCAGTGGCGATGCCAGTGATGGTATTGGTCGCGCCCGGCCCGGAAGTCACCAACACCGCCCCCGGCTGGCCGGTGGCGCGGGCGTAGCCATCGGCGGCGTGGGTGGCCGCTTGCTCGTGGCGCACCAAGATATGCTGCACGGTATCTTGGCGAAACAGCGCGTCGTAAATATGCAGGGCGGCACCGCCTGGATAACCAAATAACAATCTCACCCCGGCATCACCGAGGGCACGCACCAACATCTCGCCACCGCTCAGCAGTTCCGCGTCTTTGGCCATGATTTTTTAAAGCGCGACGCGGACGCGTCAATGTGAGACGGCTAGAAAGCGCAGTATATACCAGTGTTATCGCCGCCCCGGGCGATCTGAGCGTGGCTAAAACGCCCCGGCGATCGACAAGGAAAAATATTCGTCGCGCCGCGGGACGCGGTGGGCTCAGGCACTGTCACCCAAATGGAAAGCGCCGTCGCGCCAATCGACGCGCAACTGCGTTCCGGACGGCGGCTCATCGGCCAACAGGCGCTGCGAGAGCACACGCTCGAGCTCGCGGCGCAATACGCGTTGCAAGGGTCTCGCACCGAAAGCCGGATCATAGCCCTGCTCCAGCAATTGTGCGCGCGCCGCAGCGCTCAATTCTAAGGTCAAACCACGTGCGGCCAAACGCTCTCCGAGCAGCCGCAATTGGCGATCGATGATGCCCTCTAAATGCTCTCGACGCAGCGAATGGAACACCACGATCTCATCGATGCGGTTGATCAATTCGGGACGAAAATAGCGGCGCAGCTCGGCCATCAGCGCAGGGCTCTCACGTCCGTCACCAGCAGGCGGTGCCGATGAATCTCCCAGTTCTACCGTCGGCACATCACCATCCTCATCGTCGATATCGGTGCCGGTACCGATATTCGATGTCATGACAATCACCGTGTGACGGAAATCAACCGTGCGCCCATGGCCATCTGTCAGGCGGCCATCGTCCAACACTTGCAACAAGATATTGGACACATCGGGGTGCGCTTTCTCGATCTCGTCGAGCAGCACAACCGCGTATGGGTGCCGTCGCACGGCTTCGGTCAAAGCGCCGCCCTCCTCGTAGCCGACATAGCCTGGCGGGGCGCCGATCAGCCGCGACACCGAATGTTTTTCCATATATTCAGACATGTCGATGCGCAGCATCGCGCTGTCGCTGTCAAATAAAAAGCTGGCCAAGGCTCGGCACAATTCGGTCTTGCCGACCCCGGTCGGCCCCAAAAACAGAAAAGATCCATTGGGACGCTGCGCATCGGACAAACCGGCACGGGCACGGCGCACGGCATCGGCGACCGCGGCCAAGGCGTGCTCTTGGCCGACCACCCGCTCGCGCAATGCCGCTTCCATCTGCAGCAATTTTTCACGTTCGCCACGCAACATACGGGTCACCGGAATACCGGTCCAACGCGAGACCACTATGGCGATGTCCTCCTCGGTGACGCGGGTGCTGAGCAAGCGCCGCCGCGGCTCTTCCGCGCCTTCGCCAGCACGCAGTTCGGCCTCCAGTCCTGGCATGATGCCGTGCTGAAGGCGCGCCATTTCCGATAGATCCGCACGCCGGCGGGCGGCGTCGAAATCGACGCGGGCGCTCTCCAGTTCGGTGCGCAGACGCTGGCTTTCACGCAAGCTTGCCACCTCGCGTTGCCACTCCGCTTCCAGCTCTCCGCTCTCGCCTTCCAAGCGGGCGATCTGCTCGTCGAGCTGGCGCAGGGAATCTCCCCCCTGTTCGCTCTCATCGCTGCCCACTGCCTCGCGTTCCATCTTCAGCTGCTCGAGGTGCCGTTGCAGCTGATCGAGCGGATCGGGACGGGAGTCAATCTCGACCCGCAGGCGGCTGGCCGCCTCGTCGACTAAATCGATGGCTTTGTCTGGCAATTTGCGGTCGCTGATATAGCGTTGGGACAAACGCACCGAGGCCAGTAGCGCCTCATCGCTGATGGTGATGCCGTGATGCACTTCGTAGCGCTCTTTCAAACCGCGCATGATGGCCACGGCATCTTCCTCGCCCGGCTCCTGCACCAAAATCTTCTGGAAGCGGCGCTCCAGCGCCGCATCTTTTTCCAAATGCTCTCGATACTCGTCCAAGGTGGTGGCACCGATACAACGCAATTCGCCACGTGCCAGCGCGGGCTTGAGCATATTGCCAGCATCGATCGCGCCCTCGGCGCGACCGGCACCGACCATGGTGTGCAACTCGTCGATGAACAACACCACGCCACCGCGCTCGCGAGCAAGCTCTTGTAGCACTGAACGCAAGCGCTCTTCGAAATCGCCACGATATTTGGCCCCCGCTAACAGCGCCCCCAGATCCAGTGCCAGCAGACGCCGCCCGCGCAGGCCAGTTGGCACCTCGTCGTTGACAATACGCTGCGCCAAGCCCTCGGCGATGGCCGTCTTGCCGACACCGGCCTCGCCGATGAGAACCGGATTGTTCTTGGTGCGCCGCTGCAATACTTGGATGGTGCGGCGGATCTCCTCATCGCGACCGATCACTGGATCCAATTCACCAACACGCGCCCGAGCTGTCAGGTCGGTGGTATAACGCTCCAGCGCTTGGCGTTGCTCCTCGGCCTCCGGACCATCGACCGTGCGTCCGGCACGCGCCGCTTCCAGCTCGCGCTCCAAGCTGTGTTCGCTGAGACCCGCCGCCACCAGTGCCGCCGCCAGCTCGCCGCCGCCACGCAGAGCGGCCGCCAATACCAGCTCGCTGGATAGATAGCCATCGCCACGCTTGGCGGCATCCTGTCCCGCCACTTGCAGCAACTGCCGCAACGCCGCATCCGGCTCCAAGTGCTGCGCTGGCGCACCCAGCTGGGACAGTTGGCTAAACAGCGCCTCCATACGCTGCGCCAACAGCACGCAATCGCCTCCAGCCGCAGCCAACAGTCGGCCACTAGGGGTCTGTGACGCGGCCAGCGCCCATAGTAGATGCGCCGGACTGAGCGCGGCGTGATGGCGCTCAACCGCCGCCGTGTGGGCACGATTGAAAGCGTCTTGCAAGCTGCTGGTGAAAGCGTCCATCAGGGTGTCGCGTGCCGCAAAACTAGTCCTATATAGGAATATATGATGCTCAACAGCCTATAAATCAAGTCCCCGGTAGCGCCGCTGGCCCCTGCCGCCAAATCGCCACCACATTGCGCCCACTCTGCGCACCATCGCGGCGCACAGAGTGCCAACGGCGATCGCTCCAACAGCACAGGCCGCTGTCGTAGATGGTGGCAAGGCCGCGCCGCTGTAGCCAATGGCAAGCCAAAGCACGCAATTCCAGTTGCCAGCGGCCAGCGCCCACCGGTTCGAAAAAATCCTCGGCACCGTCTAATGATGCGAGAGCTCGATGCACATCCTCACCGACCGGATAATGGGCACCGCCGATGGCGGGGCCGATCCAAGCGATCAACTGGCCAGCCGGTGCTTTAAAGGCATCCACGGCGGCGGCCAACACACCGGCGGCGAGGCCACGCCAACCGGCATGCACCGCCGCCACCTCAGCCCCAGAGCGATCACAAAGCAACAGTGGCAGGCAATCGGCCGCCACCACCGCGCAGACCTCACCCGGTGCGGTGGTGTAGGTAATGTCGCCCTCGCGACGCGCCGTAGACTGCGCATTGAGACTGGCAATCTGAGCACCGTGGCGCTGGCGTGGCAGCCGCAACGGCAATGGCAGCGCGTCGGGAATAGCCGCACCGGGTTGCTCCCCTAGGGCGCTGGCGAAACACAGCGAGTGCACCCCATCAGGCTGCGCCCAGTCGGGGTACAACACCGCCCCCACCGACTCAAGCTGTCGCGCCACCAGCATCCACCGCCAACAATTCGGTCAAGCCAAGCAGATCGTCGGGCAGCGGGCGCTGCCATTGTCTGTATTCGCCAGTTGCCGGGTGTGCCAAGCCCAGCAGCTCGGCGTGTAGCGCCTGTCGCCCGCTTTGCGACAGCCGCTCCCGCAACGCCTCAGCGGCCGCTGGCGGAAAGCGTGGGCGCGCACCGTAGAGAGCATCGCCGACCAACGGATAGCCAATATGGCTCAGATGCACCCGGATCTGGTGTGTGCGCCCCGTCTCCAAACGCACCCGCAGCAGGCTGTGATAGCGATAGCGCCGCAACACGCGGTAGTGACTGCGCGCCGCTCGACCGTCACCCCGTACCGCCATACGCAGGCGATGACGCGGGTGTCGCCCGATCGGTGCATCCACCGAGCCGCCGCCGCTGGGCACGCCATTGACAATGGCCAAGTACTCGCGCCGTATGCTGCGGGCTGCCAGTTGCGCCACCAGCGATCTCTGGGCCAGCGGACTGCGGGCCACCACCAACAGCCCACTGGTATCGCGATCCAAGCGGTGCACCAAGCCCGCACGCGGCAGCTGGAACAATTCCGGGTAACGCGCCAACAGTGCATTGGCCAGCGTGTCCTCAGCGTGTCCCGCAGCCGGGTGCACCACAAGACCACTGGCCTTGTCGAGCACAATCATGTGCTCGTCTTCGTACTCCACATGCAGTGCGCCCGGCAACTCCACCGCCCGCCATGCCGCGACACCGGCGGCGGGTGCTGGCGGCGGTGGGCACAGACACAGCACCGCTCCCACCGCCAACACCGTGCGCGGCTTGACCGGGCTACCGTCCACCGTCAGCACCCCATCGCGGATCCATCGTTGCAGGCAATTACGAGAATAGTCTGGAAATAGCACCGCCGCCGCACGATCCAAACGCTGCCCCGCCAATGCTGGCGGCAATTCTGCACGCAGCTCGGACATGTCGGCAACCGTTGTGTTAAAGTCTGTCCTCGACATGGATTTACACCATCACCCCACTGCGTTACTGGTTTGTTGCGCACTCAGCGCCACGCTGTCGCTGGGCTCATGCGCCTACTTCAAAGGCAAGGAAGAGAAGCGCACCGAGCTGGCAGCCAACCAGCAACAACTAGTTTACCAAGAGGCACGGCGATTGCTGGAGCGCGCACGCTACAGCGATAGCATCCTCCGTTTGCAAGCGCTGCTCAGCAACTTTCCCTCAGGCCCCTATGCAGAGCAGGCACAACTCGATTTGGCCTACGCCCAATACCGCATTTTCAATTTGACGGAAGCCGCAGCTTCGGTAGACTATTTCCTCTCGCTGTACCCCGATCACAACCAGCGCGATTACGCTCTCTATCTGCGCGGGCTCAGCAGTTTCTCAGACCGCTCCGGACTGCTGTTGCGTTGGCTACCCATAGACCGCTCACAGCGCGATATGAAAGATGCACGCACTGCATTCGACTTCTTCTCGACTCTGCTCAACGAATACCCAGAGAGCGAGCTGGCCGAGAACACTCGCGCCCGCACCCGCTCCTTGCGCAACCTGCTGGCACGCCACGAGATGCAGGTGGCCAACTATTATTTGAAGCGACACGCTTGGCTGGCAGCTGCCAAACGCGGGCAGTTCATCATCGAGCACTACCCGCACAGCCCGGCCGTGGCCGATGCACTCGCCACCATCAGCTACGCCTACGACCGGCTCGGTCTGAACACCATGGCGCACGATGCGGCAAAGGGTTTGGCCTTGAACTATCCAGATTACCCCGGCCTCAATAGTGATGATGGCCAAGTGCGTCCGTTGAAGAACAGGATGCAAGTATGGCTCTCCTATGTGGGCATCATGCCGCTGCCAGCACCGCGCTTTGACAGCCGGGGGCTGGCGGAGACACTGTGAACGACGAGAGTGGTAGCGACTGGCAAGTAGCGACGGCCACGGTTGATGCGCCGCCGCGCTGGAAGCGGCGGCAAGTACTGCACGGTGCCGCCATCGGCACAGGCATCGGCGGTGTGCTCGGCCTGCTCAATGGCTGCGCTGTGGGCAGCAGCCTGCAAGGCCTGATCCAAGCCGCGACAGGAAATGCGCAGTCGGCTCAAAAAAGCCAAGCTGCGATGGCTGTGCTCGCCGACAGCGTGGACGATATCTCGGTGCGCTATGTCAGCGCGGTGGCACGCTCACCGGCAGAGATCGCAGAGGGTCTCCGCTATCTGACACAGCTGCTCGGTGCCGCTTTCGAGCGCTTCGTCGAAGGTGACCCGACACGCCCCTATTTAATCAGCGCCTCCGCGACGAGACGCAAGCTGCTCGGCGACAACCCAGACGGCATCTATTATTTCAGCCAACTCGATGGGAAGCGCGAACACATCATCCGCGGCAGGCGCAACGGACGCGAGTACCTCGGCATCACCGTACACGGCGGTGCGGGGCCCATAGGGCAGTGGAACTTGGCCGGTACCGCCCATATCAACCACCGGAAAATCAAATACAAAAATCGGCGCGGAGATTACGAGATCCACCTGGGGCCGACACGCGGCAAGGCACTCAACTGGCTCCAAACCGGCCCCGAGACCCACTATGTCATCTGCCGCCACTACTACGAGAACACAGTGTCGGTCGGCAATGATCCAGACATCGACCCGAAGCCGACGATCGAGCCGGTGCAGCGGCCGCCAGCGCCCGGACGGCTGTCGGACCAAATATTGGCAGAGCGCCTGCTCGCCGTGGTCGCGTTCATGCGCGCCAGCACCATTGACTTCCCAGCGCAGCTGATGCCCTACGCCTCCTCGCAGCCGAACCAACTCGGCACACCCTTCAATTTTGCCACCATGGGGCGGGACAACCACATGGGTGCCATCGACAATACCTACAGCACTGGTGCCTTTCTGCTTGAGCCACAGGAAGTGCTGTTGATGGAAGGGCGGCTCCCCACTTGCTATTTTGCCAATATCGTGCTCAGCAACCACTTCTTACAATCGGGAGACTTCCGCCATCGTACCATCTCACTGAATCGTCGCCAGCTGCGACTGGAGCCGGATGGCAGCTACCGCATCGCCATCTCTGCGCATAACCCGCAGACGGGCAACTGGCTGGACACCGCAGGACGGCGTTCCGGACTGCTCCAATGGCGCTTCCTGTTGGCAGAGGGGAAAGTGCAACGCCCGCGCACACGCGTGGTCTCTTACGCCGAAGCGCGGGGTTTGCCCTCCTCTGGGCGGCCATAGCATGAGCGAATATTCCGACAGCGGCGAGGGGACATTGCAGCGGCTCGCCAGCCCGCCAGCACCCACGACGCCACCGCGAGCAACGGCAGCACGCCGGGACGACGCCAATTCCTGCGCCGCGCCGGACTCGGTGCCGGTGTGCTGGCAGCGCTGGGAACAGCTGAGGCGGCGGCACAGCAAGCACCGAGCATTGCGCCCAACAGCGCCAGCTCGGCGATGCGCGCGCTGAACGCCACCATACGCGAGCTTTCGACCAACTACTTCAGCCCGGCCAACGGCTTCGTCTCGGCAGACGATATCGTCGAAGGGCAGCGCTACCTGACACATCTGCTCGGTGCCGCCTACGAGTTCTATCTGGAGGGCGATGCCCTGCGACCCCAGTTCGTGAATATGGTCTCGCCAGTGCGAAAATTCCTCGGCGACAACCCGGATGCCCGCTATCACTTCAGCCTGATTGATGGCCGCCGCGACTACCGCATCCGCGGACAGCGCATGGGAAGGGAATATATCGCCTACACCGTGCACGGTGGCGATGCGGCGGACGGCAATTGGAATGTGCCCGGTATCGCCCATATCAACCACCGCCAAATCAGCCCGTCCAATCGGCGTGGTGAATACGAACTCTATATCGGCCCGACACCGCAACCCGGACACAACTGGCTCCAAATAGGCCGGGAAGCGCGCTATGTGATCTGCCGCCACTACTACGAGCACCTCCATGCGGCCGCAGCCGACCCGGCGGTGCGCCCCAAACTCAGCATCGAGCAGCTGCCGGCAGCGGCAGCTCCCAGCGATCCCTTGCCCGACGCAGAGATCGCTCGCCGCCTGCGCGCAGTCATTCAGTTTTTGCGTACCAGCACCGTGGAGATGACACGCACAGTGCCAGCGTGGTGGTCTCAGGTGCCGAACCAGCTGGGCATCGTCGAGCATTTCGGCAGCGATCAAAAAGATATCGGCCTCGGCGCGCTCGACAACAGCTACAGCGCTGGCCCCTACCTGCTGGCACCCGGCCAAGTGCTGATCATGACCGGCCGCATGCCAGCCTGCTTCTTTGCCAATGTCGTGCTGTGGAACCGCTTCCTACAAACCGACGACTACCGCTATCGGCAGATCTCGCTAAACCGCCGCCAGATGAAACTGGACAGCGAAGGGCGCTATCAAATCGCCATCGGCCCGCACAACCCAGACCCGGCACGCTGGGATTGGCTGGACACCGGCGATCGCGCCTTCGGCATCATCCAATGGCGCTTCCTGCTCGCCGAAGGCACGGTGGAAACGCCGCGCTTGCAGCTGAGCACCATCGGTGCCTTGGCGCAGGGCACCACATGGCCGCCACCGGATGCTGCCGCCGCAGCCCCAGCTCAGCCAGCGACGGCAACAGACCCTGCCGCGAGCCCCTGAGCGACACTCAGCAGCAGTGATCAGCGGTCGGAACCGGGCACCGCGGACACGCTACTCCCCGGATGCACCCTCTTGAGCCGAGACAATACCGGTCGGCGCACCATCCAAGCTGAGCTGGTTGTTGTCGCGCCAATAATCACGCACCCCCGCCTTGCCTTTTTTCACAGCCCAACGCTGCAACGCATCGCGTTCCCCGATGTACTCTAAAAACGGCACTCCCATGCCGCAGGAAGTGCTGACTAAGTCTAGGCGGACATCGAGCAGCTGACGTGCGCCGGGCTGTGGCTCAAAGTGTCCGTACAGGCTGTGCCATTCGGGATCGCCGGGATGGTAGACACTGGCCGCACCGTAGAGCCTGAGAATGATCGGCGCGCCCTCGAAGGCGCAGAACATCAAGGTGATGCGGTTGCATTGCAGCAAATGGGCTGCCGTCTCGTTGCCGCTACCGGTCAGGTTGAGCCACAGCACCCGCTGGTCGTCGAGTATGCGCAGGGTGTCCATGCCTTTGGGTGATATGTTAACGTGACCATCGGCGGCCGCGGTGGCGACAAAGAAAACATGTTGCTCGCCGATGAAAGTGCTGAGGCGCTCATTCAGCCGCTCGTATTTCTTGCCCATTGGATGTGGTATCGCAACGCAGGAACACGCTTCATATGATAGCGCATGGTCACTGTCACACGCATCATGCAAGAGTCTCAAGCAGTCATATCAAGATCGACAGATACGGGGGCATGATCCTCGGTTGCTGGCCATGGAACAACACCCCGAGCCTAAGACCATAGCGGCAATTGGGTCCACAATTGGTAAGCTGAGCAGAATGCGGCCAACGCTTGGCGATCTTGTGCCGAAAGCAGTGGGTTGTCCCGCAACTGTTCTTCAAGCTGTGGGCACAATTCCAACGCACAGTCGGCATAGTTATCCGCACTCAAGCTCGCTTGTTCTAAGGCGGTAATAAAAACATCCGTCAAACGCATGCCCATACGCTCCTGATCAAAATCATCGTACAGATCGTGCTCATTGCGGTCTTGTCTGACGATGGGCGCCCCAAAAGCGATGCCATGGCCCAGATGGTCGGCGATGCGTTTGACGACAAAACTGGCGAAGATGTCGTCGTAGCGCCCGACATCCGGGCTCAGAAAATAGGCGGGCAACAGCTCGCGTGCAAGCGCGGTATTCTGCGAATTGAAAGGTGTCCAAACCCCCCCCGCAACAAAGAAATGCTCGGGACCATCATAGGACCGGACATCAATCGGAGCAGCGAGGCGGGTCACGCCATCGATGTCCGGATCGCCCAGCCACAATCCGGCGTTCACCACCACCCGCTTGCGCTCACGGCATTGGGGAAATGCCGGGTCATCGGCGATACGGCGAGCGGCCATGCCGTAACCTCGAGGGAAAAAACGGCGCTGATCGGCATCGCGTAAAAAACGGCAAATGTTGAACCAGCCCCCGGCACGAGCTTGCCCCATGCTGTCCAACTCAACTTCCGTGCCAGTGATGGCATGGCTGCCAAAATAATCTGAGCCGACGATGAAATTGTCATCGTCCACGGTGACCACGGTTTCGGCACCGTCCATCGCTGCTTTGAGCACCGCAACATTGCGCCGTTGGATACTGTTCCACGGCAGTGTTGCAGCAAAGTCTGGCCATGGCCGCAACAATAGCTCTTGTTCCGACACCCCCAAGTATTCGCAGCTGATCCCCGTTTCACGCTCCACTGAGCGACAAAACTCCACGGCAGGCTCCGGGGTTTTTCGATCCCCCGCCACATAGATCTTCAACTCACGTCGATGAGCGACAGCATCTTTGGCATAGTCCAAGAGTAGTTCAGGCACATTGATGGTGGTGATGATCAACGCTGTCGTCATGGTTCACTCCGAACGCAATTTAAATGAATGCCCGCTCAAGACAGTGGCAGAGCCAAAGATAGGATCCGACACGGCCTGGGGAGCGTGACGATGACCACCTCTGAGTGGACTTCGAGCAGACCGCGCCACCTTGAGCGGCAATCGGCCCAGGTTTTTCTGCGACAGTCAAAGGTGCCCAAAATAGCGACCCGCAGGATCACTCTCCACACCACTCACTTATCGCCGCATATCAGTATAGTAGCAATCATCGCCTGCATCGCGCAATGCTCCAGACATCTGGGACCTCAGCTGCCGCTGCGCCAAGCGACTGGATCGAGCTCGCGCAAATCGTCGATCTGCTCCAAGAACCAACGCTAAGTGGATGCCAACCCAGCGCGCAAGCCGATGGCTGGACACCAGCCCAAGGCGAGCAATTTGGAGCTGTCGAGCAGCTTGCGCGGTGTACCATCAGGCCGCGAAGCATCGTAGCGGAGCTCCCCGTCGAAACCGACTGCCGCTTGCAACTCGGTGGCGATCTCGGCGCTGCTGCACTCCTCGCCACTGCCGATATTCAGCACATCGGGCACCCCGCCATCAGCTTTCAACTGCGCTTCCAAGATGAATAGCAAAGCGCGCGCCAGATCGTCGACATGGAGACAGTCCCGCATGGCTCGCCCACTGCCTCAGACTTCGACCCAGTCGGCGCGGGCCAATTTCGCCAAGTGGAAGCTGCGCATCAGGCCGGGAATCACATGGGAGTGCGCCCAGCTAAAACTATCGCCCGGGCCATAGAGCTTGGTCGGCATCACACTGCAGATCTCGAGGCCGTGCTGCTGCCGATAGGCTCTCCCCAGCTCAAAGCCCAGCCAATTTCGCCATCGCGTAGGCTCGGTTGGTCTGCTCTAAGGACCCGGTCATCAGACACTCTTCGCGCATCGGCTGGGGGCAGTAGTCGCGGGAGATTGATACAGCTGCTGCCCAAGAACAGCGTCACCGGACAGTCATAGCGCCGTGCCGCCTCGATCAAGTTGGTCTGTCATCAGATGCTGGGCGATGAAGTCGCCAGAGGGGCTGCTGTTGGCGACGATGCCGCGGCCAGTGCGGCACCGATGATCTGCGCCCGCGGTCGCTCGGCAGCGAAGAAATCAAAGACAGCGGCCTGCCGCGTCAAATCCAAATCCGTGCGCGGGGCGATCAACAGCTCGTCATAACCGGCTATCACTCAAAGCGCGATGCTCTGCGCTACCCACCCATGCCACGGTGGCCGGAGCTAAAAATCTTCATGCTGTGGGCAATGCTGTCATGGGGCGATGGCACGCTATCGAGCTGCAATGTGCGTGCGAGCAGCAATATGCGCGGATGAACACCGCGTCGGTGTTCATTATAAAATGCTGCCAGCAATGATCAGCGATCAGTTGGCGACGCGATCAGTACTGCGCTTGCCAGCTGGTGTGGCTCCTGCGCCAACACTCACTAATCGCTGCGCGGCGACGACCCCGCCGCCAATGCCATGCGCCAATGCGGTGGCAAAGGAACTCCCAGCAGCAGCTAAAAACCAAGTAAACAACGGGGGAAAGGCCACATAGAGTGAAAACAATAGTACCTGAAAGACCAGCTGAAAAAATCCGTTATCCAACAAGCCGAAAGCCGAGTCTGGAAGAATCGCAGCGGTGAGTGCGGTGTCCAGCCAAAACACTAGGCGGAATAAAAAACTCCAAAACACAATCGAGCTAAATGCCAAGCTGAGGGAGATCAGTAGTTCGAGCTGGAACAAGCCCACCGCGAGCAATATCGGCAAGGTTGCCACCAGTAACAACAACAGTAGCGACTGAATAATCGGTGCTGTATCCCGCACCAGTTTCAGGGACACGGCCAGTTCCGGAGCCGAGCGCACCGCACCGAATCCGGCACCGATGCTCAGTGCGCTGTCGGCGATGCTGGCAGCCCAGCCGGTGCGTACCAACTCCCCTTTCAGCACCCCTTGGGCAAGCGGCCTGTCCGTGTGCAAAACAGCACGCAACAAGCGGTCATCTTCGGCGTCACTACGGGAACGAAACAAGTGGCGCCAGCGCGCACGCAAGCCGTGATCCAAGCTTGTTAGCAGTCTCGCTCTCAGCCCTAAATCACTGTCGAGCCACCACTGGCGGCAGGATGGAAAACCGCCATCAGCACTGAATTCAGCAGCGGCAAAGGTGTCGTCGCGTTCGCTGTCATAGGGAAAAGAAGACACGGCCTCAGCTGGAAACAGCTGGTCGTAATAACCCGGAGACTGCAGGAAAAAGCTCGACCCCGCCCACGACAAATCCTCTTCCAGTGAGCTGCCCTCTGGCAATGGCTCGGAAGACGCCGTGCCAACACGCAAAAAACGCCTATAGGCCACTTTCCAACAAGCCCGTTGAAAATGTAATAACTCCTCGCGCAAGCGCGGATCACGCACCGAGGCGGCGACAATATCTGCAGACAGCGTACGCAAATCCAAGCGGCACGGTAAGGCATTGATCGCAGCAGCGGTCAGTCCCCGGCTCAGATTGTTGAGTAGCCACCACCACAGTGGCACCGACACCGGCTCCCCCCCCAGTTCGAGGAAATCGTAATCCGACGACTCGGCGGCGTGCCGCAATGTCAATCTGCGACGCATATCGGAATCGCTCAGCAGACAATCGTTCTCTGCGAAGACAAAATCCTTGGGGTGTACCGTCACGCTGGGCACGACACCGAGAAAGACGACGAGAAAAGCGAGATAGAGACGTAATTCGGATACTTGCAGAGCCGCCACACCGCGCTGCGCCAGCGGGATGCCAACAGTGGCACTACGCAAGCCACCGATCAGAATCGCCGCAAAAGGCAAATATGCCAAGCCGGTGTCGATCAGCAGTCGCCACAATGTGTCGTAGATGCGCCAAGCAGCTGCAGCCGTGACCAATTCGAGGAAGCTGCCGACGCTGTACACAGCACCAGCTCAACGGGCTTTTGCAGGAGTGCCAAAACGATCCAAGCGCGGTGGCGGAGTGGGTGGCACCAGCGCTTGTAGCGGCTCGTTATTACGCCGGTGCGAGCGTTCCAAAATTGCCAGCGCTGTGCCAGCCAAGGCCTCGCGCCGCACCCGTTGCTCAAAGAGAATATTGTCGATCTCCTCCTCCAGCCTGCTCAGCAAACGCGTCGCTGATAGTTGCGCCTGCAAGTTTGCTGCCACATTGGGCTCTTGGCGCCCGAGCCGCAGCAGCGACCGCAGCGTCAATGCCTTTTCCAGAGCCCGTGCAAGGGCAATCTCCGCAGCGAGGCGGGTGCCGAGAATGGCGCGATTGGCTCCGCTCTCCTCACGCAGTGCATAGATCAATTTGGCGTTGATCGCCAGCCCCATGCCAGCCACCGCCAAAGCTGACAAAGCGGCGGCAGACGGCCGCTGCGCCGCCGCGATCAAAGGCTCTAGTTGCTCCAACACTCGCTCTGTTTCGGAACGCAGCTCCGCCTGCAGGCCATGACCTACACGCGTCGCCAAGCCCTCGCAGTCAGCGCACAGACGCAGCTCTGTCTCGCCCAATACCGCCACCGCCCAAGCTGCCGCCGCTGCTGGCGACGACCAGACCAGCTCGGAAGAATGAGCGGCGAGCGGCGCATCCCCGGAGGCGGCCTGCCGCCCACTCAATAGCTGGTGACCCGCCCGCACCAAATCAGTTGTCAATGCGATCGGCGGCTGCCCACGCCCTCCGGCCATTTTCCCCGCCACCCACTGGATGCCATCATCGCCACCCGATTGGCGCACCATGCGGGCAGCAGCGCCGGCATCGTCTCCTCGCTGCTCGGCCTGAGCCCAGCCAACGCGACGACCGATGCGCTGCCATCCATCCAGCAGGCTGCCGCTATTGTTAGCACTGTGTAGTTGACGACAGTCGCGCACCGAGGATTCGAATTCGATACGGCCAGCTGTCAGCCCTTGGCTCAGCAAGTCGTACAAACCGGGATTGGCCCGTTGCAACACAGACATGGCGCTGGTACGCAAGATGGCTCCCGCCTGATCCACCAAAGCGCGATTCAAACCGTAGATATTGCGTCTGAAGTCATTCAGGTAATTCGAGACCGAAGCTCCCGGATTGAAATCGCAGCGCCCGCTGATCCATCCACCATGCCCTGCCCCCAGGCGGCTTGGATCCACCTGCAGACCCAAACTGAATAGCGGGCTGCCGCCGCCAATGCGGTAATACCAACGGCCATCTCCAGTCGGTACTCGCTCCGCTGCCAGCCCTCCAGCTGGTACCGCGCTGCAACACAACAAGCCACACAGCAAGGCCGGGAACCAGCGCCAGATAGCGCGATACTTCACGGTGCCATCCCGAAATCAATCACCGTGAGCAAGCGCTGTCCGCGCGGTCGACAACAGCGGTAGGGGCGCCACAGATGCCAAGCGTAGCCGCCATCTTCAGCCACCGGCCCGTCTGGCTCGCCACCAAAGACGCGACACTCGCCGCGCGTCGGTATCAGCTGCTGCCACAGGCCGCTGGTAGCGTCGTTTTCCCGCAGTGGCCCCGGCCCTTGGCAACCTCTACCACAACTGCCACCAGCGTGGCGATAGACCCTAGATTGGTCGCGTCGGGTGACGATATCGGCGGCGCGCTGCGCGACGACGGCAGCCATCTTGCGATCATCGCTCTGCAAGGCGAAGCCATGCCGGGGATAGATCGCACCCCAACTGTCGGCATCGAGACCGATGCGCCGCCGCCCCGGCAATACAGCATCCGGGTGCCACTGCTCCGGTATGGCAAGACGCCAGCCCAGCCAATCGGCCCCGCTCAGATAATAAGGATGCCACGGCAAGGCCGTCGAGGGGCACAGTCCGGGCAGACGCAACGCAGTCGCCGGACTGCCAATCAACTCGACGCGCTTGAAACGCAATGTGCTCTGGGAGCCATCAAAACGCACGCGATGGCCGCCACCAGAGCTGGGCAATGCACGCGTCAGGCGCTCGGCATAGCGCCAAGGCGAGCGTCCGTTGTGCGCGGTCACGACCAGATCTGGGCGGTAATGCGACCATTGCAAAGAAGAGCGCAACTGGCAGCTGAACACGGTGCAATGCCACCACAGACATAGACCGCTGAGCCGTACCCGCTGGCAGCCTGTGTCCCCGGCCGCCACCAGCAAATCCGGGACCGCGGGAGCAGCGGTGACCGGGGAGCAGAGCAGCAGCAAGCAGATCAGCGCCGCCACCCTCACGGCGTGGGCTCGGCGCGGCGAGCGGCGAGAATGCACTCGGCGATATGGAAGACTGCCTCGAGCTCGGTACAACCGCGCTCTTCCATCACCCGCTGACGGTGACTCTTTTCCTCTTTTTCGGTCTGCGCCAAGGCGAGACACAGAGCGGGCAACACATTGCGAAAACGCGCCCGCACCGTATCGGCAAGGATCACGCCTTCGGTATAGTTCCCCTGTGACTTGCGCACACTGAGCAACAGTGTGCGCTCGGCTACCGACAGCTGGCGAAAGCGCTCCATCTCGCGCAACTCACCCTGCCCAAGCTGCAGGCACAGCCACCATTCGAACATGCTCAACATCTTTTCAGCATCGCCGGGAAAGTCGCGCAAATTCTGTGTCGCCAACCACAGCCACAGGCCGAGGCGGCGACCGAGCAATTTCGAAACCTTGACAATGTAGGAAGAGATCAGCGGATTGGTCGTCAGGACGTGGGCCTCATCAGTGAGCAAGATCGTCGGCCTGCCATCGCGCCCACTGCGTTCGGCGAGCGATATCACCGCATTGAGTAAACCCAAATAGGCCACCGCCAACTGCTCTTGATAGCCCTCGCCAGCCAGCACAGCCATCTCAAAACGCAGATAGTCCACCTGCGGCCAATCGACACCGGGGCGGTCGAATAGCTCACCGGAAAAGCCCGTGGTAAACAAGCTGAGGGCAGCGGCCATCTCGCGCAGCCTAAAGGCGCGTCGTGCGTCGCCCTCGCTCGCTAATGTGCGCAGGACATCGCATAAGTCGGAAACCGACACCGTGCCACCAGCGGTGGCTGCCCGCCCGGCGGCATGCAATAAAGCCTGCTGCAGGGAGGCTTCGTCGGCGCGGGAAAAAGCCTGCTCCTCACGCTCTTGGCCACCGGTGATCATCAGGCGGGCGATCAAGCTCAGCTCGCCCAATAGATCGCGCCCCTCAGCCGATGTGCCACCGCGCTCGCCCAGCTGTTCAGCTCCCACAAATGGCGGCAGGGAAGCGCCGCTACCGGGTCGCAACACCACCTCGTGGCTGCTCAGTCCACGCGCATCGAAGAAGCTCCGCAGCAGGGCAAAGGAATCGCCCGCCTCGACAGCGATGATGCGCGGGCGGTGAAATGCCATCAGCAGCATCTGTAGATAGACCAAAGTGGCTGATTTACCAGCTCCAGTGGGGCCGATGAGCAACAAGTGGGCATTCTTGGCGCGGTCTGACAAACTCAGCGGATCACAGCTGAAAAGGTCACCACCACGATTGAAAAACAACAACCCTGGGCGGTCGCTGCCAGTGGAGCGACCGTAGAGCGGCAACAGGGCAGCAGCATCGTTGGCATAGATCAAGCGCCCTTGGCGCCGAGCGGGATCCAAATGGTGTCGATACGCCATTGGCAAGTGGCACAGATAGGCATCCAAAGCCGTCGGATCTAAATCGTGGCGCAGCAGCTGCAGACGGTTGGCCGACAACAGCGCGTCGACCTGCCGCTGCCGGCGAGCCAGCGACGGCGCGTCGACAGCGCGCAAAAAAATCGCCAAAGCAAACGGGTAAATCTTTGCTCCCCGCAACAGCAAGTGCCGTGAAGCCAGCGCGGCTTCGCGGCTGGCCACCACCTCGGCACCGCCACCGACAGCGGCCTGATCGATGCGATCCAAATGCGCTCGCAGTGCATCTTGAGGAGAAAATACCAGCGTCAGTGTCAGCACCGAGCCCTCGGGCAGCTGCTCCACCAAGCATTGCACTCTCTCGCCAGCCATGTGCTCGGCAGAGATCTGTCCGGGTACCGGGCAAGCGGCTAAGCGCTGCAAACGCATGACGCAGTGCGCCACGCCATCAAAGTGCCAAGTCTTCTGCGCGGCATCGGAACGGATGTCGCGGCTGCACACTTCATCGGCCAAGCTGTAGTCAGCTGGGTGCCCTCCAGCCAACGGCTCCAAGGGCACCGCATCGCCTCTCGGGCTGAGCCAGCCGCGCAACCATGCGCGTATTTCCTCCCCCTTCAAGCGCTGCCAGCGGACACCGGCGGATTGCAGCTGCGCTCCCAAGCGCTCTAATTGCTCGCTCAATTCCCGACAGCGATCGACGATGGCAGCTGGCGCGATACGATGCACATGGCGGCGATAAATGCAGACCAGCACCCGCGGGTGGCAACCGCGCCAAGCCCGCCCCGTCAACGGATCTTCAAAAAGCCCCCCCGGCTGTTGCACCATGGCCAAGTGCTCGCTAAAAAGATCCAGGAAATAGTCCCGGTAAGCACCTTCGGCACGCTGTTCGCCACAGGAGGATAGCCGCCGCCAACGGCGATCGAGACCACTGGCATCTTGGAGTGCATAGAGCTGCATGATCCACGGGGCGACGCGATGCTCCGGGAAAGCCTCGACGAGTACCCGCGTCAGTTCCACTCTCAGCTGTTGCAGAAAATCCGCAGCGTGACCCTCCACCGCCACCGGCGACAGTTCCAAGACAGCGGCGACGCTGTGGCCATCGTCCAGCAATACGCTGTCATCCTCCAGCAGCTCCAGCCACGGCAATAGCTGGCTAAAAGAGGGCGGACGACGGTAGCCGCGGCGCAGGTCATCCATGCGTGCGCGACGCTGCGAGCGCGGTGCGCCGCGCAACAGGAGCTCGTGCAGACCCTGATACCAGTCTGCGCTCACGGCAGTGCCGACTCGCCTGGCAGGGCAAAGTGGTCGCGCGCATAGAGTGGCAACGCCGTGACATAGCCCGGCACTGGCAAAGGCTCTGAGCCGCCGCTGAAATGCGGATGCACCCACAACAACAGCATCGGATTGTCCAATAGCGGGAAGGGGCTGACAACGCGGTCGACCGCACGCCTCGGCACCGCAACAGCTGGTTGTGATGCCGGCGCGTGGCGCTCGAAGATCTCCCGCATCGAAGCGTCGTCACCGAGCGGTGACGGCAAACCCGTCCCACAGGCAGAGGCCAAGGCACAGACGGCGAGTAGCGCCGCCTCAATCCAATGCCGTCGCGCCACGGCCAACTGCCTCGCCATAGTCCAAACGCCGTCCCAAGGGCTCATAATCCAGATCGATACGCTTGGCGATGTGGACAGCGACCAGACTGCCTGGCGGCGCGTAAAT
This sequence comes from Gammaproteobacteria bacterium, assembly GCA_965237805.1. Lineage (GTDB taxonomy): Bacteria > Pseudomonadota > Gammaproteobacteria > JABABF01 > JABABF01 > JABABF01. The sequence continues at coordinate 365,509 of OZ250153.1, forward strand.
GGCATCTAAGCCGTCGCTGTAGCGCTGTTCGACGAATTGCCGCAGCCGCCTCAGAGCACCCTGTAGCGCGCCAGCAGCCGCATAGCGCTGCGCATCACCAGACAGAGCGCTCAGCACAGAGCCCGAATCAGAGACGATTTCTTGAGTTTCGCCACGGGCGACGGCACCGGCATAGCCGTCGGCCACACCGAGCAACAATTCTCGCACCGCGCCACGAGCAGCCGTGGTGATACGGCGCCCCGGCAAACAGGGTGCCCCGCGCGGATCGCTGAGCCATGCCAAGCCCTGCTCGGCGACATGGCGAATGGTGCCATCTGCGAATAGGAAACTGATTTCGTCGAGCCGCACCGAAATGCAACCCAGCGTCCAATCACCATGCGCCACCCCCGATAACAGCGCACCGCGCAAGCCCGGGATACGGTGGCCGTTGGCAGCCAAATTGTCGCGCCCCACCAACACTTTGACCGGGAGCGGCTCATACTGCCCAGCTGTTGCACTCACCCGGCCGATCAGTGCCGTCAATGCCACCGCATCGAAGAGAATTGCGTTGGCTGGAATGGTGTAGACAGGTCGGGGCAGCGTATGATCCTGCGCTGGCGGCACGGTGCTTGGCACGGCGGTGGGCAGCGGCGACAGCGGCGATAGACTGAGCCAGCGGGGCGGTGGCTGGGACGATGTCTCGGCGTTGCGATGCCCCCTGCCCTGTTCCAATCTTCCCAGCTGTCGCTCAAGCCCCTGCACCCGCTCACGCAGCTGCCGCCGGGCCGCATCTGGCGCTGTCGATCGTTGTCTGCGCAATATCCGCAGCTCCTCGCGTTGGGCCTGCAACTGCTGCTCCAAACCATCTAATTGCGCCACCAGCGTGCGCAGTGTTTCGGCGGCCGTGTCCCCCTCTTCACCCAGTGCCTCATCCAGCTCTACCACCAGCTGGGGTGCGCCAGCAATGACCAAGGCGCGTCGCTCGCGACCCAGCACCAACACCAACACCGCCGCCGCGCAGGCCGCGAGCAACCACAGGCGCAACGGCCAGCCAAAGAATCGTTGCGAGGCATTCACTGCGCACCCACCCCCAAGCTCTTTGCAAACGAACGCCGCGAGACGAGGTAGAGCACACTCTGGTCGTCGTGGCCAAGCGCACCGGCGGCGGCCAACGCACGATGATGGAAAGCACTGCTAAGCCAATGACCTCGGATGCGCCCATGATCGAAGCGCGTCGGTGCCAATGGCAGCTGCCAACTATCCCGGTTCAGCACATGTAGCGCGGTGACATATAAGCCGTAACCCCGCCAAGCAGCGATGGGGGTGCAATCCAACAACGCCCCACGCACCAAGGGCACAGGCACGCGCTCTGCCAAAGGCACGGGCACTAGCTCTGGGTTGTGGGGACGCAGGCGCTCGGGCGCGTAGAGCTGCTGAGCCGCATAGCGGATTAGAGCCGCCGCAGGAGGCAAGCCCGACAGCGGTGACAGGGGGGCAGCTAGGGAGGAGCGGATCACCAGCGGAGCCAGCGCACTTTCCCCCCCCAGCTCAACCGCCGACAGATCCAGCAAATAGAGCTGCTCATCGACGGTGTCAACCAACACGCGCTGGGCGGCGAAGGCACTGGCGGGACGCCAATGCACCACGTTGTGCAATATTTGTGAGCGCAGCGAGGGTTCCAGCGCAGGTGGGACCCGCAGTTCGCGCACGGCAGCGGGGAAAAAGACGGCGCGCTCTTCGCCAACCCGCAATACCACCGCCAACGGTAAACGCTGCCACAACAATTCGACCGGTGCGGGCGACACTGTGAGCGCTAGCGCCAGTGGCGGGTGAAGTGTCAGCACAGTGCCGAACATCAGCGCCATCAAGCTCCCGACACCTAGGGCGAATCGATGCCGTCCGGCGCGGCGGAGATGCGCCGGGGCGGTGCCTCGTAACCGTCCAGCGCCAAGCCCCAAGGATTGCACTGCTTGGCGACATCGTGCCGTACCACCCGCAACTGGTAGTGCAGGCGGGTGTCTTTGACCACCCGGTCGCGCACCCACTCGCGCAGGCCCAAATCCATGCGCACCAGCCACAGCGAGGCCCCTTGGGGTCGCACGAACTCGGCGCGGTAATGCGCCAGCGGATAGACCCCACGAGCGCGTTGCAATTCGCCCCGCCGCATTTTGCTTTGCATCGCTCGCTGCAGGCTGTGACGAAAGCGCGGGGTCAAATAGCAACGGTACTCTTGGAGTAGCCGTGGCTGATCCACCACACCGTTGTCTGGCCAGTGATTGAGCGCTTGGAAGATGTGATGGGCAAAGGCATAGACAGTGGATGGTGCCAGTTGCCCGACACGCACGCTGGCACCCTGACTCAGATCCGGCGGGATATGGACCGTGATCTGCTCGCGTGACTGGTGCCAAGCCAATAGGCAACCGCATAGCAGTAGCGACAAAATGGCAATGACGAGGCGCAAAGTCCAGATATGAGAATCGCGCGCCGACAGGGCGTTGATCAGGCGGGACACGAATAGCCCTCGGCAGCTGGCTTCGCGCCCGCCTCAACCCATCGGGGGAAAAGGGTGGAGACGGACGCTTTGACATGTTGAGACGCTGAGGTCGAGCTGCTTTGCACACAGTGCAGAGCTGGCATCAACGGCGCATTGGCTGGCGCCCGAGGCCCCAATAGCCACTGCGCGTCACCGGTCGACTGAGCAAGCCAGCGCGTGCCAAGGCCACGTCCAAGCACTGCTGGTAGTAGTGCTGCGGCTTGCCCTGCTTGATGCGACACAGCAGCTGCGCACCACCCCAAGCAGCTGCTAATGCACCGATCCCAACAGCTCCCAGTGCCGTGACCGCGCCGCCCAATAACCATCCGAGACCACCGCACAACGGCAGACTAAGCGCCACCGACAACAGGGTGACCGAGATCAGCTCGGCCACTGTGCAACCGAGAAAAACCACCGGCTCAGCGTCGATCAGCTCGGCCAAGAGCACGGTATCTGCCGCACCATCCTCCATTGCTGAACCGGCACCAGTCATGGCAAATAGCACCCGTTCATTCGATGATAGCAATGACATAGTTGGCCAAAAAGACAACGAATAAAGTGGTTCCCATGCCAACAAAAGCCGTCATCAGCACACGCCCGAAGTCACCCGTTTCCCGCCGCGCCTCGTTGAACTCGCCGATCACCCGCCGCCCCACCGAGAGCAGAATCCAAACAATGAACAGTGCGGCAAACAAATAGACAAAATAGAGGACGATGCCCTCGAACACCGCCAACGGTCCCAACTCTGGATCCACCCCTTCGAGCTGCGGCAACTCCGGCACCCTCAGGCGCGCCGATGCCAGCGGTGTGGCCAACGATGACAGGGCACCGCCGACGACGCTGAGCTGCCGACACAGTGTGGCGATCATCGGAGGCGCTCCATATAGGCCATCACCGCACCGAGTAAAAACAACACCAACATGGCGCGGAGCATATGGCCGACCAAGTAGTGATCTCTCCCCTCCCCCCACATGCGGAAAGATGACAATGCGACCGCGAGGCTCAAAAACACCGCCATGGCGATAGCGAGGCGAGAGAAAAGCGCAGCACTGGCTGCAACCCCGATACCGGATACCCGCTCGAAGACCATGTGCAACTCAGTCATGTCCATCGGCTTGGGGCCAGCTCGCTGAGTCTTGGATGGAGGAAGTCAACGAGCGCGGATAGCGACGACCAAATGACAGATGGCGCTCAATGGCCCGACTGATCTGCCTCAAATCAGTACGCAGCACGACGTAGTCGAAGCGGCTCGGCAAGCCGGGCTCCGACTCCAGCTGCGCCCGCCGCACCAGCGCCTCGAAGTGGCTCAATTCCACGTGTAACTGCGCCAATAGCGCACGCTCCCGCGCCTCTGCAGCGAGCGCGACAGCTGCTGGCAACAACGCCGCCACGCCGATGACCAGCGCCACGCAACGGGCGAACTTCACGGCTCTCGACCCGCAGGCAACAACAGGGCTGGGTAATGAGAAAATCCGAAATGCTCGGCGAGGGCATCGCCTACAGCCGGATTTAATTCCAAACCGGAAGCGAGTCGGCGCAGGACATCAAAGCGCTCTGCACTCTCCACCTCAACCACCAGCCCGACAGCACCACTGCGACGCAAGCGCTGTAATTGCTGGCTGAGCCAGCGCCTCGAGACAGCATCATCGCCGATCAAAAACAACGGTCGATCCAAAGCTGGCAGCTCCAACTGCAAGGCTTTGCGGGCGGGGAGCAACTTGAGGCTGTGGATCGGGAAAGGAAAGGAAAAACCGTCGTTTGGTGGGGTGGCGACGCTCGCTGCCCGGGCAGGCGATGGCATGCCGCCAGCGAGAGCCAGTGACAGCGACAGCAGGGACATATAGCGAGTCATCACGGCACAGCGACCGCCACCGGCACATAGGCTTGACCGTGTGCTCGGCGACGCAACAGGCGCAGCGCCCTGCCGCCCTCTGCGCCATCGAGCCCCCGCCATGCGCCATCGCGCCACAGTCGAAAACGGGGATGCGGCGAGGCGATGCCAAAGTGCTTCGCCCAACGCGCCAAGCCACTGCCATCTTTGATACCAGCCAAGTAGATGTCGAGCCGGCCTGAGGGACGTGAGCGCACCATCGCCAAGGCGCGAGCTACCCATTGGCGGCAAGTCCCCTCGCAGATCGCAGGGCTGAACAGGGCCCACCGCTCGGCATCACCAGCGCCTGTGCCACTGGTCGCATGTAGCGGTGCGACGGACAGCGGGGCGTCACCATAGCGCTCGGCCACCACCGTATTGACCATATGTTGGAAGGCGAGTTCACCAGCGTTGCGCACATCTTCCAAGGCGACAAAGTGCATCGCATGGCGGTGCCGCTCAGCGTCGTCGCGAGCGTGCACCCCCAGCACCGTCACCGGATCTAAACCCGGGCTCCAAATGCCGCGCGGGCCGCGCTTAAGGCTCAAATAACGTTGCCAGTCCACCGCCGACAAACCCCAAGCCTCGCCCTCTGATGGTGCTGGCCCATACGCGGCGGACAGACTCGACGGGTGTGCGTGCACGACGCCGCACGGCAGTAGCACTGGTGTCACCACCGCCAAGGCTAGCAGCCACCACCCACTCACAGTGTCCTCACCCAGCGCTGGCCATTTGCATGGCGAAAAGTCACCCGGCGCGCCGTCAGGTCGGCCTCCACCAATTGCCAAGCGCCGTAATGGGCACCGAGGCGCAAGGTGTGGCGCCGCTGGGCGCTGTCTAACAAGCTGACATAGTGATAACCACCCAGCGTCCACAGTGCAGTGGGCAACAGCCCCGGGGTTGCAGGGCTCGGGGGCGGCGGCCCCAGCGCGACTACCGTGCGCGCGGGGGCAAGCTCAGCCTCAGAGCATGAGCCGTTCCGGGAAGCCACAGCAGAGCAGCCAGACGCGTTGCTCTGCTCGGTGTTGTGCGCGGCTGCCGATTGCGGGGTGCTCGGGTGCCCGGGCTCAGGCAGCGGGACAGCGCCCCGCGTATCGCCAGCACCGCCACCCCATACGGCAGGCCGCATCGATAGCTCGCTGTCATCGCCAGTGGCACTGGCAAGGGATGTGGTAGCTGATGCCGGGTCGACATTGGCCACAGACGCACCCGCCAGCGACTGCGCCCCAGCCCCATACCGGCCACGGGAAGCACCCCGCGACGAGCCATCCCCAGCGAGCTGGCCGCTGGGGGCAGCTGCAATGCCGACGGCGACTTGGCTCCAACTGACCGGCCAGCTGATCACCACTGCGGCGAGAAGTCCGACTGCACAGCCACACAGGCTCGCGAGACACAGAGGCCAACGGGTGCCGTGTGGAGGGGAGCGCCTTTCCCCGCCGTCACAGCACACGTCACAGGATCCATCCTGTCGTTGCCTGCATCCTTGCTGGCCTTGACTCTGTGCCATCTCCGATTCCTGTGAGAGACCTGATGACCTCTGCTCCCGCCCCATCCTGATTTCGAATTCTCGATCTCGGGCATCGCCGCCGACACCGGCATGGGTCATTCACCATAAGCAAGACACAGCCCCATGTCAGCCATCAAATGACAGCGCAAAAAATGCAATTTGATGCCCCTCAGGCACAGGGCGACACCCAGCACGCTGGTGCTAAAATACCAGCATGCGCCGCTGGCTCGTCGGCTGGCACCCACCCATCGCCGAGACCCCTCATGACCCACCCCACCCTCGAATGCTTCTTCGACTGCTCCAGCCCGTGGACCTACATGGCGTTCACACGACTCCAGCCGCTGGCGGCGCAATACCAGCTGCCAATTCAGTGGCGCCCAATCTTGGTCGGCGGCGTGTTCAACGCGATCAACCCAGACATCTACCAGCTGCGCGAGGGCGCTCTGGGAAATCCCGAGTACCGCGCTCGGATGATGAAGGATATGGGCGACTGGGCGGCGCTCTGTGGCATCAAAATCAGCTGGCCTGAGTTCCATCCCGGCAGCAGCGTCAAAGTCATGCGCGGCTGTTTTGTCGCCGAGGAAGCCGGCAAATTACTGCCCTATGCCGAGCGCGCATTCGCCACCTATTGGGGGGAGCTGCGCAACTTCTCAGAAGAGGATGTGTTGCGCGATATCGTCCGCGCCGTCGGCTTGGACGAAGCGGAGTTCTTCGACAAGATCACCCGACCAGAATACAAGCAGAAATTGCGCGACAACACCGACGAGCTGGTGCGACGCGGCGGCTATGGCTCGCCGACGATGTTCGTGGATGGCGACGATATGTATTTCGGCAACGACCGGCTGCCGGTGTTGGAGGCAGCGCTACAGCGCAAGGCTGGAACGGGATAAGGATGCTTGCGCACGCACAAGCCTGACAGCATCCCTCTATATCCTTGTCAGAAATATCATGACTGATATCCAAGAATTGGAAAATGACCGCGAACGCCGCAACCTCATGCTCTGCGCAGTGGCGTTTAATGCATATTATTTTGCTGGGGGAGAAATATCTGCTGAAGGAGCAAGGCTGATGTGGATTGGCATCAATTTTACTAAGCCAGCAGTCTTGACATATATGGCATGGGGGATGTTGTTTTGGTTTACTTATAGGTTTTGGCAAACGACACCTAATCTTCTCGTTCAAAGACGCCTTGTTAAAGGATGATATACAAGGCTTTAAGAAAAAAAATTATATTCGCGATTTTATAGAAAGCATCCCTGGGGAAGAGGGCGATAATGTGCATAGCATAAACTATGATGGATGGCGATTTACAATTACAAAAGCACACTCATTCGGAGGCGACCAGAACAATAATAGAGTGATCCCAGCACGTTTATGCTGCAGAATATGGTGCAGCCAGATACTAAAGAACAGTTGGTTCTCATATCATATCGTGCCCTATGTGGTCTTAGCATTTGCTGTGGCATCACCCTGCCTATCCAGCTACATTTAATCTGCTCAATACAGCTCCCTCTCAATCCAGCGAAGCCGCCCCCACACCCTGTAGCACTCCCCCCGCCCGCTCCAAGTCGGCACCGCTGGGACTTTGGTAGGCGCTGAGCCCGAATTCGGGTAGCACCGAGAGCAAGTGATCAAAAATATCGTTCTGGATGTCTTCGTAGCTGATCCAGGCGGTGTCGTTGGTGAACACATAGATTTCGATTGGCAAGCCGTTGGCGGTGGGCGCGAGTTGGCGCACCAGCAGGGTCATGCTTTGGTGGATCTTGGGGTGATTGCGCAAATAGGCAAGGCAGTAGGCTCGGAAAGTACCGACATTGGTCAGGCGGCGACCGTTGATCAGCTCTTTGAGATCGTCTCCCACCGAATCGTTATGTGCTTGGATCTCATCGAGCTTGGCGTTGAGATAAGCATCCAAAAGGCGCATGCGCCGGAAGCGCCCGAGCAGCTCTTCATCGGCGAAGCGAATCGCACGCAGGTCGATGTGCACGGCGCGCTTGATGCGACGCCCACCGGCATCGCTCATGCCGCGCCAGTTTTTGAAGGAGTCTGAAATCAGCGCGTAGGTCGGGATGGTGGTGATGGTCAAATCCCAGTTGCGCACCTTGACTGTGGTCAGCGAAACATCGATCACATCGCCGTCGGCCCCGCGATCCGGCATCTCCAGCCAATCGCCCTCCATGACCATGTTGTTGACGGCCAGCTGGTAGCCAGCCACGAAGCCGAGAATGGCATCCTTGAAGACCAGCAGCAGGACGGCGGTGAGGGCACCCAGTCCGGAGAGAAACACCAGCGGCGATTTGCCGAGGATCACCGAGAGGATGAAGACCAAGCCGACTAAGTTGATGCACAGTTTTGCCGCTTGGATGAAAGTCTTGGCGGGATAGCGCTTGCCGACCGGGTTGCGCTGCCAGATATCGCAGGAGAAGTTCAGAGCACCGTCGATAATGAGCAAGGCGATGACGATCAGATAAGTGTTGACGGCGACGCGCAACGCGGCGAGGATCTCGTCGTGGCTGGCGAAAACCACTGGTGCCAGCCAGTGGATGACGAGTGCCGGGACGAGGTGGGAGAAGCGGGTGATGACTGCGTTCTGTACCAAGAGATCGTCCCACTGGGTGGCACTGCTGCGGACCAGCGGATGGACGACACTGGCGATCAAGCGCTTGGCGAGGAAGTTGGCGAACAGCGCCAGCGCGAGCAGGCCGAGCCCAACCGAGGCAACGGCAATACTCTGGGCAGCGGTGGTACCGAGCGAGAGCTGGTGCAACCAAGCGGCGATGGTGTCGGCGGTCATGGCGAACTCGACTTCAAATCAACCACAGCATCCTGCCCAAACATCATGCTGTGCTGCGTTGCAAGTTCCGGTGCGACCATCGCTTGGCCACCGTAGAGGCCCGACCCATGTCCGTCGGTAGGACGCGGCAAGCGCCTCTGATCGCAACTTTGCGCACATTGGACAGCGGCCAGAAATAGCGTGCTAGCGTGGCTGCCCCACGATCTGTCAACTGTCCGTTCTGTGCCATCACAAAAGCAAGCGAGCCATCTCATAGAGCCCGTTCAACAGTCGCCGCCTGCTCGTGGCCTTGGGCCGCGGCCTGCTGTAGCCACTGTTGTGCTTTTCTGTGATCGCGCGAGACACCAAACCCGTGCACGTAGGCGAGCCCGATGCCGTACTGGGCGACGGCCTCGTCCTGAGCCGCCGCCCGATGGAACCACCGCAATGCGGCGGTGGCATCGCGCGCCACCCCATCGCCATTGAAAAAGAACACGCCAAGGGCAACTTGGGCGCGGGCGTCTCCCCGCGCCGCCGCCTGCTCAAACCATGTCATCGCCATATTGGCATTGCGGTGCACACCATGGCCTTGGGTATAGGCGACACCGAGATTGTATTGCGCGGGAGGCAGCCCTTGATTCGCCGCCATCCGGAACCACCGCATCGCTTCTTCGAGATCGGTTTGCACGCCCTCTCCAGCCATGGCCGCAAGCCCGAGATGATATTGAGCACAGGCATCTTCTTGCTCAGCTGCTTGCAGCCACCAATCCCGTGCGGCATCAGGATCAACCGCCATGCCGTCGCCATTGGCAGACATCAGTCCCAGCAAAAACTTCGCTCCGGCGTGATCTTGGCGCACTGCTTCATCCACCAATTTCCGCGCCTGTTGCGCATCGGGCTCGACCACCGCATCGGGCCGCACACCCCGCCCCATCAAATAGCAGCAGGCCAGCTCGTACTGTGCGCCAGCATGCCCTTGCTCGGTTGCCTGGCGCAAATAATGCACCGCTTTGACCGACTCGACAGGCACCCCAAGGCCTGACAGATAGCACCGCCCCAAGTGATATTGCGCAACGACATGGCCCTGTGCCGCCGCATCGTGAAACAAACGTGCCGCTCCATCCAAGCGTACCGGCGTGCCACGACCCTCGGCATACAGAATCCCCAAGCTGCTCTGAGCGGGAGCGTAGCCCCGCTCGGCAGCGTCACGCAAATAGTCAATCGCCCACACCAAATCGCTCTCTTCCATGCCAATGCCGTCCAGATAGCAATATCCCAAAGCGAATTGGGCCGGGGGATGCAACTGTGCAGCGGCCTTTCGAAACCATTTCACCGCCTCGCCGGGATTCTCATCATGCACCCCATGACCTTCCAAATAATTCATGCCCAAATGGTATTGCGAAGCGGCATCCCCTTGGGCAGCCGCTTTGCGCAACCAACCGATGGCATGCGTCGGATCCGCTTGCACGCCAATGCCATTGAGATAGCACAACCCCAAGCTGGCCTGCGCCGTCACCAAGCCTTGGTGGGCAGCCGCGCTAAACAATTGCTTGGCTTGCTGGGGATCGACCTCGACCCCCTCACCATCCCGATAACAAGCCGCCAAGTTGTTTTGCGCAACGGCCGCGCCCTGATCGACAGCTCTGGCAAACCAGCTGGCTGCCTCTTGGCGATTCTCTGCCACACCCTTCGCTTCAAAATAGCAAATGCCGAGGTGGGTTTGCGCATCTGCATTGCCGTGCTCGGCTGCAGCTCTAAAGTAACTGACTGCTCGGTCAAAATCGGCCTTTACCCCGTGGCCATAAAAATAGTATCGCCCAAGATTATCTTGTGCACTGGCATCACCGGCATCAGCGCGCTGGCGAAGTAGTCCGCTCGTTTCCAGCAAACTGGCACCCCCCACTGCGAACGGCCACAAACGTAACAGCAAGGCCGCCAAGCGACGCCACGCACTCCGTGTATCTATTTGGATTCCCGCCGGGAGAGCCACGCGACAATAGCCGTTTTCGGAAGCCGCATAATCACTGGAAAACCCGATATATCTTTTGGACAAACGCAGCGTCTTATGTACTATAGAAATAATATTTTTCCTAGATGAGATAAGGATATACCCATATAAACTATTGGCATGGTTTATGATATTTGCAATCGCCATGCGCCATACAGATACTGTTTCAAAATCAGATTTTTCGGTCTTCCGAATCCCCATGGAAAATTCCAAAAGATCAAAATCAGAACGATTTTGATAGGTGAAATCCCGCTTCATTTTGGCATCTTTCGTCACTGTGCCAGATTGTTTGATTGCACTAAAACGCTGGATGAAATACAGCACGGCGAGAACAGAAGAGGCCGACACCACTAACAAAAGTAACCAGGCCTGCACAGACACAGTAGCTAAATTTTCAAAGTTCAACATTTGATCAATGATCCGCGCTTATTTTCTGTAAAACCTGGTGGCATTGGCATCGCTCAACGAGAACACACGATGTCGCAATGCCCTCCTCCATCAACAGTGTGTCAAGCTACTCTTGCACGCTATAGGCAGATGAATCCTGCCCAAACATCACTTGCTTTTGTGCGTCGGTGAAAGTGGCTGTCTGGCCATCGGCCGGCCACATTTCTTTGCCAACATCCATGCCGGTTTGCACAGCGGGCCGGTCGTTGACAGCTTGATACCAGCGCATCAAATTCTGAAAGGGGCTCAGATCGGCACCGACACCAGGGTGCGCACGCAACCAAGGGAAAGTTGCCATGTCGGCGATGCTGTAGTCATCGCCAGCCAAGTACTGCGCAGCGTCGAGATGGCGATCCATGACGCCGAGCAAACGGTCGTACTCGTTGAGATAGCGGGTCTGCGCATAGCTCAACGCCGCATCCTCGGGGCAGCCCAGCTCTTTGGCGTAAAACAGGAAATGGTTCAGCTGGCCGAGCATCGGCCCTTGGTTGGCCATCTGCCAAAATAGCCACTGCACGGTGCGCTGGCGCTCGACTGTGCCAGCTGGTGCCAAGAAACGGCCAAATTTCTCCGCCAGATAGAACAGGATGGCACCGGACTCAAACACATGCAATGGCTCGCCACCGGGGCCGTCGTGGTCGATCAAGGCCGGGATGCGCCCATTGGGATTGATCTGTAGGAAATCGTCGGAAAACTGCTGGCCGTGGGCAAGATCGATCCAAGTGATCCGATAGGATGCGTCCAACTCGGCCAACAGCACTGTCACCTTGCGCGCATTCGGGGTCGGCCCAAAGCAGAGCTCGAGCGTGGCGTCTATGTGATCGCCAGCGTGCCCCGCCTCCGACAGCATGTCGGCGTTCAACTGCACTGGCTTGGATGCTGCGCCCTCTGCGCCCCGTGCCACCATGGATTTACTGAAAATCTATCACTCTCAGACGACATTATAGAGGCAGAATGCGCAGTAGCGGCAATACGACGGCGACGGGACGCTGAGATCAGGCCTTATAGACTGATGAATCTTGGCCGAAAAGCGCACGCTTCTGCTCCTCGCTAAACTCGCCCGGCTGCGCGCCGAAAGCCTCCTGCTCTGCCTTGCCCACATCGATGCCAGCGCGCACGCCTGGGCGCGCTTTGAGAGCTTCGTACCAGCGGCTCAAATGGACGAATGGGGCCAGCTCTAGGCCGATATTGCGACGCGTCAACAGCCACGGAAAGGCCGCCATATCGGCGATGCTGTAGTCATCGCCAGCCAGGTATTGCGACTCGCCGAGCCGGCGGTCCATGACCCCCAACAGGCGGTCGGCCTCCTTGGCGAAGCGGGTGCGGGCGTAGGCCAGATCGCCATTGTCCGCCGCGCTGCCGCCGAGTCCTTCGGCGTAATTCATGAAATGGTTCAGATGGCCGAACACCGGCCCTTGGTTCGCCATCTGCCAGAACAGCCACTGGCTGACGCAGTGATAGCCCGCACTGCCGGGTGGCGGCAGAAAGCGGCCAGCCTTCTCGGCCAAGTAGAGCAGAATGGCGGCGGACTCGAAGAGGCTGATGCGCTCGCCACCGGGGCCGTCGGGGTCAACGATGGCCGGAATGCGGTTGTTCGGGCTGAGGGCCAAGAAAGCCGCCTTGAATTGATCGCCAGCACCGATGTTCACCGGCACCATGCGGTAGGGAATCTGGGCCTCTTCCAGCAAGATCGACACCTTGCGCCCATTGGGCGTCGGCGCATAGTGCAGCTCGATCATCGACGCCGCCACAGCCACTGCAATGCGCTCAGTCCGACAGCGTGTGGAAGTTGGATGGCCCCCACACCGCCATGAACTGGGAGAATTTGCCATCCGCGTCGAAGACCACCACATCCAGCGACTGGGTGATCATCTTCTGCTCGACACCCTTGAGAGTGGCGATGATGGCGAAGGCGGCGACCCAACCGGCGACGCGCACAGCACCCTCCAGCTCGATCGTACACAGGCCTTTGTTCGCCTCGAAGAACTCGCGTATCTCGGCCTTCCCGCGCCGCAGCTGGGTGCCGACCGGGTCGGCGAACTGGGCATCCTCGGCGAATCGCTCCATGATGCCGTCGATATCGTCATTGCTCAGCGCCTTGCAATAGCTGGCAGCGGCCGCCACCATCTGCTCGGGGGCCGGTGGCGCGCCACCCACCGGCGGCACAATCGCTATGGTCTGCGTCACTTGCTCGTCCATGGTTCATCTTCTCCTTCGATTCAGGTGGCAGCTGGCAGCCACAGCTGCTTGACCAGCAGCCGAGGGCAACGGTCTTGGGACCAGTCTGGGGCCTAGCCCCCCGGATACGCTGCCTTGGCCAGCAGCTCCCGCGTCGCGCCAGCGCAGCGCTTGGCGGCCTCCACCGGCAGCAGCGCACGCAGCTCCTCACTCAGCACCTCAACCGACACCGGTGCCACACAGCCGTCATCGCCCAGCAGCTGCAAGATCTCCACCAGTGGGATCTCACCCTCCCCCGGCAACAGGCGCTGCGCCATGGTCTCGTGCAGCAGCGGCAGCTCGCTGCTGGCTGGGGCATCGCTGAGCTGTAGCGCCCCCACCGCCGCGCCCAGCCCCGCCAGCTCGGCCAGCTCGCTGCCGCCGCGTTGGAAATGCCAAGAATCGAAGAGCAGGCGCACATTGGGCTGCCCCGCCTGCCGCAGCCACTGGCGAGCCACCGCCACATCGGGGCAGCCGGTCCATGGTAGGAACTCCAGATTGACATCCAAGCCGCGTGCTGCCCAGCGCTGCCCCAAGCTCGCCAGCGCCGCCCCGGCGGCGGCGACACTTGGCGCACCCTCGGTCGGTAGGGCGCAGGTTAGTGCCGCGCCGCCCAATATCTCATACAGCTCGACAAAGTGCCGCTCCTCGATACCAGCAACCCATGGATGATCGGGTGGCGGGCCGCCATCGGCCTCAGGCAACCAGTCCATCAGCGCCTCCAGATCGGTCAATTGCACCTCGCAATCCTCCAACAGACGGCGCGCCGAAGCGGCATCAAAACCCTCCTGCTGCGCTTGGATCCAATCGGCGGGGCGCAGAATCACACCGTTGAAGCCCGCCGCGCCAGCGGCTTCGACGCGATCTCTAAAGCCATGCCCCGCCAAGCAGCTCAGGCAGAGGCTCAGGGTCTCAGCTGGCAACATGTCTCATTCTCCCAACAGTGCAGTCGGCTTGCGCTCAGTGCTGACTGTAGCGCTCGATTTCACCGTCCAACCAACGCAGCTGCCAGCGGTTGTCCGGCACGCAGTCGGCGCGCATCTGCTGCAGGGCAGCCAGCATGGCGGCACACGCGGCGGCATGCTCTGGGGTGGCGGCCAGCGCCACCTCGGCCAAATGCACGGCGCGCTCGAGCTCGCCGGCAACCAAGGCCGCAGCGGAGCGCTCGGCGAGCACATCGGCCCCGGCCAACTCGCCCAGCTCGGCGTAGATATCGCGCGCTGGCACCGAATACATCTCGGTGACCGAATCCAAGCGGAACCAGCCCAGATAGCCCTCATAGATGGAGCGTACCAGCCACGGCACCGTGGCGTAACTCTGCCCCACCTCCAGCGCATCGGGCAGCTCGATGCCGCGCATCGCCTCGTACATGCCCTGCCCGGCGTTCATCGCCGCCACGGTCTGCTCGTGCACATAGCTGACGGCATCGCGCAGGCGACTCAGCTCGTCGCGGATGAGCGCACGCCCCTCGATGGGCTTGAAATGCCCGGTCAGCAGCAGCTCGGGCTCCAAGGCCAGCACCCGCTCGCAAATGTCCAGATAGGGCAAGACGAAGCGCATGCGATCGCCACGCGGCGTGCACAGATTGGGCAAATGCGGGAACAGCGGGCCAAAGGCGTTGCCGGTGAACAGCACATCGCGCTGCGGCAAATGGATCATGCTCGAATCCAAGGTCTCGCCACCGGGCAGCCATTCGATGCGACACTGCAGCCCGCCCAGTTCGAACTCGTAGTCGCGCTCGAAGTAGACATCGGGTTTGGCCACTGCCTGCACCTCGCTGTGACCCAATGCCTCGGCGCGTTTTTGAGCCTCAGTCATGGCCGCGATCATCTCGCCGTAGAAGCGAATCGAGCCGTGTACTCGGGCCCCCATGGTCAGCGCATCGAAGCGCTGGTGCTCGTCGGTATTGTGGTTGGCCACCAAAATGGCATCGGGGTGAGCCGCCTTGAACAGCCCGCTGCCGCCGACATGATCGACATGGCCCTGAGTCAACAGGATGTAGCGAATCGGCCCTTGACTGAGCTGCTCGTAGCAGTGCTTGTGCACCGGCGATTCGACACCGAGACCGGTGTTGATCAGCACATCGCCGTCCGGCGTGGTGATCAGATAGCTGTTGCTCGCCCCCTCGGAAAGATAGATGCCATCGGCCACCTGCAGCGCTGTCTCCTGCGTGGCCAACGCGATGGAGAGCGAGCCGGGGCGACTGCGCGCCAAGTCAGTCAACATGAACGCATCCTATAGTCTCTCTGGGATCGGGCAATAATAGTCTAAAGCCCACCGCTCATACGCGCATCGCGCACAGCTACCATGCCGCCCCCGCTTGCAACACAATAGGATGCGCCCGCGGCGCTGTGAAGGGACACCGATGCTCTACTGCCATTCAATCGACACGCCGATCGGCGGACTGTGGCTGGTCGCCGATCGGCGACAACTGCGCTGCGTGCTGTTGCCTCGACACGGCACAGCGCAGCCCATCTCCTCCAGCTGGCAATGCGAGCAGACCCCACTGCTGCGCCGAGCCGCGGCCCAATTCCGCGCCTGGTTCCGCGACCCCCGGCAGCGCTTCGAGCTGCCGCTGCCGCCACCACAGCAGCGCGGCACCCCATTCCAGTGCCAGGTGTGGGATGCGATCGCCGCCATCCCCTGCGGGGAGAGTGCCAGCTACGGCGAGCTGGCGCAGGGGATCGGCGCAGCGCGCGCCGCCCGCGCTGTCGGCAGCGCCTGCGGTGCCAATCCACTGCCGCTGATCGTGCCCTGCCACCGCGTGCTGCGCGCCGACGGCAGCCTAGGGGGCTTCAGTGGCGGCGATCTGGACACCAAAGCGGCACTGCTCGCCATGGAAGCTGAGCGATGAAGACAGAGATCGACTGGGAGCGCGGCGACACGCTGCTCTTGGACATGGATGGCGTGCTGCTGGATCTGCACTTCGACAACCACTTCTGGCACCGCTACCTGCCACGCCGCTACGGTCGCCGCCACGGCCTCAGCACTGCCACCGCACGGGCCGAGCTGGAGCGGCGCTACGCCGCCGTGCGCGACCAGCTGGACTGGTACTGCGTGGAGTACTGGAGCCGCGAGCTGGACATGGATGTGCTGGGCATGAAGCGCCATCTGCGCCGCCGCATCAAGCTGCGTCCTGGAGCGCGGCGCTTCCTCGCCGCCCTCAAGCAGCGGGGCGTGCGCCACCATCTGCTCAGCGATGCCCACCCCACCGTGATCGCGCTGAAGCTGGAACAGCTGGGGCTGGCCCATCAATTCGACTCGATTCACAGCTCGCACGACATCGGCAGCCCCAAGCAGACAGCTGCATTCTGGAGCGGATTAGCTGATCAGCTGACATTCGAGGCCGACCGCAGCGTGCTGATCGACGACACCGAGGCGGTGCTGGATGCCGCCGCCGATGTTGGCATCGGCCAGCTGTTCACCGTGCGGCGACCGGACAGCGCCAAGCCGCGCCGCCGCCACAGCCGCTTCCCGATGCTGGGACGCTTGGCACCGCCGCCGTCACGGACACTGACACCGCCATCTGCACCGTGAACACGGTGAACACGGGCGCAGCATGACACTTGCACACGGTGACAGCGCCTCATACCATGAGCCTTGTCTCCGCAGACACCTTCAATTTTCGATCGCCACAGGCATCACATCATGGATTTAGGGCTTCAAGACAAGACCGTCATCATCACTGGCGGCAGCGGCGGCATCGGCCGCGGCTTGGTGCTGGAGTTTGCCCGCGAAGGCTGCCATGTGATCAGCGCCTCGCGCGATACCAAGCAAGGTGGCTTGCTCATCGCTGAAGCGCTGGCACAAAAGCTGCCCGGCAAAGTGCTGGCGGTCGGAACCGATGTCACCGACAGGGCCTCTGTCGATGCGATGATCGAGCGCTGCCACAGCGAGTTTGGCAGCGTCGATGTGCTGGTCAATAATGCCGGTGGGGTGGCGCAGGCCTCCCCGATTGACAGCTTGTCAGAGGAAAATCGCAACTGGGAGATCAAACTCAACATCGATGGCGTGGTGAACTGCTGCCAAGCGGTATCCAAAGACATGCTCGGCAGCCAATCGGGCAGCATCATCAACATCTCTTCCAATTCATCGCTGCTGGGGGAAGCGGCGGCCAATGTCGCCCATTACGGCGGTGTCAAAGGCTTTGTCAATTCATTCTCCAAGAGCTTGGCGTGGGAGTGGGCCAAATCCGGGGTGCGCGTCAACAACATCTGCCCCGGCTGGATCGTGCCTTATAAAGAAGAGGAAGTGGGCGAAGGCAGCTTTTGGAAGCGCTTTGGTTTTGAGCAGATCGGCCGACCAGACGACATGCAAAAGGCATTGGAGGAAGGCACCCTGTACAACATGAGCGGCCTGCCGATCCCGCGCTTGGGGCGACCCGAAGACATCGCCTACTTGACGATGTTTTTAGCCGCCGATGTCTCGAGTTATATCACCGGGCAGCTGATCAGTGTGAGTGGGGGGGCTTATATGCCTTGAGGGGTGGGGGGGATGGTGATAGACTAGTCGCAAGGCTTTAGATTTCCGCACCTTATGGAGGACAGATTGAGATATGAGCGCTCGCCCGAAAGTTCCGAGAAATAGTGAACGCCAGCTATGGAGTGAATCCATGGGCTATTGCGCAAACCCCAAATGCAACACACGCCTGCTCCTTGAAAGTTCAACGAAATCCATTGCGCATATGGCGCATATTAAGCCGCATTCACAACATGGTGCTGACTCCCATGAAAACCTCATTTTGCTCTGCAGGAACTGTCACAAGCAACATGAACCTGCCGATTACCCCGAAGCAGAGACAACCCTAAGGGAGTGGAAAATAAATCTCCCCCAGAGAAACGCAAGCCATTTCGCAGTGAAGTTCAATACATTTGATGATTTAGCCGAACAGGTTCGCCCACTATTTTCAAGGAATTATCAGATTTTCAGGAATTACGGGCCACATACTAATGATCATGATGCGCACAAAATTTGGAAGCGTTTTGAGGAGGAATTGATTGCAAACAATGCGATGCTCCAACTTCATCTCAGAGAGAACATTGATCTGTTCAACTCATCGGATAAAAATGTGATTAACAGCTTTATCATACATGTCGATGAATTCACCAATACCAGAGTGGGATTCAATGGTATGAGGAAGAAATTATTTCCCAATAAAATATTGTCAATTCTTAATATTGAAGAAGAAGATATCAGCCCCCAGAGAAGCTCCACCAATGTATACTTGAAAGATATCCAATGCCTTCAGAGTGTCATAAAAAAACTCAAACAAGAAGAACGATTCATAGATTTAAAGATAGTTCCAGACACATATTTGACCTTCACTGAAAACGGAGAAAAGATAGTTCTACATATTGATGGAGACAAAAGCATCCTCAGAAAAATGGTGAAGAAACTTTTCCCGACGATTCTGGTCGGAGACGAAGCCAAAACATATATAGAGCTGGATGGTTTGAAGTGCATCTTAAACGTGCTAAATAAAAATAGCGCAAAATGGGAGTTTGAAGATCTCACAGATCTAACCATAATCACTATTAAAGAAAGGTTTAGGATAAAACTCTTCTATAATTATATCATCACAGATTTTGATTTGCAAAACACTGTCAATTTGAAATCGGTGCGCTATGTAGCAAATATGTATCATTGGAATGGTGGCAAGGCAGACGATGACGCGCTAGAATACGCACAAGGTATTGGAGTGAAAGTTATGAACTCAACAGAATTAATGAGATTTTGCGCTAATATTTGAAGGTGAGCATTGCTGAGGATAGATTTTGGTTGAATAGAGTGGAAATATTCCATGCTTTCAACGAAGTGTATTTATTTGGATCCTCTCTATCAGAAAATTGTCCTAAAGACATTGATCTAATTTTAGTCTATGATTCAAGGGATATTGCAACGATTAAAGATTGCCACAATGCGATCAACCGAGAAATATTTGAGCATTTTTCTATAGAAGCGCATTTGCTCATCCTTACTGCAGCTGAAAAGCAACAAACCAAGTTCCTAAATATAGTGCGCAATAAAAGAATAAAATGAATGCAATCATCGGGCGCTACAAGATACCTCTTGCAGGGCGCACCTGCTGTCTTTCCTGCTAAGTATCACCACTCACCCGCCAACTCTCCGCCGACAGTGGCAGTTCGTTCAGCTCTGCCCTAGCCTCACGCCAACTCGGATAGTGCGTGCCCAGCAAGTCGAAGAAGCGCTCGCTGTGGGTCGGCTCAAGCAGGTGCAGCAGCTCGTGGAGGATCACATAGTCCAATAGCTGTTTGGGTTTCTTCACCAGCTCCGTATTGAGGCGAATATTCCCCGCACGGTAATTGCATCCCCCCCACTTCGTTTTCATGCGCTGTAGGAAGTAGCTGGCAACGCTCACACCGAGCTTCTCTTCCCATTTTCTGATGAGCGGTGGCACAGCCTCATGCAGCAAGCCCTTGTGCCATGCATGCATGACTTCCCCCCGTTTGGCCTTGGTACTGCCGGGGCGCACGTTGAGCGTGATCCTGCGATGGCTGAGGTGAACACAGGGTTTGGCCTCCTGCTCGACGACCGACAGCAGATAACGCCGCCCCCAGAGGTAATGGCTCTCCCGCTCGATGAACTGACGGGGAGTCTCACGCGCCTGCTGGAGCAAACTGCCCTGATGGCGACGAATCCAGGCGAGCCTAGAAATGGCATAGGCCCGCGCCACCTCTGGACGGGTGCCGATGGGCACGACCAGCGTGATACGCCCAGTTGGCGGGTGTACCGACAGATGGACATGCTTGACGGCCTTGCGCGTCATCGCAATGGCGAGCTCACCGAGCTGGATCGTCTCGGCCATCAGTACTCCGGCTGGTACTTGATGAGCTCAAAGAGCTCCTTCGTCGCCTGCCGGTTCCCCTCAAGCAACGGAAACAACGCATTCAACACCTGTGCCTCACGCGCTTGATCGCCTCTCCACCCCGCAGGTGCTTGCTCGCGTATAGCAAGGTCAATTTTCAAGGTCAGCTCGACCCGCTCATCCATATAGGCTAGGCCTATATCGGCCACCTTGCCCGCCCGCTCCCCTGCCGCAGCGAGAATATCTGGCAGGTTGCGGTAAATCACCTGAGCCGCATGGTTGCCATGTAGCGCCGCTGGCACACCCTCATTGGGTTGCTGCTCTACCAAGCGATTGGCCAGTTCCTCCGCCTGCAGCAGCAACTCCTCGTAGTCCTTGGTGTCCGCACGGCTCTGCGCGATGAGGTCGTCGAGCAACTGCGACATCTGCTCGTAGAAGCGAGGGTCCGTGAGCTGCTCGCGAATGATGGTCTTGCGGATGTTGTTGATGATCCCTTCGGCGACGGCTTGCTTGGAAAGCTTGCCCTTGGCATTGAGCTTCTTGGCAATGGCATCGTGAATACCGGTTTCAACGATCAGTTCGATCAGCGAGCGCTCGCTCAGCGCGCCCAGCTCTGCCGCTGCATCGGCCTGAATATAGGTATTGATGAGGTAGCGCATATCCGCCTCGTAGGGTTTGATATCGAGTTCCTCTCCCGAGTGCTTCTTGATGGCCGCACGGAGTTCCTCGTGGTGTGCGAGCTCCGCCCGCAACTCCCGCACTTCGGCATCGCTATAACCGGCTTCGCTGAGATCCCCGGCGATGGCCGCAAAGCTGCGGGCCAAGGTCGCCACATCCTTGTAGAAGGATATCCGCAGCACTTCGCTCTCGCGTAGTGCATTCGAATCATTGGCGTCGCCGCAGAAATAGCACAAGAACTGTTCAAACTCTCGCGGTTGCGCCACTGGCTCGCACAGATAATGCAAGGCCTCCCGCGCCGCTTCCAGCTTCTGTTTGCCTTCTATCAGCCAATCCTTGAGCTCGACATTGTTGCCACCGCTGCCGCCCTCATCGGTGTCTAACTCGTCGGAGTTGTAGACGGCGATCGCCTCTTGCACATTGCCGAACAGCTGTTTGAAATCCACGATGTGGCCGTAGTCCTTGTCCTCGCCATCGAGCCGATTGGTGCGACAGATAGCTTGGAATAGATTGTGGTCACGCAATTCCTGGTCGAGGTAGATATAGGTACAGCTCGGCGCATCAAAGCCAGTCAGCAGCTTGCTGACGACAATCAGCAGCTTCATATTCGCTGGCTCTTCAATAAAACAGCGCTTGACCTCGTCCTCGTACTGCCTAGTAGTCTGGCCGTCTCTTAGAACATGCTTGGTATAGGTGTCAAACTTGAAACGCTCGTCGCTGTTGGCGGGTTCGCGCGAGATTGCATTGTGGTTCGGCTCGTAGGAGGTGATGATCCCGCACGGTGGGGCGAGCGCTGTGTTCTGAAACAGCCGGAAGTAATGACAGGCGTCATAGATTGAAGCGGATACGAGGATCGCCGTGCCACGGTCGTTGCTCAGCCGTGGCTTGAAGTTGAAATCTTCAATGATGCTGGCAATGATGCGTTCCTTGCGATCTTCAGC
The DNA here is from genome assembly GCA_965237805.1 of Gammaproteobacteria bacterium. Classification (GTDB taxonomy): domain Bacteria; phylum Pseudomonadota; class Gammaproteobacteria; order JABABF01; family JABABF01; genus JABABF01. The sequence continues at coordinate 387,288 of OZ250153.1, forward strand.
ACTCATCAACTCCTTCATCGTCGCCCAGTGCTTGCGCAGTACCGCCTGCTGGAAATTGTTGAGGCTCTGCGTCTTCTGCTCAAACCACCGGTCAATGGATTTTGCTGAAGTCAAGCGTTGCGGTACATCGCGGGCCTCGTATTTGAGATCGAGGATGATGCGGTCGGCCACTCCTTCGTGAAACTTGTAGGTATGGATGCAAGTACCGAAGACCTCCCGCGTCATCTTTTTATCTCGACGCAGGAGCGGCGTCCCCGTGAAGCCGACAAAGATCGCGCCCGGTAGCCAGCGTTTCATCTGCTGGTTCATAGCTCCGCCCTGTGTACGGTGGCATTCGTCCACGAACACATAGAAGTGCCCGACCACAGGCGGGGGATCACCCCTGAGGTCGCTGGGTTCAAACTTGTGGATCAACGCGCACAGGAGGCGCGGTGTGGGCGCTGCGATCTTCGCCACGAACTCCGCCCGCGAAGTGATGCGCGGCGCAGGGGAGTCGGCTGCGATGACCCCAGCACTTTTCATCACCCCTTCGATCTGCTTGTCCAGCTCATCGCGATCGGTGATGATGAGGATGCGCGCCTCAGCGTCATGCTCCAACAGCCACTTGGCGAGCAATACCATCAGAATGCTCTTGCCACTGCCCTGCGTGTGCCAAATAACCCCGCCCTCTCGCTTGGCGATGCGCTCCTGAGCCACCTTCACACCGAAGAACTGGTGTGGCCTCGGCAGTTTCTTCTGACCCGCATCAAAGATGATGAAGTGGCGCAGCAAGTCGAGCAGCCGCTCCTTGTGGCACAGCTGCGCCAATGGCCGGTCGAGCTGTGAGCCAATGGTAGGTTCCGGCTCGGAGCTTGCTTCTTCGTCTTGCCATTGCACGAAGAACTGCTCCGGTGTGCCAGTGGTGCCGTAACGCAATCCTTGCGAGTCGCTGCCCGCCAGCAATAGTTGCACGGTGCTAAAGAAGCCCTGGTTGAAGATCTCCTCTTGGTTGGTGATGAGCTGGCGCACGCCGTCACCCACTTCCACCGAGCTGCGCTTGAGCTCGATCACCGCGATGGCGATGCCGTTGATGTAAAGCACCAGATCGGGTCGGCGTTCGTGGCCGCCTTTCAGCGTCACCTCCTCGGCGAGGGCGAAGTCGTTGTTTTCCGGATGCTTCCAGTCAATCAGGTGTACTGTCTCATGCGCCTGCCCTGCGGCAATCTGCACAGGGACGCCATAGCGCATGAGCTGGTAGCTGCGCAGATTGGCTTGGTAGAGTGTGATGCCTGTTGAGTCGGCGGCGGTCTCTAGCTTTTGCCGGGCGGCAGAGATGTGGGCATCCGTGTAGCCGCGAGACAGCAGATTATCGCGGAGGATCTCTGTTTCGATGTGGCGGTTGTTGTCGCGCTTGCTCCAGTCACCGAGGTAGCGATAGCCGAGGCAGTCCTTTCGCGCTGGGTCGGTGAATAAGGCGATGACGCGATGCTGCGTCTGACGCTCGGAGCGGGGTTGTTGAGGCATGGGGTGAGCGGCAAAGAGCCTCTAGTTGGTAGCGTCCAATCCGCTCTGTGAACGCGCAGGCACCACCACCCGCAAGTAGTCGTCGGTCGGATCAAAGAGCGCTTCTTTCCCTGAGTATTGCTGCGTCAGCGGCACGATCTTAAGGCGCACCCCCATACCGCGCGCATCCACATAACCATAGTCGCGCATGACATCCACAATCATCGTATTGCGTGGTGAGCGCTGCCCAGCCAACATTTTCTCAACGGTCATCGCGTTTTGTAGTGCGCCGGGGCTGGTCACTTCCAGACGGTCGGAATAGTTGACCACCTCCACCTCTATCGCTCGCGTCCAGTCGCGGTGAACCAGTGCATTGAGCAACACCTCACGCATTGCTTCCCCTGGATAGCGATGGACCGATTCTCGGCGCAAGCCCGCATTGATTGTGCTGCCTTCCTCCGAGATGAACGGGCGCATGCGATCGATGAGATCTTCAATCAATCCACCCTTGACGATGTGTCGCCCAGCGCCGGGCTCGCCATCCCACAACGCCACCAACGGGCCATCCAGCACCGTGTCGTCCTGAGCCTGATACTCTTTGCTATCGCCAGCAAAAGACATCCACCGCACTCCCCCGCAACGCAGGCGACGGCGCGGACTATGCCCAAACAGTACCAAGCCAGCAATGCTGCACGCGACAGACTGATCGGGGCGGCGTACCATAAAACCCAAGCCGATCAAGCGCTCTTCCCAATCTGCATCAGCCTGTGGCACCATCGGGTCGCTGGCAAGATTGAGCAGATAATCACTGAGGCGTGCTCTATCGAGGTCATTCAGGCTGCTGCCAGAAACCGGAAGACTCTCTGTGTGCAGTAATCCACCGCTGTCGAATAGCCGAGCTTGCTGCTCTCGTGATGCAAGGCGTGAAGTGCTGCCTACGCGCACATAAATCTCTTCGCGTCCTTTATGGCGCAACACATAGGGCTTATTGATGCCTTGGTCCAGTGAAATGACCGCCACCCGCTGGCCGTCGTTGCACACCACTTCCTCGTAAAACGGCGTGGCCTGCGGGTGGATGTATTGGCCAAACACCGTGTCCATCACCAAGGTTTCCAGGTCGGCACGTTGGATGCCACTAATGGTGCCGTCATCTTCCACCCCCAACAGCAATTTCCCACCCCGAAAATTGAGCAACGCAACAATCGCTTTGCCCAGCTGCTCTGGGCGCAAGTCATCACGTTTGAATTCCACACCAGAGTTTTCACCATTGGCGATGATCTCCAGTAATTCAGATTTCAGCATCAGAGCAACCTTTGGCAATCGTATTGTTGTTTTTCACTGAATACACGCATCGCGCCTACCTTCAAGGATATTCGCCATTTGCTTGCTCCAGATGTCGCACATCAGTGCCGAGTGAGTGATATACAGCATAATCATATTAAGCGGGTTTTGCCAGTGAGCAACTCCTGCATCATGGCCTGCTTGAGGTCGCGGGTTTTGTTGCGGCGGGCTTCGAGGGCAGCGAGTTCAGCATCCATATCGGCGAGGACAGTGGCGATGGCGGTTTGTTCTTCAAGATCCTCTGGTATTGTGATCATGTAGGTAATCAGTTGCTTCTTGCCAATTTCAAGGAATGTGCTGCCTCCGCAAAGGGCAACCAAGCCGTTCTTCTGCGTTGACATCAGGTAGTAGAGAAATTCAACATCAAACGCCTCGAATGGTACGATGTTCTTGAACCCTTGGTTGGTGGCCATGGGCACCAGATTGATCGCGCATATGCCTATCGTCGCACGCGATGTCATAGTGAGTGAGCGGGGTGGGATCACCTCGGCCGCACTGGATAGCAAACCCACCGCCGAGATAGTTCGAGCCGTATCCCTCATATACTTGTGACCCCGAAGCGCAGTGATATCTGTCGGCGTACACCAAGGAATCCCACCGTCCCAGAAATGCGTTTGCGACGTGAGCGGGGTTCCGCCACTCCTGATATCGCAAACTTCCTCCAACCGCTTCACCTCCCACTCGCCGTGGAAGCCGGGGAGGCGGGTCTGGCCGCTGAGGAGCTGCTGCATGGTGGCCTGTTTGAGGTCGCGCTTCTTGGCGATGAGCCGCTCTAGACTACCCAGCAAATCATCCATGTCGGAGAGTACGGTGGCGATGGCAGTTTGTTCGTTCGCAGAGGGAACCTTAATTTTCAATTTTCGATATTCTGAAATCCAATGTCTTTTGTGTTCGCTCACTTGGAATTTGACTAGCTGCATCATATCGTAGATAAGTTTCAAGTTTGCGAATGGATGGCGTGGTTTCAAGAGCTTCATTGCAGACGACTTCGCCTTAAACGGAAACGGCACATATTGTATGGCGGTTGTGAAGTCATCAAAAATGATGACTGGAAGATCTCTGAAAACCCTTTCCTCTTCATCTGTATAACCAAGAATGAAGGTCTTACCAGCGGTAAGTACCGGAACTGCATGTACGTCGCTGTATGCGCTACTACTGACAAGATATTTGGTTGGCTGTTCATAAGTCAACAATTCTTCCAATCGCTTCACCCCCCAGTCTTCGGGGATAATACCAACCTCCGTCTGCTTGTATCCGGGCTTCACTTCCATACCACCCCCATCTGCTTGAGGTGCTCATCGACCTTGGCGCCGAGCTTCTCCACGTCGTCGGCCAGCTTCGGCAACGGCGTGGCGTAACGCTCCGCCAACTCACGGATACGGCCAGTGAGCGTCTGCGAAACACGATCCAGCGCGCCCTGCACGGCGGCCAACAGACGAGCCATCCACTTATCATCCACTACCAGCGTCTTGATCTCGGCTGTGGTGAGCTTGGGGTACTTGGCGTCAATTTTCTGATCCAATTCTTTTTGCGCGGCCTTTTGCTTGGCCTTGGCCTTGGTCCGCTGCTTCAGCAAGTCGGCGTATACCTCAAGCACCGCCCGCTCATCTGCATAGAGGGGGTTCTCGCCGATCTCTTTCAGCCGAGCCTTCACGGATTTTTCGGTGATCTTCTGCTTGTCGCCTTTGCCCTCGATCACCTCGGCAAGCAACCCTTCCTCGCCGCTGTTCTCCTCTCGCAACTCGGCGAGTTGTTGCTCAAGCGTGACGAGCTCGCTGTCGAGTGCATCCTTCGCATCACGCTCGGCGACGAAGTACCGGGCGACCAGAATCGACGCAGGGACAAGATCTGACTTGAAGCGCCGCCTCCCTTTCAAGTAGTCATGCGACTCTGGCCAAACCAGCTTGTTGTTCTTGTCTTTGACCTGCACAATCTCCCGTGGCTGTGCGCTCTCTACCCAACCATCAGCAGCGATCAGATGGGTATCGTCCTGCATGGTCTCGGCCCAGTAGTCCAGCAGGTGCTGGTAAATATCGTAGGCATCGAGTAATGATGCCGTACGGAATTTAGCCAGCAGTTCCTCCGCAATGGCCTCAATCAGATCCTTGGGGTGGCCACCTTTCCGCAAGCCTGTGAGGTGTGGTATGGCAGCCCTGCACCACTTGGCAAAACGCCTTGAGATTGCTTTCTGCAAAGCAGTGAACTCGGTGTGGCCAAGAATAGCTGGCTTTAGCTCGGTCAGTGGCAGCTTCAGGCGAGTGTAGCCGAGGCGACCCGCAGATTCGAATAAGGCGGTGCGCAGGCTGGGGAGCACTTGCCAGTACGCGTCGAGCGCATCCAGATCACGCTCCGGGATACCACCGCGCAGATGACCGTCGATGTCTTGCAGGTCTTCGGGATCGGTGCTGTCGATGTAGCGTGGCAGGTTGAGATTGAAGTCGTTCTTCGCATCAGCAATCTCGTCCAGCAACACCATGCGGGCATAGCGTAGCACCTCAATCTGCTTGGTAAAGACATCGACGATTTTGTGGATATCCTGCTCGCGCAGACGGTTCTTGGCACCGTCCTTGATAAAGCCCTTGGAGGCATCAATTATGAAGACGCCCTTGCGGGCTTTGGCGTTCTCTTTGTCCAGCACCACGATACAGGCCGGGATGCTGGTGCCGTAGAAGAGATTGGCGGGCAGGCCGATGATGCCCTTGAGGCAGCCGGAGCGGATCAGCTGCTCGCGGATCGTCGCCTCGGCATTGCCGCGAAAAAGTACGCCGTGGGGCAGGATACAGGCAGCTTTTCCAGCGCTCTTCATGGAGCGAATGATATGCAGCAGGTAAGCGTAGTCGCCTTGCTTGGCGGGCGGCTCCCCCCAAGCGAAGCGCTGGAAGGGGTCTGTCGAGGGAGTGAGTCCGGTACTCCAGCTCTTGTCGGAGAACGGTGGATTGGCAACGACATAGTCGTAGCAGCGCAGCCGCTCACCGTCCTTGAACTTGGGCTCGGCCAAGGTGTTGCCGGAGAGAATGTTGGCTGTAGGGAAATCGTGCAGGATCATGTTCATGCGCGCCAAGCCTGCGGTGCTCACATCCTTCTCTTGCCCTTCGAGCGTAATCCGCTTGCCCGCCTGAGTGGCAACCTTCAGCAGCAGTGACCCAGAACCGCAGGTGGGGTCGTAGGCGGTGGTGGATGCTTTGCTGTTTTTTGGCGAGATACCAATCACCTTGGCAATAACGCGGCTAACCTCTGCAGGGGTGTAAAACTGTCCTTTGCTCTTGCCGCTCTCAGTGGCGAAGTGACGCATCAGGTACTCGTAGGCATCGCCGAGGATGTCATCGTGGTCGGCGCGGTTCTGCGAGAAGTCGAGCTCGGGTTTTTGGAAGATGCCAATGAGGTTACTCAGGCGCTCCACCATCGCCTGATCTGCACCGAGCTTGTTGGGGTCATTAAAGTCAGGGAAATCGCTGCGCGCTAGGCTATCGTTGTCGGCAATCAGCGGGGCAATGATCTGAGTGTTGATCTTGCAGCCGATGTCGCTCTTGCCCTTGAGCGCAATCATGTCCGTGAAACTCGCGCCCTCGGGGATTACGACTGGCGGAGCATAGTCATTACTGTATTTATCGCTGATGTATTTGATGAACAGCATGAACAGGACATAGTCCTTGTACTGACTGGCATCCATACCGCCGCGCAGTTCATCGCACGAGGCCCAGAGGGAGGAATAGAGATCAGATTTCTTTAGCGCCATGGGTTTATGCTAGCTGCTGATTGCCACGTCGTTTTTCTGCTACTGCATTACCATACATTATCAATCACCGTTCACTAAGCGACGAGCATTGTCAGCAATGCTCGCACATAGATCGTGAAATGGGATGTCTAAGAGTGTGGACATGTGTGAAACAACAGCAGAAACATCGCCTGCACCAACAGGATGCCCATCGATTTTCAAGAAAGGTGCATCTGTCTCTGTAAGGAGTCTATTAATGGGTGCTCGATTCACCAGTAATTTCCCATTCGTAGAATCTATCAATTTCTGGTTAATTGAGAAGTAGCATCCTAGATTAATCGCTCTGTCCAGCTCCGTTTTCCCCGCAGAAAACCAATGCAGGACCACATCGCATGACTTGGCAACGGAATGCTTTTCAATCGCATCAAGCACATGACGAGCACATCGCACACTATGCACACTAAGGACTTTCCCGCCTTCTCTAGCGCAAACATACAAAGCTCTATCGAAAAATTGTTTTTGCCTATCAAATGACGGATAGTGGCATTTACCAGCATCTAATCCGATTTCACCGATAAATCGAGCTCTAAGAGCGAGATGTTCAAACAATTCAATTTCGTGACCATACTCTGCAACCAGTTGGGGATGCAACCCTAATGCGGCATGTACATGTTGCGTACTAGTGGCACACTCTAGATTCTGTAGGTAAACTCCAGGGGTTGTAGTCACTGACAACGTGGTACAACCGATCGCATCACAACGCTCATAGGCAGCATATACATCAGGCATGAGGTCGAGATGACAGTGAAAATCGACAGGGCTCCGGATGTTCATATTATACGGGGTTTTAGCCGCACACCTTGGAGAAAGTTTGTCATTTCCGACATGCCCCGTGTATATAAATCGGCATACTCACCAACCAAAGATGCAGGGATCTTTCCTGGAATTTTGACCAAGAATCTTGCTTTCCTCGGATCTGTGTTGAGTGTCTCGGCGGCGTACAAGAATGACCAAATATCTTTACCTTCAGCTTTAGTAGAAATTAGAGGGCGAGCATGAAGGTCGTCGAGCCAATATTTGGTTTTATCGTCAACTGGAAGACCAGCTGACAACGCTGCACGTCGAATCAGGCAAGGCACACAATAACCACAATGTTGTGGCCTCTCTCCCTTGCGTCTAATTTTTTCTGGAGCAGAGCAGGACATAGAACGGCAGGCTATTTTAGAAAGAAATTGGATATTTTGACACTCTCTCACCATCTCTCCTTTTGTCTTAAAGCAGTACGGATTTTCAAAGGTAATTTTCTGATCAAAAATAGATGTGAGCTCTGTCATACAGTCAAGAAAGAAAGGATGGGTAGTTCGCGTGCTAAGCGCACCTAAACGCAAAGGATCCAAAGGCACATTCAATGCGATCAAGCCATTCTCAGGAACGATTACTTTATTTAATGTTGGGAGTGCATTTGCTGCCAACGCAGCCATAGCATAGAACAAAAAACTTCGAGAACGTTGCGTCGGCTCAACGCCTTCGGTGCACAAACTCTGCTTATCAAATCCGATGCGAGAACGAATCGAAATAAATGCTTCTTTACCATAATGCTGCTCCATTGATTGAAGCACACGCTGCTGTGCTGCAGATGCTGCCCCACTCCAGTAATGACTTATCAATATTGGAGTCTTGTATCTAGACAATAAATCTATAGCGCCAATCAGACTATCCAGCCCCCCTGAAAACAATGCCACTGCATCGGGAGATGACGGTGCCAAGCTTGCTGGTATACGCGCCAACAATCTACAAGAGTCCGGACGGGATCGAAAACAGAAAGTCCATGAATCACCCGTCAAAAATTTCAGCATCATAGAGAGATGCGTGCCCATGCCACTCCAAGCAGATGGATCACTAACTGGAATATATAGTTTAATCTGACGAGTCCATCGATCCTCAGAATAAATTTTTCGCAATACACGAGTATCAGCCGCCCAAACTGTTGCGGCAATGATCAATAGATCAATAGACTTTTCACATGGATTTAGATCCCAACAGCATAACTTATCCAATAGACCAGAAAGGCCACATTTCAGTTTAGATGTATTGTTGGAATCCACAAAATCAACTTGCAGAACACCTTCCAAATGAGACAAGGAAGATCTTCCAAGATAATCGTTTTTCCCCAATTTTGCTATTAATTTCACATCCATCATCGGGCCTTTAGGCAAGCATCGAGAATCGTAAACGAATTGGCGAACACTCTAATCATTAGCGAATGTATTCTTCCTGGTATTAAATTCGGAGCCCATAATCGTTCAGATCTAATAGCATCACGAACAGAACGTAATGTGTAATCATGCAATGTTGCTTCAGCTTTTTGAAAATGTTCATTGCTCAAAGAACGATGGAGACTTTTTGTGGCAATTTCATTAATAACCTTTAATATAATGCATTGTGCTATAACATCAGCCACAAATTCTTCAAGCTGATCGGCATCAAGGTCTTCGAAATTAATGATATTGTCCGAATCAAACTTAGCAGCGGCCATCAACATGGCCGCGCGCGAAACTGGTGCATCAATGAAGCCGCTGCCAGGGCACAGCATATCTGTGAGCTCATCGAGAACTTCGGCTACGGGTCGACCGACCATTCCCTCTAATTGAAATATCTGTAATGCTTCCGTCGGACCAGTTATGACAAACTGGTTCGCAAAGTGAACGAGGGAGGAAGCTAGTTGTGTAGATCCGGGCATGCGCCGAGCTGCTCCCGCACCGCCACCTGCACCCTCAAGATAGTCAGATATAGCATGCGAGAGATGTGAGAGCTGGGTCGCACCGCCATGAATAAATTTGGTGAAGTTTCTCCGAGCATTAGTAAATTCAGGCGACCCGGAGCTGGTGCTAGATGTTCCCATTGATGCTATTCCGGCCTTTGCTTAATAGCAAGTATGGCGGCCATCTGAAGCGGCGTATTGGTATCTTGGTCAGCCCAATCATGAATGAGCCTGTCGAGATTGTTCTTCGGTTTTGTTTCAGTAATAGAATCATCCCAACCAATAACAGCCCAAGGACCTATTTTATCAGTTGGGAGTTCTGACAACATGGAGACAGTTCGGCTCTGAAGTGATGGATACACCTTACATAATTCGGCTAGACCGTCAATGCCACTAGGTTGCCTCTTGAAGTCGGGAGCTGACTGTATTGTTCGCACAACCGCGTTGAACACCTGCTCTATAACGGAATCAGGCTGTTTGCATATTTCCTTGGAAACAAATTTGGCACCCATTTTTGATCCACATAGCTTCTCAACCCATTCTTGAATCAACGACAATGTCGATGTCGCGGTAAACACAGATTTTCGATCACGAGAAATAAACAGATAGGGACGAATATCTTGAGAGCTAAGGGGTGGATCCAGTCTTGCCCAACGATTGGCCCATTCGTTTTTCTTCCATTCATCCTGGCTACTATCCTCTGTCTGATTAAGTTTTATAGCTTTTGTCCATCTATCTCCTTTACTCTTTTTTCCGGCACCTTTAACCATGTGATTGCCAGTGGGATGCGCATGTGTTTCCAGCATCTGTATTGTTGGCGATTTTCCGGTTGCAGTGGCTTCTCGCTCTACTTGCTCAAAAAATCGTGGCTCAAAGCGTTCGGCGAGCATGAGTTTGGCGAGTACCGCTTTATTAATCGCTGATTCGATACCGCGTTGCGACGCGATAGTGAGACGAAGGTGCATCGTATTGAGAAAACGCTTAATCTGACGAGGATTGCCTCTGGCACCGTCCGTCAACAATGGAGCGATCTGGTCAGCGAGTTGTAGTGCAGATTCAACCTCTGGCGGTATTTCCCCAAATTTCTCAACCAAGAGTGAACGATCGAAGCCCTCTCCTACCCACGGTTCTCGCAAGACGTCACGAGCGATCTCGATCAAATTTCTAAAAACAGGGTGATCCTCACCCAAATGCAGACTGGCATTAAGTAGCGTTATGTAGGTGCGAGTTTCCACGTACCCCAACGGGGGTAGCCTGAACGGCACCTGTATTAGCTTTTCCAAATAGTTTCGTGCATACGACATAGCCCCACTGTCAGCTGGTAGGTTAGGAAAATGCTGCGTCACTGCATACTCAATCATTGTTTCATCGGCAGCAATGACGAATGCTGCACCTGGCACAAATAGAAACAACCGAATGGCTTCGAGTGTCTCTAGTGCTGTCGATGGCAAGCAGCGGTCAAGGTCATCAACTACAACAACTAGCCACTTAATGTTCGCTGCTTCGAGGAGATCTCTGAACTCATCTCTAAAAGCGTGGATATGCGTGGGGATAGTATCGGGAGTGTCAGCTTTGAGCATCGACCCAGCGTCGGAAACAAAGCCAGCAAGCGCACCCATGCTAAGTGCCCCCTCCTGCCCGCAGAGCCCCTTTGCAGCCGCTAAAATATCCTTAGCCTGTTCGACTGTCCGCATCCCCGTCGTGGCTGTCACTGTCAAGCCTCCCAACTGCCGTGCCAACTTCATCCAGTCAACGCGCTTCAGAACTTTAGCTGCTTTTTCTTTAAGCCCATCCGTTTGTGGTCGATTCCGTAGTAATTCATCAACGATGGTTTCAATCAATACCGCTTTAGTGTCTTCAAACCCTTGAAAGAGCCAACCATTAAAGCGGATACAGAGCGTATCATCTTCACCAGCAAATGCTTGCTCCAGCATCATTAGAATGCTTGATTTACCGGCACCCCAATCACCGTGAACCCCGACAGTTAGTGGCTTATCGCCAGACTGCTTGAGTAACTCAACAATCGTCCCAGCAATAGCCTCGTAATAGAGCAGGTCGACAGCCGTCTCGTTGTCGGGGATAATCATTGACCGCATCTTACTCATGGCATCTTCCGATTTGGATGGCACAGGATACAAGCACACTAAGGAACGTCCGATTGATTATCCGCTCAGAAAAATGATAGGTCAATAGTCTCTTCTGCATCTACAACACGAGGTGAAACCTTCAGCCTCTGGCAGCTAGAGAATAGACAGAGTACCTTATTCAGGCTTCACTTGAAAACCATAGCCCCCATCCAACCCTGAATCGGCCATAATATCCACTGCCACACCGCCCACCCGCACCACTGCCCCACCCTTTGCGCCATGAGCACCAAATACCTCAACTTGCCCGCCGCCAAACTGGTCGAGCTCGCCTTGCAACGGGGCGAGGGACGGCTGTCGGATACCGGTGCTCTCGTCGTCGAGACCGGCAAGCGCACCGGGCGCTCGCCGCTCGACCGCTATATCGTCCAGGAACCCGCCACCGAAAATGATATCGATTGGGGCAAGATCAACCGTCCCTTCGAGCGCGAGCGCTTCGATGCGCTGTGGAACCGCCTGCAGAGCTATCTCGGGCAGCGCGACCATTTCTGTGCCGAATTGCACTGCGGAGCCAATCCCGACCACTGCGTTCCGATCGAGGTGAAATCGGAAACCGCCTGGCACTGCCTGTTCGCACACAATATGTTCGTGCACCCAACGCGTTTCAACCCCAACCGGCAAGCCGTGTGGCAGGTGATCAACGCCGCCCACTTCGAGTGCGAGCCAAAACGCGATGGCACCCACAGCGATGGTGCCGTGATCATCGATTTTGTCGGCCATCGGGTCTTGCTGGCCGGGATGCGCTATGCCGGCGAGATGAAAAAAGCCATGTTCTCGGTGCAGAACTACCTGTTGGTCGAGCGCAATGTGCTGCCGATGCACTGTGCCGCCAATGTCGATGAGCAGGATCGGGTCTCGCTGCTGTTCGGCCTGTCCGGCACTGGCAAAACCACGCTGTCGGCAGATCCGGAATGCTATCTGATCGGCGATGACGAGCACGGCTGGGCCGAGGGCTCGGTCTTCAATCTGGAAGGCGGTTGCTATGCCAAGTGCATCAATCTGGATCAAACCCGTGAACCGGTGATCTGGAAGGCGATCCGCTTTGGTGCCATCCTCGAGAATGTGGCGCTGGACGAAAACAGCTTGGCGGTCGATTACAACGACAGTGGTCGCACCGAAAACACGCGCTGCTGCTATCCCTTAGAGCATGTGGAAAGGCGTGTGCCCGGCGGCAGTGCCGACGAGCCAGAAGCCGTGATATTCCTCACCTGCGATGTCAGCGGTGTGCTGCCGCCGGTGTCGATGCTGTCGCGAGCAGCCGCCGCCTACCATTTCCTCAGCGGCTACACCGCCAAGGTCGGCGGCACCGAGCTGGGAGTCAAGGGCATCCAATCGACTTTTTCCACCTGCTTTGGCGCTCCCTTCTTCCCGCGCCCGGCGGGTGTCTACGCCGAGCTGCTGATGCAGCGCATGCGCAAATTCGATAGCTCCGCCTATCTGGTCAACACCGGCTGGACCGGCGGCCCCGGCACCCCTGGGGGCACCGGCCAGCGCTTCGATATTCCGGTGACGCGCGCCATCATCACCGCCATCCAAACCGGTGGCTTGAAAGATGTTGGACGACATCAGCTCAAGCAGTTGAATTTGGATATTCCCAAAGCCGTGCCCGGTGTCGACAGCAAAATATTGCAACCGCGCCAGACCTGGCAGGACGGCAAAGAATACGATCGCTATGCGAAGGATTTGATCGGGCGTTTTGCCGAAAATTTCAAGCGCTTTGATGTGCCGGACGACATCATCGCCGCTGGCCCCCAAGCTGCCTGATGGCCTGAGCATGCCCACCTATCGCTCCCATACCACGACACGCGGGCGCCACCAAGCGGGGGCTCGTGCGCTGTGGCGCGCCACCGGCATGGTCGATGAGGACTTCGACAAGCCGATTATCGCCATCGCCAATTCCTACACCCAATTCGTGCCCGGCCATGTGCATCTGCGCGATCTGGGCGAGCTGGTGGCCAGCGAAATCTCCCGCTGCGGCGGCGTGGGGCGGGAGTTTCACACCATCGCCGTCGACGACGGCATCGCCATGGGGCACGACGGCATGCTCTACAGCTTGCCCTCGCGCGAAATCATCGCCGATTCGATCGAATATATGAGCAATGCGCACTGCGCCGATGCCTTGGTGTGTATCTCCAACTGCGACAAAATCACCCCCGGCATGTTGTTGGCCACGCTGCGCTTGAATATCCCGACCATCTTTGTCTCTGGCGGCCCGATGGAAGCTGGCAAAACTCGCCTCGCCGACTCACGCCGACTCGATCTGATCGATGCCATGGTCATCGCTGCCGACCCCAATGCCAGCGACGAAGAAGCCGATGAGATCGAGCGCTCCGCCTGTCCGACTTGCGGCTCTTGCTCCGGCATGTTTACCGCCAACTCGATGAATTGCCTGACCGAGGCGCTCGGGCTTGCGCTACCCGGAAACGGCAGTCTGCTGGCCACCCATGCCGACCGCCGTCAGCTCTTCCTCGAAGCTGGCCGACGCATCGTCGCGTTGACCAAGCGCTACTATGAGGACGGCGACGAAACGGCTCTGCCCCGCAACATCGCCTCATTTCAGGCCTTCGAAAACGCCATTTCACTGGATATCGCCATGGGCGGATCGACCAACACCATCCTGCATCTGCTGGCCGCCGCCCGCGAGGGTGAAGTGCCCTTCTCCATCAACGACATCGACCGCCTGTCCAAACAGGTGCCACATCTGTGCAAGGTGGCACCGAGCATCCCCGACTACCACATGGAAGATGTGCACCGGGCGGGGGGGGTCATGGCCATCCTGGGAGAATTGCAGCGCGCTGGCTTATTGCACGAGGAGTTGCCCACTGTGCACGAGCCGAGCATGGCGTCGGCACTGGCCAAATGGGACTTGCTGCAGACCGACAGCGAGGCGGTGCGCGAGTTCTACCGCGCCGGACCAGCCGGCATCAAGACGCAACAGGCATTCAGCCAGGACACCCGCTGGGATACGGTGGACACCGACCGCCAACAGGGCTGTATTCGCGACCCCGAGCACGCCTACAGCCAAGACGGTGGTCTCGCCATCTTGCGCGGCAATCTGGCTCTCGACAGCTGTGTGGTCAAAACCGCCGGGGTGGATGCCGATCTGCTGGTTTTCGAAGGTCCGGCACGCGTCACCGAGAGCCAAGACGCGGCGGTGGAACTGATCTTGGGTGGCACCCTGCAAGCCGGGGAAGTGCTGATCGTGCGCTACGAGGGGCCGCGCGGCGGCCCGGGAATGCAAGAAATGCTCTATCCCACCAGCTATCTGAAATCGGTCGGCTTGGGTCGGGACTGCGCCTTGGTCACAGATGGTCGCTTCTCTGGCGGCAGCACCGGGCTGTGCCTCGGGCATGTCTCGCCCGAGGCTGCCAGCGGCGGCAATATCGCCCTCGTCGAAGACGGCGACCTGATCCGCATCGACATCCCTCAGCGGCGCTTGGAGCTGGTGTTGCCAGCAGAGCAGTTGGCCGAGCGCAGAGCGGCGATGGAGCGACGCGAGCGACCGTGGGAGCCGAGTGAAGCGCGGCCACGCCATGTGTCGACCGCTTTACGTGCCTATGCGGGCATGGCGACCAGCGCCGATCAGGGCGCGGTGAGAGAATTGGCGCAGACTGCCTAAGCGCTGCGCTGTCAGCCTTTTTTGGGTCGGCGGTGGCGGCCAGCAGCCAAATCCTTCGCCAGCAACTCGCGGCGCTGCATTTCGTTGTCGATATATTGCAACCACTGCTCGGCAGAGTGTAACTCGGTGGCCAAATCGATGACGCTCTTGGCATCCTGTTCGCGTTTTGCTATGTAGATTGTCTGGGGCTTTGCCCGCAGCTGCTCCCCGCTATCCTCGCTGACTTCCTCTTCGCTCACCTCCACACCGATCTTCTCTAAGGCCTCTATTGCGTTCTGCAATAGTTGCCTGATCTCGGTTTTGGCTGCTTCGACTTGGTCGCGTTGGAACAGCGACATGCCGAGCAATAGCCGCACCGTGCCGCGCCGCTTCAATTGCTCGTGTTCCAAAGCCTTGCGCGCAGCCCCGCCAGCCAATTCATATTCGTAGTTGCCGTAGTACAAGCGCGCCAATTGGGCGGAGATTTCGCCATCCTCCGCCAGCAATGCGGCTCGCTCCAACGCCTCGATCGCCAAATCGTCTTCCCGCGCGCTGCGCCAAGCGCTACCGAGCAATTTGAGATGCTTGGCCGTGGTCTTAATGCTCTTATCCCTGAGGCCGCGGGCGACCACCAAGGCCGCGCTGTACGGCACATCGGCCGCCAACAGCATATAGGCTAAATTCAACTGCATGGCACCCCGATCCAACATATCCTGCTGGTAGGCGGTCCGCATAATCTGTAACTGCTTCTGCTCTTGGCCGAGCTGCCCGATCATCGCCCCCCACTGCACCCAATACTCGCGCTTGGGCCAGCGCAGTAGCAATTCGCGCAACACGGCTGCTGTCTCTTTGTATTCCTCGCGCTCATAATGCAGCGTGCGCAACAACAGATACCACGACTCCTTCGGCTGCTGGCCGCGCTCGCGGGCGAGCGCCATCGCTTGGCGCACATTGCTCAGCGCTGTTCGATAAGCGCGCAAACGGTAATTGCAGTGCCCCATCAACACATAGGCCTCGGAAGATGGCTCTTCGACAAAATCAAACCACTCCCGCAAATAGCTGCGTGCCCGAGTGAACTTGCCACGGGAAAACTCTAGCTGAGTCAAGGTGTACAGCGTGTTGAGCTGCATGCCGAGCGGGATGGCCGTCGGGTCGGAGATGACACGGTTGTAGGCGCGTATGGCATCGGCCTCGCGCTCTTGGGCGTAGTAGATGTAGCCGTAAATGTTGTAGATGCTGGCCAGCTCGTAGCCATTGAGCTTATCGGGGCGAGCCAAGACGGAATCGAGCACCGCGGCCGCGGCCCAATAGTCCCGATTTGCCTCGATATGTGCCTGCGCAGCCGCCATCTTCTTGTAGATGGCATTGCTCATCGCGGGCGTGCGCACGGTCGCCCGTGGCTTTTTCCGCTCCGACGAGTCGCGATATTGCGCCTGCGCCACGATGGGTGCCAGCGCCACGGCCAAGCAAAGCGGGCTCAGCAGGACAGCCAGCCACCAAGCGGCGACGCGGCGCGATGCGGCGGGAGAGTTAGTCTTCCAATTCATAAGTAAACATGTTTTGGACGCCGTTCACTTCGACCGGCTCGCCATCCACCACCCGCGGCTTATATTTGAATTTCAGCGAGGCGCGCAGCGAGCCGCGCTCGAAGAAGCGGTGGGAGCAGTCCACCACCAACGGATCACGCACCGCCCCCGAGTAGGTGACCGTGTATTCAACGATGCAGTAGCCTTGAATGCCGCGACTGCGCGCCGCCGGCGGATACACCGGGGCAATCTTGACGATCGGCAGGTATTCCCCGTCGCCAGCAAAACCCGCCTGCAAGTTGACATTGGTGTTGAGCGCTGCCAAACCCATATGCAGCACGTTATCGTTCAGCTCGTGCTGCTGGTCCACAACGGGGTCTGGCGGTGCCAATAGCTCATCGGGCACTTCCTCCGGTCGATCCGGCAATTCGTCGTTGACATTCTCCGTGATATTGACATCTTCCATGATGATGTCGGCAATGCGCCGCTGTGGACCCAGATCCAAATCCACCGAATCGCGGTGGATCATCAGGTGCATGGCGATGAATAGCCCGGCGGTGACCAGTGCCGCGCCAAGCCCAGCCAGCGAGAAGCGCACGATCCCCTTCAGCAAGGAGAGCATGCGGTGCCCCAGCTGTACTCAATTACCCACAGTGGAAAGAATGACATCGTAAATTCCGACAGCGCGTGCGGCATCGATGATGCCAACCACCATCTCTGTATCCGATTTGTTGTCGGCCTGCACCACCACACCGCTACTCGGGTTCTCGGCACGCATACGCTCGATGTTGGCGCGCACCGAGCGCAGATCAATGCGCCGGCGGTCGATCCAAATCTCGTTATCGGCACTGACGGCGATCAAGATTTGCACTTGATCTTGGCGCTGGGCGGTTTCGGCTTCTGGGCGGTTGACATCAATGCCGGTCTCTTTGACAAAGGATGCCGTCACGATGAAAAAGATCAACATGATAAAAACGACATCGAGCATCGGCGTCAGATCGATCTCGGCATCTCCGGAGCCGGCCGCCCGACTGAGGGGCGAGCGCCTCACCGCGCCAGCTCCGGCGCAATGGCAGCATCCAAACTCAGTGCCGTCTCGGCTTGGGCTTGACGCTTGTCGGCCATGCTCTCTAAGAGCAACAGCACAAAGACGCCGGACAGCGCCGCCACCATGCCGGCCATGGTCGGAATCGTGGCGTGAGAGACGCCGCCAGCCATCGCCCGCACATTGCCACCGCCGCTGACCGCCATCACATGAAACACCTCGATCATGCCGGTGACGGTGCCGAGCAGGCCGAGCAGCGGACACAGCGCCGTCAGCGTGCGGATCATCGGCAGACGAGCGCGTATGACCTCGCGCAAGCCAGCCAGCGCCGCCAAGCGGTACTGGCGGGCATACCACGAACCGCGCTCAGCGCGCTGCTGCCAATATTGGGCCTCGCTCGACATCTGTAGACGCAGGCGGGTGCCACTATAGAAGAGAAAGCGTTCGATGGCCAAATACCACATGGCAAAAACCACGCCGACGATCAACCACAGCACTTGGCCACCGCGATCCATAAAAGCCCGCAAGGTTTCCAGCCACTCGACCAATTCGGCGAGGATGACGGCCATGGTGAGCACTGCTGCGGCCCTACTCCCGCCCCGGCATCAATTGTGCCGCCTCGGCGCGCTGGGCGACGATGCCGGTGGCGCGCTCCTCCAGCAAGAACAACAAATAATTGCTACGACTCGACACCAGCGTGTGCAACAGCACCGTGGGAATGGCCACACACAGGCCGAGCACTGTGGTCACCAGCGCTTGGGAAATACCGCCAGCCATCGCCTTGGGATCGCCCGCGCCGAAGATGACGATGCCTTGGAAGGTCAAAATCATCCCGGTCACCGTGCCGAGCAAGCCCATCAACGGTGCCACAGCGGCGATGATTTTGAGGAAGCCATGGCCGGACTCCAGCGGACTGCGCTCGTGCAGAATGGCTTCCGCCAACTTCAGCTCCAACGCTTCTGTGTCCAGATTGCGGGCTTTATCGTAGACCGCCAACAGGCGTCCCAAGGGGTTGGTGATCATAATTTGATCGGACTTCAGCTGGCGCCGCACACCGCGCCGCACATGGCCCAAGTAGAACAGGCGCCACAGGGCGAGCAACAGGGCAAAGCCACCCAGCGCAGTGATCAGGTAGCCGATGATGCCACCTTGGCTATGGCGCTCGCGCAGCGTCGGAGCATCGATCAGTGAGGCCAGCAGTGAGCCGCCAGTGGGGCCGGTGGGGTCCACAGCAAAAGCGCGAAACGCTCCTCGCTTCACCTTGCCATCAAATAGCGTCCTAGCCCAGTTACCAAAGGGACCTGCTGGCTGGCGCGGCAACTCTTCCAGCGACTCACTGCCCGGTATGACGGCCAGGTATTTGCCCGACTCGTCCACCACATTGAACACGCCGACCCGAGCGACACTGCGCTTGTCCTTGGTGCCATCAGGTGCCGTCACCGTCGCTGAGAACAGCACCACTTGGCCAGCTGCAGTCATCTCGCGCTGCAACTCGAACCACAAACGCTCCATCTCGTCGATACTGGGCAAGCGGTCGCCAGCATCGAGTTTGCTGACCCACTGATCCAAGAATGTCAAGCGCCCGGTGTACTGAGCGCTGGCTGGCGAGGTTTCAATATTGCCGCGCAAATCGCTGGCGGCGACTTGCAGATGCCCGAATAGCTCGGTCAGGGAGCCGAGTGCCTCGCGCAGTTGCAGCTGCTTTTCGCCAATTTTCTGGCGGTTGGCCTCGAAGACCTTCTCCAAGCGCAGGCTGCGCTCCTCCTCCAGCGCCAACTCGCGCTCGGTCTGACGCAACAGCGCCTCGCGCTGATCACGATTTTTGCGGAAGCGCGCTTCGCGTTGGCGGTTCAGACGAGATTCAGCTGTGAGCCCTTGCTGCATCTGGATCAACAGCTCTTCCAAGCTCTGCGCTTGCTGCTCTTGACCCTGCTGTTGTGCCTGCGCCATAGCGCTCGGCCCCAGCGTCGACAGGGCCATGCCCAATGCGAGCAGGACATAGAGGGCGGCACCCATGATGCTGCGCACTTTCATCGCAGTCCCCTCGCCAACGGCACCTTCATCAACTCGATAGCCGCCTGTTTGCGCGCGATGCGCAAACCGCGGCTCAAGGCACCGCGCCAGACCGGAATCGCCAGCGGCACCCACGCCTTGGTATCGGTATCCCAAGTGCCGACACGCTCGCCATCAGTAGTCTGGTAGAGCAAGGAAATACGACCGATGCGCAACACATTGATCTCGCGCGCAACCCCGTCTATCTGTGCTTCGGTGCGGTAGTTGTCGATCTTGCGGCCATATTCCAATTCGATGGAATATGCCTCGAGAATCTGGCGGAACTTCTCCGCCTCGCTGAGATCATCGCGGCCGAGGTTGTTGCGCAACAGCGTGATGCGCTGGCGGCGCTCATTGAGATGGAAAGGCAAGTCGAGCTCGATGAAGCGAGCCAAGCCTTCGACCATGCGTGTGCCAAGACCGGGAATTTGGCGCTGCACTGCCACCGCATCGCGTATCGATTTTTCCAAGTCGATCAAGCGCTGCCGCTGGCGTTTGATCTGCTGCTCTAAGCGCCCGTTGTAGCTCCGCAAGCCCTCCAGTTCCTTGAGCATCCGGCGGTAGTCACGGAAGTGCTGTTGCGCGCTGTTGGCCAATTGGTCGACGCGCTTTTGCGAGCTTTGGCCGTTCTTGGTTTGCACTTGGGCAACCCGCAACACATCGTCGAGGGTGTCGGCACGCGCCACTGGCGCAGCTGGCAAAGCCAGTAAAAATAACAACAGGAAAGTGCAGGCAGCACTGTGAGACTGCCAATCATTTCTGAAAAATCGCACAGGGACAACCCCAGAGCTCACAGAAGACCACTCAATTGTAGCACTGGCGGACAAAGCCCTAAGCAGCGGGATAGACCCGCTGGGCTAGGCCGCTCGCTCAAAGACACGGAAAAGGCTGGGATGATCATCGCCATCGCCCGCATCCTGCGCCGATCGTTCGACCTCGCACCACCGATCGAAATCGATGTGCGGCATCCAGCGGTCGCCTGGCGGAGAACTCAATACTTCAGTCAGATAGATGCGATGGCTCAATGGCAGAGCCTCCTCGAACACCCGGGCACCGCCGATCACCGCGATCTCCAGCGCCGCGGAGCGCCGCGCGCTGTCGGTGGCCAACTCCAGTGCCTGCTCCAGCGACGGCGCGCAACGCACACCGCGCACCGCGCAGCGGCGACTGCAGATGACGATGTTGTCACGCCCCGGCAAGGCACGCCCGATGCTCTCGCAAGTGCCCCGCCCCATCACCAGCGGCTTCGCCATCGTCAGCCGACGGAAGCGGCGCAGGTCGGAGGCCAAATGCCAAGGCAATTTACCTCGATTGCCGATGACGCGGTTACTGGCCATCGCCGCCACCAGCGCGACGGGAATCGCGGGCAGGCTCATCAGACTGCCACCGGAGCGGCGATATGCGGGTGTGGCCGGTAGCGGCGCAGATTGATATGCCGATCCCACCAAGGCTGGCTGCCATAGGCGCGCCGCTTGGGCTGCCCATTGGGCTGCTCGATGCCCGCTAACGGCAGATCTAATTGCAGCTCCCGGCGCATGACGATCTTCTCCCCACGCCTGAGATCCTTGGGCGGTGGGATCGGGTCGGGCAGTTTGGGTTTGGCGCTTAGGGGGGCGAGGAAGTACGCGCAGATCTCATCGCTCAGCTGCAATTCTGGCAACGGACGCGGTTTGCGCCCCAGCTGAGTGCGGGCCTGCTCCACATGGTTGTCGTACAGATGTACATCCCCCAGCGAGATGACAAAATCGCCCGGTGCGAGACCGGTCAAACGCGCCATCATCATCGTCAGCAAGGAATAGGAAGCAATGTTGAAAGGCAGGCCGAGGAAGATGTCGGCACTGCGCTGGTAGAGCTGGCAGGACAAGCGCCCATCGGCGACATAGAACTGGAACAGCAGGTGGCATGGCGGCAGGGCCATGCGTGGCAGGTCACCGACATTCCAAGCGCTGACGATCAGGCGCCGCGAACTGGGATCGTGGCGAATCGCTTCGAGTACCGACCAGATCTGATCGTGTGGGGCCGCCTCAGGATGGGTGCGCCAAGTGCGCCATTGGGCACCGTAAACCGGCCCCAAATCGCCACCGTCATCGGCCCATTCATTCCAAATACGCACCCCATGCTGCTGCAAATAATGGACATTGGTTTCGCCGCGCAGGAACCATGCCAGTTCATAGACCACCGACCGGAAGTGCAGCTTCTTGGTGGTCAGCAACGGCAAGCCCTCGCTGAGGGAGAAGCGCAATTGACGCCCGAAGATGCTGCGCGTACCGGTGCCGGTGCGGTCGGCACGTGCCACACCACTCTCCAACACCTCACGCATCAGTTCCAGATATTGTCGCAAGATACCCCCTCAGGCACTCGGCAAACGCGGCCTGTGCAAACGCCACAGGACGGCGAGGCCGGCCGCCACCATCAGCATAGAGAGCAGCTGCCCCCGACTCATCCAGCCGAAGAAATCGAAGCCGATGTGGGCGTCGGGTTCACGGTAGAACTCCACCGCGAAACGCAAGCTGCCGTAGCCGATCATAAAGAGTGCTGTCACCGAGCCAGCAACCGGCCGCCGCGCTGCCCAGAAGCGCAACAGCACGAAAAGCAATAGCCCCTCCAGCAAGGCCTCGTAGAGCGGCGATGGATGGCGCGCCAAGCCCAGCGCGTCGCGCTCGAAGACCACCCCCCACGCCCCGCCGGTGGGCCGCCCCCACAGTTCTTGGTTGATGAAGTTGCCGATGCGGCCCAAAAACAACCCCAGCGGCGCAACTTGAGCCAAGATGTCCAACAGGCGCAAATAGTCGACTCCATGGCGGCGGCTGTAGAGGAAAGCACCGAGCACAACACCGATCAGACCGCCATGAAAAGACATGCCGCCAGTGTGGATGGCGAATAGCCACAGCGGATCGCCCAAGAAATGCTCGAAGCCATAGAACAGCACATAGCCGACGCGACCGCCGATGACAACACCACCGATGAGCCACAGTAAGGCGTCTTCGATCTGTCCAGGACGCAGCGGCGAGCCTGGCTGGCGACTGTAGTAACGCTCGATCAACCACCAAGCCAGCATGAAGGATAGGCCATACATCAGCCCGTACCAGTGCACTTGCAGCGGTCCTAAGCGCAAAGCCACCGGATCGATGATGCGGTAATACCACGGCCCCGGGGGCAACAGCTGCCACAGCTGCGCGCCGACTACGCCCAACAGCAACGAAGCGAATAACACGCGCAGCAACCAGCCGGGCAGGCGGTGCGCGAGCGCGACACCGAGCGGTGCGGCGATCAGGCCACCCAGCGCCAACCCCACCACCGCTGGCAGGTAGACAAAACCGATGCTGCCAGACGGCGGCGATGTTTGCATTGTCCCCAGCCCGACCAGGCTGTAGCCGATGGTGCCGCCGATCGCGATGAACAGCCCGCAGGCGGCAGATGCGGCAACTGCGCGCTGCATCTCGTAGCGGCGCCAGTGCAGATAGGGCACCGTCAACGAGCCGCCGCCGATACCGGCAAAAGCCGCCAAAAAACCGATAGCTGCGCCGACGATGGGACGCTCAGCGCGGCGCGGCGCGGTGGCGGCGGCAGCGGCCTGACGGCGGTCGAGCAGCAAACTGCCAGCCAAGATGGCGAGCAGCAGCAAGGTGATGGTGCGCAAGGCTCCGGCATCCAGTTGGGCGGCCACCACGCTGCCAGCCACCACGCCCACCGCCATCGCCGGACCCAGCTCGCGCACTGCACACCAATCCACCGCAGCGCGACGGTGATGTGCCACGGTGGCTGCCAAAGCGCTGACGGCGATCGCCGTCAGTGAGGTGCCCAAGGCCATATGTGGCAACCACTCCTCGGGGAAATCCAGCACGGCAAAGTTGATCAACAGAAAGGGCACGATGATGATGCCGCCGCCGATACCGAACAGGCCGCCGCCCAGACCGGCCAGCGCCCCCACCACCGGGTACCACCAAAGTGCTAGCCAATCCATCAGCCGAGCGCCTCTGTGGCGCTCGGTAGAGAGCTGTGTCCGGTGCGGCACAGCGCATTGTGTGCCGGGCACAAATCGCTCAGTACAGCGCGATAGACCGTGCGCTTGAAGTCGACAATGCAGTGCAGTGGATACCAGTAGCTAACCCAGCGCCAAGCATCGAACTCCGGCTTGGCCACCGCTGTGGGTCGCACCAAATGATCGCTGTCGCCACCGCCGCGCAACTGCAATAAAAACCAACGCTGACGCTGACCGCGAAAGGGGAGCAAGGGATTGCGCCGCCACACCGGCACCTCATAGCTGAACCATTCACTGGCGACGGCGACGAGGCGCAACATCTGGCGCTCCAACGCCAACTCCTCTGCCAACTCGCGCCACAAAGCTTGTTCTGGACTCTCAGCGCGGTCGATACCGCCCTGGGGAAACTGCCAGAGCTGCGCGCCATCACGATGCAGCGTACTGCGGCGGCGGCAGAGCAAGACCCGGCCGCCACCATCGGCGATCACCGCCGCCACATTGGGTCGTAAACCCCAGCGCTTGGCCTCACTCATCCCAACCGTCTCGGTGCTGCGTGTCCAGCATGACATTACATTATGATTGTCGCCATTCTACGCCCCCGGCGACCACCCCTGTGCGCACCATCGCCATATTCGATCTGGACAACACGCTGCTGGCTGGCGACAGCGACTTTCTGTGGGGAGAGTTCTTGGCCGAGCACGGCTTGGTGGACGCTGCATGGCGTGAGCGCAATGCGTCATTCTTCGATGATTACCAAAAACACCGGCTCGACGAACAGGCCTATCTGCGCTTCAGCTTGGACACACTGCGCCAGCGCTCGATCAGCGCTTGGCAAGCTTGGCGCCAACGTTTTCTCAGCGAGCGCATCCGGCCAATTATCGCGCCGGGTAGCCGGGACTTGATCGCATACCACCGCCGTTGTGGCCACCTGCTCGTCATCGCCACCAGCACCAACCGCTTTGTGACCGAGCCCATCGCCGCGCAGTTCGGCATCGACCATCTGATCGCCACCGAATTCACCGTGCACGGCGGCAAGTTCAGTGGGCTGTCGCGCAGCGGGGGCTGTATCGGAGCGGCCAAATTACGCCAGCTGAATCGCTGGCTCAGACGGCGGCGACTGTTGCTGGCACGCAGCTTCGCCTATAGTGATTCAGCGGTCGACCTACCCTTGCTGGCGGCGGTCGATGTGCCGGTGGCGGTAGATCCAGAACCGCGGCTCGCACTTGCGGCGAGACGCCGCGGCTGGGCGGTGATCAGCTTGCGCGATAGCTCCTGACACAGTACCGAAGACAACAATCTCAATCGATATCAGGAGACGATATGGACATTCAGGCAACCCCTAGCGGCAAACAACTGGAAGCATTGGAAGCACTGTGCGAAGCGGTTGGCGCGCTGTGCGAAGAAGTGCGGCGCAGCACGGCACCGCCCGAGTTGATGGGGCGGGCGCGGCAGTTGACCGAGGAGGCCAGTGAGCTGCTGGCACCGCACCGCTTCACAGGACAATTGGCGCAATTCGCACTGGACGGCGGCCAGCTGCCACCACCCTTTGAACAGGCTCCAGTGGTGGCGGGTCAGGAACATAATATGGTGCGGAAAATGCCCTACAGTCCGATTCAAGGGCTCTGCAACCCGATGTCGCAGCGCTTCGTGATCAACTTGGCTCCGGGTGGTCGCGCACACGGCAGTGGCAGCTTTCCGGGCTGCAATGCCGGCCCACCCGGCTGCGCCCACGGCGGCCTGATCGCGGCGCTATTCGACGAGCTGTTGAGCGTGGCTGCGATAGCGGCCGGACGCAGCGGTTTCACGGCGCGGCTAGCGATCGATTATCTGGCTCCGACACCGCATGGGCGGGATGTGCAGTTCAGCTCAAAGCTGGCGCGCACCGAGGGGCGCAAAGCCTATGTCGAGGGCGAGATACGCGATGGCGACACTGTCACCGCCCGCGCCGAAGGGCTGTTCGTGCGCCCGCGCGGTAGCTGACAGCGTATGGGGAGAGGCCCCGACGCCCTAGCCCGCCAGCTCCTTGAGCAGGCCCGCCAAGTCGTCGGCGTGCTCTTCCTCCATCGCCAAGATCCCCTCCAACATGCGCCGCGTCGTCGGATCATCCGCGCCGAGGTAGCTGATCATCTCACGAGAGCTGTCGATGGCGATACGCTCGGCGACCAAATCCTCTTTGATCATCTCGCGCAAGCTCGCGCCAGCCACATACTCGGCATGGCTGTGCGCAGACAAACCATCGGGGGAGAAATCGGGCTCACCACCCAGCTGGATGATGCGCGCCGCGATTTCATCGGCATGGGCCTGTTCTTCGTTGGCGTGCTCAAGGAACTCTTGGGCGATACTTTGGGCATTGATGCCAGCGGCCATAAAGTGGTGTCGCCGATAGCGCAAGACACAGCTCAGCTCGGTGGCCAAGGACTCGTTGAGTAGGCGGATGACGGTGTCGCGATCGGCGTTGGAACCGGGCGTGACTGCGCCGCGCTCGATGTGTTCTCTGGCGCGGGCACGGAGGGTGGGAATATCACTCAATCAGCTGTGCTTGTCCATATCATGCAATGCGCAGTAGACCGCTGACCGTGGCCTGTCATGATAGCTGCGGCAGGTCCTGCGGCAGCAGTCTAGGCTCCCATCGCCCGGTGGGCAAAAAAGCGTTTCAGTGCTGGCGAGCGATCGACCCAACGCAGGCCCTCGTTGCGCGCCAAACGCAGTAGTGGGTGGCGCGCAGCAAACAGCTGCTGCAGACCGGCCATTGATCCCAGCATGGCTAGATTGTGCTCGCGACACCGACGCTGGTAACGCAGCAAGGGCTGGAGCGCTCCCATCGCGCCACCCGACCGCCGCCAGCGCAGCAGCTCCTCGCCCAGCACGGCGACATCTGTCAAGCCTAGATTGAGGCCCTGCCCAGCCAAGGGATGTACCGCACGCACCGCATCGCCGACCAAGACACAGCCGGGGCGGGCATAGTCTTCGGCGTGCCGCTGGCTGAGCGCGAAGGAGACGCGCGACCCGACCGCTCGCACCACCCCCAGACGGTGCTCAAAAGAGCGCGCCAAAGCGCGGCAGAATGCGCTGTCTTCCAGTGCCAGCAGAGCGGTGGCCACATCGCTGTCCGCCGACCACACCACCGAGCAGAAATGACCGCCACCACCGGCCAGCGGTAGAAATGCCAACGGGCCGTGCTCGGTGAAACGCTGCCAAGCCGTGTCCTGATGCACCCGCTCGGTCTGGGCCACCACCGCGATGGCGGTCTGGCGGCAATCCCAAACGCGGTGGTCGATGCCCGCCAACTTGCGCACCGCCGAGCGAGCACCGTCGGCACCGATGACCAAAGCTGCGCTGAGACGGCTGCCATCAGCCAAGGACAAGTGCGCCGGCTCGCCCTCCACCAGCGGCAACTGCAAGGCGCTGAGCCCGGTGCCGCGCAGCAGCTGCAGCCCATCTTGGGAGGCGACCAGCTGGCTCAGCGAGTGCTCGATGGCATCCTGCTCGACAATCCAACCCAGCGCGGTATCGGTCGCGCTCAGTTCGGCAGCGTCGAAGCAGACACCACCGCTGCCGTCGGCATCCCATACCCGCATCTGCGCGTAGGGACAGATGCGAGCTGGCGGCAACAGCTGCCACGCGCCAACACGCTCCAACAAAGTACGTGAAGCCGGGCTCAGCGCCGCTGTGCGGGCGGAAAAATCGCTTGGGGTGCCCGGCTCTGCCACCACCGCTGGCGGCGGTGCAGCGGTGTGCGCCTCGATCAAGCTGATACGCAGCGGCGTCTCGGCGAACAGGCGCGCCAAGCTGCAGCCGACGACGCCAGCGCCGACAATGGCGAGATCAAAATCCGGCGGCACGGGCTAAAAACCGAGCTTTCAGAGGCGCTGCCAAGTCCAAGGCGGCGAGGCCGACGCCGAGCAAGGCCGCGGGCAGGCGCGGGACGACCAAGCCGTGGTGCAATGCGCCGCTCAGCGCACTCACCCAACGCTGGTCGGCGCACCTGCCATCGACATAGTGCGACAGCACAGCCGCCGAAGCCGGGGCCTCGCCAGCGCCCAGTGCACGCTCTAAGTGCCGCGCCCACGCCATCACCCCGCGCAGAGCAAGATTGAAACCTTGGGCGGCAACGGGATGCAAAACATGAGCCGCATCGCCCAACAACAGCAAGCCGGGACGCCATTGCTCGGCGGCGCTCGCCCCCCACAGCGGACGCTGACGGCGGGTGCCGACACGGTGCAGGCGCAGCTGGCGCACAGCCATCGCCCGCGCCAGCCATTGCTCCAAAGCACCGTCGTCCAGTGCCGCCAATTCAGTGCAGCGGGGCGTCGGCACCGCGGCGACCAACAGCATGCGCTGCGCTGCCTCAGGCATCGGTGCCGTCGGGGACAGCGGTAGCAGGGCCACCGAACCGTCCCCGCTAAAACGCTCCCAAGCCGTGCCACTCGGCAGGCCGGAGACGGCGATATTGCACAGCAATGCGCTGTGGCCATAATCGCGCCGCCGACGTGCGATGCCGAGCTGCGCAGCGAGCGGGGAATCGGCACCGTCGGCAACGATGACCAAGCTGGGCCGCAGCACTCGCTCCGCCGCGCCCGCCACCGCAACAGACAACTCGAAGCCACCGCGCCGTGGACGGCAAGTGTTGAGCTGCGTTGCATACAGCAGCTCCACCGGGGTATCGACCAAGCGCTGCCACAAGCCGTGCCGCAGGCGCTGATGCTCGACCACCTGCCCCAAGGCCACCCGACCCACATCGCGGGCATCCATCAATACCGAGCCGGCCACGCCGCGCCGCGAAACATGTACCCGCTCGATGGCGGCGGCATCGTCGGCCAACGCCGGCCACAGACCCAGCTGGGTATAGCTGAGCACACTGCCCTGCGACAGCGCGATGGACGAAGCCTCGAAATCCGTCACTGGCGAGCTCGGTGGTGGACCGGGGGAGAGCAGCGCCACCCGTAGCGGCAATTCACGGCAGGCCAGGGCCAAAGCACAGCTGGCAGCGGACAGGCCACCACCGGCAACGGCGATGTCCACAGACTCAGCCATCGGCCGCGGCGGGCTCGGAGGCAGCCATGAAATCCTCGATCTCCTGCGCTGTGCGCGGCGCTTCACCATTCAGTATCTCCGCACCCTGCTCGGTGACCAAAACATCGTCCTCAATGCGGATACCGATGCCGCGCCAGTGCTCTGCCACCGTCTCATCATCGGCATCAATGTACAGCCCAGGCTCGACCGTAAAAGTCATTCCCGGCCGCAATTTGCGCCAGTGGCCGTCGAGCTTGTAGGCACCGACATCGTGCACATTCAAGCCCAACCAGTGGCCGGTTTTATGCATATAGAAGCGTCGGTAGGCACCGCTCTCAATCAGGCCGTCCAGCTCTCCCTCCAACAGGCCCAAGTTCACTAGGCCGCAACACAGCTCGCGCACCGCAGCCTCGTGCGGCTCGTGCCAACCGCGCCCTGGCCCCGCCACCGCCAACGCTGCGCGCCAGGCGGCGGCCACCACATCGTGCAGGGCGCGTTGCTCGGCGCTGAAGTGGCCATCGACCGGAAAAGTCCGGGTGATGTCAGAGGCGTAACCAGCCAACTCGCAGCCAGCGTCGACCAGCACCAATTGTCCCGCCTCGATGCACTGCTCGTTGGCCGTGTAATGCAGCACGCAGGCATTGGCCCCAGCGGCGACGATGCTGTCGTAGGCCAAGTGGCTTGCGCCGCGCATCGCGCAGGCGTAGCGGAACTCGGCTGCCAGCTGGTACTCGTGCAAACCGGGACGGCAGCAGCGCATTAACTGGCAGTGGGCGGCAGCGGAGATAGCACCGGCACTGCGCATCAGCCGCAGCTCCTCGGCGTCTTTGACCAAGCGCATCTCGTGTAGCAGGGCACCGCTGTCCATCACCCCGGCCATCGCCTGCTCACCATCCCGCTGGGCAGTGAGCGACAGCTGACTCCAAGCGCGGAGCTGCTCGGCAAAGGCTGGTGGCGCGTCCAGCGGGGTGTAGAGCAGCTGTCGCCCACGCAATAGGCGCGTCATGCGCATCGCCAGTTCTGAGAGCGGGAAGGCGCGATCGAAGCCATAGTCGATGACCGCCTCCTCGACGCCCGGCACGACCCCCTCCCAGCGCTCCAGCGTCACCTTCCGGGGGCGGCAAAACAGGATGGATTCGCCGTCGCCGCCAGCGGCGGCGGGTGCCAACACCAGCACGGCATCGGGCTGGTTGAATGCACTCAGATAGAGAAAATCACTGTCCTGCCTAAAGGGATGGAAAGTATCGCCAGCACGCGGGCTGGGAGCGGCGGCCGGCAATACCAACAGCGCCTCGGCGGGCAGCTCGGAAAGCAGCTTCCGCCGGCGCTCAGCGACAGCGGAAATGGTGGCTTCAATTGACAGAGAAGAGAGCATGCCTATAGAGTACTCAGTCGCCGCCCAGGTGGTGAAATTGGTAGACACGCTGGCTTCAGGTGCCAGTGACCGCAAGGTCGTGGAGGTTCAAGTCCTCTCCTGGGCACCATTTTGCACTAGGTCACGTGAGTCATCCTCGGATAGAGGCGCACAATGGAAGACTGGTTACGCGTTAGTTTGCACGTTAACATGACACCAAGTCCTCTCCTGGGCACCAACGGCACTCACGATGTGCCAAAAGGATGGTGCCGAATCAGGCACTGGGAGCGCTCCGGACCGGTCGAGTACTCATTATCAATTTATTCATTTTTATTTATCCCCTACGATGTCGATAGGCACACCGACGAACTCCTCGATGCGCGCCAGATAATCGCGTGCGGCCGACGGCAGCGATGCCATGCTGTCGGCGGCTGCGGTCGAGGCAGCAGGCCAGCCCGGCCAGTCCTCGAACACCGGGCGCAGAGGCGCACCGCCCAGCACCACTGACTCGGCATCGTTTTCGTAGCCCACACCCAGCCGCAATGTCGACAGGCCGTCGAGCACATCCAACTTGCTCAGCGCCAAGCCGTCGACACTGTTGATCTGCACCGTGCGGCGCAAGGCCACCAAGTCCAACCAGCCGCAACGCCGCCGACGGCCAGTGGTGGCCCCGTATTCCTCACCGCGCTCGAAGAGATGTGTGCCCACCGCGCTGTCGGCATCCAATTCGGTGGGGAATGGACCGTCGCCGACCCGTGTGGCATAGGCCTTGGCTACCCCTAACACCGCATCGAAATGGCGCGGCCCACAACCGCTGCCGCTAGCCGCATTGCCAGCCGTGACGCTGGAGGAAGTGACATAGGGATAGGTGCCGTGATCTAAGTCCAACAGCGCCCCCTGCGCCCCCTCGAACAACACCGCCGCCCCGTCGGCGCGCAACTCGATCAGCATTTGCGGGATATCGGCCAAGAGCGGCAACAGCCATTCCCGCTGCGCCAAGCACTGTTTGCCCAATTCCTCGACATCCAGTGCTGGCTCACCGTAATAGGATGTCAGCAGAAAATTGTGGTATTCCACCAGCTTGGTGAGCTGCTCAAGCAAACGCTTAGGATCGCTCAAGTCGCCCAAGCGCAGAGCGCGGCGTGCGGCGCGATCCTCATAAGCTGGCCCGATGCCGCGGCCGGTGGTGCCAATCGCCGTGCCACCACCACACCGCTCACGGGCCCGATCCAGCGCCTCGTGCGTGGGCAACAGCAGCGGGCAGGCCGGGCTCAGACGCAGGCGCTGTCGCAGGCCGGTCACACCACTGTCTTCCAGCGCGTGCAGCTCTGCACCTAGAGCATCCGGCGACACCACCACCCCACTGCCGATCAGACCGAGCACACCGGCATGGAGAATGCCCGAGGGAATGAGATGCAACACCAGGCGCTGCCCCCCCACCACCAAGGTGTGACCAGCGTTGTGCCCACCTTGGAATCGCACCACAGCGGCGACTCGCTCAGCGGTGATGGCATCGATCAACTTGCCCTTGCCCTCATCACCCCACTGCAAGCCGAGCGCGACGACAAAGCGACTCATGACGGTAGTTGCTCCACCTGCCACTCGCCTCCATCGCCTGCTGGAGCCACCAGCAAACGGTCACAGAATGGCGGCGGCGACTCGTCTGACAAGGCGGCTACCACACACTCGCCAGCGGTGCGCAGGCGGCGCAGTTCACGCCGCCAAGCCGGCTGCCCGTCGGCTGGCGGCGGTGCGAAAATCGCTGTGGGCGGTAGCGGGGAATCGGGACACAGAGACAAAAGACAAGCCAAATCGGTGCTGAAGCCGGTGGCCGGACGCGAGCGCCCATAGGCTCCGCCGATGCCATCGCAACGCCCGCCCTGCGCCACCGCCTGAGCACAGCCATCGACATAGACTGCGAAGAGCAAGCCGTTGTGGTAGCGGTAGCCGCGCAGCTCAGACAGATCGACATAGGGATCCGCCGCCACACCAGCCGACTCCAAAGCCTCGGACAGCGCGCGCAGCTCTGCCAGCGCCGCCAGCACGGCGGGTGGCGACCCGGCGAGTGCGCGTTCGGCACGCGCCAGCACATCGCCACGCCCGCGCAGCGACGGCAGCAGCGACAGCATCTCGGCCAAAGCAGGATCCACACCCGTTGCCAACACCACTCGCAGCTCAGCCGAATCCTTGCGCCCGACTGCGTCGAACAGGCGGCGCTCGGTATCCGCCCCCAGCTCCGCCGCCGCCGCCAGCGCACGGTAGACGCCAGCATGTCCCAGATCCAAGCGTGGCTCGGCGATGCCGGCCAGCTGCGACAGTTCCAACATCAGTGTCACCAACTCGGCATCGGCTAGCACCGCATCAGAACCATATATCTCTGCACCCAGCTGGTGCAATTCACGCGCCGCCAGCGGGTAACGCGGTCGGGTGTGCAGCACCGACCCCGCATAGCACAGGCGCTGTACGCCATCACGCAAACGACTGTGGGCATCAATGCGCGCCGTCTGCGGCGTGATGTCCGCACGCACCGCCAGCGAACCATCGCCAGTGCGGAAAGTCAGCTCGGCGAGATCCTCCCCGGCACCGACCAAAAGCGATGGGGCGCGCTCCAGCAACGGCGGTGCGACTTGCTCATAGCCATAGGCAGCGAACAGCCCCAAGACATGTTGCCGCAACTCCTCCCACTGACGGGCATGGGGTGGCAACAGCTCGGAGACACCTTCGGGCAGGCGCCAGATATCATCAGCGTGCATGGCGAGCGCCGCACGGCATCCCTCAGGGGGACTGCTGAACGTCCCCCTGCTTCAGATAGCGAAAAAACTCGCTGTCCGGTGCCAGCAGGAACAAATCTCTCGCATCTGCGAATGACCTGCGGTAGGCGGTGAGGCTGCGCGTGAACGCATAGAACTCGCGATCTTGATTGTAGGCGGTGGCATAGATGCTCGCCGCTTTGGCATCGCCTTGACCGCGTATTTTCTCGGCCGTACGATAGGCTTCGGCAGCGATCACCGTCTTCTCACGATCTGCCGCCGCACGCAAACCCTCAGCCAACTCGCGCCCCTTGGAACGGTGCTCGCGCGCCTCGCGCTCACGCTCCGCCCGCATACGCCGATAGACGGATTCGCTGACATCGCCGGGCAGATCAATGCGCTTGACGCGCACGGCAACCAACTCAATGCCCAATTCTTCGCGCACGGGGGCATCGAGCTGCACCAGCAGCTCCGTGATCAACTCATCGCGCTCACCAGACACCACCTCGCTCATGGTGCGGGCACCGAACTGGTTACGCAGACCGTTGTTGATACGCTGCGAGAGCAATTCGCTGGTGCGCAATTCCTCACCGTTGGTTGCGGTGTAGTACAACTCCACATTACTGATGCGCCAAGTGGCATAGGAGTCCACTTGCAGGAATTTCTTCTCCTCTGTCAAAAAGCGCTCGGGGCGCGTGTCCAAGATCAACAGGCGGGCATCAAATTTGCGCACGCTGTGGACAAATGGCACCTTCAAATGCAGGCCTGGTGCAATGTCATCGCGAATCAATTCCCCGAAACGCAACATCACCGCACGCTCCGTCTCGCGCACGATAAATAACGCATTGCCGCTCAGGAACAGGACCAGCAGTAGCCCGGTCAACATCAACTGCACCCGTGCGGACATGATCAACGCCCCCGTGGACGGCGGCGGGTATCTGCAGGGCGTTCGCGCAGCTGCTCGCTGGCCTGACGCAGACGCTCGGCATCACCCTCCGAGAGTTCGATCGGTTGACGGGCGGAGTTCAGCAGGCGATCCAGCGGCAGATAGAACAGACTATTACTGCCCTCCTTGACATCGACCACCACCTTCGAGACTTTCCCCATCACCTCTTCCACAGCATCCAGATAGAGACGCTTGCGGGTGACCTCCGGTGCCCGCTGGTACTCGCCGAGCAGCTGGTTGAAGCGGGACGCATCGCCCTCGGCCCGCGCAATCACTTCGGCGCGGTAGGCTTGGGATTCTTCGAGGGCGCGCTTGGCCACACCGCGCGCCCTAGGCACCACTTCATTGGCATAGGCCTCGGCCTCGTTCTTGTAGCGTGCTTCGTCTTCCAAGGCCTTGTTGACATCGTCGAAAGCCTCCTTGACCGCCTGTGGCGGAGAGGCCTCGTTGATGTTCACCTGCAACAGCGTAATGCCGGTGCCATAACGATTCAGATAGCGCTGCATCCGCCGCTGCACATCGAACGCCACCTGCTCGCGGCCAAAGGTGATGACATGATCGATCTCCGAGCTGCCAACCACATGGCGCAACGCGCTTTCAGCTGCCAGACGCATGCTACCGATGGGGTTACGCACTCTCAGCACATAGTTCTTGGGATCGAGCACACGGTACTGAAAAGTGATGCGGACATCGACGATATTCTCATCCTTGGTGAGCATGTGCCCGTCGTAGGATTCGGAATAAACCTTGGTGACATTGACTTTGTAGATCTGGTCAATCACCGGCATGCGCCAACGCAGGCCGGGCTGCACCAAGCTATGGAAGCGACCGAGGCGCAAGGTCACAGCGCGCTCCTGCTCGTCCAGCTGATAGAAACCAAAAGCCCCCCAAAGAGCGAACAAGACCAGAAAAATAGCCAATAGCGAGCGCGGGCGGAAACCCTGCCCACCACCGAATAAGTTGTTAAACCGGCGCCAGCTATGGGCAAACATCGCTTCCAAATTGGGGCCGTCAGAACCGCCGCCCCCCCCCCAAGCATTGCGATCGCGATCTGAGTCCCCACTGCCAGTGGGGCGATTCCAATTCATGATGTGGACATAGAACAATTCCAGCCGTTCATTCTAACAAAAATCGGCAGCGCGGCGGCGCAGCTGGTGCCACTCCCGCTCGGGCAACTGTAAATCTAGGCGCATGCGACCATCGTTGAAGCAGGCCTCGTCCACCACCACGCCGCGGTCGTAGAGCTGTGCACGCAGAGCGCCAGCAGATGCTGCCAACCACAGCTGGCGGCGGCTCGGCGCACCCACCAAGGACTCGGCTAGTGCTGCGCTTAGCAAATCCAAGCCAGTACCGGTAGCGGCCGAACACCACACCTGTCGCGGTCGGCCATCGTCATCGCGTGCGATGCGCGGCACGGCATCCGGTAGACGATCGATCTTGTTCATCACCTCGATGCAGGGCAATTGGTCGACCCCGAGTTCTTCGAGCACTTGCTGCACGGCGTCGCGCTGTCGATCGGTATCCGCTTGGCTGGCATCGATGACATGCAGTAGCAAGGAAGCCGATTCGAGTTCCTCCAAAGTGGCGCGAAACGCATCGATCAACGAGTGCGGCAGCGCCCGGATAAAGCCGACCGTATCGCTGAGCAGCGCCTCGACTCCACCCGCCATGCGCAGCTGGCGCACCGTCGGGTCCAAGGTGACGAAGGGCTGGTTTGCAACCATTGCGCCAGCATTGCACAAACGGTTGAAACAGCTTGACTTGCCCGCATTGGTGTAGCCAACCAAGGCGATCTGTGGCATGGCACTGCGGCGGCGCACCCGTCGCCTCAGGCGGCGCTGTGAACGCAGCCGAGTTAAGCGGCGGCGCAGACGACGCATGCGCCCGCCCACTTGGCGGCGATCGCTTTCCAATTGGGTCTCGCCGGGACCGGCGCGCAAGCCGATGCCACCACGCTGCCGCTCCAAGTGCTGCCAACCGCGTACCAAGCGCGTATACAGGTACTCGAGCTGCGCTAGCTCAATCTGCAACATGCCCTCACTAGACTGTGCCCGGTCGGCAAACAACTCGAGGATCAAGCCACTGCGGTCGATGGTGCGACACTCGCAGAGCCGCTCCATGCGTTGCTCGTGAGCCGCGCTGAGCTCGGCATCAACCAACAGTAGCTCGGCCTGCGCATCGCGCACAGCGATACGGATCTCATCGAGTTTTCCACTTCCCACCGAGACCTTGGGCCAGCGCGGTGCCGCCGGACACTGGACATAGCCCGCGATCTCGCTACCGGCGGCACGCGCCAGCGCTTCAAACTCTGCTCGCTGGGCGGCATCGCCACCAAACAGCACCAACAGAGTGCGCCGACCGGCAGCGAGTCGGTCGAAAAACAGTGGGATCAGCCAACCCTCGGCGCTTGGCTCAGACCGAGCTGCGCACAGTGGCGCAGCTCAGCTGTCGCCGTAGTTGCCGCCAGAACCGTAGCTATCGTCCCGGTTGCCAGACTGGTAGGGGCGGCCACCGCCACCGCCACCGCCACGCATCGGCGGACCACCACGACGCCCGCCACCACCGCCGCCCGAGCCTTGTTGGCGACGATAGCCGCCACCGCCACCACCACCGCCACCGCGCCGGTTGCCGTAAAAATCGCGGCGCTGGCCGCCACCGGCATAGTTGCCTTGATGCTCGCCGCCCTCGTTTTCATGATTCTGCCAACTGCGCACCCCGCCATAGGGCACCTCAAAGTTCACACTGCGATCCGGCGTGATGGACAGCACGCCCTGCTTGTAAACCATCTGCAGGTTGCGCGCCTCGGCACCGTCCTCGAGCTGCTCCTCGTCAGCAGATTCGGTCTCGACGGCGGCATCGGTTGCAACGCGCAACAGCAGGACGGCGCGATCGAAAGCCTCAATGCAACCCTGCAATTTGGCCCCGTTGA
Organism: Gammaproteobacteria bacterium; assembly: GCA_965237805.1. Taxonomy (GTDB): domain Bacteria; phylum Pseudomonadota; class Gammaproteobacteria; order JABABF01; family JABABF01; genus JABABF01. The sequence continues at coordinate 423,926 of OZ250153.1, forward strand.
TCAGATTGATGGTCACCGGCACTTTATCGCGGCGCAACATATTGATAAATGGATCTTGCATTTTGTCTACGGGATCAGCCCTAAGCTGTCTCTCCTCAGTTGGTGGATTGGCTATTGCCTAGGCCATTTCCTATAAATCACCGATCATGGGAATTAAGAGGCTGCACTCAGCGCCGCCAAGGCGATGTATCACCCTCTATTCTAACGCCTGATAGCCAGAGACGCAACAAACAGGCTGACAACTCAGCGCCAACCGCCAGCGACCAGCCAGCGATCCGCCAAGCGCTGCACCGCCCGGACATCGCCAGCAAGCACTGGCGACCAGCCGTGCCAGCGCCGCGCCCATGTCCGCTGACGACGTGCCAAGCGCTTGGTTGCCGTCAAGATTGACGCTTCCAACTCGGCAGCGCCGAGACGGCCCGCCAGCAATTCCAACACTTGGCGGTAGCCGACGGCACGCGCCGCCGGAACCCCTGCGCGCAGAGCCCCGCTGCGTAGCAAGCCGCGCGTCTCGTCGACCAAACCAGCGCGCAACATCTGTTGCAGGCGCAGCGCCATGCACTGCTCGTGCGCCGGGCGATCGGGCATATCCAGCATCAGTTTGAGTATGGGATAGTGGGCTGCCAAGCCGTTGCGGTGCCCGCGCAAGGCGCTGGGCGGACGGCCTGTCAACAGGTAAATCTCCAGCGCCCGTTGCAGGCGCTGACCGTGATTTGGGTGTAACCGGGCCGCCGTCTGCGGATCTACCATCCGCAAACGGCGGTGCAAAGCTGGCCAGCCATGGCGCTGTGCGATCGCCTCGATGCGGCGGCGCAGGCTGGGATCGGCGGGTGGCAACTCGTCCAAGCCCTCAAGCAGGACATGAAAATAGAGCATGCTGCCACCCACCAACAGCGGCAAATGGCCGCGCCGATGAATCGCCTCGACCAAGCGCTGAGCGTCGCGCCGAAAGTCGCCAGCAGAATAGCCCTCGCCGGGATCACGGACATCGATCAGATGATGAGTGATACGCGCACGCACGGTCGCCGAAGGCTTGGCGGTGCCGATGTCCATGCCGCGGTAGACCATGGCCGAATCGACGCTGATCAACTCGCAGTGCAGCTGTTCGGCCAATGCCAGCGCCAAGCTGGTCTTACCAGTCGCTGTGGCACCGGCGAGACACAGCACCGGCAACTGCGCGGGCTGGCTCACCGACCACGGAGAAATTGGCGATCCAAATCCGGCAAGCGGTACTCGAGCCAGGTCGGGCGCCCGTGATTGCACTGCCCGCTACGCTCGGTTCGCTCCATCGCCCGCAACAGGGCGTTCATCTCCGCCAGACTGAGGCGGTCATTGGCGCGCACCGCCGCTCGGCACGCCATGGAGGACAACAAATCGTCGCCGAGGCAGCGCAGCCGATCGCTCTGACCGGCAACCATCAGCTCGGCCAGCACATCGCGCGCCAAAGCAGCGCCGTCCACCTGTCCCAGCTCGGCTGGCACCGCACGCACCAGCAGCTGCTCTTCAGCGATGCGAGACAGCTGCAGGCCAGCGGCGGCGAGCTCCTCGGCATGGCACTCGGCGAGCTCGGCCTCGGCATTGGTGCAGCGCAGAACCGCTGGTGGCAACAGCGATTGGCTCGGCACTTGGCCTACACTGCGCGCCGCCTTGAGGCGCTCATAGACCAAACGCTCATGCGCGGCGTGCATGTCGACCACGATGAGACCATCGCGATTCTCGGCCAAAATATAGATCCCTTTGAGCAGTGCCAAGGCATAGCCCAAAGGCGGCACCGCGCTGTCGTCAGCGGCTGTATCGTCCCCCTCCGCAGCGCGACTGGCGATGCCGCGCCAAGCCTCCAGCTGTTCGGAGATCCGCGACGACGGCTCCCGCCCCGCACGCAGTGCGAGGCCGGGACCGGGCTGCGGGTTGGATGGCGACGGCAGGACAGCGGCGACACCCGCGGCGGCTGGCTCTTCGTCGGGACGCAGGGAAGCCAAGCGCCGATGCAGGCTGCGGTGGAGGAAATCGCCCACTCGCCGGGCATCGCGAAAGCGCACTTCGGCTTTGGCCGGATGCACATTCATGTCCACCGCCTCGGCATCCAACTCGAGGTGGAGCACATAGGCCGGGTGGCGCCCGTGATACATCACATCGGCGTAGCTGCGTCGCACGGCGTGCGCCGCCATCCGGTCGCGCACAGCGCGACCGTTGACGAACAAGTGCTGTTGATCGGCCTGCGAGCGGCTGTAGCGGGGCGAGGAGATCCAGCCCCACAGCGACAGTTCTCCCTCAGCCTCGCCCTCGCGGCAGTGCAAGGCCACACACTGCTCGGCGAAATCAGGCGAGCACAGTGTCGCCAAGCGCTCACCCTGCTGCGTGACATCGGCGCAGGGTGCCACCCGCAATCTGGAACGGCCATCGGCACGGAGCTCAAAGCCAATGCCGGGATGACCGAGGGCCAAGCTGCGCAAAACCTTATCGGCGCGCAGCAGTTCAGTGCGTGCAGTGCGCAAAAACTTCCGCCTAGCTGGCACATTGAAGAATAGCTCCACCACCTCGACCACCGTGCCGCGGGGATGTGGCGCCGGGCGCAGGGCGGAGAGTCCCTCCCCCGGTGCCGATTCGAGCAGGAAAGCGGTCTCGGCATCGCCAGTGCGGGATAGCAGTCGGAGCCGCGCCACCGAAGCGAGGCTGGCTAAGGCCTCACCTCGGAAGCCCAGCGTGGCGACCTGTCGCAGCTCTTCAAAACTGGCAATTTTGCTGGTCGCGTGGCGCGCCAAGGCGAGTGGCAGATCGGCGGCGGCGATGCCCGCACCGTCATCGCGAACAGAGATGCGCCGCAGCCCCCCCTCCTCGAGCTCGACCACGATGTGCTCCGCACCGGCGTCGATGCTGTTCTCGACCAATTCCCGCACCGCCGAGGCGGGGCGCTCGATCACCTCGCCAGCGGCGATCTGATCCACCAGTGCACTGGGTAGCGCCCGGATGCGTTCGCCAACACTCATGGCTGTGCCGCCGCCTGGGCAGTGGGAATCAACAAGGCACGCCCTTCCTGCAGCATATCCGTATCGGCACCGAGGCCGTTATAGCGCACGATAGCCTCGACGCTGGTGCCATAGCGCCGCGCCAACAGCCATAGATTCTCACCCGACCGCACCGTGTGGCGCAAACCGACATTGAGTCGGCGCCAAGCCAGCCAGCTGCCCGTCGGAGGCTGGCTGACAAAGAAATCTCGCACCCCGATGAACAGTGCCTCGACGAGTTGAGTCTGATATTCGGTGCTCGCCAAGCGACGCGCCTCATGCTCATTAGACAAAAATCCCAGCTCGACTAACAGCGAAGGCACATCGGGGGACCTCAAAACGGCGAAGTCAGCCTGCTCTACCAGTTTTTTATGCAGGTAAATCAAGCTTGACACAGATTGCAACAGCGACTGCGAGATCACCGCCGCCCGCTGGCGGCTGGCGTTCAGTGACAGGTCATAAAGCACGCTGCGCACGGCCTCTGGTTGCTGCTCCAAGACCAAGCCCGCGAGTTGTGATTGCCCGCTCTGGTTCTCCCTCTGCGAGAGGAAGTGGGCCTCGCGGCTGGAGGCTTCCCCGCCGCTCAGCATATACAGGGCAACACCGCGCGGTCGCCGCCCGCGACTGCTCTTTGGAATCGAGTCGGCATGTACCGAGAGCAGCAGCGCCGCGCGGTGCATGCGGGCGATGTGGCGACGCTCGGCGAGGCTGATAAATTCATCGCCCACACGCGTCAACAGCGCTGCGAAGCCCGGCTCGTTGTTCAATCGATGATGCAGCTGCTTGGCCACCGCCAATACCACATCCTTCTCGCGCAGCTCGCTGGCCGCAACCGCCCCCGGATCGTGGCCACCGTGGCCAGCGTCGATCACCACCACCACTTCGCTGGCACCGGCATCGCCCGGCACGAGATACTGCAGTGCCCCGGCGGGGGCACCGTACAACAATAGCGCCAAACGGTGGGATCTGAGGCCCTCGGGCGCTAGGCGGAGCAGCCGCGGGCGCACCGCAGGAGCCAGTTCCGCCACGAGGCGCAAGCCACCATCATCGCGTTGCGCCAAGCGCAGATCAATGATCGGGGAGCCTTGTAGTGCAGGGGCTCGAAAATTCTCGGGCAGTTTGGTATCGGCGAGATCGACAATCAGACGCGGCGGATCCTCCAGCCGTGTCTGCTCGTAATCCGGCGTCTCGGCACAGTCCAGCACCAAGCGCCACAACTTGTTGCTGTCGTGCGCCAAATGCAGGCCGAGCAGCTGATTGGCGACGCTATTCGGCTGCGGCCACAACACCAGCGCCACAACACAACACAGCAGTGGTGCCAGAGCACCGCGCATCAGAGCAAGCCCCGTGCCAGCTGCTGGCCTCGTGCGCTGAGATACTGCCAGCGAACAAGACGCCCGCCACCACAGTTGAAGAAATCCAAGGCCAAATCTGGCGGCGGCAAGACAGCTGCCATATGCTCCGGCCATTCCACCAGCCACAGCGATGTGTCACAGCGCTCCACGCCTAGATCGAGCATCTCCAACTCCAACTCGGCATCGAGGCGGTAACAGTCCAAGTGGTGCAGCGACAACCCCCCGGCCAATTGATAACTCTCCAACAGGGTGTAGCTGGGACTGCGCACCACACCCCCATACCCCAGCGCGGACAGCACGCCGCGACTGAAAGTGGTCTTGCCCGCGCCGAGGCCACCACGCAAATAGACAACGCCGCCAACAGCGCCGAAATAACCCAGACGCCGGCCTAAGGCCAGCGTCTGGGCGGTGCCACAAAGGTAGCTTTCGCGCAGCGCTCTCACAGTGACTTCGCTCCGGCTGGCGACTGCGACAGCAGTCGTAGCCACGGCAACAGATCCGTGGCCATCATGCCGCGTTCGCCACCCTCTACGGCGGCCAAGTCCCCCGCCTTGGCGTGCAGGCAAACAGCGACACGGGCAGCTGCCGACAGCGACAGCCCCTGTGCCAACAGGGCGCCGACCACCCCCGACAAAACATCGCCGGAGCCGCCGATGGCCAATGCTGGACCACCGTCGGAACACAGCGAGATCGTCTCGCCATCGGCGACCAAAGTGCCACTGCCTTTGAGCGCGACCACGCCGCCGAGTTGGTGCTGCAAGCGTGCGACCGCCGCCAGCCGATCATCCTGCACCACCGCTGCCGGGCAAGCTAGCAAGCGCGCTGCCTCACCGGGATGCGGGGTACTCACGCACAGCGCCGAAGCTGGCAGCGAGATGTCCAAGGTGGCCAGCAAATTCAGCGCATCGGCATCGATCACCAACGGCAGATCGGTGGCGAGCACCCGGCGCAGCAACTGCTCCGACCAATCGCTCTGACCGAGACCGGGGCCAATCACCAAGACGCTGGCGTGCGCCAAGGCGGGATCGAGCTCGCGCTCGGTGCGCAGTCCCAGCACCATGAGCTCCGGTGCCGCCCCGGCCAGCGCCGCCGCATGTGAGTGGTGCGTTGCCAACGACACCAAGCCAGCACCCGTGCGTGCCGCCGCCAGCGCGCTCAGCAGCGGGGCCCCGGCCATGCCGCTCTGCCCGCCGATCACCAGCACATGGCCGTAGCTGCCTTTGTGCCCATCGCGTCGCCTGAGCGGAGGCATCAGCGCCGCCACGCTGTCCAAGTCCATACGCTGCGCCACCGGATCGACACCGTCAAAGGCAGCGGCTGGCACAGTCAGCGAGGCATGGTGCAAACGACCGGCCAAGTGGCGGCCACTGGCTGTCAACAGACCCGGCTTCAGGGCGATGAAACTCAGGGTGCAATCAGCTTGCACCGCCGTCCCCAGTACCCGTCCGCTGTCGGCACAGAGACCGGTGGGCAAATCCAGTGAAAACACTGGCGCACTGGCTGCATTCAGCGCCTGCACCGCACGCGCCGTGGAGGGACGCAACTCACCCGCCGCCCCAGTGCCGAGCAAGGCATCGACCAGCACATCGACAGCGCCGAACTCGGCATCCTCAGGCAAGGCCTCAATCGCCACGCCCTGCTCGCGGGCATAGGCCAGCGCCAGCGCCGCATCACCGCGTAGCCGCGCCTGCGAATCGCCCTCAAAGTACAGCGTCGGTCGAAGACCCTCGCGACGCGCCAAACCGGCGACAAAGGCACCATCGCCGCCGTTGTTGCCACTGCCGCATAGCACCACGATACGCTGCGCCTGCGGCCAGCGCTGGCGCAGCAAGGTGAAAGCGGCGCGGCCAGCGCGGCGCATCAATTCGATGCCCGGTATGCCACAACGCTCAATGGCAGCCCGATCCAGCCGCCGCATCTGGCTCGCACTGTAGAGCGGCAAAGGCAATCGCGTGGTTACAAGCGCGTCGGACATGCGGCGCTGGCGCTAGCCAATTTCGAGCGATGCAATAAGCAGATTATATGGCACTAGAATGCATCGCTATGATCCAGCAAAAAGTCCGCCACGAGCACCGTCGCCTCGCCGATGACATCCGCACTTGGGCACAGCAGCTCGGCTTTGCCGACATCGGTATCACCGATGCCGATGTCGGTTCACAGCACCGCCGCCACTTCTTGAGCTGGCTGGCTCGGGGCCGACACGCCAGCATGGATTGGATGGAGCGCCATGGTAGCCTGCGGCTAGATCCCACCGCACTGTGGCCCGGCACCCTGCGTGTCATCAGCGTGCGCATGGACTACCTGCCAGCCACGGCAAGCGATATGGCGGAGAATCTGGCTGACAGTCACCGCGCCTACATCTCGCGCTACGCCCTCGGGCGCGACTATCACAAAGTGCTGCGCCAGCGCTTGGCGCGACTCGCACGCCGTATCGAGCGCGCCGTTGACGGACATCACCGAGCCTTTGCCGACAGCGCCCCGCTGCTCGAGCGCGCCCTCGCCGAGCGCGCCGGGCTGGGCTGGATCGGCAAGAACACAATGCTGATCCACCGCCAGGCGGGCTCGTGGTTCTTCCTCGGTGAAATCTGCACCGACGCGCCACTGCCCATCGACCCGCCAACATCGCCCGAGGAGCGGGCGGGTCACTGCGGCAGCTGCCGAGCCTGCCTCGACATCTGTCCGACCGGAGCACTGGTTGGCCCGCGCCAGCTGGATGCCAAGCGTTGCATCTCCTATCTGACCATTGAGCATCGGGGATCGATCCCGCTACCGCTGCGAGCGCTGCTCGGCAATCGTATCTTCGGCTGCGACGACTGCCAATTGGTTTGCCCGTGGAACCGCTACGCGCGGCTCAGCACACTGGCCGACTTCCAGCCCCGACACAGCTTGGATCGCAGTCAGCTGATCAGCCTATTCGCATGGAGCCGGGTCGAGTTTGAACGCCATACAGAGGGTTCGGCCATACGCCGTACCGGTTATGTGGGCTGGCTGCGCAACCTCGCCGTGGCGCTGGGAAATGCCTCGCCCGATCCGGCGGTCGTGGCCGCGCTGCGCCAACGGCTCGCGCACCCTTCGGCGATAGTGCGCGAGCATGTGGTGTGGGCGCTGGCGCGTCAGCTCGGCACAGCGGCCTCAGTGCGCAAAAAAGTGTCCCGGTAATAGCTCAACTCGCGGATCGAGTCGCGCACATCCGCCAGCGCCCGGTGCCCACTTTGTTCCCCCGTGCGACGCTGCACCAACTCTGGGTACCAGCGCCGCGCCAACTCCCGCAAGGAGCTGACATCGACGTTCCGATAGTGGAAAAAAGCCTCCAGTTCCGGCATATAGCGGCTCAGGAAACGACGGTCGTGGTGGATGGTGTTGCCACACAGTGGCACTTGCCCCTTGTGCACATAACGACGCAGAAAGGACAGTGTCTCCAGCTCGGCGGTGCGCGTGTCGGTGGCACTGGTGCGCACCGCATCCGACAGGCCGGAACGGGCGTGTTGCTTGGTATTCCAATCGTCCATCGCAGCGAGTATGGCGTCGTCTTGGTGGATGGCGAGCACCGGCCCCACCGCCAACTCGACAAGCGCCGCGTCAGTCACCACAGTCGCGATCTCTATAATGCAGCTGTCCTCCACCGACAGACCTGTCATCTCCAGATCCAGCCAGATCAGGCGCAAATTTTTCTCTTTATCCTTGACCATGCGATCTCCTAATGCCCAGCTGCAAAATTGATTGCGATCACTGTACTCTAACTGCAGGTGGCCCCAGCCCGACACACGATGACTGAAACAGGCACCGTGGGCACCATCTCGGCCAGTTTCGGGCACCGCTTGGTGGAGCTGCGTGAGGATAGCGGTCGGACGCGCCAATGCAGACTCGGACCCGGGGTCGGCCCGGCGGTGGCCGGTGACGAGGTGAGCGCCATCGACGGCGAACTGGTCACCGCATTGCGAGCACGACGCTCACTGTTGTTGCGCTTCTCCGCCAGCGGACGGGCGCGGCCAGCCGTAGCCAACGCCGCCCAGCTGTTGCTGTTGCTGGCACCGCACCCGAACCCGTTGCCCGCACTGATAGATCACTGCCTCGCCACCGCAGAACTCAGCGGCATCGCCGCACTGCTCATCGTCAACAAAAGTGATCTTGAGGACGCTGACGCAACAGCACCCCTGCTGGCGCGCTACCGCAGCTGTGGCTACCCGCAGCTGCACTGTTCGGCGCTACGCGGCGATGGACTTGATGCGTTGCGCACACAGCTCAGCGGCAAGAGCAGTGTGCTGGTCGGTCAGTCCGGCGTCGGCAAAACGACGCTGCTCAACCACCTCAGCGGAGCCGATGACATCACCCACGCCCTGTCTGCCCGCAGCTCCCGTGGCACACACACCACCTCCGTCACGCGCGGCTATCCATTGCCCGGCGGCGGCTGGCTATTCGATATGCCGGGCATACAAGATTGCAGCTTGGCACATGTAGGGACGGAACGGCTGGCCTCAGCCTATGCCGAATTCCGCCCATTTCTGGGGCGATGCCGCTTTCACAACTGCCGCCATAACCGCGAGCCGGGCTGCGCCCTAGGGACGGCGGCGGCGGCGGGCGAGATCAGCATTGAGCGGCTCGAGTCCTACCGGCACTGCCTGCGCACACAGCAGCCCAAGCAGTCCTAGCCACACGGCGGCGCGCCTGAGCTCTGCTAGACTTGGGCGCATGCCCAGCTCGCCACCCTTGCTGTCCCCGGCAGAGGCTCTGCCACTGATCGAGCGTGGCGACTGCCTCGTCCTGCACCTAGCAGACCCCAAACACTACCTGCTCGGACACCTGCCGGGCGCATTGCCACTGTCACCCCAAGCACTGCGGGCCGGGCACTATCCAGCGGTCGGCGCATTGCCGGAACGCGAACACTTAGAGCGGCTATTCGCCGGACTCGGCCTCGTCCCCGAGCGCCCGGTCATCGCCTATGACGACGAAGGCAGTGGCTGGGCCGGACGGCTGTTCTGGACACTTGAGGTGCTGGGACACCAAGCGGTATCGGTGCTTGACGGCGGCCTCAGCGCTTGGTGCGCCGCTGGCTTGCCGGTAACGCAGACACCGGCAGCTGCCAGCCCCAGCGACTACCGATGCGAGGCACTGCGGGATGCCCCCTGCGCCGAGCTGGAAGAAATCGTCGCACGGCTAGACGACCCCAGCCTCGTACTGTGGGATGCTCGCTCGCAGATCGAGTACGAAGGGTTGCGATCTGCATCTAGGCGTCATGGCCGCATCCCGGGAGCCAAACACTGCGAATGGCTGGAATTGATGGACCACAATCATCATCGGCGACTGCTGGGTGCCGGGTCTCTGCGCACCCTGTTGCACGCACGCGGCATCGCCACCGAAGCCGAAATCATCTGCTACTGCCAAAGCCACCATCGCTCAGCCCTGTGTTATCTGGCCGGTCGCAGCTTGGGGCTGAATATTCGCGCCTACCCGGGGGCGTGGGCCGAGTGGGGCAACCGCGACGACACGCCGATGGAAAGCGGCCCCACCACCGGCTGAGCGGTGCCGACCATGGTGACGGACACCGCCAGCTGGCCACGGCGGGCGCTTTGCCAGCTGGCCACACGGCTCGCCAGCTGCCGCGTGTCGTGGGTCAAGCATATGCTGATCGCAAGCTTTGCGCGCCTCTACCGAGTGGATATGTCTGAAACCGCAGTGCCGCAGCTCGCCTCCTACAGCGATTTCAACCACTTCTTCACTCGCGCCTTAGCCCCCGGCGCACGGCCGTTGGCCAGCGGCCCCCAAAGCGTGGCTCTGATGCCGGCGGACGGTGTGCTGAGCCAGTACGGTGCCCTGCGCGATGGCCTGATGGTGCAGGCCAAAGGACAGCATTACTCCGTTGCGGAGCTGCTGGCCGACAGCGAGCGGGCGACGGCCTACCGGCAGGGGCACTACGCGACCATCTATCTAGCACCGCACAACTACCACCGTGTACACATGCCCTTGGCCGGGCAGCTACGCCATAGCCGCTATGTGGCAGGCTGTCTGTTTTCGGTCAAAGAGCGCTCCGTGCGCCGGGTGCCACAGCTGTTGGCGCGCAACGAGCGCTTGGTCTGCCATTTTGAAACCGCTTGTGGCCCATGTGCAGTGGTCATGGTCGGCGCTCTGATCGTCGCTGGCATCCGCACTGTTTGGCAACGAGGGGAACAGCGCCCCGGCACCCAAGACTGGGATCGGATCACCGCACCTGCGTTGGAGCGCGGCGATGAAATGGGCTATTTCTGCCTCGGCTCCACCGTGGTGGTGTTATTCAGCCGAGGGATGACATGGCACGATGGCCTGAGTGCTGGCAATGTCGTCAAGATGGGGCAGGCGCTGGGTGAGGCTCGCAGCTGATGGCGCAACAACCGAACACCCTGAATGCAGGACAAAATCGATCCACTAAAGACGCGGCCAGCTGATGCCTAGAGGCGAGCAGCCCCTAGAGGAGGTTCAGCAGCTCTTTGGCCTTGCGCTGCAATTTGCGCGTGTTTTCCGGCCCCATGCGCAACATCTGCCGGTCGACGAGGCTGAGCCGTTCCAAGGAGGAATCGGCATAGCGATAGGCGACAGAGGGACGTAGCAGACGGATCCGGCGCTTGCGCACCGGCGCTTTAAGCGTGTTTTTCAAGGCTTTGCGCAACACTTGGGCAACACTCCCCCGAGGATAGCCCAGCTCTTTATAGGCTTCCTGCATCAGCGGGCTCAGGCGGCGTAGTAGCTGGGCCAGTGCATCGCTGTCGATGGCGACCACCGCATTCACCAAGGCATCGTAGCGGCGATAGCCTGCGGGATCCATATAGATCTTGTTGTTATGCTCGATCACCTGGAAAGGCTGTCCCAGACGTGCGAAAGGAAACTGCCGGCTCAGCAAATCGCCCTTGGCGACATTGTCGGTAATGGCGATGAAGCGGCGCAGCAACTGATCAGTAGCAAACCAACGGCGCATGATCTTGGCGCTGAACAAAGTCGTCAACTCGCCGCGAGTCCAGCTGTCGCTCGCATCCAAGCTCGGCAACACGAAGCTCGGTGACTCATCCTCTCCAGTCGTCGCCGGCGCGTCCTCAGTGGATGCCACACGCTCGGAGGGAGCGCTATCCGCTGAGGGAGCTGTACGCTCCGCCTGAGGCTGTCTCTGGGAATAGTCCGGCGTCGACACCGGTGCCAGCTGCTCCCCCTCGTCCTCGGATGCGGGTAGCAGCAACAAGCCGACAAGCAAGGCGAATATGGCGACGACACTGGCCACCCATACCGGCAACGGTACCGCATCGGCGTATTCGCGCCAGCCCTTCATCAGCGTCGCCATCCTTAGGCTACCGTGGCCGCCTCTGTGAGGCGGAAATGACTGGCGTGGGGATCGGCGCATGCGCCGGAGGGTCGTGCGTTCATCGCTTGCATCCCTTGTTCGACTTCAGACAATGCTCCAGCAACCACCGCTGATAAGCTTGGCTATCTCGGGAACGATCGCCATTATAGCAAATTTTGGCTGCTGTCATCCGCAACGTCACCATTGCGTTATGATAACTGGCTAGGATACGCCACCTCTAGCACACACTGCGCCGGGTGAAGTGGCGCTGCCAGCCGGGGTTGAAGAAAGCCATGACAACAGCTCTAGGAGTGCGCAATTGAGCGCCGAGAAGCGCCTTGAGGGGCGCGTTTGCTTGGTCACCGGAGCGGCCTCGGGGATCGGTCTCGCCTGTGTTCAACGCTTTGCCGCCGAAGGAGCCGCCGTGCTGGGCTTAGATCTCGCTCCCAGCGCTGAATGGGACGCGCTGGACGCGCCCACTGGCAAGCATTTCCACGTCGCCGATGTGCGCGAATTCAGCGCACAGGAAGAGGCTGTGGCGATAGCGCTAGAGCGCTGGAAGCGCTTGGATGTGGTGGTCACTGCCGCTGGCGTGGCCGGTGGTGGCCCGGTCCATGCGATTTTGCAAGAGGAATGGAATCGCGTCATCGACATCAACCTCAAAGGCACCTATCTCAGCTGCAAGGCAGCGCTGCCACCAATGCTCGAACAGCGCAGCGGTTCGCTGATCACGATCGCCAGCATCGAGGGATTGGAGGGTAGCGAGGGTGGCAGCGCCTACAACGCCTCCAAAGGTGGCGTTGTGCTCCTGACCAAGAATATGGCCATGGACTACGGCCTGCGCGGCATCCGTGCCAACGCCATCTGCCCCGGCTTCATCGACACACCGATGTTCCGCTCGGTATTCGAGATGGAGGGCATGCAGACTCACCGCGAGCTGGTGCGCAAGCAACACAAACTGGGGCGTTTCGGCAAGCCGGAGGAAATCGCCAGTGCCGCTTTCTTCTTGGCCTCAGACGATGCCTCCTTTGTCACCGGACACGCATTGCCGGTGGACGGCGGCTTCGTCGCCGGACACCAATTCGGCCTCACCAAGATGATGGGGTTGGACTGAGGCCATCCCGACGCTGGACTGCAAGCCGCTCAGGCACGCTCGATTCCAAAAGCCATCACCGGGGCGATGCCCCGCTCTCCCAGCGCCAGCGCCACCAAGCGATCTACCCCCAAGGCGGCTCCCGTCACTGCAGGCAGACCGGCCTCCAGCGCCGCCAGCTGGCGCTCGCAGTGCGGCGGCGTCGGCAGGCCGCGACGGCGGCGTTCGGCCAAATCCGCCTCAAAACGGCGGCGCTGCTCGGCGGCATCGCGCAGCTCGACGTAGCCGTTGACCAGCTCGACACCGCGGAGATAGATTTCAAAACGCCGCGCCACTGCCGTGCCATCGGGCTCTGTGCTCAGTGCCGCCTGAGCCGCTTGAACAGCGGGAAAACGGTGGATCAACACGGTGCCAGAGCAGCGTGCTAACAACGGCCTGACACGTGCTACAAACAGGAAGTCCAACACGCTGCCGCGATCGCTCTCCGCAGCCATAGCGGGTTCCAAAGCCCCGGCAGCAGCTTGCAACTCCGGCAAGCTGGCGCGGTGCGCATCAAGACCGGTGTGGCGGCGAAACAACACTTGGTAGTCGCGGGTGGCGCTGTGGTGCACCCCAGCCAAGACGGCGATCAGCGCCAGCGCCTCGTGCGCCAAGCGGGTCTCGTCCCAGCCGGGTCTATACCACTCCAGCATCGTGAATTCCGGGTTGTGCCAAGCACCGCTCTCGCCCCCTCTAAAAGCACGTCCCAGCTGGTAAATAGGCCCGCTGCCAGCCGCCAATAAGCGCTTCATCGCCGCCTCGGGAGAGGTCTGCAGATAGTGGCGACCGGCACCGGGCAATGGCGCTTCGACCGCGAGACTGTGTAGCTGCGGCTCGCTGGCCGCCGATGGCGCGAGCAAGGGGGTCTCCACCTCAAGCACAGCTCGACGGGCAAAGAAAGTGCGGATGCGCGCCAACAGGCGAGCGCGCTGGCGCAGGCGATCAAGCGTCGCCGATGGCTGCCAATCTGCCGCTGACTGCGAGGCTGAGCGCAGTCCCTCAGCAACGATGGCGGCGCGCCTTAGTTTTTGCCCGCCCGGCCTTGGTATTCACCGGTGCGGGTGTCGACGCGGATGCGGTCACCGAGATTGATGAACAGCGGCACACGCACCGAGGCCCCCGTGCTGAGCTGCGCCGGTTTGACGCCGCCGGTGGCGGTGTCGCCGCGCAAACCTGGGTCGGTCTCAGTGACCTCGATCTCGACGAAGTTCGGAGCGCGCACCGACAACGGCACACCATTCCAAAGCGTGACCATGCAACGGTCCTGCCCACTCAGCCACGGGCGCGCATCGGCCACCGCCTGCTCGTTGGCACAGTGTTGCTCATAGCTGGAATCTTCCATAAAATGCCAACCTTCGCCGTCGGCGTACAGAAAGGACATCTCGCGCTCGACCACATCGGCAGCTGGCAGACTGTCGCCAGATTTGAAAGTGCGCTCCCAAATGCGCCCGCTACGCAGATTGCGCAGGCGCACGCGGTTGAATGCCTGCCCCTTACCGGGCTTGACGAATTCGTTCTCGACAATGTTGCACGGCTCGCCGTCGAGCAAGAGCTTCAGGCCGGGCCGAAACTCATTGGTGGAGTGGTTGGCCATCTGCATCCCCAGCTGTCATAGCGCCATAATAGCAGTGTGGTCAATCAGCTATGGACAGGATAGGCAGCGTAGCCGTGAGCTCTAGACAAGCCACCATAGCCACTGCCTCAGGCAGCGTGACAACAGCTGCCCCCGCCAGCGCAAGCGCCCGGTGGCAACGCGAGCTGCGCGATGCGATACGCCGGCCCGAGGAGCTGTTGGCCTTGCTACAGCTCGAGCCGGAGCAGCTGGACTGGGCAGTGGCCGACGGCGGCGATTTCCCGTTGCGGGTGCCGCGCCATTTCGCCGCCCGCATGCGCACCGGTGACCCTGCCGACCCCCTGTTGCGGCAGGTGCTCAGCAGCCGTCGCGAATGGGACAGCGTCACCGGCTTCAGCACCGACCCGCTGGCCGAGAGCGCGGCCAACCCATGCCCCGGCCTGCTACACAAATACCGCGGACGGGCGCTACTGCTCGCCACCCACAGCTGCGCGGTGCACTGCCGCTACTGCTTCCGCCGCCATTTCCCGCAGGTAGCCGGTGCCCCCGGCGCACACTGGCAAGCAGCGCTGGATTACATTGCCGCACACCAAGAGATCGGCGAAGTGATCCTCAGCGGGGGCGACCCGTTGATGCTGCGCGACACCCTGCTGGCCAAGCTGTGCAGTGCACTGGAGGCAATCCCTCATCTGCGCGGCCTGCGGCTGCACACACGGTTGCCGGTGGTGATCCCGGCGCGCATCACCGAAGCCCTGCTGGAGCGCTTGGCGACGAGCCGTCTCAGGACGACGATGGTGGTGCACATCAACCACGCACAGGAGCTCGACGACGATGTGGCTGCGGCACTGCGCCGTGTCGGCAAACGCGGCATCGCCCTGCTGAACCAATCCGTACTGTTGCGAGGGGTCAATGATGAGGTGAAGGTGCTGACCGAGCTGAGCGAGGCCTTACACTACCAAGCTGGCACGCTGCCCTACTACCTGCACCTGCCCGACCGTGTGGCCAACACCGCCCACTTCTATGTGAACGCGGCCGAGGGGCGGCGACTGATGGCGCAGCTGCGAGCGAACTTGCCCGGCTATCTGGTGCCACGGCTGGTGCGCGAAGAAGCTGGCGGGTCGGCGAAGACCATCATCGCCGCCTGAACGGCGGGGCGCGCCGCTCAGAGCCGCAAACGGATGCCCCCACCAACACCATAGCGCCCGCTGTAATGCAGGGTCGCATCAAAGCGTGTTGAGAAGCGGTAACGCAGCTCGACGGCATCATCCTTGTCACCGACATCGAGCAACCAGGCCAGCGACAGGCGCTCACTGAGCTGGTGGTGATTGCTCAAGCGCAAGATCACACCCTCCTCGGAATCCCATTCGAGCTCCGCCTCCAGCCGTAGCGGCAGCACAAGTGCGGCTCCCAACAGGGCGCTGTGCTCGATGTCTTCGCCGCTGTGGAAATCCTGCGTGCGCGTCAGACGATAACCGGTGTAGACCGAAGAAAAACGCCCCAATAGCCGCCGGTAGGCCAATTCACCCTCACCATATCGCTCTCCATTCCGCTCTGTCAGGCCGTGTTCAAAACTCCACTCCAATTGATCGTTCGCGTCGCGTAGCTGCCCCTCCACTGCTGCCATATTGCTGAGCAGCACCCACTCGCCGCGCCACCAGAAGCGGCGATCCTCCATGGCAGCTGGCGGCATCGGCTCGGCAGCGCGTTCCAAGGCGGTGGCCCGACGTTCCAAATTGTCGCCGAGCGCGGTGCGGGCACGATCCACCGCAGGCAGATGGTCGCTCCCCCCGGGTGCAGGAGGCAAGGCGGCGACCACCCGGTGCGCCGTGCCGGGAGCCGGAGCTGAGTAGCTCACAGCCCGCGCCATACCGGTCGCCATGTGGTAGAGGTTATGGCAGTGCATGATCCAACGGCCGGGCTCGACCGCCAACAGCTCGATGGTCTGCTGCTGCATCGGCGGCACCACCACGGTGTGTTTGAGCGGGGCGCGATCGCCCTGCCCATTCAACACCCTGAAAAAATGGCCGTGCAGATGGATCGGGTGATCCATCATGGTCTCGTTGAGCAGCTCGATGCGCAACAACTCGCCGGGGACAAACTCCAGCGGCTCTGCGGCGCTGAAAATGACATTATTAAAAGACCAGACATAGTTTTCCATGGCACCGGTCAACCGCAGACTGATGACGCGATCCGGCGCTCTGCGCTCGGCCTCAGTGCGAGCCGTACGGGCGCGCAGCTGGCGGTATATCAATCCATCCACTGGGTTGGCCATCGCACCGTGACCAGCATGTCCGCCATGGGCACCGTGCGCCGCATAGAGGTCGGGGCGCGGGCGCGTCGTCACGGCTCGCAGCTGACCCGCGCCGAGCAGCACGCTACTCCAGCCACTACCGTCGTTGGCGGTGGCCCGCAATTCGCGGGCTTCGCCAGCGGCGGTCGGCAGCAACAGATCATAGCTCTCCCCCATGCCGATGCGTAGCCGCTGGACGCGAACGGGCTCCACTGGCTGGCCATCGGCGCTGATCAGCTCCAGCGATCCGACGGCATACTCCAAATCGAACAGGGTGGAAGCCGCCGCGTTGATGACCCGCAGCCGCACGCAACCCGAACCCAGCTCCCCCAAGGCATGGCGCTGCTCGCCATTGGCCAAGAAGCGGTCGTAGCCGACATCGGAGACATCCATTGCGCCCATGCGCAGCCATGACATCTGCAGACGGCTCGCCACCGCAGTCGGGCCACGACTCAGGGCACCGAGCCAGTGTTGCACGGTGCCTTTTTTGCTGGCAAACCAATCACTGTCTTTTTTCAAGCGGCGCAGAATCGCGGCACCGGACATCCGATCCCAGTCGGACAAGACCACCGCCAGATCCTCAGCACAGCGGTTCATCGCCGGGAAGTCCTGTTCATCTCCCAGCAGCACGATGGCACCATAAAGGCCGTCCTGCTCTTGGAGAGCGGTATGGGAGTGGTACCAATAAGTGCCGCTTTGACGTGCAGCAAAGCGGAATTCGCGACTGGCACCGGGCGCGATGGGCGGCGAGCTGATGCCGGGCACGCCGTCTTGGTCATAGGGCAAGAGTAGGCCATGCCAGTGCAGCAGTACGGGCTCGTCGAGCCGATTGACCACTTCAATGTGCAGTTGATCCCCGACTCGGGCGCTGAGCGTCGGCGCGGGCGAACGACCGTTGATCACCAAGTGATGGGACTGCGGGCCGTCCTGTCGCTCCGTCACCAGCTGGTATTTGACGATGGCCGTGCGCGCCGCCGCTGGCCATGCCAAGGACATCGAAACAAGCGCCAAGACGGCGCAGCACGAGACCGTGACCAAGCACTTCCCGCTGGGCTGCTGCTGTTTCACCGCCATATGACACTGGGCACGCCAGCGCACCACAGCCAATATCCTCAAAGCTAACACAGCTGGCAATCGGCAGCCAGCTAAAGCCGCAGCTCGATGCCGCAGCGACTCAGATGACTCTTCGCTTCAGCGATGGAATAGGTGCCAAAGTGGAAGATGCTGGCAGCTAACACCGCATCGGCACCGCCCAATTTGATGCCATCAACCAGATGCTGCAAATTGCCAACCCCACCTGAGGCGATAACCGGTACGGGCACCGCATCGCTGACCGCCCGCGTCAACTCCAAGTCGAAGCCCTCGCAGGTGCCATCCCGGTCCATACTGGTCAGCAAGATCTCGCCAGCACCCAGCCCGACCACTTGCCGCGCCCACTGGATCGCATCGCGCCCCGCACTGCGCCGACCGCCGTGGGTGACAACCTCCCAGCTGCTGCCATCGGCGAGACGGCGCGCATCGATGGCCACGACCACGCACTGACTGCCGAAACGCTCCGCCAACCGCCGCACCAAGTCGGGCTCCGCCACCGCCGCCGTGTTGATACTGACTTTATCCGCCCCGGCGCGGAGCAGCGTGCGCACATCGTCCTCGGAGCGCACCCCGCCGCCAACGGTTAGCGGGATAAAGACCTCACCAGCGATCGCCGCCACCGTGTGCAGCACCGTCTCGCGCCCCTCGTGACTGGCGCTGATGTCGAGCACCGTCAGCTCGTCGGCCCCCTCGTCATCGTAGCGGCGCGCCGCTTCGACCGGATCACCAGCATCGCGCAGCTCGACAAAGCGCTCTCCCTTGACAACCCGCCCACCATCAATGTCGAGGCAGGGAATAATGCGCCGCGCCAAAGCCATGCTCAGCCGGACTCAGAGCACAGCGCGAGACCAGCCGCCAAATCCAACGTCCCCTCGTAGAGAGAACGACCGGCAATGACCCCCGCCAGCCCCCCCAGAGCCACATCCCCAGACGATGCGGAGCGCAGCTCCTCGACGAGCGCCAAATCGGCGGCGATGATCCCCCGCAGCTCGTCTAAATCGCTGAGCCCGCCGGAGGCGATGACCGGCGTGTCAAAGCCGCGTTCGCGCAATGCGCGCACCAAGTCCAGCGTAGCCGCCAGATTGATACCACTCTGCATCCCGTCGCGGGCGATGTCAGTGTGGATGATGGCCGCCGCACCGGCAGCGGCAAAATGACAGGCGAGGCCGATGACATCGCTGTCGGACTGCTCGAGCCAGCCGGCCACTGCCAGCTGGCCGTCGCGGGCATCCAAGCCAATGGCCACGCGTGCGGGAAAACGCCGGCACCAATCGGCCACCAAAGCGGGCTCGCGCTGAGCCAAGGTACCGATGACGACCCGGCTGATTCCGGCGGCCAAATAATGCGCCAAGCGTTCGGCGTCGCGGATGCCGCCGCCGAGCTGCAGCTCGAGCTGCGGCAGGGCGGCGGCGATGGCGCAGATCTGCTCGTCGTGGCATGGCTCACCGGCCACGGCACCGTCCAAATCGACCACATGCAGTCGGCGGCAACCGGCCTCGCTCCAGCGCCGTGCTTGTGCGAGCGGGTCGGCGCTGTAGACCGTGCTATCAGCCATCTGCCCGCGACGCAGGCGCACACAATGGCCACCCTTGAGATCGATGGCCGGTATCAATTCCACTTCATTCCTCTGCGCCCGACCAAGCCAAGAAATTCTCCAACAGCTGCAAGCCAGCGCGCTGACTCTTCTCCGGGTGGAACTGGGTGGCGAAGAGGCTGCCGCTGGCGGCGGCGGCGGTGAAGCGCAGGCCATAGTCGCTCTCGGCCACCACCTCGGCGGATGCGACCTGACAGTGGTAACTGTGGACAAAATAGAAGCGCTCGCCATCGGCGATGCCGTGCCACAGCGGGTGGTCGCGGCGCTGGTACACGCGATTCCAACCCATATGAGGCACCTTGAGCCGCACCCCATCGGCATCGCTCAGCTCCTCGCCAAAGCCCAACCCCGTCCCCGATAGCAGCCCGAGACCGTCGACGCCACCATGCTCTTCGCTGTGCTGCAACAACATCTGTAAGCCGAGGCAGATGGCGAGTAGCGGTCGCCCAGAGCGCACATAGTCGGCAATGGCTCGATCCAGACCGCGCTGGCACAGCGTGTCGATACCTGCCCGCATACCGCCCACACCCGGCAAAACCAAACGTTCGGCACTATCAAAAGCAGCGGGGTGGTCGACCAGAGACACCTCGGCACCGAGGCGCTGCAAGGCCTTGCCCACCGAGTGCAGATTGCCCATGCCGTAGTCCACGACCGCACAACGCAGCCGTGTAGGCGACACCACAGCGCTATAGGCTGCCTTTGGTGGAGGGCACCCCACGAGCAGCGGCATCCGGTGACACAGCCTCCCGCAGTGCCCGACCAAAGGCCTTGAACACCGTCTCCGCTTGGTGGTGGCTGTTGTCGCCGCGCAAATTGTCGATATGCAGCGTGGTACCGGCGTGATTGACAAAACCGCTAAAAAACTCGCGCACCAGATCGACATCGAAATCGCCGATGCGCGCACGGCTAAAAGGCACGTTATAAACCAGCCCCGGGCGACCGGAGAAATCGATGACGACGCGGCTCAGAGCCTCGTCCAGTGGGACGAAAGCACTACCGTAGCGGCGGATGCCAGAGCGGTCACCCAAGCAGTGGCTCAGCGCTTGCCCCAGCGTGATGCCGATGTCCTCGACGGTGTGGTGTGCATCCACCGCCAAGTCGCCCTCGGCCTGTATCTTCAAGGCGAGCGCACCGTGGTATGCGAGCTGCTCAAGCATATGCTCCAAAAAGGGGAGGCCCAGACTGATTTCAGCGCGATGTGGGTCGTCCAGCGCCACGGCGACGCGGATGTGGGTCTCCAGCGTCTTGCGCTCGATTTCAGCACGCCGGGGAGCACCCTGCGCTCTCTTGTCGGCCATGGCGAAACCCTCTTGGATGAGCTGCGAATTATACCCGCCACAAGTTCGCAACCACAGACTGGGGATACCGGCACCGCCCCCAATGCGCCACAGCAACCGTGCGCGAGCTACAATCACCCGACCGGTGTATACGGATGCCCGCCACCAAGACGAGCGATGGACAACAGAGCATTCCAACGTGCGTTACGCTCGTGGCATAGCCACTCGGGACGGCACGATCTGCCATGGCTACGGCAGCGCTCGCCGTACCGCATCTGGGTTGCCGAAATCCTGCTACAGCAGACCCAAGTGCGCGTCGCCCTGCCCTACTACCAACGCTTCATGCGCCGCTTCCCCAGCCTCAAGGCGCTAGCCGAGGCACCGCTGGACGAGTTGCTCTCGCTGTGGAGTGGCCTAGGCTATTACGCTAGGGCGCGCAACTTGCACCGCACAGCCCAGCAGCTGCGAGAGACGCACGGCGGCAGATGGCCCCGCAGCGTCGCAGAGTTACAAGCGCTGCCGGGCATCGGCCGCTCTACCGCCGGGGCCATCGCCGCCGCCGCCTTCAGGCAACGCGGCATCATCCTTGATGGCAATGTGCGGCGTGTGCTGGCGCGTTTCGCCACTATAGCTGGATACCCCGGCACGGGAGCGACCGAGCGCCAACTGTGGCGACTGGCCGACCACTACACACCGGAGCGGGATGCCGCCGAACACAATCAAGCGATGATGGACTTGGGTGCCACCGTCTGCACGCACAGCACCCCCAACTGCCCATCCTGCCCACTGCACACCGGTTGCGCGGCGTGGCGCACGGGACGGGTCGCCGACTTCCCGGCTCGCCGCCCGCGTCGCCCGTCACCGCTACGGCATTGCCATATGCTACTGATCGAAAAACCAGACGGCCACATACTGCTGGAGCGCCGTGCGGAGCACGGACTCTGGGGCGGACTCTACAGCCTGCCTGAAATCGCATCGGCGCAAGACCCGCTGGCACACTATCCAGAGCTGGCGGCCTGCGGTGTGGCAAAGCGCGAGGAATGGGCTGTTTTGCGCCATACTTTCACCCATTTTCGACTCGACATCCACCCGCTCCACCTGCGCTTGGCGCGTGCGCCACACGGCATCGCCGAGGGCGATAACAAGCAGCTCTGGTACAATGCCAGCAACACTACACAGGGCTTGGTAGTGGGCCTGCCCACCCCGGTGAGCAAGTTGTTAGGGCAGTGGCGTAGCGGCCAAAACAACGGGCGCGGGCACTGAGCAGAAATCATGGCGCACACTGTGGTCTGCCGCAAGTATGCATGCGAATTGCCTGGTTTGGAGGCACCGCCTTTCCCCGGGGAAACTGGCATGCAGATCTACCAGCAGGTCTCGCAACAGGCGTGGACAGAGTGGCAGGCGCTACAGGTGATGCTGATCAATGAAAAACGTCTCAGCACCACTGATCCCGCCGCCCGGCAGTACCTGCTTGAGCAGAGAGAATTGTTTTTGGACAACGGCGCACACGATCGGGCGGCAGGCTATGTGCCGCCGAACGAAGCGCCACAATAGCCCAAGAGTGGCTCAGCGCCAAATATTAGATCAGCGATCGCGACGCCCAGGTAGCTCAGTCGGTAGAGCAGAGGACTGAAGGCCTGTAGCTCAGTCGGTAGAGCAGAGGACTGAAAATCCTCGTGTCGGTGGTTCGATTCCCCCCCTGGGCACAGCGTTTTGTGGGATTGACGGGCAATAGGAACTGATAGACGAACTACGTCGACGCAGCTGCTCGCCCCCACCCAACTCCAAAACACCCCACAACCGCACCCAATCTGCCCACCCCACCCCCGCTGGGATAAAATAGGCGTTTAACTACCACACCCGACAACCACCGCGAGAGAGTCGAGCCATGCTGGCCGAATACGCCGTCATATTGGTCGGCAACATCCTGATCAACAACTTCGTGCTGGTACAATTCCTCGGTCTGTGCCCATTTATGGGCGTGTCTACCAAGCTCGAAAGCGCGATCGGCATGTCTGCCGCCACCACCTTCGTGCTGACGCTATCCACGGTGTGCAGCTACCTGCTGTTCGAGTGGTGCTTGAAACCTTTGGGGATCGAGTACCTGCGCCTGATCGGCTTCATCCTCGTCATCGCCAGCATCGTGCAGCTGACCGAGATGATGGTGCGCAAACTGAGCCCCTTGCTGTACCGCATGCTGGGCATTTTCCTGCCACTGATCACGACCAACTGTGCCGTGCTCGGCGTCGCCCTGTTGAACCTGAACCGCGAGCACGCGCTGCTGGATTCCGCCATCTACGGCTTCAGTGCCGCGCTGGGCTTCTCACTGGTGTTGGTGTGCTTCACCGCCATGCGCGAGCGCCTGCTGGTGTCCAACATCCCGCAACCCTTCCAAGGTGCCGCCAGTGCCATGCTGACTGCCGGCTTGGCCTCGCTCGCCTTCATGGGCTTCATCGGCGTGGTCTAGCGGTACGCCACTGGACTTTGCAAAAATCGCCGTGAACAGCCTGCTCAACCACCCGGTCGCACTCACCGTGCTGGTGCTGGTCGGCCTCGGCCTGTTATTCGGCGTGCTACTGGGTATCGGTGCCGTACTGTTCCGCCCCAAGGGCAATGCATTGGTCGAGCAGATCAACCAGATTCTGCCGCAGACTCAGTGCGGGCAGTGCGGCTTCCCCGGTTGCCGTCCATACGCCGAGGCCATCGCCGCTGGCGAGGCTCAAATCAACCGCTGCCCGCCCGGCGGCGCTCCCGGCATCGCTCAGTTGGCCGCTCTGCTAGATACCGAGCCCTTAGCGCTCAATGCCGAACACGGCGAGGAAAAGCCACGTACCGTGGCCTACATCCGCGAAGATGAATGCATCGGTTGCACCAAGTGTATCCAAGCCTGCCCGGTGGACGCGATCCTCGGCGCGGCGCGCTGGATGCACACGGTGATCATCGATGAATGCACCGGCTGCGATCTGTGCGTCGACCCCTGCCCGGTGGACTGCATCGATATGCTACCGCTACCGCACTCATCGGTGGACGATTGGCAGTGGCCCTTGCCGCAAAGTGCTGGCATGCAGGATCTGATCGCCACCGATAGCGCGGCAGCATCCGAGCGAGCCGCCTGATGGTCAGCAACGACGCACTCAGGCTGTCGCCGGTACCCGGCGGCGTGCGCCTGCCGACGCATAAGGAACGCACCCGCGATCTGGGCATCGTGGCAGCCCCGCTGCCCGAGCACTTGGTACTGCCACTGAAGGCAAACTTCGGAACCACGCTGGAACTGCTGGTCCAAGTGGGCCAGCAGGTGGCGTGCGGCCAGCTACTAGCAGCACCGGTGGATGCCGTCGGCGTGCCGGTACACGCACCGGTGGATGCCACAGTGCTGGAAATCGCCCCGCGCCCGCTGTCCCATCCGTCGGCAATACCGGCAGCCTGCATCGTGTTGACGCCACTGCCCAGCGCGACGGTCGCGCATGCCCCCACCATGCCCCCCTGTCCGCCAAATGCAGACAAGGATGAACTTCTGACGCGCATCCACGAGGCCGGCATCAGCGGCATGGGCGGTGCCGGTTTTCCCTGCGCGATCAAGCTCAGCCCGCGCCACCCGATCAAATCACTGCTCCTTAACGGGGTCGAATGCGAGCCCTATATCACCGCCGATGAGGCGCTGATGCGCGAACGCCCGGCAGAAGTCATCAGCGGTGCGGAGCTCTCGGCGCAGCTGCTCGGTGCCGAGGAAATTCTGATCGCGATTGAGGACAACAAACCAGAAGCCGCTGCAGCACTGCGCGCTGCGCTGGATGCGATGCCGACTTCGGTGCCAACGCAAATCGTGATGACGCCGACACGTTATCCGGCGGGTGGTGAGAAGCAGCTGGTGCAAGAACTGACCGGGCGCGAAGTGCCGAGCGGCGGCCTGCCGGCAGAAGTCGGTGCCGCCTGCCAGAATGTCGCCACCAGCGCCGCAATCCACCGCGCTGTGCACTGGGGCGAGGTGCTACTGAAACGCATTGTCACCGTCACCGGCGCGGGGGTGGCGCGACCCGCCAACTACGAGGTACTGATCGGCACGCCAATAGCGACGCTACTGGCAACAGCCGGAGCCCAGCTGCCCGACGATGCCCGCATCGTGGTTGGCGGACCGATGATGGGTGTCAGCGTACCCATCGACGCCCCGGTACTCAAGACCACCAACGGCATATTACTCAACGTGGAGCCGCAGGAAGCACCAGCTGACGAGGCGATGGCCTGCATCCGCTGTGGCTTCTGCGCTGAGGTCTGCCCAGCCAGCCTGCTGCCGCAACAGCTCTACTGGTTTGCCCGCAGCCGCGAGGACGACAAGGCCGAGCACCACAATCTGTTCGACTGCATCGAATGCGGTGCCTGCGCCTATGTCTGCCCGAGCCGCATCCCCTTGGTGCAATACTATCGCGCCGCCAAAGACTCAATCCGCCAACAACGGCGCGAACACAGTCAGTCCGACAAGGCGCGGGAACGCTTCGAAGCCAACCAACAACGCCTCGAAAGACGCCGTGAGGAGCAGGAGGAGCGCCGCCGCCAGCGCCGCCAAAAAGCACGCGATCTCGCCGACTCAGAGCAGAATGCCGTGGTTCAGGCCGCCGTCGAGCGCACGCGGCGCGACGTGGCCAACAGCCAACAGCCGCCACCGACCACATGAGCTCGCCACTGCGCTCCTCACCCCATATGATCGGGCCACACGACACCGCATGGGTGATGTGGCAGGTGTTGGCAGCACTGATCCCCGGGCTGGCCGCGTTGACATGGTTTTTTGGCTGGGGGCATTTGGTCAATGCGGCAATCGCCATGCTGGTCGCGCTCGCCGCCGAGACGGCGGCGCTGAAGCTGCGCAAGCTGCCGACACTGCCCAATCTGCGCGACAGTAGCGTGTTGGTCACCGCTGTTTTGCTCGGTGCCGCTCTGCCACCCTACTGCCCGTGGTGGGTGACTGTCAGCGGCACCGCCTTCGCGGTGCTGATCGGCAAGCACGCCTATGGTGGCATCGGCTACAACCCTTTCAATCCGGCCATGGTCGGCTATGTCGTGCTGCTGATCTCCTTCCCGGTGGAGATGACCCAATGGGTAGCGCCGCGCGGCTTGGGGGCATCGCCGCCGGGGCTATGGCAAACCGTGGCACTGATCTTTGGCGGCGGCGCGACCGACGGGATGACAATGGCCACGCCACTGGATTTGTTCAAGCAAGGCGGGGGGCAGCAGGTGGCCGAGCTGTGGGCTGCCACGCCACAATTCGGCCGCTGGGGTGGCCGCGGCTGGGAATGGATCAACCTGATGTTCGCTGGCGGCGGCCTATATTTACTGTGGCGGGGCATATTCCCGTGGCACGCTCCGGTCGGCATGTTGGCGGCACTGGTCGTGCTCTCGGCGCTGTTCTACCGTAGCGGCGGTGCCGACTCCCTCGGCTCGCCGCTGATGCATTTGTGCACAGGTGCCACGATGATGGGAGCTTTCTTCATCGTCACCGACCCGGTATCCGGCAGCACCAGCAATAGGGGGAGATTGTATTTCGGTATCGGCGTTGGCAGCTTGGTCTTCGTCCTGCGCAGCTTCAGCAATTATCCAGACGGCGTCGCCTTCGCCGTGTTGCTGATGAACTTCTCAGCTCCCCTGATCGACCACTATGTACAGCCTCGCAGCTATGGCCATCCCCCCCGCTGAGCGCAATTCCAAGCTGCGCGAGTACCGCCACTCCGTGGGACGCAACAGCACCACTCTGGCACTCATCGCCCTCAGCACCGCCGCCATTCTCGGCAATGTCGAGCTGGCGACCCGCAAGGCCATCGCCGAGGCGCGTCAGGCCGCCGCCGTCTCGGCGCTCAACGAGATCGTGCCGTCTAGCTGGTACGACAACGATCTGCTGAAAAGCGCACGCACGATAGAGTTCGACGGTCGCCCCAGCACGGTCTACACCGCCCGCCGCCAAGAGCGAGCCGTGGCTGTCATCCTGTCTGCCACAGCACCGGATGGCTATACTGGTGCGATTGAGTTCCTGCTCGGACTGCAGCGCGATGGCAAGATCCTCGGGGTGCGCGTGACTCATCACCGCGAGACTCCAGGCCTCGGCGACAAAGTGGATGTGCGCAAATCACCTTGGGTACTCTCCTTTGATGGCAAGTCCATGAGCAATACCCCAGCAACGCAATGGCAGGTCAAGCGCGACGGCGGCGCTTTCGACCAATTCACTGGTGCCACAATCACGCCGCGCGCCATGGTGCGCGCCGTCTACCGCTATTTTGAGCAAGCTGAGCGGCAACGCCGAACACTGTTCGCCGACGCGCCGATGCCACAGAGCCCCCACAGCACCGCGGGAGCTCCCTGATGCCACTCGCCGAGTTGTGGCGCAACGGCCTGTGGCATAACAACCCCGCCGTGGTACAGATGCTGGGGCTGTGCCCCCTGCTCGGTGTCAGCAATTCGGTGGTCAATGCGCTGGGTTTGGGCATCGTCACAATAGCGGTCCTCGGCTCCTCCAATTGCTTGGTGTCGATCGTGCGCAACCATGTGCCGGACACCGTGCGCTTGCCAGTCTTCGTCATGATCATCGCCGCGCTGACCACCTGCGCCGAGCTGCTGATGCAGGCCTACGCCTACCAGCTGTACACCATCCTTGGCATCTTTATCCCGATCATCGTCACCAACTGCATCATCCTCGGACGCGCCGAGGCCTTCGCCCGCCGCAACCCGGTATTGCCAGCCACTGTAGACGGCTTGGCGATGGGTCTGGGCTTCGCCTCGGCACTGGTACTGATCGGTGCCATGCGCGAGTTGATCGGCACCGGCGGCCTGTTCGCCAATATGGATCTTCTGTTCGGCGCGGGTGCCCGCGATTGGCACATCGCTCTGTCCGCCGACTATCCCCAAGTGCTGGCCGCGATCCTGCCACCCGGAGCCTTCTTGGTTGCGGGCTGCCTGATCGCCCTCTACCAAATGCTGAACACGCAGCTGAAGGAGCGAGCCGCCGCCCGCGCCGCACCGGTACAGGCCGGTGCCAAGCGTGTGCGGGTGACAGGGGTGATTCGCTGAAGTGGGTGCTCTGCTAAAATTAAGCTTCGCAAGAGCATCAGCGCCAGTGCTGGTATCGCACTGATTGTGTGGCCCAATCAACCAGCACAGAGCCTGAGCCAAATATCCGCCTAGGAAGCGCAATGAATCAGACACCAGAGCAGAAATCGGCCCGTTTAATCGTCGATGGGCAAGAGATCGAATTGCCATTGCGCCAAGGCACTGAAGGACCGCAAGTGCTGGAGATAGCCAATCTGCGCAAGGCTGGGATCTTCACTTACGACCCTGGCTTCACCGCCACCGCCTCCTGTGATTCCAGCATTACTTTCCTTGATGGCGAGCGCGGCGTGCTGCGCTACCGTGGCTATCCGATCGAGCAGCTCGCCGACCACTCGTCGCATCTCGAAACCTGCTACCTACTGTTCCACGGTGACTTGCCCACCGCCCCCCAACTGCAGGATTTCACCTCCAACATCCGCCACCACACAATGGTGCACGAACACTTGCTCAGTTTCTTCAGAGGCTTCCACGCCGACGCCCACCCGATGGCGATGCTATGTAGCGCGGTCGGCGCACTGTCGGCCTTCTACCACAAGACCACCGACATCAGCGATCCGGCGGATCGTGAATTGTCGGCCATGCGCCTAATCGCCAAAATTCCGACCTTGGCGGCGATGAGCTACAAGCACTCCATCGGCCAGCCCTATGTCTATCCAGACAACACCAAGAACTACGCTGCAAACTTCCTCTACATGATGTTCAGTACACCTTGTGAGCATTACCAGCTGAATCCGGTCTTGGCACACGCGATGGACATCCTGTTGTTGCTGCATGCCGACCACGAACAGAATGCCTCGACCTCGACTGTGCGCTTAGCCGCCTCTTCCGGTGCCAATCCATTCGCCTGCGTCGCTGCTGGCATCGCCTCGCTGTGGGGAGCGGCTCACGGCGGTGCCAACGAGGCTGCATTGCACATGTTGATGGAAATCGGCGACGAGAAACACATCGGCAAATTCATCAAGCGCGCCAAAGATCCGCAGGATCCCTTCCGCCTGATGGGCTTCGGCCACCGCATCTACAAAAACTACGATCCGCGCGCTCGCGTGATGCAACAGCTGTGCGTACAGGTGCTGGAAGAACTGGACACAGGCAACAACCCGCTGTTTCGCACAGCCCGCACACTGGAGCGTATCGCCTTGGAAGATGACTATTTCATCGAGCGCAAACTCTACCCCAATGTGGATTTCTATTCGGGCATTATCTTGCAGGCTCTCGGTGTGCCGACTGACATGTTCACTGTCATCTTCGCCATCGGTCGCACCGCCGGATGGGTCGCACACTTGGATGAGCTGCTCGGCTCTGAATACCGCATCGGTCGACCGCGCCAGCTCTACACCGGGATGAAAAAGCGCGATTTCGTGCCGCTGGAGCGGCGCGACGGCTGAGTGAAGCCGCGCCGCATGCCGCCCCCAAGCCGGGGCGACCGCTCATAGGGCGAGCTTGCCCGTGCCGCGCCAATGGCTACCGCCAGGTGCTATGGCACTGAACACCGCGGCTGAGTTGCCCGCAGGCTTGGTGGCCATCGGCGGAGATCTGCGCGTTGCGAGCCTGATCGCTGCCTACCGCCACGGCCTGTTCCCATGGTTCCAAGCTGACGATCCCTTGCTGTGGTGGAGCCCAGAGACGCGCGCCGTGCTGTATCCCGCCGAATTCCACCGCTCGCGCTCCTTGCGCCAGCGCGAGCGGCGCGGCAACTTCGAGCTGACAGTGGATCGCGACTTCGCAGCTGTGGTAGATGGCTGCGCCAACCACCGGCGCGAGGAGACTTGGATCACACCACAGATGCACGATGCCTATATGTCCCTGCACCGGGCTGGCTGGGCGCACAGCGTCGAGCTGTGGATGCAAGCCCAGCTCTGCGGCGGAATCTACGGCGTAGCCATCGGCGGCTGTTTCTTTGCCGAGTCGATGTTCAGCCGGGTGACGGACGCCTCCAAGCTGACACTGTCGGAGCTGTGCCGACGCTTGGAGGCATGGGGCTTCGCCTTGGTGGATTGCCAGCTGCCCAGCCCGCACCTGCACTCACTGGGCGTGCGGGACATGCCGCGAGCACTATTCCTGCGCGAGCTGCGGGCGGCACTGCGCTGGGAAGTGCAATGGGGGGTGACGACGGAGCATGTCAACTGAGTTCAGTGCACCACAGGCGGCTGCGCACCGAAAAAGAGCCAAAACAATCTTCCCATATCAATGCCGTGCTCGGCGACATCCGGCAACTCGTGCCCCAACTCCGCAACTTTGAAATACCACAGCTCAGCACCACCATCGCCCTCGCGCTAATAAAGCGCCTGCGTGTTTTCCGAAATCGATTCCTGCTCGACCACCGTGGTGCCATTGTGTGCGGTCCCAAAGGCGATGATCAAATCCATCGCTGGCGCGCCACCCCAACCGCCGGGATCAGCGGGCAGGCCATTGTTTGGCGTGTCATGGCAGACAACAGATGGATCGACGCCAAAACCAGCTGAGCCGCTCTCAGCCTGATCCCTCATCCCACCTTCGCCAGCCAGCGCTTGGCCAAGCTGGCACCGAGGGCTTCCAACTGCTCGACATTGCTGCCCATCAGCAGCTCGACCTTCTTGGCCCATAGGCAATAGCGCCACAGGTGATAGTCGCGATCCACGCCCATGCCGCCGTGCATATGCTGCGCGGAATAGCTGACGCGGTGGCAAGCATCGCCAGCCCAGACTTTGGCCACACACACCTCATCGGCAGCATCGGCTTCCTGAGCCAATAGCGACACCGCCTGCATCACCGCCATGCTCAGGCACTGCACATCGATATAACAATTCGCCGCCCTATGCCCCACCGCTTGAAAGGTGGCGATCTTGACACCGAATTGCTCGCGCTCGGCGGTGTAGCCAGCCGTAATCCGCAACATTTGATCGGCGATGCCCAGCGC
Organism: Gammaproteobacteria bacterium; assembly: GCA_965237805.1. Classification (GTDB taxonomy): domain Bacteria; phylum Pseudomonadota; class Gammaproteobacteria; order JABABF01; family JABABF01; genus JABABF01. The sequence goes on from OZ250153.1 coordinate 454,532, forward strand.
TTGGGCCGCCAGCGCCGTCGTCATCCGCTCGGCGATCCACACCACGGCCGCGCGCGCTTCATCACCCTCGGCCACCACATCTTCGCCGCCCACCTGCACCCCTTTGAGTTCAACTCGGGGATAGCTCTCGCCAGTGGTGATCAACTGCTGGGTCATCGTCACGCCGTCGGCCTTTGGATCGAATAAGAGCAGCACCAGTCCATCGCCATCACCCGTGCTCGCAGGCACCAATATCCGGGCGGCACGTTTTGCCACAGGCACGCCGAACAACTCGCCATCCAGCTGCCAACCCCCCCCCGCCCCCGCCGACGCGGTGGCGCGCAGCTCGGGACGCACGGCGCTACCGGCTGGCATGGGATCGTGCAGTGCCGGTACCACCAACTGCTCGGCATCACCGCTGAGAATACCGGGCAAGAGCCGGGTACGCTGCTCCGCAGAGCCGAAGCGAGACAATGGCAAGGCAGCGCCGACCAAAACCTGCAACAGCGGCACTGGTGCCACATGACGTCCACTCTGCTCGATCAAGGCACTGAGCTCCTCAAAACCAAAACCCATGCCGCCATCGGCTTCGCCAACCGCCACGCCCAGCAAGCCAGCATCGGCCAGCGCCTGCCATAACTCGGCGTCGAAACGACCGTCTTCGCTGTCAGCCTCAAGCGCGCGCAGGCGCTCATTGCCGCAGAAATCGCTGAGGATTTTCTGCGCCAGCTCGGCGACCTCGCAACGCTCCTCACTAGGCTTGAAATCCATCTATCTAGCTCCCTCTATCGGAATTGCCCGCACGGGCTCAGCCAGCGCGCCGTGCGCGCGGCATCATCAGGCCAGCTGCGGAGATGATGTCACGCTGGATTTCATTGGCACCGCCACCGAAGGTCATGATCGAGGCGGAGCGGTACATCTGTTCCAGCCGCCCCTGCAGCGGCATCGGCACATCCTGCTGGCCGCAGCGCAACAGCGAGCGGGCACCGACCACTTCCATCATCAGTCGGTAGATCTCGATGAAGCTCTCGGAACTGTAGACCTTGGCGGCAGATGCCTCGGCCATTTCCAAGGTCTCGTAGGTCATCGACCACGCCTGCTTCCAACAAATCAATTTCAGAGCCTCCAAGTAGCAGTGGATACGCGCCAAATTGCTTTGCACCCACGACAGCTCGATCAGGCGACGGCCATCACTCAGGCGCTCCTGCGCCGCCCACTCGCAGAGCATCTCAAAAGCATGTAGCGTGAAGCCGCCATTGGCCAGCGACAGGCGCTCGACATTCAGCTGGCCGGTGATCAGCTGCCAACCTTGGTGTTCCTCGCCGACCAAGTTATGGGCCGGCACCCGCACATTGTCAAAGAAGGTCGAATTGGTGCGCACCCCGCCCAGCGTGTGGATAGGGGTCACCGAGAAGCCTGTGGCGGAGTTCGGCACCAAGAACATCGACAGGCCCTTGTGGCGCTTGCGTGGGTCGGGATCGGTGCGCGCCGCCAGCCAGACATAGTCGGAGAAATTGGCGAGGCTGGTCCAGATTTTCTGACCGTTGATCACCCACTCGTCGCCATCGCGCTCGGCGCGGGTGCGCAGCGCGGCCAAATCGGTGCCAGCACTGGGCTCGGAGTAGCCGATGGAGCAGATCACCTCGCCGCGGCGGATGCCCTCCACCACGGTTTCCTGCAATTCCGGGGCAGCATTGGCCGCCAGTATCGGGCCGATGGCATCGGTGGTCAGAAAAGGATAGGGGAAGCGCATGCGCATCACTTCTTCGGTGAAGATGTACTGCTCAAACGGCGTGACACCGCTACCGCCGAGCTCTTCCGGCCACCCCATCGAGATGTAGCCATAGCCCTCGGAACCCATCTGCCGAAGCGCCTTGCGAAACTCGGGGCCACCGCCCTCGGCACCGCTGACGGCCAGCTCGGCACGCAGTTTGGGGGTGATCAATTCCTCGAGCTGAGCGCGGATACGGTCGCGCAACTTGCGCTGCTCGGCGTTCAATTCAATGCGCATTAAATAGCACCCCTGCCTCGCAGCCGACAACTCCAGCCACAATTTTCCATTTTACACAACTCCGCTGGCCGGGGTGTCGCTGCGCTCGACCTCAGCCACCACCTCAGGAGCCACCGCGCCGTGGCGATCGGTCAACCATCCCCAACAGTAAATCGCCAGCGGCAGCAAAAGCAGCGCGGCACCCAAATAGGGTAGCCGCAGATCCAGCCCGTAGAGCAATCCTCCGATCAACGGCCCGACCACAAAACCCAATCCCGGAATCGATGCCGACAGCCCCGCCAACGCCCCCTGTTCCCACGGTGCTACGCGCAGGCTGGCGCTGGCCGTGTAGCCGGGCCCAGCCAAGCCCATGCCGATGCCACACAGGAACATGGCGACACACAGGCCGGTAAAATCCGTCGCTGCGGCGATGCCGATATAGCCCAAAATGGCGGTCGGCAAACCGAAGCGAATCAACAGCGCTGGCGACAAGCCCAAGCGCGGCACGACCAGCAGCTGCATCGCGATGGTCGCCAGCGACAACACCATGGCGCCGAAAGCAAACAGGCGCACAGCATCGACTGTCGACAACTGCAAGTGATCTTGGAAATAGAAGCCCAGTGTCTGTTGCGTCATCGCCAACGCCGTATACATGCAGAGGCCAACCAGCAACACGACGCGGATACGCGGATCGCGGTAGCGCAGGCGGTGCGGAGAGCCAGTGCCACGCACCAACTGACGCCCCGGCAACCAGCGCCACAAGATCAGCAACACCACCGCACAGCAGAGCACGCAAAGGTAGAGTGGAGCCAACAAGCCGTAGCGAGAAAAGTAGATCAAGCCCGGCCCAAGCACCGTGCCCAGCGCCATCGCAGCCGCCAACCGTGCCAAGCCAGCAGTGCGATCGGACAGCGATGTGACATCGGCCACAAAGGCTCCACAGGCGGGGTGGGTGGCCGCCATCAAGCCGGTGTGGAAGATGCGGTAGAAGAGCAGGATGCTGTAGAGCAACAGCCCCCCGAGCAAGCCGTTGAGACCGAACTGCACGATGGAGATGAAAATCACAGTGCCCAGCGTGTAGCCACTGATGCCGATCAGAATCGTCCGGCGGCGACCGATGATATCGCTGTGCCGCCCCCAGAATGGGCTGACGAGAAAAAAGACCAGCGCCGAGAGCGAGACGAGTGATGTGATCTGCAACTCGTGAAAGCCCAGCTGACGACCGAGCATCGGCATGATCGCGAATAGTACCGATTGCCCCAAGCCGATGGCGACGGTCGCCAGCGGTGTCAGCCAGAGAACGAGCCGGACATCACCGGGAGAGAAGGGCACGGCGATGCCTCGGCCACACGCAGAATTAGGGCGCGAATTATACCCCCCGCCGGGGCACTCAGTCTGCGTGCACGCGTTTGGCCATGCGCCGCAAACTCATATGGCGCACATACTCGCCCTTGGCCACGAAGACCACATGCTCGGCCAAATTGCAGCTGTGGTCGCCGATGCGCTCCAGCGCACGCGGAATCCACAAAAGGCGCAGGCCACCTACCAGATTGCCCCGCGCCGTCAACTCCTGCAACATCGCCGCGATAATCTCCTCACAGCTGACATCCAACAACGCATCCTGACGCGCCACCTCGTAGGCAGCCAAGCTGTCCAAGCGGGCAAAGGCATCGAGTGCATCGCGCAACATGTCTAGCACCACTGCACCGGCAGCCTGGATCTGCTCGACACAATAAATTGAGATGCCCGCCGCAGACATCTCGACGCAGATGCGGGCGATTTTGGCCGCCTCGTCGCCGATGCGCTCCAAATCGAAGGTGGCGTGGCCGACCGAAGTCACCAAGCGCAGATCGGTGGCAGCGGGCTGGCGGCGGGCCAAAATGGACAGGCAGAGCCGATCAATCTCCACATCGCGCTCATTGAGCTCGTGCTCGCGCTCGCAAATGGCATCAGCACGCACGCGGTCTCCGTCTGCCAGCACCTGCAGGCTGTCCTGCAGCTGTTGCGCGGCCAAGCCACCGAGACGCTGAAAACACCCGGTCAATTGACCCAATTCGTCATCGAAACCGGGGGAGATGTGATGCGAGCCGATGTCACTCATGGCTGGTGATCCCTGTGGTGAGCTGACATCGGACTAGCCGATGCGCCCGGTGATGTAGTCCTCGGTTCCGGGATGTTCCGGTGCCGTGAAAATCTTCTCAGTGGCATTGACTTCCAACAGCTGGCCGATGTGGAAATAGGCCGTGCGGTCGGAGACCCGGGAGGCTTGCTGCATGGAATGCGTGACAATGACAATGGTGTAATCCCGCTTGAGCTCACTGATCAAGGCCTCGATACGGGCGGTGGCGATGGGGTCGAGCGACGAACACGGCTCGTCCATCAGGATAACCTCAGGTTGAATCGCAATGGTGCGGGCGATGCACAGACGTTGCTGCTGACCGCCAGACAAGCTGGTCGCCGGGTGTGCGAGCAGATCCTTGACTTCATCCCACAGACCCGCACGACGCAAGCTGGTCTCGACCAGCGCATCCAGCTGCCCCGCATGCCCCGCCTTGCCGTGCAGCCGCAGACCGTAAGCAACATTGTCGTAGATCGATTTGGGAAAGGGATTGGGCTTTTGAAACACCATGCCGACCCGGGAGCGCAGCTCGACGACATCGAGCTGCGCGGCGTAGACATCTTCCCGATCCAGCTGCACCTCACCCCGCACAACGCAACTGGGGATGATGTCATTCATCCGGTTCAGACAACGCAGAAAAGTCGATTTGCCACAGCCGGAGGGACCGATGAGCGCCGTCACTTGGCGGCAGCCGATGTCCAAGCTGACATCGCGCACCGCCACCAAATCACCATAACGCACAGTGAGGTTGCGGACGCTGAACTTAATCTCCTCGCTCGGCTCAAGCAAGGGCTTGCCGACCGCACTGGCGATGACTGGCGATGACTCCTGCCCGGGCTCTGCAACGACTCTCGCCATCTGCAAACCCTCATCGAGAGCCACGGTGCCAGTGGCTCGGCTCTCCTGTGCTGTAGCCATAATAGCGCGACCCTCTACCAACGCTGCTCAAAACGTCGACGCAGTAGCACCGCACCGATATTCATGACTCCAAGAAAAGAGAGTAGCACCAAAATCGCCGCCGAGCTCAATTCGATGAAGCCGCGCTCCGGGCTATCCGCCCACAGATAAATCTGCACCGGTAGCACTGCGGTCGGATCCATCAGCCCCGCGGGCGGGCTGACCACAAAGGCGACCATGCCGATCAACAAGAGCGGTGCCGTCTCGCCGAGCGCCTGAGCCATGCCGATGATAGTGCCAGTCAGCATGCCGGGTAGCGCCAACGGCACCACATGATGGCCGACCACCTGCATGCGCGACGCACCGAGCGCCAATGCCGCTTCGCGCACCGAAGGCGGCACCGAACGGATCGCTGAACGGCTGGCGATGATAATCGTCGGCAGGGTCATCAGCGCCAACACAATGCCGCCGACCAGCGGCACTGAGCGCGGCAGACCGAAAAAATTGATCACCACCGCCAGCCCCAACAGCCCGAAGATAATCGACGGCACCGCCGCCAGATTGTTGATGTTGATCTCAAGCAGCGAAATCCAGCGGTTGCGGGGAGCGAACTCCTCGAAGTAAACCGCCGTCGCAATGCCGAGCGGGAAGGACAAAAAGAAGCACACTAACAGCGTGTAGAAAGAGCCGAGCAAAGCGCCGCGGATACCGGCAGAACTCGGCGTGCGGGAATCGCCAGCCGTGAAGAAAGTGTCGTTGAAGCGCAGCCGCACCAAGCCCTCATCAGCCAGCTGATCTAAGGCTGGCAACAGCGCGGCGTACAGCTCGAGCTCGACCGCGCCGAGCCCAACATCCAAATAACGCTCGGCCCAGCCAGCGAGCGGCAGCTCCACCGATGCTTGCTCTCCGAGCAGCTCCGGATCGGCCTGCAAGCGCTGGTAGAGCAGGTAGTCAGCGTCTTCGCTGAACAGCTGCCCCAAGCCTACGCCGGGCAGGGAGCGTGCCAAAGATGCTGCCAATAAGGCTGGGAAATCGGCGAATTCCAGTTCCTCCGCCAACTGTTCGCCACCCTCCTCCCAATACTCCAAGCCCAGCGTGCCCGGGTCGAAGTAGACGCTGAGCGCGACGCGCTGCTCGACAAAGCCGCCGATGCCACGACGGGCGATATCGAACAACAACAGCGCGACACAGCCCAGCGCGAATACCACCGCCGCCATGCTCGCCCAGCGCAATAGGCGGGCGCGGCGATGGCGGCGGGGCAAGCTGGCACGGCAAGAATCAGTCATAGGCTTCATGGTAGCGACGCACGACCAGCAGAGCGGCAATATTGAGCGCCAAGGTCGTGACAAACAGTGTTAACCCAAGGGCGAAAGCGGCCAGCGTCTTGGGGTTGTCGAATGCTTGGTCGCCGAGCAACAGCGTGACAATCTGCACCGTCACCGTGGTCATCGCATCCAGCGGATTGGCGCTCAATTTAGCCGCCAAGCCAGCAGCCATCACCACGATCATCGTCTCGCCAATAGCACGTGAGATGGCGAGCAAGCCACCGCCGATGATGCCGGGTAGGGCCGCTGGCAACACCACTTGGGTAATCATCTCAGCTCGGGTCGCCCCCAGCGCCAGCGCCCCCTCGCGCAGGGCATTGGGCACCGCACGGATGACATCGTCGGACAACGACAACACAAAGGGCATGATCATGATGCCCATGACCAGACCGGCCGCCAGCGCATTTTCTGAGGCCACCGCTAAACCCAGTGCCCCACCCAGCTCTTTGACCAACGGTGCCACGCTCAGCGCGGCGATGAAGCCGTAGACCACAGTCGGGATGCCAACCAAAACCTCGATCAGCGGCTTGAGTGTGTTACGTGCCCGCGGCGAGGCGTATTCCGACATGTGGATCGCCCCCAGCAAGCCAGCGGGCAGCGCCACGGTCATAGCGACCGCCGACACCACCAAGGTGCCGAGGAACAGCGGTACCACGCCAAAGGCACCGGAGGAACCCTGCTGATCGTCGCGCATCGCGAGCTGTGGGCTCCACTGCAGACCGAATAGAAAATCCAGCGGCGACACGGCGGCGAAGAAGCGCAGGCTTTCGAACAACACCGACAAGACAATGCCGACCGTTGCCAAAACCGCCACCGTGGTAGAAGCCAGCAGGCAACCATAGGCAAAGCGTTCGAGCTGGTGTCGGGCGCGCACGACTGGGGCCACTTTCAGCCAAGCAATGGCACCACTAGCGATAGCAATGGCAATGGCCAACGCCGTGCTCCAGCTGTCGAGCCGTGCGCCGTGGGCGGCGTAGCGCTGCGCGGCCTCCAACACCAGCGCATCATCATGGTGACCACCAGCGGCCACCGTCTGTAACAGTTGCAATATCCAGCGCGGATCGCCATTGCCCAGATGGACGAGGCGGCGCAAGTCCTCGGCCAAGTGCCACAGCAACAGCCTTTCGTGACTGAGCGATGCCATCGCATAAACTGCCAGCGCTGGCAGCAGGCACCAGAGCGCCGCACAGATCGCATAGTGCCCCGGCAGGGCACTGAGCCGGTCGATGCCGCCCAGCGCCACCGCTTGCCGCCTGGCACGGCGGTTGGCAAACAGCGCACAAGCGGCGGCGGCCACGAGCAACAGCAACAGCGTGTTCATCGGGCGATAGTCCCTGCTGTGCAGCGCATGACGGGCGACGCGCGACCCTTGACTCGGGGCTCGGAGCTCAGAGCTTGAGCGAGGGCCAAGATTGCACCGGACCGCGGCGATCCTGTTGGATGGCGGCGCGCTCTTCGGTGCCCAGTGGGATGAGACCCCGGCTCAGCAAATAGCCGCAAGATCCCACGGCACGTTTGCTGGTGAACTCGCGCACGAAGCGGTCGATGCCGGGAATGATGCCGATATGCGCTTTTTTGACATAGAAATACAGCGGCCTAGATAGCGGGTAGACACCATCGCCAATATTTGCAAAGCTCGGTGCCGTGCCAGCGATCTCGGCACCGCGCACGCGATCTAAGTTCTCTTTGAGAAAGCTGAAGCCGAAAATGCCAAACACCGCCGGATCGGCCACCAGTTTCTGCACGATCAAATTGTCGTTTTCGCCAGCCTCGATATAGGCACCGTCCTCACGAATCGCACGGCAAATGCTCCGATAGCGCCGCTTGTTTTTTGTTTGGAGCGCCTTGATCCAATCGAAGCTTGCACAACCACCCTCCAACGCCAACTCGACAAAGGCATCACGGGTGCCAGAGGTGGGTGGCGGCCCGAAAACACGGATCAGCCGATCGGGTAGCGATGGATCGATGTCACTCCATTTGCGGTAGGGATTGGACACCAAGGCTTTGCGGCCATCTGTGGCAGGCACCCTGCGAGCCAAGGCCAGATAGAGTTGACGAAGAGAAAATGCCGCCACGGGTGCCTCGCGCGAAGAGGCGAAGACGAGGCCGTCATAGCCGACCTTCACTTCGAGGATATCGCTGACACCATATTTCAGGCAACGTCTATATTCGCTCGGTGTGATGCGTCTAGAACTGTTGCTGATGTCCGGCGTGCTCGGTCCCAGCCCCGAGCAGAACAACTTCAGACCGCCACCGGATCCGGTCGACTCGACGATGGGCGCAGAATATTTGGCAGAACGTCCAAAGCGCTCGGCCACCACGGTGACGAAAGGATAGACCGTCGACGAGCCGACGATCTGAATCGTGTCCCGCGTTGCGGCCACAGCGCTGAGCCCGAGCAAAGGCAAGGCCAAAGCCACGGCCCAACTGTGCCTCAGCCAGTGGTTGGAGCTGGTGTTGTCGATCATGATCCGGCACCCCCAAAAGCGCCCAACTGGCTCGCGACAGACCCCAATATAGCGTAGCGGTGCCACCTTTGTGTTACAAGGCATTCACACAAGGTCTCGCCGACTGCGCGACGGCGGAAACAAGCAGCGGAATACCGCACCCTGCCCAGCTTCACCCTCAATGCGCAGCTCGGCATGGTGACGCTCCAAAATGTGGTGCACAATGGCGAGTCCAAGGCCAGTGCCACTACGCGCATCATCGGGAATGCGGTAAAAACGCTCCGTGAGCCGCGGGCGTTGCGACAAAGCAATGCCCGGCCCTTGGTCGCTGACCGACAACACGACACGATCCCGTTGCCAGCACGCATCGAGGCGCACGACGCCGCTGTCTGGGCTGTAACGCAAAGCATTGCTGAGCAAATTGTCCAACGCTGTGCGCAATTCAGCACCGTCACCCAACAGACACAGCTCCTGCGCACTGTCCACCTGCAACTGTATGCCGCGCTCCGAGGCGTGGCTGTCGGCCACCGTGCCGAGTAGCGCCGCCACCGCCACCGGCTCTTCGGGTGCCTGCGCTGCATCGCTTTCGATCCTCGCCAAATCCAGCAGCTGATCGATCATCGCCGACATGCGCTCGGCCTGCTGACGCATATCGCGCAGCGCCTGCCCCCGCCCCGCTGGCAAGCTTGCGCTCTCCTCCTCCAGCAGCTCCAAGTAGCCAATCAGCACGGTTAGCGGCGTGCGCAACTCGTGTGAAACATTGGCCGTGAAATCACTCCGCAATTGTTGCAGGCGGTGCAGCTCGGTGATATCGCGCACCAACAGCAAGCCGCCACCGACCCGCCGACGACGCACCAGCTGCAGCTGCAACCAGCGACTGCGGTCGCGCGGGGACTGCAGCTCGATCGCCTCAACACCCTCTGTCGCCGCCAAATAGCGCACCAGCTGGGGGGTGCGTACCAAACTGGTCAAAAGGCACCCCCGATCCGCCACCCGCAAGCCGAGCAGCTCTTCGCCCACCCGATTACAGCTGAGGATGTGCATACGCGGATCGAGCCACACAACGCCATCCCGCAGGTGGTAGAGGTTCTCGACCCACGCCTCTGCTACTGGCGCAGACGAGGCCTCACGACCAGCACCGGCACCGCGCCGTACCAAGATGCCTAAACGCTGCCAATGCCCTAGGAGCGACAGCCTGCGCGGCTGCTCGCCGCCGACTTGTCGGTGCAACCATCCCAGCTGCCAAGTGACCCAAGCTGCCCACGTGGCCAAGCCCCCGACGAGCCCGCCCAGCAGCTGGCCTGAGCCCAAGCCCAAAGTGCCCCCGACAGCGCAGAAAAATAGCAATTCACCCAGCGGGATCATCGGCCTCAGCCACTGTGTCGAGCTGTAACTGGTAGCCAACTCCACGGTGCGTGGCAATGCTGCTCGCACCAGCACCCAAGCCTTGCAAGGCGCGTCGCAGGCGGCTGATGTGCACATCCACGGCACGGTCGCCGCCAACCACCAGACGCAGTCCCAGTTGTGCGCCAAGCTCGGCGCGGGAAAACACCTGCCCCGGTGCCGAGGCCAGCAGCTGGAGCAGGCGAAACTCCACCGATCGCAACGACACCGAACGCCCATCGGCACGCAGCTCATGGCATCCCGGATCGAGCTGTAACTCGAGGCCGTCGAGGCGCAATGTCACAGTGGGCGCAGATGGGGCGGCATCGCTGGCCGGGCAAGCGCGGCGCAACACCGCTCGAATGCGTGCGCGCAGCTCCCGCGAACGGAACGGTTTCACCATGTAGTCATCGGCACCGCTGTCGAGGGCAAGCACCCGATCGTTCTCTTCGCCACGTGCGGAGAGCAAGATCACCGGCAAGCTGGCGCAGCGGGAATCCGCACGCAACCATTGCAGCAGACCGATGCCGCTAGCACCGCTGCCCAGCATCCAATCGAGCAACACCACATCCGGTAGCGCACCAACCAGCTGGCGGCGGGCGGCGGCGGCATCCACCGCCTCGCTGCACGCGTAACCGTCACTCGCCAACACTGTACACACCATGCGCCGCACCGCCGCATCGTCCTCGACAACCAGCACCCGCGCCGCCGCAGATCCGATCGCGTTCATCAGCCCTGCGCAGTGCCATCCTGCACGGCGCGAGCGGCGGCAGCCACCTCTGCCACCAGCGCCGGGCCGCGATAAATCAAGCCGGTGTAGAGTTGCACCAAGCAGGCTCCCGCACGCAGACGATCGGCCGCCGCCGCCGCATCGCAGATACCGCCCGAGGCGATCAGCGCGAGCTCATCGCCCAGCTCCTCCGCCAGTAGCTCGGTAGCGCGCAGCGCCAATGCGGCCAAGGGTCTGCCGCTGAGCCCACCTGCTTTGGCAGCGGCGGGCAGATGGCGCAGCTGCGCCGGCCGGCTGCTGGTCGTATTACAGGCGATGACACCGTCTATACCGCACGCTTTGAGCAGCTGGGCGAATTCCCGCAAGCGCCCGGCATCCAAATCCGGGGATAATTTGACCACCAGCGGCACGCGCTTGCCACTCGCCACCGCCAGCCGGTCACGCTCACCGCAGAGCTGCTCTAACAACGGCGCCATCGACTCTTCACCGCTGCGTAGCCCGCTCAGTGCCGCAGTGTTTGGCGATGAGAGGTTGACCGTCACATAGGATGCCACCGGGTGCACGCGGCGGTACAGCTCGAGCTGATCGACGATGAAGTGATCTGCCAACACATTTTGGTTGAGACCGATGTTGATGCCGAGCGGCACCGCCATAGGGGGACGCTCGGCCAAGCGCTGGCAGACCCGCTCCACGCCTTGGCTGTTGCAACCCATGCGATTGACCAAAGCCTCGGCCTCGGGTAGCCGGTGCAAGCGTGGCTTGGCGTGACCGGGTTGGGGACGCAGTGTCACCGTGCCGACTTCGAGCCAGCCAAAACCCAGCGCGGCGAGCGCATCGACATAGCGCGCATCTTTGTCCAAGCCCGCCGCGAGGCCAACCGGATTGGGGAAGCGCAACCCCATCGCCATCACCGGTGGAGCGGCTGGAGGAGGCGGGAACAAACGGCGGGACAGTCCGAGGCGGTGGGCACCCGTCAAGCCCGCCAATGCGACGCGGTGGCTAGCTTCTGGCGGCAGTAAAAACAACGCTTGCCGCAATGCCCAGTAGAGCAGGTCGGGAGACGACGCAGCCAATTGCTTTCGCCTAAGTTTTATAATGAGCAGCTGTTGAAGACATTGTAATCCATGGCATGTACAGCACCCCCCGCGACGCAATCACAGCACTGAAATCTTGGATGAACACGCACATCCTCGGACAAGAAGCATTGGTCGACCGGTTGCTGGTCGCCTTGCTGGCCGACGGCCACCTGTTGCTGGAAGGCCCACCGGGGCTAGCCAAAACCCGCGCCGTGCGTATTCTGGCCGAGGGCATCGACGGCAGCTTCTGCCGCATCCAGTTCACCCCCGACCTGTTGCCCGGAGATATCACCGGCACCGATATCTTCGTGCCCACCGAGAGTGATTTTCGCTTCCAAAAAGGTCCCCTCTTCCACAATTTGGTGTTGGCCGACGAGATCAACCGGGCACCGGCCAAGGTGCAGGCGGCACTGCTCGAAGCTATGGCCGAGCGCCAAATCAGCATCGGCGGCACAACCCGCCAGTTGCCGCAGCTGTTTTTGGTGATGGCAACCCAGAACCCGATCGAGCAAGAGGGCACCTACCCCTTGCCAGAAGCACAGCTCGACCGCTTTCTGATGCATGTGCAAATAGGCTACCCGAGCATCGCAGCCGAGCGAAATATCTTGGAGTTGGTGCGCACCGAGGACGCCGAGGGTGCGAGCACTGCGACCACGCCCAACCCAGCCGTCTCCCAACAGAGTTTGTTCGCGGCTCGCGCCGAGGTGTTGGCTCTGCATCAGGCCGATGCGGTCTCGGAGTACATCGTGCAATTGGTCGCCTCCACCCGTGCGCCAGAACGCTGGGTGGAGGAGTTGAGCGGCAGCGTGCGCTGCGGTGCCAGCCCGCGGGCCAGCATTGCGCTCGAGCGATGCGCCCGAGCGATGGCCTGGCTCGATGGACGTGACTTCGTCAGCCCGGACGATATCCAACTGGTGGCCCATGATGTGCTGCGCCACCGGTTGCTGCTGAGTTTTGAGGCCGAAGCCAAGGGTCTGGATGCCGACCAGCTAATCGCCTCGCTGCTGCTTCAGGTGCCGGTTTCTTGATCGGTGCCGACACCGCACCGCACGGGACGCATGCGGTGCTGGAACAGCTGATCTCATTGCGCGCCGTGGCCGGGCGCTTGCCACCACAAAGCTTGGTGGCTGCCGGGCGCCGAAGCGGACCACAACACGCGCGCCGCCACGGACGCGGCATCGATTTCGAGGAAGTGCGCGCCTATCAACCGGGAGACGATGTGCGTGCCATCGACTGGCGTGTGACGGCGCGCAGCACCGTAGCCCATGTCAAAGTTTTCCGCGAGGATAGGGAGCAACCGCTGATGCTGTTGGTGGACCAAGACCCAACCATGTTCTTCGGTAGCCGCTACTGCTATAAGTCCGTGCAGGCCGCCCATGTGGCCGCGCTGTTGGCTTGGGCCGCCCTGCGCCAAGGGCACCCCATCGGCGGCATCAGCTACAGCGGAGAGGACTGGTATGCCGCAGCGCCGCGACGCGATAACCGCACCGCATTGCGCCTGCTACATCGGGTGGTGCAGTTCAACCAAGCACTGGATGCCCGCCGCCACGCCGCGGCGTATCTGGGTGATGCCCTGACCCGCTTGGGGCGCATCGCCCCGGCGGGGAGTTTGATCTGGCTGATCAGCGACTTCAATACGGTCTCGGTAGCAGCGCTCGGCCAGCTGAGCAAACTGTTGCAGCGCCACGATGTCGTGGTAGCGCGCATCAGCGATGTCCTCGAACGCGAACTGGGACTCAGCGGCACTTTCAGTTTCAGCGACAGTCACGGCAATCTCAGCCTCTCACTTGGGCGGCGCAGCCAACGCGAATACCGCGAACAGCGGGCAGTGCGCGAACGCGCCCTCCTCGACGTACTCGCCGCCAGCGCCACGCCGCTGATCGAGATAGACACCGCCGATGGGCCATTGGCGGCGCTGCTCAGGCAACGCGTGCCAACCGCGTCAGGCGTGGTCGCCCGGTGAACAATCCGCTGGCGGCACTGCGTGGCATCCATGAGCCCACCACTGTGCCGTGGTGGCCACCCGGCCCCGGCTGGTGGTTGACTGCGCTACTGTTGGCACTGGCGGCGGCGCTACTCTGGTGGTGGCGACAACAACGACCACTACACACTTGGCTACAGGCGCGCCACGCGCTGCTCCAGCTGGAATTGCTGCGCACGGACTATCTGGATTTTCAACGGGATGCGAAATATTTGCGCGGCATCAACGCCATATTGCGCCGCCTCGCTCTGTGCCACCACCCTCAGGCGCTGGTGGCACCGCTCAGCGGCAGCCAATGGCTGGCCTTTCTCGATCGGCAGGCAGCAGCTGGGGAGGACTTTAGCCGGGGTTGCGGCACCGTGTTGGGACACCCTAGCTATGCTGCCACTCCCGCGATCACCGATGCCGAGCAACTGCACCGGCTGGCCTGCGACTGGGCGCGTCGGCAAGGCAACCCCATCCGCCTGCCAACGCGGGAAATACCAGCGTGAACGGTCTGTGGCAACAGTTGATGGCCGCCCAAGAGAGACTGGCCAATGCGGCACTACCGCTGGGCGGCGACGGTGAGTTGCAACTGCTGTGGCCACTGGTGCTCGCGCTGGCACCACTGCCACTGGTGGCCAGCTACCTGTTGCCGTCAGCGGCAATACCGGGCGGCGCATTGCGCACCCCCTTCGCCGCCCAGCTGCGCTCACTCGGCGCGGTCAGTCGCCCGCAGGGCAAGCCAGCACTGCAAATGGCCGCGTGGGGTATTTGGTTGCTGTTGCTGCTGAGCGCTGCCCGCCCGATATCGGTCGGCGCACCGATCGATCTGCCGGTACTCGCACGCGATATGTTGCTGACCGTGGACATCTCCGGCAGCATGAAAGAGCGCGACATGATCGTCGGTGGTCAACGGACGACGCGGCTCGGTGCAGTCAAGGCGGTGGTTGGAGACTTCGTCAAGCGTCGCCGCGGCGACCGCCTCGGATTGATCCTATTCGGCACCCACCCCTACCTGCAGTGCCCGCTGAGCTTTGACTTGGATGCCGTCGCCACCTTGCTGCGGGAGGCCTCTATCGGTATCGCTGGCGAATATACATCGATCGGCGATGCCATCGGCCTGTCGGTGCGCCGCCTGCGCGAACGACCGGCCAAGAGCCGCGTTGTCATACTGCTGACCGATGGCGTCGACAGCGGCCACGGCAAGCTGAGCCCCGAGCGGGCCACCCAGTTGGCAGTCCAAGCGGGCATACGCATCCACACCATCGGCTTCGGCGGCGGTGGTCTGCTACGCCGCGCCACGGTGGACGAGGACTCGCTGCGGGCTATCGCTCAAGCGACCGGTGGGCGCTATTTCCGTGCCCGAGACGCCCGACAATTAGCCAAGATCTACGCCGCCCTTGAGGCGCTGGAGCCGATCGAGCAGGAAGGCGAGACCTTCAGACCAGAGCGGAGTCTGCTGCACTGGCCCCTAGGCAGTGCCACTGTGTTGAGCTTGGCACTGGCACTGGCACTGACACTGGGTGCCGGGCGCTCGCGCATGCCAGACAGCTGAGCGGTGGACATCGCCAGCCTGCATCTGACGCGCCCGCTGTGGCTGCTCGGCTTGTTGCCAGCGGCGCTGACACTGTGGCTGCTGATGCGCCACTGGAGTGCCGGGGGCAATTGGTGCCGCGTCATGGAGCAAGCCCTGATGGAGCCCTTGATGGAGCGCGGTGCCGACGGTCGCTGGCTGCCAGCAACCCTACTCGGCCTCGCTTGGATGCTGGCCTTAGTGGCGCTGTCCGGCCCCGCTTGGGAGCGCGCACCGCAGGCGCTGCGCCAAAGCCGCGAAACCCTGCTGATTGTGATCGACTCCAGCCGCTCAATGCAGGCCACCGATCTGTCGCCGTCGCGGACAGAACGTGCCCGCGACAAAGTGATGGATATCTTGGACCTGCGTCGAGACGGCCTCTACGCTCTGGTCGCCTACGCTGGCGATGCCTATGTCATCACACCGGTGACCGATGACGCCGAAACGGTGCGCAACTTGGCGCGCGTGCTGTCGCCCGACATCATGCCCGCACACGGCAGCAACCCGATGGCGGCGATGAAACTGGTACTGGAACTGCTGACGGGTAGCCAGCTGCGCAGCGGTCGCGTGCTACTGATCACCGATGGCATCGACGACAACGATGTGACGCCGATGGTGCGCCTGATCAACAGCTCGGGCCTCGAACTCGGCATCCTCGGCATCGGCACACCACGCGGCGCGCCAATCGCATTGCCACAGGGAGGACAGTTGCGCGATGCGAGCGGTCAAGTGGTGCGAGTACGCCTGGAACGCGCCGCCCTGCTGCGTGTGGCCGAGTTGACTGGCGGCCTCTACCGCGAGGTGGCACTGGATAATAGCGACATCGAAGCCTTACTCGACCACGCACGGTCGGTCGCACCGAGTACCGAAACCACCGAGCGACAAACGGAACAATGGCAAGAATTTGGGGGTGCACTGGTACTGGCGATGCTGCCATTGGCGTTGCTCGCCTTCCGTCGCGGCTGGATGGCCGTATTGGTGCTGGCCTTGGCCGGGACGCCACCGCCAGCGGCGGCACTGGAGAGTGCCGACTGGTGGCGCTCGCCGGATCAGCGCGGCAAGCAGCTGCTGGAGCAGGGGGACCCCGAGGCGGCAGCGGATCGCTTCCGCGACCCGGCGTGGCGCGCCGCCGCCCTACACCACGCCGAGCGCCACCGAGAAGCGGCGGCGCTGTGGGCCGAGCGTGACGACCCCGACGCGCACTACAACCGCGGCAATGCACTGGCACACCAAGGCCTGATCGCAGAGGCTATCGAAGCCTATAGCGCCGCCCTGAGTCAAAATCCAGAGCTGGCGGATGCCCGCGCCAACCTCGATTTGTTGCGCTCGCTCTCAGAGCAGGAGAACGAAGAGCTGGCGCACCGAGCTGAACAGGGAGAACAGGGAGAACAGGGAGAACAGGGAGAGCAGGGAGAGCAGGGAGAACAAGGCGAACAAGGCGAACAGGAGAGGCAAGGCGAGCGGGGGGAACAAGGGCAAGACGGGCAGTCCGGGGATGACGAGCAACAGCTGGCCGATAGCTCCGATGCGGGAGCTGAACAGAGCGGCGAGGAATCTGCTAGTAGCGCGGGTGACGGCGAAGAAGACCTGGCAACTGGAGATGAAGAGCAAAGCACCGCCGCAGCAGAGCACAGTGATGCGACAGCAACTGACGAGGACGGCGATGCCGAACAGCAGAGCGCGGCGGAAAGGCTGGCAGCACTACAAAGTCAACAAGAGGAAGAGCGCGAGCGAGAGGCCGAGCTCTGGCTCCGCCAAGTGCCAGAGGGGCGCCCGGATCAACTGCTGCGCAACAAGCTGCTCGCGCAGCACAAGCGGCGGCGAAGCCAAGGCCAAGCCAGCGGCACGAGCCGAGAGCCGTGGTGATGAAGCTGTGCCACCCGGCCACCGCCGTCGCGCTGCTGTTAGCACTGCTGCCAGCAACAGCGCTGTCGGCCAGCATGCGCGCATGGGTCACACCGCCAAGCGCTCGCATCTCATTGGGGGGCACCTTGCAGTTGCATGTCAAAGTCAATGGCAATGTCGGCAGGCGTCAACCTTTGAATCTGCGCCCGCTGACGGCAGACTTCGACATCGGCCAATCGACCGGACGCTATCAAGTGATCAATGGCCAAGCGACATCGCTCTGGCAGATCGCCCTCACACCCAAGCGTGCCGGCCAGCTGCAGATCGCCGCGCTGGCCTACGGCCCGCTGCGTAGCAAAGCGATCGTGATAGAAGTGACACCGCCGCCGTTGGAATACCGACGCGATGCCAAGGGTCCAGTGCTGGCACGGCTGGAGGCGGGACTGGAGCGCGAGCGCTCGCCGGTGGAAGCGCAATTGGTCTACACAGTGCGCTTGCTCCATCGCGGCAATTTCGCTTTGCTGCGCAGCAACCCGCCCCCCTTCCCCAACAATATGCAGATGCGCAAACTGGGGATTCGCAACGGGCGCAATAGCGCTGGCGAGCAGTACACCGAAGAGCGCTACGCCCTCTTCCCACAGCGTAGCGGCACCCTACAACTCGACGCGCCGACGGCACATGTGCGCGACCAAATCCGCAACCAAGTGGTGGTGCTTTCCGCCAAAGCGGCCAGTGCTGAGATCACGCCGCGCCCGGCCACAGCCCAGCTGTGGCTACCCGCACTATCAGTCACAATCAACGACCAATGGGGAATCAACGACCCCAATATCGAAGTGGGCGAAAGCCTGAACCGCAGCTTGGTGCTCAGCGCAGAGGGTCTGCTGGCCGAACAACTGCCCGCACTGGACATCCCTGAGGTGGCCGGATTGCGCCGCTACCCGGAACCCGATCAGCTGGAAACCAGTGTCAATCCACACAGCGTCGTCGGGCAACGACACCAGCACAGCAAGCTGATCCCGACCAGCGCTGGCCGCCTCGTGGTACCGGAGCTGCGGGTGCCATGGTGGAATGTGGAGAGCAAACAATGGGAAGAAGCTGTGGTGCCAGAGCGCGTACTGTGGGTGTCTGCCGCCCCCAGCGTGGTGCCGGGCAACTCAGAGGAAGACGCCTCGGACAATAGCTCGAGCAGCTCGGGGGAGGCAGCTGGCGCACCCCCAAGTAACGCGCAGATCCCGCCGTGGCAACGTGCGGCACCGCGCGATGGCGGCGGTGTCCAACTCGCAGTGGCCGCCACGAGTTGCATATTGATGCTGCTCTTTGCCGGCCTGTGGCTACGCGAATTGAGTAGGCGGCGGCGCTTCCAGTGGCACTCGTTACAACGGCGTCAGCGACGCAGCGAACGCGGCCGCGGGCGCCTCGTGCGATTGCGCAAAGTCTGTGAGCAGGGCAGCGCGCGCGAGCTTCGCGACGCATTGCGAGAGTGGGGCGAGCACCATCCGGAGTGGGGCGGTGGCACCCTGTCTGGACTGCGCCACCAGAGCACCGAAATGGATGCCGCACTGGGCGGCTTGGAACGTCATCTCTACGCCGCCGATGCAACCGCAGACGATGCCCGAACATGGAGCGGCGCACAATTATGGCAGGCAGTGGAGTCCTTGCAACGAAAGGCAAGTGAAAAACACAGCGACAAGTCGCCATCGTGGTCGCTACCCGAGCTGTATCCTCATCAGCATTAGTCATGATGCTGTCCCCCAATGAAAGCTACAGCCCGATCACGACCTAGGTATTTTCTGATTGCACCATCCGCTCTAATTGCCCCCACGCTTGCGCCCAAGATCCGCCATACGGATGCATCCAAGCTGGGGGATCTGTAGCAGGAAAACCCCACCATGCTGTGTCGCGACCTTGGCGCCCAGTATGCTGGGAAGCGATCTGGCCACCACGCCGCCACGCCATGATCACTTGCTTGGGGATCACCCAGCAATGCGCGTCACATGGGCTCAGCCCCAAGCAAGCAACTGCATCATAATTTTGATCTCTAATTTGTTGGAACTTGTCAATCCCACTCTGCCATAAAGTTGACGACTTGATTTCAAATCTAAGTCCCTCTATCACCCGATCAGCTGCTGAGTCTGGAGAACGCATCACATTGCATCCTTTGGCAGCACACCACTCTGCAAAAATCTTCTCTGTAACTGATCCTAATTTTCTGGAAGGCAAATTTTTTTATCCCCCCAAATGGGCTGTTTCCCCATTCATCTCTATCGGCCATATAATCCAACTTAATGGTTTCTGCGATAGACACCAGAAAATTAACAGCTAGATCTTGTCTGCCTTGCACAACCCCCTGCTTTATTCAAATAATTGCGTTTGCTTTTTTATATTTTTTGGAAAAGAAAAATGAAACGATAAATCAATGTTTCCTTGTGATGCAATTTCTTGCAAAAATGATCCATCAAAAAGGCATGACAAATTACCTGAATATTTTGCAATAAACCGATTGATCTCATCACGTTTATGATCTGACACGCCATCCATTTCAATTGCAATATGGTATGCCTTGAACCTTTCTATCATCACACGGAGTGCTTCCGGATTGCTGTCAATCAACTGAAATTCACGATTGTGATTGGCGGCAGCAACGCCAAAGCTGCCACTACCTGCAAAAAAATCCAATAAATGGTCTTCAGGGCGCGAATGCACCTTGACAATACGCTCAAGAATTCCCAAAGGTTTCTGGGTTGGATAGCCAGTTTTTTCCCGCCCATTGGGGCTCACAATGGTATGCCACCAAACATCCGTTGGCGTTTTTCCACGCGCAGCTTTTTTCGGGCCGACTAAGCCTGGGGCCATATACGGAATACGATCCATCTCGCTGTAATTAAAAGTGTAATTCTTGGGATCTTTTACATACCATAAGATGGTGTCATGCTTGGCTGACCAGCGCTTTTTGCTACGGGCACCATAATCATAGGCCCATATGATCTCATTGATAAAATTAGCGCGGCCAAAAATTTGATCGAGCAACACTTTGCAATAGTGTGCTTCGCGATAATCGCTATGCAGAAAGAAACTGCCGTCATCCGCCAACAGACGGTGTGCCTGCTCTAAGCGCGGTTTCAGGAACCCCAGATAATCATCATACGAATCCGCATAGGCACTGCTGCCAAGCTCCAGCGTACGATAACGGCGGCCTTGGAAACCGGTGCGATCACCGTTTTCATCGGGCACGACTTTGATGCGTGTACGGGACTGATCTTTGCCTGTGTTGAACGGTGGATCGATATAGATCAGATTGAAAGAGCTAGCGGGCAAGGTGGCTAGCAACGGCAAATTATCGCCAAAAAGAATACGAGGCATCAATCAAAGTGAGGGGAAGGCCGCCACACACACTAGTAATACACGACTATAGCACGCAACCCACCGCCTCCGCTCAAAAAGAGCCTCGATGTATAGGGCGCACCCATAGCGGAGACACAAATACGGTTGCCCAGCTCCAGCGAAGCGATGCACCCGAGACTCAGCAAATGGCGCAAGCCTTGCCGGTCATACTGAATCAGCCGATGCGGCCATGCTGCGGTCGATCAAGTCGCGCAGTTCACGGGCGTCACCGCAGTTGTCGGCAACCCGGCGCAAGGCGGAACGCATGCTACTGGCGGTCTCGCCGTGGTAGCGTGTCCAATCACACAGCGGCAACAAGAGGCGCGCAGCCAGCTGGGCGTTGTGCTCTGCCAAGGCCAACACATGGTCGCCCAAAAAGCGGTAGCCGAGGCCGTCGTCGGCATGAAAATGGAGTGGATTGCCGCTGCTGAAAGCCCCGACCGTGGCGCGCAAGAAGTTCGGATTGCGCGACTCAAAACTAGGCGCACACATCAGCTGCTGCAGCCGCGGCAGCGCATCGGGTCGGCGATCGGTGGCATGCAGTCGTAGCCAGTGGCATAAAGTCAGTGCATCAGCACCCCAACGGCGACGAAAATCTTCCCGCAGCTCGGCACGCGGTGCTTCGGCCCGTGGCGCGGAGCAGTTGATCAAGCTGTGCAGTGCGCTCAGCCGATCGCTGAGATTGTCGCCCCCCCTATAGAGCTGTGTCGCACAGTCGACCAACTGTGCGCCATCACCGTCATCTATCAGCAGCTCTAGCGCGACAGCGGCCAAGGCGCGCAAACCCATGTCCTCGGATGTGGGACGGTAGCGACCGAGCGCGGCGCGGCAGCGGTGCCAGCACGCCCACAGTGGCTCGCGCAGCTCCGCCGCCAACAATGTGGCAACGCGTAGCCGGGCGCGGTGCAGGGCGATGGGAGCGATGCGCTCGCCGGTTGAGCTCAGCCAAGTCTCCGAGGGCAGCTCCAGCATCCGCGCCAACAGCGCCGCCGGGATATCCGTCGCAACCAGCAGTGCGCCATAGCTTTGCACCAACATCGGCGGCAGAGCGGGCGCGGCGATAGCCGACTCACAGCGCAGCTGGGCATGGACAGCGCGGCGTAACAGCCGCTGACAGGCATCCCAGCGGCAGAAGGCATCACCGTCCTTGCGCATCAGCAGCGCCAACTGCGCATCGCTGTAGTCGAAGTTGAGCTCGACCGGTGCCGAGAAACCGCGCAACAGTGATGGCGTCGGCTCCTCGCTCACCCCCTCGAACACAAATTGGTGCTCGCGCTCGCACAGCTCCAACATCACGCTGTACGCCGCAGGCGCATCGCTGCCAGCCAAACGCAGCGGCAGTTCTCCACCCGCACCCACCAAGGCCACGGCCAGCGGCATCAACAAGGGCACGGCGCCATCGCCATCGCCGCGCAGCTGCCGCACGGTCAAGCGGTAGCACTGCGCCGCGGCGTCCCACAGCCCCGACACCTCAAGGCGAGCTGTGCCGTGTTCGGTATACCAGAGCATAAACTGCGACAAATCCCGCCCAGAAGCCTCGGCCATGGCCGCCATCAGCTCCTCACACCGCACGGCCTGACCACAGTGGCGCTGGAAATACAATTCCGCGCCGCGACGCCACGACGGTGCCCCGACCAGCTGGCGCAACATGCGCATCAGCTCAGCACCCTTCTCGTAAACCGTCGGGGTGTAGAAATTGGAGATCTCTACATAGTGATCCGGACGTACCGGATGCGCCAATGGACCGGCATCTTCAGCGAACTGCACCTCGCGTAAGAAGCGCGCCTCGTCGAGACGGCACACGCCAGAGGGATCCATGTCGGCGGCAAAGCAGGACTCGCGAAACACCGTCAGCCCCTCCTTGAGACTCAGCTGGAACCAGTCGCGCAGCGTCACGCGGTTGCCGCTCCAATGGTGGAAGTACTCGTGCGCCACCACGCGCTCCACCGCACGGAAATCGCTGTCGGTGGCGATGTCCGGGGTCGCCAACAAGCACTGCGTGTTGAACAGGTTGAGCCCGGTGTTCTCCATCGCGCCGGAATTGAAATCCTCCACGGCGACGAGTTTGAACTCATCCAAGTCGCACTCGAGGCCATACCGCGCCTCATCCCAGTGCATCGCCGCTTGCAGGCTGCGCATGGCGTGGTCGCATTGCTCGCGGTAGCGGCGATCGACATAGATGCCAAGTTGCAGCTCACGACCGGAGCGAGTGCGATGGCTCGCTTTGATGCAGTCCAACTGACCAGCCACCAAAGCGAATAAATAGCAAGGTTTGGGGTGGGGATCGTGCCAGACCACACGATAGCGACCATCGGCGTCGCGCCACTGTGACACCAGCTGCCCATTGGACAAAACCACCGGGCAATCAGCTGGCGCAACCACAGACACCGTGTAGACAGCCAATACATCGGGGCGATCTGGAAAGCAGGTGATCCGTCTGAACCCCTCGGGCTCGCAGTCGGTGCAGAACAGGCCGCCGCTGCGGTACAGGCCCTCCAAGGCGCGGTTGTCCTGAGGGCGGAGCTGGGTCTCGCACTCCAGCACGCAACGCTCCGGCACATCATCCAGCGACAGCAGTTCGCCATCCCACACCAGCCGCTCCAGATCGAGCAGCTGCCCGTCTACGGCCAGACGTACGATCTTCAGCTCGCGCCCATTCAACTCCAGTGGCCGCGGCCCGTCGCGCTCGGGGTTGGCGCGCAAGGACAGGCGCGAACGCACCACACTGCACCGCGCATCCAAATCAAAGCGCAGCTGCACCGCATCCACCAAATAGCTCGGGGGGCGGTAATCTGCGAGCCGCACCACCGAGGCGCTGCCGATGTGCTCAGTCGTCACAGCTAAGCGCCACTTGGTAACCGGCAAAGCGGCGTATATTCAACACACCACAATCGAACATCAGATACTGCCCCTTGATACCGAGCAGGCACCCCGCCACTGTCGAGCTCTTGTCGAAATTGAGTTGCTTGAGCGGTGCCGACTCCGAATGTGGGTAACACAGTTCAAGCGGCACCTCCTCTAGCAGGCGGATACTGTCCTCGCCAAAGCGCTGGCGCAGCGTCACCAAGCCAGCCGCGCACTCAGCCCACAAGCGTTCACGCTGCCCGGACAAGGACAGTGGCGGCGGCGTTCCCAGCATCCGACGCCAATCGGTGTGGCCGCTGATACCGTCGGCGGCCGCCAACAGCTGCTCGACAAAACCAGCCACTTGGCGCGTGCTGGTGGCGGCGATGGGCAGCGCCTGCACAGCGCCTTGATCCAGCCAGCGCAGCGGCACTTGATTCAGGCGCGTCAATCCCACCTTCAGACCCGAGGTGTTGGCCAGATACACCCGGTGTTCGGTCATGCACTGCTGCTCGCCCCAGCGCGGCTCGCGGCAGCTGCCCTCGTGGTAGTGGCAGCGGGTCGGGCTGAGTACGCAGAGATCGCAGCGCGCGAGCCGCTGCGAGCAGCGGTAGCAATGGCCTTGGCTGAAGCTGCGCCGCGTACGCGCACCGCAGTACACACAGTGGATCGCACCGCCATGCACCAAGCGCAAACGACGCCCCAGCAAGGGCTCAAGCGCGAGCACCGTCCAGTCGTCAGCGCCCCCCCGACCCGGCGCTGCCAGCACCATCTCATAGCGCGCCGGGACAGCCAGTTCGATGCGCATCTTGCGCAGATGGCCAGCTGCCAGCGCCGCGCTCATATCAGCTCCGACACTGGCGCCTACGCCGCGGCGTGCGTGCCACATCTAACAGGCCGATCAGCACGCCGCCCAGCAGGCCGCCGACATGGCCGCCGTTGGCAATGTGCAGGCCGAATAGCAGGCCCAACACGCCGGACAGCCCGATCAGCAAAAACACCAGCAACATCACCGCCAAGCCCGGCGGCAGCTCGAGACCCGGCCCCCGCAGGCGCTGCCACACCAAGCAGTAGCCCAACAGGGCGTAGCCAACCCCCGACATACCGCCAAACAGCGGCGACCCACTGATCTGGTACTGCAGCATATTGCCCCCCAAGGCCGCCGCCAACACCACCCCGACCAGTACCCAGCCCCCCCTGAAGCGCTCGATGGCACCTCCCAGAAGCCATAAGATCAGCCCGTTGAAAGCCGCATGGGCAGTGCTGAAGTGCAGGAAGATCGGCGTGATGAGCCGCCAAGCCTCACCGTTTCCCGGCGGCTGGTAAAGCAACAGGCGCCACAGTGGCAGGCTCTCACGGCCAACCCAGACCAGCAGCCAACCCAACACCAAGCAGCCGAGCAAGGCGGCCGTGACCGGCACGCGCCGCAAGGCCGACACCGCCTCATCGAACATCCCCGCCCCACTCCGCCGCAGAGCTACAGCGCTGCCTCAGCCAAAATGAGCTGTCTGCTCAGAATCAGGCACTGTCGGGCCGGTTGGCCCAACCCAATTTGTCACGGCAGGCAGCGTAGAAACTGTGGTTGCGCGGGTGGATCAGGCGCAGTGGACGATCTCGCTTGCGCAGCAACAACTCGTCCCCCGGCAGGCACTCGAGCTCCACATGACCATCGCAGCTGACCAGCGGATGGGCATCCTTGTGCTCATTGACGACGATACGCAGCGTGCTGTCGCCGCTGACCACCAGCGGGCGCGTGCTGAGCGTGTGCGGAGCGAGCGGCACCAGCACTATGGCATTGAGCCCCGGGTGCATAATCGGACCACCAGCCGACAACACATAGGCGGTGGAGCCGGTAGGAGTCGAGATGATCAAGCCATCCGAGCGCTGTGTGTAGACGAAATCCCGATCCACATAGAGCTCGAATTCGAGCATATTGGCGGCGGCGTTGCGCAGCACCACATCGTTGAGGGCATCGCCGTGGGCGTTGGTCTGGCCATCGCGCAACAGCTCGGCATCGAGCAGGAAACGCTGCTCCTCCACATAGTCGCCACCCAGAATAGCCCCCAAGCGCAGCTCCAACTGCGCTGGCAGGATATCGGCCAGAAAACCCAAGCGCCCCAAGTTGATGCCCAGCACTGGCACCTCGGCGGCAGACAGGGCGCGGGCGGCACCGAGCAGGCTGCCATCGCCGCCGACAACCACGGCCAACTCATAGCCCCCACACTCCAGCAACGCTTCGGCAGAATCAAATTCGCGCGCCTCAATCCCAATGGAATCGAGGAACTCATGGGCGACGCGCAGCGTTTCATCGACCCGCGGCTCGCGCTCATGGCGACCGATCAAGCCGATTTGCTGAAATTTTTTGGCTACTTTATCCATCGCGGGCAGAACGAGGGCAGATGGGCTACAGGATACATAAAGCGATGGCGGACCGGACGGGACTCGAACCCGCGACCTCCGGCTTGACAGGCCGGCATTCTAACCAACTGAACTACCGGTCCGGCTTTCCTACCAACAAACGAGCAAACTGAATCGTCACACCCCCCACCATCCCGATCGCCGTGGGTGGTGACGGGATCGAACCGCCGACCTCCTGCTTGTAAGGCAGACGCTCTCCCAATTGAGCTAACCACCCTCAGCCCGAGCCCAGCGGCCACTGCGGCGGAGCTCGCCCTTGAGGCGTATGGCGCGCAGACCGCACTCAGCTCTGCTGCTGCCCCGCAACGCCCTGTTCGCCCCAAGCCGGTTCACGCAAAACCGTGCGCAATACTTTGCCTACAGGCGATTTTGGCAAGGCTTTGCACATCACAATTTCCTTGGGGATTTTGTAGCTGGCTAATTGTAGCCGACAATGCTGGATCAGGCTCCCCCGCGTGAGCTCAGACTCGGCGGTCACAGCCACTATCAGGCGTATCCGTTCGCCGGAATGGCTGTCGTTGATGCCGACGGCAGCGCACTCGATCACATCGGGCATAGAGGACACCACTTCCTCTATTTCATGCGGGTAGACATTGAAGCCAGAGACCAGAATCAAATCCTTGATGCGGTCGACGATGCTGAGATAGCCATCGTCGTCGATACAGCCGATATCGCCAGTGTGCAACCAACCCTCATCGTCTAGTACCTTGGCCGTCTCCTCTTCCTGCTGCCAGTAGCCATCCATCAGCTGCGGCCCACGCACCGCGATTTCACCGCGCTCGCCGGTCGCCAGCACGCTGCCATCCTCGGCCAACAGACGCAGCTGGGTGTCGCGGAGCGGCTTGCCAACCGTGCCGGGGCGGTTGTGCTCCAACAGATTGAGCGACACCACCGGCGAGGCCTCGGTCAAACCGTAGCCCGCATAAATCGTGCTGCCGGTCAGTTCCTGCCAGCGTTTGGCGGTCACCGCCGACAGCGGCATGCCACCGGAAATGGTGTGACGCCAGCCGCTGAAATCGAGTTGGCGAAAGTCGGGGTCATTGCACAGAGCATTGAACAAGGTGTTGAGTCCGTAGAGCAGTTGCGGTGGATGCCGCCGCAAGGTGCGCGATACGCTGGCCAAATCACGCGGGTCTGGGATCAGCACCAGATGCAGACCAGCACACAGCGAGGCCAAGGCAACCGTGAAGGCATAGATGTGGTACAGCGGCAACGGCAGCACGGCGACAGCGCCCTCATCCATCCCGAAATGCTCCAGCGCTGCGAGCACCTGCTGAATATTGGCACCGACAGCACTGCGGCTCAGCATCGCCGCCTTCGGCGTGCCAGTCGTGCCGCCGGTGTACTGCAGGACCATTAACTCCGAGCGCTCCAACTCTGTCAACGGCGGCGAGGACGCCTTGCGGCCAGTGAGTATGGCCCGCAACGAGGCCACATCAGAGGGGCGGCGCGCCGCTGCCGAGCGACGCCGCCAGCGCCAATTGCCAGCCACGCGAATCGGCCACGGGCACAGGTCAGCCGGGGCGGTCTGCACGATATTGGCACGTGGTATCCCACACTCGGCGGCCACGCTAGCCACGGCACCGCTGCCCTCCAGCGAAATCAGACCACGGGCACCGGAATCGCGCAATTGAACAGACAACTCGCGCGCTGTGTAGAGCGGATTGACATTGACCACCACCAAGCCAGCACGCCGCACACCGAACAGCACGACCAGGTACTGTGCCAGCGTCGGTAGCTGGATCGCCACCCGATCACCGGGTGCCAAGTCCGTTTTCTCGCGCAGCCAGCAACCGAAGCTCTCCGACCACGCCTGCAACTGGCGGTAGGAATAGCTGCCACCGGGCTGTGTCACGGCGATGGCATCGCCGCGCTGACTCGCCTCACGATCAAATAATGCGACCGGATCCAACTCGCCTATCTGCATAGCATGATGCCTTCATATTCCAACGGTCTGATAACCGTATTATGATGGAGGCAGTCGACTTGGCAAGTGCGGAGGAGCTGGCTGTGGGCAACAAGATGGTGCGCCATTGGGGCTACGACGAGATTGAGATCGGACAAAAGGCCAGCTATGTGCGCCGCCTAGAGGAGCGCGACCTCGTGCTGTTTGCCGCCGTCTCTGGCGACCGTAATCCCTTGCATCTCGACGCCAACTATGCCGCCACCACCCCTTTCAACCAACGTATCGCGCACGGCATGTGGACAGCGGGATTGATCTCGGCAGCACTGGCCATGGAACTGCCGGGGCCGGGGGGCATCTATTTGGGGCAGACGCTGGAATTCCGAGCACCTGTCTTCGTCGGCGACACCATCACCGTGCGGCTGGAGGTGCTGTCAAAGCGTGACAAAAACCGTATCCTCAGCCTGTCCTGCGATGCCAGCAACCAAGACGACCGCACCGTGGTGCGGGGCGAGGCGCGCGTCATCGCGCCGGAGCATGGCGGCGAGCTGCCCTGCCCGCAGCTGCCCGACATCAGCACTGGATGAATCGCTCCGCAGAGCGACCACAATTCGCCGACATTGATTGGCTGCCAGACGGCACCGCGTATTGCAGACGGCACCGAGACCGCTATGGCTCTGCCGCCGGGGCGATAGGCGAGAGCGAGCATGTCTTCCTGCGGGGCAATGAGCTGGCTCGGCGTTGGCGGCGGCTAGACCGCGATGCGCTGTTCATTGTCGGCGAGATCGGTTTCGGTGCCGGGCGCAATTTCCTGTGCGCTTGGTCGCTGTGGCGGCGCTCTGCACCGCCGAGCGCCCGCCTGCATTATCTCGCCACCGAACGCTATCCGATGCGCGAGGGACAACTGAGGCGGGCGCTGGCCATTTGGCCTCAGCCCGCGACGCTAGCCAAAACACTGCTCGCGGCTTGGCCGCCACCACTACCCGGCACCCATCGCTTGTCTATGGACGGCGGGCGCGTCCAGCTGAGCTTGTTGATCGGCGACGCCACCGAGACCCTCGCCGAGTTCCCTGTCAGCCGCGGTGTCGACGCTTGGTTCTTGGATGGCTTCGCCCCGGCGCGCAATGCCGACGCCTGGTCGCCAGCGCTGTGCCGGCAACTGCGCCGCCATAGCAGTCGCCACGCCAGCTGCGCCACCTACAGCGCTGCGGGTTTGGTGCGCCGCCAGCTGAGAGACAGCGGTTTTGCCCTGCGCCGCATCCCAGGCTACGGCGACAAAGCCGAGTCCTTGCGCGGACGCTTGCTCAGCGGTGGGCGACGGCACCGGCACCGACACAGGCCGGGCTCGGCGCTGGTGGTCGGTGCCGGCATCGCCGGAGCCACCACCGCCCGCCAGCTGGCCGAGCGCGGCCTCGCCGTCACCGTGCTGGAGCGGTCCGATGGGCCAGCGCAGGGAGCCTCTGGGCAGCCGGCCGTCGTCCTCTATCCACGTTTTTCCGCCAGTTGGACGCCACAGGCTCGCTTCGCCTTGGCCGCCTACCTACACGCACTGCGCCACTACCGACAGCTGCTAGAGCCAGCAGTCACAAGCACTGGCGCGGGCGGATTTCCCGGCCTGATACAACTGGCCTGTGATGCCGGCTTGGCACGGCGTTGCCGCGAGCTGGCCACACGCTACGGCGAGTGTTCGGAACTGCTGGGCGCAGTGGATGCAGCACAGGCCTCGCAGCTTGCAGGCGTGGCGCTGAACAATGGCGGGCTGTTCTATCCTGGCGGCGGCTGGCTGGTGCCAGCAGCGGTCTGCGAGGCGCTGCTCGGGCACCCGTCGATACACTGCCTGTTCGGACAGGCAGTGCAGCTGCGCCGCGTCGGGCAGCAATGGCGGGCGCAGACCAAACACGGCACGCCGCTGGCCGAGGCGCCATGCGCTGTGCTGGCCACTGGCACCACACAGCCGCCTGCACCACCACTGCCGCTACGGGCGCTACGCGGGCAGAGCAGCGACATCGCCGCCACCCCGGCGAGCAGCGCGTTGCGCAAGGTGCTATGCCATCGTGGCTACCTGTTACCGGCGCGCACTGGGCGACAACAGCTAGGTTCTACCTATAGCCACGACGACCACAGCATCGCCCCGCATACTGCCGACCACCAACGCAACCTGGAACAGCTCACCGCAACTGTGCCCGCGCTGGCGGCAGGACTGCCGCCAGCAGCGGACTGCGCCGGTAGCGTCGGCTTCCGCCACAGCAGCCCGGATCATCTGCCGCTGGTCGGCGGGATGCGCGGCCAAGCGAGCCTGTACCTGAACTTGGGACACGGTAGCGCTGGCGTAGCGCAGGCACCGCTGTGCGCCGAGCTGCTGGCCTGCCGCATCCTCGGTGAACCGCCGCCGCTGGCCGCCGATCTATTGCGTGCTCTGGCACCAGAACGCTTTGGCGCGGCGGTGAATACTTCTACAATAGGCGCAGCGAAAAATGCCCCAGCAGGCTGACCATGCCACGACAAGCCCCCCGATCCCCGGTCCCCGCCTTTGAGCTGCTGGAAAGCCAAACCATCGGCAGT
The DNA here is from genome assembly GCA_965237805.1 of Gammaproteobacteria bacterium. Classification (GTDB taxonomy): domain Bacteria; phylum Pseudomonadota; class Gammaproteobacteria; order JABABF01; family JABABF01; genus JABABF01. Next base: position 484,967 of record OZ250153.1, read on the forward strand.
CTCAATCTCGAACTATCGCTCTATAGCCACCCGGTCATCGGCGCTCGCCACCTGCATCTGGCCAGCGCCAGCAGCGAGAATGTCTTCATGGTCGCACTGCCGACCGTGCCCACAGACTCTACCGGTGTCGCCCATGTGCTGGAACACACCTCGCTCTGCGGCAGTCGACGCTACCCGGTGCGCGACCCCTTCTTCATGATGCTGCGGCGCTCGCTCAGCACTTTCATGAACGCACTGACCAGCAGCGACTGGACTGCCTATCCCTTCGCCAGCCAGAACCAAAAAGACTTCTACAACTTGCTCGATGTCTATCTTGATGCCGTCTTCTTTCCCCGCCTCGATCCATTGGACTTTGCTCAAGAAGGGCACCGTTTGGAGTTCGAGACCACGGACGACCCACAGACGCCATTGGTGCGCCGCGGCGTGGTCTACAACGAGATGAAAGGAGCCATGAGCCCAGTGACGGCACAGCTGTGGCAGGCACTGTGTCGCCAGCTGTACCCGACCACCACCTACCACCACAACAGCGGCGGCGATCCGTCGGAAATACCCCGGCTGAGCCATGCGGCGTTGGTGGATTTTCACCGCAGCCACTACCATCCGGGACATGCCATCTTCATGAGCTTCGGCTCACTGTTGGCCACCGATGTGCAACAACGCATCGCCGAGCACGTGCTGGCCGAGTTTCCCAATCCTCCGGAGCAGTCGATCTCAGTCCCCGCCGAACGCCGCTACCGCAAGCCAGTGCAAAGCGCAGAGCCATACGCTCTGCGGGCAGCGGAGCGAGACGGTGACGAACAGCGCAGCCACATCGTCATCGCTTGGCTACTCGGCACCAGCAGCGACCCCAGACAGCGCCTGCGCGCACAGCTGCTGAGCGGGGTGCTGTTGGGGGACAGCGCCGCGCCGTTGCAGCGCACACTGGAGCACAGTCTATTGGGGCGCGCTCCCTCCGCGCTCTGTGGCCTCGATGAACACCCCCGCGAGATGAGCTTTGCCTGCGGCCTTGAGGGCTGTGCCAGCGACCGCGCCGAGGCAGTGGAGATGCTGGTGCTGGACAGCTTGCGCCACATCACCGCGGCGGGTGTGTCCGCAGAGCGAGTGGAGGCCGTGCTACATCAGCTGGAGTTAGGGCAGCGTGAAGTCACCGGCGACAGCTATCCCTACGGTCTGCAACTGTTGCTGAGCTGCCTGTCGCCGATGTTGCACGGCGGTAGCGCCCCTGCCGTCTTAGATCCAGAACCAGTGCTGAGCGAGCTGCGCGATGAGATCCGCTCGCCGGATTTCATCGCGCGCTTGGTGCGCGAGCTATTGCTGGACAACCCGCACCGGGTGCGCCTCACACTGTATCCGGATGGCGACTTGGCCGAGCGGCGCGAGGCGAGTGAGCGCGAGGAGCTCGACCGCATTCACTCGGCGCTGAGCGAAGAGGCGTGCGCCGAGCTGCTGTGCAACGCCGCCGCCCTTGCCGAACGCCAGCAGCAACCAGACGATCCCGATCTATTGCCACGCATACGCCTGAGCGATGTGCCGACAGCAGTACAACACCCCACACCGATCCCCGGTTCGATCAGTACCCTGCCCCTGTGCCGATACGTTGCGGCGACCAACGGCTTGGTCTACCAAAAACTACTCGCGCCACTGCCAGCACTGGATCAGGACGAGCGCCAGCTGTTGCGGCTCTACAGTGCCTGCCTGCCGGAGCTCGGTGCTGGAGACGAGGACTACCTCAGCCTGCAACAGCGCCAGAGTGCGGTCAGCGGCGGCGTCGGCGCGGCCACTCCATTGGCTGCGGCGATCGACGACGAGCAACGCATCAGCGGCCAGCTGGAGTTGGGCACCAAGGCCTTGTTGCGCAATGGTGCAGAGGCCGCCGAATTGCTGTGGCGCTACTACGAGGGCGCACGCTTCGACGAAAGCGAACACTTGATCGAGTTGATCGCACGCCTGTGTGCCAGCGCCGAGGAGGGAGCCATCAGCAGTGGCCACCGCCTCGCCATCGCCGCCGCCTGTAGCGGCCTGAGCCCACTGGCCGCGCACGGACACCAAAACGGCGGCTTGGCTGGACTGACAAGCCTGCGGCAGCTGTCTGCCGAGCTGCGCGAGGACAGCGGGCGGGCAGCAGTGCTGGGCGCGCAATTAGCAGCCTTGCACAGCCACCTCAGCGCGGCGCGCCCTGAGTGGCTGCTCGTGGCAGAGGAAGCAGCGCTACCGCGCTCGTGCGAGCGGCTGGCGGCATTGGCTAAGCGCTGGGGCGGCAAGTGGCAAGGGGATGATGCGACACCGGAACCGCTGGCCATGCCGCCGTCGCGGCAAGTGGTTCGCCAACAGTGGCGCATGCGATCAGAAGTGCATTTCTGCGCCCGCGCTTGGGGCACCGTGCCCTACGACCACCCCGACAGCAGCACACTCAGCGTGCTCGGAGAATTTCTGCGTAGCCACTACCTGCACACGGCGGTGCGCGAGCGCGGCGGAGCCTATGGTGCTGGTGCCGCGCAAAACAGTGCCATCGCCGCCTTCCACTGCTTCACTTACCGCGACCCACGGCTACAGCAAAGCTTGGACGACTTCGATGCCGCCGTGGCTTGGTTGGTCAGCGAAGCGCACGAGCCGTATCTGCTGGAAGAGGCCATCCTCTGCGTGGTATCGACGCTGGACAAACCCGGCTCGCCAGCTGGCGAAGCCATGGGACACCACCAGCGCACCCTACACGGCATTGACGACGAGCGCTGGAACCGCCATCGCCAGCGGGTGCTGGACACCGGATTGGATGATTTGCGGCGAGTGGCCGAACGCTACCTGCGCCCGGAGTTGGCCAGCACAGCAGTGATCACCCCGGCGGGGACACCAACGCTGGATGGTTTTGAGCCGCACGAGTTGGTGTTTTGAGAAGGCGGTCGGAACACCGTATCGAATCGCCATAAGCGGACTCGGGCTCTAGTCAAATCCTAGTGACGAAGCCGACGATGGCCGCCCTAGAGGGATCAGCCACCCCAACTGAACTGGTCAACCCACAGCCCCAAAACCGGGGGGATTTAAAATGTGGGAACTGGCGTTTTAAGACGGGGACTGCGCCCGCGATCTTGGGGCTCGACCAAACCGCTGTGGCTCAATAGCCAGCATCGTCGTTGTCATCATTCTCGCTATCATCCTCGGCCATCTCTCCCTCTCCAGAGGAAGCAGAGGAGGAGGAAGAGCCGCTGCCGACCGAGCTGCCCAGACCGACTTGGGTGGCTGCAATCGTGTCGGCGTGTTCCAAGAAATTACGGTACACCGCTATGGTTTGCTCTGCCGTAGCATTGATGTTGGTAGTCATCTCGCACGCACGGTACATCAGCTCACGCACGATCAACACAGCGGGATTGCGCCCGCCTAAGGCCAATTCGTTGACCGAACTCGACACGGAGGTCTCCTCCTTGGCACCACCGTAACCCAAGCCAAGACCCACACCGACAGACCCCCCCTCGGCAAAATCCGTGGAACGGGATGCGCAAAAACGATCCATGTGGCCGTGGGTCTTGATCATGGCCGTCTTGTCCGACGGCACCTCGACGATGACGCTCACGCCATCGCGCTCAATCAGGCTGGTCTCTGGAGCTGGGGTCAGCAGAGGGGAGCAGCCGCCGTGGAGGAGCGACGATGCCGACACCAGCACCGCCGCCCACCACTGCCGATGCGCTGTACGACAGCCACACGCCACCAAGCAATCTCAGCCCGAGGTGGGCAGCTCCATCAGAGATCGACTCTACGCAAATCACCCGCGGCGGCCATTTTGTGGAAGTGCGCCGCAGAAACTTTTTGACCGTCGCCGGTATGGCGGGGTGCGGCACCGCTCGGGCGGTGAATGCCGGGAGCACTCCTACCACCAGACTTGCCGAAACGCCGACCTCCGGCAACACCGGGAGGCAATTCAAATTCCCCGCATTCTTCCTTGACCGCAGCTGCTCCCAATCTATAGGAGACCATTTTGACATCGTTAACATCTACTTGCTTGAATTTCATGCGTCCGTGAATCCTGAATGATTGCAGATTGGCAGGCAGAAGCTCCGTGAGTTCATCCCAACGAATCGTCTTTGTTCCCAGATCCTGAAAACGGATGACACGTAGACCTATTGCTTTGTCGTTCAATGGTCCAAGAAATTTCGCATTGTGGGGCCCCCCAAAAAAAGGTTTCCCTGTGCCGTCCATATAGAGGTAGGCACCCGCCCCCTCATCAACTTTCATGCTGCTTACCGTTCTGTCCAGACGAGTACCTTCCCACCGTCCTTCCCAACCTAGGATGTAATGAATCGCGAGACCCTTATAGTTGCCATCTGTATATACGGTTACCCCTGTTTTTGTCCCCCATTTGACTTCATCGGCATAGTTAGTCTTGGTGTTGATGAAGTGAACCTCTATCGTCGTATCGTCCCGTGGCTTGAAATCCATCCAAAACGGCACCCAAGCGTTGCTGCTGTCGAGGCTGCGTGCATACAGCGCAAATAGAAAGACACCTTTTTCATCCGGGAACTCTACTTGCTGCTCGTCGCTAACCTCTTTGGACGTGGTCTGGGAGCCCCCTTGGCCGGAGGTGAAATCATAGCTGGCTTCTATGCCGAACGAAGCACCGCCGAAGGGTGTGTCGACATCAGCAGAGGCCGAAACACCGACACCAAAGCTATTCTCAACGGACCATTCCACACTATTTTCCACAGCGTGTGTGATCGCGATGTTGCGGCTCGCAGCAATGCCACCACAGTTGTCATAGGTGGTAGAAGTGATGTACTTATATGAGCTCGACGGGACATCCATATGCGCCTTAGTGACATCCAGTTTAGAGTCTTGCCCGAGTGCGAGCTTATTTAGTCTAAGACCCTTCGGATCATATGCGGATAGACCGATCTTATACATAAGACGCCCACGGATCGACAGATTCCTTTCGAGGACATCTCGAAGCGCTTTATCGATCTCGATGACTTCTTTACTGCTCGCGACCGGAGCGGCAAACGCCATGCTCCAGCCGATCGCAAGTACGGCAACATAGCAGAATGGATGAAACTTAGTCATGACCGCAAGCCCCTAGAACTCTATCAATAGGCTCTCATAGTACAACAGCTACACCGTGCATGCAAGCCCCTAGACAGCCGCGTCGCCGCGGTCATCTAGCACCCCCTTCGCTTAGCCAGTCGCCCCCAGAATCAACCCGCTGGTCGGCACACTGGTGCCCCCCGTCACCACCACATGCTCGACACCGGCGACCTGATTCACCGCGTCGCCGCGCACTTGGCGCACCGCCTCCGCCACGCCATTGAGGCCGTGGATGTAGGCCTCGCCGATCTGCCCGCCGTGGGGATTCACCGGCAGTTTGCCACCGCGTCGATGGTGCCCTTCGCGCACGAAGGCCCAACCCCGACCCGGCTCGCAGAAGCCGAAGGCCTCCAACTGCGGCAATACCGCTGGCGTGAAGTGGTCGTAGATCACGGCGCTCTGGATGTCGTCCGGCCCCAACCCGGCCATCTGGTAGCAGCTGTCGGCCACCAGTCGCATCTCCGGCAAACCGATGATGCTGTCCCGGTAGAAAGAAGTCATCATGCGCTGATCCTCAGCCGAGCCCTGCGCCGCACCGCGCACCAGTACCGGCGTCGTCTTCAACTCCCGCGCCCGCACGGCCGACACCATCACCAAGGCCACCGCGCCATCGCTCTCTTGACAACAATCAAAAAGCCGCAAGGGCTCGGCGATCCAACGCGAGGCTTGGTGCTCTGCCAGAGTCAATGGCTGGCCGTGGAACCAGGCTTTGGGATTGGTGGCGGCGAAGTCCCGCGCCGCCACCGCCACATGGCCGAAGTCAGTGTCGCTGGCACCGGTCTCGTGCAGGTAGCGCCGCGCCGGCATGGCCAACCACGAGGCCGGGGTCATCAGCCCGAAGGGCATGGTCCAGCCAAAGTCCACCGTCTCGAAGCTGTTGGGGTTCTCCGCCATCAGTGCACCCTGCCCGAAACGGAAGCCAGAGCGCTCGTTCATGGCTCGGTAAACCACGACCACCTCGGCGACACCGCTGGCGATGGCCATCGTCCCGTGCAACACCGGTGCGCAAGTAGCACCGCCACCGTAATGTGTGCGCGCGAAGAACTTCAGCTCGTGCCCACCGATCAGCCGGTGCAGCTCGATCTCTGGATTGTTGTCCATCGTGTAGGTGGCCATGCCATCCACCTCGGACGAATCGATGCCCGCCTCTGCCAGCGCCGCCTCGATGGCCTCGACACCGAGCTGGATCTCGGTGCGGCCAGATTCTTTGGAGAACTCAGTGGCTCCGATGCCGACGATGGCCACCTTGTCTCGCAGAAAATGTGCCGCCACCGCCCTAGCCCTCCGGCAGCTCGACCACCACCGTGCCGGTGATGTGATAGCCCATGCTGTTCTTGCCCTTGACAGCTAAGGTCGCCGTGTGTGCAGCGGCATCCAGCTCTGTCACCGAGCCGCGCATCGTCATCTTATCGCCCGGGAAATTCGGCACCCCCAGCCGTATCGCCACCCGCTTCAGCCGTGCGGCGGAACCGGCCCAATCAGTCACATAACGACCGACCAAGCCGTTGGTGGTGAGGATATTCATGAAGATATCCGGTGAGCCCAGCTCCTGCGAAGCGGCCTTGTCGTGGTGCACTGGGTGAAAATCTCGCGAGGCGATGGCTCCGCTGACGATTTGTGTGGCGCTGATGTCGATCACCAGCTCTGGCAGCTCGTCACCCACCGACAGTTCGGCGAACTGCGGTCCGGGCATCAACGCGACGCTCACGATGCCTCCACCGGGCGGAACTGGGGCAGCTTCAACCCCTCCTCCACCTCCTCGAACACCGTCTTCAGCTGCATGCCGATGCGCACATCGCCGGGCTTGACACCAAGCAGATTGGCGACCAAACGAGGCCCCTCCTCCAAGCTGGTCAAGGCGATGATATGCGGGTAGTCAAAGGGGGGGATCTGTGGGTAGTGCATCACCACATAGCTGTACAGCTCGCCGCGACCCGAGGCCACCGCCACCTCCCAGTCCAGCGACTGACAGGCCGGACACATCGGGGCGGCAGGGTGGCGCAGCTGCCCGCAACCGCCACAGCATTGCAGGCGTAGCTCGCCCGCATCCACGCCCTCCCAGAAATAGGCGTTGTCCCGGTTGCGCACCGGACGCATACGCCGCGCCTTGGGCAGAGCAGCCGTCTCCCCACCACTGTCGGCGGAGCTTGCGCCCGCGCCGGGTGCCCGGTACTGCAACACGCGCCAGCGCATATGCCCGACCAGCTCGTCGCGCTGGTTGTAGTAGCTGCACAGCTGGGTGATGAAGAAACCCGTACCAAGCGCGGTGGTCTTCTCCTCGGAGATACTCTCGAGGCGGGCACGGTGGTAGATGCAGTCGCCCTCCTCCACCGCGCGCACATAATCCTGCTCGGAATTCACGGCCACGGTGCTGGGGTAACCGGCATCGCGCAACATGACGATGACTTCAAATGGGTTGCGGGTATCGGTGCCGGGCGGGGCAACAGCCCCAACAGCTCCCATATTCCAAGCCTGCATCATCGTCGGCGGCGCGACCACGCCATCCTTTTCGGTGTGCCCCGCCGCCCGCGCTGCCTCGGGATCGGTGTAGATGGGGTTTTTGTCCCCCATCGCCTCGCACCAGTGACGAATCATCGGCGCATTGACTTTGTCCCAACCGAGGAAGGGACCGCAGTCCTCGCCGAGTAGCCGCTCGAAGTCGAAGTTGGAATGGCTCATGGTGTCCATGATATGACCTCGGGCGATCGAACGGCAAGCGAATCGATAGCCGTCGCCCGCCCGCCACCAGCTGAATTGCGGCACAATGCCATTATCGTGTGCACCACGCATCAAGCGGTGGCAGTTGCTGCAAGCGGAGTCATCCATCATGGAACTACGAGCCGAACCCCTAGAAAATGTCGGTGCCGAGGTGCTCGGCTTCAATATCGATCAAGCACTGGATGCCGACACATCGGCCACCTTGGGGGAGATGTGGCAAGAACACGCCATCCTGCTGTTCCGCGACCAAGACATCACCCCAGAGCGGCAGATCGAGTTCAGTCGCATGTTCGGACCACTGGTGCAGCACCCGCTGGCGGTGCACAACTCCGTTGCGCACCCGGAGCTCTTCGTGCTCGAGAACGGTGGCGAGCGGGACGGCTACCAGACCGCCATCTACCGCGGCGAGCCCATCGTCGGTCGCCTCGATTGGCACATGGATCTGCACTATACCGGTCGACCGAATCGTGGCGCGCTACTGCGTGCAGTAGTCGTGGCTGACGAGGGCGGGCAGACCGGCTTCGGCGACTTGGCCAAGGCCTACGACGCCCTCGACCGCGACACCAAGGAACTGCTCAAAAAAGTGGAGGTGGCCTACCGCTTCAATGTGCAACGCCTGCAGATGCGCTTCGTCGACCACGAGGGCTACCAGCCCGGGCCACAGAGCCCGAAGCAGCCCTCCGACTTGGGCTTCCCGGATTTTGACGATTCCATCTACCCCGCTGTCGTCGAACACCCGGTGACCGGCCACAAGGTCTTGGAAATCGTCGAGCAGTTCTTGGATCGGATCGTCGATCCAAGCCGTGCGGGGCTGGACGACAACGAAGCGGATGAGCTGTTGCGGCGACTGGTGGCACATATCTGCAAGAGCGAATTCCACTACTTCCACACATGGCAGCCCGGCGACATGGTGCTGTGGGACAACTGGCGAGCCATGCACTGCACCACCGGCACCAAGCCCGGCGTCCACCGGCTGATCAACCGCACTACCATCGCTGGCGATGTCGCCATAGGGCGACAAATCAAGCGAGCCGCCTAGGCCACTCGGACGGTGCGTGACGATGCAAAGATTTGAGGGACTCAACGAAACGATGGTGCGACAGTTCGCGCCGCGCCCGGGGCGGCGCGAACTGTTGCCGGAGATGAGCGAGCAGGCCAAGGTGGCGCTGATGTGTCGTGTGCTGTTCAGGGAGGGCTGGAGCGAGCACATCGCTGGCCACATCACCCACCGCTTGCCCGACGGCAGAATCTTGGCCAACCCTTGGGAGCTGGCGTGGGACGAGGTGCAAGCCAGCGACATCCTGACGCTGGACGAGGAGGGGCAGGTAGTCGAAGGCGACTGGAACATCACTCCGGCCATCCACCTGCACATTCAGCTGCACGCCCGGCGAGCGGATGTGCATGTGGCGCTGCACCACCACCCCCACTGGAGCGGATTGTGGGCCAGCATGGGGCGGGTGCCACCGATCTATGATCAGAGTTCGGCCTATGTTGCCGGCAGCCTACCGGTGCACGACGAGTACGGCGACACCTTCCGCGAAGCCGACACCTCACTGGCCGCTATCGAAGCGCTGGGCGAGGCCAAGTGGGCGCTGCTCGCCAACCACGGCACCCTGATCGTCGCCCGCGACCTGCGCCAAGCGCATCTGCGCGCCGCCACGCTGGAGTGGCGCTGCATGAGGGCATGGCAGGTCGAATCCGCCGGTGGCGGTACCCAGCTAAGCGAAGACGAAGTGGCCAATGTCGGCATCGCCGACGACAACGGTATGCCCTTCCTATTCGAGGCCATGGCACGACGCGAACTGCGGGCTGACCCCTCAATCCTCGACTGAGCAGCGCGCCGCCAACGGACGGCCGAGCAAGCCATGCCAATGATCGACCCCCAAGACCCGCGCCAGTGTCATCTAGGGCGCATCTTGGCCTATCAGGCAGCCGAGAACGGCGACCACGACTTCCTGATCTTCGACCGCGAGCACTACAGTTACGCCCGTGTCAACACGCTGGTCAATCGCGTTGCACACGGTCTGCAGCACATCGGCATCGCCCCCGGCGACCGCATCAGCTGCTACTTGGACAGCTGCCTAGAATATGTGCTGCTGGCGCTGGCCACCAACAAAATCGGTGCCATCTGGATCCCGGTCAACACCGACTACAAGGGCGAGTGGCTGCGCGACACCATCGAGCGCAGCCGCCCGCAGCTGGTCGTCAGCGACCGCCAGCTACTGCCCCGCCTGATGGAGATCGCCCCCGCTCTGGGCTTGCAGCAGATCTATGTGGCGCTGGGCTCGGTAGACGAAGAGGAAGTGCGGGCCTGCGCGGGCAACGGCCTGCAACTGCCCGCGCCAGCGCGGCTATTCTTCGAACTGCTGGCCGACGACGACAGCGATCCCGACCAGTCGGCTTTCGCCCACAGCGACAGCTGTGCCGTGCTGTGGACCTCAGGCACCACAGGCCGCTCCAAGGGCGTGATGCAGAGCCACAATGTCTGGGTGCAGGCCGCCTCGATGGCCAATATGTCCTACGCCCCGCAGGCGGATGACATCATTCTCAATGTCATGCCGCTGTACAACTCGGCGGCGTGGGTGACGGCGGTCTTTCGCGCCTTGGTGGCCGGCATCAGCTGCGCCATCGACCCGCACTTCTCAGTGGCCAGCTACTGGCAGCGCGTGCACCACTACGGTGCCACGCAGGCCTTCACGCTGGGGGCGATGCACATGTTCCTGTGGAATGTCCCGCCGCAGCCCGACGATGCCGACAACCCGATGCAGGTGATGCAGATGGTGCCGATCCCCGATGATGTGCGCGCGGGCTTTGCCGAGCGCTTCGGGGTGCGCACCATCGGCCCGGGGATGGGGCAGAGCGAGGCGATGATGCTGCTCTCGCAGAGCCACGACAAGCCCGGCGGCTGGCCGCCCAACTGTTGCGGCAGCCCGATACCAGACATCGAGCTGAAGTTGGTGGACGAGAACGGTGCCGAAGTGCCGCCCGGCGAGTCGGGCGAATTGCTGGCGCGCCCGCGCCGAGAGCACATCATCTTCAATGGCTACTTGGATGACCCCGCAGCCACGGCGGCGGCCTTTGACGGCGAGTGGCTGAAGACTGGCGATATGTTGCGGCGCGATGAGAACGACAACTACTTCTTCGTCGACCGCAAAAAAGATGCCGTGCGCTACAAGGGCCGCAACATCTCCACCTACGAAGTGGAGGCGGTGGCGCGCACACATCCGTCCATTGCCGACTGCGCGGCCTTCGGCATCCCCTCGGCCGAACTGGCGAGCGAAGACGAGCTGAAGTTGAATGTGGTGTTCAAGGAGGGTGCCTCGGCGACGCCGGAGGAGCTGGCCGCATTCATCAACGACAAGGCACCGCATTTCTTCGTGCCGCGCTACATCGAGCTGGTCGATAGCCTGCCCTACACGCCGACCAACAAAGTGCAAAAGTACAAGCTGCGCCAAGTCGGCCTCACCCCACAAACATGGGATCTGAAGCAATCGGACTACCGGGTGCAGCGCTGAGTGCAGCACCAGTTATTGAATGGACTTAGAGACTTGATTTGCCGCAAAAACACACCCATGAAAACGGCAACTTAACGATATAATTCCATTATTTAAGGAGCAGCCAGATGGCAATTCAGACACGAGAAGTCGCGCTGCAAGCCGGAGACGGCACCGAGCTACAAGCTCAGATGGCTTGGGATGACGACATTGATGGGCGGCGACCCTGCGTGTTGGTCGCGCACGATGTCTGGGGGCTACACCCCGGACCGCTGTACCGAGAGCGGGCACACGCGCTGGCCGAGATGGGCTATGTCGGCTTCGCCATGGATGTCTACGGCACCGCAGAGCGCAGCGGCACCACCGAGGAGGCGATGGCGCTGATGAACCGCCTGACAGAGGATCGCCCCCTGCTGCATGACCGGCTGCTGGCCAATGTCGCCGCAGCGGGAGAGCAGGCCGAAGTGTCCGTTGCAGAGGTGGCCGCCATCGGTTACTGCTTCGGCGGCCTGTGTGTCCTGGAGCTGGCTCGCATCAACGCACCGTTGCGCGGCGTCGCCAGCTTCCACGGTCTGCTGAGCGCAACGCAGACGGACGCTGCGGCGACCGAGAGCATCGCGCCCAAAGTGCTGGTGATGCACGGCTGGGATGATCCGCTGGTGCCGCCAGAGCAGGTGGTGGACTTCTGCGCCGAGATGACGGCCGCCGAGGCCGACTGGCAATTGATCTCCTACGGCCACACCAAGCATTCATTTACCAACCCCAAGGCTGGCGATATGGGGGCACCGGATTTCGCCGCCTACAGCCCCGCCTCCCGACGCCGCTCGTGGCATTCACTGGAAGCTTTTTTGGACGAATTGTTCGAGGTCTAGGAGAGCTGGCGGCAGCCACCCTGGCGGCTGCATCACCAAGGATACCGGTGCCGACCATGTCGGCGTGCAAGCCTTGCGCAGCGACGGCAAAGCGGGCGCGGGCATGGCGTTGCTAGCTCTGCTGGCACCCAGCCAAGACTAGCGCAGGGGCGGATCGCAGCGCAACTCTGTGCCCGCCATACTGCCACACAGCAAGAGGATATCGCCACGGCACAGGCCACTTGTGGAGTGTGCAAAGTCGTCCACTATAATGCCTCCATGGCTGTTAATCTCGACAAACCTGCTCGATGGAAGGCTGATATCTTACGATCAGTCGATATGTACAACGCTTGGTTCATGCGATCCGCGCCGAAAGCATTCCGCAAGACGAGAACGCAGGCAACCAGGGACGTTGAGGCAGCACTTCATGCGACTGGCAACCTCAGAGGGCTACAGCCCAGCTTGATCCGTGAACACCCGGAAATCTTACCCACATTACGCATGTCGGCTTGCCCACCACTCGCGGTCGACCGCCTCATCGGCCTCGCCGGGGTCTCCCCAAATCTCGTGCGTTGCATTGAGAAAAAGAAGCGTCTGCCAATGCGCATGGCACCGTCTGCTGTCGATGTCGAGCTCACCAAAATAGCGACCATTCTCACAAAGATGGCAGATCCAGATATTTTCACATGGCTCGATAATAAAAAGCTTGCGCCATCCAAAACTGCCGTACGCCGAGCCGCAACCATCATCGCGGATCGTCTCTGTGGTGCTGTCGCAAACCCTATCATCCGCAACGCCCAAGAGGAACGGCAACTCATCGTCATCCAGAAATGGCTTGAAACCCACAGTTATAAGAAACTTGTTAGGGGCGATGGTGTGGGATTTGATTCCATGCCCAAGGGAAGCTTTGGCTTTCACATGAATGTCCCCGGGCAGCTGGAGGATGGTGTGGGAAGTGTGAAGATTTCCATCGATTGCGTCGTCCAACCGAAAACTGTTCGGAAAGGAAAATTCCCAATTTTCTTTGAAGCAAAGTCGGCTGGTGATTTCACCAATACAAATAAGCGTCGCAAGGAAGAGGCGGTCAAAATGACACAACTTCGCAACGCCTATGGAAAGAAAGTGAAATTTTTCCTGTTCTTATGCGGCTACTTCAACAGTGGCTATCTCGGCTATGAAGCAGCCGAGGGAATTGACTGGGTTTGGGAACATCGTGTCGATGACTTGGCCAAGTGTGGTCTCTGAAATATGAATGGCTCTATTGACGCAGTTGAACAGAAGCGCCTCGCGCTACAGCTGGTGCTCGACAACCAAAAAACTCCATCTGAGCGCAATAGGCTGGGACAGTTTTCCACACCACCAACACTGGCAGAGGATATTCTCCGCAGTGCTGCATCGCTGCTCCCCGCCGATACCAAAATCCACTTCCTCGACCCTGCCATCGGCACAGGGTCGTTTTACTCAGCGCTCCTCAAAGTATCTCCCAAACCACGCATCAGCGAGGCACTCGGCTTCGAGATTGACCCGCACTATAGTGAGCCCAGCACCAAACTCTGGCAGCAACACGGCCTGGTGTTGCGGCTGTCGGACTTCACGCAAGCTGAACCAGATCGGCGTTTCAATCTTGTCATCTGCAACCCACCGTACGTGCGCCATCACCACTTGCGGAACGACGACAAGTGTCGTATGCGACTTCGCACACAGCAGACGAGCGGAATGCAACTGAGTGGCTTGGCTGGTCTCTATTGCCACTTCCTAGGGATTGCTCATTCCTGGATGGCTACTGACGGCATAGCAGCATGGCTGCTCCCGAGTGAGTTCATGGATGTGAACTACGGCCAAGCCGTAAAACAATATCTTCTGGACCGCGTCACACTCCTGCATATTCACCGCTTCGACCCACAAGATGCCCAGTTCACCGATGCCATTGTTTCTTCCGCTATCGTGTTATTCCGCAACACCCCACCACCCACCAAACACAAGGTCCTCTTTTCTTTTGGCGGTACGCTGCTTAAACCGAAAGTCGCACGCCATATCCCAGCGCACACCCTAGCGTATGCGTCTAAGTGGACACACTTCCCGGCCAGCGCGGTGCGCAAGCGCCCCCACACTCTGACACTTAGCGACTTCTTCCAGATCAAGCGTGGGCTTGTGACGGGTAACAACAAGTTCTTTATCTTGCCAGAGGAAACAATCTTGGCTCGGAACCTGCCGCTGGAGGTTTTTACTCCCATCCTGCCAAGTCCGCGTCACCTCCAGCAAAACGAAGTCCGATCCCGCCAAGACGGATCACCTGATATTGCGCCACGTTTGTTTCTCCTCGACACCAAGAAAACGCATGAGGAAATCTGTGCTCATTATCCCACTCTCTCCACCTACCTCGCAGAGGGTCGGGAAAAAGGCATCTGCAAACGCTATCTATGTAGCCGCCGTTCGCCGTGGTATAGCCAAGAGCACCGGCCAGCAGCTCCTATTGTGTGCACCTACTTTGGGCGTTGCGGAACCAAGGCTGGCCGTCCTTTCAGATTTATACTGAATGAGTCTCGCGCGACCGTGGCAAATGTTTATCTCGCCATGTACCCCAAACTGGCGCTGAGCCGGATATTGGAGAAAGATGTAACTTTGATGCGTCATATCTGGACCAAGCTCAACCAGATTGAGGTTGCGGAACTCCTGGGCGAAGGACGAGTTTACGGTGGCGGATTACACAAATTAGAACCACGGGAGCTGGGGCATATCCCTGCGACATTTCTGGCCGATCTGCTGCCATCCTCCTCTTTTCAACTGAAATCCCAGCAGGTCAGTCTTTTTTAAAGGCGGCAGCTCACTTCACTGTGAGTCACATCCCAGACTTCCCAAACGTACAAGCGCTGAGCGGGGAGCCGCGATACGCTCAGCCCCTCACTTACTTCACCACCGCCCAATAGCACTCGTAGCATTCGCTGGCAGCTTGTTTGGACGAGTTGTTCGAATCCCCGGAAAAGATCTATGAACAATATCCTGTTAACCGCCGCCATCATCAGCTTTGTTTCCGTCTGCTTAACGCTGACAATCCGCATGCGGTCAATAGCAAAAGAATTTAAATATAAAACAAATTTCCCACCCTATGTCTGGTACCGTGGAGCAGCGTATAAAAAATGCGACCTGAGCATGGATGATGATCTCTTCACCTATATAGGGTCATATGCAGGAATTGTGCTGCTATTCTCTGCTCTAGAGTATATTGTAGAAGGCGATGTCGGCCAAATAGAACAAGTGCAATTATTGGGAATGGGGGGGGCTTTCCTTGGGCTTATTGTGGGTGGTTTTGTATTCAAGATGATCGGCCTACTCGCAAGCACTATTTGGGCCAACTTCGTTTTATACCGCACCAAAAATCCAGTTTCTTTGACCGGCACTATGATAGTTTGGATGGCGGCATTCGAAATGTTAGGGGCATATATTGGTTTATTAACTGGGCTAATATCAGCGATATTATATTTCTCTCTAGCATGGTTTGAAATTAATATATATAAAGCTATCATTCTATCAGCACCCCTCATTGCGATCACCGCTTACAGCCTCTACAGAAAACCCTTTGTTGAAAAAGGAAATGCCAATTATTTTCTGAATGATATCGCACAAAGGCTAGGGGACAAGTATCAACTAACCGCATGCATGGAATGTCCAGAAACTTTTGCAACAGAACTCTTGCCAGAAATCGTTGAACCCGCCAAACCAATTGATCTAGGGAAAAGACAACCGTTCGGGAAAACTCCCATCCTTATCGAATCGCGTGACGAACGTTTCAAACCTGCTAATAAGGCCGATAATTGATCTGGCAGAGGGACCGATCCTTTCAGGGTCGCAGGTCATCTAAGCACGGATCTACGCCCGACAATATCACCGCAAGGTGGGGTATGTTGCAGGATGCAAGCATACCGGACACAACTGACACACCAGCTATAATGCAGAATCGATCTCCCCGCCACCAACTCGGCCACAAGGAGCGTCACCAGCCATGGATAACCCCCTCGGCAAACTCGGTGTCTGGTCTTTTATCGACCACCTGACAGCGCCCGACGCGGTGGCCTTCGCCCGCCAAGTCGAGGATTGGGGCTACCCCACGCTGTGGCTGCCGGAAGCGGTGGGACGAGACCCCTTCGCGATCATCGTCCACCTCGCCGCACATACCGAGCAGCTGGTCTTTGCCACCGGTATCGCCAACATCTACGCCCGCGATGCCATGACCATGAACGCCATCCACAAAAGTGTCAGCGAGCTGGCCCCCGGGCGCTTCGTGCTCGGCCTCGGCGTCTCGCACGCGCCGATGGTCACGGATCTGCGCGGGCATGAATACGGCAAACCGGTCTCGACGATGCGCCGCTATCTGGAGCAGATGGAGCAAGCCATGTACTTCGCCCCGCAGCCCGAGCAGCCCGCGCCCATCGTGTTGGCTGCGCTGCGCACCAATATGCTCAAGCTGGCGGCCGAGAAAACCGCTGGCTGCCACCCCTATTTCGTGCCGCCAGAACACACCGCACGCGCCCGCCAGACCCTCGGCCCGGATGCATGGCTGTGCCCGGAGCAGATGGCCATGCTGGAGAGCGACCCGGCGACGGCGCGGGCGGCGGCGCGCAAGCAGATCAGCGTCTATGTGCAGCTGCCCAACTACCGCAACAACCTGCTGGAGCTGGGCTTCGCCAGCGAGGACTTCGAAGACGGCGGCAGCGACAAGCTGGTAGATGCCATCGTCGTCTGGGGCGACGAGCGCGCCATCCGCGAGCGTCTGCAAGCACACTGGGATGCTGGTGCCGACCATGTCTGCGTACAGGCGCTGCGCAAGGACGGCAAAACGGGTGTGGATACCGAGCTGCTGGCGCTGCTGGCACCCGGGCGGGGTTGATTGATGAAGCGGATCAATGGCAAGCGCACCACCATACCCACCTTTGCCCCTGCCCCCACGGGCGGCAGCTGCGGCAATTGACACCCCCCAATCACCCCGCTATAGTGTGAGATTACCTTGGTTCCAAGCGACGAAAACTGATACCGATCCCGGTCGCCTTAGACAGCCATGACCATCCTTTACCGCATCCTACACCTCTGCCTATTGGTAGCCATTTTCATCCGTCTCGGTTGACAAAACCGCCACATCGGGAGCACACCATGAGCGATTTTTACCTTAATTGCCAACAGTGCCGTCATTGGCTGTAGCAACACCCATGGAAAAATACATCGTCGTCTCATCGGACTGCCACGCTGGCCTGCCGATACAACAGTACCGCGACTATATCGACCCCAAATACCGGAAGACGCTGGACGAGTCCGCCCCGATTGAGATAGCTCTCTCCGAGCGCGCCTCTGAGAGCTTCCTGATCAAAGACATCAACGAGCAATGGCGCAAGGGCATCGAGACCGCGCTCACTGGCGCTTGGGATCACAATGAGCGCATCAAGGTGCTCGATCGCGACGGTATCGCCGTCGAAGTGGTATTCCCGGACGGCATCACCGAGATCAACATGCCTCCTTTCGGTGCTGGCATTGGCTTGGACACAAACGAGGACATCGTGCCAGAACTGCAGTGGGCCGGTGCGCGAGCGCACAACCGCTGGCTGGCAGAGCTGTGCTCACAATCGCCAGAACGCCACATCGGCCTCGCCATCGTGCCGGTGTGCTGGGACATCGACGACGCAATCGCCGAGGCACGCTGGGCCCATGAGAACGGCCTCAAGGGTGTGCTGCTACCGCTGATGACGCGCCATCACCACGGCTACAACCACCGCAGCTATCACCCCTTCTGGCAGGTCTGCGAAGATCTCGGCTTGGTCGTGCACTTCCATTCCGGTGCCGCCCCCCGCGAGCAGTACTTCGGGCCACAGTGGCCAGAAGTCGCCGACCCGGACTGCGTTGGTGCCATCGGCACCTATGTCACCGAAGTGCTGTGGTGGACCTACCGCCCATTGCATTTCTTGATCTGGGGCGGAGTCTTCGAGACTTTCCCCAAACTGAAGGTCGCCATCACCGAAACCGGCACTGGCTGGATGGTGCCACCGTGGCTGCGGCTGATGGATCACCATTACCACGACACTAAGTTCTCGAAAAAAATGGGCGATTTCACCTCCCATCTGTCGCTCTCCCCCTCCGAATACTTCCGTCGCAATGTCGCCATCGGTGCCAGCTGCACCTCCCGCGCCGATGCCGAGATACGCCACGAGATTGGCTTGGAGCAGATGATGTGGGGCAGCGATTACCCGCATCCAGAGGGGAGTTGGCCGCACACCCACGACCAGATGATCAGTGCTTTCAACGGCCTGCCGGACAACGAGATCGCGCTGATGCTGGGCGAGAACGCCGTGCGCTTCTACGGCTTGGACAGGGCGGCCCTGCAACCGGTGGTCGATCGCATCGGCCCCGACAAGGCAGACTTCTCGCCAGCTCCAAACGCTGGGCACTAAACACCCCCACCACTTGAGCATAGCGCGGCGATGAGCGAAGACTATTTCAGCGGCAAGGTCGCTGTGATCACTGGTGGTGCCAGCGGCGTCGGTCGCTCGCTGGCCTTTGCGCTGGGTCGGCGCGGCGCGGCGGTGGCGATCGGTGATGTCGATGACTCGGCGCTGGCCGAAACCGAAGCGGCACTGCGCGCTGAGGGGATCCCCGTATTGGCGCAACGCTGCGATGTCACTTCCCCCGACAGCCTCAAAGCGATGGCCGAGGCCACCCTCGCCACGCATGACAGCGGCATTGATATCGTCTTCGCCAACGCCGGCATCTCCGCTGGCGAGACCGGCAAGATGTGGGAATATTCAATGCACGATTGGAATTGGTGCCTGAATGTCAATATGTGGGGGCCGATCCACTGCATCAACGCCTTCATGCCCATCCTGATCGCCCAGGATCGTCCGGCCCACTTCTCCATCACCGGCTCGGGCAACGGCGCATTCCTCGTCTTGCCAGACGCGCCGATCTACACCATTAGCAAGGCCGCTATACACGCCCTCACCGAGGGCTTGCACTATCAGTGCATGGACACCAAAGTGCAAGTGCACGCGCTGTTTCCGGGGCCGCATGTGGTCGATACCGGCCTGTTCAACTCGAGCCGGGTGCGCCCGACGGAGTTTGCCAAAACCGGTAGCGCCGACAAAAATGAAAGCGGCATCAGCTCGCTGGCAGATATGAAGCGTGTGATGGCGGAGCACGGCATCGAGCTGGAGAGCACGCACCCGGACGAAGTGGCCGCCAATGTCCTGCGCTGTATGGAGCGCGGTGACTTCTGGATGCTGGAGACGACAGAGGAGTCGGAAGCGAAGCTCGAGCGGCGCTACCAGATGATCATGCACAAACAAAACCCAACACCAGAAATGGTGGGCAACTAGTGTCTCACCCCCAAAAAACCAAACAGAGTCACAAGGATCCCGCAATGGCAACAGCAAAGGCAAAATCAAAAGAGCACAACATCGCACCGAGGGCGGAGGACGTCTTGAGGCCCCGCCCGGTGGGTGAAATGCTGTTCGCACCAGAGCAGGGCATCGGGCCAGCGGTCGAGAGGATCGATACCACAACGGTCGGCAATCGCGCACCGCGCTATGAGATGCCGATGCCGCTGGGCTGGTTCTGCGTCGCCTACAGCGATGAACTCAAGCCCGGCGCAGTCGTGCCGCTACGCTATTTCGGCGAAGACTTGGTGATGTTCCGCAGCGAATCCGGAGTGGCGCATGTCATGGATGCCTTCTGCCCACACTTGGGCGCACACTTGGGCTACGGCGGCAGCGTCCATGGCGAATCCATCGCCTGCCCATTCCACGGCTGGCGCTTCAACGGCGACGGCGAGTGTGTCGAGGTCCCCTACGCCTCGCGCAAACCGACCAAGGTGGCCAAGGGGCAGTGCATTTACAGCTACCCGACCGTAGAGCGCAACCGCATGATCTGGGCCTGGTACCACCCGCACCGCGCCGAGCCGAGCTTTGAGGTCGAAGAAGTCACCGAGACCACCGACCCGAAATGGACGGAGTACGATCGCTTTGAATGGAGCATCAACACGGTGCTCCAAGAGGCCGGAGAAAACGGTGTCGACACCGCGCACTTTGTCTATGTGCACTCGTCCGCAAAAATGCCCAGAGGCACGGTCACGCTGGATGGCCCTCGGCGCTGCACCGATGTCATCTCGAATAACGCGCCGATCGACGAGCAGGGCCAACGCGATTTCGACAATATCACGCCCATCCACCTGCTGACCAAAAACTGCGGCCCCGGCCAGACCATGCAGTGGTTCGGCTACCAATGTGATACGGTGATGCTCGGCGCTGTGACCCCGATAGACCACGAGCACATCCACCTACGCTTCGCCTTCACCCAACCCAAAGACCAGTTGGAAGCCCACCGGGTGCTGGCCAAAGGCATCATCAATAATGTCGTGGAGCAGGTCGGCCAAGACATCCCGATCTGGGAGCACAAGAAATACCAGCACCAACCGGCATTGTGCGACGGCGACGGGCCGGTTGCCCAGTACCGCAAATGGTTCAAACAGTTCTACGCCTGATCCGCCACCACCACAGCGCATCGCGCAAGCCCAACCCTCCCCAAAAACACCACGGAAGGAATACACCATGTCGGACCCCAACAACCCACAAATCACCCCCGGAGAGATCAGCAATTGGCCGATGCTGAAGATCAAATACCCCACCGACCCGGCCAAGCTAGCCGCCTTGTTGCCCCCCGGCATCGAGCCCGGCACCGAGCCCAATGTGACCCTGACCATCTACAACTTCCCGGTCAACAACGAGCCGGAGTTCGGCATCGTTACGACCGTCGATGCCGATTACGACGGCATGGCGGGTCAGTATGCGCTGGGCTACGGCATCGACCAAGAAGCCGCCATCTTCACCAGCCAACAGCGCAACGGACAGCCCAAGTTCCCGTGCGACACCACCTATTACCGCTTTGGCGACCAAGTCGAGGCCAAGTGCTGCCACCACGGCTACACCTTCGTCGAGTTCAGCGGCCAGGCGACCACCGTCGAGGAGAATCCGGCGCAGTACGAAGAGAATGAGTGGTGGATCAAGGTATCGCTGGCCGCCGGTATGATGCCGACCGAAGCCTACGACTACCCGCCGCATGTCGTGCGGGTGCGCAGCGTCTACGGCACAGCTCGTTACGAGCGCGTCGCGGGCACACTGAAGCTAGGTGACAGCCCGTGGGACCCCATCCTCGAGCGGCTGCCGATGCAGGCACCGGCCGCCGCCCACCTGTGGACACCGATCTTCATGGATCGCGACATCACCACTGCGGGCAAATTGGATCCGGCAGCTTTCCGGCCCTACGCCGATGTGATCAGCGGTTCCCGCTGGCCCGGCGCGAACGGCGGGCCGCAAGCGGCTGCGATAGAGGCGGTGAGAAAAGCCGCCTGAGCCGCCCCAATGGCTTGGCACTGGCGAGAGCTGGTGCCGAGCTTGTTAGGGAAATCGCGATTTCCCCGACCACACAGCAGCCCAAACAGCTGCTTCGCTCAGAGCGGCTCCGTCGGCGAGCTGATGGCGGTGGTCTCGACGCCGCCGTCGATGGGCAGAATCTTGCCAGTGACCCATGAGGCGGCTGGGGAGCATAAATAGAGCGCCCCGGCGGCGATGTCCTCGACCTGCCCCACGCGTCCCATCGGCGTGCCACTAAGCAGCTGCTGGCGGATCGCATCGTTGGTCAATACCACCGACAGCGCATCGGTGCCGATGGCACCGACCGAAATCACATTGACCCGCACTTTGGGTGCGAATTCCAAAGCCAGATTGCGCGTCATCATATTCATCCCGGCCTTGGCTGCACCGTAGGCGACGAAGGACTGCATCGCCACCTGGCTGGCGCGAGAGGAGATGTTGACGATGGCACCGCCGCCCGCTGTCGCCACCATCTTCGGTGCAAGCAATGTGCTCAGCAGGAAAGCAGAACTCAGGTTTAATCGCAGCACAAGCTCAAAATACTCTTCGGTGGTCTGCAAAGCCGCGGTCGGTATAGCGCCGCCGGCATTGTTGACCAGCAAATCGATGCGGCCAAACTCGGCCAGTGTTCGATCCACCAGATGTTCCAGCTGCTCGTGCTCTGTCACATCGCAGAACACGGCCAAGCCGCGCTGGCCACGCTCGACCACAGCCGCCGCTGTGGCATCGAGATCGCTCTGCCTTGGCGCGCCGGAACACACTACATCGGCCCCGGCCTCAGCAAAGGCCAGCGCGATGCCGCGACCGATGCCCCGGCCTGAACCGGTGACGATGGCGACTTTATCGCTGAGTTTGAAGCGCTCCAGGATGCTCAATGTGCTCGATTCCCACTGCTCACTCTCAGAGCGACGGCACTGGCACGGTTATCGATGCCGACTCGACACCGCCGTCGATCTGAACAATCTTGCCCGTCACCCACGAGGCGGCTGGCGAGCTCAGGTAGAGCGCCCCGGCGGCGATGTCCTCGACCTGCCCCACGCGCCGCATCGGTGTGTTGTCGATAATCTGCTGGCGAATCTTCTCGTCGGTCATCACAATATCCAGCGCGGCGGTTGCGATACCGCCGACTGAGATGGCATTGACCCGCACCTTGGGGGCAAACTCCACCGCCATATTGCGTGTCATCATGTTCAACCCAGCCTTGGCGGCACCATAAGCGACAAAGGATGGCATCGCCATATCGCTACAGCGCGAGGAGATGTTCACCACCGCGCCGCCACCGGCCGTCTCCACCATCTTCGGCACCACCAGCTTCGTCAGCAGAAAAGCCGAGGTCAGGTTGAAACGCAAGGCCGCCTCGAAAGCAGCCTCGGAAATCTTCAGCGCCGCTTTGGGGGCGGTGCCGCCCGCATTGTTAACCAACAGCTCGATGCGCCCGAACTCGGCCAGCGCACTGTCCACCAAATGCTCCAGCTGCTCGCGCACCGTCACATCGCAGGCCACGGCCAAACCGCGCCGCCCGCGCTCGCACACAGCAGCCACCGTGGCATCGATGTCGCTCTGCGTACGCGCCGCGCACACCACATCAGCACCGGCCTCGGCAAAAGCCAACGCGATGCCACGACCGATGCCTTGACCAGCACCGGTGACAATGGCCACTTTGTCCGTCAGTTTGAACTGATCCAATATCGTCATCGCTCTGCACTCCTGCTATCGCGTCACCACTGGCAGTCGCCAGCATTCCCGGCTGCCGCCCCTTGCGGCCACACCCATCAATTCATTGAGCGAGGCCTTCAGCCCCGCAACGACGGCGCGGCGCGCCCGGCCACCAGCGGCAAATCCAAATAGCTGCAAAGGCCAGGGCTGGCCGCGCAGACATAGGGGATACTGTTGACACAGTGCATCGCCGTGGCGACGATACCGTTGTTGCGCTCCAAGCCAGCCGCGATGCTGCTCGGATGCGTGCCGTGGTACACCGCCTCCAAATCGGGATCCCCCCTGACTTCCACTTCGTAGCGTTGTCCCCGCTCGCCGAAACCCCACGGCGCATCGTAGCCCTCCTCGCCCATCAGCCAATTGACGATGGCCTCGATGACCGGCTCGCCGCCGCGCAACCCCTGCCACACAAAACGCTGAGCGGCAACATGACCCGGCTCGATGGTGCCGATTGGCGTCGAGGTGATCGGCACCGTGGCGAGCGCCAACTCGTGCACAGTGTTCATACCGTCCAAGGGCAGCTGCAACTCGTCGGCAACCATCTGGATGGACTGGTAGAAACCCGCGGCCAAGAAGGCCCCCATCGGGCTGGCCTTGGCCTCCGCCTCAGTCTTGCCAAACAGCATCATCTCGCCGACGATGTCGGGAGCGCCGTAGCTGCGGATATCGGAAAACTCCTCGGAGCGCACATAGCTGGTCGCCCCCTGTAGCGCTGTCAATTGCAACGGCAGACGCTCGGTAAAGCCGCCGGGGTGAATGCCGGTTCCGTGCAACACCGCACTGCCTTTCAGACAGGCCGCCTCCAGCTTCTCTGCTCGCTTGACGCGCCCCTTGTAGAACCAGCCCAGAGGTGACACCACATGCTTGCCCGCCTCCAGCAAGGCGACCACTTCGTCCTCATTGGGAAAAGCTGGCGCATAGAGCACGCAGTCGGCCTCCATGGCGAGGATCTCCTCCTGGGAGTCGGTGGCAACCACGCCGATCGGGGCGAGGCCAGCCAACTCGCCAGCATCCTTGCCCACCTTGTCGGCGCTGTGCACCCAACAGCCGGCCAATTCCAAATCGGGGTGTGCCACCACGCCCTCTATCGCCGCCCGACCGACACCGCCAGTCGCCCATTGGATCACTCGATATGTCATCGCCATGCACTCCTGCACCAGCCAATTGATCTGATAGCACAATTATACTAACGGCTCGGCGTCAATGGCCGCTAGCGCGACTGTCGCACCCGTCAACCCCAGCTGCCAAACACGGCTCTATCGCCGCTCAGTCAGTCAGGCGGGCTGGCACGGTATGATTCCGGCTCAGGAGCTGCCGCCGAGGAAGCAATCACCCCCGACAGCCCGGTTGGCACGATGTGCCCACCACCCGACATCAATCAACAGGATGGAATAAGGCCAAGACCGTCAATAGCAGCATGCTTGTAGCGAGTATTTGCGTTGCTTGAATATACAATCATCTGCTCTCATCCAAGCCTCTCCCCCGATGCCATGCACAAATTCGTCGCCCTGATTCCGCGCCGCGATGACCGCAGCCGGGAGTTCTTCAGGAATCACTACGAAACCAGCCACGCTCCACTCGCCATCGAACACATCGAGCATTTCCAATTCAAGAAATATGTGCGCAACCACTTTCTTGCGACCTTGTCCGGCACCGAGCCCAACTTCGATGTCATCTCCGAGTTCTGGTACGCCGACATGGCCGCCTTGGCGACCGTGGGGGTCTTCTTGGCCGCGCCCGAATCCAAGGTGATTCACGACGACGAAGACCGCTTCATGAACAACCCCAAAGTGGTCTCCTCGGAAGTCCGTGAACATTTGATCGGCGGCGAGCCGCGCGGCTTCGACACCGAGCCGGTGGACAAGCTGGCCATCGCCATGCGTCGCTCGCCCTCTGTGAACGCCGAGGATTTCATCGCCACCACCAGCGCCGCAGCGGCGGAATTGGCCACACAGCACGCTGCCTCACGCGTGATTTTGGACGAAGTCTTGGCGGGTGGCGAGGTGCCGTGGGATGCCTTCGTCTACATCTGGTTGGCGGGCGCAGCGGGCGATATCACAGTGCCCCCTGCCTTGCTACAACACAGCGCAGAGCATTTCGTCACCACCAGCAAGAGCTACGAGAGCACGCTACCAGCCTGAGCGGTGCCAGCAGCTCAGCGACCATGGCTTTCGACTACAACCCCATCGACACCGCCGCGCAACGCGACTTCGAGCGCACCGCGCTGGCGGTCTTCGCGCTGCCGGAAGTGGCTGCCGAACGCGCTGAGGCACGCCAATATTGGCTCGCTGAGCTCAAGCCCGGCCCGGCATTACAGCGGCGCTTCGATGCAGCCTTCGAGGAAGTCATGTTTGGTGCAACAGTGTGGGCTGTCAACCAAGACCCGATGCATCCGGGAGTGTGTACGATCAGCCGCCTCGCGCATCGAGTGGACGGGCTGGCGATCCCCGGCTCGCGCTGGGGCATCGACAACCCCGACTCGGTCTACCGCGTCATCCCGATCAGCGGCGATCAGCGATACCGCATCCGCGGCAAGGTGGCTGTAGGGCACCGGCTCAGCGAGAACTACTTCACCCTGTGGGACGGCAATCGCGATACGGTGGCTATGCTGGACGGCAAGGACTTGGCAGTGGCCACCGACGGCTCCTTCGAGATCAGCGTCGATGCCGATGAGGCCGGTGGTCGACGCAATCATGTGCGCTCCTCTCCCGCCGCGCACCAGTTCTACATCCGCGATGTGTTGCAGAACTGGGGCACGGAGATGATCAACGAGCTGTCGGTCGAGCGCCTCGGCGGCGGCGACGCCGCCCCCCGCAGCTTGGCAGAACATGCCCGCCAAGCCATCGAATATCAGTGGAGCTTCATGCAGGACACCATCCGCTGGAATGCCCAAGCGCTGAACAAAGCGGCCAACAGCTTCGATTTCACCATCGACCGCGACACCGACGGCGCACTGCGCAACCAAGTCTACCTACTCGGCCACTTCCAACTGGAAGCGGGGCAAGCCCTGCTCATCGATATCAATATGGGTGGTGCCAACTATTTCATCGCACCGATCACCAACCGCTTGGGCACCACCAACGAGATCTCTGATCGCTGTGGCAGCCTCAACAAGTCGCAGTCACTGCCCAACGCCGACGGCAGCTACAGCTTCGTCGTCTCGGTCGAAGATCCGGGACAGCACAACTGGGTCGACCCCAGCGGTATGGACGAGGGCATCCTGACGCTGCGCTGGGCAGCATTCGCCGACGGACAACCCAGCCCCGCACTGTCGGCCCGCTGCCAGCTGATCGCTGTTAGCAACTTGGCAGGACAACTACCACCGGGCACACCGATGGTCACGCCTGCAGAACGCGCTGACCAACAGCAGCTGCGCGCCAGCCAATACGCTTGGCGGCTGCTCCCGTAGCGGATCGCGCTGCACACTGGCGACACGACTGGAGGAACGCCCCGCCATGACCGCCACAGCACCCCACAAAGTGTGGTGTCTCAGTGTGGGGTTGACGGCTGGGTAAATGATGGCCACGGAGCCTGCTTAGAAGCGGTGGAGGATGCCTTTGGTGACGATGTAGACTATGCCCAATTGGTCAAGCTCTACGGCGCACCACACGTGGCGTCGAGACGGGTGCCACACTGCCTCATTGTCATCCACCAGCGGAGACCGCCATACCATGACCGACCAATCCCCCCGCAAAACTTGGCTCATCACCGGTTGCTCGACCGGCTTCGGTCGCGCGACCTCGCTGGCCGCATTGGCGGCTGGCCACCGCGTCGTCGTCACCGCACGCCGTGAGGAAACGGTGGCGGACATCGTCACCCAATACCCCGAACTGGCCACCTCCACAACGCTGGATGTCACCGAGCCCGCGCAGATCGCCGCGGCCGTAGACCTCGCCATCCGGCACTTCGGCCAGCTCGATGTACTGGTCAACAATGCTGGCTACGGCTATCTGGCCGCCATTGAGGAGGGCGACGAGGCCGAGGTGCGGGCCATGTTCGAGACCAACTTCTTCGGCCTGCTGGCGATGACCAAGGCCGTGCTGCCACATATGCGCGCGCAGCGCTCGGGCACCATCATCAACATCTCCTCACAGGCCGGGCTGATCGCCAACCCCACCACTGGCTATTACAGCAGTAGCAAATACGCGGTCGAGGCACTGAGCGAGTCGCTGGGCAAGGAGGTGGCCGCGCTGGGCATCCATGTCTGCGCTGTGGAGCCGGGCCTGTTCAAAACCGATTGGACGGGGCGCTCGATGAAGCTGGTCTCAAACCCGATCCCCGACTACGCTGAGGTCGCTGGCACCCGCCGCGAGATGATCGTCGGCATGAACGGCAAGGAGCCGGGCGATCCCAAAAAAGCGGCCGCCGCCATCCTGATGCTGGGCGAGAGCGACTCGCCGCCACCGCAGCTGTTGCTGGGGCGCATGGTGCTGGACGCCTACCGCGACAAACTCGCCACCGCCCACCAACGGCTCGACGAATGGGAACAGCTGAGCTTGGATGCGGATTTTCCAGACTGCCAGCAACAGCCCAGCTGAATCCAGCAGCTGGCGGCGCTGCTCCCTATCAGTCGCGCAGCTCGCCGAGGTATGCCAGCAACAGCCGGTTGAGCTCGGCAGACTTTTCCAGCTGTACCATGTGGCCACCGTCCGCGATCATGTCAACGCGGCGCGTATCGGGAAATTGCCGGCGGAACAGCTGGATCGGATCCGCGCCGTGGAAGCCCTCCAAGTCGGCATCGCGCTCGCTGCCGATGAAGTAGGCCGGCACCGGGCTGGTCTTGCCCTCATAGGGGCGGCGCTGCTCCCATTTCAGATCCATTGAGCGGTACCAGTTGAGGCCACCAGTGAAGCCGCTGCGCGCGTATTCGTTGACGAAGAACTCCAGCTCCAGCTCGCTGAGCCAGCTCCACGGCAACGGCGGCGGCTCGGGTAGCGCTGCCAAGTACGGCGTGCCGGGGGGGTGTTTCCAGACATCCAAGTAGTGGTAGTCACCGCTCAGAGCGTAGAACACCTTGCTGAGGAACTCCCGCGGGCTGGCATCCAGCGCGGCATCGGCTGGCCCCACCGGGCGGAAGTACTCGATGTGCACAAAGTGCTGCTCAGCCAGCTCGGCGTACTCGACCAGCGGCGGCTTGTCGGGATTATGCGGGGCGGCAGGGTTCTCCAAGCCGATCACGCCCAGCACCTTGTCGGGGTGGCGCATGGCGAAGTCATAAACGGCAAAAGCACCGAAATCCAAGCCGACAAAGACCGCCTTCTCCTCGCCAGCGTGCGCCAACAGGCCGAGCAGATCTAAAGTCACGGCATCGACCCCGTAGCCAGCGGCATCAAGCGGCCCCTCGCTCTGACCCATGCCGCGCATATCCGGGGCGATGGCTCGGTAGCCAGCCCCGGCCAGCGCATGCATCTGACGGTGCCAGCTGAACCAAATATGCGGGAAGCCGTGGCAGAACACCACCGGCATGCCCTCCCCCCGTGCGGCACCTTCTTCTACATAGTGCATCGGGATGCCGTTGATGTCGGCGTGATGATGTGTCCAATTGGCCATTGGCGTACCCGCTGTGGCGGGAGGTCGATCGCTTGCGGCTCAATATATCAGAAGTGACCAGCGTGCCGGACCGCGGATAGACGCTGAGGAAATGGCCATATAGGCCGTGCGGGTGCCGGAGCCTGCGCTGAGGGTCGCGCCAATGGCGACAGCGCGCCAGCGCTGGATCGATGCCCCAACCGTCATGGCCACTCAGCGCCCGCGCACAGCTCGGTGGCATGGCCGAGGCCTGCTCAGGAGCGCCCATCGCAAAGACAGCGACCGATCACACCAAGCCCCCGTCTATTTGGGCATAATGGGCTGAGCATGAAAGCCTTGATCCACTTGGTGCCGCGTTGTGGGAATCACTCTGAGTCGGCCTTCGAGCAGCGCTTTACCGAGCTCTGCGCCGAGCTGCGCGGGGCGGCTCCGACCGGGGTGCGCGTCCACGCCATGCGGCGCATCGCGATGGAACAGGCACCGATCGGCCCCGACACGCCCTACCAAGGCACACTGGAGTTGCTCGGCGCAGGCGGCCCCGAGAACTTCGCCCCACTACTCGACGGGCTGGGCGAGCACATTGAGGCGTGGTGTCTGTCCGATGCCTGCACCCTACTGCTGGGCGAAGACCATGCCCTGCGCCCCAGCGAGCAGGCACCGATACGCTACCAATACCTGATGCGCCGCAACGGCCACTTCAGCCGCCAGCAATACCTCAGCCGCTACCTTGAAGTGCACGCGCGCTTCGGCGTCGAGTGCCCGGGCATCGTCGGCTATGTACAGTTCCATGTCGATGCCGATGCCTCGCGGCGCTGGGCGGCGCGGGCCGCTCTCGGCCTGTGGGGCGTGGACAGTGTCTCCGAGCTGCACATCGCCTCGCTGGAGCTGTTCTTCGCCGAGACGATGACATCGGAGCTCGGTCGTGAGGCGCTGGCGGACGAGGAACTCTTCGTCGACCGCAGCCACTCACAGGATTTCATTTCCACCATGGATTGGCAGCAGGCCCCCAGCTGAGGCGGCGCAGCGACGACGAGGATCATCATGCTCTCTCCTGACTTCAAGCAGAAATACGGCCCGTGGGCGGTCATCGCCGGTGGCTCGGACGGTATCGGCGCGGCCTTCGCCGAGCAGCTGGCCGCCGCCGGCATCCACATCGCATTGCTGGCGCGACGCGAAGAAGTGTTGCGCGAATGCGCCGCTGGCCTGCGCGCGCGCCACGGTGTTCACACGCACACGGTGTCGGTGGATCTCGCCGCCCCGGATATGGGCGAGCGCATCGCCGCCGCCACCGCCGAGCTCGAGCTCGGCTTGCTGATCTACAACGCCGGCGCATCGACCCACGCCAAGCGCTTCCTCGACCAGCCGCTGGCCGACTCCGAGTACATGGTGGCACTGAACTGCACTGGGCCGATCAAACTCGCGCACCACTTTGGCGGCCTGATGCGTCCACGACGGCGCGGCGGCATGATCTTCCTCAGCTCGATGGCCGGACTGGCTGGCTGCGCCTATGAAGTCGCTTACTCGGCGGGCAAAGCCTTCGACAAGATCTTCGCAGAGGCGCTGTGGGCCGATCTGCAAGCCGACGGCATCGATGCCTTGGGACTCATCGTCGGCGCCACTTTCACCCCCTCGCACGAGCGCGCGGATGTCAACTTTGCCGTGCTGAACCCCGACAATCCGGCCAAGGCCGCCATGCAACCGGCAGCGGTGGCCAGCGAGGGCTTGGCGCACTTGGGCAGGACACCAGTGTGGGTGGCTGGCGCGGGCAACCGCGCCAGCTTTCCCTTCATGAACGGTGCCGACCGCAGCGCCGCCATCAACGCCATGAGCCAGGGCACCGCGATGATCCATGGCTTGGAGCACAGCGCCGCTACCGCCTTGGAGCCGCTGTTGGCCGACGCGCCGCCGACCACGCCGCCCGACTGGAGCGGCTGAGGCGAGTCGGGCCGAAGCGGAGTCGGCCGAGCCCGCCATCGCAGAGTATCATTGCCGACAGACAGGGCGGCTGTGGCGGGCATCCGCCTCTTTAAGGCATCCTGTAAAGCGCTGAACACACTGAAGACGATACAGCCAGCCGCAAGATGACAGTCCGCCCCGATATAAAACCCGCCATGCTGCGCTGGGCCCGGAAGCGTGCCCGGATAGGGGCGTCTGAGCTTGCTCACAAGTTTGGCAAGCTGAAGGCATGGGAGTCGGGAGAGGTGATCCCCACATTGCGCCAGCTGGAGCAATTCGCCAATGCCGTGCACGTGCCGGTCGGCTATCTGTTCCTGCCCACACCACCGGAAGAGGCATTGCCGATCGCCGATTTCCGCACCATGGCGGGACGTCCCTTGTCCCGGCCCAGCCCCAATCTGCTTGATACGCTCTACCTGTGCCAGGAACGGCAAGCTTGGTACCGCGAGTTCGCTCTGACGACGCAGCAACCCAAGCGGCGCTTCGTCGGTAGCGCCACGACTGCAGCATCGGCAGTGAAAATCGCACGGGCTATGAGTCAAGAGCTTGGGTTCAACCTCACCGCGCGCATGGAATGCACAACTTGGGAGGAGGCGTTGCGGATGTTCATCCGCAACGCTGACCAAGCCGGAGCGCTGGTGATGATTTCCGGTGTTGTGTCGACGCAAAACCGCCGCCAGCTGGATCCAGAGGAGTTCCGCGGCTTCGCATTGGCTGACCCCCATGCGCCGCTGGTCTTCATCAACGGTGCGGACACCAAATCTGGCCAGATGTTTACGCTGGCGCACGAGCTGGCACACCTGTGGCTGGGCAGCTCGGCACTGTCCAGCGCGGGCACAGCGCCAGCATCAGCACCAACAGAAGAAGTCTGGTGCAACAAAGTGGCAGCAGAACTGCTCGTACCGCTGGATGCCTTGCGAGGGGCACTCAGGCAGGATGAGGATCCAGATAACGCAATGCGGCGGCTTGCAAGGGGCTTCAAGGTCAGCACCTTGGTGATTCTGCGACGGTTGCTCGATGCGCAAGTGCTCAATCGCACCGACTTCGATACGAAATGGCAAGCCGAAAGTGAACTCCTACGAAACAAAATGGCGGGGAAAGGAAAGTCGGGCGGAGATTTCTATCGCACCACTTGGAGCCGTGCCGGTCTACGATTCACAAGCGCGCTGGTCAGAAGCACACTCGAAGGCCATACGCTCTACCGTGATGCCTTCCGTATGCTGGGCGTGGCTAAGGCTGAGACATTACACAAAATGGAGGGGAAATTAGAGGGTAGGCAACGGGCATTAGAAGGCCGGCCATGACCCGATACCTGCTCGACACCAATGTATTTATAGAAGCCAAGAACAGGTATTACAGCTTCGACATCTGCCCTGCTTTCTGGGGCTGGCTGGCAGCCGCAAGCAAAACAAAAACTGTCGCCAGCATCAAGCGGTTTTCTGGGAATTGCAGCAAGGTGATGACTGGCTTGCTCAGTG
Source organism: Gammaproteobacteria bacterium (assembly GCA_965237805.1). Lineage (GTDB taxonomy): Bacteria > Pseudomonadota > Gammaproteobacteria > JABABF01 > JABABF01 > JABABF01. The sequence goes on from OZ250153.1 coordinate 517,183, forward strand.
GACGAAGAATCACAAAAAATTGTTCTTGAGAATAGACAACGCAACCACAAAGCAATGCGGTCAGATCATCTCTTGGGCTATAGACAACTACAATCAAGAAGCCCACAATAAATTTGCCACTAGTGCAGACTCTTTGCTAGTGTCCTATGCGCTAGCACATGACTACACGGTCGTCACCCAAGAGAAGCCGGGCAAGCGCAAGGAGATCAAGATCCCTGATGTCTGCAAAAAATATGGCATCAGATACATGGATACATTTCAGATGCTTGAACGCGAAGACGTGCGCTTCGTACTGGACAGATAATGCACCGCGATGAGATATTCGAACAACGTGGCGGGCAGCAGGGCATGTCGCCTAACCGAGGCCGCTGACTAAGCATGGGCTTCTACAGCAGCCATGTGCTGCCCAAGCTGCTGACTTGGGCCATGTCGCAGGAGGCTTTCGCCGAGCAACGGGCCACGCTGTGCCCGCAGGCGCAGGGTACGGTGCTGGAAATCGGCTTCGGTAGCGGCCTCAACGCGCCCTTCTACCAGAACATCGAGCGGCTGTTGTCCGTCGAGCCAGCGCGCGAGCTGCTCGACATCTTCATCGCCTCCGGCATCGGCAGCGAGGCCCGCCACCCGATCACCCTGCTACAGGCCAGCGCTGAGCAGCTGCCACTGGCGGCGGACTGCGTGGACACCATCGTCATGAGTTGGACCCTGTGCTCTATCCCCAATCCGGCGCTGGCAGTGGCGGAAATGGCGCGGGTACTGCGGGGCGGCGGCAAACTGCTGTTCATTGAGCACGGCCTGTCGGACTCCCCCCGCACCCGACGCTGGCAGCGGCGGCTGACCCCGCTGTGGCGGCGGGTGGGCGGCGGCTGCCACTTAGATCGGGCAGTGGACCAATTGCTCGAACAACACGGCTTCACGATTTTGACGCTGCGCCGATGGGAACTGCCGGACTTCCCCAGCATCTTCAGCCATCAATACTGCGGGGTGGCATCAAAGCCCTGATGCGCTGAGGGCGGGTTCAGCGCGACCCAGCCCAGAGAGCAAGCCCAAGTGAGCGCCGCTCAGCCCAGCCCGACCATCTTGCAGTTGGCACCACCATCCACCCCTAGGGACTGGCCGGTGACAAAAGATGCGTCGTCGGAGCACAGCCAGGCCACCGCCGCTGCCAACTCCTCCGGCTTGCCCATACGATGCATCGCCGAATTGGCGACCAGCGAGCGCTCCAGCTCCGGCTTGCCCTCGACATAGCTCGCCACCGCCTCGGTGCGGGTAACCCCTGGGTTGACGCAATTGACGCGCACACCGAAGCGCGCGTACTCCCCGGCCGCCGAGCGCGTCAGGCTGTTGACGCCAGCCTTGAAGGCGGCGTAGGGGGAATTGAAAGGCACTGGCTGGACGCTGGCACGCGAACCGATATTGACGATGGCACCACCACCCGCCTCACGCATCACAGCCAGCTCGTATTTCAAACACAGGAAGACCCCCTCCAAGCAGATGTTTGCGCCGTGGCGGAACTGCTCCATGTCGTATTTTTCCAGCAGAGTGTCGCCGCGGGCGAGGGCGGCGTTGTTGGAGGCGATGTGCAGAGCGCCGAAATGCGACATCGTCTCGGCGACCATCGCCTCGACCTGCGCCTCATTGCCGACATCGGTAGCGACAAAATGCGCAGCGCCACCGGCGGCCTGCACCGCCGCCACCGTGGCCTGCCCCCCATCCTCGTTGCAATCGGCCACCACCACCTTGGCCCCCTCGGCGGCAAACTTCATGCAGGTGGCGCGACCGATGCCGCTACCCCCACCGGTCACAATGCCGACTTTGCCTGCCAATATCTTCCCAGCCATGATTGAACTCCTGTTGCGAGGCCTATAGTGCGTTGTGCAGCGCTATTTTACCTCCCACCTACCCGGCAGGGGATCGAGCGATAGCCCACAACTGCTGCCAGAGCAGGGCTTGACAAGGCCGGAAAAGCGTAGTATGGTGCCTCCACATCATTAGAAATATGTGTGTTTCATGCCCAAAGGCAGCTGACAATTCAATCGTCATGCTGATTTGCCTTTAGGCGAAACTGGGCAGCGTTCAGCCGCCCCGAAGCAATACATAATCAGTATGCCTGTTCATCAGGGGGGAATCCAATGAACATTAGCCGCTATAGCACAATCAGCCTCAGCCTCATTGCTCTGGCGCTCTCTTTCAGCACATTGCTCATGCCCTCCGGAAGCATGGCGCAGGCACTGGAAGAAGTCCTCGTCACCGCGCAGAAGAGAGAAGAGAATCTGCAGGATGTGCCGATCTCGATCTCCGCCTTTACCGAAGAGGCCTTGGAGACACTGCGTATCAACGACATCAGTGACATCGGCCAATTCACTCCGGGGCTGTTCAGCGTCCCCGCCCCCACCGACCCCTCCGGTTCGCGCCTGACACTGCGCGGTCTCGTGGTCAACAACACCGATATCGGTGTCGACAACAAAGTGGCCATCTACCAAGATGGCATCTATGTCGGCAAATCGGTCGGCACCAGCTTTGACTTGGCCGACTTGGAACGGGTCGAGATCCTCAAGGGGCCGCAGGGCACTCTCTACGGTCGCAACGCCAGCGCTGGGGCCATCAACCTGATCTCCAAAAGAGCCTCCACCGATGAGAGCGGCGGCCACTTAGACTTCACGATCGGCACCTTTAACGAGTTCAGTTATAAAGGCTCGGTCAATGTGGCCGTCAGCGACCGCATGGCTTTCAAAGTCTCGGCAGTCGGCAACCAGCGTGCGGGCTGGGTGGAGAACAATGGCCTCGGCAACGACTTCTACGGCTACGACAAGCAGGCTCTACGCTTCGACGCCACCATCTTGCCGATGGACAATGTGTCGGTGCACTACTCCTATGAGAAGAGCGACAACGAATTCGAACCCGCCTACTTCCAATCCCTGCCCTTGGCGACCGCGCTCACGGCCAACTTTGTCAATGGCATCCCCACGAGCATCAGCAGGAAGGATGACATCGTCGCCACTGCGCCGACCGAAACCGGCAACTTGGACACCGAGAACCACGCCCTGACCCTGCAGTGGGACTGGTCCGACTCGCATTCCCTCAAAGCCCTGCTCGGCTACCGCTACACCAACAACTCGCGGACCATCTACTTCTTCCCCGAACTCAATGTCAACGACTTTGCCTTTGGACTCACATGGGGTGGGAGCGTCTTTCTCATTGACCAACAGTTCTCAGCCTATGCTGGTCTTGCTAATGTCAACCTGCGCCCCGGTATCACTGAACTCCTACCGCAGACAACAATTATCGATCTCGGAGGCAGCACCTTCCGGCCTACATTGGTTACAGGTCAGGTCACTTCTGCCTTCTCGTCCGACGACACCCGCGATGACCTGCACGACAACCGCCAGTACACCATCGAGCTGACCCAGTCAGGGGTGCTGGACGACCTGTTTGGCTACGGCAGCGTGGATTACACCGCTGGCATCTTCTACCTCAACGAGAACACGGCCAACGCCAACCAGGACTACAGCCAGAGCGCTGGCAATGTCGGCTTTGAATATCTGGCGCTGGCTGGCTTGGTAGCTGCATTGCCAAAAGCCCTGGCTGCGCAGACAAACGTTCTAAATGCTATGGGAATGCCTTGCGCTACGGCGGGGGGTACCGGGGCGTGCCTCACAAGCTTGACAGCAGAGCAAATCGCAGGCCTCACCAACATCAACGATGCCGTATTTACAACTGGCAACCCCGCAACCCAACCTATTGTTGATGGCGTGAGAGCCGCTGTCGTCAACGGTGCGCTGGCAGGCTTCAATGCGACGGGCGCGACAGGGGGCCTGTTCAGCGGCGACACCGATGCCTTTGCGATATTTGGCCAAGCGACATGGACACCCATCATCCCCGGCATGGAAGTCTTGGAAGATCGTCTACACCTGACCTTGGGGCTGCGCTACTCCTACGAAGAAAAGAGCGGCAGACTGCAAAAACTGAGCCCGCTCTTCGCCGACCAAACCAACCTCCAAGGCAATGCGATCGCCCTCATCTCCAGCGATGACGACTACGACAGCTTTGATCCCAGCTTCAATGTCCGCTACGACATCAACGACGATATGATGGCCTACTTCAGCGTCGGCACCTCTTTCTTGTCCGGTGGCTACGGTGCCGCTGCTGGCACCTTGGACCAATTCCGCTTCGACCAAGAGAAAATCCTCGCCTACGAGATCGGCTTCAAAGGTGATTTGTTCGACATCGCACGCCTGAATGCGGCTGTTTTCTTCTATGATGTCAGCGACCAGCAACAGACCGTCTCCCACCCCGTCAACGCCTCCGTCAACGGTGTCGGCAATACCGATGCCGAAACCAAGGGCTTTGAGGTCGACCTACGGGTGGATGTGCCCTATGTGGAAGGTCTGAGCGCTGGCATTCAGTACGCCTACCTCAACTCCAAGCAGGAGAATTTGACCAACCCCTTCGTCGATCCGGGAACAGCAACAGCCGCCAACTGCCCGGATGGCGGCGGTCAACGCATGGTTAGCGCCGACGGCAACTGCATCGAGTTGCGCCAGAGCTTCGCCGACCCGGAAAACACGCTGTCGGCGAGCGTCGATTACCGTACCGACTTGGACATGCTGGGAGTTCCCGGCACCCTAGTTGTGCATGTGGGCTACAACTTCATCGATGAAACAAATGTGACCACAAATGTGAGCAAAGATGCCGTCAACTTGGTCGATGCCCGTGTCGCTCTCAGCGATGTTGCCATTGGCGACGGCATGATGAATGTCGCCTTGTGGGCGCAAAACCTGCTCGACGACAGCTACATCGTCAACCGCATCAACTTCAGCACCTCCGCTGGTGGTTTTGCCCATGACATCGTCAACTTCGGTCCTCCGCTGACCGTCGGCTTGGATCTCAAATACAGCTTCTGAGCCGCTATCACGCCTGAACTACAGGCTGGCCAACTAGCGCCCGCTCCCGGAACACGATCCGGGGGCGGGCTTTTTTTTGGCACGCATCAGCTGCCCGACTCGGATGCGCCTCAGACCGCTCCCCAAGCAACGATGCCATGGTGGTGCCGCATGGCTCGCCGCCCTGCTGCTGCTGCCCTTTGCGCCGACGCACGCTGCCCCGACGACAGCAGCCACCGCCCCCTGCGCCACAGCTGAGCCACTGCGGCGAGCCTTCTTCGGCGATCTGCATGTGCACACCAGCTACTCCCAAGACGCCAATGCGCGCGGCACTCGCCTGAAACCCGCCGATGCCTACCGCTTCGCGCGCGGGGCGGTGGCGGGCATCGCCCCCTACGACGCACAGGGTCGTGCGCTGCGCAGCATACAGCTGGCGCGCCCACTGGACTTCGCCGCCGTCACCGACCACGCCGAGCAGCTCGGCGAGATGCACATCTGCACCACACCGGGACAGCCCGGCCACCGCTCGCTGGTGTGCCGCATCCACCGCCGCTGGCCCGCCGTCTCCTACTATCTGATGAACGCCCGCTATGCGCTGCTCGGCAAGCGCTGGGGCTTTTGTGGTGCAGACCAGCGCCACTGCTTGGCCGCCGCCAGCACCGTTTGGCAAGACACCCGCCACGCCGCCGAGACCGCCTACGACCACTCCCCTGACTGCCGTTTCACCAGCTTCGTCGCCTATGAGTGGACCGCCGACCCGGGGGCGATCCACCTGCACCGCAATGTGATCTTCAAGAGCGCCACCGTGCCGGCACTGCCAATCTCGACCATCGAGACCGGCCCCTACGCAATGGAGCTGTGGCGCCAGCTCGAGGCCCAGTGCGAGGGCGCACTGCCCGGCTGCGAAGCCATCACCATCCCGCACAACCCCAACCTCAGCGATGGCCTGAGCTTCAATTCCGCCATCACGCTGCGCGGGGAGATCGGTGCCGAGGAGACAGCGCTGCGGGCACGCTACGACCGCCTCGTCGAGATGATGCAGCGCGGTGGCGCATCGGAGTGCTTGCCCAGCCCCGGCAGCGACCCCCGCATCGGCGATGAAGCCTGCGACTTCGAGCTGATGCTGCCCACCCAGCACATGCCCTTCGCCCCACCACTGCGTTACGAGGCCGTCAACTATCTGCGCGACGCACTCAAACGGGGCCTGCTGCTGGGCGAGCGGCTCGGCATCAACCCGATGCAGTACGGCATGATCGGCAGTACCGACACCCACCTCGGCACGCCGGGCATCACCGACGAGCGCGACCACCCGGGCCAGCCCTTCCGGCAACTGCCCGCCAGCGGGCTGCTGGACGAGCTGAGCGCCAACCCCGGCGGCTTGGCGGTGCTGTGGGCTGAGGAAAACCGCCGCGGGGCGCTATTCGCCGCGATGCGCCGCCGCGAGGCTTACGCCACCAGCGGCAACCGCCCGCTGCTGCGCTTCTTCGGCAGCTGGGACTTGCCAGCTGGGCTGTGCAGCGCCCCAGACCGCATCGCCCGCGCCTACGCAGGCGGCGTGCCAATGGGAGACGAGTTGCCAGCACTGCCCGGCCGAGACAGCCCAAATCCAAAGATAGCGCCGCTGTTCTTCATCGAGGCACTGCGCGACCCGGCTCCGAGTGCCGCCCCATTGCAGCGTCTCGAGATCATCAAGGGATGGGTCGAGGACGGCACCCTGCGCGAGCGCGTGCACAGCGTGGCGGGTGGCGACAGCGACGCCTCGGTGGCGCTCGGCACATGCGAGCGCAGCGGCGACGGCCACAGCCAGCTGTGCACGCTGTGGCGCGACCCCGACTTCGTGCCCGGACAGTCTGCCTTTTACTACGCCCGCCTGTTGGAGAACCCGAGCTGCCGCTGGAGCCAGTGGGCCTGCATCGCCGCCAAAGTGGACTGCGCCGATGCGGCCAGCATCAGTACTGGCTACGAGGGCTGCTGCGATGCAGCACATCGCCCGGTGATCCAAGAGCGGGCCTGGTCCTCGCCGATCTGGTACACGCCGCTGGGGGCGGCGGCAGGGGGCTGAGCGGCGCTGGGGTGGCGCTTGAATGGCCTTGCTGGATGGCAGAAAATATGTTGCGGACGATGGTGTATGATGGAATGGATGAATTCGAGTGTCATGCTGGGGTCAGCTCTGACATCAAACATCGAAAGTGGATTCTACCCGCGTAAGGACAAGGTATTGTCATGCTGAAAGACATATTCAAATATTCTCAATCGGATCTCCCCATCTTCAAGATTGGCGCTGTCGTTTGGGTCTTGGGCATGGCCTATATTTCCAGTGGATTTGCTGGAAATGCCGAGAATCCAACAAGTCACACAGCCCTGTACAATCAGATTATGGCAAGTGCCACAATGACGCTGGCATGGGTGGCGATAGTCGGTTGTTGGATAGCCCATCGCCACTTGGGGCGAGCCACGACAAGTCTCTCAGAAGAAACAAGGCGATTTACACACGAGCACATGATGAACTTCGAAGTGGCGAAGTTGCGTCATAAAATCACCCACAATCTGCACAAGGTGCCAGCGCCATATGCGGAAACAATATGGCACATAAAGAAGCAAACACAGGAAAAAATACGCTCTCCTGATACAGAATACGTGCTAATTCCTGCAATGCACGGGATTCTAAATGGAGAAAATCTTACAGCATTTATTTATAAGAATTTTCAGGGAGATGAAGAAAACTATGAGGAACTCAACAGGCTGGCTTTTGCACTAGAAGTCGACATTCACACATTTCTAAATATTCTGGAAGATGTGGCTAGGGCAGTAAATATGGGCGTATATGATGCGGATAGCGTGCGCACAACTGCTGAACACTATATAATAGATAGTTGGCAGCTATACCAAGAGTACATTCCGGCTCTGCGAGAGTACAAAACAAAACCAACGTTGTGTAAAGAATTTGAGAAATTGGCGAAGAGATGGCTGGCGGACACGCGAGCTTGACACGGTCAATGATAGCGCTTGGCAGCAACACGGGAGTGGATGCCAGCCTGCACAGCCGCCGCGCCCGAAACGGCGACAGCGCCAACTACGCACCGCTAGTGTCCAACAGCGCCAATTCGAACACCACTCTGGCCACCCATAGCCGATTTGACAATCCAGTGTAGGAGATGACTGAATGTTTTTCGAAAAAGATATCTAACCGCCTTGCCTAGGGCGTTGTTCCCATAGCATGTCAGCACCCGAGTGTGTGCATCCATAGACCGAGCGCCAACTCACATGGCCGCCCGCCCACTAACCCCGCTTTTGCTATCATGGGCGGAAGATTTGGCCACAGCCCTGTTTGCGTACACGCGACACCCCGCTGGGGCGCGCGCAGCCCAAGCCCCGCCGCCAAGAACAGCCATATGAGCCCATCCCCCGCAACACCCTCCCCCCCAGACGGTACCCCACCCCGCCTAGACGGCAAAGTCGCCCTCATTACCGGCGCCAGCCGCGGCCTCGGGCGCGGTTTGGCGCGGCGCTTCGCCAGCGCTGGGGCCACCGTGGTCGTCACGGCACGCAGTGTCGATCAGGCCGTGCAACTGGAGGGCACTCTGGCCGAGACAGTGACTCTGATTGAGGGCGACGGCGGGCACGCCATCCCGCTCGGCGCAGACATCGAAGACCCAGAGCAAGTCGCACAGCTGGTGCCACGCGCCGTGGCGGTCGCCGGACGGCTCGACATCCTCGTCAACAATGCTGGCTTCGCCGAGTTTGCACGCATTGAAGACATGCCCGAGCCGCTGTTCGACAGAACCCTCAGCCACTACTTCAAAACTCCCTTCCAATTGATCCAAGCCGCCGTGCCGGTGATGCGCGCACAAGGTGCGGGCTGGATCTTGCAGCTCGGCTCCATCGTCGCGCAGCGCCCGCTCAAACCCTATGAGAGCTTCGACCGCGTCGGCGGCGGCTTGATCTACGCCGCGGTCAAAGCCGCCCTAGCACGCTTCACCCAAGGCTTGGCTGCAGAGCTCGAAGCCGACAATATCGCCGTCAATATGGTCGCCCCCAGCACCGGCATCCGCACGCCGGGCTCTGACTTGCACATCCCCGACGACTACCCGACCGAGCGTATCGAATACCTCACAGAAACTGCACTGGCGCTGTGCCATCTACCAGCCGACCAGCGCACCGGCCTCGTGACCCACAGCCTGCACTTCCCCCTGCATTACGGCTTGCCAGTGTGGAGCTTGGATGGCCGCGAGCAGCTGCCAGCGCCGGAAATCCCGAGCTACGCCCACCCCGAAGTACGCCCCGCTGGCGAATGATGGCCAAGCGAAGCCAGCGGATGCGCACCGCAGCCATCACCGCGGCCACCGCCGCCGCCTGACGATGGGGCAATTAGACGGCAAGATCGCCCTGATCACCGGCGCGGCCGGCGGCATCGGCTCGGCGACGGCTCGGCTCTTCCTCGCCGAGGGCGCACGGGTGGTGCTGAGCGATCTCGACGCGACCAGCGGCGAGGCGCTGGCGCGAGAGCTGGGCAATCGCAGCCTGTTCATCGCGCACGATGTGCGTGATGAAGCGCAATGGCAAGGGGCCGTGGAGCGCTCGGTGGCACACTTCGAGGGGCTACACATCTTGGTCAACAACGCCGGCCTGTGCATCATCGCGGGTGTCATGGAGCAGAGCGTGGAGCAGATACATCAGGTGATCGACATCAATCTGCTCGGCACCATGATCGGTGTCAAGTGCGCCGCCCCCGCCATCATCAAGTCCGGCGGCGGGGCCATCATCAATGTCTCCTCGGTGGAGGGGCTACGGGCGATGAATGCCATCTCCGCCTATGTCGCGAGCAAATGGGGGGTGCGCGGCTTCACCAAGTCGGCGGCGCTGGAATTGGGGCACCGTGGCGTGCGCGTCAATTCACTGCATCCCGGCACGGTGTTCACCAAGATGGCCAACGCCGAGGGTCTGTCGCGCGAGGAATTCGACCGCACACGCACTGCGCACTATCCGGTGCAGCGCGCAGCCGACCCCGAGCAGATCGCCAAGGCCATGCTATTCCTCGCCAGCGATGCTTCCAGCTACTGCATGGGCTCGGAGCTGTCGGTGGACGGCGGCACACCACTGGGAGAATACGCGCCGGGGCTGCCCGGGGCACTGCCAGAGCCCGGGGCGGCGGGCTGAGGCCATGGCCAAGCTGGACGGCAAAATCGCCCTCGTCACCGGTGCCTGCGACGCTGGCGGCATCGGTGCGGCGTCGGCCAAGGCCTTCATCGCCGAGGGTGCCAAAGTGATGCTGAGCGGCAGGCGGCGGCAGGACGGCGAAGCACTGGCGCACGAGCTGGGCGACGACGCCAGCTTCGTCGAGCTGGATGTGCGCGACGAAGACCAATGGCAGCGAGCAGTGGCGCAGACCACAGCACATTTTGGCGGCCTGCACATCTTGCTCAACAACGCCGGTGTGCTGCTATTCCACGGGGTCTCAGAGTTGGCTGTAGATGAGATGCGCCGCGTGCTCGATGTCAATCTGATCGGGATGATGCTGGGCACCAAGCACGCCGCACCGCAGATCATCGCCAGCGGTGGCGGGGCCATCGTCAACATCACCTCGGCGGACTCGCTGAAGGCGATGAACGGCATCTCCTCTTATGTGGCAGCCAAGTGGGCGGCACGCGGCTTCGCCAAGTCGGCGGCAATGGAGTTGGCGCACCAAGGCGTGCGCGTCAACTCAGTGCATCCCGGGGCCACCTTTACAAAGATGTCCAGTGCCTTCGTCTCCGATCGCGCAGCCTTCGACAAATTGGCCGCACACTACCCCTCGCAGCGCAGTGCCGACCCCGAGGAGATCGCCTCGGCGGTGCTGTTCCTCGCCAGCGAAGACGCCGACCACTGCATCGGTATCGACTTGGCTGTGGACGGCGGTATGACGCTGGGGGAATACTCGCCGATGCTGCCGGGAACGCCAGACTAAGGGGCGCGGCGGCAACGGCCGATACACATAGATGCCACCACACAAGCGCCGGGCTGAGAGAGCCATATGAACGCCACCACAGCCAAACGCCACTGGGCACCACCAGCTAGAGCCGCACCGACAGCATGGCTCTTGGCGCTGCTACTGCTTGTGTTGCCGCTGACCGGGCAAGCAGCAGAGCGCCATGTGATCAAATCCGCAGCGGTGCAGCAAGCCATCGACAGTGCCCAAAAGGCCAAGGCCGATGCCGCGGCCAAGATCACGGCCGAGGCCAAGCACACAGCGCTCTACCAGCGCTTGGGAGCCTACATACAAGCCGAGCAGCTGTTCAAACAGCCCGTGCTGATCAGAGAGCGCGCCGTCGCCGCCGCCCAGCGTTGCACCGCGGCTCCTTATATCGACCTCGTCCTGCTCTACCGGTACCCGGTGCCGGTGACCCAAGCCGAAACACTGCACCAACACGCCGTGGCGATCAGCGAACAGGCCTTCGGGAAAAACCATCCGAACACTGGCCGCAGCCTCGGCGAGCTGGCCTCGCTCTACCTGATCCGCGGCCAATACAGCGAAGCCGAGACACTGCTCCTGCGGGCTCTGCGCATCCATCAACACAGTATGGGGGCAGAGCATCCGGTCACCGCGGCGAGCATCAGCAACCTCGCCTCGTTCTATTTCCAGCTCGCGGTACACGATCGCATACAAAATCGGAGCGGCCTGTCGGCACACATGGCCGAGCCGCTCTTCAAACGCGCCTTGGCGATCAAAGAGACGACGACAGGGGCCGAGGATCCGAGCCTCATGCCCTATCTCTCCCAGCTCGGATTGGCCGAGCTCTACCGCTCCCGACACCCGGAATCCAAGCAGGCCCTCAACCGCGCACGGGCCATCCAAAACCAAGCCAAAGCACCCGGACTCGCCAGCACCCCAGCGGCATTGGAACAACTCCTCAGCCAGCTGCACGCTTCCCAGAGCCAATACGCCTATACCGAGCCGCTGATCAAAGCAGCGCTCGAGGTCAAAAGCCAGGCGCTGAACGAGGGCCACGCGGTGATCGCAGACAGCCTCAGCGCGCTCGGCATCCTCTACCGACAACAAGGCCGCTTCGCCTCGGCCGAGCCGTTGCTGAGGCACACGCTGAGCGTCGCAGAGCAGGGTCCCGAGCACCCTAGCAGGATCACACGCATCGCGACCATCCTCCACCAGCTCGCCTTGCTCTACCACGCCCAAGGCGACTACACCAGAGCCGGGCCGCTCTTCGAGCGCGCCGTGGCACTGCGGCATCAAACGCTCGGAGACACACATGCAGACACCGGGGCGAGCCTGCGCGGATTGGCTGCGAACTACAGTGCGCAGAGCCTCCACCACCAAGCCGAGCCGATCCTCCGCCAGCTGCTGACTGACGGGGAGATTGTGTCTGGTGTCGCCCATCCGGACACCGCCCACAACCTCGATGCGCTCGCCGCAACCTACCGCCACCAAAGCCGCTACGCCAAGGCCGAGCAGCTACTCAAGCGTGCGCTGAAGATCCGCAGCAAGGTCTTGGGCGCAGCGCACCCCTGTGTGGCGGCCAGCCACAGCGAGCTCGCCAGACTCTACAGTGCGCAGGGACACGACGATGAAGCCGAAGCGCTGTTTAAACGAGCCTTAGGCAGCCGCGAGCTGCGCTTGGGCACGGCGCACCCGGACACCGCTGCCAGCCTCAGCCAGCTGGCCAGCTTCTATTTGAAGCTGGGACAGGCAGCCAAAGCCCAGCCACTATTTGAACGTGCGTTGGCGATCCACGAGAGCAGCCTCGGCCCCGAGCACCCGGCGACAGCGGACAGCCTCAGCCAGCTGGCCGCCTACCATCACACTCAACAGTCCCATACCGAGGCACTCGCTCTCTTCACACGCGCACTGGCAATCCGCGAGCAGTTCCCGGGACCAGTGCATCCGGACACCGCACACAATCTCGGTGCTCTCGCCACACTCTATGTCGCCCAGCAGCTGAGCGGCCAAGCGCAGCCACTCTATGAGCGTGCGCTGAGCATCCTGGAGCAAAACAACCCGCATGATCCCAGCTTGGACAGGCTACGCGAACAGCTGCACCAGCTCTACCTCATCACCGGGCAAGTGAAAAAAGCACGGGCGATAGGTCTCTAGCCAAGTTTGGTGCAGGTATTTTTGGGCCAAGTGCGGCATACATTGCCATTGCTTAATGCTGTTATTTGCGATTGTCATAGCACCAGATATTCCATGTGTTGAAATTATCCGCCGCATCGCCACCGTGCACCATTGCTGGGGGCAACTACCTACGGGTCCGCCCCCAGCCTCTCCCCCTCAGCGCGATTGCGCCGCCCCATCCAGCCAAATCGGCGAGCTCCAAGCGCGCTCCTGATGCGTCTTGGGAATGTCTGCCGAGCAGCAGACTGCGAAGTTGTCCGGCACACTTTCCGGGCGCGAGCAATCGATGCCCTGAGCGTTGCAGGCGTAGGCGTTCCAACGGCAGCTGGGGTTTTCTACCGCCCGTGCGTAGTAATAGGCGCGCTGGCCGGGCAGGTAATCTGTGTCCGACCACACCGCGCACAGGCGATCGTGTCCGGTGCCGCTGAGCGCGCAGCTGGCACTGTCCACCGATGCGCCATTGTCGGTGCTGCCAGCGACATCGTAGACGCGCTGGCGCCGCTCGCCGCGCTCATCGACCCAGCCTTTGATGATCTGCACCCGTTGTAGCGGTGTCCCAAGCGAGCCCGGCACGCCGGGGTCGCGCTGCGCCAATACAGCGAAGCGCGGCCCATTGTGCGCACCGGCTGGCCGCTGCTTCATGCGCGCCCCCATCGGCACGCCGCCGCGATCGGCGCGGCGCACAAAGTCGCCCTGTCCGCACAGCTGTTGCGAATAGTCCCAGCCGCCGAAGAAGCGCAGACTGATGCGCGGGCCGCTGGTGCCGTAGACCTCGCGGCGACGCATGGCGGAAAACAGCGAATCACGGGTATTTTCCTCAGCCCACACTGCGGTCAAGCCACCGGGGCCGAAGTTGATGGCCCCGGGCAGATCGGAATCGGGGTGGATGCCGCCAGTGTGTCCTTGGAAGCGATCCTCCGCCACCGATCCGGGCAGGCCAGCATGGGTGTCGGTGGCAGCGATCAACCCAAGGCGCCAAGGATTGACCCCGATGCGCGCTTCGTGGCGCAGCCCCTCAGTCAAAACCACGCGGGCGAAGCCGTTCTCTGGCGTGACGGGCTCTGGTGTGCTGGCGGGGTCGCTCACCCGGCGGAACAACGCCGAGAAGTTCTTGAAAGGCAAGGTCTCAAAGGCACATAGTTCGTCCTCGGCACCAAGGCCGAACCAGCACTCCGAATCACCCTTGTGTTGCATCACCTCCAGCAACGGTTGCATGCGCTCTTGGCGGGCGGCGGTGTCGGCATCGAGGGTCTCGTCGCCGATCGGGAACATCTTGCCGCCGCTGAGATTGGAATTGTGGGGGATGGTCAGCACATCACAGCCCGGTTGCTCCACGCAGTCGCGCTCCAGCACCTCCATCAGCTCATCCGCTGTCTTGAGCGCGATGCTGTCCGGCGGTGGCGAGGACAGCATCCCCAGATTGGCATTCCTAAAAATGACATTGCGGTGCAGGTTGTTGCCTTGGGGCGCGGAGCTCCACTCATAGGCCACAAAGGAGCTGAACTCGCAGTCGGCGCTGCGATCGTAAGCATGTTCGGCGGCATCGACAATCTGATTCCACACCCGCGAATTCTCCTGTTCGCAGTTGGCGTTGTCATCGCCGCAGATTGCCGATGGCCGACCGACCCGGCGAATTCTCTCGGAGAGCAGATAGAAAGCGACGGAGCTGGGCAGCCAATCTTGCCAGCGCAGCAGATAGCAGTGCCAGTGGTGGTAGCCCGGCGCGCCCGGTGTCACGCATATTGAGGCCTTGCCCATGGTCTCGCCGTGATCGGTGAGTGCTGTGAAATCCAGCGGCCGGCGCAGCTGGCGTGTGCGCAGCGTCCTGCCAGCACGGTCGTAGGGCCTGATGCCGAGCTTTTCGCCGCGTGCAAAACGATAGGCATCGGCGGGTGTGAGGCGGGTGCCAAACACCACTGCATCGAAGGAGAAGACCGTGTGCACATGGGTGTCACCGAAGAATAGCTGGCGCTGCGGCTGGTAGTCGCGGCAGGGAGCACGCTGCTCAGTGATGACATAAGGTCGCGGCGGATAGTCCGCCGCCGCTTCGGCAAAGCTCGGTGCCAGCCACAGGCAAGCCAGCACCCACCAGCATGCTCTGTCTACTGTCTTGGTCATCATGGCGATATCAAGCCAACGCAGGGCGGAGCGCAGCCGCCTTAGTCGGTCTCGGCTCCCACCCAGATCGGCGAGCTCCAAGCACGCTCCTGCTGGCTGCGCGGATAAGCATCGGAGCAGCAAGCCTCATAGCTCCTAGTATTGGCCGAATCAGGATCTTCGCAGTCGACGCCATTGGCGTTGCAGACATAGCTGTGCCAGCGGCAGCTGGGATTCTCTACCGCCCGTGCGTAGTACCAGGCGGACTGCCCCGCTTGATAATCGGGATCCTCCCACACCGCGCACAGACGGTTGGAACCCGGGCCGTTGCGCTCACATGTCGCATCGTCGACCGACGCGCCGTTATCCGGCGTGCCAGCCACTTCATACAGCTGCTCGCGCCGCTCACCGGTGGCTTCGTCCAACCAACCTTTGATAATCTGTACGCGTTGCAGGAGGGTACCTGGGAAAGCCTGGACCCCCAGATCGCGCGTCGCCATCACGGCAAAACGCGGCCCGCCGCTCAGAGACTTCGGTCGCGGCGGCAGCTCACTGCCCATCGGCACCCCCTGCCGATAGCCGCGGCTGACGAAGTTGGAGCTCTTGCACAGCCCGTTGGGATAACGCCAGCCACCAAAAAAGCGCAGCGTCATGCGCGGCCCGCTGGTGCCAAATACCTCGCGGCGGCGCATGGCGTCGAACAGCGAGTCGCGGGTGTTCTCCCGCGCCCACACCGCCGCCAAACCGCCGGGATTGAAAGGCAAGGCATCGGGCAAGCCATCACCACGGCTGAGCCCACCGGTATGCCCCTTGAAATTGTCCTCAGCGACCGCTCCAGCCAAGCCGCTGTGCGCATCGGTACTGCCGATCAAACCGAAGCGCCACGGATTGACTCCGAGGCGCTGCTGGTGACGCAGCCCCTCGCTCAGCGTGGTGCGCACAAAACCATTGCTGGGCTTCACTGGCTCCGGCGGCACATAATCGTCGCTGTTGGCACCGCGGAAGAGCTCTCTGAAATCCTTGTAGGGAAGGGTCTCAAAGGCACATAATTCATCGCTCGCCCCGATGCCGTACCAGCATTCGGAGTCGCCCTTGTGCTGCGTGACCTCGATCAAGCGCTCCAGCTGCGCCTGGCGCCGAGCCTGCTCCGGACTGCTCTGGAAATCCTCGGCGAGGGGAAACAGCATGCCTCCGCTGACATTGGAATTGTGTGGAATGGTCAGCACATCGCATTCTGGCTGTTGCAGACAATCTCGATCCAAGGCCTCGAACAACGCCTCTGGAGCGCTGAGATCAATGCTGCTCGGTGGCGGCTTGGACAGCTTGCCGAGGCTGCGGTTGCGGAAGATGACATTGCGGTGCATATTGTTGCCTTGGGGAGCCGAAGTCCACTCATAGCCGATGAAAGTGGTGAATTCGCAGTCGGCACTGCGGTCATAGGCATTCTCGGCGGATTGGGTGATGTCCCGCCAGACCTGTGGCGCTTGGAGCTTGCAATTGATGCCGTCTTTGCCACAAATCACCGAGTACTCGCCATCGCGTCGGATCAGCTGCACAAGCAGATAGAGCGGCACGGCATTGGGCAGCCAGCTCGACCAGCGCAGTAAATAGCACTGCCAATGGTGGTAGCCAGCCGCTCCCGGTGTCACGCAGATCGGCCCCAAACTCATCGTCTCGGCATGGTCAGTGACGATGGCAAAATCTAGCGGCCTTCGCAGCTGGTGGTAGCGCGCAGGCTCGCCAGCACTGTTGTAGGGTGGCATGCCGACGCGCTCGCCGCGGGCAAAACGGTAGGTGTCGGCCGGCTTGTTGCGGGTGCCGAACACCACGGCATCGTAAGAGTAGGCGCTGTGTACATGGGTGTCGCCAAAAAAGGCCTGTCGCTGCGGGTCGTAGTCATTGCAGGGCTGGCGCGGCTCGGTGATGTCGTAGGGACGCGATGGATAATCAGCGGCCTGTACGCCGAGTGGACACGCCAACAGCACCGCCGCCAGCGCCAAGCCACAGCGCACCGCAGCACCCCTTGTCTCGCTCTGCTTCATCTCACTTCCCTCCGCTGTCATCGGCCGAATCAACTGCCAAAGCGCCGCTGCGTCTGACGGCGGCGCTGGCGAATTTGCTCACGGCGCTGCGCCGCCGTGAAGCCTTCGATGTCATTGGGCAACGCCGCACGCAGCTGATCGAAACGCACCAGCCGCGCCTCGGGCTGTGCTGCGCTCGTCGGCGGCTGAGCCACACCCTGCCAACGCATCATGATCAAACCGCGCCGATGCCCCACGGTGTCGAGCCAGTTCTGAATGCCCGGGTCGCGGTGTGAAACAACAAAATAATAGCGACCGTCGGCGCTCGGCACGGCTTGATCCAAGCTCAGACTGGACGTGTGGCTGTCATAGTCCAAGCTGATGAACCACAGGCTGCCCAGCTCCACGCCATGGTAACTGACATCGCCGGGGACGAAGCTGATGACCAAAGCCTCGTTGTCCTCCAACTGCCAATTGCCGAAAGCGGAATACTGTCCGACGAGGCCACCCGAGGAGGCGCGCACCTTGGAGATACCGTTGCGCGGAGTCAGAGTCGTCATGGTGTCGCTCAGAGCGAGCCAAGTGGCGGCGCGGTCGTAGAGTGCCCTGGCAGCATTGTTCAGGCGCTGGGCCAGCTGCTCCGAGCTGAGCGGCGGTGTGCGTTCGCCCTCGGCACCGACGCGTTCGATGTACAGCTCACCGACTCGCTCGTCCCAATCGCTGTGCGTGTGGCGCACTAACAGTGTCTCCGCACCGTCGGCGGTGCGCAACCAATTGCGCCCAGCTCCCGGCTCATCCCGCTGAATATACAGCTCGAAGCTGCCGTCCGACTCGATGCGCATATCATTGCCATAGATCAAATCGATGTTGTCGCTGGTGCCGCCACTGCCGACCCCAGGCTGGCCGCGCAGCAGCTGGAACACCAAGCCGCGAGTCGTGCCGCGAGTGCCGCGCACCACATAGTCAGCATCGTCGCGCAAACGGGCGACATAGTAGTTGTTGTCCGGGTTGTCGAGACCACTTTTGCTGGTCCATGTCGCAGCGGGCAGGAAGAAAGGATCATCCCGCCCCCGTAATGCGTTATTTTGGATCGCCCCCACCACACCGTAGAGCACCAGGCGGTAGGCCTCGGCAAGCGCTTGGTCGTCGGTGACGAAGCGGTGGCCGAGCAACAGCGCCAGCGTCTCTTGTTGGGCGAGGCTAAAGTTGTGCCAAGCGGTTGGCAACGCCCCCCGCGTGGTATCGTCTCGCTGCGGTTCAAATCGGGGCGGAGTGAGCCCCCCCCAGCGACCGACGGCAAAAGCGGCTGCAGCGACCAGCAACAGCAGCAGCAAGCGCAGGAGCACACGCATCGGCAGCTACGCGGGGTCGCGCCCGACCCGGGGGCTGAGCCAGATCGGCGAACTCCAAGCGCGCTCCTGCTGCACCTTGTCGTAACCGTTCGCATCACAACAGCTGCGTAGCGCCCGAGGCACGCTGCCCGGGTCGCTGCAATCGACCCCCTTAGCGAGACAAGCATAGCTCTGCCAACGGCAGCTGGGATTCTCCACCGCCCGCGCGTAATAGTAGGCGCGCTGGCCGGGCTGGTAATCGGGGTCGTGCCACACCGCGCACAGACGGTCGTGACCAACGCCGCGACGCTTGCAGCTGGCGGTGTCAACAGTGGCACCGTTGTCCGGATCGCCAGCAACCTCGTAGACACGGGTGCGCGGCTCGCCATCGCCATCGACCCAGCCTTTGATGATCTGCACCCGTTGTAGCGGCGCTGCGGGATGGCCTGGAGTGTCGGGAGCGCGCTGCGCCTGCACCGAGAAAATGGGCGCATCAGCAAGCGCTGGCCGCGGTGGCATTGCGGCACCCATCGGCACACCGCGGGCATAGCCCCAAGGCGCAAAACGTCCGCCCTCGCAAAGGGTGTCGGGGTAAGTGCGCCAACTGCCAAAGAAGCGCAGCTGCAGGCGCGGCCCACTGGTGCCGAAAACCTCGCGCCGACGCAGGGCCTCGAACAGTGAATCGCGATGGTTCTCCTCGGCCCACACGCCAGCTAAACCACCGGGGTTGAACTGCAGGTCATCGGGCAAGCGAGCAGCGCGTCCACTGTAGATATGGCCCAGATAGTTGTCTTCCTCCACCGCACCCGGCGTCGCCAAGTGGGTATCGGTGGCGGCCAGCATGCCGAAGCGCCACGGGTTGACCCCCATGCGCTGCTCGTGGCGCAGCCCTTCGGCCAACACGGTGCGGGCGAAGCCAGTGGGGCCGGTGGGCGTGGGCACCTCGCGGCCAAAACCGTGAGCTTTGCCGTCGCGGAAATTGCCGAAAGCCAATTTCTCGAATCGGCACAGCTCGTCCGCGCCGAACCAGCACTCCGAATCACCCTTGTGCTGCATCACTTCGAGTAACGGCTCGAAACGCGCCCAGCTGCGCGCCTGCTCGGCATCCAGCTGCTCTCCCTGCGTCCCCATCGGGAACATCACCCCACCACTCAGATTGGAATTATGCGGAATCGATATCAGATCACAGCCCGGCTGCTGCAGGCAGTCGCGCGTGAGCATATCGCGCAAAGCTGCGGGGGTGTGGGCGTCCCGCTGTCCCGGAGGCGGGCTGGACACCTTGCCGAGATTGCCATTGCGAAAAATGATGTTGCGGTGCAGGTTGCTGTCGGCTAAGCTGCCCGACCACTCAAAGCCGACAAAGCTGGTGAAGCTGCAGTCGGCGCTGCGGTCATAGGCATTTTCCGCCGCTTGGACGATCTGTTGCCAGACCCCTGCTGCATGGGGTCGGCAGTAGGCACCGTCCTCCCCGCACATTGGCGGCAGCTCGCGCTGCGAATGACGCACGAGCAGCAACAGCAACACACGCGGCATGAAGGGCGGCAACCACGGCACAGCGCGCACCAAACGGCACTGAAGTTGGCCGTAGCCCGGCGCTCCGGGCGTCAGGCACACCGGTGCCAACCCCATCGTCTCGGCATGGTCGGTGACGGCGGTGAAGTCCAGTGCTTGGCGCAGCTGGTGGCTCGCCAGCGGCTTGCCGTCGCGATCGTAGGGATGTATCCCCATGCGCTCCCCACGTGCGTAGCGGTAGGCATCGGCAGGCTTGTTGCGGGTGCCGTAGATCACCGCATCGTAGGAAAAGGCAGTGTGCACATGGAGATCGCCATAGAACACTTGGCGCTCGGGACGATAGTCGCGGCACGGTTCGCGCTGCTCGCTCAGCTGGTAGAAGCGGTGTGGCGGGCTGTCGGCGGCTCGCACCGCGCCGATGGGCAGTAGCCAAGCGACCAATAACAGCGCGACAAACAAAGACCGAGCGCCATTCGGAGCCCGCCGGGAACCCCACCGCCAGATGTCTGAGCTGTGCATCCCTCTCATCATAGCGACAATAGCACCAGCTCACAATCCGCGGCCATGCGCCCAGGCGATCAGGCGGCGCTCAGAGCCTGCCGATCGGCCTCGTCTATGACGATGTCGCCAGCTCGCGGCGCGTCCAGCTGTAGCTGCTCCCCGACATCCGGCTCACCGCAAGCTGCCAACGGCAACAGGCCGCACAGCAACAGCGCAGAGAAACATCGCTGAGGCATAGCTGCGCTCCAATTGGCTCGCATCGAGCGGTCCCCGGCGAGCGATTGCCTCAGCCAATATAGCACAAGCAATGCAGTCTGCTCAGTCGATTCCACAACACGGCATAGTGATGGCAAAGACAGCCGACGAGTAGCCACCAATACCATCTGGCAACTGGCAATCGATGCCGCTTATGGTATGATAATTTGATGCCCAATTAGCTTGGATTGCGCCCATTATGCGGTGTCCCAGCACATATTTCAGCTCGACGGCAAGGCACTAGCCGATGACTCAAAAATTCCCGATGACTCAAAAATTCCGGGGCAATATTTTGATCCCGATCGTGATGCTCGTGGGCATCAGCTTGGCGGGCACGGGTATGGCCTTCCTGCTCTATTCCTTGCGCTCTCCGACAGAGACAGACTGGGCTTCGACGCGCGCTGTCGAAACGGCCTTTGTCGGCAAATTGGTCTCGCGCATGACTTGGGAGGAGAAGATCGGCCAATGCAACTTGGCGGTGCCGACAGTGGATCTCAACGCCCCCCGTGTGTCATTGGAGGAAGACCCCCTGCAGGCCTTGGAAATCTTCCGGCTCAGCGAGGCACAGCGTGAGGATTTGCACCACGGTCGCATCAGCGGCTTCATCGGTGCAGCCGGGCCGGATTTTGTGCGCGCCGTCGAAATCGAGGTGTTGGAGAGCCGCCTCGCAATTCCCGTGCTGTTCGGTGCCGAGCTGCCACACGGCTATGCCACGATCTTTCCCTCGCCCCTAGCGGAGGCTTCCAGCTGGGATCCCACACTGGCCCAGCGCACGGCTCGCGCCGCCGCCACCGAAGCCACCGCCGTCGGCATCAACTGGAACCTCGCTCCGGATGTCAATTTGGGACGCGATGCGCGCTGGGGGGGCATCGTCGAGGGGGCGGGCGAGGACACGCTGCTCGCCTCGCAATTCGCCGCTGCCCGCGTCCGTGGGTTCCAAGGGCAAAGCCTCGGGGAACCGGACACCTTGGCAGCCACCGCCAAGCACTTTATCGCCCATGGTGCCGGGGTGGGCGGCCTCCCCTATGCGGCGATAGAACTCCCCGAATATGTGGTGCGCCAATTCTACCTGCCGCCATTTCAAGCTGCCGTCAATGCTGGTGTCGCGGTTGTCATGGCTGCTGTCAACGATATCAACGGCATCCCAGGTACGGTTCACACAAAATATTTGCACGATGTCCTCAGACGGGAACTCAGTTTTGCAGGCTTTGTGCTCTCGCACTGGCGGGTGGATCGGGAAGTGCACACCCAAGGCATCGCCAGCGAAGAGAGCGACGCAGTCAAGCGCGCGTTCAATGCGGGCATTGATATGGGACTGGGGTCGGCCTCTTGTCACGATGTGTTGCAGGCCTTGCACGAGCAGGGCCAGCTGGATGGAGCACGCTTGAATGAGGCCACCCGACGCATCCTGTCGGTCAAATACCGGCTCGGCCTGTTCGACAACTCTTTGCTCTACGCCGATAACGAGCGCATGCAAAAATCGCTGAGGAGCAAGCAGACACAGCAATTGGCACGCGAGGCTGCACGCCAATCAATCGTCTTACTGAAAAACGAAGGGGAGCTGTTGCCATTAGCACTCGGCGACAGCGCACAGACGATCGCGCTGATTGGGCCTTTTATCAAAGATGAAGACAACCTCAGCGCCACTTGGTTGCCGCCTCATCGCCACAGCCCGGGGGTCAGTCTCTACGCAGGCATCGTCGCCGCACGCGGCGGTAATGAGAAAGATTTGCGCTATGCTCAGGGCTCCGGAATCGACCAAGCGCTGGCGGGTGGTATCGCGGAAGCAGTGCGGGCAGCCAAGCGCGCGGATGTCGTGCTACTGGCGCTGGGTGAGGCCACTCCGCGGGCTGGCGAGCCCGCTTCTCGCACCTATATCGGTCTCCCCAAAGCGCAGTTGGAGTTGGCGCAAGCGGTCATCGCCACCGGGGTACCAGTGGCTGTGCTGCTGCGCAATGGCCGCCCGCTGGCAGTGCCTTGGCTGGCGCAAAACGCCACCGCTCTAGTCGAGACTTGGTTTCTCGGCTCGCAAACCGGCCACGCGGTGGCGGACATCCTATTCGCCCGCCACGCACCGAGTGGTCGCCTGCCCATCAGTATCCCTCGTCAATCCGGACAAGAGCCCCTGTACTACAACAACAAAAATACCGGCCCCCTACCACCGGCACGTCCCGCCGCCGACGGCATCCAAGTGGGCGCGCTCAGCCATCATTACCAAGATGCCCTGGCGACAGCACTGTTTCCCTTTGGCCACGGCCTCAGCTACACCAAATTCCGCTACCAATCACTCGAATTGGATCACTGGCTGGTGCCACCGCGCGGCGCTCTACGTGTGACAGTGACGCTACGAAACATCGGGGAGCGCGACGGAACAGAGGTGGTGCAGCTGTACCTGCGCGATCGGGTGGCCAGCATGACGCAACCGGTGCGTCAATTGGTAGCCTACCGGCGTCAGTTCCTGAAAGCGGGGGAGACTAGGCGCATCGGATTCACACTGAAGACAGACCAGCTGTCTTTTATCGGCCCCAATAACAAAGCCATCACGGAGCCGGGACGATTTGATCTCATGGTCGGCAAGGATTCGACGCAGGGGCTACAGGCGCATTTCTATGTGATCAGCCGGGTGGGCTCGGTCGCGGCCGACAAAGCACTGCCGTTGACGGTCAGCTGGGACCCAGCGGCCAACGGATTCGAGCAGGCACTGTCTGTGGCAACCGCCACCGGGAAACACGATACACAGGATTTGCTCGGGATTTACTACGAAGCGGGATCCCGTGACTCAAACACGACACTGGACAGCACCCAGACGCTGTTCGTCAATGTCACCGACATCGACGCGGCAAGCGGCGGCATCTTGTGGCTGCGACTATTCGCCAACCAACGTGGCTGGGATAACGGTGAGGCCGTGGCCACACAGCAGCTGGAGCTCAGCGGTGTCGCGGCCCAAACCAGCTTCCCCAACTTGCTGCCGGGCAGCTATGCGTTGCGGGTGCTACAAGACCTTGATGGCGACGGATTGACCCGTCTCGACAAGTTCGACCTGCCCCTCGAGCCGATCTCTTTCTCCAACCGTGCGCAATACACTCTGCACGGCGCACCTGAATTCGAAATGGCTCGCTTCGAGATCACCCAGCGGGCATCGTCGGTCAGCATCGCGATGCCCTGAGATGGCCGAATCGCTATACTGGTTTGGGCAAGTGGGTGCGATCGCTAGGCCTGCTCTATAGCGGGCACAGCAATTGCAAGATGGACGATTTAGAAGCCCTATTGCGCCTTGATGGCAAGAATGCGCTGATCACGGGTGCATCGCGTGGCATTGGCCTCGCCATCGCACAGATCTACCGAGAAGCTGGTGCCAGTGTCTTCATCACAGCGCGGGACGCAGCCAACTTGGCACAGGCGCAACAGCTGCTGGAGCGAGTCGAGGGTGCCGGCCAGGTCATCGCCCACGCCGCTTCGGTGG
The DNA here is from genome assembly GCA_965237805.1 of Gammaproteobacteria bacterium. Lineage (GTDB taxonomy): Bacteria > Pseudomonadota > Gammaproteobacteria > JABABF01 > JABABF01 > JABABF01. Next base: position 541,347 of record OZ250153.1, read on the forward strand.
CCGATGAGGCCGGCATCGAGGGCACCATCGCCCACCACAACGAAACACTCGGAGCGATCGACATCCTCGTCAACAACGCCGGGCGCAACTCACCTGTCGCACCGCTGATTGAGAGCGACCTCGCGGAATGGCGCAAGACCTACGCCGTCAACGTCGAAGCACCGCTGCGATTGATTCGATGCGCACTCGACAGCTCGATGCGGGAACGCGGCGGCGTCATTATCAACATCACCACCTTGGGTGTGCATATGCCGACCCCAAAACTCGGTGCCTACAGCGGCAGCAAGACCGCGATGAGGCATATGGGCTACCAACTGGCTGGTGAATTGGCTCCCAAAGTGCGCGTCATCAACATCGCCCCCGGCATCGTCAAGACGGAGATGGCGCGCGGGCTGTGGCAAGATCGCGAAGAGCAGATGGCGCACACCACCCTGTGCCATCGCATCGGTATGCCGGTGGATATCGCCCACGCGGCGCTGTTCGCCGCCTCGCAGATGGCCAGCTGGATGACCGGGGTCGACTTGATCGTCGACGGCGGCTCCTCGATGAAAATGCTCGATCCCGAGCTCGATGCACTCTCCCCGACGGCAGGGCGAGAAGACATGTTACAGCGCATGGGTGTCTAATGCCCCCATTCCACCACACGCTTTGAGCCAAGACAAATGAGTATCGACATCGTGCAATTCAACGACGACTGGCTGGCGGCTTGGAGCGCACTTGATGCCGACCGCGTCGCCGCTTTCTATGCCGAAGATGCTCGCTATTTTGACCAGCAACTAGCCGATGGTATCAAGGGGCGCGCCGCACTGCTCGAATACCTCCGGCCGATGTTCGCGGCGGTGCCGTCCATGCGCTACGAGTCGGATGCAGTATGGCCTATCGAAGGCGGCTTCTGCGGTCGCTGGTACTGTACGATAGACTTGGGCGACGGCAAGCCGCAGCGGATGCGGGGCTTTGATCTCGCACTGTTGCAGGGCGATGAAATCGTCCACAACGAGGTCTATACCCAGATGCTCAGCGCCGAGCCCCCCGCGGCATGAGTCCGTGGTCAGAAGATGATTTCATACCGCACGCGCAACCGACACAGAGCGGGCACGACAGGAAAAAGATGATGGTGACAAACAACAAAAGCTGTGAAGGACGCGTCGCACTGGTGACCGGTGCCAGCCGCGGCATCGGGCTGGCCATCGCCCGTCGACTTGCCGCCGAGGGCGCCAGCGTGGTGGTCAACTGCTCGCGCCTCGGCGTGCACGGTCAACAGCCGGGGACGCTGACAGAGACGGTGAGCCTCATCCAAGCCAATGGCGGCCGCGCTGCCGCCGAGGTGACCGATCTACAAGACGGCGATGCGCGCGCCGACTTAGTGGCTCGCGCCGAGCAGCATTTCGGCCCGTTGGATATCTTGGTCAACAATGCGGCCACCACCAAATGGGCCTTCCCCAGCCAGTGCGGCTTGGCAGACCGCCACCGCATCTTCGAGGTCAACTACAACGCCCCGGTGGACTTGGCTCAACAGAGTCTGCCGGGCATGATGGAGCGCGGCGAGGGCTGGATCCTCAACATCACCAGCGCCTCGGCGCAGCAACCACAAGTGCCCTACCGCGACTCCAAAGAGGCGGCTCACACCATCGTCGTGTACGGCTCCAGCAAAGCGGCGCTGAATCGCTACACCGAAGGATTGGCGCACGAAGTGATCGACAGCGGCGTATTCGTCAACGCGCTGATGCCGGTGGCGATCGCACTGACCCCACAGGCGGCCGCCCTCGTCGGCCACATCGCCCGGAGCAGCCCGGACATGGCCGAGAATGTCGAAGTCATGGCCGAGGCGGCGCTGGAACTGGTGACCGGACGCCATGTCGGGCAGATCGCTTACAGCCGCGTGCTGTTGCACCAAGTGGCACGCAAAGTCCATAGCTTGGACGGCTGCGAGGAGTTGGGAGATGCCTTCTTGGCAGCCGATATGTCGATGGTCGACAGCTGAGCGCGGCAGCGCTCCCGCCTCCGCCATGCGCAAACGCTCAGGCCAACCAGCGATCCCAAATTGTCATGCCCCAGCACATCCCCGCCAGGACCAGACTGATCAACAGGGCGGCCGCCGCTTGATCCTTAGCGCGCCCGGCCAAGGCGTGGTACTTGGTGCCGACGCGGTCACTGAGGCTTTCCAAAGCCGAGTTCAGCAACTCGCAGATCAGCACCAGCAGACAGCTTGCGATCAGCAAGCTGCGCTCGCCGCTGTCGCGCCCGAGCCACATCGCCATCGGCAACAGGGCGGCGCAAAACAGCACTTCAATGCGAAAAGCACGCTCCACCCGCCAAGTGGCGACAAGACCGCGCAGGGCAAAACCAAATGCGCGCCAGGCATGGGGCAGCAAGGCTTGGGGCACAGGCTTGCCTTCGGCCCGCCCATTGGACTCGGTCATATGAGCATCCTAGCAGGCGGCAAAGCCGCAGCGGACAGCTGCCGTCATTATAGTCAGGAAGGCGCGAGCACTAATGTTTGAAGCACTGCGCATCTCAATGGAAGAGGATCAGCGCCACTGGCATATCCAGTGGCGGCACGCGCCGAGCGGCACCGTGACCCTCTATGGAGGCATGCACCCAGAGCACATCGACCACAGTCGCCCCCTCGGCCAGACCGAGGGCAAGGCCTTGCGTGTCCCGGTAACAAGCGGCATCTATTTCTGCTTGGAACTCGACGGCTCAGGCCAGCTCGCCGGGCCGCGACGCATGCCCTTCCGCACAGTGCCAAACTTCCGCGAACTGGGCGGCTACCCGGTGGGGGACGGTCGTCAGCTGCGCTGGGGACAGCTGTACCGCAGCGGCCACTTGGCCGACTTGACAGACGCTGGGGACGAGGCCTTGCTAAGCTCCTTGCGCATCGGCAAAATCATCGATTTTCGTCATCACAGTGAAGTCAAAAGCCAACCCCACCGACTGCCTCCCTCCCCGCCCCAGTTGAGTTCGCTGCCGATTACGCCGGGCAGCCTCAATGGTTACCAGCGCTGGTGGGATCACGACGGCAAACTCGAGCTCAGTGCCGACGAGATGGCTCAGAAGATGTGCGAAATCAACCGCGACCTCGCCATCGGCCAAAGCGAGCACTACCAGCGCATGTTCGAGCTGCTGGTCATGCCATGCCAAGGCGCGCTGCTGATCAACTGCACGGCTGGCAAGGATCGCACAGGCTTCGGTGTGGCCTTAGTGCTACTGGCGCTGGGAGCGACGCGGGAGGCGGTGATGTCCGACTATATGCTGAGCGCCGAATTCCTCGGCACCGAGGGCAATATGAAGCGCGTGCTGAGGCGCTACGGCGTCGATGATGCAATACTACTCGACTCGTGGCGTCCAGTACTGACCGTGCGCCGCGAGTACCTACAGCACGCTTTCGATGCCATCGATGAGCACTACCCGAGCACCGAGGACTACCTCGAGCAACGCTTGGGGGTGGACCACGCGATGCGGACAGCGTTGCGCGATCGCTTCACCGAATAAGCACCACACATCAAAAGCAACAGCCCGCATCGATGCGGGCAACGGGCGAGCTGCCCCTGCGTTTGAGTATGGTGCCGAAGACCGGACTCGAACCGGCACGACCTAAAGGCCACTGCCCCCTCAAGACAGCGTGTCTACCAGTTCCACCACTTCGGCATCGGCAAAGCTTGGACTGCACCGCAGGAGCGCGTTCAGACAATCAGGGAACATCCGGCAAGTCGTCGGCGGGAAACTGCGCCGGTGCATCGAACTCGACGACCTCAGCAGGCAGCTCAGTGGGCACCCCTTGGTCTATGCCTTGCTTGGCCAGCAGCGCCAAAGCAAAACTGGCGGCAAAGAACACGACCACCAGCACCGTCGTGACCCGCGACAGCACATTGCCACCGCCGCTGGCCAAATAGCGTCTGCGCACTACCGGCACCAAAAGAGGCACCGCGCCACGCTGCAAAACTGGCGGCAAAGAACACGACCAAACTGTAGCTGGCGTAAACCAGCACCGTCGTGACCCGCGACAGCACATTGACAATAAACGGGGGAGGGGCATCCTTATGTCTAGTGGCTCTCCCACTGACTAGCTTGTCTTTGATATCAGGGTGCACGCCGCTAGGGCCAAATAGCGTCTGCGCACTACCGGCACCAAAAGAGGCCCCCGCGTCGGCACCGCGGCCACGCTGCAACAACACCAACACAATGATGGCCAAGGAGACCACCGCATGCAACACCAAAACATCTCCCCGTGACTTGTTGCAAGAGCTAGCTCCCATCCGATGCCAAACTGTAGCTGGCGTCCTGCCCAAATCGTCAATCGCTTAGCTTAGCATAAAAACCGCCATCACGCCACCACAGCGCGGGTTCCCGCTAGGCCGCAGCGCTGCGAAAGGCACTGGCGATGGCCAGAAAATCCGCCGCCTCCAAGGAGGCAGCACCCACCAAAAAACCATCGACATCGGGCTGCTGTGCCAAAGCGGCGGCATTGCCGGGCTTGACGCTGCCACCGTAGAGCAGACGCAATGATTCGTCTGTTCCGCGCTCGCGTTGCCACATCTGGCGCAGCGCGGCATGCATCTGCTGCGCCAGTGCCGGAGCCGCCACGTGACCGGTGCCGATGGCCCACACCGGCTCGTAGGCCAACACCACCTCCCGCGGCGACGGCGAACGTGCCAGCACAGCGGCCAGCTGGCGGCTGACGACAGCTTCCCCGCGCCCGGCCTCGCGCTCTGCCAAGCTCTCCCCCACGCACAACACTGGCACCAGACCGGACTCAGCCGCCACCATGTACTTGTCGGCGATGCGCTCATCGCTGTCGGCGTGCCGCTGGCGGCACTCGGAATGGCCAACCAAGCTGTAGCGGGCACCGCATTCCAGCAACATTGATGCCGTCAGCTCAGCGGTATAGGGACCCTGCGGCTGTGGACAGACATCCTGCGCCCCCCACGCGAAAGGTGGTGCCAGCTGCTGTGCTATCGGCAACAGCACTGCCGGTGGCAATAAGAGGCAATCTACATCGCAGTCGGCAGCGGCCACCTCAGCACACCAGCGCGCCAACGAAGCGCGGTCGCCGTGAGCCTTCCAATTCGCCGCCACCAACGGTCGCCGCAGTACCCCCATCAGCTAAGACATCCCGCTGAAAGCGACGGTTGGCCGAGGCAGAATGCCGCGCCTCAGCGCCACCAGACGCCCGATCTGGCCATCGCAGAGCGACGGTTAGCGCAGGCATTCACAGCTGCTGCTGAACGACCTCGGCCACCGCATTGGCCATGGCGCGCACCTGCTTGCTGTCCTCACCTTCTACCATGACACGGACCACGGCCTCGGTGCCGGAAGGACGTAGCAGGATGCGTCCGGTCAAGCCCAAGGTGCTCTGGGTGGCGGCCACCACCTTGCGTACCGGGGCGGCGGCGCAGATAGAGCGACCCTTCAACGCGACCGAAATGGGCACATTGACTAGGTGTTGTGGCAGGCGTTGCATGCCACTGCTCAGCTCCTGCAGTGTACTGCCAGTATTGATCAACGTCTGTAGCACACAGAGGGAGGCGACGATGCCGTCCCCTGTGGTGGTGTCAGTATGGCACATGATATGCCCAGAACTCTCGCCACCCAAGACCCAATTGCGCTGATCGAGAGCCTCGCGCACATAGCGGTCGCCGACCTCGGTGCGCACAAAGGGGACACGCTCGCCTTTCAGCGCCCGCTCCAAGCCCAAATTGCTCATCTGCGTGCCGACCACGCCATCACAGCGCCCGTGACGGCGCAAAGTCTCCATCGCCAACACATAGAGCAGCTGGTCGCCATCCACCGTGCGCCCATCGCTGTCGACAAACAACACCCGATCACCATCGCCGTCGAAGGCGATACCGACATCTAATTTCTGCTCCAAAACCGTGCGACGCAAAGCCGCCAGATCGGTGGAGCCACAGCGATGGTTGATGTTGAGCCCATCCGGTTCGGCACCGATTATCGTCAGCTCCGCACCCAGTTCGGACAGCGTCAACGGTGCCACCCGGTAGGTCGCCCCGTGGGCACAGTCCAAGGCGATGCGCATGCCGTCCAAGCGCATCCCCCGCACCACACTCTTGCAATATTCCACATAGCGCCCACCCGCGTCCGCCTGCCGGCGCGGCCTGCCGAGACGGCTCGACCCCACCACTTGGACCCCCTTGGCGTCCCCCAATCGCTCGCGGACGCGCCGCTCCATCGGCGAGGAGAACTTGCGCCCATGGGAGTTGAAGAATTTGAAGCCGTTGTCGTGGTGAGGGTTGTGTGAAGCGCTGACCATCACACCCGCTACCGCCCCCAGCGTGTGGGTCAACCAAGCCACTGCGGGCGTTGGCAACGGCCCCGGCAGCAGCACATCCATGCCAGCAGAGATGAGTCCTGACTGCAGTGCAGTCTCCAGCATATAGCCGGAGATACGCGTGTCCTTGCTGATGATGACTTGACCGCGGTGGGCCTTGCCCCTGCCCGCCAGCGCCCGCCCCAAAGCCCAGCCCAAGCGCACACCAAACTCGGGGTTGACGAAGTCATCGCCAACCCGACCGCGGATGCCGTCTGTGCCAAAATAATTTGGTGTCATGGGCATAGTTCTGCCCTTTTAGTTGCGGGGGAGCACACTTAATTTTACTATGAAGCGGTGACTGACATGGTGCTGGCGGCGCGCAGCGCCGATGCCATACGCACTGCATCCACTGTCTGGGCGACATCGTGAGCACGGACAATATGTGCCCCTTGGAAGACTGCCAACGCCGCCAGCGCCACACCCGCCGCAAGGCGTTCATCCACACCGCGCCCCAGTATCTGCCCGATCAAAGACTTGCGCGAAACGCCGACTAGCAATGGCTGCCCTTCGGCTGCCAGCGTGTCGAGACAGCCGAGTAACGATAGGTTGTGCGCCAGTGTCTTGCCAAAGCCTATGCCCGGATCGAAAACGATGCGATCGCGGGAGATACCAGCCGCGACACAGGCCGCAAGGCGCCCGCGCAGGAAGTCGCGCACCTCGGCGACGACATCGTCGTAGCGCGGCTCGAGCTGCATCGTGGCGGGCTCTCCGTTCATATGCATCAGGCAGACTGGCAGGCCACTGGCGGCTGCTGCAGCCAGCGCCCCCGGACGGCTAAGAGCGCGCACATCGTTGATCAGGCCCGCCCCGAGCGAGGCTGCCTCGGCCATCAGACCGGGATCGCTGCTATCAACGGAGACCGTGACATCAAATTCGCCCACCAGCGCCTCTACCACAGGCAGCACCCGGTCGCACTCCTCGCCCGGCGACACTGGCAGCGCCCCGGGGCGGGTCGACTCGCCACCCACATCAAGCATGGCCGCGCCCGCAGCCACCATGGCGGTTGCCCGGTGCAGGATCTTCGCGATACGCGGGCGACCATCGGCGAATAGCTGAGCGCCGTCGGAGAAGGAATCCGGCGTGATGTTCAGCACCGCCATGACCTGCGCCGTGCCGAGCTCGTGGCATCGCCCGGCACAGCGCAACACCGGTCCCTCTGCGGGGGCATTCAGCATCGACTGGCACACATCGCGGGGACGGGCGAGAGGGCGGCGGCTGGCACCATATGATGGCAAACGGCAGCTGGGAAGCCGCCTGCTGGGGGCTTCAGACCGCCTTCAACACTCGCCGACCACACCGTCGACATCGACCACTGGCACCCCGTCATCGGCTTCCCCGTCATCGGCTTCCCCGGCAGCATGATCGGCGGCTGCAGCGTCTGAGGAGAACTCCGACACGGGTTTGGGCGGACGCGGCGGCTTATCCTCCATGATGTCGGCAATCTGCAATTGGTTCAAGCTCTCATAGCGGATCAAGGCACTGGCCATCGCATGCAGGCGATTCATATTCTCCTCCAGCAGGCGCTTCGCCTCGGCATAGCAGTGGGTCACGATGCGGTGGACTTCATGGTCGATCTGCTTCGCCGTGTCCGGTGAGATCCCGACATGCGGACCGGAGGCAGCCACACGCCCCAAGAACAACTCGTCAGTGCCACCGTCGTAGAGTAGCGGCCCCAACTTGTCGGACAGACCCCAGCGCATGACCATGTGGCGCACAATCTCCGTCGCTTGGCGGATATCGTTGGAGGCACCAGTGGTGATGCCCTCGACCCCGAGCACCAACTCCTCCGCCACCCGACCACCGAACAGGCTGCACACCCGGCTGATGATCGAGCGCCGCGAACTGCTGTGGCGTTCTTCCTCGGGCAGAAACATGGTCATACCGAGGGCGCGGCCATGTGGGATGATACTGACCTTGTAGACCGAATCGTGCTCTGGCACCAAGCGCCCGACAATCGCGTGACCCGCCTCGTGGTAGGCGGTGATGCGCTTCTCGTGATCCGACATGACCATCGACGGACGGGCGCGCCCCATCATCAATTTATCTTTGGCTGCTTCGAAATGATCCATGTGCACCTGCTCTTGGTTCACATGCGCGGCACCCAGCGCCGCCTCGTTGCACAGATTGGCGAGGTCTGCACCAGAGAAACCTGGCGTGGCCTTGGCCAGCACATCTGGATCAACATCATCGGCCAGCTGTAGTTTGCGCATATGCACTTTGAGGATGGCACTGCGCCCGCGGATGTCCGGCAGATGCACCACCACTTGGCGGTCAAAGCGCCCCGGGCGCAACAATGCCGGATCCAGCACATCGGGACGATTGGTGGCAGCGATGACGATGATGTTGGACGCTTCCTCGAAACCGTCCATCTCGACCAGCAGCTGGTTCAGCGTCTGCTCGCGCTCGTCGTGGCCACCGCCGAGGCCAGTACCGCGGTGGCGACCGACGGCATCGATCTCATCGATGAAAACAATGCAGGGTGAGACCTTGCGCGCCTGAGCGAACATATCGCGCACCCGCGATGCGCCGACACCGACAAACATCTCGACGAAATCGGAACCAGAGATCGAGAAAAACACCACCCCCGCCTCACCGGCAATAGCCCGCGCCAGCAAAGTCTTGCCCGTGCCCGGCGGGCCGACCATCAACACGCCGTGCGGAATGCGCCCACCGAGGCGCTCAAAACGCGCTGGATCGCGCAGGAAATCGACCAATTCCTCCACCTCCTCCTTCGCCTCTTCGATACCGGCAACATCTTTGAAGGTGGTGGTGAGATTATCGGTTGGCTGTATCCGCGCCCGATTGCGCCCGAAAGATAGCGGACCGTTTCGGCCACCCATGCTGGACTGCAAGTGGCGCGACAGGAAGACGAAGGCCGTGATGATCAGCAGAATCGGGAAGGAAGTGATCAGCAGCTGTAGCCACAGGCTTTGCTCGGCTGGCAAACGCCCCTCGACGGTGACCCCGTAGTTCAGCAGATCTGACATCAGCCCTTGGTCGGGAGCCGAGGGGCGTACCGATCTGAAATTGCTACCGTCCTTGCGATGACCGCTAATCTCTTGGCCGTCGATTACCACGCGATCGATCAGCCCGTCCTGTACCTCGGAGACAAACTCCGAATACAACAGCGCCTCAGAGGGAGCTGACTGGCGCATATTCTGCATCGCCACGACCAGCAAACCAGTCAACGCCAATATGAAAAAGAGATTTTTGCTCATCTATCTCTGATCGTGCTCCATGGATTTGGGGCTAAACAAACCGCGCCCGCAAGCGCCAGAGCCAATAACCCCAGCGCAAACGGGGCGAAAGCGGATTATACCACTGCAGAGGGTGGTTGGAGAGCCTTAGCGGTGTAATCCGACGGCGTGCGCATAGATCTCTTTGGAGCTGGGACGCGAGGCGCTGGCCCGCATCAGCTGCAGGCGCTGACAGCGCGTGCGCAGCGAGCGCACCCGCTCATCGCCACCACTGCCTTGGAACAATTTGATCAGCAACTGGCTCGCGGGATGGCACAGCGCCCCGGCCAGCTCCAAGGCCCGCTCCACCAGCGCATCGCAGGCCGTTGCATCCACCACCGTCACGCCGCTCAGCGGCGGAGCCGCATCGCACAGCAGCACATCGACTGGGCGTCCGCCCAACAGCCCCGCCAGCGCCTCCAGCACCCCGGGGTCGTCCATATCGGCCTGCAAAGTGGCGACCCCGGGTAGGGACGCGATGGGCTCGCGGTCGAGGGCGACGACCAAGCCGGAGCTGCCGGTCTCTTCGCGTGCCACTTGGGAGAAGCCGCCCGGTGCGGCCCCCAGATCCAAGACCACCATTCCCGGGCGCAACAGACCGCAGCGGCGCTGGATATCGATCAGTTTGAAAGCCGCCCGAGAGCGGTAGCCGCAGCGGCGCGCAAGACGGCTGTGGTAATCGTCATCCCAACGCCGCCCACTACGCGACGCCCGGCTCACAAATGGTGCACAGCGCGGATTTCGTATTCCACATCGCCGCCCGGCGTCGCGACCGTCACCTGATCGCCGACATTGCACCCGACCAGCGCCCGCGCAATCGGCGAGTGCAGCGAAATGAGCTGATTGTCGGGATCGGCTTCATCCTCGCCGACGATCCGGTAGCGCAGCTCGCAATCGTCGGACAGCCGTAGCAACTCCAAGGTGGTGCCAAAGATCACTCGCCCAGTATTCTCAATATTAGAGATATCAATGATCTCCGCCCGAGCCAGACTGGACTCTATCGAGCGGACGCGCCCCTCGACGAAGCCTTGGCGCTCGCGGGCAGCATTGTATTCGGCATTTTCACGCAGATCACCGTGGGCGCGAGCCTCTGCGATGGAGGCGATCAGAATCGGGCGCTCCACTTCCTTGAGCCGCCGCAGCTCCTCGCGCAACGCCTGCTCGCCCTGCGGAGTCATTGGTGAGCGTTCCATCACAGTCCCCCCAAACCGCCACAGCAAGTGCATCTGGATCAGGCGGATCGCCGGCCGCAACACAACCGTGCCGATGATGCCGCACAGCTTGGATTATAGACGCAAGCGGCAGCTCAGCCCGATGTGCCAGCTGTGCCGTGTAGATGTTGCAGACAACGCACCTCTCGACAGGGGTCGACGCCCGCCTCCAGCACCTGGGCCACCGCCTCGGCGGCGTCCAGCGTGGTGGTGCAATAGATCTCGTGGCGCAGCGCCGCGCGACGGATCAAGGCCGAGTCTTCGATCGAACGCCTCCCCTCCGTGGTATTGACCAAGAAGGCGACCTCGCCGTTGACGATGGCATCCACCACATGCGGGTGCCCTGCCTGCACCTTGTTCACCGCCCGCACCTCGAGGCCAGCGGCAGCCAAGATGCCAGCGGTGCCATGGGTGGCGGATAAACGGAAGCCGAGTGCGGCGAGCCGTCGCGCCAAGCCCACCACCTGTGGCCGGTCGGCCTCGCGTACGCTGATGAAGGCCAACGGTGCCGGGAGCGTGCCGTCCGGTGCTGGCGGCAGCCGCTCGCCAGCCGCCAGCTGCGCCTTGGCAAAAGCCTCTGGAAAATCTGCGCCGATGCCCATCACCTCACCAGTGGAGCGCATCTCCGGGCCGAGTATCGGATCGGCCCCCGGAAACTTGCGGAAAGGTAGCACCGCCTCCTTGACCATGCAGCACGGCGGCGAGGCATCGCGCGGCAATCTCTGCTCGGCAAGCGACTGCCCCAGCATACAGCGCGCCGCCACCGCCGCCATCGAATAGCCAATGCTCTTGGAGACGAAAGGGACCGTGCGCGAAGCGCGCGGATTGACCTCCAGCACATAGATCTGCTCGTCCTGCACCGCCAGCTGCGCATTGACCAAACCGACCACACCCAACTCGAGCGCCAATTGGACGACAATCTCGCGCATGCGGTGCTGCAGATCCTCGGACAGGTCGTGCGGGGGCAACGAGCAGGCCGAATCACCAGAATGCACACCAGCCTGCTCGATGTGGCGCATCAAGCCGCCAATGATGACCTCGCTACCATCGCTGATACCATCGACATCGACCTCAATGGCATGGTCCAAGAAGCGATCCAACAGGATCGGGGACTCGTGGGAGACTGCCGACGATGCTGCCATATAGCGCCTGAGGTCGGCTTCGTCATGCACCACCTCCATCGCCCGCCCACCGAGCACATAGGAGGGGCGCACGACCAGTGGATACGCGATGCGCTGCGCCGCTGCCACCGCTTCGTCGGTATTCCCAGCGATGGCGTTGGCTGGCTGTAGCAGACCGATCTCGTCAATCAAGTGCTGGAAACGCTGGCGATTCTCGGCGCGATCGATGGCATCCGGCGAGGTGCCGATGATCGGCACACCGGCACGCTCCAAGGCGCGACACAGCTGCAACGGTGTCTGGCCACCGAACTGGACGATGACCCCCTGCGGGCGCTCTGCATCGACGATGGCCAGCACATCCTCCAGCGTCACCGGTTCAAAATACAGGCTGTCGGAGATGTCAAAATCGGTGGACACCGTCTCCGGATTGCAGTTGACCATGATGGCGCGGTACCCGTCCTCTCGGCATGCCAGCGCCGCGTGCACGCAACAGTAGTCGAACTCGATGCCCTGGCCGATGCGGTTGGGGCCGCCACCCAAGACGACGATGCCGGGGCGAGAGTGATCCGGTGCCGACTCGCAGTCGCCTTCGTAGCAGGAGTAGAGGTAAGCGGTCTCGGCAGGGAACTCCGCCGCGCAGCTATCGACGCGCTTGAACACCGCCCGCACGCCGTGCGCGAGCCGCCGTGCGCGCACCGCCCCCTCGTCGCTGCCGAGTAGCACTGCCAGACGCTGGTCGGAGAAGCCGCGGGACTTCAAATACCGCCATCGGGTAGCGTCCAGCGCACCCACATCGCAGCCCGCCAGCGAGTGCTCATCCTCGACCAAGCTCTCAACGGCGCGCAGGAACCACGGATCGATGCCGCTCAGCTGCATCACAGCATCCACCGTCATGCCAGCGCGAAAGGCATCGGCCACATACCAGATGCGATCCGGCGTGCTCTGCCGCAGCGCGGCGGCGAGGCGATCCTCGGCATCGGGAGCACCCAGCTCCAACTGTGGATCGAGGCCGGTGGCACCGGTCTCCAGAGCCCGCATCGCCTTGTGCAGAGACTCCTCGAAGCTGCGGCCGATGGCCATCACCTCGCCGACCGATTTCATCTGCGTACCGAGCAGATTGTCAGCGCCCGCGAACTTCTCGAAGGCGAAGCGCGGCAGCTTGGTGACGACATAGTCGAGCACCGGCTCGAAAGAGGCCGGTGTGCGGCCACCAGTGATCTCGTTGCGCAGCTCGTCCAGCGTGTAGCCCACCGCCAGCTTGGTGGCAACGCGGGCGATCGGGAAACCGGTGGCCTTGGAGGCCAGCGCCGAGGAGCGGGACACCCGCGGATTGACCTCAATCACCACTTGGCGACCAGTGGCCGGATCGACCCCGAATTGCACATTGGAGCCGCCAGTCTCGATACCGATCTCGCGCAGCACCGCGATAGCGGCGTCGCGCATGCGCTGGAATTCCTTGTCGCTCAGCGTCTGCGCCGGAGCTACCGTGATCGAATCGCCGGTGTGCACCCCCATCGGATCGAGGTTCTCTATTGAGCAGACGATGATGCAGTTGTCGACACGGTCGCGCACCACCTCCAGCTCGAACTCCTTCCAACCCAATAGAGCCTCGTCGATCAACAGCTCCCCGGTGGGCGACAGCTGACAACCCTGCTCGCAGATGGTGATGAACTGCTCGCGGTTGTAGGCGATGCCGCCGCCGCTACCCCCCAGTGTGAAGGAGGGACGCACCACCACCGGAAAACCGATCTGGTCGACCAGCTGCAAGGCCTCCTCAACGCTGTGGGCGAAGCAGGAACGCGGGGTCTCCAAACCGATGGTGCGCATCGCTTGGTCGAAGAGCTGGCGATCCTCAGCCTTGTCGATGGCCTCCTTGCCAGCACCGATCAGTTCCACGCCATGCTCCTCCAGCACCCCTTCGCGCACGAGATCCAGTGCACAGTTCAGCGCTGTCTGCCCACCCATCGTCGGCAGGATGGCATCGACGCGCTCGCGCTTGATAATCTGCTGTACCACCCGCCAGTCCACCGGCTCGATGTAGGTGGCATCGGCCATGTCCGGATCGGTCATCACGGTGGCCGGGTTGGAGTTGACCAGCACCACGCGATAGCCCTCCTCGCGCAGGGCGCGGCAGGCCTGCACCCCCGAATAGTCGAACTCGCAGGCTTGGCCGATGACGATAGGGCCAGCACCCAAGATCAGGATGCTCTCCAAATCGGTGCGCTTAGGCATCGCCGTCTCCTCGGGGAGTCATCAGCTCGACGAAGCGCTGGAACAGACCATCGGCATCGTGCGGGCCCGGGCTCGCCTCCGGGTGGCCTTGGAAGCCGAAAGCCGGGCGCTCGCTGTGCTCCACCCCCTGCAATGAGCCATCGAATAGCGAGTGGTGGGTGGCGCGCAACACCGCGGGCAATGAGTCTTCGTCGACGGCAAAGCCATGGTTCTGGCTGGTGACCAGCACCCGCTCGTCGGCCGCCACGCGTACCGGATGGTTGGCACCGTGGTGGCCAAACTTCATCTTGACCGTGCGGGCACCGGCGGCCAGCGCCAAGATTTGGTGGCCGAGGCAGATACCGAACAGCGGCATCCCGACGGCCAGCAGCTCACGCACGGTGGCAATGGCATAGGTGCAGGCGGCCGGATCGCCAGGGCCGTTGGAGAGAAAGACGCCGTCGGGGGACAGCGCCAAGATGTCGGCGACCGGTGTGGTGGCCGGCACCAATGTCAGGCGACAGCCATGGGCGACCAACAGGCGCAGGATGTTGCGCTTGACACCAAAATCGACCACCACGACATGGCGGCGCGGCGGCGGTGCGGCGGCGAAGCCCTGTGGTGTCCAAGTGGAATCCCCCCAGTCACAGATCTCGGCCACGCTGACCTCGCGCGCCAGATCCATACCCGCCAAGCCCGGGAAAGCACGGGCAGCCGCGATGGCCTCATCGTCATCTGGCAAGGCGGCGGACTCGGCAGCTGCAAGCTCAGCGGAGGGTGGCAGGCAGTGCAGATAGGCATCGACAGCTCCACCCTCGCGCAGGCGCTGGGTCAGTGTGCGGGTGTCGATGCCAGCGATAGCTGGCACGCCCCGCTCGCGCAGATAGTCCCCCAGCGACTGCCGGGAGCGATGGTTGCTCGGCACCGAGGGCGGCTCGCGTAGCACCAGCGCAGCCGCGTGGACCTGAGCCGACTCCTCATCCTCTGAATTGACCCCGACATTGCCGATGTGGGGGCAGGTGAAAGTGACCAGCTGGCGGCGATAAGAAGGGTCTGTGATGATCTCCTGATAGCCACTCATCGCGGTGTTGAAGACCAGTTCGCCGACCGCCTCACCGGCGGCACCCACCGAGCGACCGCGCAGGACAGTGCCATCGGCCAAGGCCAAAAGGGCGCTGGGGGCGCTCACGGCTGGGCGACGGCGAGGCGTCGGCTAGGAGCGATGATCAGCCCGCTGAGGGCGCAACCAAGCAAGCTGGTACAGGGGGGTGAACAGGCTAAAAAAAAACGGGGAGCCAGCAAGCCAGCCCCCCGCAATAGATAAGACGCAACGATAGCCATATCGGGCGCGTATTGTGCCACAGACCAAGGATGGCTGTCTACAGTACAACGGAGGCGTAGTGGCTCTGTTCAGACTGCTGGCCAGTGCCAACATCTCATCATAGGCTCCACAAGCGGCTCGACCATACTTGCTGCGTCAAAGCGGCAACCACACTGCAGACAAACCGCCAATATAGGAATTATGCACCAAGATCCCCTATCAGCACGCACTAATGATGCCTGCCAGCACGCGCCAACAAGGGGTGGTACTGTCAGTACATGCAACAAGGGGAGTACTAGCTATACGTGTCAACAAGGGGAGTACTAGCTGTACTGTGTCAACAAGCTGTACTGTCGAGTACGTGTCTATTGACGCACTTGACAAATCGGAATAAGTGTGTCAAAATACGTGAAAGTTGGGAAGAGTCGCACGCTTCGCGCTAGGACAAGGGTAACATCATGACATTCAATCACACACAAAGAGCCCTCAAGATCGAACTTGAGAATTGTACGAGGCTGGAGGAAGAGCTTCAAGCACAGATCAGCAAGTGCAAAAGAGAAATCGAAGAGCTGCAGCGTATTCGTGAAAGATTCCTACCACTTGTGGAAGGCGCGAATCATGTGAAATCAGGCGCAAGTAGCAAGCGCCTTGGCCAACGCCGTTCAGGCAGCGTACCAAACCAAATCACTGAATGTCTGGATGCTGCGCCACAGGGGCTCTCTTTTGCCGAATTAGCTCGCCAAATCACAGCACGACGCTCATATCTAGTCTTTAGCATTAAAAGCTTGCTAGCGGATCAGAATATTGAAAGTCGCGAAGAACAGGGCGAGACTATCTATAGCCGGTCTGGCGCACAGGCTTCTTCATGCGAATCCGAAGGACAAGAAGAAGCTGGTCCCTTAGGGGACCGCAATCCAACCAAGGACGGAAGTCCTGGTAGGGGGAGTCAAAGTGCTACTGTAGCCAGTAGCAGTGCGACGGGCTTCAGGATATAGGGCGTCAGGCGCTGACCGAGCCTCCGAGTGGAGATGTTGTGGGCACACAGCATTTCCGCTCGGTCAGTTAGGCTTTGGTCATTGTGATCCCGCTGTCCCGTTGTGGATTATTTTATCTGCTACTTCAAATTTCTGTCAAGCCCTCGCCCACAAAGCTTTCACCATACACTGCGCGATTCCACTCCGTCACTCTTGCAATAATTTTCCAGTGCGGGTCTTGACTGCCCTAGCAACGGCTTGACCTGCCACCGCACAACTCGAGGACACCGGGATGAGCAATACATTAGCAGGACGCGCCGCATTAATCACCGGTGCCGGACAGGGTGTCGGGCGCGGCATCGCTCTGCGCATGGCCAAGGCCGGTGCCAAGGTGATGATCGCCGAGATCAATCCAGACACTGGCTCCGTCGTGGCCGAGGAGATCAACACCCTCGGCGGCGAGGCCTACTCCATCCAAAGCGATGTCAGCATCCAAGAACAGACCGAGACCGCCGTGGCCGCGACCATCGAGCACTGTGGCGGCATCGATATCCTCGTCAACAACGCCTACGCTGGCAGCCCACCGGACCGCTTGGAGCGCAAAACCACCGAGGATGTGGACGCGGCGATGAAGGTCAGCCTGCACGCCGCCATGTGGGCCATGCACGCGGCCTTCCCCACCATGCGCTCACAGCAGTTCGGGCGCATCATCACCATCTGCTCGCTGAACGGTGTCAACGCCCATATGTTCTCGGTGCACTACAACATCGCCAAGGAAGCCCAGCGCACGCTGATGCGCTCAGCGGCGGTGGAGTGGGCTCCACACGGCATCACCTGCAACGCCATCTGCCCGGCCGCCGCGACCCCCTCCTACGAGCAGCTGCGCGAGGCGGCACCGGAGATGGCCGCCGATGTCATGAAGCAGAATCCGATGGGCTATATGGGTGACCCGGAGGCCGATATCGGTGGCGTGGCAGTGTTCCTCGCCAGCGAGGACGCCCGCTACCTCACTGGCAACACTCTCTTTGCCGACGGTGGCAGCCACATCAACGGGGTGAGTTTCAAGCCGCCAGTGGCGGACTGAGTGGGGCGAGCCGCCCTGCTCGGAGGCAGCTAAAGCGTCAACGCACTGTCGATGCGCTCGCAGACCTCCGCTGTGAGCAGCGGCACCACCTCGGCGGCACCGAGCGTCTCCTCTAGCTGCTCCAGCTTGGAGGCCCCAAGGATGACCGTGCTGACATTGGGGTTCAGCAGGCACCAAGCGACTGCAAGGCGGGACATAGAGACGCCCAGCTCCTCGCAGATGGGCACCAGCTGGCGCACTTGAGCCAAGCGGTGCTGACCGCGCTCGCTGTCGATGGCGCTCTTGCGCAGCCATTCGTAGCCGGGCAAGGTGGCGCGGGAGCCCTCGGGCACGCCGTCCAGGTACTTGCCGCTCAGCACACCGGAGGCCAGTGGCGACCAAGTGGTGGTGCCAAGACCGATGTCGCCACCGTAGAGATGGGCGTATTCCCGCTCGAAGCGCTGGCGGTCGAGCAGGTTGTAAAGCGGCTGCTCCATGGTCGGCAGTGCCAAGCCCTCACGGCGGGCGATACCCCAAGCCTCGGTGATCTCCTGCGCCGTCCACTCCGATGTCCCCCAGTAGAGCACCTTGCCCTGACGGATGAGCGCATCCATGGCGCGCACCGTCTCCTCGATGGGTGTTTCGGGATCGGCACGGTGGCAGAAATACAGATCCAGATAGTCCAGCCCCCAGCGGCGCAGAGCTTGATGGCAGGCCTCCGTGACATGCTTGCGCGACAGCCCGCGCTGGGTGGGGGCAGGATTTTCGACGCCGCCGAAGAACACCTTGCTGGAGACACAGTAGCTATCGCGGCTCCAGTCACGTTTTTTCAGCGCCTGCCCCATCAGCTCCTCAGCGGCACCTCGGTTGTAGCCCTCAGCACCGTCGAAAAAGTTCACCCCAGCATCATAGGCGCAGCTCATCAAGCGCTCGGTCAAAGCGGCATCGACTTGGGTGCCGATGGTCACCCAAGAGCCGAAAGACAGCTCGCTGAGTTTGAGGCCAGATTGGCCTAGACGGCGGTAATTAATGGCGGGGTACTCAGTGGTTGCAACTCACAATGCTCAGGGGTTCATAGAGCGGTGGCTGCAAGTGATGTCCTATTTTGCAACAAAGCTCGCAAACCGAAGCTGCAATCTTGTCTAGCCACCACCCTCATCAGTCCCGACCACCAGCTCATGATGGAGCGAATCTCCCCCAATATCACGCGCTCTCAACTACCCCACCAGCGTCATCGACCCCATAGTTGAGCAGCTGGTAGTAAGGCTCATAACGGAAGAGGCGATTGCGCGCATGACCAGTGATCTCGCGCAAGATGCCCAAATCGACAAGGCGCGATATCAGACGGTTGGCAGCAGGATAGGATGTGCCAATATTTTTTTGCACCATGGCCACAGAGCTAATAGGGCACGAAAATAAAGCTTCATGCACTTTCAGGGTGCTGCCAGCAACCGAGCTGTATCTGTCAAGGATGATGGCCCGGTGCTGTTCACGCAAGTCGAGGATGGCGCGAGTGGTCTTCGCTGCCTCGATGCTGACTGCCGTCACACCACGCAGAAAAAAGGCTAACCATCCCTCCCAATCGCCGTGGTCACGCACCGCCTGTAAATGGGAGTAGTATTCGCTCTGGTAACGCCTGAAGTAATGGGAGAGGTACAGCACGGGCTTTTGGAGTACCCCCCGCTCTTTTAGGAGCAAGCTGATCAACAGGCGCCCGACTCGCCCGTTGCCATCGAGAAAGGGGTGAATGGTCTCAAATTGAGCGTGAACCAACGCGATGGTGGCCAGCACAGGACGCTCGTCCACACTGCTTTGATGGATGAATTTCTCCAAATCACCGAGTAACGCGGGCACGTTCTCCGCTGGCGGCGGCACAAAATAAGCATCGTGCAAACTGCAGCCAGCAGAGCCAATCCAATTCTGGCTGCGACGCAATTCGCCAGGGGTCAAATTGCCACCACGCACACCAGCTAGCAACTGTTCATGTATTTCCCGGATCAGGCGCACACAAACTGGCAAATCCCTCAGACGATCTAGGCCGTAGCGCATCGCTTTGACATGGTTGATCAGTTCCCCGACATCGCTGCCCTTGGCTTGGGTGCCGAAGAGTTCGGCCTCAGCCGACAGCAGATCGTGTAAGGAACTTTGGGTGCCTTCGATTTGGCTGGAGAGTACGGCTTCCTTGCGGATGTACATGAACGCAAAGAGATCGGCGTTGGGCAATGTCTGCACCGCCCCATCAAGACGCCCGAGGGCGCTATCGGCCTGTGAGAGCAGCACCTGTAGCTCGCCTTCCAACTGTAGTGGCGGGTCTGGCGGCAAGGCGGCGGGGATGAATGCCCGGTACCCTGTTGGCTGCTTCACATAGCGCCCGGCGCGCTCAGGCAGCTGGCGCATATCATTCTCAAGACCCATCAGCAATCAACTCCCATATCGCAAAAGTCAAGGTCTATAATAACACCAAAGAACCATATAAGCACTGTTAAGTCATCTTAGTAACATCTGGAGACTATACAGCAAGACCAACCCTGCCTTATCAGCTCTTAGAGTATGCACAGCAAGACCAGCTCTACCTTATCAACTCTTAGAGTACGTACAGCAAGACCAGCCCTGCCTTATCAACCCTTGGAGCATATACATCATGCTGTGCCTTTTATCGCAAAGGCCGCAGGGTGACTTAGTGTTCAACCACCGGCTGCTGCAGCTGCCACTCTTGGGGCACTCCGCCCACCCCCAAGCCCCGTAAATAGTCCAGCATCCCCACCCTATCCCACCACGGCTCTGCCCCCACCACCTTGCGGCGGATCACCAGCTCGGGGTCGATGATGAAGGTCTCTGGCAGGTAGACCACATTGAAGCGCTGCTGGCTGAGCTCCAGCGTCGGATCCCAGCCCAATTGCACCACCTCGCTGTCCAACACGCTGTGGTACTGCTGCGGTAGGCGGGCGAGAAATTCCGCGATGTCGTCTCGCTCGGCATCTTGGGAAATGGCAACCAATACCAACTGCCCATCCATCTCGTGGACCAGATCGAGCAGTAGCGGGAACTCCTTCAGGCAGGGCGGGCACCACGATGCCCAAAAGTTGAGCAGCTGCACACGACCCCGGTTATCGGCGAGGTGCAACTCACCGCCATCAAGGCGCTCGAACACAATGTCCTCAGCCACGGTTTGTGGTCGCCACGATGCGGCTGTCGGCATCGGCTTAGCATTCGGCTCCACTCGCTGCGGCAACACACCGCCCTGCCATAGCGCCAACAAGGCCATGCCGCCGATCAGCAACAAGGCCGCCGTGCGCAACAACAGCGCGATCATTCAGACACCCTCGGGCTCGAGTTCGGACTCGGGCTCAGCGTGGCGCGCCAGCCGTGAAAGCACGAGGGCAAAGAGTATCTCCGCTCCGCAGAACACCCCCAAGCCCAGCGCCGCCCCACTGGTGAAACCGTAGGAGTGCAGGCCGATGCCGAGCAGGTTGACGCCAAACCAAGCGAGGGCGACGACCACATTAAGCAGCACCAAACCGACGGCAAAACCCACCGCGCCGAGGAGTTCGGCAATGCGCCCGTGTAGCAGGAAAATCAGCCACAGTGAAATCAGCAGTGCGCCGTTCTCTTTGGGATCCCAGCCCCAAAAGCGCCCCCATGACTGATCGGCCCAGATGCCGCCCAAGATGGTACCGAAGATGGTGAACAGGACAGCCACCAAAGCAACGCCGATCAGCGCACGTCCGGCGGGGTCGTCAGCTCCCGGCTCGACACCGCGCCCCGAGGCACGGTTGAGCAACCAGATGTGGGCACCGATGCCAGCGGCGAGGCACAAACCGTAGCCAGTGGTGATGGTCAACACATGGGTGGCGAGCCAGAAGTTGGTGTTGAGTACCGCCACCAACACCTCCAATGACTCTTCGCCAGCAAAATAGGGTGCCAACAGTAGTAGCGTGGCTCCCGACAGCGTGCTGACAGCCAGCCCGACGCCATCGGCTCGCATACGGGACAACACCAAGCCGAACAGCCCACTGATCAGCGCGACGAAGAGGATGGATTCATAGAGGGTGCCCACTGGCGGGCGCTCGAGTAGCCACACACGGCTAAGCATCCCCGTCAGATGCACCGCCACCGCCAGCACCGTTACCACCTGTGCCAGCCGGTACAGCGGCGGCCGCTCCCCCCACATGCTGGTGAACCCCGCCAAAGCTGCCGCCACCGCCCAGGCATGCCGGTGCCCGGGGCGATGCTCGAAGTAGAGGTAGCCCGCCAAGACGGCGAAAGCCAGCAGATACAGCGCCAAGCTGAGGCGGAATGGCGCAAGGCGCTGGTAGACATACTCCACCTCTAAGCGGCTGGCGGTCGCGGCTGGAAGTTGCGCCAGCGTCGCCGTGCGCAGCTCGGCGGTGGTCACTCCCCACGTCGCGGCATCGCCGTCGCGGTACGCGCTCGCCAACTGCGCGAGCAGGGTCATTTGACGAGCACTGGCAGGACCGCCCAAGCCGGATTTGATCAGCGACCAAGGGGAATACCACAGCCGCTGCTCGTTCTCCCACTGCGGCGGCACGATGCGCAGGATCTCACTGAAAGCGTCCACGCCCATCCGCCGCATCGCCCGGTCGAGACGCAAGGTCTCCCGCTGCCTAGCATTAAATTTCAGATCGGGCTCCACCAGCTCCTCCGCCCCCGGCGTGGACAGCGCCGCCTCGACCCCCGGGACGGCCTGCCCTGCCACACGCTCCACAGCGCTTTTTGACTCGATTCCGGCACGCTCCCACAGCGGCGCGGCGAGGCGCTCCAAGGCGGTGCGCGAGCGCAACATCTGTAGATAGCTGTAATCCTGTCCGGCTCGCAGCTGCAACTGGCTGGCCAGCTTCGTCGACTCGAGCCGGAAGTCGGGCAAGAGCATCGACAGCGAACGGCTGATCTCGAAGTAAACGAGGAGCTGCGTATAGAGCTCGCCCAGCGCCAGCTCTACCGAGGACAGCGACTCGGGCGTCGCTGTGCGCAACCGGCTCAGCTGGGCACCGACCGTGGGCAGGGTGGCGGCCACTTCGGTGAAAGAGTACAGCTGCGAGCTGCGCACACTCAGCCCCAGCGCATCGACCAGAGCTCGGTCATCAATACGAAAAACAGGCCTCAGGGCTGACTCGGCGGGCTCGAACAGCAGCTCGGCGAGCCATGATACCGCGCTGACCGGCCCCAAGTGCACAGCGCCGCTGAGTGCACGCAAGCGGGCACGGGCAAAGCTTTGTAAGGGCTTCACGCGCCCCATATGCTGAATCGGCAGGCGGGCAAAATCGCGATGCTCCAAGCCCACCGGCAGGACCTGCGGAGCGGGCGGCACCGCCACCCCCCCCGCCACGATGCTGCGACGCGGCTCACCATCAGCAGCAGCCAGCGGCAGCAGCACGGCAACTGCCAGTGCCGTGATCACAGCCAACGCCATCCACGCCCGCATCGGCGCGGGGCGGCGGCGCGGTGCGCTCAGCGCCACCACGCCCTGCTCCTGCGCGCGAACAGCGGCGGCAACCGACCAAACAGATGCCATAACAAACCCAAGCTCATCAACACACCGGCCAGATAGGGGAATACGCGCCCCGCATTGCGCACGGTGGCCAATACCGTGGTCTCGGCATCTCCGTTCTCATCCTCGACGAAAGAGGCTTGGTAAAGGCTGTAGTCCCGGTAGCGTAGCGGCCGGTTCATGGAGATCGTGCGCTCGAAGGCGACGCTGCCGTCGATGATCCTCACGGTAGAGCGGTAATCGCTTGCGATGGCCGTGCTGGGGTGGAACTCGCGCTCGAAGTCGATCAGCTCGACGGTGAATGGCAGGCGAGCTTGGTGACGGCGCAGCTCGATGCGGTGGGACTTGCCACCCAGATGCAACACCGGGCTGTCGGCCATGAACTCGTAGACAGCGTAGAGGCCGTCGAGCTCGTCGCTGGCCTCTTGCAGATAAAACACCACGCAGGCGCGGTTGCCGGTTGGGTCGCTGGCGAGGGGTGCGGCAACCAACTCCAGCGTGTTGGCCACGCCACGACGCGGAATGGCCTCCAGCTCACCATCCCACGCATCGTCGGGCTCAGCGGGGCGCGGTGTCGCGCGGCAGTTGCGCTCCGCCAACCACAGCTCGATGACAAAAGGGAAATCAGGTGGCGAGCGCAGCTGCTCGCCAGTGCGCAGCCAGTACTCATCGAAGATGGTCACCCACTGCTTGGCCACATCGCTATCCGCATCCTCGACAGCCTCCGAAATCACCGCCAACTCCAACAGCTCTGGGGAGTGGATCAGCGAGGAGCTCTGCCCTTCGCGCAACACCAAATTCCCCTCTTGGGAGAAGAGCAGGCTGATCAACCCACCGATCAGCAACAGCAAGGCGGCACCGTGGAGCAGCAACGTGCCGGCCGACCGCCACTGCCAGTGCTGGCGCTGGAGCATGCGCGCCGTGAGGCCGACGCCTATCAGCAACAGCATCGCCAAACCGCCGGGTAGCGGCAGGCTGCCGCCGAACAGCCAGAATGATTGCAAGTAATCCTCGCGCGCTTGGTAGAGGCCCGCCTCGCGCTGGGCCAGCGTGCCCAAAAAGACCAGCACCATCAGCCACAGCAGAGCATAGCTGAACAGGCGCGGGCTGGCCAGCGCCGCCACCGAGCGCTGTACGCCGCGCCCAATCCAAGCGATCAGCCGTCTCAAGGGGCCGGCTCTGGATAACGGGAGGAACTGGACACGACTGCGCACTGTTGCGCGAGTGTCGATGGGAAGACACTGTGAGTCGACACCGCGACCGGTGACGGCATGGGCATGCTAATCGGCGACACCCAACACCTGTTGCATGCTGTACCAACCGGCGGGACGCCCTTGCAGCCAGCGCGCCGCCTGCAAGGCACCGGCGGCGAACACCCGCCGGTTCGGCGCGGCATGCGACAGCTCGATCTCCTCATCACCCCATGCGAACACCACCCGGTGCTCACAGTTCAGCGCCTGCCTGCGGCTGGAGCTGAAGCCCACGGTGCGCGGCGCTCTGGAGCCGGGCTCCGGTGCCAAGTCCCGCGCTGAGATGCGGCGGTCGTAGAGGGCCTCGGCGATGAGATTCCCCAAGTGCAACGCCGTGCCTGAGGGGCGATCCTTTTTGTGGCGGGAATGCTTCTCGGCGATGTCTACCTCGATATCGTCCACCACCTCGGCACCCCGCAGATAGCGCGTCACACCCGCAGCGAGATGGAACAGCAAATTGGCCCCCGTGCTGACATTCTCGGCGTAGACCAAGGGTAGCTCGGCTGCGGCCTCGCGCATGGCGGCAAGATGATCCTCGCCCAAGCCAGTCATGCAGATGACCATTGGGATGCGAGCCGCCGTACATTCCGACAAGCGCGCCATCAGCGCCTCGGGCAGGCTGAAGTCGATCAGTACATCGGCCTGAGATCGTTGCGGCGACCAAGTGGACTCGATGGGCACGCCATTGGCCTCGGCTCCGCCCCACAGACCACTGTCTTGACCAATGCCCTGCGTTTTTCCGATCGCCGCCACCAACAGCGTGTCAGCTGCCTCGGCGATGGCCTGCACCAAAGCCTGCCCCACCTTGCCGGCGGCACCGCCGAGAGCCACCCGCAATGGCGTGGAAGAAGTCGCCTGTTCACTCATGACAATAGCCATTGTCAATCAATGAACGAGCTGATGGCAAGCCGCCCCCGAACACTGCGCTCCGCAGCTGGCGGGCGAGCCTAGCTCAGCCGTCACCCTCGGCAGAAAAATGCTGTTTGAGACGCTGTAGCCAAGAGTTGCGCTGCGGGCTGTGTCTGGTCTTATGATCCATGGTGTCGGCCAAATCCAACAGCAAGCGGCGCTGGTTCTCGTCGAGATTGCGCGGCGTCTCGACCACCACCCGGCACAGCAGATCACCCGGCGCAGCGCGGCGCAATGTGCGCACCCCCTTGCCCCGCAGCCGCAACACTTCGCCGCTTTGGATGCCCGCCTTGAGCTTGGTGCGCAGCTTGCCACCGCCCAATGCCGGCAGCTCCAGCGGGCCGCCCAGTGACGCCTCGATGATATCTACCGTCGCCTCGCAGCGCAGATCACGGCCCTCTCGCTGAAACATCGAATGCGGGCGCACTTTGACGCGGATAAACAGATCGCCAGGCGGCGCACCGCGCACCCCGGCCTCACCCTTGCCATGCAGGCGGAGCTCTTCGCCATCGTCCACTCCCGGCGGAATCTTCACCGACATGGTCTCGCTCTCGTTGACGCGGCCACTGCCACCACAGTCGCTACAGGGGTCGCCGATCTCGTGACCACCACCGCCGCAATGTGGGCAACTCTGCCGCACTGTGAAGATGCCTTGGGTCATACGCACCGTGCCACTGCCATGGCAGTGGCGGCAACGCACCGGCCCGCTGTCCGAGGCCGAGCCACTACCATCGCAAGCAGTGCAGGCCACCGGCCGCGAGGGCAATGTCACGCGCTCGCTACAGCCCGCCACCGCCTGTTCTAAGTCCAGCGTCAAGACGAAGCGCAGATGACGCCCCTGCTGAGACTGTCGATGCCTAGAGCCACCGATGTCACCATCGCGGAAGATGTTGCCGAAGATATCACCGAAGATGTCCTCGAAGCCCGCACCGAAGCCCGCACCACCACTTTGTTGGGCCATACGCAGCCCGTCGTGGCCAAAACGATCGTAAGTGTTGCGCTGCTCGGCATCAGACAACACCCCATAGGCCTCATTGGCCTCTTTGAGGCACTCTTCGGCAGCTTCGTCACCGGGATTGCGGTCGGGGTGGTTGCGCATCGCCAAGCGGCGATACGCCCCCTTCAACTCGCGCTCATCGGCGTCTTTGGAGACGCCGAGAACTTGATAATAGTCGCGTTTGGCCATCGATTACCGCGCCACCTCATGGCTACCGCGATCGGCTAATGCAACCGTGCGCGCGACGCCCCTCAGGCAGCTGTGCCGCTAGAGGCTTGATTGTCGTCGTTCACTTCTTCGACCTCGACATCGACCACCTGCTCGCCGTCGCCATCCGTGGCATCAACAACATCCGGCCCGGCCGCCTCGGCCCGCTCTTGGGCTTTGCGCATCAGCGGTGCCGCCGCCTCGCTGAGTTTTTGAATCGCTTCGTCAATGGCTTCACGATCATCGCCCGGCACCGCCTCAGTCACCACCGCTATGCTCTCTTCGAGAGATTTTTTCTCCTCGTCGTCCAGCGCGTCGTCGAGATCGGCCATCATCTTGCCAGTGGAGTGCACCAAGGCCTCGGCGCTGTTGCGCGCCGCCACCAACTGCTCGAACTGGCGATCGGCCTCAGCATTGGACTCGGCATCGCGCACCATGCGGTCGATCTCTTCCTCCGATAGACCGCTGGAGCCACTGATGCGTATCGACTGCTCGCGGTTGGCCTGCTGCTCCTTGGCCGCAACATTGAGGATGCCGTTGGCATCGATGTCAAAAGTGACCTCGATCTGTGGCATGCCGCGCGGGGCTCCGGGGATATCGCAGAGGTCGAAGCGCCCTAGCGACTTGTTGTCGGATACCTTCTTGCGCTCCCCTTGGCAGATGTGCACTGTCACCGTGTTCTGATTGTCCTCGGCGGTGGAAAAAGTTTGCGACTTGCGGGTCGGGATGGTGGTGTTCTTATCGATCAGCGGTGTCATGACCCCGCCCAAGGTCTCGATGCCCAGCGTCAGCGGTGTCACATCGAGCAACAGCACATCCTTGACATCGCCGGAGAGTACCGCACCTTGAATCGCCGCTCCCATTGCCACCGCTTCATCCGGGTTGAGGTCTTTGCGTGGCTCCCGACCGAAGAATGATTTGACTTTCTCGCGCACCAGCGGCATCCGCGTCTGTCCGCCGACCAGCAGCACTTCGGAGATAGCGCCAGCATCGAGCTTGGCATCCTGCAAGGCCACGCGCATCGGCTCCAGCGTCTTATCCACCAAATCTTCGACCAAGGACTCGAGTTTGGCGCGGGTCAGCTGCATCACTAAATGCTTCGGACCGCTGCTGTCGGCAGTGATGTAGGGCAGGTTGATCTCGGTTTGCTGGCCACTCGACAGCTCGATCTTAGCCTTTTCAGATGCCTCTTTGAGCCGCTGGCGAGCCAAGGGGTCGCCGCGTAGATCCATGCCGTTCTCTTGCTCGAAGAAAGTGGCCAGATGATCGATCAGGCGCTGGTCGAAATCCTCGCCGCCGAGGAAGGTGTCGCCATTGGTGGACAGCACTTCGAACTGGCGTTCGCCGTCGACCTCGGCCGATTCGATGATCGAGATGTCAAAAGTGCCGCCACCCAAGTCGTAGACGGCCACTGTGTGGTCGCTGCCACGCTTGTCCATGCCGTAGGCCAACGCCGCCGCCGTTGGCTCGTTGACAACACGCTTGACATCGAGGCCAGCAATGCGGCCAGCATCTTTGGTCGCCTTGCGCTGGGAGTCATTGAAGTAGGCTGGCACCGTCACCACCACCTCGGTGACTTCAGTGCCCAAGTACTCCTCGGCAGTCTTCTTCATCTTCATCAGCACTTGGGCAGAGACCTCTGGCGGTGCCATCTTGCGCCCGCGCACCTCGACCCAAGCGTCGCCGTTGTCCGCGCCAATAATTTTGTACGGCACCAAGTCTTTATCGCGCTGGACCACATCGTCTTTGAACTTGCGACCGACCAGCCGCTTGATCGCATACAGCGTGTTCTCCGGATTGGTCACCGCTTGGCGCTTGGCTGCTTGGCCGACCAGAATCTCGTCCTTTTCTGTGTAGGCAACCAGCGAGGGCGTCGTGCGCGCCCCCTCCGAATTCTCGATGACCTTAGCCGTTTTGCCCTCGACCACAGCGACACAGGAATTAGTTGTGCCGAGGTCGATGCCCACAATCTTGCCCATAGTTTTCTGTCTCCCTAGATGAGAGTGCCGCCCTGTGCCCGGTAGGCCTCAGGCTGCGGTCTCGTTGTGTTCCAAGCCGCTGTCCGTGTGTTCTGAGCCACCGTCCACCGCCGTTTCTATCTCGTCCTCTAACACCGATGGTGCCGTCACCACCACCCGCGCAGCCCGCAACAAGCGGTCGTGCAGGGTGTAGCCGCGCTGCACGACCTGCATCACCGTGTGGGGCACCACCGATGGGTCCTCCGCCGCCACCGAAGCGATCGCCTCGTGGAAAAGCGGGTCGAAGACCTGCCCTTGGGGATCTAACTCCTTGAGCCCATTGCGCTGCAACAGCTCGAGCAGATTGCGCCGCGTCAGGCGGATGCCCTCGACCAGCGGCTCGATCGCCTCACCCGTCACCTCGGCACCAGCTGCCACCACCGCAGCTGCTGTGTCGACGGCGAGCCGCAACCCGTCCAACACTGGCGGCAGCTCGCTCATGAACTCTGCCAGCTGGTGGCGGCGGCTACGCTCCATCTGCTGCTCAGCGCGACGCTGCACCGCCTCCATCTCATTGCGCGCATCGGCTACTTGGCGCAATAACTCGTCCCCACGCGCCTGCTCCACCTCGAGCTGGGCACGCAACTGCTCCAATTCCGATGGTGGACTTTGTCCCGCCTCAGCGAGCCCGGCCACATCGGCATCGACCGCGGCTACCGGAGCCGCCAGCTCGCCGTCAATGCCGCCAGCTCCATCAGACGTTGGCAGGTCGACGGGCTCGACCGTCTCAGCCCCGGAGGCGGGCGCTTCAGGCTGTCGCTCTCTGCTGGCCATAGCCGACACACTCCCGTCCAAAGTGCGCCCTAGCGCAACCCCAATCTGGTCAAATCTCAGTTCAGCCTATTCCTTATATGGGGATGGAAGCGGTGCAATTCAAGCGCCATGGGCGACACGGCAATCTATAATCGGCAATGGGTCGGCCTTGCGAGCCTTCATGCTGAGCGAACTGTGCATCCGGGATTTTGCCGTGCTCGGGCAGCTGGAGCTGGAATTTGCTGCCGGTATGACGGTGATCACTGGCGAGACGGGTGCTGGCAAATCGCTGCTGTTAGACGCCTTGGGGCTGGCGCTGGGTAGCCGCGCAGACGGCGGACGTGCAGTGCGGGCGGGTTGTGTGCGAGCCGAGATCAGTGCCCGCTTCCAACTCGAACCCCACAGCACCGCACTGGCTTGGTTGCGGGACGGGGGATGGGACGAGGACGAGAGCACCACTGGCAGCACCGAATGCTTGGTGCAACGTAGCATCGGCGCTGAAGGACGCAGTCGCGCACGCATCAATGGCAGACCCTGCACCGTGCGCGAGCTGCGTGAACTGGGTGAACAGTTGGCGGTGCTACACGGTCAGCACGCCCACTACAGCTTGACCAGCACCGAGACCCAGCGCCAATTGCTCGACAGCGAGGAAGCCGCCGCCGAGCCCGCCGCCCGTGTGCGCGAAGCCGCCGCGCACTGGCGTGAGCTGCACCGACAACTGGCGGCACCAGACCGCACTACAGACAGCACACGCGGCGAGCTGCTGCGCTACCAGTGCCAAGAGTTGGGTGAGTTGGGCACGAGTCGGGCAGAGCTCGAAGCGCTCGATGAGGAACACCGCCGTTTGGCGGGAGCCGACGAGCTGAGAGCGCGTGTTGGCGAGGCGCTGGCAAGCTGCGGGGATGGGGCAGTGGCAACCGCGCTGACGGCCATCGCCGAGGCAGTGGGACGCGATGCGCAGCTGGGTGAAAGCCTCGAGCTACTGCAGGGTGCATCATCCCAGCTCGCCGAGGCGCAACGCACGATGACGGCCTACTTGGAGTCGCTGGAGGGCGATCCGGAACGGCTCGCAACAGTGGAGGGACGCCTGGCTGCGATCCACCGGGTGGCCCGCAAACATCGTATCCCAGAGGCCGAGCTACCAGCACTAGCGGAGCGACTACAAGCCGAGCTGGCAGCGCTGGAAGCCACCTCGGCGCGGCGCGAAGCGCTACAGCGGCAAATCGAAGACGCCGAGGCGCGCTACCGGCAGGCAGCCGATGCACTGAGCAGGGGCCGCGCCGATACCGCCAAACGGCTAGCACCCGCCGTGACAGCACTGTTGCGCGAGTTGGATCTGCCCCATGCCCGCTTTGCTGTGCACTTGGCACCACGCGACGACAGCACCCCCTCCGCTCTGGGTGCCGAATCACCGACATTCGAATTCGGTGCCAATCCCGGGCAGCCGATGGGGCCGCTCAGCCAAGTGCCCTC
Source organism: Gammaproteobacteria bacterium (assembly GCA_965237805.1). GTDB lineage: Bacteria > Pseudomonadota > Gammaproteobacteria > JABABF01 > JABABF01 > JABABF01. Next base: position 571,928 of record OZ250153.1, read on the forward strand.
GGGTGGTGAACTGTCGCGCTTGGGACTCGCCCTGCAGGTGGCCACCGCCGCGCGCGCCGCACCGGACTGCCTAGTCTTTGACGAGGCCGACACCGGCGTCGGTAGCGCCGCCGCCAGCCGCGTCGGGGCGCTGTTGCGAGCCTTAGGAGACAGCTGCCAAGTGCTGTGCGTCACCCATTTGGCGCAAGTGGCCAGCTGCGCAACTTGGCATCTGGTGGCGGACAAGATCACCGAGGAATCGCAGAGCCACAGCCAAGTGCGTCCCTTGGAGGACGAAGCAGCGCGGGTGCAGGAGATCGCACGCCTGCTCTCTGGACGGCACACCAGCCAGCGCTCGCTGGCACATGCGCGCGAGATTCTGGCAGCGGCGACAGCAACCGCCCACGGCTGATTGGAAGAGCCGCCAGAACGCGGGTTTCAGCCCGGGTGGATGGTGCTAGCTAGCGCTGTCTTTGGGGCGCACAAAGAGCACGAGTCGGTGCCCGACCAAATCGTAGCCAGCCAGCGCAGCGATCTCGTGTTGCAAGCGCTCAATGTCGGCATTGCAGAACTCTTCGACGCGCCCGCTCTCCACACAGATCATGTGGTCATGGTGACTGCGATGAGCCAATTCGAAGACCGCATGCTCACCCGCGAAATTGTGGCGGTCGACCAGACCAGCCTGCTCGAACTGGCTCAACACCCGGTAGATGGTCGTCAAGCCAACTTGGCGCTCGTCCCGCCGCAGATGCTCAAGGATTTCTTCAGCACTGAGATGCTGGCTAGTGTCGGCTGCTTTTTCGAGTGCCCGTAAAATGTCGCGCCGAGGGCGCGTCAGTTTGAGCCCCGCATGTTGTAGTGCCCGATCGCCGTGCAGCTCGGTCTCGCGTAGTGGTGCCACATCGACCATCACCGCTGTCCCCTACACCCTGCAACCGCTTCTATTATGCTTTAAAAGCACCCAGATGGGGATTACGCCACCATGCCCAAGATCAACCCTAAACTCGCCGTCGCCACAGCGGTCGTGCTGGCGCTCAGCGCCTGCAGCTTCGATTGGTTGCCGGGCAGCTACCGCGTCTTGCTCCGAGAAGGCAAGATGCCGAACACCAAGCAGCTCGACCGGCTACGGGTCGGGATGACCAAGCGACAGGTGCGCCTACTGCTCGGCGAACCGGTGTTGCGCAACCCTTTCCACAAACATTTGTGGTACTACATCCGGCGCGAAGAGACGTCCAAGCGGCGAGTGTCAGAACAATGCCTCGCATTGCGCTTCAAGGGTGAGGCGCTGACGCACTTCGTGGAGAAGTCACGCGAAGTGCACATCGCAGGGGATGCGCAACCGTGGTGCGGCCCACAGGCAGCCAAGGTCAAACACTAGCAGAGGGCTAGAGAGCGGCGGGGCGCCCGCGCCGAGCTGGCCGCATCAATTGTCAGCGGGAGTTGCTCCGGTAGCTGCGGACGCGGAGCTCTGTGACTGCTCTGCCTTTTGCTCCGCCCGCTTGCGGCGTTGCTCTTTGGGATCGGCCACCAGCGGGCGATAGATCTCGACGCGCTCGCCATCGCGCAAGACGCGGCTTTTAGGATCGGGCACCGCTTCGGAGAAAATGCCCATCGGCATCTCATCCAGATTGATCTGCCCCGCAAAGAACTCGGCGATGCCGGAGCGCACGGCGGCATCGTAGACGGTGCAGCCTTTTTCCACCTCCAGTGCCACGATGCGCTGGCGATCGGGCAGGGCGAAGGCCACCTCAACGCCGATGCGGCGCGCGACACCATCGGGCGCGGATCGATCAGCCATATTGCCGATGCGCCTCCGCACACATCGCCGCCATCGCACGATCGGCCGCCCGCTCTGACAGTCTGCCAAATAGCTGCCCGAGCAACCAACCCTCGGGCTCGCAATCCAGCGCCAACTCAACGCGGCAGGCGGCGGTGTCGAGGGCGTGGAAGCGCCAGCATCCACGCAGCTGCCGAAACGGCCCCTCCTCCAAGTCCAGCTTGATGTGCTCAGGGCGCCGCCAACGGTTGCGCGTCACCACTTGGTAGCGTCGCCCCAGCACCGACAACTCGAGACGGGCACGCACACCATCCACATCGTGCGACAACAACTCAGCGCCCACACAACCCGGCACAAAGTCCGGGTAGCGGGTACAGTCCTCGACCAAGTGGAACATCTGTTCGCGCGGATAGGGCAGGATGGCGCTGCGCTTGATGGTCTGCATGGGGTGGCCTGCGGGCAGACGCGCAGCGGCAAGAGACTGGAGGCAGTATAACCACCGACACGCGATGGCAAATGTTCTCTGCACAGACTGTCCCCCGCCCCGGCACCGTTGACACCAAGCATCCCAGAAACTAGCATAGAGCATCAATGGGGGCGTTACCACTGGATTCGACGGCGGTGACCAATCCTATAGGTGCATGCCGAGGGGGCTCGCGGTCCTCGTAAAATCCACGCGGCGAACAACTAGTCGACACTAACGACTACGCTCTGGCGGCTTAAGCCCCGCCAGCGGTTCTTCGAGGGGTGATCTGTCTCCCTTGAGCTGAACCGTCATAACGACAGGTCTGTCGCGTGGATTGTCTGGGCCACGCAGACAGTACAACCAGGCTCGCCCACCGAAGTCCCTGCCCGTCGGGACGAGGAATTGGGCTAAAGCAATCGACGGGACAAGCATGTAGAGCCTGAGGAAAAGTGCCGACGGACACGGGTTCGACTCCCGTCGCCTCCACCAATCATCGCTAACAACGCAACGATGCAATGCGGGATGGCAAATCCGACATCTGACGATAGCCAGCTACCAGAAAACAATGGCGCGCTGCAGGTGTGGGAATGAGGACTTAGCCGAAAAATAAAGGGGCTATTGCACGAAAATTCAACCATGCCTTAGGGCATGGCTGAGCGAATAACAACCAGAAAATCAGACAAAAGATAAAAAGCACATACCCCCAATATTTTGTTTTTTACGAAGCCGCATACTCAAGAGTACTGTGAGATGGCGGTGGTCGGCACGACAAGCGCGCACACCGGACACACACAGCTGAGCTATAGGCACACTACTAGGCATCCGTTGCAGAGTGGTACCCCTGCAGGCAGACACGGACGGACTGCGCCACGCTTTGGGTGGGCTCCCAACCCAACTCTGCTTTGGCCTTGGACACGTCCGGGATGCGGGTGATGACATCGTCATCGTACTCTTTGACCGTCTCGAAGCGCAGCTCGCCACTGCTCGACATCAAATCTAGGTCTTGGGCACTCTGATAGATCAGCAAGGCCAAATCGCGCATCGACATCGGCTCTGGATTGCCCAAATTGTAGGTCTCGCCATCCGTTTTGGACTGAAATGAGAACTCGGCGATGGCGCGGGCGATATCACCGATCCAAGTAAAGCAACGGACTTGATGGCCATCGCCGATGATCGGCAATGGGTTCTTGCGTTCGCCGATGATATTGCGGATGAAATCGGCGAAGACATGGCTGATCCCCTGCTCGGCCTCGCCCTGCTCGTGCGGGGTGATGATGTTGAAGGGACGCCAAATGACATGGCGCAAACCGTGCTGAGCGGCAAAGGCTCCGCACAGTTTTTCACCCATCAGCTTACTCATCCCGTAATCAGTGGCAGGGATCTTCGACTCAAAGGCATCCTGCTCCCGGCTGGGATGCTGTTGACAGCGCTCGTAAACCATCGACGAACTGATATAGCAGACTTTGGAGACGCCGTGCTTCACCGCCGCCTGCAGGATATTGCTGTGCAACATCACATCTTTGGACAAGATGTCGGCGGGGTACTTGTGGAAACCACCGACACCGTAAATCAGAGCGGCCGCTTGGACAACGCCGTCGACACCGCGCAACAAGGGATCGACGAGATCGGGATCGCTGAGATCCCCGCGCACGAACTCATAATCCCGTCGCCGGTCAATCTCGCCGTAGCGGGCAAAGTTGTCCACCCCCGTGACCGTGTGTCCCTGCGCGAGCAACAAGGGCATGAGCTGTTGCATCAATGAGCCTTCGGAACCGGTAACGAGGAGTTTCACGAGTCAGTCCCGCATGCCTTCGAACACAGTGGTGCGATACCGTTGATTGTCATCCAGCACCGCCTGCAACAGCTGCCCGGGCAACCCTAGCTGACGTGACAGCTGAACCAAGGCTCGCAGGTCCTTAGGCAAGCAGGCACCACCAAAGCCGCGAATATTTTCGTTGCAATCCAGATAGCTGTCGTCGATGTGGTCGCGCTGAACAACCGCTGCCTTGACCGTTGCATAGTCGACATCCAGCTGCTGGCACAGTTCGTAGAAATGGTTGGCAAAAGTAACCCGTAGCGCGTTGTAGGCATTGTTGAAGTACTTGACCAACTCGGCCGCCGTTGGAGAAACTTGGGAGAAACGGCGCGGATAATGGCCGTGGGCGGTCTTGATCAAATCAAATATCTTGGCATCCTCGGTGCCGATCACACAGATGTCATGTTGCTCGCAAAAATCGCTGGCCGCGTACCGCTCGCGCAAAAATTCCGGCACGAAGCACAGTTTGAGCCGAGGATGGCGGCTACGCAATTTTTCAGTGGTGCCGGGCTCAACGGTGGATTTGATCGCCACCACGCCACCGTAACCCAACTCGTCGAGTCCGCGCACCACCTCTTCGACAATGGTGGTGTCGCAACGCCCATCTTCCAACGATGCCGTGGGGACGCAGAGAAAACTGATGTCGGTATCAAGCACTTGAGCCAGCTCGGTCCCCAAGGTGATGTCATGTACTGAGATCTGGTGCCCCAACTTGGCACAGCCGTGCTCAATAGCGCTTCCGACCACCCCGCAGCCGACGATTCCTATATGCAATGACATCGCTAATCCATACTGCTCGGTGGCGGCATTATAGAACCCTCCCCCCTCGTGTCCTAGCGACACGCCAAAGCAAAGCGGCCAAACATATCGTGTAGAATCCTTTGGCAAATGATCATGCCAAAGAAAATGGATAGCACAGCTGCCCCCACATCGAGCCAACATAGAGAGATGATTTCCCGCTGGCAGGCGCTGGTCACCCTCTTGTCGATCGAATCGCTGGTGCTGATGGTGGTGATCATGCTCACTGAAGAGAGCGAGATCCACACCCTGCTGATCTACTTTGATGTCCTGATGTGCGTGGTATTGTTGGCGGATTTCTGTACCCGTTTCAGCCACGCCAAAGGCAGGAGAATGGACTTTCTCATCCGCGATAAAGGCATCCTCGATCTGATCGGTAGCCTGCCCTTGGCCGAGGAATTGCACTGGGCGCGCATCGCCCGACTGTGGCGTATCGCACGCCTCATCAGCGCGATCGGATCGCTGAGCGACCTCGCCAGCCACATGCGCCGCCAACCGCTGGAACTGGCTTTTGTCACCACTCTGGCCGTCATCATCAACCTGAGCGTCATCGGTAGCATCTTGGTGCTTTACTGGGAGAGTGCCGCCCCCAACGGCAACATCACCACCGCCGAAACCACACTGTGGTGGGCAATACAAACTGTCTCTACCGTCGGCTACGGAGACTACTATCCCGTCACAGCTGGCGGACGCGTTGTCGCAGCCCTGCTCATGTTGAGCGGGGTCGGCCTGTTCGGCACCCTCACCGCTTGGGCAGCCACGCCGCTGTTGCGGCGCGACAACTGAAGCAAGCCCCTCACTTGGGCCGCCTTGCTTGTCAGCGCAAGGCAAGGCATGATAGTGTTCGTCCGCTTCATGGATGAAGGAGGGTCGGATGATGGCAAGGATTGCCCAGCGAGGCTTCAGCCTCGTCGAACTGATGATCGTGCTCGCCATCGTCGGCATCTTGGCCGCGATCGCCGTGCCCCAGTACCAGCTGTACACGCAACGCAGCCGCGTCAGTGCCAGCCTCGCTGCAGCGCGACCGTTGCAGTTGGCGGTCGCCGAGTACGCCGCCGATAAGGGTGAACTGCCGCCCTCGTCAGCGGCACTGGCCGACTACGGTGCCGAACTCAACGGCACAGCCTATGCCTCCGGACTGGTCGCCGCCGTCGAGTATTCCGCCGCCGACAGCAGTGCTGCCATCACCATCCGCTACCAGAGCGACACGGCGACACCGGCCGCCATACGCGGGCACAGCTTGGTCATCGCCCCGACGCTGGGCAGTGTCGGCCAGCTGCGCTTCACAATTAGCGGTACCAGCAGCCTGCCTGCCAAATTGCGCCCCAGGCTGTGAATCGCCTCCTCACCCCGACCACAGCGTTGCCTACAACCATTGCCACACCGCCGCCACAGCAGCATTTGACCGCAGCCAATAGCCCCCAGCCAGCCACCAGTACTTCACGGCGCTACCACTGGCGCGGCCACCTGCGCGGCGCACCACATCGGCACCGGCGCGGCACGGTCACCGCCACTGATGTCGAAACCGCAGGCCTGCAGCTCTACCGTCAAGGGGTGGTCGCCACCCGTGTGCGTCCCCCATCCCGTTTTCACTGGCTGTACGCCACCCGCGTCACCGATGACGATATGACAGCGCTGCTCAAACAGCTGGCGGCAACCACAGGCGGCGGCGTTCCCCTGCTGGAGGGGCTGGCGACGCTGCTCGAGGCAGCGGATCAACCCGCACTGGAGCAGCTATTGCGCGATGCACTCGCGGAGTTGACCGCTGGCGGCGCTCTGGCAACAGCGCTGGCACGTCCGCCGGGACAACTCGATGCGCCGAGCGTGGCTTTGATCGCCGCTGGCGAGCGCAGCGGTGCACTGGCAGCCATGCTGCGCTATGCCAGCGCTCAACGCGATGGCGCACGCCGGTTACAGTATCAGCTGCGGCGAGCGCTCAGCTACCCGCTGGCCTTGCTCGGGGTGGCGCTCGCCGTCACCGCACTGCTACTGCTGGAAGTGGTGCCACGCTTCGTTGCCATTTACGGAGACTTCGATGCCGCACTGCCGCCAGCCACCAGCGCGGTCATCGCCGCCTCAGCGTGGCTCAGCAGCCACTTCTGGCAGCTGCTGCTGGGCGTGCCGGTCACCGTCGTCGCCAGCCAGCTGCTGTGCCGACACTACCCGCCGCTACGCCATCGCTGGCAACGCTGGCAGCTGAGGCTGCCGCTGTGGGGATCGATGCTGCGCATGGCCGCAGCAGCCCGCTTCTGCCGCATCGTGGCCGCCGCACTGGGTGGCGGTGCCAGCTTGTCACAAGCATTGGCAGTGGCCGAGCAGGGTTGCGGTCACGGAACTATCAACGCGGGTGTCAAACAGCTGAGGCTGCGGGTCGAGGACGGTGCCACACTGGCAGTGGCTCTGCGCGAGGTGGCATTGTTCCCGCAGCTGCTACCGCGGATGGCCGCCGCCGGCGAGCGGTCGGGGCAGCTGGATGCCATGCTTGGACAGGCGGCGGACTGGTGCGAAGAGGAAACGACGGCGGCGGCGCAGCGTTTGACGGCGCTTGCCGAACCGCTGATGATTGTAGTGCTGGGAGCGCTGATCGGAGGCCTGATTCTCGCGCTGTACCTGCCGGTATTTCAATTGGGACAGCACATCATCTGAGCGTCGGGCGGGCGCAGCACTATGGCAACACCAATCCTCGCCCTGCTGGCCGTTGGCCTCGGCCTCTTGCTGGCTGTGCCGATGACTATGCTGGTCTGGCGCCTGCCGCGCTTGCTGGAACGGGAGTGGGAATGCGAGCGCATCGCCATGCTGCAGCCAGAGGACGCACAGCTGCCACCGCCGCTGTCCTTTCGCCTGCTCAGGCCCGGCCCGCACTGCGATAGCTGCCATGCCCCGCTGCGGGCGATGGAACTCATCCCGCTGCTGAGCTACCTGCGCCAGCGCGGTGCCTGCAGGCACTGCGGGGCACGGTTGCGGCGCAATGAACCGTTGATGGAGCTCAGCGTGGCGCTGCTATTTGCTACCACCGCTTGGCACATAGGCAACTCGACTTTGCCGCTGGGCTACGCCCTGCCCGCCGCACTCTTGTTCAGCTGGATGTTGCTGGCCATGGCCTGCATCGACTGGGAGCACCAGATTCTGCCAGATGAAATGACCCTCAGTCTGATGGTGATCGGGCTACTGGTCAACAGCTTCGGTAACGGCTTATTCGCCACGACGCAATCTGCGATCATCGGTGCCGCCGCTGGCTATCTCAGTCTGTGGCTGTGCTTCCAAGCTTTTTTGCTCATCAGCGGCAAGGAGGGGATGGGCTACGGCGATTTCAAGCTGCTGGCCGCCATCGGCGCTTGGCTGGGCTGGGAGGCACTATCCTTTGTCGTGCTGGCAGCGGCAGTCAGCGGCACCGCCGTCGGTATCTCACTGTTGCTGAGCCGACGGCTGACACGCGACACACCCATCTCTTTTGGCCCCTATCTGGCTGCGGCTGGATGGGCCTATTTGCTATGGGGGCAACAGGCGCAGGATCTCGCTACCTACTGGTCGCCACCATGAAGCTGTTCACCGTCGGTCTCACAGGCGGTATCGGTAGCGGCAAAAGTACCGTAGCCGAACGCTTTGCCGCCCTCGGTGTCGCAGTGGTCGACAGCGATGTGGCGGCGTACGATGTGGTGGTGCCGGGGTCCCCGGCACTGCGGCAATTGGCCGAGCATTTCGGCAACGAGCTGGTACGCGAGGACGGGACGTTGGATCGCCCGCAGCTGCGGGCGCGTGTTTTCGCCGAAGCGAGCGAGCGGCGTTGGCTGGAGCAATTGCTACACCCTCTGATCCGCGAGCGCTGCCAACAGCAGCTCGATGCCGTGCGTGGCCCCTACGCACTGTTCGTCGTGCCCTTGCTAGTGGAAGCCGAGAGTGCGCTGGCAGTGGATCGAGTGCTGGTCGTCGATCTACCCGAGGAGGAGCAATTGCGTCGCGCCATGCAACGGGATCGAGCCGACGCCAACTCGGTGCGAGCGATCATGGCGAGCCAAGCCAGCCGCGCACAGCGGTGCGAGCGAGCCGACGATCTGGTCGACAACAGCGGCCCACCAGAAGCACTAGTAGCTGCTGTCGAGGCACTACACCAACGCTATCTGCTACTGGCTGCCGAAGCGGCGCGATAGGCAGCTGCCACCAGCTTGAGGCACACCGCCCCAAGCTCAGCTGCGGTATTCGGAATTGATCCGCAGGTACTCCGGCGACAGATCAGAACCCCACACCATCGCCTCGGCCTCACCGCGCCCCAAGTCGATGTCCACCTGCACTTCATCGGCAGAGAATGCGCGCTTGCCATGCGCTTCCGAGTAACTTGGGGCGCGCTTGCCGCCGATCACTACCGGCTCGCCAGCAAGTAACACCCGCACCTTTGCAACATCTAAATCCGAGAGTCCGGCCCGGCCGATGGCGGCCAAAAGCCGTCCCCAATTCGGGTCGGCAGCATGCAGCGCCGTCTTGAACAGAGGCGAACCAGCAACGGCAAAACCGACCGTGCGACATTCTGCGCGATCCACCCCACCGCGCACGCAGATGGCAGCGATTCGCTCCGCCCCCTCGCCATCGCGCACGATTTGTCGGGCGAGCTTAGTGCAGACTTCTGATAGCACTTCCTGTAACAGCTCGACTGGCGGTGTCGGAGCGGTGCCAGTAGCCGCAAAGACGCAGGCGTCATTGGTCGAGGTGTCGCCGTCCACGGTGATGCAGTGAAAACTCTGATCCAGCGCCTTGCGCAATAGCTCGTCGAGCTGCTCGCAGGACACGGCAGCGTCGGTGGCGACCAGCGCCAACATGGTCGCCATATCCGGATGGATCATGCCAGCTCCCTTGGCCAAGCCCGAGACGCGAAAGCGGCCGCCGGGCCAAGTGCGCTCGCAGCCAGCCAACTTGGGACCGTTATCGGTAGTCATAACGGCTCGCGCCGCCGCTTCCCAATGATCTGCCGCCAAATCTGCCAAGGCCACATCCAAGGAGCCGACCACCTTGGCCACTGGCAAGGGCTCGCCGATCACCCCGGTCGAGAAAGGCAATACTGCGCGCTCGTCCACCCCGACGCGCTGCGCCAATTGGCGGCAGCACTCACGGGCGTCCATCACGCCCTCAGCGCCGAGGCCAGCGTTGGCATTGGCACTGTTGTAGAGCAGATAACGCGGTGCTGTATCGCTGGCCAAATGCTCACGCGCCACTTGCACCGGTGCCGCTGCGAAGGCATTGCGGGTGAATGCAGCCGCCAACGCGACTCGGGGTGGCAAACACACCACGACGATGTCATCGTTGCGTGTACGAAGGCGCAGGCCAGCGCTCGCAGTGCCGATCTCAATACCGGCAACCGGTGCCGCCCGACCCACTTCAACGGCCATGGCAATGCTTGTATTTACGGTTGGAGCCACAGGGGCAAGGCGCGTTGCGCCCGACCTTGCCCAACTCGCGCCGCACGGGGACAGTCACCGGCGGAGAGATCGGCGCAGTCTCCCGTACGTCGACAGCAGGCTGGCGCGGCGACTGCAGCGCGACGGGCGGCGCGCTGTCGGAGCTAACACGCAGGTGCTGCAGTTTGCGCTGGTATTTGCGCTGCTGGCGTTCCTCGACTTCATCGGCGCTCTCGCCGCTTTGATCGAGGGGCAAATGCAGTAGCGCGTTCACCAAACGGAGTTTGACCTGCCACAGCGTTTCTTGGAACAGCAGAAAGGCCTCGCGTTTGTATTCCTCCTTGGGGTTGCGCTGGGCATAGGCGCGAAAATGGATGCCTTGGCGCAGGTGATCCATCGATACCAAGTGCTGCTTCCAACACATATCCAACACCTGCAACATCAGTAGCTGCTCCAGCCGCCGAAACTCCTCGCGACCGATCTGTTGCTCGCGCTCGCGCCAAGTGTTCGCCCAAGCTTCGCCGACGCGTTCGCGCAACGTTTCCTCGTACAGCTCATCGTCCTCCTCCAGCCAATGCGCCAAGGCCAAGTTCAGGTTCAATTCTGCCGCCAGCGCCCGCTCGAGACCCGGGATATCCCATTGCTCGGCCAGCGAGCCTGGCGGTAGGTGCTCGTCGATCGTGCGCTCGAGCACCTCATGTGAAATCTCAACCACCGCCTCGGAGATGTCGTCGGTGCGCAACAGCATATCGCGCTGGCCGTAGACCACCTTGCGCTGGGTGTCGGCAATATCATCGTACTCTAAGAGCTGTTTGCGGATATCAAAATTGTGGCTTTCAACGCGGCGCTGGGCTTGGCGGATGGCGCGTGTCACCATGCCGTGCTCGATCGCATCGCCACGCTCCAAGCCCAAATTGGACATGAAGCTCTTGACTCGGTCGCTGAGGAAGATGCGCATCAGATCGTCGTCGAGCGACAGATAAAAGCGCGATAGGCCGGGGTCTCCTTGGCGTCCGGCGCGCCCACGCAACTGGTTGTCCACGCGCCGCGACTCGTGACGACCAGTGCCGAGCACATGCAGGCCGCCAGCTTCGATGACACGCTGGTGACGCTGCTCCCACGCCTCTCGCAATGAAGCCTGCAATGCCAGATCGCCAGCCCGCTCTTCCGGTAGGGCGGCGAGCTCCGCCTCGAAGCTACCGCCGAGCACGATGTCGGTGCCGCGGCCAGCCATATTAGTGGCGATGGTCACCGTCCCCGGTCGCCCCGCCTGGGCGATGACCTCGGCCTCGCGCTGGTGTTGCTTGGCATTGAGGACATTGTGGGCGACACCCTCATCCGTGAGCAGCTGAGAGATACGCTCAGAATTGTCGATCGAGGTGGTGCCGACCAGCGCGGGAGCCCCCCGATCGACCAGCTGGCGGATGTCGGCAACCAACGCCTCGTGCTTTTCCTCCTCAGTGAGATAAACCAAATCGTCTTCGTCGACGCGCCGTACGGTCTGATTGGTCGGCACCACCACCACTTCCAAACCGTAGATCTGGTGGAATTCAGCCGCCTCGGTATCGGCGGTACCGGTCATGCCAGCCAATGTGCCGTAGAGACGGAAATAGTTCTGGTAAGTGGTCGATGCCAGCGTCTGATTCTCGCTCTGAATCACGAGACTCTCCTTGGCCTCCAGTGCCTGATGCAGACCGTCGGACAGACGCCGACCGAGCATTTTGCGACCAGTGTGCTCGTCGATCAACACGATTTGGCGATCTTGCACGATGTACTCGACATCGCGGCGATAGAGTGTGTGGGCTCGCAGTGCCGCGAGCACATGGTGTAGCAGCACCAGATTGGCAGCGGCGTAGAGGCTGGCACGGGGCTCCAGCAAAGCCTCTCGCTCCAGCCAATCTTCAACGAACTCGTGCCCCTCCTCACTCAATTCGACTTGGCGCTGCTTTTCGTCAAGCGTGAAATAGTGATCGCGGCCATTGGGTACGATCAGTGGCATTAACTGCTGGATGCGGCGGTACAGCTCAGAACTCTGCTCGGTGGCACCAGAGATAACCAACGGCGTGCGCGCCTCGTCGATCAGGATGGAATCCACCTCGTCGACGATGGCAAAATCCAAGCCGCGCTGCACTTGTTCCGCAAGCGAAAAGCCCATGTTGTCGCGCAGATAATCGAAACCAAATTCATGATTCGTGCCATAGCAGATATCCGCGGAGTAGGCCTCGCGCTTGCGCACCGCATCACCGCCGCTCAGCACAACATCGACGCTTAAGCCAAGAATTTCGTACAGCGGCCCCATCCAACGGGCATCGCGCTCTGCCAAGTAGTCATTGACCGTCACCAAATGCACACCGCCACCGGCCAGTGCGTTGAGGCACAGTGGCAATGTGGCAACCAAGGTCTTGCCTTCTCCGGTCGCCATCTCGGCGATATTGCCATCGTGCAACACGATGCCACCCAGCAATTGCACATCAAAATGACGCAGGCCAATGGTGCGGCGGCCAGCCTCGCGCACCAAGGCGAAAGTCTCGGGCAACAGCACATCTAGCGCCTCGCCACCCTCGGTCCCACGACGGCGCAAAACAGCGCAACGCTCGCGTAGCACCACATCGCTCTGGGAGCGCAACTCCTCTTCCATCGCATTGATCTGGGCGACCACACGACCGTGGCGGCGCAGAATACGGTGGTTGCGACTAGCGACTAGACGGCGTAACAGGCGCAGGGGCATCGGCTAGCGGTCTTCTTGCAAAAATGGATCAATGACTGAGCAAGCGCTCCCGGTTATAGACCACGGGCATATCGACACGGCGATCAAAACTGACAATTTCCCACGCATCGGGGTTCTGCAATAGCTCGCGCAACAAACGATTGTTCAACTCGTGCCCAGACTTGTGGGCGCGGAAACCGCCGATCAAGCCCTTACCCAACAGATAGAGATCGCCGATCGCGTCGAGCATCTTGTGCATGACAAATTCGTCTTTGAAGCGCAGACCTCCCTCATTGACGATGCGGGAATCGTTGACGACGATGGCGTTGTCCATGCTGCCGCCTTGAATCAGACCATTGGAGCGCAACTGCTCGAATTCGTACATGAAACCGAAAGTGCGCGCACGACAGACCTCGCGCACAAAGACCGTGGTCGAGAACTCGAGTTCGCGATGCGCTACGCTCGCGCGCAACACCGGGTGATCAAAATCAATACTGAACGAGACATTAAAACCGCAGTGTGGGAAAAAGGCAGCGCTTTTCTCGCCGTCGCGCACCTCTAGCGGCTTGAGGATGCGGACGAACTGCTTGCGCGCCTGCTGTTGCTGAAAGCCAGCCGATTGCAACAGAAAGACAAAAGTGCCAGCGCTGCCATCCATGATCGGCACTTCTGGGCAATCGACATCGATATAGGCATTGTCGACACCGAGGCCAGCCAGTGCCGACAAGAGATGCTCTACCGTGGCGATGCGGGCATCGCCCTGCCCCAAGGAAGTCGACAAAGTGGTACTGCAGACTTGGGAGACGAGCGCCGGTATCTCGACTGGCGGATCCAAGTCCACGCGTCGGAATACGATGCCAGTGTTGGGCGGTGCCGGGCTCATGCACAGGGAGACACCCTTACCGCTGTGCAACCCCACTCCTCTGGCGCTGATCTTGTTGGCCAAGGTGTACTGGCTGACAGCCACCGCGTCCAACGGTGCCAGCGATTGCGACGATGGCTCCAGCATCAATCAATCCTAGCAATCCGGACGGCGCACACATAACTGCACATCACAACATCGTACCCGCCCGCGCTCCGATCTGCAAGTCGCCTCGTGTGTGCAGGCTCACCCGGCCGCGATCACCGCGCTGCAGCGCGGTCAATTGGCTTGCTTGCGCAAGAAAGTGAGTGTGCTCAATCGGCCTGTTGGCGCAAGAAAGCTGGCCAGTCATAATCGCTGTAGCTCGTGCGCGTGGGAGGAACGCCGCGCCGCCCCTCTGCTACTGTGTCGTCAGCTGACCACAGCTTTTGCTGCTTCAAGTGCTCGGCGTACTTGTGATGATCCGGCTTCCGATCGGAGGACTTGTTCGGACGGCTGAGTCCGGCCGCCACCACCGTGACGCGCAACTCGTCGCCCATGCTGTCGTTGAAGACTACCCCGTAGATGTTATCGGCATCTTCACCAGCCAAATCCTCGATGCGCTGGCCGATCTCCTGCATCTCACCGGCGGTGAAACTTTCCTGCGTCACCGTAATGTTGTACAAGATGCCGCGCGCATCGTGCAGATGCGTATCCTCAAGTAGAGGGCTGCTGATGGCACGCTCCACCGCATCGGCGGCGCGCTCTGCCCCCGCAGCTTGGCCAGTGCCCATGATGGTATGGCCAGCCTGCGCCATGACGGTGCGGACATCGGCAAAATCGAGATTGATCACCCCCGGTTGGGTGATCAGATCGGCGATGCCGCGCACGGCACCACAAAGCACATCGTCGGCTTGTTGCATGACATCTTGCATATTGGCATCGTGCCCGAGGATGCTGAGCATGCGCGCATTGGAAATCGCGATCAGCGAGTCCACATGTTGCTCCAGCACGCTGATCCCCTCCTCGGCGATGCGCTTGTGCTTCTTGCCAGCAAAATCGGTTGGCCGCGTCACCACCGCCACCGTCAGCACCCCCAGCTCACGAGCGATACGAGCCACCACCGGCGCACCTCCGGTACCGGTGCCGCCACCCATGCCAGCGGCGATGAACAACATATCGGTACCTTTGATCAGCTCGGCGATCTCCGCGCTACTGGCCTCTGCCGCCTCGCGCCCAATCTGTGGATTGCCACCGGCACCGAGGCCTCGTCCCGTGCTCCCATTGGCGCTGTCCCCATTGCACCCCAGCAGCAATTTGTGCTCAGCCAGTGAAATGGCCAGTGCTTGGGCATCGGTGTTGGCGCTGATGAACTCGACGCCGCTCATGCCCTGATAGGACAAATGGTTGACCGCGTTGCCACCGCAGCCGCCGATGCCGATCACCTTGATCACCGCCTGCGGTGCTATCAGTGCCAGATCGGGGACACCACGGGAGATGGGCACTGGCCTCAGCTCCTGTGACTCTTGGCGTGTGCCCCTGTTCTTGTCTTGCGCACCCTTGCGGGTCTTGCCTGTACTCACGACTTCAAACATCGTTGATCTCCTAGTGGTGGACGGTCTAGTAGGGGTGGATGCGACGACCGTCTCCAGTCGTTGCAGAGACGGGTAATACGGACTGAAACTGGTTGCGCAAGCCTTGCACCCAACGCCCGAACAAACCGGGACGCATCGTCGGCGGCGACGGCAAGTGCTGGATGTAATCGCTGTGACTGCCGTTGAGGCGTCCCATCTCGTAGCGCAACAAGCCGACCCCAGTGGCGTAAAGCGGACTGCTAACTGTCTCCTTGAGGCCACTGACATCACGCACTTCACCCAAGCGCGTCGGCATGCCGAAGACCTCCGCCGCCAGCTCCACCGTGCCGGGCATCAGCGAGCTGCCACCGGTCAATACCACGCCAGCGGGCAGTTGCACCTTGGGCTGATGCTCGCGCAGTTCGGCCTTGACCAACTCGAATAGTTCTTGGTAGCGGCAACGGATTATCTCCACCAAGGCCTGACGCGCCATCGACCGCGGGGGGCGCGGCGACACGCTGGGCACATCGATGGTCTCATCGCCATCGATGAACTCGAGCATAGCAGCACCGTATTTGCGCTTGATCTGCTCCGCTTGAGGGCGCGCGGTCTGCAGGCCGTGGGCGAGATCTTTGGTCACATGGTTGCCAGCGATTGGCAACACGGCGGTGTGCCGCACGCAGCCCTCGGTGAAGACTGCGATATCGGTGGTGCCACCGCCGATGTCCAACAGGCAGACCCCGATGTCGCACTCGTCTTCGGTCAGCACGGCGCAACTGGAAGCCAATTGTTCCAACACATAGTAGTCGGCCCTCAGTTCGCATTTCTCCAAGCAACGCTCAATGTTCTGCAATTCCGACACACCGCATAACACCAAGTGGGCGCGCGCCTCCAAGCGATGTCCCACCATACCGACCGGGCGCTTGACACGGGTCTCGCTATCAATCTCGAAAAATTCCGGGATCACATGTAGCAGGTGGCGATTCGCCGGTCGGGCGATTGATCCCGCGATGCGCACCGCACGATCCATGTCCTCGTCACGGATCTCACCATAGCCATCGGCACTGCCGCTAACCACCGCCATGCCATGCGATTTGACGCTGCTGATATGTGCGCCGGAGATGCCAACCACGACATTTTGGATATCACAGTTGGCCATATTCTCTGCCTTGGCCACCGCGTTCTCTATGGAGTGGGTCATGTGGTTGATGTCGATGACCTCGCCACGCTCCATGCCCTTGGATCGCTCAAGTCCGACACCGATCACTTGTAGCACGCCGTCTTCAGGCACTATCTCAGCAGCGATAGCGGCCACTTTTGAAGTGCCTATATCCAAGCTGACGATCAGGTCATTGCTCTCTTTGCTCATCGGTAATTCCTCCTAGGATTGGCGGGGGGATGGCCGACCCAAGCCACAGCCATGGCATTGGGATAGCGCAGATCCACCCTTTGTAGGGATGACTCCCGCAACGCTGGAACCCAACGGTACAGGAGCAGAAAACGGGATACGGCAGCCTCGAGCTGGTGCAGGGGTGCAACCAGCTCGACCCCACTGTCCAAGGACAGGCGCCAACAACAGCCACTGTCCAAAGCCAGCTTGCGTAAATCGACACCGGCATCGGAAAAACGCGGTGCCAAGCGGCTATAACTGCCAGACAAAGCAGGCAATGCAGTGGCGGGACCGGACAGCAATGGTAGCGACATCGGCACCGGCTCGCGTGACCGGAACAGCTCGCCGCCGCTGCCGATGTAATGGTCGTCACCCCAACGCGCCACCGGTCGTCGCTCGCTGATTGTCACCACCAGCTCGCCGGGCCAACGGCGGCGCAACTGCACATCCCCAACCCAAGGCAACTGCCCTAAGGATCGTCGCAATGCGGGCAGATTGATGCGATGAAAACCGCCGCGCAAATGCGGTGCCAGCACCATCCGCACCGTCTGCCACGACAGGTAGTGCAAGTCACCGACCAAATGCAGCTGCCGCACTGGCATCTGCTGCAGATGCCACAGTGCGGCAGCCGACACAAGCAATACGCTGAACATGATGGCGAGCGACGACCACTGCATGCGAACTGTCACCGCCCCGCTCCCCGACCTGCGGTCGCCAACACCGACAGCACCAGCTGATCGAAGTCAATGCCGCTATTGCGGGCCGCTAGTGGCAACAGGCTGTGCTCAGTCATGCCGGGCACCGTATTGACTTCCAGCAACAAAAAGCCCCGACCGGGATCCTCGCGCAACAGGTCGACACGCCCCCAGCCCGAACAACCCAAGGCTTCAAAAGCGGCCAAGCCCAGCGCTTGGGCAGCACTTTCTTGGCTCGCGGACAGGCCACTGGGGCAGTGCAGCTCGGTGGATTGATCGCGATACTTGGCATCAAAGTCGTAGCACTGGGCATCGTGAACTATCCGCACCACCGGCAACGCTCTCTCGCCGATGATCCCAACGGTGTACTCGCCACCGCGCACCCATTCTTCGGCTAATACCACCGCGCTGTAACGATGCGCCTCGCACCAAGCCCGCTCCATCTCCTCGGCACTCTCCACACCCCGCACGCCGATACTGGAGCCGCAATCGCTGGGCTTGACCACCGCCGAGCCGCTGAACCGCTCCAGCAGCTGCCCCCAATCGCTGCCCTCACGCAACAATTCGCCATCTGGCACCAGCATCCCCAAGCCGCTCCACAACCATTTGCTGCGCCACTTGTCCATCGCCAGCGCCGCGCCCAGCACTCCGCTACCGGTATAGGGGATGGCGACACTTTCCAGCGCCCCCTGCAGTGCACCATTTTCTCCATCACCGCCATGCAGAGCGATGAAAGCCTGCTCATAGCCCGCCGCTGACAGCTGGGAGAGCAGCTCGGCACCATCGTCGATCTGTGCCGGATCGACGCACTGTGCGTCTCGGCCGACACGGCGCAGAGCTTCTAATACCGCCTCACCACTAGCCAAAGAGATCGCACGCTCAGGCGAATCGCCACCGGACAACACGGCCACCCTACCCCCGCTCACGCCCGCCTCCCGTCGGCCAACCATGCGGCCAGCTCGGACGACACCTCGACGATATTGCCAGCACCTTGGGTCAGCACAATGTCGCCGGGGCGCAGCAGATCTGGCACCACCCGCAACACCGCCTCGCGGTCGGGCGCGAAGATCGGGTCGACGCGGGCACGTCTGCGCAGACTACCGCACAGGCTGCGCCCATCGATGCCGGGATTAGCTGCCTCACCAGCCGCGTAGATCTCCATCAGCACCAAGGCGTCAACCTGAGAGAGTACCTCGACAAAATCGTCGTACAAGTCGCGGGTTCGGCTGTGCCGGTGGGGCTGGAAGACCATCAACAGGCGCCGTTCTGGCCAGATCTCGCGAATCGCCTGCACGGTGACTGCGACCTCGGTCGGGTGGTGCCCATAGTCGTCAATTAGACTGACCTCACCCCCCGCCACTGCAAAATTACCCAGCAGCTGGAAGCGCCGCTGTACACCTTGAAAACTCTCGACACCGGTACGCAGGGCTTCATCCGACACCCCCTCGGCACTGCCCACCGCCACCGCCGCCGCCACATTGCAAGCATTGTGTCGTCCCGGCAATGGCACACGCAGCGACAGTGGCTCAGCTTCCGGGCGGCACACTGAAAAACGGCTACCGATGCCATCGACCTGGAAATCGACGACGCGGAAGTCGGCCTCTTCGGCGAAGCCGTAGCTGAGTTGCGGCCTGGCGATCTGCGAACGCAGTGCGGAGATCACTGGATCATCTGCGCACAGCACGACCAAGCCATAAAAAGGCAGGTTGTGAATGAATTCCAAATAGCTGCGTTGCATCTCATCGAAATCGTTGCCGTAGCTGCCCATGTGATCGGGCTCAATGTTGGTGACCACCCCGACCATCGGCAACAGATGTAGGAAAGAGACATCGCTCTCATCCGCTTCGGCGACCAAATAATCACCGCGACCGAGCTGGGCAGTCGCGCCGAGGCTGTTGATGACGCCGCCGACAACAAAAGTCGGGTCGAGCCCGCCCTCAGCCAGCACAGCAGCGACCAAGCTGGTCGTGGTCGTCTTGCCATGGGTCCCGGCGATGGCTACCGAATAGCGAAAACGCATCAGCTCGGCCAGCATCTGAGCCCGCGGCACCACCGGCACCCGCCGCTCTACGGCGGCGGTCAACTCAGGATTGTCCGCACCGATCGCACTCGAACGCACCACGACATCGGCTCCTGCGATGTACTCGGGAGCATGGCCGCAATACACGACCGCTCCGAGCGAGACCAAGCGGCGTACCGTATCACTATCGACCAGATCCGAACCACTGACCTCGTAGCCTTGGTTCAACAACACCTCGGCGATGCCGCACATGCCAGCACCCCCGATGCCGATCAGATGCACTTTGCGCACCCGCCCCATCGCTTTGCGCGCCAAGCCCACCGTCTCCCGCCCCGTGTCATCCATGTATCACCGCCTCACATTGCTCGGCGACGCGGGATGCCGCATCGGGCACCGCCATACGGTGTGCCGCCTCTGCCATCGCCAGCAAGGCATCATCGTCCCGCAACAGAGTGCACAGGCGTTGCGACAACAGCTCCGCCGAGCGCAATTCCGGCTCTGGCAAGCATTGCGCGGCACCGGCATCGGCAAAGAAGCGTGCATTCAGCGCTTGGTGATCCCCGGCGGAACGTACTAAGGGGACCAACAGCGCACCTAAGCCGATCGCCGCCAGCTCCGCCAGCGTCAGTGCTCCCGCACGACACAGGGCCAAATCGGCCCATTGATAGGCCGCTGCCATATCGTCGATAAAGGGGCGAACCTCCACCTCCAAGCGCTGACTGTCGTAGGCTTGGCGCAGCTCTCGCTCGTCCTTGGCGCCGCATTGATGTAGCACTTGGGGACGGGCAGCTGGCGGCATCAGTGCCAAGGCTGACGGTAACGCAGCGTTCAGTGCAGCGGCCCCTTGGCTGCCGCCGAGCACCAAGAGCCGAGGTCGGGAACCACCGGCTCGCGAACTGCGATGCGACCAGCGCTCGACCGGGGATGGCCGCCCGCAGAAGCTCGCACGCACGGGATTGCCGGTGTAGATCCGATCGCCACTGGCCATGGTGGGAAAACCTTCCAGACATCGCACCGCCAATGGTGCCAGCAAGCGGTTGGTCAATGAGGGGACGGCATTCTGCTCGTGTAGTAGCAACGGACAGCGGCATAGCCACGCGGCGAGGCCGCCCGGACCACTGGCATAGCCGCCCATACCCAGTACACAACGCGGCCGCAGCCTCCGGATCAACCGCCACACCCGGAATACGGCAGCGCTCAGCTGCGGCGAGGCCAGCATCCAAGTCATACGTCCCCGACCGCGTAGCCCGGACACTGGCACCGTCTCCAGCGGAATGCCCGCCTGCGGCACGACGCGCCCTTCCAAGGCTTGACCAGCACCGAGCCAGTGGGTACCGAAGCCGCGGCGCGCCAACTGCTCGGCCACCGCCAAGGCCGGAAACACATGGCCACCAGTTCCCCCCGCCATGATCAGCACTGTGGCCGTCATGGCAAAGGACGCCGTCGGGTATTGAGCGGGGCAACGGCACCCGACAATTCGGCCTCAATGCGCAGCGCGATACCGATCATCATGCAGCTGACAACCAAGCTGCTGCCGCCGTAACTGATAAAAGGCAATGTGAGCCCCTTGGTCGGCAACAGACCGGCCGTCATGCCGATGTTGACAAAAGACTGCACCGCAAATAGGATGCCGGCACCATAACAGAAGCAAGCCGCAAAATCCCGCCCGATGCGCTCGGCATGCCGGGCCACCACAAAGAGACGCGCTACCAATAGGGACAACAGACAAATCAACACCACCACCCCGACCCAACCCAATTCCTCAGCCAGCACCGCGAAGATGAAATCGGTGTGCGACTCGGGCAGGAAAAACTGCTTCTGTATGCCGTGCCCCAAGCCAAGACCAAACCATTCGCCACGACCATAGGCGATCAGGGACTGGATCAGCTGGTAGCCGCCATTGAGCGGGTCCGCCCAAGGGTCGAGAAAAGATTGCAGGCGCCGCAGGCGATAGGGGGAGGCGATGGCCAGCGTGGCGCAGGCACCGCCCGCCACGATACAGAGCAAGATGAAATTGGACAACCGAACCCCGGTCAAAAATAACACCCCCAACGCCGTGATGGCGATGACAGCGGCGGTGCCGAGATCGGGCTCGCTCAGCAACAAGGCCATCAGCGCACCCAGCAACAACAGCAAGCCGAACAGCGCACGGTGGCCAGAGCACAGGTTCTGACGATGCTTGACGATATAGGTGGCAAGGTAGCAAATAAAGCACAGCTTGCTCAGCTCTGAGGGCTGCAAGCTCAACATGCCAAAGCTCAGCCAGCGGCGACTACCGTTGACTTCGTGGCCGATGTCCGGCACCAACACCAGCACCAACAAGGCGCAGGCGCCGAGCATCAATAGCAGTGCCCCCCCGCGCTCCCAAAAGCTGGTCGGCACCAACGCCAAAAATAAAGCGGCGCAGATGCCCACGCCAGCATAGCTCAGATGACGCCGCAGGAAATACCAAGAGTCACCGTAATGCTCAGTGGCATACTCGATGGAGGCAGAGCCCACCATGACGCTACCGACACAGAGCAACGCCAGCACCAGCAACACCAGCGTCTCATCACCCATGGACAGCACATGACGCCAAGGCGCGACTTGCCGCTGGATGCTGTGGCGCTCATCTTCCCGCTCCGACAAAGAATGCATCCCCCCTCCCGCTAGCGCAGTTTCAAGGTGGCGAGGCCGATCAAGACCAGCATGACTGTGATGATCCAAAAGCGCACGATCACGCGCGGCTCCGGCCATCCTTTCAATTCGAAATGGTGGTGTATCGGTGCCATCATGAAGACGCGGCGACCGGTGAGCTTGAACGAAGCCACCTGCACAATCACCGACACCGTCTCCAGCACGAAAATGCCAGACATCAACAAGAAGACGATCTCATGCCTAGTGATGATGGCCAAGGTGCCGAGCGCGGCACCGAGAGCCAACGCACCGACATCGCCCATGAAGATTTGCGCCGGGTAGGTGTTGAACCACAAAAAGCCGAGCCCGCCACCGCCCAAGGCAGCACAGAAAATCGCCAGCTCTCCGCTGTTGGGGACATAGGGGATGTACAGGTAGCTTGAGAAGCCGACATGCCCCACCAAATAGGCGATGATGCCGAGGGCACCAGCGATCATGACCACTGGCATGATCGCCAAGCCGTCTAAACCGTCGGTGAGATTGACCGCATTGCTACTGCCGACGATCACGAAGTAGCTGAGCAAAAAATAGCCCACCACACCGATATCCAGCATCACATCCTTGAAGAAAGGTATCAGCAGCTGGGTATGCTCTGGTGCTGTGGCCAAGTGGTGGAGCGCAGCAGCGGCCACGATGCCCGCCACCGACTGCCACAGAAATTTAACGCGTGCGCTGATCCCGGTGGCATTGGGACGCGTCACTTTGTAGTAATCGTCAAACCAGCCGATACAGCCAAACGCCAAGGTCACGGACATCACCAGCCACAGGTGGCGGTTGGACAGATCTCCCCACAGCAATACGCTACCGAACACGACCGCCAAGATCAACACCCCACCCATAGTCGGCGTGCCACTCTTTTTCTGATGGCTCTGTGGCCCCAGCGCACGCACCGACTGGGAGATGCGCTGCGCCGCATGCCGCCGCACCAGCCGCGGGCCGAGCCACAAAGAAAGCGCAAAAGCGGTGAGGGCGCTGAAGATGGCGCGCACACTCAGATACTGCACAACGTGCATGAAGCCCAAAGACTGCTCCAGATAATGCGCCAGCTGCAGCAACATATCAGTGCACCTCCGCTGCGGCGGCCACCGATTGGGGACGCTGCCCCACCAACTGATCGACCACCGCCTCCATAGCGGCAATGCGCGAGCCCTTGACTAAGATCGAAGCGCTGTCAGCAGCCAATTCTGGCAGCGCAGCCAACAGCTCTGGCACGGTATCGAAATGCTTCCCGGTCGGGCCAAAACCGGCGGCGGCAGCGGCGGCGCCAGCACCGCAACAGAGCAGTAGATCGATCCCTGCACGCCGCGCCGCGATGCCGACATCCCGATGCCAATCGGCACTGTCACCGCCCAACTCGGCCATCTGTCCCAGCAACAGCAAACGCGGCCCCGGGCAATTCGCCAACACCTCGATCATGGCGTGCACCGCCCCCGGATTGGCGTTGTAGCTGTCATCGATGACGAGCGGGTCGGTCTTGCGCACCACCTGCATCCGACCCGGCAACGGGCGCATCGCCTCGAGACCGGCACGTATATCCACCAAAGATCTCCCCACAGTGTGGGCGGCGGCGGCAGCGGCCGCCGCCAACAGAGCGCTGTGTAGACCCGGCAACTGCAACTGTACCGGGCATTCCCCCAGCACCGAGCGCAGCCGGAAGGAGATGCCACTGGCGGCCGCTGGACGCGGCTCTAAGATGCGGAAATCGGCCTGCTCGGAGCTGCCAAAACTGAGCTGCGCTGCGCCTTGGGCAGCGACGCGATCAGCCCAACGCGAAAAGGCCGGGTCATCCCGATTGAGCACGGCGCAACAGCGCTCGTCGAGCTGATCCAACAGCTCTCCCTTGCCCTGCACGACACCGTCCATATCGCCAAAGCCCTCCAGATGTGCCGGCAGGGCATTGGTAATCACCGCCACATCTGGCCGCGCCAGCTCGGCCAGCGCATTGACCTCTCCCAATGCTGAAGCGCCGATCTCCACCACTGCCGCACGATGTTCAGCAGACAGCGCCAACAAAGTCAACGGTACCCCGATGTGGTTGTTGAAGCTGCGCTCGGGTAGCGCCACCGCTCCACCACACTCGAGGATATGCGCGATCATGCGAGTGCAACTGGTCTTGCCCGCGCTACCGGTCACCGCAACCAGTGGTGCTGGAAAGCGGCTGCGATTCAAAGCGCCGAGGCGAGCCAAAGCCGCAGTGGTATCGGCCACCTGCACGCAGGGCAATGATGCCGCCACCGAACGGCTGACCAGAGCGCCGACAGCACCGGCGTCAGCCGCCGCAGCCAGATAATTGTGACCGTCGCCACGGCTGCCCGGTAGCGCCACAAACAGTGCTTGATCGGGCAGCTCTGCGCTGTGCGTGCCCACGGCCATGAATGAGGCGTCGCGCCCGCTCAGCGTGCCGCCCAACAGCTGTGCTGCCTCGCTCAGGGAAATCGCTGTCATCACTCCCCTACCTCCTCCATGCGACGCAGCAGTCGCTGCGCGACAGCGGTGTCGCTGTGCTCGACTGGCCCCTCGGCGAGCCACTGGACAGCCTCGTGCCCCTTGCCCGCGATCAACACTTGATCGCCAGCATTGCAGGCGCGAATCGCACACTCGATGGCACTGCGCCGATCGGGCTCGACCAAAGCCTCCTGCGGTGCCACCATGCCTTCTGTGATCTGCGCCAAAATGACTGCCGAGCTCTCGCCGCGCGGATTGTCATCACTCAGCACCACGCGATCTGCCAGACGCTCTGCCACCGCCCCCATCAACGGGCGCTTGGTCACATCGCGCTCACCGCCACAACCAAACACACACCACAACCGTCCCCCGTCAGCTCGATCGCGCAGCGCTTCCAATGCCGATGCCAAACCCTGCGGCGTGTGGGCATAGTCCACCCAGACTCCGATGCCGAGCGCATTCTCCACCCGCTCCATCCGCCCCGGTGGTGGCGGCACCGCCGCCAGTGCATCGGTGATCTGCCGCACTGACCAGCGATCCTCAGCCACCAGCGCGGCGGCGGCGGCCAATATGTTATGCAGGTTGAGGTGCCCACACAGCGCGCTTTCAAAGGGTTCTCGCTCATCGCCGATGCACAGCAGGCAGCTGATGCCATCGGGGGTGAGCCGGGGCGATTCGACACGCAGCTCGACCGCGGGTAGCTCAAGGCTGTAGCGCAACACGCACAGCTCTGGGGCGAGCTGGGGCGACAACTCAGCGCTAAACGGATCATCTGCATTCAGCACCACGGCGCTGAGTCCAGGATGGGTGAACAGCCGCGCTTTGGCAGCGCGGTAAGCATCCAATGAGCTGTGGTAGTCGAGGTGATCTCGGCTCAGATTGGTCAATACGGCGGTGTGGATCTGCACTGCCTCGGCACGACCCTGAGCCAAGGCGTGTGAACTGAGTTCCAATGCGACCGCCGCGATGCCGCCGCGACGTAACCGCTCTAGCAGACGCTGCAAATTGAAAGGATCTGGTGTCGTCATGCCAATCTCTTCAAGCAGTTCATCGCGACCAGCGATACTGCAACCCAAGGTCCCGATCACCCCACAATTGCCAGCGAGCCGCGCATGGGCACCAGCATATAGATGGCATACCGAGGTCTTGCCGTCCGTGCCGGTGACGGCAGTGATCGCCAGCTGCGCCGAGGGGGCACCGTAAAAGCGATCGGCGATGGCACTGAGTCGATGGCGCAGACCAGCCAATCGCAACACCGGTACCGACAGATCGGCGGGCGGCTCGTAGTCCGGATCGGCATCGACCAGCACGACCGCGGCACCGCGTCGCACGGCGTCGTCGATGAAATCTCGACCGTCACCGAGGGTGCCCCGCAGCGCGCAAAACAGATCTCCCGGACACACGCGCCGACTGTCCAGCGCCAAGCCAGTGACATCAGGATCGCAGTCAGGCAGCTCGCACTCGAGTGGCAACAGGGCGCTGAGCGGCTGCGATTGCGGGGCAGCGATCATCGGACCGTTCGATTGTGCGGCGGAGAAAAGGCCACACGTAACCGGTCGGGAGGCACATTGAGCAGACGCAGGGCAAAATCGGCGACGCGGGAAAAAACTGGTGCCGACACACTGCCCCCAAAGTGCGTGTCACCACGAGGTTCGTCGACCATCACCACCACCACAATGCGCGGTCGCGAAGCTGGCGCGAGGCCAGCAAAGAGCGCAATGTGTTGGTTCTCTTGATAGCCGCCACCGCCAATCTTGTGTACCGTGCCAGTCTTGCCCAGCGCACGATAGGCCAGTAGTGCGGCGCGGTGCCCGGTGCCGCCGGGGGCGACCGCACCCTCAAGCATATCGAGTAGCTGCTGTGCAATGCCACGGTCCATCACCCGTACGCCCTCAGCTGCCCCCGCCGACCGCCGCTTCTGAAAAGTCACTGGTCGCAACAGGCCGTCACCACCAAACACCGCATAGGCTCGCGCCAGCTGCAAGACGGTAGCCGACATACCGTGTCCAAAGGCTAGGGTGGCGCGCTCTAAATCGTTCCACTGGTCGCGTCGCGGCAACCGCCCTTCAGGCTCACCGGGGAAACCGCTGCCGGTACCCTGCCCAAAGCCGACCCGACGCAGCATCTCCGGCAAGCGTCCCGACGGCAGCTCCAACGCCACCCGGCTAATGCCCACTTGGCTGGATCGTGCAATCACGGAGGATAGGCTCAAAGTGCCGTAATCGTGCGGATCCGACAGCTCCTTGCCGTTCAGTTCAAGGTGACCAGGGCTGGTGTCTATCAGCGTCTGCGGCGTGTAGAGACCGCTTTCCAGAGCCGCTGCAGCCGCGAAAGGCTTGATCGTCGAGCCTGGCTCCAGCAGATCCAACACTGCCCGGTTGCGTTGCGACGCGAGGCTGAGCACACGGCGATCATTGGGGTTGTGCGAGGGCTGGTTGGCCACCGCCAACACCTCTCCACTGGGGATGTCGAGCACGACGATCGAACCGGAGATCGCCCCATGAGTCGCGATGGCTTCTTTCAGTTCGCGATAGGCCAGATATTGCAAACGCAAGTCAATACTGCTCTGCAGTTGCCGACCGCGCCGCGGCTGCTGCAGGACACGCAAAGGACGAATGACGCTGCCACGACGGTCGCGCAACAATAGCTGATTGCCCGGGCTGCCTTGTAACCAACGGTCATAGGCCAGCTCCATGCCCTCCAAGCCACGGTCGTCGACATTGGTCAGCCCCACCACGCTGGCACTGACCTCAGCCGAAGGGTAGTAACGCCGATACTCGGGGCGGGTATGCACGCCGGGGAGCTCCAGCTGCAGCGCTTGAGAAGCCAAGGCCGGCTCGACTTGGCGGCGCAGATACATGAACTGACGCTGACTGTTCTGCGCCAAGGATTTGTCCAGCGCCGCTGGCAAGATGCCTAAGAGCCGGGCGAGTTCCGCACGCTGCTCGGCACTCGCTGTGGCCAGATCGCTGGGCACCGCATACAGCGAGACCATTGGGATGCTGACCGCCAACGGCGCGCCGTGGCGGTCGGTAATCTGGCCGCGGTGGGCATCGATGGACTGGCGGTAGACCGTACTCGCCGATCCCCTTTGTTGCAGGAAGTGGTGGCCGTGCTCGCCCGCCTCACGCACTTGCAGGGAAAAGGCTCCCCAGCCAGCAGCCAGTGGCAACAGCAGCAACACAACAACGCTCAGGCAGAAGCGCCATGGCGTGCACAACGTTTCGACCGGGGCGGCGATACGGTACGCCGTACTCTGCAAGTGCTGCCTGATCCGCCTTTGCTGCCGTCTCCCCGTCGCCATAGCTAGCTCCCTCAACCCACCTCAGGGGCCAACTCGCACCAAGACGATGTCTCGCTGATTCGGTTGCTCCATACCCAATGCACTACGGGCAATGTGATCGATGCGTGCATGGGCATACCAAGCGCTTTTCTCCAGCTGCAACGCACGCCAAGACCATTGCAGGTCGCGCGCCAGCTGTTGTTCATGGCGCAATTCGCGATAGAGCAGGCGGCTGTTGTGGGTGCTGTGCACCACCCCAAGCGCCACGATCAAGCTCAGCACGAGCAACAGCGCGATGATGCCGAGCTCCAGCGATTCCTCGCGTACGCGCACAACAGGTACCGCCACACAGCGCTCCACAGTGGCGCTAGTCATATGGCAAACGTTGCGCGACGCGCATGATGGCACTGCGGGAACGCGGATTGCGTGCCAATTCCTCAGCGCCGGGGCGCAAGCGTGACAATTGCTGCAGTCGCGGTGCGCGGCGCACCGGTGGTGGCAGGCCGGGCGGCGGTGGCTCTAGTCCCGC
The DNA here is from genome assembly GCA_965237805.1 of Gammaproteobacteria bacterium. Classification (GTDB taxonomy): domain Bacteria; phylum Pseudomonadota; class Gammaproteobacteria; order JABABF01; family JABABF01; genus JABABF01. Next base: position 600,311 of record OZ250153.1, read on the forward strand.
TTCGGCACGTAAAAAATGCTTGACGATACGATCTTCCAACGAGTGAAAGCTCAACACAACTAGACGCCCGCCAGGCTGTAGCAGATCCGGCAGCTGCTTCAACACTGCTTCCAGCTCCCACAGCTCTTGATTGAGGTGGATGCGCAAAGCTTGAAAAGTGCGTGTGGCCGGGTGGCGCGGTGTATTGCTACCGCCGCTAACTCGGGCGACCAGCGCCGCCAACTGCTGGGTGTGACGTAGCGGCTCTCGACGGCCAGCGGCGACAATGGCTGCGGCGATGCGGTGCGCACGGCGCTCCTCCCCGTAGCCGCGCAGGACACGGGCGATCTCGCTCTCCTCAGCCTGTGCCAACCAAGCTGCGGCACCGAGCCCAGTCCCCGGATCCATCCGCATGTCGAGCGGACCGTTATGCTGGAAGCTAAAGCCCCGCTCGGGGGATAGCAGCTGCGCAGATGAGACACCGAGGTCGAGCAAGACACCGGCCATCGGGGGTGCCCCACGCCGCGCCAAAAGCTCGCCGAGTGCCGAGAAGCGCCCCTGCTCAATAGAGAAACGCGGATCGGCGCTGAGCGTTGCGGCAGCGGCCACTGCTTCTGGATCCCGGTCCATCGCCAACAGCCGACCGCTGTCCGAGAGCTGGGAGAGGATCGCGCGCGCATGACCACCGCGGCCAAAGGTGGCATCGACATAGAAGCCGCCAGAGCTCCAGACCAAAGCTGCCACCGCTTCACGTAACAGGACGCTGTGGTGGCTGAGCCCCGCATCACAATGGCTCGTCTGCCCACTCGCCGTCATCACCAGACTCGCTGTACTCGCTTTGCTCACTGCTATCGCCATAGCTCAGCGTCGCGCCAAGACTCTCGGCGACCTCCGGTGGCACATTGTCGAGTGTGTCCTCCAACAAATCGGTATGCCACAGTTCCAAGTGAGCACCCATGCCTAGCAAGATGCAATCCTCGCGCAGCTCCAGCTTCGCTTGACGGCGCAGCGGTGGCGGCACAGTGAAACGCCAATTGGAATCCAGCTCGGCGCTAACCGCCTGCATGATGAAGCGGCGGGCCATCAATTGATCGGCGCGCTGAGATGTCACATGGCGGCGAAAATGCGCCCGCTTGCGCTGCCAATCGATACCTTGAAAGAGGCACAGGCAATCCTCGGTGGGGTGTCTGGCGATCGTCAGCACCCTAGAGCCCTCTGGCGGTACTAGGATGGTCCGCAGATCGACCGGTACGACAAAGCGCCCTTTGGCATCCAAGCGCACAAGTTTGGAGCATTCCAAATCCACAGCTTGAGATTCCCTCGCCGGGCATTAGCAGCGGCCATGCCCATGGTGAACCACATTCTACCACAAAATCCCACTAAATACCACCTTGTGGAATGCTGGATCAGAGCTGGGGTACAGCCACCACCAAGAACAGGCAAAATCGCCTATGTCGGCTTGTGGAATAGCCCTTTGGGATCGGGCTGCCATCGCTGCTTGCGGATCGCTGGCAAGGGGCGCGCAGCGACCGGGCGGTGGGGGACGGAGCCGACCTATAAGCCGGATTCTGTGCATCCAAGCCTAAGCCGGATACGGCAGCCATTCATCTAGAGCCTGCGTCACCGCAGGCCTCAAGCGACCTACCCGAACCCCATGCACGCGGGCCACGCAGGGGCTCTATTTGGTCTTGCTCCAAGTGGGGTTTGCACTGCCGCGGTGTGTTGCCACCCGCGCGGTGCGCTCTTACCGCACCTTTTCACCCTTACCCGGCACGAGCCGGGCGGTATGTTTTCTGTTGCACTGTCCGTGGGCTCGCGCCCCCCAGGAGTTACCTGGCACCCTACCCTGTGGAGCCCGGACTTTCCTCCCGACACCTTCCGGCACCCGGCGGCTGCCCGGTCGACTCCGCCACAGACAGCATAGCGGTGAAAGGTGGCTGAGCGCAAGCGCCGTGCCATCAGCCACGCTTTGAGCGCAAGGACAAGGCCAGCTGGTACAGCTGCCGCCGCGGGACGCGGCTCAGGCGGGCGGCCAGCGTCACGGCACGCGAAAAAGGCAATTCTGCAAGCAATAATGAGAGTAGCCGACGCGATTCCTCTTCATCTGCCGCCTGCTCAGACGCTCCCTCGACCAACAGCACTAGCTCGCCCCGGCGTTGTTCGGGGTCGTCTGCTACCCAGTCACGCAATTCGCCCAAGCTGGCCCGGCGAACCGTCTCATGGACTTTGCTCAGCTCGCGCGCCAGAGCCGCTCGGCGTTCGCTGCCAAAGACCTCGACTGCAGCCGCCAAGAAGGCGCAGAGACGGTGTGGTGCCTCGAAAAACACCAACGTGCGCGGCTCGCCAAGCAAGGCTTCGAGACGGTGGCGGCGCGCGGCGGCGCGCGGCGGTAAAAAGCCTTCAAATATGAAGCGCTGGGTGGGTAGTCCGGCCACGCTGAGTGCAGCCGTCAGGGCACTGGGCCCCGGCACCGCACGCACTGGCACCCCTGCGCCGAGCGCGAGGTCGACCAAGGCGTAACCGGGATCACTGACCATGGGCGTGCCAGCATCGCTGACCAAAGCCAAAGCCGCCCCCGCACTGAGCCGCTCCGCCAAGCGCCGCACACTGGCTGGAGGACTGTGTTCATGGCAGGAAGCCAAGGGCGTGGCGATGCCAAAATGGGTCAAAAGACGCTTGGTGTGACGGGTGTCCTCGGCCACCACCAAGTCGACCTCGCGCAACACTTCCAGTGCACGGGGTATCATGTCGCCTAAATTGCCAATCGGCGTCGCGACAACATATAGACCCGGTCTCTCCATGTCGTCCCTCCCCGCTCTCTTCAAACACTTGGCAGCTCCCTTGCTGGTAGCGCTCTGTGTCACTGCCTGCGAAGCCACTCTGCTACTGCCTGCCATGCTGGATACGGCACTAGAACAAGACAGCGGCGAGATAGAGCAGATACTCTATCTCGCCGCCACCGAACCAGCTCCGTTCAACCATCGCCACCGCATGGAAGCCGCCAGATTGCTGCACGACGGCGGACAGCCCAAACTAGCGTACCAACTGCTGGCGGACATAGACCATAGCCAACTCAATGACGAAGATTTCTCAATTTTTACTATACAGTACGCACAGCTATTACTGGCGTTGGACGAGACCAAGGCGGCACTGGATTTTTTGCACCAGCCTCGGGTTTCCCAGATCTCGCCATGGCAGCCGCAACAAGAACGCGCCACAATCTCAATGCTGCGTGGCTACGGGCGGATTATTAACAATCAGGGCATGGCCGCGCTGCGGGATCTGAGCCACGCTGAGGCACTGTTGTCAGGCCCGGTGCGCACGCCATTGCGCCAAGCCATATGGGAGTTGCTGATACATACCCCGCGAGCGCAATTGCAGCAAGAGCGGGACGGCACGCTGACCACGACTGATGAGCCGACATTGCGTGGCTGGCTGGAGCTGGCCTTGCTGTGCCGAGACTACGACAGCAGCCCAGCGCAACAGGTCGCCAACCTGAGCCGCTGGCAACGACAGTGGTCGGGGCACCCGGCTAGGCTGAGCCTGCCACCAGCGGCACGACTGTTGTTGGCACCACCACAACAAGCTCAACAAATCGCCTTGTTCCTGCCACTGAGCGGTCAATTGGCCGAGATCGGTGCCGCCGTGCAAAACGGCGTGCTGGCAGCTTGGTATGCCGATAGATCTGACAATGCGGCAGCACCGATACTGCAGGTGATCGATACCGGCATTGAAGAAGATCTCATCGCCGCCTATCAGCGCGTCGTCGAAGAGGGCGCAGAGCTGGTGATCGGGCCGCTGGACCGGGATCGAATCCGTGTCATATTGCAACAAGAACAGCTGTCAATTCCCGTGCTGGCGCTGAATCAAATCAGCACAGACGGGAAACCGACACCGGTGAACAGCTACCAATTTGGATTGAGCCCCAACAATGAGCTGCGGCAAATCACCAACATCGCTAGTGCCAGAAAATTGCACCACAGCTTGGTGTTCCGCCCCAAACGGGAATCGGCGCAGCAGCTGGGCGCAGAGTTTAGCGCGCTGTGGCTCGACAACGCCGAGGACAACCGCCTAGTCGCCGAGGTCGAATACGGCAAAGAGCGCCAGCTATCGCGCGATGTAGAACGCTCCCTGTTGCTACACCAGAGTGAGCGGCGTAGCCGGGTATTGCAACAAGTACTGGGCCAGCGCTTCCACAATGAGCCGAGGCGGCGCCAAGATGTGGACTTCGCCGTACTGCTAGCCCCGCCTTTCACTGGTCGCCTGCTGAAACCATTGCTACAATTCCACCGCGCTGGCACAGTGCCAGTGTTGGCGCTGTCCCGCATACATGATGGGCAGGACAACCCGGATCGCAACACCGACTTGGATGGCACACAGTTCCCGGAACTGCCCTGGCTATTGGAAGCGAGCGAGCTGCGTCAATCGGTCGATGTGTTGCTGGCACCACCCGAGTTACAGCGCATGCACGCGCTGGGGAGCAGTGCCTATCGCCTAGCGCAGTGGCTACCCAGAATGAGCGCAGACCCTCGTCTGCGCCTCTACGGCCCAACGGGTCTATTGCAGCTCAACAGCAACGGCCACATTCAGCGTCACATGATGTGGGCCACCATACGCAATGGGCGGGTACATGTGCTGCCCAGCCACGCGGCACTGGCACCACTGCAACGCAGCTTGGACACTATCCGCACACAGAGACAGAGATGAAGCGAGCTGGGATACCCGCCAGCACACACTCGGTGGCGAGTGGACAGGCCACTGAAACGCAGGCCTTGGCATGGTTGCAGCGGCGCGGGACGCGCTTAATCGCTCGCAACTACCGCTGCCGTAGCGGAGAGATCGACCTGATCGTTGAAGATGGCACAGTGTTGGCTTTTGTTGAGGTGCGCCGCCGCCGACATCAGCAATTCGGTGGTGCTGCCGCATCAGTCACCCCGGCCAAACAACGCCGCCTAGCGCAGGCAGCGCAGCACTTCCTCGCCGGTCGCTCCGAGCTACCGCCATGCCGCTTCGATGTGATCTGCTTTGACGGCGCGCCTCCCGCCAAAATCCGTTGGATCAAAAATGCCTTTATGCTACCCTTGTAAATAAGTAGCCTTAGACCGCATCACAGCCTAAATGCAAGCCCCTTGGGTCACTCTGCCCACCATGCTCACTCTCGCACTGCTCTCATCTTGCGCAACAGCCAGATTGGTGACGGGCAACTACTTTGGCTTGGTCTCAGAAGCAGTGCCAAAGGAGGTGCGTGGACGCGGCCTCAGCGATCTGTTGCAAGAGCACCACACCACCGACCTAATCAAAGATGCTTTGCGACACCTAGATCCTGCTCTGGAGAAAAATATTAGGGTGCATCTCTATGGCAACACAGCTCTGTTGATAGGCTATGTTGGTACCGCGCAACTGCGGGAACAGACCACTAAAGTGGTGGCGAATGTCCGCGGGGTACACTTGGTACTCAACGAGCTGCAGACCACCGCTCCAAGCACTGCCAACCGCCTGCAGGACAATCTACTCGTCGGCCAAGTTAAAACTAAACTGGCCACCCGAGCCGATATTGATGTTGACCGGGTCAAGGTGGTCGGCCTAGATCGCACCATTTACCTGCTCGGCAACTTGCCCACGGCTGTGCGGGATGATATTGGCCAGCTGGCGCAACAGGTGTCGGGCGTGCGCACCATCGTCAACCGGATCTCATCCGACTGAGCCACCAGCCGGGCACCACCTTGGGCGATAGCAAAAAGAGCATCACGCCCCCCGTCACCAGCACCCCACTCAGCGCATTTCGCGCTCGCCCTCGGTCAGGCTAGCACGGAAGCTGCGGGTGGCGAACAGACGTTTCATGTACTGTACCATCGGCAGCGTGCGGCGGGTCTGGCGCAACTGCACCTTGAGTGCTGGCAGGCGCCACAACAGTGGCCCCAAGCACACATCGACCAAGCTCATCACGTCGTGCATGAACCACTCTTTCTCGTCGTACAGGGGCAACATGGCAGACAAGTTTTCGCGCAACTCCGTGCGCGCCTTGTCGCGACGCCGGGGCGGCCCGTTGACAATGATGTCCGCCGGATCGCACAGATCCTTTTGGATGCGAAAAATCAACTGGCGCAATTCGGCTCGTGCCAACGGCATCACTGGCAACAGCTTGGGATAGGGAAAGCGTTCCTCCATATATTCCATCATGGTCATGTGGTCATAGAGCGTGATTTCACGGCTGACCAAGGTCGGCAACAGATTGTAGGGATTGACATCCAGCAGCTCTTGGGACTGTCGGCGGTGATCGATGGGGATCAGCTCGAAAGACATCGCTTTGACGCCCAGCAGGAGGCGAATGCGGTGGCTGTACTGCGAGTTATCAGAGTAGAGACGCATAACCATAGATCAACTCACATCCTTCCAATATTCACGGTTCAGTAATAGGGCCAGCACTAAAAAGGCTGCTAAAAACATTAGCACATAGACGCCGAGGCGGTAGCGCTTCAGGGCAGTAGGCTCCCCGACATAGACCAAAAAGTTGACGAGATCGCGCACCGCCATATCGAAAGCTGCGGGAGAAAGTTCCCCCGGCGGGTCGAGTTCAAAGCGCCCACAGGGATTGTCGAGAATATCCTCCCCGCTCAGCGGGTCGCGCTTGATGCCACCATTGGGAGCCAGTGAGGGGCCGGGGGCACAATGCTGCAAGCCCTGTAGTTCGAGTAGCGGGAACGGCATGCCGACATTGGGAAACATTCTGTTGTTGACGCCCCAAGGTGCCATGGGCTCGGAATAGAAATTGCGCAAATAGTTGTAGATCCAGTCAGCACCGCGTGCACGGGCCACGAGGCTGAGGTCGGGAGGTTCAACCCCAAACCAGTCGACGGCACCAGCGGGCGGCATCGCCGTCTCGATCAAGCCGCCAACACGACTGTCATCGAAGATCAAGTGCTGCTCGATGAGATCGTCCGGCACACCTAAATCCTCTCCCAGTCGCTGGTAGCGCTGGTAGCGCAAACCGTGACAGCCGAGGCAATAATTCATGTACAGGGCAGCACCCCGTTGCAAGGAAAGGCGATCCCTCAAATCCACATCCACCCGCTCCAGCTCGACAACTGCCTCGGAGCCGACAGCCGCCGCTGGCGCGGTCAACACCAAGCACAGCATCGCAACGCACCGAGACACGCGCATCAGCCGCTGACCCGCTCGGGCGGTTGCCGGCAACGCTCGCGCCGTGTATACCAAGGCATCAATACAAAGACCGCAAAATAGCTGATCGTCAAATACTGCGCCACATCAGTATTTTCGAGTGGGCAGACCGTGGTGGCACCGCTCTGCCAACATAGCTGGAGTCCGAGGAAATGGCCGCTGGACGGGATCGACCCCAAATAGCCAAGCACCAAGAAAGAGCAAACAAAGATGCCCAGGCCCCAGCGGCTCATCGCACCCTTGTAGCGAATCGACTTGACCGGACTGCGATCGAGCCATGGCAACAGGAACAAAATGGCGATGGCCATCAACATCACCCCAGCACCCCAGAATTTGGCATCGAGGTCGAACCAAGTGATGGTGGTGGCACGCAACATGGCGTAAAAAGGCGTGTAGTACCACACTGGCACGATATGCTCCGGGGTGACCAAGTTATTGGCCGGAACGAAATTGGCTCGCTCCAAGAAATAGCCCCCCATCTCGGGAGCAAAGAAGACCGCGGCGAGAAACAGCATCAGGAACACGGTGACGCCGACAATGTCGTGTACCGTGTAGTAAGGGTGGAAGGGGATGCCATCCAGCGGCACACCGCGCTCGTCCTTGTGCCGTTTGATCTCGACACCATCCGGGTTCAGCGAGCCGACTTCGTGCAGCGCCAAAATGTGCAGAAAGACCATTGCCACCAGCATCAGCGGCACGGCCACAACATGCAAGGCGAAGAAGCGATTGAGCGTGATGTCCGAGATCAGGTAGTCACCGCGCACCCACACCAGCAACGTCTCGCCGACCACAGGAATCGCCCCGAACAGCGAAACGATGACCTGCGCCCCCCAGTAGGACATCTGTCCCCATGGCAAGACATAGCCCAAGAAACCCTCGGCGATCAACAAGACATAGATCAACATCCCGATCAGCCATAGCAACTCGCGCGGCTTACGGTAGGAGCCATACATCAGGCCGCGGAACATGTGCAGGTAGACGATGATGAAAAAGGCCGAAGCACCGGTGGAATGCAGATAGCGAATCAGCCAACCAAACTCCACATCGCGCATGATGTACTCGATAGAGGAAAACGCATCGGATGCTGTCGGCCGGTAGTTCATCGTCAGCCAAATGCCAGTCAGCAGCTGCAAGACCAGTATCAACAGTGCGAGCACACCAAAGAAATACCAAATATTGAAATTCTTCGGCGCGTAGTACTTGCCCAAATGGGTGTCCCAAGCGCGCTGTATTGGCAGGCGCTCATCCACCCAATCGCGCAGCTCCACCAGCCAGCGCATCAACACGGTGCAGTCCCTGTCTCAGCAGCACCAGTCGCTAGCAAGGCACTCCAGACATCGTGCCCCTCCAGTGCAACGACAAGGCACCGCAAGCCCCCCCCCAGCTGCGCCATGATCTCAGGACACCACTTCGCCTGCGCTGAGCCCGATGATCAAACGACCATCTGGCTCATAGCGGTATGGCGGCACAACCAAATTGTTCGGTGCCGCTGGCACACCGCTGAACACCCGGCCTGAGAGATCGAAGCGCGAGCCGTGGCAGGGGCAGAAAAACCCCCCGACCCAATCGGAGCCCAAATCCTCCGGGGCGCGATCAGGGCGATATTTGACCGCGCAACCGAGATGGGTGCAAAGCCCAATCAAGATCAGAAACTCAGGCCTCAGGGCGCGCACCACACCAGTCACACGAATATAGTCCGGCTGATGGGGTCGAACGGATTGTGGGTCGGCCAACTGCGGCTCCAGCTCGTTCAGCGTCGCCAGCTGAGCTTCGCTGCGGCGCAACACATAAATTGGCTTGCCGCGCCATTCGACAATGGTGATCTGTTCAGCTCGCAATTGGTCGACATCGAAGTGTGCCGGGGCACCGGCGGCGCGGGCACGGGCACTGGGCTGCCAAGAGGCAAGGAAAGGAATAGCGGCAGCACCGACCCCAGCCACACCGAGCGCAGAAGTGGAGGCGATCAAGAAGCGGCGGCGGCTATCGAGCGCGCCCTTGCGAAAACTCTCCCCGCGATCCCCTCGGTCGAGGTGGTCTCCAGCGCCAAAATGCTCGCTCACAGCACCCCCCACCCCCAAACACCGAGTACAGCCACAGTTGAACAGCCCCCCGCCGCCATTCGACTCAAGCGGCGGCTGCCCAGCATACTGGCTACCGTATGGACTGCTTCGGTCTGAATGGCTTAGCGCTTCGAGAACTGTGGTCGCTTGCGAGCCTTGCGCAAACCGACCTTCTTGCGCTCGACCTCACGTGCATCACGGGTCACATAACCCTCTTTCCGCAAGGGCTGGCGCCACGATTCGTCAAATTGAATCAGGGCGCGGGTGATGCCATGGCGCAACGCGCCAGCTTGAGCGAAACTGCCACCACCAGACACTGTGGCCAAACAGTTAAAACGGTTACCCACACCGAGCAGCTCCAAAGGCTGGCGCACCAACATGCGCGCCACTTCACGGCCGAAATAGTCGTCCAAGCTACGTGAGTTGACAGTGATTTCGCCGTTGCCAAGGCGCAGGAAGACACGCGCCGTGGCCGTCTTGCGCCGCCCGGTGCCGTAGGCGCTCTCGCGCGGTGCAGACGACACAGTGCTCAGGGAATTTTCAGAGGATGACATAGCAGGGTGTGACCTCAAATGCAGACGGCTAGAGCGCCAACGCCTCGGGGCGCTGCGCCACATGCGGGTGCTCGGCACCAGCATAGATACGCAGCTTGCGCAACATCTGGCGTCCCAGCGGGGTGCGCGGCAACATGCCCCGCACCGCACGACGGATCAGCTCTTCCGGGCGACGGTCGAGCAGCTGCTCAAAGCGCAAGGTCTTCAGGCCACCTGGGTAGCCGCTGTGACGGTAGTAACGCTTGGCCCTCAGCTTATTGCCAGTCAGCTGCACCGCGCTGGCATTGATGACAATGATGTGGTCGCCAGTATCCACATGCGGGGTGTACTCTGGCTTGTGCTTACCGCGCAGGCGGTGGGCGACACCGGCGGCAAGCCGCCCCAACACATGTTGCCGCGCATCAATGACATACCAACGCTGCGGCACTTCGCCGGGCTTGGCATGGTAGGTGCGTATCGACTTGATCATGGGTGCTGAAGACTGCGCAACACGCGGATAAGGAGATGCCCGCAAAACTCCCATATTGTGCCACAGTGCAGGTTACGGGCGCAAGGGAGCGCTGGCAGAAAAGATATCTCAACGGTGGCATATCGCCCTTAGCAATCGCTTGCGAGCGAGGGTGACACGGCCTAAAATTACTTGCGATGGGGGATCGTTCAACGGTAGGACTGCGGACTCTGACTCCGCCAATGGTGGTTCGAATCCACCTCCCCCAGCCAGCGGATTAGCGCATCGCCTCAGGCGGGCATCAGCTACCGCAGACAGCACAAAGCGAGCTGCGTCAACAGCTGCTTCTGACACCGCCAGCGTTGCGGCCAATCTGCTGGTGAGTCCAAGTCTGGCGGAATGATCCGCAGCTGCAAATCTGCCGCCAAGTGTGCTGCAAACACCGATTAGCTATAATTCCGCCATGCGCGTTACCAGCTACTTTCTCCCCACGCAACGCGAAGCGCCAGCCGATGCCAAAGCCGCGAGCCATCGGCTGATGTTGCGCGCCGGATTGGTGCGGCAATTGGCCTCCGGACTCTACACTTGGCTACCGCTGGGCCACCGGGTATTGCGGCGCGTCGAGACCGTGGTGCGCGAAGAAATGGATCGCGTCGGTGCCTTGGAATTGCTGATGCCGGTGGTGCAGCCCACTGAATTGTGGCGGCGCTCTGGGCGGCGTGACGACTACGGTGCAGAGTTGCTGAGCTTCTTAGACCGACATAATCAAGAATACTGCCTCGGTCCGACCCACGAAGAAGTGATCACGATGCTGGTCGGGCAAGAGCTGTCCAGCTACCGTCAGCTGCCACTCAATCTCTACCAGATCGGCACGAAATTCCGCGACGAGATTCGCCCGCGTTTCGGGGTCATGCGGGCGCGCGAATTCCTGATGAAAGACGCCTATTCCTTCCACCGCGACCCAGACTGCCTCGCACGCTGTTACCGCGAGATGCACGATGCCTACTGTCGTATCTTCACCCGCCTCGGCCTTGACTTCCGTGTGGTCGAGGCCGATAGCGGTCAGATCGGCGGTGCCGTATCGCATGAATTCCAAGTGTTGGCCGCAGCGGGCGAGAACGCCATCGCCATCGACCCGAACAGCGACTACGCTGTCGCCGCCGACATCGCCCCCTGCCCCGCCAACGGTGACGCGCCACCGCCACACGATGCGCTACGGGCAGTAGATACAGCAGATTGCCACAACATCGACGCCCTGTGCGAACGGCTCGGTGTCGCGCCGGAGCGCATACTCAAGCTGCTGGTAGTCGCGGCCGAAGACGGCTCTGCCACCGCGCTGTTGCTACGTGGTGACCACACGCTGAGCGCCGCCAAAGCGGCCAGAGCCACCGCGCTCAGCAACCCATTGCGCTTCATCGGCGAAGCAGAACTGCGCTCGCACCATGGGCTGGAACCGGGTGTGCTCGGGCCGATCGGCCTGCAGCTACCGATAATCGTCGACCACGCCGCCGCCGAACTGGCAGATTTTGTCTGCGGTGCCAACCGCAAGGGACAGCATTACACAGGTGCCAATTGGGGACGCGATGCCCCGCTCCCTCCCCGCGCCGACCTGCGTTGCGCCAGCGACGGTTGCACCGCCCCCAACGGCAACGCATTGCAGCTCAAACGGGGAATTGAGGTCGGGCACATTTTTCAGCTGGGGTCAAAATACAGCGCGGCGATGGAGGCTCAGCTCAGCGCCGAGGACGGCTCCCTTTTCCACCCTCATATGGGGTGCTATGGCATCGGTATCAGCCGTATTGTAGCTGCCGCAATCGAGCAGCACCACAGCGATTCTGGCATCCAGTGGTCAGAAGCGATGGCACCCTTCCAAGTCGCCATGATCGCCTTAGGCAACCACCACTCCCAGGCCGTCGCCGACGCCGCTGAGCGACTCTACAGCCAGCTCGAGGAGCACAGCATCAGTGTATTATTTGACGATCGCGACGAGCGTCCTGGCGTAAAGTTTGCCGACATGGAATTGATCGGGCTGCCACATCTTGTCATCATCGGCGAGCGCAATCTCAGCAAAGGAATGATCGAGTACCGGCGACGCGGTGGCGAAGAGCGCGCCATTCCCTGCGAGCAGGCTGCGGCTCAACTCATCGCCCAGCTGGGCGATGCCGGGCGAGCCGCATGAGGCGGCACTGCGCCGGGGCGCTGCTGAGTGTCTATCTGTTATTGCCCGGTGCCGTACTGGGCGCAGCGCAGCTCGCACCGGAACGGGCACCACCTTCACCCTGCCACCACAATGTGCCCGACATCACACTGTCATTGGAAGAATTACAGCAACGGGCAGATGACGGCGACCACCTAGCCCCCTGCTTGATCGGCCTCAAATACTTGCTCGGTCGCGGTGTAGAGGCGGATGCCGACAAAGCGGCCAAATGGCTGCGGCAGGGAGTCAAAGGCCTCTCGTCCAAGAATCCAGGCGCGGTGGCCAGCAGCTATTACTTGGGGCAAATGACCATCAGGGGGCAGGGGGGGATCGCTGCTGACCCCATCGCGGGCACCGCTATGGTCCGCCGGGCGGCGCAGCTTGGGCATCTGCCAGCACAGCTCCACATCGGCGTATTGCTAGCACAGGGACTGGGTGTGGACGCCGACCCTGAGGCGGCGATCAGTTGGTACCGCCGCGCCGCTGAGCGGGACTATGCCCCGGCGATGTTCTACTTGGCGGGGGCCAACGAGCGCGGTATCGGCACCGAAAAGGATCTCAAGAAAGCGGCCGAGTGGAACCGACGAGCCGCCGAGCTGGGGCTGCCCGAAGGGCAATTCAATACCGGCATGAACTATCTGCACGGGCAAGGCGTCGAGCAGAATCCAGCGACCGCTGTGCAGTGGTTCCAAGAAGCGGCGCGACGAGGTTTGCAACAAGCCGAGGATATGCTGATACAGCTGGGGAGGGGCAAAGTCAGTGCGACGGCAACGGTCGCTGAGGCCAAGGGCAGCGGGGATGCCAGCGTCACCGCTACAGCGCACACTGCCAAGCCGACCACCACCCCGCCGCCACCGCCGCAGTCGATCAAACCGCATCGCAGTGCGCCCGCCATGCCACCGACACATCCCGCACCACCCCAGCGACACGATGCAGAATTGTTGCAACAAGCTCTGAAACTGCTACAGGCAGATGAGCAAGACCGCAAATCGGCCGATGCCTCCGCTTTCCAAATCCTGTCCACGCTGGCGGCCAAAGACCAGCCTGCACCCCAGTTCTATCTCGGCTCACTCCACCAGCTAGGACGCGGCACAGTAGCCGACCCCCGCATGGCGATATATTGGTACCAGCGCGCCGCATGGGCGGGAGTGCCCGAAGCACAGCACGGCCTTGCCATGCTGTTCGCAGCTGGCACAGGTCACCCGCAAAACTCGCTCGAAGCCTATATATGGCTGTCCTTGGCGGTGGCGATCAAAGATGACGACAAGTGGCGCGAGCAGCGCGACGCCATCGCGACGCAGCTATCTCCCGCCACCCGCGAGCAGTTGCAGCTAGAGTCTCAGCGTCGCTGGCATAAAATCTTGGGGGACGATACCGAGCAAGCGGCGGCGCAGCCCCCGGCAGCTGAGCTATCCCAATAGCGCAAGACAGCGGCGCGGCAGTCAATCGCTCGGCTTGTCTCCATCCAAGCGACGACGCAGCTGGTACAGGCTCTCCAGTGCCGTGCGCGGCGTCAGGTCATCCAAAGCCAAGGCACGCAACTCCGCCAGCACCGCCGCCGCTACACGATCCTCGGCACTCGCCGCCTCGTCGCCGCTCCCGCTACCGGCTCCCGCCGCACCATCACCGCCGAGCGCTGCCACCGCCACGCTGTCACCGACAAAAAGATCGCGTTGCGCCTTGAGTGCGCCTGATGATGCCGCATACTCCTCAAGTTGCGCTAATTTGGCGCTCGCCTGCTCCAACACTGGCGACGGCACCCCAGCAAGGCGCGCCACCTGCAAACCGTAGCTGCGATTGGCTGGCCCCTCTTGGAGGTCGTAGAGAAAGACAACATCATCGCCGTGCTCCACCGCCCGCAGGTGCACATTGGCCGCCTCGTGGCATTGCACGGACAGCATCGTCAATTCGAAGTAATGAGTCGCGAATAGCGTGAAAGCCCGGATCTGTTCGACCAAATAACGCGCCGCTGCCCAAGCAAGAGCTAAACCGTCAAAGGTGCTGGTGCCGCGACCAATTTCATCCATCAGCACCAAACTGCGGTCGGTCGCATTGTGCAGAATGGCAGCAGTCTCGGTCATCTCTACCATAAAAGTGGAGCGCCCACCAACCAAGTCATCCGAAGAGCCGATGCGGGTGAAGATGCGGTCCAACAGTGGCAAGCGCGCCGAGGAAGCCGGCACGCAACTGCCAATGTGCGCCAGCAGAGCCACTAGTGCTGCTTGGCGCATATAGGTGGACTTTCCACCCATGTTGGGGCCAGTGACGATCAGCAAGCGGCGACCGTCGCCGAGCTGGAGGTCATTGGGCACAAACTGCTGTCCCGCACCGCTCGCCTGCAGCTCGGCCTCCACCACCGGATGCCTCACGGCGCGCAACTGGATGCCTTCGTCCGGCGCGACGAATTGCGGTCGACACCAACCACCCTGCCCCGCCCGGTCGGCGAAACTGGCCAGCACATCAATCTCGGCCAGCGCTGCCGCCAGCTGTTGCAAGCCAGCCAGCGGCTCGCGCAAACGCTCCAGCAAAGCCTCGTACAGCTGCCGCTCTCGCGCCAGTGCTCGACTGCGCGATCCCAGCACGCGGTTTTCCAAGGTCTTGAGTTCTGGCGTGATGTAGCGCTCGACGTGTTTGAGCGTCTGGCGGCGCACATAGTCTGCGGGCGCCTGCTCGGCCTGACTGCGAGGCAGCTCCAAATAAAAGCCATGCACCCGGTTGTAACCAGTGCGCAGTGCGCCGAGGCCAGTGCGCTGGCGCTCCCGCTCCTCCAGCTCGCCCAACACGCAGGCAACATCGCCACCGAGTTGACGTAGCTCGTCTAACTCTGCATCGTAACCCGCGGCGATAACACCACCGTCGCGCAGGGTGGCCGGCACCGGCACCGCCAGCGCCCGCTCGAGCAATTCGCGCTCCTGTGGGAACTCTATCACCGCCGCGCGCAACTCGGCGAGGCGACCATCTGCTTGCGGCACAGCCTCGCGCACCGCCCCGACAACGGCCAAGGCTTCGCCGAGCCGTGCCAAATCACGCGGTCTGGCACTGCCCAAGGCAATGCGGCTCAAGATGCGCTCCAAATCTCCCACTGCGCCCAGTGTCTCCGCTACAGCTTTGTGGTATAGACCCTCCAACAGAGCAACCACCGCCTGTTGACGCGCCTCGAGCTGGCTGCGATCGCGCAGTGGCCGCAGTAGCCAACGGCGCAACAAGCGCGCACCCATCGGTGTCGAGCTGCGATCCAAGACCCGTAGCAGTGTGCCCTCCCGACCGCCGGACAGGCTGGTATCCAGCTCGAGGTTGCGGCACGTGGCTTGATCGAGTAGCACGCTGTCCGAACAGCGCTCATGCACCAAGCCACGCAGATGCGGCAACGCACCGCGCTGAGTCTCTCGCACATAGCGTAGTAGACAGCCCGCAGCTCCTAAGGCCAGATCCAAATCTCCGACATCGAATCCATCCAAGGAGTGGGTGCGGAACTGCCGCAACAGCTCAGATTCGGCTCGTTGGCGGTCGAAGTCCAAGGCCGGACGAAATCGTGGCTCCGGAACTGCTGCCAGCACCGTCGGTGGCAGCTCGGTGCGCTCGGGTAACAGCAGCTCGGCCGGGCGCAGGCGTTGCAGTTCAGCGGCCAGAGCAGCTGGGGCATCCACTTCCGAAACGGTGAAGCGCCCACCCGCCAAATCGAGGCTGGCAATACCACAACGCCCATCGGTCCGCGGCAACAGTGCCACCAACAGATTGTCTTGCCCCGCATCCAGCATCGCCTCATCACTGAGTGTGCCGGGCGTGACAATGCGCACCACTTGGCGCTCCATCGGCCCGCGTTGCACTGGGTCGCCGAGCTGCTCGCAGATGGCCACCGATTCGCCAGCTTGCACCAATTTGACCAAATAGCCTTCCACTGAGTGCACTGGCACTCCCGCCATCGGCACGGCATTGCCACCCGAGCTCCCACGCTGAGTCAGGGCAATATCCAACAGCTGCGCAGCGCGCTGGGCATCGGCATAAAACAGCTCGTAGAAGTCCCCCATCCGATAGAGCAACAAATGATCGGGGTGCTGTGCCTTGATGCCGAGATATTGGCGGATCATCGGCGTGTGCGCAGCGCCACCTCCGGCGCTATTGCCGACGGCAGAGGAGGCGGGAACGCTGGCAGACATCGTGGTATTTTAACTAAAACACGCCAACCCCCCAATAGCCGAACAAGCGGCCTGCCCATATAATGACGGTAGGCCGCGTCGGAGACCGCATTGGCCACCATGACAAGTATCGCACCGGCATCGGCAGGTGCTGGCGACAGCGGAGACGATCCACTTTTCCCGCCGCCGAAAATATTGCGCCCAGACGGCGACCCGCGCCTGTTGTTGGTCGCCGACCACGCTAGCAGCCATATCCCGGCACGCTACCAAAACTTGGGGCTTCCCAGCCGGGAATCACCAGATCACTGGGTCGTGGATCTCGGCACCGAGACCCTGTGCCACACGCTGTCGGAGCACCTCGACATCCCCGCTGTGCTGTGTTCGGTGTCACGCCTCGTGATCGACTGCAACCGCGACCCAGACAACGATCCCGACTGTATTCGCACAGAGCTCGAGACGGGTGAAGAAGTGCCCGGCAATAGGGAGCTCGACGCTGCCGAACGCGGTCGGCGGCGCCAATATTTTGAGTGTTATCACAACGCGATCACGGCATTATTAGAGCAACTCGGCAGACGCTTGGGGCAGGCGACGGCACTGCTGTCCGCACACTCTTTTTCCCCCCACATCGGTGACGAGGTCAGGCAGCTGGACATCGGCGTCCTGTGGCGCGACAACCGTCGCATGGCAGCGGCTATGATGGCGGCGCTAGAGCACTGTGAACAACGGCCCGACGGTGTCGAGCTGCGTGAGAACGAGCCCTATTCTGCTTATGAGATGGCCTACACCATGGCACGCCACGAAGTCGGCCTTGGACGACTCGGCTGCGCTTGGGAAATTCGCCAAGATCACCTCGGCGCGGCGACCGCACCACGCTGGATCAACTACTTGGTGACAGCGCTGGAACAATGCCGAGAACAGCTGCCTAAGCTGCAACTCGATCGCTGAGCGAGCACGGCAATTCATGCCCACCCTGACCGCACCATCGCTCAGCATCGGTATCGAAGAGGAATACCTCTTGGTCTCGGCGGACAGCTTGGCGCTAGTCAGCGAACCACCGGCAGCCTTCGTCAAGGAATGCACCAAACGCTTGCCGAACCGCATCAGTCACGAGCTGCTGATGTGCCAAATCGAGGTCAAAACATCGGTGTGTGGCGATGTGGCGGCAGCCGGGCGCGAACTCGGTGCCATGCGCGCAACCATCGTGGAGATCGCCACCTGCTACGGCATGCGCATCATGGCTGCTGGCACCCACCCTTTCAGCGCTTGGGAGGACCAGAAGATCTGGCCCAACGCCCGTTATGCGGACATCCTAGAGCAGATGCAGCAACTGGCTCAGCGTGCCGTCATCTGCGGAGTGCATATCCATCTCGCGGTGGAGGACGAATCCGTGCGCATTGATCTGCAGAATCAATTGCGCTATTTCCTGCCACATCTGACCGCTTTCAGCTGCTCGTCACCACTGTGGGATGGGCGCGACACCGGCCTGATGTCCTACCGCAGTGAGATATTCGGTGCCTTACCGCGTACCGGCATACCGCCGCTATTTGCCTCTTGGGACGACTACCAGCGCCAAGTTGAATTGCTACAGCGACTGGGTTTGATTGAGGATGCCTCGCGACTATGGTGGTCGCTGCGCCCCAGCGCCCGCTATCCGACGCTGGAATTGCGTTGCCTTGATGCCTGCCCGCTGCTCGAGGACACGCTGAGTATCACCGCGCTCTACCAATGCCTCACACACTGGCTCTACCATCTGCGCGCATCCCAGCTGCGCTTACGTGACTACTCGTCGGTGCTGATCGGGGAAAACCAATGGCGTGCCGTGCGCCACGGTTTGGAGCGAGGGCTGGTGGATTTCGGGGGCGGCAAAGTGCTGTCGGCGACTGAGCTGACCGATCAGCTGCTAGACCGTTTGAGCGACAGCGCCGAGGCACTGGGCTGCCGTGCCGAGCTGGAGGGGCTACGCAACATCGTCGAGCGCGGCAACAGCGCCCAGCGCCAGCGCAGCTGCCTACAAGTAGCGCTCGAGCGTGGCGACAGTGAACAGACAGCGCTACGCGAAGTGGGGCGCATGCTGGCAGACGAAACAGCGGCGGCTACCGATGCGCTGAACACATCAGCCCATGCCGAGCAGTGACCCGCTGATCCACAGTCTCGCCGTCCAACTGGGACACGCATTGCAGGCAGTCGACTGGCGGGTGGCGACAGCGGAATCCTGCACTGCTGGCGGCATCGCCGAGGCCATTACCGCCGTACCCGGCAGCTCGGCTTGGTTCGTCGGCGGCATCATCGCCTACCAGAACCGCATCAAACAGGATCTGCTCGGTGTTGAGAACGAGCTGCTCAGCAAACACGGTGCTGTCAGCGAGCAGACAGCGCGCAAAATGGCCCACGGAGTGCTGATGCGTGTGCGCGCCGAGCTCAGCGTCGCCGCCACCGGTATCGCTGGCCCGGAGGGCGGCTCACCGGGCAAAGCTGTAGGCACCGTGTGGCTGGCATGGTCCTGCCACGGTGACGACACCATCGCCCAGCTATGCCATTTCAAAGGCGACCGCCAACAGGTGCGCAAGCAGGCGATCGTGCAGGCACTGCGCGGGCTGCTGGCGATGGCCCGACGTGAAATGCGCTGATGATGGGCCTCGGGCGTGCCGCCAACAAAAGCCACTGAGCAAACCCTTATTTAGCACTCCTCACACCCCATCAATGCGCTAAAATGACAACGAATCGGCACGGTACACCGCGATGGTGCCCCGACGACGACGACGGCGTGAGGCGCGGACTGGCTGCCGCACTCTGGATGCGCCCGACAACAGCAAAACAGGCGGCCAGGGCAGCGGCGTGTGCCGCAATACCGCGAGGGCAGCAAAATGGCTAGTGATGGAGATCGAAAAAAGGCGCTGGAAGCAGCGTTAAAACAACTTGAGCGCCAGTTTGGCAAGGGGGCCGCCATGCTCCTCGGTGAGCGCGAGTTGGAGGACATCCCCACCATCCCCACCGGCTCGCTGACGCTCGACGCCGCACTCGGCGTCGGCGGCCTGCCCAAGGGACGCATCGTCGAAATCTACGGCCCCGAATCCTCGGGCAAAACCACGCTGAGCCTACAGATCATCGCTCAGTGCCAACAGCAAGGGGGCAATGCCGCCTTTATCGATGCCGAACACGCGTTGGACCCGAGCTACGCCGAGAAAATCGGTGTACAGGTCGACGACTTGGTGGTCTCGCAGCCAGACTCGGGCGAGCAGGCTCTGGAAGTGACCGAGACCTTGGTACGCTCCCAGGCGGTGGATGTGCTAGTCATCGATTCGGTGGCGGCGCTGACACCGCGGGCCGAAATCGAAGGTGAGATGGGAGATGCCCATATCGGCTTGCAGGCGCGCCTGCTGAGCCAAGCCATGCGCAAGTTGACGAGCTCCATCAAGCAGGCCAATTGCTTGGTCATCTTCATCAACCAGATCCGCATGAAAATCGGCGTCATATACGGCAATCCGGAGACCACCACCGGCGGCAACGCCCTGAAGTTCTACGCCTCGGTGCGCTTGGACATCCGTCGCATCGGCGCGATCAAAGAAGATGGCGAGATTATCGGCAACGAAACCCGTGTCAAAGTCGTCAAGAACAAGGTGGCACCGCCATTCCGCAAAGCCGAGTTTCAGATCCTGTTCGACCGCGGCATTAACCGCCTCGGCGAATTGGTAGACTTGGGCGTCAAATATGGCTGCATTGAGAAAGCGGGATCTTGGTACAGCTATAGTGGCGAGCGCATCGGCCAGGGTCGCACCGCAGCCGAGGCCTTCTTGGTCGAGCAGCCAGACACCGCCAAGGCCATTGAGGCCGTGATCCGCGAACAGATCCGGCCAACGAGCAGCAGGAAGAGCCGGGCTGCGACCACAGGCGACACAGCAACCCAAGCGGCCGGATCCTAAAACGCGGCTAGAGCGCGGCGGCGCCAGGATCATGACCGACCCCGCCCCTGACCATGACCCGTTGCCTGCACTGCGAGATTTTGCGCTGGACTGCCTCGCCCGGCGCGATTATTGCCGCATCGAGTTAGAGCGCCGCCTGCTGAACCGAGCCAAGGCAGCGCGGCACCGCCCCGCTATCACCGCATTGCTGGATGCACTGAGCCGTAGCGGCGCACTTGATGAGACACGCCACGCCGAGGCCTTTGTGCGCGCACGCTGCCGCCGAGGACACGGCTCGATGCGTATCCGCCAAGATCTCAGACAGCGCGGTGCCGACACCGAAGTGATCGCAGCCGTGCTGGAGAACTACCGCGATCAGTGGCCAGCGCTGGCGGCGCGGGCGCGCCACAAACGCTTTGGTGAAGAGCTGCCAAACGATGCGCACGAACGCGCCCGCCAAGCCCGCTTTTTACAACAACGGGGTTTTGACGGCGAGGCGGTGTGCCAAGCGCTGGCAGCTGCCGAGGGGAACGAGACCACCGACCCAGCACCCTCCCACTAGCCGTGGGATGACGCAGCGCCTCGCCCCGCCTCCTCCGTCGCCAACGCTTGGCTGGCTGTAGCTCAGCTGTCGCCAGCCGAGACGGTCACAGCCTCCACACCATTGGCGTCAATGTCAATGACACGCCGTTTCAAGCGCTCCGGCACTGCGCGCACGAGCTGGATGCGAAGCAGCCCATCGCGCAGCTCAGCACCGCTCACCTGCACATAGTCGGCGAGGCGGAACTTGCGCTCAAAACCGCGCTCAGCGATACCCCGGTGGAGATAACGCCGCTCGATGGCGGCCTCCTGCTGTGCGCCATTGGCTACGGAACCGTCGGCCACGAGCGCGCCGCGGACGGTCAGCGTATTATCCTGCACGCTGATCTCAATGTCCTCGCGACGAAATCCCGCCACCGCCAGTGTGACGATATAGCGACCATCGCCCTCACCTGAGCCGACCAGCTCAATGTTGTAGGGCGGGTAGCCGCTGGACTTGTTGTCCAATGCCGTATCGAGCAGGCTCGCCAAGTGGTCGAAGCCTACCGTCGTGCGGAAAAGTGGGCTGAGTTGATGTGCGTTCATAATGTGATGACTCCTTGTTGTCAAGCGAGATCCCCGCCACAGTCCCCGTGCGGGGCGACTGCAACGGCTTGCTTTGCACTGCCGACACCTTCTGGGAAGCCCGTCGTCTGTGCAATAATAAATATGGGGATGCAACATCGCTATTTCAAGCCAAGGCCAAGCCAACAGTGGGCGGTACGGCGGCTGGGTTTGATATAGTGGAGCAGTGATTGGCGGATGGTATCCGCGGAAAATACAAATGACAGAACGACTGATCGAGCTGGAGCGGCGCATCGCCATGCTTGAGGATATTGAGGCGATCAAACAGCTTAAATACCGCTATCTACGCGCCTGCGATCACAAGGAGTCCGGCGTGTTGTGCGAGTGTTTTTTGGAAGGGTCAGTGACCATCGATTACGGTCGTGTCGGCCAGTTCACACGACGCGAAGAGTTGATGGCGGTGTTCGAGCGGCTCGCCTGCCACGACCACATCCTCGAACTGCACCACGCCCACAACCCGAGCATTGAGGTGACCGGAGATTCCGCGCAGGGGGTGTGGAGCCTGTATTACTACCAAATCGACACCCAAAACCGTAGCGCGACCCAGCTCGGTGGGCAGTACAACGACGAGTACCGCCGCACAGCGGATGGCTGGCGCATCAGCTGTAGCCGCTTCGCCTTGCATTCCACCCAAGCGCTGGACTATTCGCAGGCAGCCGCGCAGATCGCTTTTGCTGGCCGCGAGATGACGGACAGCGTGGCCTAGCGAAGCTGTGGCAGCCAGTCTAAAATAGTTTCCCGACCGACCAATGGCGGAACTTGTCGCGCAACCGGAACAGAGTGGTAGCAAATATGACAATAAGAGATTTTCCCACAGGCACCGCCTTGGTCATCGGCGGAAGCGGTGGTGTCGGCGCGGCCGTGTGTCGCGAGCTGGCCGCTGCCGGTTGCGACATCGCCCTCAGCTACCACAGCAATCAAAAACGTGCCGAAGAAGTGGTGCAGGAAGTGCGAGCACTCGGACGCAAAGCCAGTCATCACCAACTCTCCATCGGCGATGCCGCGCAGACCAAAGCGATCATCGACCAAGTCGCCGCCGATCAACGCCTGCATACCGTGGTCATCGCTGCCGGCTCCGACATCGAACAGCAGTTGATCCGCGACTTGACCCCAGAGCAGTGGCGCAAGGTGGTCGAGGCCGACCTCAACGGCTTCTTTCACATCGTCCAAGCCTCGCTACAGCACCTGCAAGCTGGCGGCGGCGGCTCCTATGTACACATCAGCTCCGCCGGCCTGCACCGCTGGCCGGAACGCGATGTGTTGTCGGTGGCACCAAAAGCCGCGATCGAGTCCTTGGTGCAGGGCATCGCCAAGGAAGAAGGCCGTCACAATATCCGCGCCAACAGCGTGGCACTGGGGGTCATTGAGACAGGTATTTTCCTGCGGCTGTTGGCCGACGGGGTTTTCGATGAGAAATGGGAAGCCGCCGTCAAGGCTGGCCTATGCCTGAAACGCTGGGGCCAGGCCGAGGAAGTGGCTCATGCCGTCGCCTACTTGGCCTCTGATCAAGCCGCCTATGTCACCGGCCAGCTACTGTCGGTAGACGGTGGCTACGGCGTTTGAGGCGATACGCAATGACGATATTCGCAAATCCAGACGCGCTGTTGGCTACCGCTGAGCAACTGCCGATGGCGCTGGGCACCAGCGACTGGCTTGAGGTAACCCAAGAACGCATCGATCAATTCGCCAATGCCACTGGCGACCACCAATGGATCCATGTCGACCCGGAACGCGCCCGCGAGGGGCCGTTCGGCGCGTGCATTGCACACGGCTTCCTCACACTGGCACTGACCAGCTCGTTCCTGCCCCAACTATGCGATGTGCGAGAGTTCGGCATGGGTATCAACTACGGCAGTGATCGGGTGCGCTATCCGACACCAGTGCCCGTTGGCTCGCAAATCCGTGGGCACGGCAAACTGATCTCGGCCCAACCGGTGGGCAATGGCGGTGTCCAGATCATCGTCCGTGTGTCCATCGAACTCGGCGGACACGAGCGCCCAGCCTGCGTCGCCGACATCGTCAGCCGCTACCTGCCCTGAATGCCGATTCTGCGGGACGGCATCGACCACACACCACAATCCAGAACATCGCAAAGGCACAGGTAGCATTCATGCTGAACTATCGCATCATCGACTGCGACAACCACTACTACGAGCCAGACGACTGCTTCACGCGCCATATTGAGGCGCAGCACCGCTGCCAAACCGTATGGGTCAAGCGCGAGCACGAGGACGGGCACGGCATCATGATGCTCGGTGACGAACGCCTCAGTTTCTTCAGCGTCGGCGTCGGTGACTACATTGGCCCGCCGGGAGCCATGCGCGAGTTCTTCAAAGGCAACACCGATGAAGGCGGGCAGGTCAATCTCAATCCGATCCAGCTCGAGGACTATCCGGCCTTCACCAACCGCGCCGCCCGCGAGCGCCTACTCGACGAGCAACAGGTCGAAGCCGCGGTGATGCTGCCGACCCTCGGTGTCGGGGTCGAATGGCAGCTGCGCCGACACCCCGATGTGCTCTATCCCAGCCTCAGGGCGTTCAACCGCTGGCAGCGGGAGGAATGGGGCTGGGGCAACGAAGGGAGGCGCATCTTTTGCACTGGCCTCATCTCGCTGATGGATGTGGATCAAGCCATCGCAGAATTGGAACGACTACTCGCCGAGGGGCTCCGGCTGGTCTATATCACCACTGGCCCGGTGGCGGGCAAAACGCCAGCCGACAGCCACTTCGACCCGTTCTGGGCGCGAGTACAGGAAGCTGGTGTGCCGGTGGTCTTCCACATCGGCGAGGGCGGTTTCAATCAGATGTACGCCAGCCAGTGGGGTGAGGAGGCGACGCCAGCATCGCACCGCTTCAGTGCCTTCAACAGCTACATCGGCATCGGCGAACGCCCGATCACGGACACCGTGGCTTCGCTGATCTTCTGCAATCTGTTCGGGCGCTTCCCGGGTTTGCGTTTCATGATCGTCGAGTACGGCTCCGCTTGGGTCGAACACTTCCTAGGCGTCTTGGACAAGACCTATCGGCTCGGCCATGTGCAGAGCCGATGGCGCTTCGGCAAGCCCGACAAGCCCAGCGAGATCTTCCGCCGCCATTTCAGCGTCGTGCCTTTCCACGAAGACGACATCCCCGCGCTGGCCAGCTGCGTCGGCCATGAGAGCCTGATCAACGGCTCGGACTTCCCTCACCCAGAGGGCTTGGAATGGCCGATGGAGATGGCCGAATCGATGACTGGCATGGACGCTGGCACCGTACGTGACATCATGCGCAACAATGCCTGCGGGCTACTCGGTATCAGCCCTTGAGCCAAAACGCCGCCGCGCCGCTACGGCCTGCCGCCACCTTGATACCGGTGCGCGATGGCGCAGCCGGGCTCGAGATACTGATGTTGCAACGCAGCAAGCGTGTGGGCTTCATCAGCAGCAATTGGGTGTTCCCCGGTGGCGGCGTCGAGGCAGTCGATTGCAAAGGCGGTGCGGCAGCCGACAGCGAAGTGGCTGGCCGAGACTGCGCCATACGCGAGACCCGCGAGGAGGCCAGCTTGGAATTTGCCGCCGACCGCCTATTGCCAATCGCACACTGGGTCGCCCCGGTGGAGAGCCCGCGCCGCTACGCCACGTGGTTTTTCCTCGGCAGCTCGGATCAAGACGGCACTGAGGTACGCGTCGATGGGAGCGAGATCAGTCAACACCGCTGGCTCAGCCCGCAGACAGCGCTACAAGCACTCGAAGATGGCGGGATGAAGTTCCTGCCGCCGACCTATGTCACCTTGCTATGGTTGTGCAATTTTGACTCTGTTACCGCCGCGTTGGAGCTATTCGGCAAGTGCCCGATAGTGCGCTTCACACCGCGAATCGCCATCAGCGACGATATCATCTACAGTCTCTATGCTGAAGATGCTGGCTACTCCGAAGCCGACCCCCAGTGCCCCGGTCCGCGCCATCGGGTAGCGGCGCGACACGGCGGTGGCCAATGGCGCTACGAGATCGATTTCCCCGGAGATGATGCGTTGCGACGCGACGGCTAAAGCTCCCCCATACAACACCACCACACCACTGGACAATCCTGCCGTGCTTTCACCAACAGACGACTATCCCTTACACCAGATCTCCGATGTCATACGGCATGTCGGTACATCTGACCGCAATTTCTACGACCGCTACTACTTCAACCTGCACGGCTCCAGCGACGAGCTGTTCATGGTGATGGGCTTGGGACAATATCCCAACCTAGGAGTGCAGGATGCCTTTGCCGTCGTGCGTCGCAACAACGGCCACCACGTGGTGCGCGCCTCGCGCGAACTGGGCAACGACCGCTCCGACACCCGCGTCGGGCCGCTGCGCGTCGAGGTACAGGAAGGCTTGAAGCGCGTGCGCTTCGTAGTCGAGGATGACGCCACATTCCCGCTGGCCTTCGATGTGGTCTGGAATGCTGCCATACCTGCCTATTTGGAGCCGCGCCAGCTGGTGCGCCGCCATGGTCGCGCCATGTTTGACAGCACTCGCTTCGCCCAAACTGGCTGCTGGAGTGGCCATCTGCGTATTGGCGATGAACACTTTGAAGTGACACCGGATCGCTGGAAAGGCTGTCGTGACCGCTCGTGGGGGGTGCGCCCGATCGGCGAGGCCGAACCCGCTGGCATCCACAGCGGTAGCGCGGGCTCCATGCACGGCATGTGGAACTATTGCCCAATGCAGTTTGACGACTACTCCATCCTCTATATCTGCAATGAACACGATGACGGCTCGCGGGAGTTGGAGGAGGCGGTGCGCATCTGGGCAGACCCTGAGCGGGCACCCGAATTGCTCGGCCGCCCTGAGCACAAGCACCGCTTCACCGCCGACAAGCGCTTGATCGAGGAAGGGTTGCTATTGTTCCCCGAAGCGCCGGGCGGTGCACTGGAGATTCGCGCCGAGCTGCTCGAAGAACTCTATGTCGCGGTCGGCACCGGCTACGGCTTGGAGACGGATTGGCGCCACGGCATGTATCAAGGCAAAGAAGAAGTGGTGCAACACTTCAGCTTGGACATGGAAAAAGACCGCGACCAAATGTTTGGATTGATCGACTGCGCAGCGCGCTTCACCACCGACAGCGGCGATGTCGGCTATGGGCTGTTCGAATATATGTTCCTCGGCCCCTTCGCACGCTATGGACTCAAATAACGGCAACGGGGTGCCAAGCCCTATTGAGGCGGTGCTGTTCGACTTCGGCGGTGTCTTCACAATGTCGCCATTCTCGGCACTGGAGCGCTACGCACAGAGCGTTCAGTTGGATCCGTTGCAGGTCAGCAGCGTGATGTTCGGCGACTACTACCGCGATACCGATCACCCGTGGCACCGCCTCGAGCGCGGTGAAATCACGATGGAGAGGGCGCGGGAAGAAATCCTTGAGCTGGGACGCACACAGAATCTGGCACACGATCTGGATCTCTACGAGGCCTTCGGCTCCTTTCCATCCGATGGCGGCCTGCGCCATGAATTTGTCGAATGTGCGAGCAAACTGGCCGCTGCTGGCTATCAACTCGCCATCGTCACCAACAATGTCGCCGAATTCCGCGACGGCTGGCACGGCTTGTTGCCCTATGCGGTGGACGATGTATTCAAAGCTGTCATCGACTCCTCTGCCGAGGGCGTGCGCAAGCCGAATCCTGCAATCTATCACCTTGCCTTGGAGCGACTCGGCGGCATCACACCGGAGCGGAGCGTATTCCTCGACGACTTCGACGGCAACACCCAAGCAGCCGCAGCTCTCGGCCTGCACACCGTGCTGGTCGGCGAAGACGGCAGCGCCGCGCTAACAGAGCTCGATGCCGTGCTGGCGGGAGATGTTCAGTGAGCGCGACCGCACAGCTGGCTGGCAACACCCCCACCCCCCAGTGACCCCGCCAGTGACCGATACCGCCCTGCGCCTGCGTCGCTCGGCGCTGTTCGTCCCCGGCGACAATCCCCGTGCCATGGCGCGAGCCAGATCGTTGCCAGCCGATGTGTTGATCTACGACTTGGAAGACGCGGTGGCACCGGAGTCCAAAGAAGTCGCGCGCCTCGCCGTAGCTCAGCAGCTGGCCGATTGCGGGAGCAGCTCACAGCCACGAGCGGAACAAGTGGTGCGTATCAATGGCGATGATACGCCATGGTGGCGCGAGGATTTGGCTCTCGCCAGCACCGCCGACGGCCTGCTGCTGCCAAAGGTGGAAAGCACCACCGTCCTGCGGCGCGCTGCCGCCGAGCTGAGCGGCTCAGATGCTGCCGACACAGCACTGTGGGCCATGCTGGAAACGCCATGCGGCATCTTGGCCGCCGAGGAAATCGCGGCGGGCGGTGCGGCGGTGCTAGTCTTCGGCAGTTCAGATTTGGGGCGTGCCCTGCACGTTCCCACCGCACCCGGTCGCGCCGGACTGCAACTGGCACTGCAACTGTGTGTGCTGGCGGCTCGCGCCCACGGCATCGATGTGCTCGACGGCGTCCACCTCGGGCTGCGCGATGAAGCTGGCCTGCGGGATGCCTGCGCGCAGGGACGTGCGCTGGGCTTCGATGGCAAAACTCTGATCCACCCGGCACAGCTATCCGCCGCCAACGAGCTCTTCTCCCCGACCCCCGCCGAATGCGATGCAGCGCAGCACGTACTCGATAGCTGGCACGAAGCGCGGCGAGCTGGGCGCAGCGTCACCGTCTATGATGGACAGTTAATCGAGGCCTTACATGCAGCCGAAGCGGAGCGACTGTTGGCGCTGGCGCACCGCGCCGCGATGCAAGCTCCAACAACGGCATAACAACGGCATCGCCAAAATGCCCCCACCCACAGCCACACCCAACTTATGACTCAATACCCCTCGACAACAGACCGTAGTACGCCATCAGATCCCGACACCGCACGGCGAGAACTGCTCAGACAGCTCGCGCTGGTAGCCGGAGTGGTGGCGCTGCCTGGCTGCACTGGCACACTGGCACAGAAACTGGGTGAGCTGCACAGCAACAGCGCCAGCAACATCAGCGGTCGCCGAACTCGACGGCGTGGCGCATCCAGCTATCGAATGGATTTTGACACCTACCGCCACTACGACGCGGTGGCGTTGGCGTCCTTGGTGCGACGCGGCACAGTCGATCCAGAAACCTTACTAGAAATCGCCATCAACCGCGCCGAGGAAGTCGACGCCGCCCTGAACTTCATGACGGTGCCGCTCTATGAGCGTGCCCGCAGAGTGGTGACGCGCCAGCTCCCCACAGGCCCGCTGGGGGGGGTGCCCTTCCTGCTCAAAGATCTGAGCGTCGATCTGCAGGGCACCATCACGACGCGGGGCTCCAGACTGTTCCAAGACTCGGTGGCGGCACAAACCAGCACAGTGGTGCAACGCTACGAGGATGCCGGGCTGGTGATCTTCGGCAAAACCGCATCACCGGCATTTGGCGGCTCTGTCTCAACCGAGTCCGTGTTACACGGTCCGACACGCAATCCATGGGATTCCAATCTCAGTTGCGGCGGCTCTTCCGGAGGCTCGGCAGTCGCCGTGGCCACTGGCGTTGTGCCGGTGGCACACGGCACCGATGGCGGCGGCTCGATACGTATCCCGGCCTCGGCCTGTGGACTGTTCGGGCTGAAACCGACGCGCGGTCGCCTGCCCACCGGCCCAACATATATGGAAACCACCGCTGGCTTCTCCACCAGCCATGTGCTGAGCCGCACCGTGCGCGACAGCGCAGCCCTGCTCGACGCCTCCCACGGCAGCGAGCCCGGAGCCACCTACCGCATCGCCCTACCGGACAGACCATACTTGGAAGAGCTGCGCCGCAAGCCCGGTCGCCTGCGCATCGCGGTGGTGCGTGCACCACCCTATCCGATGCCATTGCACCCGGACTGTGAGGACGCACTGGAAGACACAATCGCCCTATGTGAGAGCTTAGGGCACCAGCTGGTGGAAACTCAAATGCCCCAAGGCCAGCTTGAGGACATCATGAATGGTTTCGGTGTCATCAACTCGAGCCACTTGGCGGCGGCCTTCCAATCCTACGAACAGCGCTTTGGCAAAGTGGCCGAACCAAGCCGTGTGCTGGAATCGACGATATGGAATCGCATCAGCGATAGCCGCCGTATTCCCGCCACCTATTATCTGAACACGCTGACCTCGTTGCGACAATTCGCACGGCGGATGACGCAACATTTCCGCGACTTCGATGTGATCCTGAGCCCGACACTTGGACAGCCGCCGATCGAGCTCGGCATCATCGGAGAACAGAAGACCCAAGACGATCTGTTACGGGTGGTGTTGCCCTACGCCGCCTTCACCAATCTGTACAACATCTCGGGGCAACCAGCCATGTCGGTGCCCTTGTACTGGAACGAACACAATGTGCCGATCGGGGTGATGTTTGCTGGACGGATGAATGACGAGGCCACGCTGTTCCGCCTCGCCGGGCAGCTGGAACGGGCGCGGCCATGGAGCCATCTCTACCCGCCAGCTTGGAGTTGAGCACAAGGCTGCGAGCTCAGCCCCGATCCTCCAACAACAGATCGCGCGCCTGATTGATCAGCGAGGCCAAATAGGCATTGCCACCACGATCCGGGTGCAGGCGCTGCACCATGCGACGGTGGGCGGAGAGCACCGCATCGCTGTCGGCACCCTCCTCCACACCCAACACCGCTCGCGCCTGCTCTACACTCATGGTGGAGCGCGGCGGCGGTGTCCCGCCACTGGCATGCGCCGACGGATCAGCCTCCGCCCAGTCGGGATGTGCATAGGCGATGTAGTTCTGTAGTAGCAAGGCTGCTTGCGCATCTGCGCTCCGACAGTAATCCAGCAACTCCCGCAGCTCGCTGGCAGACAGTTCGCTCAGTTGCCGACCCGCCAACGAGCCGCTCAGCACCTCGCCCTCCATGCGCCCGCTCAGCGGATCCAGCGTCACCATCAGCACGGCGGTGCGAAACTGCGCATGGCCACCGCTGCCGCCCATGCGCAGACGCCACGCACGCGGCAGCAGAGCGAGCAGCTGCGACATCATCAGCAGACGCCTGATCAGCGCCAGCGCCGCCAGCACCACGATGCTGATCCAGTGAGCGCGCCCGGTCGCCACCAACAGCACCAAGACCAAGGCGGCTAAGGCCAGTAGTGCACTCCAAGCACCATAGCGACGGTACAGACGCGACAAGGAGATGCCGAGCAGCGTCCCCAAGGCGATCAGCAACAGGATGTGAATCATTGCGGCATCGCCCCCTGCCCGGCAGGTCGCAGCGGCCACCGCCTAGCCATCGGCACCCACCAAGTGGCAACCGGCGGGCAAGTGCCTCGGTTTGGGGCCACGGCGCAACTTTTCTCCCCGCACGATATTGAAATGCCGCAAGCACCACCGTAACAAGCAGTAGAAACGATAACCACCGCGCACATGCAACAGATCGAGGGAACAGCTGAAGAGCCAGACAAAGCCGCGCCGCGCCACCGACAACTGACGCCGCTCGGCGGCCCGTCGATAGACCGCACGCCTAGGCGCACGTGCCGCCGCCACAGCGGCAGGGTCGTGCGCCTGCCCCGATGGCAGGCGCCGGTAGCGATAGAGCACTCGCTCGATGAACACCGGGTAGCAGACCTCCTCCAACTGGAGCATCAGATCGAAATCCTCAACATGCAGCGCCGCTGGCGCGAAGCCGTCGGTACGATCGTAAGCGCGGCGCCTAAAAGTCCGCAGTGACGGATAAGTACACTCAAGCAGACCGCTGTGGCCTGCTATCGGGGCAGCGCTGATGACACCGCCGGGATGAAGCCCCGGATCGTATTCAATTGCCGTTTTGAGCTCCGCATCATAGGATTGCATCTGAGAGAAGACACATTCTATGGCAGCATCAGCAGCATAGACCGCCAATACCGCCGCTGTCGCATCAGGTTCCAAGGCATCGTCGGGATCCAAAGTGCCGACAATATCCGTATTCGACTCGGCGATCAGACGACGTAAAGTGGCAATGTAGCCACGATTTTCCGCATTCTCCATATAGCGTATCTGGTCACCGCAATCCAGCCGGGCCAGGTGCTCAGAGATGCGCCGAGGCGAGCCATCCGTGCTGCCGTCATCGCAGATCAGACAACGCCAATTGCCGTCCGTCTGCGCTTGTAGTGAATCGAGGCAATTGCTGATATAGGGCGCATTGTTGTAATTGGCCACCAGATAGCTGATGCACTCTGGCTGGGCATCATCGGGGACAGACGGCTCCACCACTTGGGCAGTCATCGACTGTCTACCGCTGGCTCGGTCTCAACGCTACCATGTGGCGTGCTGAATTGAACTGAGTCGAGCACACAGAAATCCGGCACATGGATCGGTCGCGGTCCCCTAGGCAGATATTCCCCCCGGATCAGCGGAAAGCGCGCCCCGATGCGCGCCAAATTGCGGTAAAGCCAAGAGACGCCACGCACACGTGTATCTCGCTGATGCGAGTTGAGATAGGCCAATAACAGCGCAAAATACTTGCTGATGCCACGCAACTGGCGCCGCACCACAGCGGCGCGGCAGGCGGTATAGATATGACGCTGCCCGACCCGCCGCTTGACCGGATCGTGCGCTTGGGAACCGGGGATCCAGCAGTGGTAGCGATAGAGGACGCGGTCGATGAAGACCGGGTGCGTCACCTCCTCCAAGCGCAGCACCAATTCTCGATCCTCCGCGTACGGGCACTCGTCGCTATAACCATCGGTGCGATCATAGGCACGGCGTCGAAAAGTGCGCAACGCCATGTACCAGCCATCCGTCAGGCTACTGCGCCCCGGCGGCGGCGGGTGGCCTGACACCCCCATGTTGGAATCGGTAATGACATTGATGCATGCAGCCTTGGAGGCGGTGAATTCGATCTGCGGGTCGGCAGCGTAGACCTGTAACACGGTCGCCGTCGCCTCCGGCAACAAGGCATCATCGGCATCGAGTATGCCGACGATATCCGTGCGCGCCGCGGAGATGAGACGGCGCAGAGTGGCGATGTAGCCACGATTTTCGGCATTTTCCAAGTATCGTATCCGATCCCCGCAATCCAGCCGGGCCAAGTGCTCGCGGATGCGCACAGGCGAGCCATCCGTGCTGGCATCATCGCAGATCAGGCAGCACCAATTGCCATCGGTTTGCGCAGCGAGTGAATCCAAGCAATCGCCGACATAGGGCGCTTTGTTGTAACTCGCGATCAGATAGCTAATCTGTTCCACAGCGGATCTGGAATGCCCTAGATGGTGACGAAAATCATAGCGCAAGCACCGCCTTGCCAGCAAGGGTATGCGCCGCCAACGGATAGAGACAAGTGGCGACGGCTCACCGCCGCGTGCTCAGACCGCCCCATGGCGAGCCGCCTCTGCCGATTCCAAAATACAGTACGGAGGCAAGTGCACGGGCCTAGCACCGCGCCGCAAGCACTCACCATTAGCCATAATATCAAACTGCCCATCCAGCCAGTCCAACACCCTCCCCAATCGGTGGCTACCGCGCCAATACGGCGCTTTGGACACGACATAAAAGAAGCACAACGCAAACCACCGGCGCGGGCCACGCAGGCGGCGGCGCACGGCCATACACCGCCCGTTGAAGATGCCACGATACATGGCGGCCAATTTGTCCGGATCGTGTGACTGCGCCCCCGGCACCCCGCGACGATAGCGGTAGAGTGCCCGGTCGATGAATACCGGATGCGTCACCTCCTCCAACTTGTGGGTCAAATCGCGGTCTTCGGCATACAGGCAATTGTCCTCGTAGCCCGCCGTGCGCCAGTAAGCACGGCGGCGAAAGCTTCTGATCGCCACAAGAAATTCGCCTCTGAGACTGGTGCGTCCCGGATATGGAGCCCTGCCGTAAACATCGCCCAAAGGTGTCATGTCGACTCGGTGGCCGCGCATCTTCGAACAGGCAAACTCGACTTGCGGGTCGGCGGCGTAGACCTCGCGTAGCACCACCGTTGCCTCGGGCTCCAGCGCATCGTCGGGATCCAAGATGGCCACGATATCGGTGCTGGCCTCCTCGATCAGCCGCCGCAGAGTGCCGATATAGCCCACATTGCTCTGCTGGGAGATGACGCACACCCGCTCAGTCAGCCCCAAGCGCTGGACGGTGTCTGTGATCACCGCCAGCGAATCGTCGGTGCTGGCATCGTCGCAGATCAGGCAAGACCAACCGTCATCGGTCTGCGCGGCCAGCGAGTCCAAACAGTCGCCCACATAGGGCGCTTGGTTGTAGTTCGCAACCAGATAAGTCAGCTTTTCCATCACACCATTCAGAGTGGCGGTGCACCACCCATGCACCATCAGCCCGTGACCAAAATAGCGGCGCAACGACCACTCGCACCAGTTGACAAAGTATAACAAGAACGCTCGCCACAGCCCATCCGTCGCCTGTGTCGGACAACGCACTCAATTGACCACAGCACAGTAGACCTCTACACTGTTCAAACGGTGGCAATGGCGCAGAGAAAACGGCAATGCACGACTTGGTGATTAAAAATGGCAAGATTGTGGACGGCACTGGCGCGAGCGCCTTTGTCGGCGATGTCGCCGTCGATGAAGGGCGTATCAGCGCAGTGGGCAAGCTCAACGGCGTGCGCGCACATCGCAGCATTGATGCCGATGGGCACTTGGTGACTCCGGGCTGGGTCGATTCGCACACCCACTTCGACGGCCAAGCCAGCTGGGATCCCCTGCTGACACCATCTTCCAACCAAGGTACCACCACGGTGATCATGGGCAACTGTGGTGTCGGCTTCGCACCCTGCAAGCCTGATCAGCGCGAATCCCTGATCCATGTCATGGAAGATATCGAGGACATCCCCGGCAGCGCCTTGACCGAGGGCATCTCTTGGGAGTGGGAAAGCTACCCTGAATACTTGAACGCGCTGGAACGCAGCGACCACGCCATCGACATCGGCAGCCAAGTGCCCCACTGCGCAGTGCGCTGCTATGTGATGGGCGAAGCCGGGGCCAACAATGAGGCGGCAACACCAGAGCAGATCGATCGGATGACCGCGATCGTGCGCGAAGGTATCGCCGCGGGGGCGATTGGCTTCACCACCTCGCGCACCAAATTGCATGTAACCCGCCACGGCTCTGTCATGCCAGGAACCTACGCCGACGAACATGAATTGCTCGGCATCGGTCGGGCGCTCGGCGATCTCGGTCGCGGCGTCTACGGCTTGGTCTCGGATTTCGACGACTGGGAAAACGAGATGGACTGGATGAAGCGCCTTTCCATCAACACAGGCCGGCCAGTCAATTTTGTGCTGTTCTTCCGTAAGGAATCCGAGTTCGCACGGATACAGGCACAGCTCGACTATGTGCGCCAAGCAGCCAAAGAGGGTGCGCAGCTGGTTCCCCATGTCTCGGCTCGACCCGGCAACATCATGATGAATTTCAACAGCACCGTGCACCCGTTTATGTTTTTCGAGAACTTCGCCCCGCTGGCCGAATTGAGCCCGACCGAGCGCATCCGTCGACTACAGGATCCGGCGCTGCGCCAAGCGATACTCGCTGAAAAAGTTGTGATACCGCAGATCCAGGTGCCCGACGCACAGGACGTGATGGCTGCCATCATCACCGGATTCGACCAGATGTATCGGGTCGAGTCGCCACCCGACTACGAGCCGACGCCGGACAAGAGCATTGCCGTACGCGCAGCCGCCATGGGTGTGCCACCGAGGCAATTGGCCTATGACATCCTGTGCGAAAACAATGGCCGAGAGATGATCTATTTCCCGCACTTCGGCTACGGCACCGGCGATATGTCGCGGCAGATGCAGATGCTCAAAGATGCCAACAGTGTCGTCAGCTTGGCTGACAGTGGTGCCCATTGCGGGGTGCTCTGCGATGCCACAATGCCGAGTTTCTTACTCAGCTACTTAGTGCGCGACCGCGAGCGCGGCGAGCGGATCGGCTTGGAATGGGCGGTGAAGTCCCACACCCAAGATACCGCGCGTTGCGTGGGGATCACGGATCGCGGCACATTGGAGCCGGGCATGAAGGCCGACATCAATGTGATCGACTTCGAGCAGCTGCAGCTCGACAAGCCGCAGGTGGTCTTCGACCTGCCGGCTGGCGGGCGGCGCATCACTCAGACGGTGCAGGGCTACAGAGCCATCATCGTCAGCGGCGAACCGATCTTCGAGCGCGGCGAGCACACCGGTGCCCTGCCAGGGAAACTGATCCGAATGCAGTAGGGCTAAGGTCCACCACCCGCTGGGGCGCACTATGCCAGTATCAGCGGACAGGCAGTTGCCAGCTGACAACACCCACACCCTGCCCGGGGCGCGCTTCGTGCTGGCGATGTTGTTGCTCGCCTATATCCTCTCTTTTGTCGACCGGCAGATACTGAGCCTGCTGGTCGGTCCGATACGCGACGATCTCGGTATCGGCGACTTCCAGTTCAGCCTGCTCAGCGGTGCCGCCTTCGCGCTGTTCTACACGCTGATGGGTATTCCGATAGGCCGCTGGGCGGACAGTGGCAACCGTAGCCGCATTATCGTCATCGGCATCGCCCTGTGGAGCGCGATGACTGCACTGTGCGGCGTCGCACGCAGCTTCGGTGCGCTGTTTGCCGCACGCGTCGGCGTGGCCGTGGGCGAGGCCGCCCTGTCGCCGCCGAGCTATTCCCTACTCAGTGACTATTTCTCGCCCGCACGCCTACCACGGGCACTGGCGATCTACACCTTGGGAATCACGGTGGGTGGTGGCATGGCCTACCTGATCGGCGGTGCTGTGGTTGGCTTCATCGGCGAGATGGAGGCCGTCCCATGGCCACTAGTCGGCGAGCTGGCACCGTGGCGACTGGCCTTCATCATCGTCGGCCTGCCTGGGCTGCTGGTGGCGCTGTTGGTCTACGCCACTGTGCACGAGCCGCCGCGCCGTCTGCAGCCGGGCGAAAAAGGAAAACTGCTGTCCGTACACAGCGCGCTACGACACATCGTGGGGCACCGTGCCGACTACGCCGTGGTGCTGTACACAGTGCCGCTACTGTCAATCGCCGGCTACGGCTTTCTCGGCTGGTATCCTGAATACCTGATCCGCACCTTCGATGTCGCACGTAGCCAAGCAGGCTACCTAACTGGCGGGCTCTACCTGATCAGCGGCACCGCTGGCACCCTGTGCGGTGCCCGCCTCGCTGAGTTGCTAGCTCGGCGCGGCTACCGCGACGCCAATGGTCGGCTGGTGGCGCTGGTGGCCAGCGCCCTGCCGCTGCCAGTACTGCTCTCCACCCAAGCTGACAGCTTGGCGATGGCCATAGTGCTGGCGACACCGGTGATCTTCCTACTCAACGCCTATTTCGGCGTCTCGCTGGCAGCTCTGCAATTGGTGACCCCCAACCGTCTGCGCGCACAGCTGTCGGCCGGGCTATTATTCGCCACCAACCTACTCGGCTTGGGCTTTGGCACCAGCGCCGTGGCGGCGCTCACCGAGTTCGGCTTCGGCGACGATGCCGCGCTAGGGCGCTCGCTGGCACTGGTCGGCAGCGCGGTCACACTGCTGGCGGCACTGATCGCTTGGCGTCAGCTGGGCGGCTATCGGGCGGCTATCGGGCGGCGTTGAAGCGGCCACCAGAAACAGTCAAGGGCATGGTACGGTTGATTGGACATGGCTTCGTCAAAAGCTATGGTGCCAGTATTTCCAATGAAATAACCAAGTTGGCCCCAAAAATAAAATCGCAGCTCCTGCAGGATATGTTTGTGCTGTGTGAGTTGGATTGCAAAAAAAGAGGTGTTTTCGTTGAAATTGGAGCGGCGGATGGCATTAAATGCAGCAATACATATTGACTTGAAGCCGAGTTTGGATGGACTGGCATGCTAGCCGAGCCTGCGCGGCACTGGCATCAATCACTGCAAGCCAACAGATCAGCCAAAGTTGCGTTGGATTGTGTTTGGGAGCGGAGTGGAGAAACACTGAAATTTCTAGAGTCTGATGAGAAAATGCTCTCAACTATTTCAACGTATATATGGAATGATGCTGGCAGTCTGGCACCACCGACGAAGTGCGGACTATATCTATGCTGGACAAACATGGTGCTCCCAAGCAGATTGACTATCTTGCTATCAATACAGAAGGTGGCGAATACGGTATCCTCAAGAGTTTTGATTTTAAAAAATACAAGATATCGATTATCATATGTGAACACAATTACAATCCAGAACAAAGTAAAAAATTCACGATTTGCTGAGTTCCAACGGATCTATTCAAGTACACCGAGATATATCATTTTTTGATGCTTGGTATAGGCTCAGAGAGTAAGCAAAGCACTGCCAACCGCGCGCTAGCGCCGAAGGATCGAGCACAGTCAATGGCAGCGAGGGGCACCCGATGCCGCGGGTCGCTCGTCACCCTGCGTCAGCTCGCAACAACCATTTGCGTCCATCCCGGCTAGGGATGGCTCTATCCTGCTCTACCACGCAACCACAGCGTCGCTCCGCTGGCGGCCAAGACCAGTAATAACAGCGAGGCCAGTGTCATGACGGCCACGCCTGCCGCGCCGAAGAGACGCCCACTGTGCGCATCTTGGAGCCAGCGCTCCCAAGTGATACGACGGCCAGCGGCGTGACGGCGCACCGCTGTGCCCAAGGCCACCGGGATGGCTTGTGGCACCGACCATGCCGACAGCAGGGGTGCCGCTGCGATAGCGCTGAATAGGCGAAACTCGGCATCGGCGACCACTAGGCCGCTGAGGCCGCGCAACACCACACGGCCATCCGCTGCACGTGCGATGGCACTGACAGCATCTGACAATCCCGCACCGGGTTGCAATCGGTCGAGCAAAGCGCCGTCACGGTTCAGCAAGAGCAAACCACCATCGGCAACCACGGCCAAAGATCCGTCGGCGGTGCCCACCGCCCCGCCCAGCACAGTCACCCGCAAGCCAGGCAAGGCGATGCCATCCAAATACAGCCCTGCACCCGCTTGGGAAAGCCAACGCCCCGCTGCCAAGTAGCTGCGCTCCTCGACCAGCGGCAGCTGATAGGGCAGCAACAGCAGCGGCGCGACGACAAAACGCTGCTCCAAATGCAGCGCATCGGAAAATTGCAGAGCTAGCCCGGTGGCCAGCCACAGCATGAGAAAAGCCGCACCAAAAAGTGCGATTGAACGGTGTAGTGCTCGCATCGCGCTCAGCCCGGAGCGCCGCACTATTGCGGCACGAGCGCCGCCGTGGCTGGCGATGCATCGGCGGCGATGTGCCCATGCAACAGCAAGGCTAAGCGCGCCATACGGTTCATCGCATTGACCGACAGCGTGGCACCGCTGATACCGTTGACGCGACGACTCAAACGCTGCTGCTTGGATTGGAGCCGCAAGCCCTCATACTGGCGCAGAAAACGCGGATGCTTGATCTCCCAGCCACGGCTCTCGCGATAGATCAACACGCTCGCTTGGCGCAGCACCGGCAACCCCACGCCACCATCTTCTCCAGCTCCTCCCTCGACGACAAAACCCGCCGTGATGAGGTGGTCGCGCCCAGTCTGCTCCAACAGCCACGCACTGCGCTGCCCCCGGTGCCAGTAGCGCAAGCGCCCAAGCGGGTATGGCTTGCCAAGCACACGCTGCATCTCGACCAGCAGGGCATCATCCGGCACGAGCAAGCGCACCGGCGGCAGCGCAGCACCAAAACTCTGAGCCAAAAAGCGCTCTGGTGCCAGCACCACCGACACAGCTCCCGACAATGTGGCCGGTACGCTGGCGAAGCTCAGTGCGCACAATGCCAAAAATGCTAAAACGGCATGCAATGGCACACCACACCGGCAAGCAATCAAAACTGATAGCCCAAGCCAACATTGAAGCTGTTGTAATCGCGCCCGCCTTGGTCGGCGAGGTCGTGCTTGGCTCCTTGGTAATCTAATTTGATGACCACCTGCTCGTGTGGCCACAGGCTGAGACCTAGCGTCCACCGCTTGAAGTCATCTTGGGCGCGCCCGCCACGCACATCGGTGATGCGGACAAAGACCCCCATCGCGTCGCTGAGTCGCACAGAAGGCTCGATAAACCAGCCATACTGCTCGTCGTAGCCCGCGCTCTCAACCGAACCGGTGACATCGAACAGCCAACCGGCGGCCAAAGCTCGCACAGCAAAGATGTCATACTGCCAATTGACATGCCCGCTGAGTAGTAGCCCATCACCGATCTCGGCGACAGACGGTGCCGGATCGCTCTGGTATTGCAGCGCGGCACCCACCGTCAAGCCCGGAATGCCGCGATAGTTCACCGCAGCAGTCAAAGCGGGCTCTTTGAAGTTCGCTCGGGC
This sequence comes from Gammaproteobacteria bacterium, assembly GCA_965237805.1. GTDB lineage: Bacteria > Pseudomonadota > Gammaproteobacteria > JABABF01 > JABABF01 > JABABF01. The sequence continues at coordinate 640,147 of OZ250153.1, forward strand.
GCTTTTCTGCCGCCCACCACGCACTTGCGCCGAAGTCATCTCCAAGGGCTCATGCAAGGCCAGCTCAACGGTCAAGCCGCTGTCCCAGCGCCGCGAGAGCATCAGGCCGCCTACCCACCAAGTCGTGGGAATGATGACACGCTCGACCTGATTGCGCTCGACACCATAGAAGGACGGCGGCTCATGCGTTTCGTTGATGAAGCCTATGGGCAACAGAAACACACCGGCGCGGCCAATCATCGTTGCTGAGAAATCGTATTCGAGATAGCCCTGCTCCAGCGCCACTTCAGTGCCACCGTGCTCGAATTCCACCTCGGCGATCAGCCGCAGATCCTCGCTGAAAGCGTATCCCAATGCCAACACGAAGTGATAAAAATCAAAGCTGCTGAGATCGTTGGACCTGATATCGGCGTCGCGATAGAAATAAGTCAGCTCACCATAGCCACCAATATCGAGCTGGCCCACATCGACCGGAGCGGCAGCGGACAGTGCCTGGATCTGCCCCAGATATAGCGATAGAGCAACGAGTGCTAAGCAGCGCAACATGGGAAATAATCCTCGGTCTGATCGCGGAGAATAATCACCATGCCGTGCAGCAGCTCCGCGATATTAGAATCGGCATGCTGTAGCGAATGGTATTTTATACTATTTGGCAATCTATCTCAAATCATTGTTCAATCGATCCAGAGCGCGACAGCCCAGAAGATAGGGGGCGACAGCAACAAGTGGCCGCACCAGGCGGCAGCACCCAGCGGATTGATGCCGTTTTGCTCGGCCATCCCCCCACTCAGCGCAAGGGGACGCAGTCAGCCCCTCAGCCCTCGGCGGAGCGCGAAGAGGCGCGCCACCACCAGCCAGAGGTGATCGGATAGCGTCGGTCGCGGCCAAAGGCGCGCGCACTGATGCGCACACCGACCGGTGCCTGACGCCGCTTGTGCTCATTGCGCTCGACCAAGGAGATCACATGGCGCACCTGCTCGAGCTCAAAACCGGCGGCGACGATCTCTTCCAAGCCCTCATCGCCCTCCACATAGCGCCGCAGGATCTCATCCAGCAGCGGATAGGGCGGCAGGCTGTCGTCGTCGCGCTGGTCGGGACGCAGCTCCGCCGACGGTGCCCGCGTCAGCACCCGCTCCGGAATGACTTGAGAGCGGCGGTTGCGCAGCTGTGCCAAGCGGTAGACCCGCATCTTCGGCACATCCTTGAGCACACAGAAGCCGCCAGCCATATCGCCATAGAGCGTCGAGTAGCCCACCGCCAGCTCGCTCTTGTTACCGGTGGTCAGCACCAACAGACTGCGCTTGTTGGACATCGCCATCAGCAGCATGCCGCGACAACGCGCCTGCAGATTCTCCTCCGCCTCATTCGGCTCGGTACCGGCAAAATCCTCGGCTAGGGCATCCAAAAAAGCTTGGTAGACCGGCTCGATGGGGCGGATATGATGGCGCACACCGAGGGCTTCGGCCTCGGCGACGGCATCCTCGACGCTGATATCCGCCGTGTGGCGCGAGGGCATCAGCACCGCCTCGATTCGATCCGGCTCCAAGGCATCTGCAGCGATGGCCAGCGTCAGCGCCGAGTCGACGCCCCCCGACAACCCCACCACAGCACCATCGAAGCGATTCTTGCTCGCATAATCGCGCAGGCTGCAGCACAGCGCCGCGTAGATCTCCTCATCCTCCTGCGGCCAGACCGCGAGCTCCCCTGCCACAGCAGTCACGGCACCGTCTCGGCACTCCAAGCGCACAGCCTGCAGACAATCGTGGAAAGCTGGCGCGACAGCGCAGGGCGTGCCTGTGGCATCCACCGCCGCCGAGCCACCATCGAAGACCAATTCATCTTGGCCGCCGACCAGATTGACATAGATTAGCGGCAGAGTTGTCTGCTCGGCGCGGCGGCGCAGCAAGTCCAAACGCTCGGCCTGTTTGCCGATATGAAAAGGCGAGGCGTTGAGGTTGATGATCAGCTTGGCACCGGCGGCAGCCGCCTCGAGGCTACGATCCAGCTCCCACAGATCCTCACAGATGCTGAGCGCGACCGGCAGTCCGGCGATCTCGCAGAGCGCACCACTCGGGACATCGTCGGCACTGCCGGGGATGAAGTAGCGCCGCTCATCGAAGACTTGGTAGTTCGGCAACTCCCGCTTGGCGTATTCGAAGCCCAACTCGCCGCCGTGAAACACGCCCGCCATATTCATCAGCCCGGCGGGGCGGCGACGCGGATAGCCCAACACCACCCAAACTTCTGCTGGCAGCTCGCGGACAAGCCGCTTCAAAGCCACCTCGACTCGCTCTGCGAAGCCGGGGCGCAGTAGCAGGTCTTCCGGGGGATAGCCCGTCAGCACAAGTTCGGGGAAGACCACCACTTGGGCACCGAGGGAGTCGCGGGCTTCGGCGACGAGCCGCAGAATCAAATCGGCATTGCCGTCGATATCGCCGACGAGAGGGTTGCACTGGGCTAGGGCTAGGGTGATAGAGGGCATGGGAGTCGATGCAACAGAGTAGAAGAGCTGCGCCGAGGGGGTGGCATGGCCCCACTATGCCCGCAAGGCACTCTGTGCTAAGAGATGATAATCGAAAGCATTTTAACACTGGACTCGGCAAGACTGCTCGCCATTGGAGAAGCGTCGTGCCACCAGCGTCGCTAAGTTTCCCAACATAAAATCCGCCACACAGCCGCACGGAACCACCGCCATGTCCACCGCCACCCCATCACAAGTAGTGGGCCGATGCCACTGCCCACGGTAGGCCCAGCTTTGACAGCTCCCACCGACACAGGGAACAATAAACCGCACTCAGGGAAGAGGGTGATCGCCGATGGAATGGCAGCACTTAGACGGCATCCGTGCACCCCACCGCAGACCGTGGCTCAACGGCTTCACGCTGGTCGAATCCTTGGTGACGCTGGCTCTATTCGGGCTGCTCGTCACGGTCGGCATCGGTGGTTTCGGCGGTCGTCTCGCGCTAGCGCGGGCGGATGCCGCCGGGGATGCCTTGGTGCAGCTGCTGCACGAAGCGCGGGAAGCAGCCATCCGACTCAACACCGAGATTAGCGTATGCCCAGCGGGCAGCGATGGCGACTGCCTGCGCGACGGTGGCTCGCAACTGCTGCTATTCGAAGACCTCGATGGCAACCAGCAGCGGCAGATCAGCGAGCCATTGCTGCGCCAGTACCGGCCAGCGGGCGGGAGCATCGCAGTGCGTGCCGCCTTTGCGGCGCGCTCGCTCAAACTGGCTGCAGACGGCTCGGCGACGGCAAATGGCAGCCTCTACTACTGCCCGGACGATGCGCTGCCAGCACGCGCCCGCCGAATCGTGCTGGGCAGTGGCGGGCGGGTGCTGGCAGCGCAGGTGGAGGATGACACGGTGTGTGGGCTGTGAGTGGTGCCCGGCAAGGCCAACGCTATGCCCCATCCTCCTCGCCAAGTATGGACACATAGCTATCGTAGGCAAATAGTCGCAAGCAGTGCCGGCCGGAGATCTCTCTGGCGGTGCCCTAGTCGACAAGCAGCCCGATGGCGGCAGCCACTGTGCTGGGTGACACCCCTGCTTGATTCCACTCTTCGCAATCATGCTGCTTGTTATTTCGATTTCAGGGTCAAAATGAAATGGCGGGATTGCTCCTGCATGCTGCTAAGAATTGGCAACATCGCTCCGCAGCCGATAACACCACGCCGCCCACCCCTACCAACACCCCTCCCCCTCACCGCCATCGGTATGCAAAGCCCACTTTGCGCCGCTGTGATCCAGCAGCAATACGGCGCAGCGGTCATCCAATGCCTGTGGCCCAGTCGGGCTGGCGCTGAGCATATAGCAGTAGTGATGGCCATCCTCGGCAACTTCACAGCCCGCTGTAGCAGCCCGCTCGCTATCGACACGCAGCAGATAGTGGCCGCCCGGCGAGGGCAGCGCGCCAGCTGTGCCGACCAGTGCCGTCTCGGTGGCGGCATAGTGCCCTTCACGCAGCCGGTACTCGGCCTGACGCGCCGCCAAGTCGAGCAAAGCGACGCGGGCATCGGCGCGGCGCACGCGTATCTGTTGCTGGCGAAACCCAGCTGTCGCCACCGCGAATAACACTGCTGTCACCGCTAGCACCACCAGCAGCTCGACCAAGCTGAAGGCCAGCCGCTGCCGCCACGCCATCACGCCCCCTCCAACAAGCGCCAAGCATGGCTGCCAGCGGTGGACCACAGCGTCTGCAACAAGAGCCGCTCGCCACCCAGCGCGACAGCGCGTAGCGTCAGCTCGAATAGCGCCAGAGAATCAGCGCTGAAACAGCGGAACTCGACGATCCAACGCAGATCGATGCCAGCCCGCACAGCGGCGGTATGCCGATGTGGGAGCTCCCATACCTGCAGTGCCGGATCGAGCCACGGTGGCGAGGTGCCAGGGCTAAGGCGACACTGCTCCACCGCCGCGCCGACAGGGAAATCACCTTGGAAGCAATAGCCGCCACCACAGCGATCGTCGAAACACAGTGTGCCGAGACAGGGGCCATCCCAAGATGCGCTGTCGGCATGGGAGGAAAACCCCTGACGCACCGCACGCAGTTGCCACTCAGCGGCGAGTAGTAGGCGCTGATGGGCGCTCAGCGCCGCCGACTGTCGCAGCTGCCGTCCGGCACCACCCAGTGCCGCCGTTGCCTGATAGCTGAGCAGCGCGGCGAAGACCAGCACCAAGACCAGCGCCATCCCCGACCGCTGACGCTCACTGACAGGACACTGCCACACCATCACAGCGCGGCGTTGCGCAACGCCACCTGCAGGCTGAGGCGACGGCGCAGGTAGCGGTCGGCGGGCAGCTCGCTACCGCCGAAGCTGCCCTGCGGCTGCGGAGCGGCGCTCACCGGTCGGCGCGAGCGCAGCAATAGCTCCACGCGCACACTGCGCACACGCTGCCAAGCCCCCAGCGCCGCCACCTCCTCGGCGGTGGCATAGCGCCAACCCGCCGCCAAATCCAAGGCATAGTGCAAGCGCATATCCTCGACGCCGTGCACCACTTCCTGCGCACGCGAGAAAGCACCACCGCGCGACAGGCGCTCTCGGTACAGCGCTGGCGCACCGTCACCATGACTGGAGCTGCCGATGTACCAGGCGGCGGCGTACCACAACCACAACCGAGATCCGGCGGTGTAGAGGTGACTCGCCAAGTCATCGCCATCGCGACAGCGCCCGTTCCCGCCCAAGGCCACGCTGCAATTGCCCGGCACCGTGAAACCGCCGATGCTGTAGCTCAGTCGCGTCCCCAAGCGCCGCTCCAGCTGCAACAGTGCGGCTTGGCCGCAATCGGCATCCACCAGTAACGCCACATCGCCGCCGCGCCATGTGCCCGGATCGCTCAGCGTGATGGTGCCGGTATCGTGGGCGGCGAGGCTGCCGAAGCCAGCCGTCGCTCCCCGGCGCACCACCAAGCTGTCGCTGCCGGGACGGCGATCGGCTGAAAAGGCCACTGGTGCCGCCCCAGCCCCGTAACCTTCCACACCGGGGGCACCAAATAGCCAAGCGCGCGCCGGGGAGGCAGCCACGGCATCGGCCAGCGCACTGAAGCCACGGCACGGGCCATGCCCCGCCATGCGCAGCTCGCGCCCCAGCAACAGCGCCGCCTGCCGGGCGGCGGCCTGTAGCGTGGCATCCTCACGCAACCACAGCAAGCCGCGATAGCTGGCTGCCCCCAGCGACAGCACCAGCAAGGCGATCAACACCGCGAGCGCCACCGCCAAGAGCAATTCCAGCAAGGTGGCACCGACAGTAGCACGAGGGGGGCTCAAGGCCCGTCTAGCCACAGCCACCGTTCGCCGCCATCAATCGGATGACGCCAGCCAACCCCGACGCGAAGCGAGCCATCAAGCCACTCCACCGCGCCCTGCCCGCCGCCGAGATCGCTCCGCAAGCCCTCGCGCCAACGCGCCAACTCCCAGCTGGCCAACTCCTCGTCGGCACAGTCCCACAGGCCACAATCCGACGCCTCAGCGCCCTCCTCCCGCGCATAGTCCGCACTTGGATTGGCAACGGCGGCTTCGATCAGGGAATGTGCCGCCAACAGGGCTTGGACACCATCCCACGCTTGGCGCTGGTACAGCAGGGCGATGCGCCCAGCATCGACATACAGCGACAGCACACCGCCCAGCAAAGCCGTCGCCAACAGCACTTCCAGCAACGCGGCACCACCTGAGATGTCGCGGCGCAGCACCCGCACTCGACCCATGTGCTCACCCACAGCGGTGCCTCCTGCACCGGCCACCATGCCCCACGGGCATCGCGCTCCATGCTAACGGGGGATCGGCCAGTGCGAGGGCGTCAAATCACCCCAAGTGAGCAGCTATTTAGCGGTGCTCTCCCGCAACTCTACCGGCACCGGAAATACAATCGTCTCCAGCTCACCGAGTATTTCCTCTGGCTCGCCACCCAGCGCCGCCACCACCTCCTGCACCAGTGATTCCGGTGCCGAAGCCCCGGCGGTGACACCGACGGTGGCCGCATCGGCCAGCCACTCCGAGCGTAAATCTGCGGCATTGTCGATCAAAAAAGCGCTGGCACCCTCCGCTGCTGCCAACTCGCGCAGGCGATTGGAATTGGAGCTGTTGCGCGAACCGACCACCAACACCACATCGCAGGATGCGGCGAGGCGGCGCACCGCGTCTTGGCGGTTCTGCGTGGCGTAGCAGATGTCGTCGCGACGCGGCCCTTCAATGGCCGGAAAGCGGCGGCGCAACTCGGCCAATATATGTTGCGTTTCACTCACAGACAACGTGGTCTGGGTGACATAGCCGAGGCGCTGCGGGTCGTCGACATGCACCGTTTGCGCCACCGCCAAACTCTCCACCAAATAGATGCCACCCGCCCCGCCGCAAGCTGCCTCGTACTGCCCCATCGTGCCTTCGACCTCGGGGTGGCCAGCATGGCCGACGAGCAGGCACTCGCGCCTATCCCGCCCCAACTGGCGCACTTGGCGGTGCACCTTGGTGACCAGCGGGCAAGTGGCATCGAAGACTTTGAACCCCCGTTTCTCTGCCTCCTCCTCTACCGCACTGGAGACACCGTGAGCGCTGAACACCACCACCGCACCGGGCGGCACTTCATCGAGTTCATCGACGAAGACGACACCGCGGCGGCACAGATCGTCCACCACCGTGCGGTTGTGCACGATTTCGTGGCGGGAATAGACCGGTGCCCCAAAGCGCTCCAAGGCTCTTTCGAGGATATCGACAGCGCGATCCACACCGGCGCAGAAGCCACGCGGATTGGCCAGTAGCACTCTCATCGCGCCGCATCCTCGTCGATCCACACCGCCCACAGCACCAACGCCGCCCCGCAGCTGATGGCGGCATCGGCGGTATTGAAGGTTGGGAAATACCAGTGTTGCCAATGCACTGAGACGAAGTCCGTGACATAGCCGAAAATCACCCGCTCGTAGAGGTTGCCGAGGCCGCCGCCGAGCACCAGCGCCAAGCCCACGCCGTAAAATTTTTGCCGCTGAGACAAGCGTAGGATCATGGCAGTGATCACGGCGACGAGCAACAGGCTGACCAGCGATAACGCAATCCGTCCCGCCATGCCATTGTCGCTGAACAGGCTGAAAGCAGCACCGGAATTGAACTGCAGGCGCAGGTCGAGCACCGGCAACAGCTGTAGCGGATGCGGCATCAGCCATATCTGCGCCAAGTTTTTACTGATCAAATCGCAGACCAGCACAAAGCCAGCCAACAAGAGTAGCCAAGTGCGAAATACCTGCTCCGGCGTGCCACCGCGATCAAACATAGCGCCGTTCCTCGCCGGGGAGTTGCAGATTGCCAACACAGCGCCCGCATAACTCTGGATGAGCTGAATGATCGCCCACATCGTGGCAATGGTGCCAACAACGAGTGCACTTGGGTGCCGCGCTGGGCATCACTTCGAGGGCGATGCCCGGCAGCTTGTCGACAGCCACCGCTGCTCCCAAGGGCTCCAGCTCAAGCTCGGAGACGATCAACAAGAAGCGCAGCTCGCCGCCCAGAGGCTCCAGCAGCTCCAACCAGCCGGGATCGGCGCGCAGGCGCACGGCAGCATCCAGCGAACCCCCCAAAGCGCCGTCGGCTCTCAGGCGCTCGATCGCACGGTTGACGACAGCGCGCAAGTCCATCAGACGCCCCCAGTCCTCGACGCCGAGCGGAGCATCCTCCGGCAGCGGTGCCAAGCCGTCATACCACTCCGCCAGCAACACCGACGGCTCGCGCCCAGCTGGCAGTGCTGGCAGATGCGCCCACGCCTCGTCGGCTGTAAAGCTGAGCACGGGTGCCAACCATCGCACCATCGCTTCGGCCACATGCCACAACGCCGTCTGCGCCGAATGCCGCAGACGAGAGCGAGCTGGCATGGTGTATTGACGATCCTTGATCATATCAAGATAGAAAGCCCCCAGTTCCACGACACTGAAATTATGCAAGAGTTGATAGACTTGGTGGAAATGGTAGGCCGCATAATCGCCACGCAACTGCTCTTGCAAAATCCAAGCACGGTGTACGATCCAGCGATCCACGGCCAGCAGCTCGCCCAGCGGCAAGGCATCGCGTCCCGGCACAAAGCCGTCGAGGTTGGCGAGTAGGAAGCGCAGCGTATTGCGCAGGCGTCGGTAGGCGTCGGAGACGCGCCGTAGCACCTCGTCGGAGATCGTCATCTCGCCGCGGTAGTCGGTGGCGGCCACCCACAGCCGCAGCACGTCGGCACCGAGTGTGTCGATCAGCTGCTGCGGGGCGATGACATTGCCCAGCGACTTCGACATCTTGCGCCCCTCGGCATCGACTGTGAAGCCGTGGGTCAGCACTTGGCGGTACGGCGGCTCGCCACGCAAAGCTATCGAAGTCAGCAGCGAGGACTGGAACCAGCCGCGGTGCTGGTCAGATCCCTCCAAGTAGAGGTCGGCCGGGAAGGCTAATTCAGCGCGAGTCTCCAAGACGCAGGCGTGGGTAACGCCTGAGTCAAACCACACATCGAGGGTGTCGGTCACCTGCTCGTAATCGCCACACTCGACCTCGTCCAGCGCCGCCGCCCGCTCGGCCTCGTCCCAGGCCTCGATACCGCCGCGCTCAATGCGTTCGGCAGCGCGCTCGAGCAGCTCCGTGGTGCGCGGGTGTAGGCTACCGTCGGAGCGGTGCACATACAGCGGCATCGGCACCCCCCAAACGCGCTGACGCGACACGCACCAATCCGGGCGTCCATCGAGCATCGCCGCCATGCGTGCAGCACCGCTGTCCGGTGTCCAGCGCACCGTGTCCACCGCCGCCCGCGCTCGCTCCAACAGGCGCTCGTTATCCATGCCGATAAACCACTGGGGGGTGGTGCGGAACAGTAGCGGCGACTTGTGCCGCCAGCAGTGCGGATAGCTGTTCTCGACCAGCTCGGCGGCCAGTAAGCTGCCGCGCTCGCGCAGCAGGGTCACCACCGCCGAGCTGGCCTCGGCCACCACCATGCCGCCGACATGTGGCACATCCGCTGCGAAATAGCCATCGCCGTCGACCAGCTGATCCACTACGAGGTCGTGATGTCGGCTGAGCCGGTAGTCATCCATGCCGTGAGCCGGGGCGGTGTGTACCGCACCGGTGCCAACTTCTGCGGTGACATGCTCGCCGAGTATCAGCGGGACTTCGCGTGCGAGCCAAGGATGGCGCAGCGCCAGCCCCGCCAACGCCGCCCCCGGCACCGTCACCAGCACGCGATGGGCACTGGCACCGTAACGCGCCAACGCCGACGGTGCCAAGCTGGCTGCCAACAACAGCAACCGCATCTCGCCACCCAGCGTGGCGGAGATGAGTTGGTATTCCAACTGTGGATGCAAGGCGACAGCACGATTGGCTGGCAGGGTCCACGGCGTCGTCGTCCAAATCGGAACCGCGACCGACACCCCCGCCCCCCCCGCCCCACAGCGACTCAGTAACTCCTCCGCATCCACTGCCGCAAAGGGCACATCGATGGCCTCGGCGCTGTGCGGGGCGTACTCCACCTCGGCCTCGGCCAGCGCCGAGCGGCAATCGCAGCACCAATAGACCGGTTTCTCGCCGCGGAACAGATAGCCGCTGGCAGCGATGCGCCCCAAGGCACGCACGATGTCGGCCTCCACGGCGGGATCCATCGTCAAATAGGGATGCTGCCAATCAGCGACCACACCGAGGCGGCGAAATTCGATGCGTTGCAACTCCATCTGGCAACGGGCGTAGTCGCGGCAACGGTGACGAAAATCCCCCGCGCTGGCGGCAGCTTCCCCGACTGCTGTGGGGGCTCCCGCCCCGGCACGCTCCACCTCCAATTCCACCGGCAGGCCATGGCAGTCCCAGCCCGGCACATAGGGCGCATCAAGGCCGTCGAGACCCTTGGCTTTGACGATGATGTCCTTGAGTATCTTGTTGACGGCATGGCCAATATGAATGGCACCGTTGGCATAGGGCGGGCCGTCGTGCAGCACGAAGCGCTCGCGCCCGGCGCGCGCCTCGCGCAGGCGCTGGTAGAGGCCGAGCGACTCCCAGTGCGCCAGCATCTCCGGCTCGCGTTCGGCTAATCGAGCGCGCATCGGAAAAGTGGTGCGCGGCAAGTTCAGCGTGTCGCGGTAGTCCGTCACCGCCCGCCCCCATCGAAAAACTCGCGGCAGTGCCCGATGTCGGCGTGGATCTGCTCGCTGAGCGCCGCCAGCGATTGGAAGCGGTGCTCAGCGCGCAACCGTCGGCGAAACACCACTTCGATTTCGCGACCGTAGAGCGAGCCCTCATAGTCCAGCACATGCACCTCAAGCACCGGCACTTCCCGGTCGCCCAGCGTCGGACGCAGGCCGACATTGGCGACGCCTGGACGCAAGACGGTACCGTCGATGCCGCCGACTTCGACCGCGTAGACGCCAGCCAACGCCGCGCGGCGGCGTTGCAGCGACAAGTTGGCGGTGGGCACACCGAGCTCGGCACCCAAACGATGGCCATAGATCACTCGCCCGCGCATTGAATAGGGGCGTCCCATCAGGCGCTCGGCCAGCGCGAAGTCCTGCGCCTCAAGTGCTTCGCGCAGCCGCGTGCTACTGATACGCAGCTCGTCTAGCGGCACGGTATCGGTGCTGGAGACAGTGAAATTGTGGCGGCGGGCATAGTGGCGCAACAGCTCGATATCGCCACCCTGATCGTGCCCAAAGCGCAGATCGTCACCCACAACCATATGGCGCACCCCGAGTTTGCCGACAAAGACCCGCTCGATGAAATCACCGGCTTCAATGCGGCTGACGGCGGCGTTGAAGCGCACACACAGCAGGCGATCTAATCCCAGCCGCGCCAAGACATGGCATTTCTCACGCAAGGTGGTGATCCGTGGCGGCGCGGCGTACGGCTTGAAAAACTCGCGCGGCAAGGGCTCCAGCGTCACCAACACAGTCGGTAGCGAACGCTCAGTGCCGATTTGAAAAAGATGCGACAACACGGCTTGATGACCCAAGTGTACGCCGTCAAAAGCACCGATGGTTGCCACACAGCTGCGGTGGCGAGATTCGAGTTTGGCAAGGCCGCCGATGAATTCCATTTGCACAGAGGCCGACTGGGATCGACCCGCAACAACACACCCCGACTGAAATTATAAGTGGCGCGGCCACCAACTGCCGTATCCAGACAGCCCGTGTACGGCGCTCGCACCGTTCGTTCAGCCCTTGACCGTGCCACCGTGCCAATCGCTAAGGCGCTCACCGCCAAGCCACAGCGCGGCGAGATAGCTGAGCAGACCCACCGAGCAGCTGAGCACTAACCACAGTCCCCGCCGCAGGCTGTCGAGCGCAGCCCAGTCAATGTCTGACACCATACTGATGGTGGCCAGCACCAACAGCATCGCCGCCGTCGCTGGCAACGCACGCAAAGCACGACGGCCATAGCGAGCCAAGGGTAGTTCGCACAAATCGACACGGCGCAGTGCCCAGATGAGCCAAAGCGCATGTAGCCAAGCGATGACGCTGCCACCGACCATAAATCCTAGATAGCCGATACCGCTGCGGCGCTCTAGCCACACCACCAGCGCCACCTTCAACAGCAGCGCCACCGGCAACAACAGCAAGCCGATGCGCAACGGCGTGCGCGTGTCGCCAGCACCGAGAAAGGCACCGTTGAGGATGGCCGCCAGCACCAGCGCTGGCACGCCAAACGATGCCGCCACCAAAGCCAGGCCAATGGCGGTGGCATCAGCTGGGCTGAAGCGCCCGTACTGGAACAGCGTGAAGGTGACCGGCTCGGCCAACCAACAAAGCGCGGCGGCGGCTGGCAGGCCGAGCAACCAAGCTGCCAGCAGGGTGCGTAGTAGCACATCGCCATAGCTGTAGCGATCACCGCGGGTGTGGTAGCGGGCCAATTCCGGCAACACCACCACCGACAGGGCAACGCCGATCAGCCCCGGAGCCAGCACAGCTAGCCGGGTGGCGTAGCTGATCCACGACAGACCACCGGTCGGCAGAAAGGAGGCGATGACATTGTTCAGTGGGATCTGCATCTGCAACAACAGCACGGTCAACAGAGCCGGGGCGGCGATGCGCAATGTGCGGCTAGTCTCGCCGACGGGCGGGGCGGCGAGACGCGGCAACAAGGCACTGCGCTGGAGGAACAGCAGCTGCACCGCCAGCTGTAGCAGTCCGGCCAGTGGCACGGCCCAAGCCAATAGGGCGATATCCGGCACATCGCCACCAGTGGTGGCAGCCAGCAGTACTGCGATGAAGCCGATGTTGAACAGCAAGGCGGCACTGGCTGGCGGCAAAAAAGAGCGACAGGCGTTCTGCGCTGCTGCGGCCAAGCCGAGCATCAGCAGCGGCCACAGATAGAGCATCGTGCCCTGCAACAGCGGTGCGGCCATCGCCATACGCTCTGGGTCGTCGACAAAGCCGGGTGCGAAGAGACGCACGAGGCCCGTGCCGAAAGCGGCACCCAGCAGGCTGAGCGGCAACAAGGCCAAACCCCACAGCGCCAAGCGACCGAACAGGGCGCGCATCTGCACCGTGCCGAAAGCGGTGCGCAAGCGGGTGAAGGAGGCGACGAGGCTCTGCGCTAAATTGCCTTCGAGGAAGGTGCCACGCAGCATTTGTGCCAGCGAAAGACTGAGAAACAGGGCGTCGCTAAGGGCACTGACACCGAGCAGTACGGCAAGCAGCACATCGCGCAACAGACCAAGTACGCGCGAGAGCCCGTACAGCAGTCCGACCGAGACGCTGGCGCGGAAGAAAGTACCACCCGACGAGGGGACGTCATCCACCGCTGAGGCAGGAGTCGCAGGGATAGACATCGCAGATGGCGGGGGCTTGCCGCTATCAATACCCACGCCCGCCGCTCGCCGCAGCCGCGCTAGGAGGAACGGCGCACAGTGCGCCAGCGCGGCGCAAAAGAGTACGCATCAAATTCGTCGACCACATCCAGCACCAGCGCGAACAGCGCCATGCGCACCAAGAGACCATTCTCGGCTTGACGGAAGATGGCCAAATTGGGATGTTCATTGAGGTCTTGATCCACTTCGCCACGACCGCGGCGGGAATCCCTAGGCAGGGGGTGCATGATGACCGTATTTGGCTGGCAGTGCGCGGTGTAGGTCGGCTGGTCCAGATGGTAGAGGTCTTGGTACTGTGCGGCCTCGCGCGGATCGTCGAAGCGCTCCTCTTGGATACGCGTGGCATAGATGATGTCCACATCGCGGATGTGCGCTGGCATATCGGTCGACACCACAACTTCTAGGCCAGCACCGCGTAGCTGCTCGACCAGCTCCGGCGGGGCGGCCAAGCTGCGCGGCGAGACCAGCCGCACCGAGCTGCCAGCAAAGCAAGCCAACAGCTTGCATAGCGAGTGCACCGCACGGCCATAGCGCAGGTCGCCGACCAAGGTAATGCGCAGCTGATCCATGTTGCGCGACAGGCGGCGCTGCTCGCGGCTGATGGTGTAGAGATCGAGCAAGGCTTGGCTCGGATGCTCGTTGCTCCCGTCTCCGGCGTTGATGACCGGCACGCGGCTGGCCGAGGAGAACTCGACGGCCGAGCCGACTTCCGGATGGCGCAGCACGATGACATCACTGTAGCCACTCATGACCCGCGCCGTATCGTAGAGCGACTCGCCCTTGGCGACCGAAGTGTGCTCAAAACCCGTGGTCTCGCGCACAGCGCCACCGAGCAGGTTGAAAGCACAACCGAAACTGACACGGGTGCGTGTACTGGGCTCAAAGAACATATTGCCGAGAATCGCCCCGCGCAACACATCGGTGCAACGCTCGCGACGAGCATAGGGGGCAAGGCGGTCGGCGACAGCGAACAAGCGCTCCACATCTGTGCGCTCGAACTGGTCGATGGAGAGGAAGTGGGTGCCAGCGAAGTCCATATCAGGAGCTTATTGTAGGGAGTGGGGCGGAGTTGATGGCGCAGACAAGCTGCCACAGGCAAGTGCCGCAGCTCCGATCCAGCCCCTAAGGCGCAAGACAGCAGGGAAGTGGCATGCTACTCAGTTCCGACTTGGACAATGATCGGATGTTCCAAGCGCTCAGCGCTGGAGAGACCAGACAGGTGTTTTCCCAAGTAACCAGCAATGAGATAGGTGGCGAAAATCGCCGCAATGAGCACATATAAGTAGTACAGGAATTTAGCCAAGTTGCACCAGCTCATCGCAACGCCCTAGGGTCACGAGAACATCTACCAAGCAGTTGTCAATCGGTTCATTGTACAAGTGGTCGGCACGACAACCTAGACGCTGACAGCTGCCAGTGTCATGATGGCTCCGTCGGCTTGACTGGCTGGTGGCGAAAAGGTATAACGAGCTCCATCAAATTGCTGTGACAGGGGCAACATGCAACCGTCATGCAACCAGAGTGCGATGCAACAGTCGATCAGGAGGACACACCATGGCTTACCGAGAGTACAAAGTTTTGCATGTCATTGAAGGTGGACTCGGCACCGTCTTCTTAGGCGCTTCTGGCGTGCCGATCAAAAAAATGGAGGCATCCCTCAACAAGGAGGCTGCAGACGGCTGGACCGTGGTGTTTCAAGTGATTGAGCAAAAACGTTTCCTGTTGTTCTGGACGCGTGAAGCCGTGATCATCACCTTGGGGCGCTAGCCGGGCTAGGGTGGGGAGTCCCAATCGGCAACTACGCACTATGAGGATCTGAAGACGGCATGTCCCAAGCAACAGCACAGGCTGAAGAAAGGCGTATTCGCGAGCTGATCAACTGCTTGCCAGACGAACAGCGGCTTGCGATCTACACGGAAATAGAAAAACAGATCAAAGATCCAGACACCTACGCCGCCCTCAACTTTCTATTCATCGCCGGCCTACATCATTTCTATCTGGGCAAGTGGCGGCGCGGACTCATCAACCTAGCTATCTTTTGGGTGGGCTTGGCGATATTGATCATCGATGTATTCGGAATCTATGTGCCGATGATGGATTGGAGTCGCCTACTCCTCTCGTTGAGTAGTTGGCAGCTCGGCTTGGGACTACTGGTTGGGATTAGTATCCTCGAACTGTACGAACTGTTCAGGTCGCAGGGCATCGTCCAAGATTACAACAATCAAGTGATGGCCGCCATTTACCAAGAGACAGTTTAGCGGCAACGCTACAACGTGGATACTCCCCCACACAAAGCAACCCCGACCCGCTGATACTCCGCCAAGCTGCTGGCAATTTGTTCCGAGGAGATCGCTCGAATCAGCTCTGGAATCGCCACCGTCGGTACGCCGTTTTTCACGCTGTCGAAACAGGTGGCTTTGACGCAATATTCCAAGGCGATGCCCGCCACATAGATCGTGCCACCGCAACGCTGTGCCAATTCCACCATCACGGGATTTTCATACGGCGAATAGCCATCCGTATCGTCAATTCCTTTATGGATGACGATGGCATCAGCCGTGACATAGAGGTCTTTATGCAACTCAGCCCCCATCGTGTTTTGCACGCAGTGAGCAGGCCAGATCCCACCATATGCCTTAAACGATGGGTGCTCAGCCCGATGCCAATCTTTGGTATACACAATGACCCAGCCACGGCGCTGCACCATATCGATGGTGGTATTGAGTGCCGGAATCAAAGTTTCGGTGTCGTCAACTGCCAGTGCGCCACCAGTGCAGAAATCATGCTGCACATCCACCACGACAAATAGATTGCGGGGATCAGCTGTCATCGGCCTTCGTCCCCAAATAGATTGCTGTGGCAATCGATGACACGATGATGAGCAAGATCAGATCGAGGTTGATCCCCAGCACACTAGCTGGCAGAGCCTCAAGTAGTATCAGTATAAAAGCCAACAAGGCAGAGGAGACTACGAAGGGTAGTAGGGCACCCAAGTGACGACCGGAACCCCCTAACCGCTTCACCGACACTCCCTTATGCGCCAAGGCGATGGGCAGCACGATCATCGGTGTCAACAAGGCCGTCCCAACGAAGCTCAGGCGAGCCAATAGCACCAATTCTGTTGTGGTGACGGTTGAAAGCGCAAATACGCACAGAGCGAAAAAGATCGTCGTCAATCCAACTGCCGACGGATGTTTTTTCTCTGTCCGAACACTGCCAAACTCAGTGCCCAATGCAAAGATCTGTGAATCTGCCGTGGACATGGCCGCCGCGATCACTCCCAAAGTCGTCAATCCAGCCACGATAGGCGTGTGGTTCTCTACGATTACCGCGTTCCAAAAGTCCACGGAGGACGCATCCGACAAGAAAACCGATCCATAGTTTCCAATAATCATCGTGGGGAAAATAGCCGCAAACACGAAAGATCCCATCGCGATAGCCAGCCACCGCAGGGCGCGATCATCTTTGAGGATCGCGATCCTCACCGTCAGTTGTGGCTGAGAAATCGGCATGCAGATAATCGCCAAAAATGCTGACAACAAAAATTGTACTGTCAGCACTCCTTCAGGACCAGGCGCACAGAGCAATGTTGGATCTGCTGCGTACACTTGTTCAAAGACAACCGCCAAATCACTCCCCAGAAAACGATAGCTCGTAAGAGCCACTATCCATAGCGCAAGGAGTAGCAGTACCCCCTGCACGGCATCGCTATAGATGATCGCTTTCAAACCGCCAACGACTGAATACAGCAATAGGATGGATAATATCGACACACTCCACATGGTGGAGGACATGCTCAGTGGGGCAACCTCTGACATGAATAACGAAAGGGCACGGATTTGAATGGTGGCATAAGGCACGAGAAAAATGAAGATCCCGATCAGATACACCCACATACCAAAGGAAGAACCGTAGGCTGATTTCAATAATAGCGCGACACTGCGAAAACCACCTTGTCGTATATATTTGCGAAAATAGAGGCCAAACCAGAGTGTCACAAAAGCCAAGGCTATATCAGTCAAACCAAAAAATATCCATGCTGCAACACCATGAACTCTGAAGAAATCAGGCATCCCCATAAATGTAAAAGTGCTCAACAAAGTGGCACCAAATGTCAGCGTCCCAAGGAAGGGCCCCAGTTGCGAACCAGCTGTTAGATAGTCATTCGGTGCTTCAAGATTTGACCGATAAGCACGAAGAGCAATGTACCCCAGCACCCCTAAATAGACCGAACTAGGGACTAACACCCATAAAATCATGGCCGTTACTCGCTGTCGTTTTCAGCGCACTCGCCATCAGCGAAATGGCGTGCCGATGACACCGCGCCCAAGGCAATTAAAATCAGCAGTAGCAGCGAGATGGCAAGACCTACCCACAAGGTGTAGGGAAGCCCCCTCCAATAGGGCTCGCTCTCAGCAAAGGGGAGTACCAGCGGTGTGAATACTAGACCACAGATGAGCACAAACAGGAAACGAACTAGAGTCCACATGCTGAAATATCGTAACCGGCTTAAACAGCTACTAGAAGCACTAGGAGAGTACAATCAATTTCCATCTGTATGGACTCTGATGTCGTTGAATGCCGAATATATTGAACATTCCATGGCCTTGTAATCTTAACAAAGATGCTTTCTATATGTCAAGCGATCGCGTCACCGTGTGCTGAGATTAAGGGTGATGCTAGGCGCGAGCTTGATCCGACACCAGAATCGTAGGGACATCAGCTGTCCCCTGTCAACAATTCATCCGCATGCGACTCCAACTGCCCCAACAGCTCGCGGGCCACATCGTCCAACCCGGCAGTCTCCCGCAATACCCCCACACGAGCCAAATAGTCCTCCATCACCAACCGTGCCCCC
This sequence comes from Gammaproteobacteria bacterium, assembly GCA_965237805.1. GTDB lineage: Bacteria > Pseudomonadota > Gammaproteobacteria > JABABF01 > JABABF01 > JABABF01. The sequence goes on from OZ250153.1 coordinate 658,302, forward strand.
GCATCAGAATCGGTCAGCCGCTGATAGCAATGATCTTGCCACCGCTGCCGCTCCGATGCATCCAAGCTCTGCGGATAATTGCGTGCCCGGTAGCGAAACAACAGCTCGCGCAGACGGCCATCGACAAAGTGCGGTGGGGATGCCACCAAAGCGGCACCGTCCATCTGCGGGACCCCAATCGCCTGATCGCGGTCGCTGTCGTGCCAAAAACCGTCGTACAGGCAAAACTCTGGATCCACCGCAGACTTGACTGCGGTGCGCGCCGCTCGCCGCGGCAGGCGCTCACCCCAGTCATCGCAGGCGAGCAGCCGCTCAGCCTTGGCAACACTGCCCGCCAAATCAATCCCCCAGCGCTCGGCCACATCCGCCCTCAGCAGTGACAGCGGCGCGGTCAGCGGGGCGCGATTGAAACGTAGCAGATGCAACCCCGGCACCCCGCCAGCTCCCGCCACGCCGTGGACACCCGCGGCGACCACATCGGCGATGCCCTTGGCCAACTCGCGCCCAAGACCCAATGCCATCGCATCCGCGGCATCTCTCACCCCGCTCCAGCCAGCTGATGAGTGCCCTGTGTCCGCCCCACCATCCTGCTCCAGCAATGGGGCGGGGTCTTGGGACAGGTCGAAGACCCACACTGCCCGCTCACCACCCACAGCCGCAGCCAGCGGCAGGATCAACCCGAGGCAGCAGTGCCGATTGCCGTAGCGTGGATCGACATGCAACAGCACTTTCCGCCGTGCCGGCTCCAAATCTGCAGCCACCACTTGGCGCTGCCGCCGTGCCAGTGCGTAATCAAATAACTTCGGCTGACGCTGACGGAGCAGACGTGCCAAGGCGATCATTGAGCGCACATCGGACAGCGCCTCGTGCGCATCGTGCGCAATGCCGTTGGCCGATGTCAGGCGATCCTGTTGAAACACCGGACTACCGTCCTCGCCGTCGGGCCACTCGATGCCCTCCGGGCGCAATGCCCGTGCCAAACGCAGTGCGCCCAGCGGATCCCAGCGGCTGTTATCGTCGCGCCACTCCCAAGCGTAAGGGTCGTGGAAATTTCGGTAAAAGAGGTGACGCGTGACTTCAAAATCAAAGCCGAAGCCATTGTAGGCAGCCGCGCAGCTACCCGGCACCGCCAGCTCGCCCGCAATGCAAGCGGCGAATTCGCGTTCCGGCACACCGTCGCGCCGCATACGTTGCGGACTGATGCCAGTGATGAGGCAGGACTCCGGCCACGGCAGCACATCAGATGCCGGATGGCAGTAGAGCACCAGCGGCTCAGCTAACTCGCACAATTCGGCATCGGTGCGCACACCGGCGAACTGCGATGGACGGTCGCGCCTAGGGTCGAGGCCGGTGGTTTCGTAATCGTGCCAGTAAATGCTGGTGGGTGGCGTGGAGATGGCCGGATCCCCCAACTGGCTACGCGCTTGCCAACGGTGCGCTGGGGCGGCTAGCTTCGCTCAGCGCACCGACACCACTTGCGCTGCGGCGATGTGCTCGCGCCATGCCATCGGGCCGCTCTGGTGCACCGAGTCACCGCGACTGTCCACCGCCACTGTCACCGGCATATCGCACAGCTCAAACTCCCGTATCGCCTCCATGCCCAGCTCGGGGAAGGCCAGCACCCGCGCCGACTTGATCGCCTTCGCCACCAAATAAGCCGCCCCGCCAATGGCGATCAAATACACCGCCCGGTGACGGCGGATCGACTCCACCGCCGCTGGCCCGCGCTCCGCCTTGCCGATCATCCCCAGCAAGTCGGTATGCTCGAGTAGTGCATCGGTGAATCGATCCATACGGGTAGCGGTGGTCGGCCCGGCCGGCCCCACCACCTCGTCGCCCACCGGGTCGACTGGCCCGACATAGTAGATGAAGCGGCCATCCAAATCGACGCCCTCTGGCAATGCCTCGCCGCGCTCCAGCAACTCGATCAGCCGCTTGTGGGCAGCATCGCGCCCAGTCAGCAACTTACCGGACAACAACAATGTCTCACCGCTGCGCCACTCGGCGATGTCCTCGCGCCTCAGAGTGTCCAAGTCGACGCGTCGCGCCCGCGCTCCCGGCGTCCAGCTGATCTGAGGCCACTCGTCCAGCGAAGGCGGCTCTTGGAACACTGGCCCGCTACCGTCCAACACAAAACGCGCATGCCGCGTGGCGGCACAATTGGGGATCATCGCCACTGGCAACGAGGCGGCATGGGTGGGGTAATCCAATACTTTGACATCCACCACCGTACTCAGTCCACCCAAGCCCTGCGCGCCGATGCCCAGCGCGTTGACTCCATCCATGATCTCCAAGCGCAGCTCCTCGGCGCGGTTCGACGCCCCGCGCTCGCGTAGCTCGTGCATGTCCACTGGTGCCAGCAGAGATTGCTTGGCCAGCACCGCGGCCTTCTCTGCCGTGCCGCCGATACCAATGCCCAATATCCCGGGAGGGCACCAGCCAGCCCCCAGCGTCGGCACCGTCTCTACCACCCAATCGACAATGTTGTCGCTGGGCTCGAGCATCACCAATTTGGCCTTGTTCTCAGAGCCACCACCCTTGGCCGCCAGCTGCAATTCGAGCTGATCTCCGGGCACCATCTCACAGTGCACCACGGCCGGAGTGTTGTCACCGGTATTGCGCCGCGCCCCGGCGGGGTCATCCAGAATCGAGGCGCGCAGCACATTGTCTGGCTGCAGGTAGGCGCGGCGGACACCCTCGCTGATCATTGCTTCCAAGCTCATCTCGGCATCCCAACGCAAGGCCATGCCGACACGTGCAAAGGCGACGACAATGCCGGTATCTTGACAGATTGGTCGGTGCCCCTCGGCACACATGCGCGAATTGACCAGTATCTGCGCCATGGCGTCGCGCGCCGCCACCGACTCCTCGCGCTGCCAAGCCTCGTGCACGGCGCGAATGAAATCCAACGGATGGTAATAAGACATGAATTGCAGCGCGTCGGCCACGCTGTCGATCACATCTTGCTGGCGGATGACTCGCATCTACGGGTTGTTGTCTGTGGGCATCACTGCCTGCAAGCCAGCATCGTCGGCATCATCGTGCTGTGCTGGGATGCCGACCCGATTGACCAGCAGCTGTTGCATGCGGAAGAGGCGGTCGTTGACTTGGCGCCGGTAGGCGTTAATGCCCTCGATCCACTCCTCGTTCAATGAGATGCGGCGTTCGAGTGCTGTCATGCTCTGTGCCAGCTGCGCCAGCTGCTCGCTGACCGTGCGCAGATTAGCCCGCACAGTACTCAGCGAGGCGCTCAAATCGCCACTGTCGCGGCTCGACTTCTCATCGACCGCCTCGCTGCGCACCGTCATGGTATTGAGCCCTTCGCGCAAAGATTTCGACTCCGCCGCCAACACATCGACACGCTGCTTCCACTGTTGATCTTGACTCTGCTGGCGGCGGGCGAGCTGCTGGTTCTGCTCGGCGACACTCTGCTGGCGCTCCACCAGCTGCTGCTGTCGCGCCACCAGCTGCTGGTGACCCTGATCGATGTCCGCCAGCCGCGTCACCAGTGTTTTCAACTGCTGCTGGGAAGCGGCCTGATTGGCGATCAGCTCGTCCAGCTGGCCGCGCAGCCCCTTGCTGTGTTGGCTGATGTCGATATGCGTGCTGCTGAGGCTTTTGCGCACCGACTCCAGCGCCTTATCCTGTTGCAGTAGCCGCACACTGGCCTGTTGCAGATTGTCCCAGAGCCAGTAGCCACCTGCTCCTCCAACGGCTAAAGCCAGCAGTAGCAACAAGCTGAGCCACCACCCGACAGCGGATGAGCCGCCGCCACTGGCGGCAGGGCGACGGCGACCAACCCGACGATAGGAACCCCGCTCCCCCGCATTGGGGATTAGGCTGGGAACCGCTTCTTTACTGTTTTTATCAGACATGACGGCAACTGCGCCAAGACTGCGGCGGATGAACGGCTAGAGAATTGCTATCCGACAGCTGAACAGGGATGAACCCACCGCAAGCCATAGACTACCGGACAAAGGGCTCAGCTCAACAGCTCGGCGATCAGCGCCAGCACCAAGGTCAGCACAAAGCTAGCGATGATGACTTCTTGCACCGAAGTGATTCGAATGCGGGCGGGCGTCCCTCGCACAGCGTTGTACTCGAGCGCCAAGATCAAGAGAGTAGCGAGCCATGTAGCTGGTGCCGTGTCCATCAGATTGTAGGCACCGTCGCCGCCACCATGCGCAGAGGCAATCATAAACAGCAACATCGGCACCGAAAACAGGGTGTTGTGCCGAGAAGCACAGCCCGCGCGCGCTAGAGCCTCAGGCGCAGCTTCCAAACCAGCTTGACCCTGCTGCAGCTGGGAAGCGTTTTCGATAACGATCTGCTGGTTGGGCCAGATGATGAACCACACATTGATGGCCATGAGTGTGCCGAGTAGCGTACCGAGGTAGATATACAGGCTCCAGCCCGGCCAGCTCAGCGCCAACAGCACAGCACCTGTCAAGAAAGTGAATGCGGCAGCCCAACGGAACCACCACAGGGCTTTGGGCACCAATTTGACCAGCGCATCGCCCTTGGCGGCGGCCTCGGCCTCTTTGAAATACTCGGTCTGGACAAAATTGAAGTAGTAGAGCAGGCCGATCCATGCAATACCGCACAGCACATGTAGCCAACGTAATATCATGTCGGGATCGTTAAAGATGCTCATAATCCACTCCTAGGGGAAGTTCGTATGAAAGGAACACATTGTTGCTATATTGTAACAGAATATCGCCTCGCTCACCACGAGTGATCAAGCGATGCGATCAGCATCAGGATTGCGGGCAGAGATGCCAAAAACTACTGTGGGCAGATTTCCGAGCTGCTGCTGCTGGCTGCCCGGTCGCAGTGGGATAGCGATGGATGGGGATGCCGCCACCATACGAAAATGGGAGCAGACGGGTGCGCTACCCGTCTGCTCCCGCCACCGCAGGGGAAAGCGGCTGGGCTTTACATCATGCCGCCCATGCCGCCCATATCGCCACCACCCGGCATTGGCGGCGGGGGTGGGCGATCTTCGGGCAATTCGCTGACCATGACCTCAGTGGTCACCATCAGGCCAGCCACCGAGGCGGCCGCCTGTAGCGCCGAACGCGTCACTTTGGCCGGGTCCAAGATGCCTTTCTCGATCATGTCACCATATTGGGAGTCGGAGGCATCGTAACCGTTGTTGCCCTTCAAAGCCTTGACTTCATTGGTGACTACCGAGGGCTCATCGCCAGCATTGCTGCTGATCTGGCGCAACGGAGCCTCCAGCGCACTACATAGGATGCGGATTCCTTGGGTCTGGTCATCGTTGGCACCTGTCAATCCGGCGATTTTCTGCTGAGCGCGGATCAAGGCGACACCGCCGCCGGCGACCACACCTTCTTCAACCGCGGCCCGGGTGGAATGTAGCGCATCTTCGACGCGCGCCTTCTTCTCCTTCATCTCGATCTCGGAGGCGGCACCGACTTTGATGACAGCCACGCCGCCAGCCAGTTTCGCCATGCGCTCTTGGAGTTTCTCCCGGTCGTAGTCGGAGCTGGTCTCCTCAATCTGAGCGCGGATCTGGCGGATGCGGCCCTTGATCTTGTCAGCGTCACCAGCACCATCAATGATCGTGGTGTCCTCTTTGCTCATCACCACCCGCTTGGCGCGACCGAGGTGATCCAGCGTGGCACCTTCAAGATCCAGCCCAACTTCCTCGGAGATCACCGTGCCGCCGCTGAGGATAGCCACATCCTCAAGCATCGCCTTGCGGCGGTCGCCGAAGCCAGGAGCCTTGGCCGCCGACACCTTCACGATGCCACGCATGCTGTTGACCACCAGCGTGGCCAGCGCCTCACCTTCCAAGTCCTCGGCCAGCACCACCAGCGGATTCCCGCTCTTGGCGACCTGCTCAAGTAACGGCAGCATCTCGCGCACATTGGAGATTTTCTTATCCACTAGCAACAGGTGGGGATTGTCCAGTTCAACGCTCATATTTTGCTGGTTGTTGATGAAATAGGGAGAGATGTAGCCGCGGTCGAACTGCATCCCCTCGACCACATCCAATTCGTTCTCAAGGCTGTTGCCTTCCTCGACCGTGATGACACCCTCTTTGCCGACCTTATCCATCGCATCGGCGATGATCTGTCCGACTAGGCTATCGCTATTTGCGGAAATCGTACCGACTTGGGCGATGGCCTTGCTGTCGGCACAGGGCTCGGAGAGCCGCTCGATCTCTTTGACAGCAGCACGAACCGCCTGATCGATACCGCGTTTGAGATCCATTGGGTTGGTGCCAGCAGCCACCGCCTTGAACCCTTCATTGACGATGGACTGCGCGAGGACAGTGGCTGTGGTAGTGCCATCACCAGCGGCATCGGAAGCCTGCGAGGCGACCTCTTTGACCATCTGCGCACCCATATTCTCAAATTTTCCTTTCAGTTCAATCTCTTTGGCGACCGACACACCGTCTTTAGTGATGGTCGGGGCACCGAAGGATTTGTCCAGCAGGGCGTTGCGCCCCTTGGGGCCGAGAGTGACCCTGACGGCGTCGGCTAGCACATTGATGCCTGCCAGTAGTTTCCTGCGAGCCTCTTCACCAAATTTGACCTCTTTTGCGCTCATGATTATTTACTGTCCTCTGCGGTTAGCTACGGTTGTACTGTTTCATGCCGCCACACACGATCAAGTCGCATGCGCCGGTGTTTTTTGTTTTCAAGAGAAGATTTTGTGCCCGATCGACTTCAGTCGACTGTGGCGTAGATCTCGTCTTCGCGCATGATGATCAAGTCTTCGTCATCATCATCCTGCACTGTGTTGCTGTCAGCGTACTTGCCGAAAATCACGGTGTCACCGACCTTGATCGACAGCGGTCGCCGTTCGCCACTGTCGAGGTAGGCACCTGGCCCCACCGCCACCACTTCGCCCTGATTGGGCTTCTCCTTGGCGCTACCCGGCAAAACGATGCCTCCGGCACTGGTTTCCTCTTCTTCTTTACGACGCACCACCACACGGTCGTGCAAAGGGGTAATCTTCATGCCCATCAGTTGTTCTCTCCTGGCGCTATAAGTCGGCTATTGTGAACGCTGCGTCAAGCCCGGGGCGGCACCAAACCACCCAGCCAAGCTGTTCCCAGTGGCGGGGCATCCCCCTGTAGGAAGTGCCATCGCTGGATACTGCTAATATGGGGACGGTCTTATCAAAAATCAACCCCACATCAGCAATCGGATAGTGACCAGCGTGTGGGGCGGGACTCAGAAGTCGCGGGGAAAGCGCGTTGCAGGGGGCGCAATAACATGGAGCTGAAGGACAAGAAAATCGTCGTCACCGGTGCCGGGCAGGGGCTGGGAAGAGCCATCGCCATCGCGTTGGCCGCGCGCGAGGCGCAGCTGGCGCTGGTGGACTTGGACGCCGAAGCGCTGCAGAAGAGCGCCGAGTTGTGCCGCCGCGCTGGCGGCGGTGCCAGTCACTATATCGTCGATGTCAGCGCTGAAATGCAGGTGGACGCACTGTTCTCGGAGCTCGCCGAACAGGGGCCACTACACGGCTTGGTCAACAACGCTGGCATCATACGCGATGGTCTGCTGGTGAAGGTCAAGGACGGTGCCATGGAGGGACGCATGAGCTTCGCCGACTGGCGCGCGGTCATGGCGGTCAATTTGGACGGTGTATTCCTGTGCGGTCGTGCGGCCGCCACCCAGATGGCGCTAAACGGCACAGCGGGGCTGATCCTCAATATCACCAGCATCTCCCGCGCTGGCAACATCGGGCAGAGCAACTACGCAGCAGCCAAAGCTGGTGTCGCCGCACTGACCACAACTTGGGCCAAGGAGTTGGCTCGCTTCGGTATCCGTTCCGCCGCCATCGCCCCCGGCGTGATCGAGACCAGCATGGTGGCGGCGATGAAAGACGATGCCCGCGAACGGCTGGTCGCCAGCATCCCGCTCAAACGCCTCGGCAACCCTGAGGAGATCGCCCACACGGCGGTCTACCTATTCGAAAACGACTATGTCAGCGGTCGCGTGATTGAGGTGGACGCCGCACTCAGGCTGTAGCCTCGGGGGGAGCCCTCCCCAACCTTCAGCCCGAACTACGGCTTTGCAGCACTCGCTGAATCGGGCCGCGTTGCCACAGTAGCAATGCGATACTCGGCAGCACCAGCAGGGCTGTCAGCAGGAAAAACAAGGGCCAGTCGCCGCCCAAACCGTCGACGATGAAACCCGAGCCAGCCGCCAAAGTCGTACGCGAGAGATTGCCGAGCGAGGCCAAGGCGGCGTACTGGGTGGCGGTATGACCACGCTGGCACAGATGGGAGAGGAAAGCGACAAAGGCCACCGTGGAGACAGCGGTAGTCAGCTGATCGGCAATCACCGCCACACCGAATAGCCAACGCTCTGGATACCAAGCCAAGAGGGCAAAAAGCAGGTTGGTGACCGCCATCGCAACGCCCGATAGCAGCAAGCCCCGCAACAGGCCATAGCGGACACTGATCAAGCTGCCAACGACGGCAAACAGGCAGTAGCTAATGGTGCCAAAGCCCTTGGAATAGAGCGCGATGTCGCCTTTGGAAAAACCGACCTCAGTGTAGAACAGCAGCGACATGCGCCCCAACATCGCCTCGCCGATCTTGAATGCGAATACTGCCACCAGCAAGATGCAGGCGAGTTTGAAACCGTGCTGGCCGAAGAAAGAGCGCAGGGGGCTAAGGTAGGCTTGGACGGCGCGCGCGGCGAGCTGCCGCCAAGCGCGGTCTGTAGCAGGGGTGGTGGTGGCGGTGGTGCCAGAGTCATCCCGCGCTGGCTCCGGCACCACCGCCAGCATGGCACAGGCCAGCAGCGCGCTGATCCCAGCTGCCGCCAAATAACACCACAGCCAATGTTCCCCCGTTGCCAGACGCTGCTCCAGCTGACCCGCCAGACCGAGTAACAGCCCCCCCAACAGCCCGTAGCCACCCCACCAACCGGACACCGCCATCGCAGCGCCACTGGCCAAACGCTGCGGCTCGGCATCGCCCACCAACTCGATACGCAGCGCATCAATCGCCACATCTTGGGTGGCACTGGCGATGGCGATACCCAGCGCGGCGATGGCCATCAGCCACAGATTGCCTACCGGATCCAAGGTTGCCAGCCACAGCACCAGCGCGAAGATCAGCAGCTGCATCAGGGCGATCCAGCCACGGCGCTGGCCGTAGCGGCGCAATAGCGGCGGCGGCGCGGCATCGACCAGCGGTGCCCACAGTAGATTGATGGCGTAGACCGCGAACACCGCGCCGAACAAGCCGACCTGGCTGCGGCTGAAGCCGGTCTCCTGCAACCACAGTGTCAACAAAGAGCCGATCAGCACCCACGGAAAGCCGCTGATTGCGCCTAGCAGAAAGATCTGCGGCATCAGCGGGCCGCGGTAGGCCGCCAGCGAGCTGCGCCAACTAATGACCGCTGTGGCGGAACTCATCGCCTATGCCGCCAGCGCAGCAGCAAATGAGGACACCCTATCGCCAGCTGTGACAGCACTGCGCCAAATACAGTTCAGACAGCCGTGTCGATGAAGATTGAAACGCGGCCTGAGCGAGCCGTATCAAGTGCCACGGCACCGCCGCAGGCCATTGATCTCGATCAGCGGGGGGGCGGCGGCGATGAGGGAAACTCCACGAACAGGCGACCGGATGGGTCGCGCCTCAGGTAGGGGGAGGCAGCCTGCTGAGCCTTGAAAGCGGCGCGATTGGCCGCCTTGTCCCCAACCACCACCGGCACGGCGAAAGCGCGCGCCAGCATCGCCCGGCCAGCGGCATCGTACTCCTGGGCGACGACACCAAAATGCAGATTACCCGCACGCTTGGCATGGATTGGCAGTTCCCAGCGGTGTACGGGCTGCGCTGCCGAATAGTAGAAGACTTGGCTGGCGATGCCCGGAGTGGACAGCTCCTCAGGCAGATTCGCCCGCACTTCCATGCGCCCCGCCGTGTGTTGGCTCTGCAGTTCCAAGACCGCCATCGCCGTCTCGCCGACACGGAGCGAGGATGGCAGCTGATAGCGCAACTCGATCGGCGCACCAATCTTGCGATGTTGCCCGACACGAGGTGCCAGCTGGGCACGCATCACCAGCTCGGCACCCGTCGTGCCCGTCGCAACGGTCGCATGGCTAGGCTGCGGTGCAGGCACCGAACGCCCCCCCCCGCGCGTCACCGACACATAGCCGACAGCCATCGCCACGCACAGTGCCAATCCCAATACCGCTGCGTTTTTCATCTCATGCACCTCAGTGACTTCCAACCACCGCCTCAAGGACCCGACGCAGTGACAGCGTAACAAGTGTTGCCAGTCCCCTGCGCCCTCTCAGGCGATTCATAGAGTTCCATCACATGGGTGCCGCCAGCCGAACTTTCAAAACTGAAAGTGCCGTTGTTTAGCCGCCCACAAGACCCGCCCCCGAAAGAGCTCAGGGTACAGTTGAACGAGCCGGTTTGGCTGAGCAGTAGAACAGAACTCGTTCCACTAGGCAGTGGGCCACCGCTACTCAGCTGAGTCTGGATGTTGTAAGTGGCACCAGCAACCGTGTCGATGCGGAAGAATCGGCGATTGGACAGTTTGTTGTAAGAGCCAAATGCCGTGCTGATGCAGGCCGTGGTCGTCGTTCCCGAGCTGCTCGGAGTCAATACCGTGTACACCGGCAACACATCGGTACTGCCCGCGCTGTTGGTCTCGTTGCTGCCATAGGCATCGATCGCAACAGAATTGATATTCTGGTCGGACACCAAAGTGTCGATGGCCGCCGCCTGAGACGGCTGCTTGGCTTTGAGCGCAGTGATGAAAGTGAAGATGGAGTTATAGGGGATACCCGTCCGGTGCTCATTGACCAGCACATCGTAGAGCGGTGCCAAGCCGAGTGTCACCGTGTCGAGACCCACTTCATCTTGGGCATCGAATAAATCGTAGATGATATAGATCACAGAATCCTCATTAAACCAACCTTCTACCGCACTGTTAGCGCCACTGATGGTCTCAACACTGAAAGAGAAGCCACTAGAGGGAATCGAGCTGTCGAAGTAGATAGTCTCACCGGACATCATGGCACTCAGTGCGGTGGCTACACCCTCGCCAAAAGCAACGGTCATATCCAAACGGTCGCTGGAGCCGTGCTCCCCACCGATACTATCGCTACGCGACACAGTCCCTTCAAAATGGTGCCCGAACTCATGCAGAATGACCGGGGCATCATACTCATCTGTATCCTCAAGCGGAGAGCCGAGTAGCGTGATTTGGTTATCGACGTAATAGGTGCCTCCCACCTCGCCAGCCGTGGCATCGCCAAATACCGAACTATTGCTGGCACTCCACCGCACGGTGAACGGTGTGATCGCAAGGCCACTAATGGCTGTGACAAGACTCTGCATCCCGCCGTATAGCGTGTCCAAAATGGCAAAGGGGGCAGCGGCACGCACCCCTGTATAAGCAGTGCCGTCCCAGCCTGAGCCAGCGTGCAGATCAAGCGTCAAGGCCACAGCACCCGAGCCCGTCGTGACCACCACAGCTGTCATGGGGCTGACAAGGGAGTACATGGCATTGTTTTGGGTATTGTCAAGCACCGCCACATTCCACGAAGGTGTGCTGACCAGCTGCGCCAAAGCGCGCAACTGCACCGACCGTACCGACAACGATACAACTGCTGCGCCAATAGAATAGCTGCCACTGCTATTGGTCTGCCCGCTACCCAACACCACGCCACTGGCATCGACCAGTTCCACTGTGGCACCGCGCACGGGGGCGCTGATGATGCCCGCATAATTCAAAGCACCCGAGGCAGAAGCGGGGATGCGATCGTAGCTGAACTGCCCCGAGACAGACAATGTATCGGGCTGGCAGGGGGCATTGGGATCAGAGGGGGAAAGAGTGACCGTGGTGTCGGCAAAGAGACTAGTCGTGCCATTATTCACTGTCAGTCGAAAGACCAATTGCCGTGGACAGCCCGAAACTCCGAGCAGGGAGGGATCGGCATAAAACAATGCCGTCGCTTGGTTGGCATTGCTCAGGCTGACCACAGGGGTACCCAGCTGCGTCCACTGATAGCTCAGTGTGCCACTGGGACTGGTACCGCTGCCATTCAACATCACATCGCCGCCGACATTGGCCGTTTGAGCTGCCCCGGCGTTGACCGATAGCTGGGACGAGGCGTTATTGTCGCTGCCGCCGCAGGCACTGATCAGGGCGAGGCTCGCCAACAACAACGAAGCGCGCAGAGGACGCATGGCAGCTAGGCGCATCTGCTCAAGCCGCGACTTAGAGCTTGCGCAACTGACATTTCGCCAGCTTTCCACACCCTGCAGATACAACCTATCCATCTTAGTCATTCTAGCCATAACAGCCAGCTACGGCAAGTAGCGGCGCATGCTGGCGAGACCGGTAGCCAGCAGGGAATACGCCGAATTGCAGCAGGCGGCAGACCAGTCCACTCAGACCGCCTCCCAGCACAACAGGTGATAGTGCTTCTTGCCGCGGCGCAACAGGTGATAGCGGCCATAGAGGCCATCTGCCGCCCGCAACACGGTATCCACATCGCGCTGCTGACAGCCATTGACGCTGATCGCTCCCTCGCGCACGAATTTCCGTGCTTGACCGATGGTCACAGCACCGCGCGGCGTGCGTGCCAAGCCGCCCAGCACCAGCGCCTCCAGCAACGGCAACTCCACCGCCCCGAGGCGCGTGCACGGCAGGCCATCCTGTGCCAGCTGCGCCAAATCCCCCTCTTCTAGCGTCTCGATTGCCGTCCCGAACAGCGCCTCGCTAATACGCTGCACCGCCGCCAGCCCCGCTGCCCCGTGCACCAGCTGCGTCAATTCCTCGGCCAAATAGCGCGGTGCCTGCAGCTGGCCATCGGCATCGGCATCGAGCTGCTCGTCACGCTGCAGCTGCGCCAACGGCGCGGCACTGAAATAGCGACGGTATTGATGGACATCGGCATCGGGCACATTGCGCCAGAACTGGTAGAAGGCATAGGGTGATGTCAACCCAGAGTCGAGCCACACCGCGCCCGCCTCCGTCTTGCCAAACTTGCCACCATCAGCACGCGTCACGAGCGGCATGGTCAGACCGAATAACTCGGCACCGTCACGGCGCCGAGCCAGCTCGATGCCAGCGGTGATATTGCCCCACTGGTCGCTACCACCCAGCTGTGCGGTGCAAGCATGGCGGCGACGCAGCTCATCGAAGTCCTCGGCTTGCAACAGCGCGTAGCTGAACTCGGCGAATGAAATGCCAGCATCCTCGCGCTCCAAGCGGCGGCGCACCGACTCGCGACGCAACATGGTGTTGACTGAGCTGTGTTTGCCCGGATCACGCAGGAAATCCAACAGCTGCCGCTCACCGTACCAGGAGAGGTTGCGCTCGATGAGCAGCGTGCCGGGTAGCGGCGCACCATCCGCCGCTGGCGCATCGAGTACAGCACGCAGCTGCACCTCGAGCCGATCGGCGCTGTGGGCAACCCGCTCCGGGTCGGCCAGCGTGCGCTCCTCCTCCTTGAAGCTGGGATCGCCCACCTGAGCGGTGGCATCGCCGATCAACGCAATCACCGTGTGACCGGCGACCCGCAGCCGACGCAGTGCGATCAGCGGCATCAGGCTACCGACATGCAGGCTGTCGGCGGTCGGGTCAAAGCCACAGTAGAGCGTGCGTGAGGTCGCGGCCAAGTGGGCTGCCAAGCGCACCTCGTCACCAGCGATCTGCGCGACCAGCCCGCGCTGGTACCATTCTTCCAACAGGGACATATTCCTGTGCCGGATACGACCCATCGACAGCGGCGATATCACATATTCTAGCTAAAGTGGAGCACGTCCGACGGCGATGGCCTCGGTGGCGGGGCTACAATGCCCACCGATGCTACGCAATACGAGGCCATGCCGCAGAACCTGTATCTCGGACTGATGTCCGGCACCAGCATGGACGGCATTGATGCCGCGCTGGTGGAGTTCGGCGACGACGCGGATGGCCGTCCCTTCAGCTTGCGCACGACGATCTGCCAAACGCTGCCCGCGTCGCTGCGCGGCGAACTGCTGGCGCTTTGCAGCCCCGGTGAAGACGAGATCAACCGCCTCGGTCGCGCCGACCGCAAACTGGGTCGCGCCTTTGCCGCAGCTGTGCAAGCAGTGCTCGACAAGGCTGGCGTCGCACCCGCCGAAGTGACGGCCATCGGCTGCCATGGCCAGACTGTGCGCCACCACCCCGACGGCGAGGACAGCTTCACCCTGCAGATCGGCGACCCCAACACTGTGGCCGAACTGTGCGGCGTTGAGGTGGTGGCCGATTTCCGACGCCGCGACATCGCCGCTGGCGGCCAAGGGGCACCGCTGGTGCCAGCATTCCACGCCGCCGCCTTCGCCGCCCCCGGCGAGATACGCTTGATCGTCAATCTCGGCGGCATCTCCAATCTCAGCGCGCTGTGCGCCGACGGCACGGTACTCGGCGGCGATCTCGGCCCCGGCAACCTACTGATGGATCATTGGTGCGAGCGCTACACCGGGCAGCCTTTCGACCGCGACGGGGAGTGGGCGCGCGGTGGCAAGGTGGAGCCATGGCTACTGCAGCGCCTGCTGGAATACCCCTTCTTCCAACGCCCGTGGCCAGCCAGCACCGGGCGCGAGGAATTCAATCCCAGTTGGCTCCAGCTGGGCATACTGCGCGCCGCACCCAACGCCCAGCCCCAGGATGTCCAGGCGACGCTATGCGAATTGACAGCGGCAGCGGTGGCGCGGGGGGTGGCCAAAGTGCCACAGGCCACAGGCGTGCCGATCCACCTGTGCGGTGGCGGCGCACACAACACCTATTTGGTGGAGCGCATCGCCGTGCAGGCACAGGGACATCCAGTGCGCGACACATCGGAGCTGGGTCTAGAGCCTGAGTGGGTCGAGGCGGTGGGCTTCGCCTGGCTGGCCCGCCAAACACTGCTGGGGCGAGCGGGCAACGCCCCGGCGGCCACCGGCGCGGCGGGAGAACGGGTGTTGGGGGGACGGTGGGGCGGCTAGCCCTCTTTGGCCGCCCAGCTGCGGTCGGGGCCGACATCGGGCGATAAATCGCCGTGCAGGCGGCTGAGGCCAGCGCCCTTAGAAAATCTTCCGAATGCGGTCTTCAATCTCCTGCAGCGCAGCCTCGGCGTGCTCTGGAATCAGATTGGCCAACTCTTCCTGCGCTATTTTGATATGGCTGTAAATCATGGCTTTGGCCTCCGCGACCGGGACATTGTCGATGACGCTTTTGATCCGCTCAATGGTGTCGTGGCCATATTCCTCTGCGACGCTTGCCTGTTCGCGTTTATCGAAAACGCCATCCTCAACGACCTCGTAGGCCAATCGCCACATGGCGAAGTCGTGTTTTGCCTGAGCGATGCGTTGCTTGGCGAAGTCCTCAAGATAGAGCGTCAAATCCGCCTGCACCCGCTCATCGAGTGGCGACATCCGTTCCCCGGGGAAATTCGGTGCCGCTTGCACGACAGCATCAAACCACAAAAGTGCACGACAGCGCACCGGAATAGAGGAGTGACTGTCGCCAGCGCTTGCCGGGGCAACAGCGACCGATGCCAGTTCGAATTGGGCGACAAAGGCGGCCGTATCAAACCGCAAATAGGGCTCAGACAACCCTGAGACTGTTTTCACAATCGCCTTGATCGCGGCATCGAACGAAGCGCAGGCAATTAGCCCTAGGCGATCCACAGAGATTTCCCGCGCCCACCAGCGTGTGAAGAGCCCCATGCTCTCCCGATACGCCTCGGCGCTCAGATCCTCAGAGCCCAGCAACCAGTGCCCCAACTCTTGGCCGACGACAAATTTCAATTCCTGCTCACTGAGCAACTTGATCATGGCAGAAGAAATCCGCAAGATGCATGCCGTCACATCACCGTTAAAGCAGTCCACCTTGATGGCGGGAGATGGATAGACAAAGGCCGCCACCTGATCGGCGGGAATCGCCAACTTGGCATAGACCTCATTGAGACAAGCGAACAACCCCGGCGTCAACTCCGCAGACAGTTGCAAGTGGTCTTGAAAATACTGGCTCCTGACGAAATCGTCATGGGGGCGTTCGCCAGTCGGCTGGCTCCTGAGCTCATCGCCAGAAAATTTTATTTTTGTTGCGAACGCACGTGCCGCATGGAGGTGGTCGCTCATGTGCCGGGGATATTTGGAAAAATACGCTAGATCATTCTAACAATAGTGTGTGGCGACGGCAATTAGGGAGGGCGTATCGTGCTTGGTTTTTCCTGTGGCCAGCCACTGCTCAAGAGTGCCCTATAGAGTGCTGCATAACACTCGCTATATGGGTGCCATAAAAACATGCCAATTTAGGTGGGACAGCATTCCCAATCAATGTCGCCAGAAAATGCAAGTTATTCGCAGGGTGAAAACATAAGATTCCGGAAAACTTTGCAACAAAGCACCCTCCTTAATAGAAAGGGCACGATTCTGTTTAGGATCATAGTGCCCAAATCGTCCACTGGTGATAGTGACAAATTTAGTGGTAATTGTCGGAGACACGCAAGCTCTCGACATACGGGTATAAGTATCCCCATACCCACGGCTGTCCATGCGGCTATTCAATCTGCGGTGGCAAGGCAATGATCAATCCCCATACTGCGTTTTATGCAAATAACGATTGGAAGCTCCAAGCGGAGCACAGGATATACGTTTTAGATTAAGGTCAGACAATCGCCGGGTGCGATGATTAAGAACCGTTGGATCAACAGCACCAGCCTCCAGACGAGGCAATTTTCCAATTACATCGTTAATGCTCCGACAGCGCTTGTCTGCTGATTAGAGATGGTATCCCAATTTTTGGGTCGCCCACCATAGGGCTGCCAATCTTCATCAGAGAAATTTTCTTGAGAAATGATCTGTTCAACGCATTCCGCAGAAAACGCGGACAGTAGTTCCTCTAAAACTTCATAAGACCGTTGATGATCCATGATAATACCCCTACCCCACTTCCTCTGGAATATGAAAGCTCGGGTTCTCGGCGGCCAGGATCTCGCGCAGACGCACATTGCAGGAGTCGCGCCAGCCGTCCTCGGCGAGGATGTAGAAGCGGTTCTCGCGCACTGCCCGCACAATGCGATCGGCCATCACCGCGGGGTCTAAGCCGGTCGCCGTGCCATCGGCGGTGGCCTGATGGATCAGCTCGCGATACACCGCGTTCTCGCCTGTACCCTCGGCGCTGGGTGCGGTCGCGTGGCGCTGGCGATCGGCGATGCGGGTGTCGACCAATTCGGGACATAGCGCCGAGACACCGATGGCACTGGGCGCAGACTCCAGTTCCTTGTACAAGACCTCGCTCAGGCACAGCACCGCATGCTTGCTGATGCAGTAGCCACCGGAGCCGGGCATGGTCGTCAGCGCGGCCATCGAGCAGGTGTTGACAATGTGCATCTCGCCCTCGCCTCCCCGCTCCTGCTCCAACATCATCGGCACAAAGGCCTGCACTCCGTGCAACATGCCCCAACAGTTGACATCCATCTGCCAGTGAAAATCTTCTATCGGTGACTCCCACAAGCGCCCACCGGTCAACACCCCGGCGTTATTGCAGAGCAGGTGCACGGCACCGAAGGCCTCCTTTGCCGCCGCCGCCAAGGCGTGCACAGACTGCAAATCCCTGACATCGGTGGTCTGCACTGCACACTCGGCTCCGGACTCGCGCAGCTCGGCTGCGACCGCCGCCAGCGGCTCGGCTTCGACATCGGCCAAGACGACGCGCATGCCCTCGCTGGCCAGCCGACGCCCCAGCGCCCGGCCGATGCCGCTGGCGGCACCGGTGACAACGGCTGTCTTGCCAGTGAACTCGCCGATCACGATGCACTATCGGCATCGGGCAGGCTGGCCTCGGCGGCGGCGAGCAGATCGCGCCCCATGTCCAACGTCCCCGCCTGACCAGCGAAGAAGTGCTGGGTGCTGGCGTGCACATCGCGGAAACAGCGCGCCAGCGGCCCTTCCCGCAGCGCCTCGGTGCCGCTGTGCAAATAGCACTCGCGCACGATGTCGGCGGCCTCGTGGGACAGGAACACCGTCGCTTGGCGCAGCGCGTTGCACACGGTGTTGTCCAGCGGACGGTCGTCGCGTACGCTGTCCTCAGCCTTCGCCGCCGCCTCCCGCAGCCATGCGCGGACAGCGCGGTAACGCGACTCGGCGCGGGTGATGGAGATGATGAAATGATCGCTGTCAGCCAGCTTAGTGGCGTGCCCCATGCGCAGCCGCCCGCCAGCGGCCAAGCGCAAGGCCTCGTCCAGCGCGCGCCGCGCCACGCCGAGGCTGAAGCCGGAGTGACCGATGGCGGTCAGCGGCATGATGCCGAGGCGATAGACATCACCGCCGCGCTGCACCTCGGGCGCGATGATGTCGAAAGTGGCCCCGACCGGCACCTCGACATCGCGGATGATGTAATCCACACTGGCGGTGCTCTGCAAGCCCATCACATCCCAACCGTCGCGGAACTCCACCTGCGCCTTGGGCACACAGCTGCCGAGCATTTGTGGCTCGGCATCGTCGGTCACCATGCCGAGGCCGATGAACTCTGAGAACAGCACGCCGCTGCCGAAGCGGTAATCGCCGCTGACGCGATAGGCATCGCCCTCGCGCACCCCCATGCCATTGGGCGCGAACTGGCCGGCCACCAGCGGCACACCATTGGCGAACATGCGCTCGGCGTTGGCTTTGTCGGTGTAGGCACCGAAGAAGGCGGTGGCAACCGCAGTGGCCATATAGCACCAACCGGAGGAAGGGTCGGCACGCGACACCTCGGCGAAGATGTCGAGGATATCGACCAGCGGCAGTTCCAAACCGCCGACATCGCGCGGTGCCATCACTGCAAAGAGTTCGGCATCGCGCAACAGACGCACGCTGTCGTCGGACATGGCACCATCGCCGACGGCGATGGCATTGGCGTCGATTTGATCGGCAAGGTCGCGCGCACGCGACAGGTATTGTTGGCTCATTGCATCCTCGCTAATGGTGTCTGTGACGGCACCCTGATCGGTGCCCGGCTCACCCGCAGATGCGAGTGGCCTGATTATAGGGCGCTACACGATGGCGGGTGCTGGCTGGTGGCACCTAAGCTAGGGTGTCCCGACCAGCTTGACAATCAGCATATCCAGCTAGCGCTCTGTGTCGACAGCGCCGAGGCGACCGCCAGCTGCGCTACTTGCGCCGACGAGCGGCGCGGCGGCGCGGGTTGAGCATTCGGCGCAGAAAAACACCAGTGTGTGAAGCCTTACAGGCCACCACCTCCTCCGGCGAACCCATCGCCACCACCCGGCCGCCATCCTTGCCGCCCTCGGGTCCCAAATCGACAATCCAATCTGCGGTTTTGATCACATCGAGGTTGTGCTCTATCACCACCACCGTGTTGCCCTGATCGCACAGGCGATGCAGCACCGACAGCAACTGTCGCACATCGTGAAAATGCAAGCCGGTGGTTGGCTCGTCCAGCAGATACAGCGTCCGTCCCGTGCCGCGCCGCGACAACTCGCGCGAGAGTTTGACACGCTGTGCCTCGCCGCCGGACAGCGTGGTCGCCGACTGGCCCAAGCGAATATAAGACAGGCCGACATCGACCAAGGTCTGCAGGCGGCGGGCCAGCATCGGCACCGGATCGAAAAATTCGCGCGCCGTGGCCACCGTCATCTCGAGCACTTCGTGAATGTTGCGGTCTTTGTAGCGCACTTCCAGCGTCTCGCGGTTGTAGCGCTGGCCGCCGCAGGTCTCGCAACTGACATAGATATCGGGCAAAAAGTGCATCTCCACCTTGATCAAGCCGTCGCCATGGCAGGTCTCGCAACGCCCGCCAGCTACATTGAAGCTGAAGCGCCCGGGCTTGTAGCCGCGCGCACGCGCCTCGCGAGTGGCCGCAAATAACTCGCGCACTGGCGTAAACAGTCCGGTGTAGGTAGCCGGATTCGAGCGCGGCGTACGGCCGATGGGGCCTTGATCGATGGACACACATTTGTCCAGCGCGTCGAGACCCGTCGCCCGCTTGAAAGGCATCGCACGCGGGGCGACAGATTCCCGTAGTAGACGCGCGGCCACCGCCGGGTACAGCGTCTGATTGATCAGCGTCGACTTGCCCGAACCGGACACGCCAGTGACGCAACAAAACAGTCCCAGCGGCAGCGTCAAATCAACCGCACACAGATTGTTACCGGTGGCACCCTCAACCACCAGCTGCCGCTGCTCGTCACGCTGGCGGCGGTGCTTTGGCAACGGAATGCTCTCGGCACCGGACAGATAGCGCCCGGTCAGCGAATCCGGACTGGCCTCCAAGTTCTCCAGCGAACCGCTGCCGACCACCATCCCACCGTCCGCGCCAGCACCTGGGCCGATGTCGATCAAATAATCGGCACTGCGAATCGCCTCTTCGTCGTGCTCGACCACCACCACCGTGTTGCCGAGATCCCGCAGGCGGAACAAGGTGCTCAACAGGCGGCTGTTGTCGCGCGGATGCAGGCCGATCGACGGCTCGTCCAGCGTATAGAGCACCCCGACCAAACCGGCCCCGATCTGGCTGGCGAGCCGGATGCGTTGCGCCTCACCGCCGGACAGGCTTTCGGCGCGGCGCTCCAAACTCAAATAGCCCAGACCGACATCGGCTAAAAAACGCAGGCGACTGCGGATTTCTTGCAGTATCTTCTCAGCGATCTCGCCGCGGTGTCCGCTGAGGTGGAGCTGCTCGAAATGGCTCAGCGCCTCGTCCACTGGCAAGGCACTCAGCTGTGGCAGATTGGCATCGCCGATAAAGACATGGCGCGCCTCTTCGCGCAATCGCCCGCCTTGACAGCTGGGGCAGGGTCGGGTGCTGATAAAGCGCAACAGCTCCTCGCGCAAGCGCTCGGATTCGGTCTCGCGATAGCGCCGCTCCAAATTGGGCAGCACCCCCTCAAAGCGCGTGCGACGGCGGAAGATCCGTCCGTTCTCCGCCACATGGCGCAGTTCCACCACCTCATCGCCACTGCCGTCGAGGATGAGACGCTGGTGACGGCGGGAAAGACGCCGGAACGGGATGTCCATGCGGAAGCCATAATGTTCCGACAGCGAGCGCAGTATCTGGAAATAGAAGGTGTTGCGATCCCAACCGCGAATCGCCCCCTCGGTCAAAGTGGCCTCGGGCTCCACCACCCGCTCGGTGTCGAAGAAGCGGCTGACGCCGAGACCGTCACAGTCACGGCAGGCACCGGCCGGGTTGTTGAAGGAGAAAAATCGCGGCTCCATCTCCGGGATGCTGTAGCCACATTCCGGGCAGGCGTAGAGGGAGGACAGGCGCAGGGTCTCGCCGTCACCGTCCATCGGCGCGACTTGCACCAAGCCCTCGCCGACCCGCAATGCGGTCTCCAAAGATTCGGCGAGCCGCGATTGCTGGCCCGGGCGGATGCGGAAGCGATCGACCACCGCCTCGATGCTGTGCTTGCGCCGCTTGTCCAAGGCGGGAGCCTGATCCAAATCGACTAGGATGCCGTCGATGCGGGTGCGCACGAAGCCGCTGCGTCGCAACTCTTCGAGCACATGCAGGTGCTCACCCTTGCGGTCGCGCACCACCGGTGCCAACAGCATCCAGCGCCGCTCGGCATCGAGCTGCGAGATGGCGTCGACCATCTCGCTGATGTTGCGCCCCGCCAAACGCTCGCCGTGGCGCGGGCAACGCGGCTCACCGGTGCGGGCGAACAGCAACCGCAAATAGTCTTGGATCTCGGTGATGGTGCCGACGGTGGAGCGCGGGTTGTGGGAGGTGGATTTCTGCTCGATAGAAATCGCTGGCGAGAGCCCTTCAATGTGATCCACATCGGGCTTTTGCATCAGAGACAGGAACTGCCGCGCATAGGCTGACAGTGACTCGACATAACGCCGTTGCCCTTCGGCGTAGAGCGTGTCGAAGACCAGCGATGATTTACCCGAACCGGACAGCCCCGTGACGACGATCAGCTGGTTGCGCGGCAGGTCGACATCGATCTGCCGCAGGTTGTGGGTGCGGGCACCGCGCACACGGATGAAATCGCTCAATGGAATAGGCTCGGAACAGCTGACAACAGACGGCGACAAGGCCATCGGATAGTATAGCGCCCGCCACTTTCTCATGGAGAGAGGCATAGAGTGCTACTCGACACCTCTCGACCATTGCAGCCGATGCCCTCCTCATCGCAACAAATGACAGCCTTGGAGCGCCGTGCGCTGACGGTGCTGGCCGCACTCTACAGCATGCGCATGCTGGGGCTGTTCATGATTCTGCCGGTGCTACCGCTGTACATAGGGCGCATTCCCGGTGCCACACCGGTGGCGGTCGGACTGGCAATAGGTGCCTATGGGCTCAGCCAGGCCCTGCTGCAATACCCCTTCGGCTGGCTGTCAGATCGCTATGGTCGACGCGCATTGCTACTAGTAGGGCTCGGCCTGTTCATCGCTGGCAGCGTGCTCGCGGCGCTGTCGCAGACCATCATCGGCATCACTGCAGGACGCCTCTTGCAGGGCTCTGGAGCCATCGCTGGCGTGCTGCTCGCCTGTCTCGGCGACCAGCTGCGAGCACCCCAACGCATGGCCGGCATGGCGGTGATCGGCATCACCATCGGTGCCAGCTTCCTCGCCGCCCTGATACTGGGACCGCTGTTGCTACCGCTGGGCGGTCTACAAGCGGTGTTTTTCACCAACGCCGCGCTGGGGCTGCTCGGCTTCGTGCTGGTGCTGACGCTGCTACCGGGCAGCCCACCGACGCCGGACAGCACCCCAGCAGATCCGGATGGACAAGGGGCTGTGCAAAGCCCGGCGGGGGAGCGAAGATCGATGCTGGGGTGGTGCGGCGTGGCCTGCTCGATCCACCTCACGCTGACAGCAGCCTTCGTCGCCATTCCCGGCATCCTGTGGCAGCAGCTCGGCTATGCGCCCTCATCCCACTGGCGGCTATACGCTATCGTGCTGCCGCTCTCGGCCTTGCCGATGCTGTGGCTGGCGTACTGGCGACGGCACCCGCACCCCGCCCTGCTGCCAGCGGCGATGCTGAGCAGCGCACTGGCGCTCGGCCTGTTGGCCCTCGCTCCGACGGCAACATTGCCGGGGCTACTGCTGTTCTTTGTTGGCTTCAACCTATTGGAAGCCACGCTGCCAGCGATGATGACCCAGCGGGCACCGATGACGCGGCGCGGCGCGGCACTCGGCTTGTTCAGCAGTGCGCAATTCCTCGGAGCCTTCGGCGGCGGCCTGCTCGGCGGTATCGCACTCCAGTGGGGCGGTACCGAGGCTCCCTTCGCACTGGGAGCCGTATTGCTCGGCTGCTGGCTGCCATGGCTGTGGCGCAACGCCAAGGCGCCGACAGACAGCGCTGGGAAAATGACAATGGCGCGCACCTGATTTGATGTTTGTAGTGAGCGCTGGGGGGAGATTACAATGCCCTTTCAGAGCTGATACGAACAGCACAGGCAGTAGGAGTATCGACCATGGCATCGGGACAGGGCAGCGTCAATCGCGTCATCTTGATCGGCAACTGCGGGCGCGAGCCCGAGGCGCGTTCATTGCCATCCGGCGACACCGTCACCAATATACGGCTCGCCACCAACGAATTCTGGAAAGACCGCCAGAGCGGCGAGCGGCGAGAGCGTACCGAATGGCACTCGCTGGTGTTCTTCGGGCGAACGGCGGAAGTGGCTCGCGATTACCTGCGGAGCGGCTCCAAGATCTATATCGAGGGTAGCCTGCGCACCCGCAAATGGGAAAAGGACGGTGTCGATCGCTACTCCACCGAAATCGTCGTCGACCAGATGACCATGCTCGACCGCAAAGCAGATGCTGGCAGCGCACCCCCCCCGGCGGGGTCGGGTGACAGTCGCTATGATGCGCCCCCGGCGGCGGCACAGCAAGGCGGTGGCAGCAGTGCGCCACCAGCCGCAGATGCCATAGAAGATGACGATATTCCCTTCTAACAGCCCCCGGATGCAAGCGGCACTGCGCGACAGTGCGATAGATAGCCGGTAGCCCGACCGGGCTACGACACTCAGAACGTGCTCAGCACATCCGCATCGACTGTGGACACACGACGCATGCAAGCGGCGCAGCCCGCTCTGCGAGACGCGCTTCAGCCCCAGCAATAGCGGCGGGTGGAGAAGGCGTCTATCTTGTCAAAGTCGATAAAACGCTCGCAGCTTGCCATCATCTGCCCCTGATGGCGCTGGCAGCGCTCGGGGTCGCCTGCGGCATCATAGAAGGCCTCCCAGCTGGTCATCGCCGCCTCGGGGAAACCCTCTTCGACGATAGCATCGTAGTGCGGAGCCGCGTAGGTCACGGGACGCACGACCACATTCTGTACATAGAGGAAAGTCGATTGGGTGTCGATCGCCACCTGGGTGTGCGAACCCTGCCAGACATCGAGCCAATCTTCGTGGGCGAGGCGCGACGGACGTCCCAGCATCACCACTTGGGCGAAGCCCGCCATACGCTCACCGTCAGCGCTCGGCTGCTCGGTATTGACGATGGGCATCGATTCGGTAACCAGATAGCCAGCAATGCGCAACACCACTTTTTCTAGCACCTCCTCGACCGCTCCCTTGTCTTGCTGAGCGGCGTTGACCCACACCGAGATGACCCCATAGGGACGGGGCTTAGTGTGGATTTGCAGCATCGGATCGGCCGGGCGGACGGTCTCGTCGACGGTATTCAACTGCAGCTTGGGAAGCTCGAGCGCCAGCAGGTCTGGCACGGCCTCCTCGCGCAAACGCTTGGCAAAATCGTCGCGCGCCTCGGCGGGATTACGCCATAAGAAGTAGATTAACTTTTCCATTTGAGTACTACGATCAAGCGATTTGTGGAAGCCATCTTAGTACCGAGGCCAGCCGCGGTGCCGTCAAGCACCGAAACGGTGGCGACCACGACCGCGGGGTCCCCCATCCGGTGCGCCTCTGCGTCCCCGCCGCCACCGCTGGCGCGGCTGCGCCGCTCTCGGCACGGCATCGCGCAACAGGAAACGCAACTGGCCCAACGCACCAAAATCCGCCGTGTAGAAGCCGTCGCTCGTGGCCGGGACCAGCGGGCCGAGCGCGCCACTCAGCAATAGCTGGCCGCGCCGCAGCGGCCAGCCTGCCGCCAAAACGCGGTTCGCCAGCCACATCCCCGCATGCCATGGGGAACCCATCGTGGCAGTGCCGGTGCCAGCAGCCAACTCGAGCCCGTCGCGGCGCAGCACGACGCGCAGGCTATCGAGCTGCAAGCTGCCGACGCTGTACGGCGTACCGATGAAGAAGTGGCGCAACGCCACATTGCTGGCGATCAGGTCATAACCGCTAAAGTCGCTGGACTCAAAGCCGAGATCCGGCACTTCCACCGCTGGTGCCACAGCACTGACTGCGGCCCGGAATTCGGCCACTGTCTTGAATGGCTGCGCGACATCGCGCCCCAAGATCAGCACCAGCTCGAGCTCTATCATCGCCCGCCTATAGCGCTGCGCTGGCACGATAAAGTGTCCCCCCGCTACCGCGCGCAGCCGCGAGCGACCAGACAACACGCCGAATACCGGCTCGCTCAGGGCGAAGCGCTCCGGAGCCCCGGGGGCAGTCAACCCCGCCTTGAAACCGATCAGCTCGTCATCGCGCAACAGGCGCTCCACACGCCGCCGCTGGGCGAGATAGGGATCGACTCCCGTCGCGGCGCGCACCACCGGCCACGGTGGCGGCGAACTCCGCACTGCCCGCAGCTGATGATGGGACGGGTGCTGAACCGAGCCATGCCCGCGCCAAGGCCGATGCGAGTGGCAAGCGGCGAGCGCTGTCACTGCGCAACACAGCACGACACCGACACGCATGCTGGGTGCGAAGATGCCGCCATCTCGTGCCCTAGCGGTGGCAGCTCGCACCACTGCCCTCAGCGCAATACCCATAGACAATCCATCTCCCACCACCCATCAGGGACTTCCCTGCGCTGCCATTTGCCACCTCGGAACTCCCCGGATCCCTCAAAGCGGTAGTTTGTGTCCAACAATTGTTTGAATGCGCTCAAGCTATTGTCTGGCAAGTCGTAGCAATTACCGTACTCGTCTTTGGTCACCTCACAACAGATGCTGCCAATTCGACGCGACTCGATAAGCGGCTGTAGGGTGCGCAACACCGTCAAATCCATGCCTTGGATATCGCTAATATAGCTATCTATGGCATCGATGTTCTCGCGCTGCACAAAATGGATTAAATTGAGGCAAGGCACCCTGATTGTTCGAAGCATCTCTAGTAGCGGCTCAGCTGCATCTTGTCTGTGTCTGATAAGATCTTCGGTGAATTGGCCAATAGACGAAGACCCGCCGGCGCAATTACTAATATGAAAATCTATGGTGCCATCGTGGTCGCTAAGGGCGTAATTCAAAACCTGCACGCTGGGGCACAAGCAATATAAACTGACAAGTGAGGAGGCCAGTTCTGGATCTGCCTCAAAAAGGTAACTCTTTTTATAGCGATGAGTCAGCTGGGTACAACTATCCCCACGGTGTGCACCGCAATAGACCAGTACGTTTTTTTGCTCTCCGGCCCTCCAGTAACGCCACTGCAGATGTCGCACCCCCAGGTAGAGCCATTGCTTGAGCGACATGAGTGAGGGGAAGTGAGCCATCAGCTGTCTGCGCTGTCGACAGCGACTGCGGACCACTCACGCAACTGGTTCTTGAGCACTTTGCCAGCGGCGTTCAGCGGCAGAGCCTCGCACAGCCGCACCGAACGCGGCACTTTATAGTTAGCGAGGCGCTCGCGACACCACGCGATCAACTCCCGCTCATCAATCTCTGCCCCTAGCGTCGGCACCACCCACAGCTGCGCGACCTCGCCGAGGCGCTCGTCTGGCACGCCGATAACCGCCGCGTGGGTAATGTCGCGCCGCTCGCCCAGCGCATTTTCGATCTCGGCCGGATAGCAGTTGAAGCCACCGCAGATGAACATATCCGTGATGCGGTCGGTGATGCGGATGTAGCCGCGCTGATCCATCACCGCTACATCGCCGGTGGCGAGCCAACCCTCGGCGTCGATCGCCGCCGCTGTCGCCTCGTCATCCTCGAAATAGCCACGCATGACATTGAAGCCGCGCACCAACAGTTCGCCCGGCTCGCCGCTCGGCACATCGTTTCCCGCCGCGTCCACACAGCGCAGCTCGACGCCCGGTATGGCCTTGCCAGCAGTGGTGGCGATGGTCTGTGGGTCGTCGTCGGCATCGCAGATGGTGGCGCAGCCGCAGCTCTCCGTCAGGCCATAGCCAGTGACCACCGAGGAGAAGCCGAGCTCGTCGCGGATACGTCGCACCAGCTCCTCGGGCACCGACGCCGCGCCGGTGACAGCCAAGCGCAGGCTCGACAAGTCGACCTCGGTGCGCCGGGGATGCGCCAACAGCGATTGATAGATGGTCGGCGGGCCGGGTAGCATCGTCACCCGCTGCGCGGCGATGCGGTGCAACACCTCGTCCGGGTCAAAATGCAACACTGGCAGAATGCGACAGCCCCGGATCAGCGAGGCCAGCCAGCCAGCTTTGTAACCGAAAGCGTGGAAAAAAGGAGCGATGATCAGAT
Organism: Gammaproteobacteria bacterium; assembly: GCA_965237805.1. Classification (GTDB taxonomy): domain Bacteria; phylum Pseudomonadota; class Gammaproteobacteria; order JABABF01; family JABABF01; genus JABABF01. The sequence goes on from OZ250153.1 coordinate 685,790, forward strand.
AGTTATCCTCCTCGCTCAGGCCCACAGTACGGCTCCAAATATCATAGACACGCAGGTTCTGAGCATGGGCGCTGAGCACACCCTTGGACTTGCCAGTGGTGCCCGAAGTGAACATCAGATCCAGCAAATCCTCCCCGCTTGCACGCACGAGGCGATGCTCGAGTTCAGTGGCAGCAGCCACGCCAGCGGCATCGCCGTCGGCGAGGAAATGCTCCCAGTCTGAGCATCCCGGTGCCGTGCCGTTCAACAGAATGCGCTCGCGCAGCTGCGGCAGCTCCTGATCACGCAACATGCCGAGGTAGTCGATGTCGAGAAAGTCGGTGACTGTGAACAGCAACCGCGCCTTGCTGCGGCGCAGGATCCAGCCCGCCTCGGCACCCTTGAGCCGGGTATTGAGCGGCACCAGCAGGCCGCTGGCCAACTGCACGCCGAGGGCGGCGATGATCCACTGCCATCGGTTCGGTGCCCAAATGGCGGCGCACTCGCCGGGCTCCAAGCCAGCGGCGATGCAGGCACGTGCAGCGCGGTGAGCGGCCTCGCGCAGCGCGATGTAGCTGAATTGTTGCGCACCGTCCTCAATGGCAATCCGCGCGCCATGCCGTTGCGCCGACCGCTCAAGCAAGGCGGCAATGGTCGGCGGCGTGTCACTCATAGCCGCCCCACTCCACGCAGCTGCTCCGTCTGCAGGCCTGATCGCATAATCGACGGGGCATCTGGGCGCACTAATAGGAAGCTCGCATACCACGCGATGATCGAGAGCGTCAGCCACCACTGGTAGGATTTGTTGTACAACTCGGGCAGCAACAGCTTGGTGCCGAGATAGGATGCCAACACCACGATCTGCGCGATATGCAGGGCGAGGCGCAGATAGACGGCACGCAGTTCATCGTGCCGACGTAGCCCCCAATTGATACGACAGTACATGAACTGGGCGACCACCATCAAGCCGAAGAAGCTATTGGCGCAGATGGTGTGTAGATGCCACGCCGTCTGCTGCTCGCCTTGAATCAGCGCAGTGGAGGCGAGCAGGAACACGCAGGCGGTGATGCCCAGCGCAGCGATACGCTGCAACTGCTTGCGGTTGCCGCCGAGCTGCTCGAGCCGCTGGCACAGACAGTAGAAAAGCAAGGCCATGCAGGCCGCCGTCGGCATCAGCAAAAAACGGAATAGATAAGAGGCTGGCGGATAAAGGGCCGTGTGGGTGATATCGGTGCAGCCGTGGATCAGCGGCAAGCACCAAGGAACATGGCCGTGCAGCACTGAGATCAGATAGGTGGCGGCAAACAGCAAGGGCGGCACCAGCACCGTGAACAGCAACAGCGGAAAAATATTGATACAGCTGATCATTGATGAACTGAGCGCCCCAAAGCGGCACTGCGCAACGGCACCAGACACTGAGTGCTGATGTCAAATTGTAACAAATAGCCATCACACGACTCCTCCGGAGAGCATCACCGTAGCGGAACGGACGCTGGCCGACCAGCGCTACCCAATGAATCAAATCACCGACATCAGCAACTGATTTAGCGCTTGACCCAGCGCTGGTGCAAGGCCAATGTAGGCACTGATAAACAACGCAGTACAACGAGTCGAGACAGTGAAGCTCAGCGCACATTGCCACAGAGCAGGATATGCCATCTACAAGGGAATCGCCACCATCTGGCAACAGTGGCAAACGACCGGGCGCAGGGCAGCAGCCATCCCAGCGACGGCTCATCACCCCCGCTGGTGGAATCAGCGCCAGTGCTCTGAGGTACGGGAACCCACCACACGCAACCCACCGACAGGAAGGATACAAGCAGCAACACCAAAACTGGGCTGTGCCGAGCGAGGCGGGCGCAAGCTCGGGGACTGGCAGCGGCGCGTGTTGCGCTACTGCGTAGCGGGCCCCGCGACCGGGAGGGAGTTGCTGGTGGTCGCCGGTTACGCCCAGCGCACAGGCAACTTCAAGCGTGGGCTACTCAAATTACGCGGGCTGGAGCTACTGGAGTTCAGCATCCCAGACCAACCGCGCAGCAAGCGACAACGCTACCGGCTGACGCTGCGGGGGCAGCAATATTTGGCGCGGCAATGAGTGCTGGCACAGCCACTGTGGGCAAGCAAGAAGTGCGGGGGCCGAGCCGACGCGCGCACTCGCTATCAATCAACGCGACAGCTCGCGTCTAGCTCAGGGACGGCACAAGCCCCCAGTCAACAACCAAGGATCGCAGTCGTAGATCAACCGCCCGCGCTCGCCGTGCAGATAATCGAGCAGGCGCATGGCTCGGGGCGGCGGCATACCCGGGGCTGGTGAGTCCTGCAAGGCTGCCAGCGGCTGTGGATAGTCAGCCCAGTCGAGCGGCGCATGCCAGCCCGGCGGTGCCATGATCTGGATGCGCGCACTACTGATCGGATGGCGGCTACGCCAGTACCGAATCGCCTCCGCCATGGTCTGCGCTATATTGGGTTGCCGTCTGGCCAAGTTGTTGTACTCACTGGGATCATTGCGCAGGTCAAACAATTCGTTGAGGATGTTGATGCTGGTCAGCTCGTGCTCGACAGACTGCACCAGCTTCCAGCGATCGCCGATCGCCGCCAGTGACAGCGAGCCGTAGATCGGAGTCTCGGCACCAACGATGAAGAGATCTGGATAAGGCACTGTCTCGCCATCGCGGATCGCCGCCCACAGATCGCGCCCATCCAAGTCCTTCTTATTGAGCGTGGGCACACTGGCTGCCGATGCCAAGGTCGGGAACACATCCATCATCGTCATCATCGAATTCCACTGCGTGCCGGGGGCTAGCTGACCCGGCCAGCTCAACATTGCCATGACGCGGATGCCACCCTCGTAGGCATCGCCCTTGCCGCCGCGCAACGGACTGTTGTCGCCACCGCTGGCGGCACGCACTACTTCGCCACCGTTGTCGCTCATGAACAACACGATGGTGTCATTGGCAACACCCTCAGCATCCAAGGCAAATAATACCTGCCCGATGGCCCGATCCAGCGCCTCCACCACAGCCGCATAGGTGGGCCGCTTGCTCCGGGCACCGCGCAAGGTTCCAAACTGGTTGATGCGATCAGACTGGCTACGCGACAGGCCGCGCCGATCGGGCAGATCGCGGTACTTGTCCAGCAAATCCGCCGGTGCCTCCAGCGGAGAATGCGGCGCGAGAAAAGGCAGGTAAAGGAAGAAGGGCTTCTTCTTGTCGCGGCGGCGAAGCCAACGCCGCGCCTCGGTCGACAACAGATAAGTCTCGTAGCCCTCATCGGTGATAGTGACACCGTTGCGCTGAAAATCGATGCCACCTTGATTGGAAAATGGCGGGAAGTAGCCGACCTCGGTGTGTAGGTGACCATAAAAATGATCGAAGCCGCGTGCGTTGGGGTGGAAAATCTGCTGCGAGTGTCCCAAATGCCACTTGCCAATGATGGCTGTCTGATAGCCAGCAGCTCGGAAGCTCTCGGGCATGAGATGCTCATCGGTGTGGAGACCGTGATTGTGCCAAGGCAACAACGCTGTGTAGGCAAAACCCAGCACCGCCGAATCGCGGCCAGTCAGCAGTGAAGCAAGGGACGGCGAGCAGAGCGGGGTGGTGTAGAAGCGCCGCAGTTCTACGCCTTCCTTGGCCAGACGGTCTAGTGCGGGCGTGTCGATGTCGCTGCCGCGGAAGCTGGCATCGGCCCAGCCCAAATCGTCGGCGACGATGAGCAGGACATTGGGTTGCTTGGCCTCCACCAGCGCCACTGGCACAAATAGCAGGCACAAGGATGCGAACAGAGACGATGCAAGCCGCAACCCCGGCCACCGTTCCGGGAACATCCTCATCGCCGCCATTGCAATCATCAGTCCGGATCTGGACGACACAGGTGGCCGCTTTGCAAGTCGCAGTCGTAGATCAATCGCCCGCGCGCACCATGCGCGATATCCAGCGAGTTCAGCGCACGGGGCGGTGCCAAGCCGAGTGCTGGCTGCGCCTGCAGCTCGTCCAGCTGCCGTATGCTGTGACTCCAATCGCGCGGCGCACGCCAACCCGGCGGCGGCATCAACTCGGTACGGGTGCCGCTGATCGGATAGCGGCTGCGCCACTGGTAGATCTCACGCTCCAAACGCTGTACGACAGCGGGGTGTTCAGCCGCCAAATCTGTCGCTTCATTGGGATCGGCGTGCATGTCGAAGAGCTCGTTGACGACCGTGATATGGTTCAATCCCTCGCGCACATGCTGCACCAACTTCCAACGCTCCTCGATCGCCGCCAGCTCGATGGAGCCATGAATCGGCGTCTCGGAGCCGACGATAAAGCGCCCTTCGTGCGCCACCGCCTCAGATGTTTGAATCGCTGGCCACAAATTGCGCCCGTCCAGCTTGCGCTTGTTGCGCAACGGCACCTGAGCAGCTGCCGCCAGCGTCGGCATCACATCCATCACAGTCATCATCGAATCCCACTGCGCGCCAGCCGGTACGTGACCCGGCCAACGCAACACGGCCATGACGCGGATGCCCCCCTCATAGGTGTTACCCTTGCCCCCGCGCAACGGGAAGTTCTCGCCGCCACTGGTGCTCCACACCACCTCGCCGCCGTTATCGCTCAAGAACAACACGATGGTGTCGTCGGCGATGCCCTCCTCATCCAGCGTGCCCAGCACTCGAGAGATCGCCTGATCCATCGCATCGACCACCGCCGCATACATCGACCGTTGAGTGGAGGCGAAGGAGAGTAAGCCCAAACGGTTGATGCGGTCTGCGGAGCTGCGCGAAGAATGGCGTTTAACCTTCATATCCCGATATTTCTCGACCAAGTCATCGGGGGCTTCCAGCGGTGAGTGCGGCGCGATAAAAGGCATATAGAGGAAGAAAGGCTTCTTCTTGTCGCGCTCGCGAATCCAGCGCTGCGCCTCGGCCGCCAACAGGAAGGTCTCGTAGCCGTCATCCTTGATGGTGATGCCATTGCGCTGAAAATCGATGCCCCCTTGGTTGGCAAAGGGCGGAAAATAACCGACCTCAGTGTGCAGATGGCCGTAGAAATCATCGAAACCGCGATTGTTGGGATGGAAGACCTGCTGCGAGTGCCCCAAGTGCCACTTGCCGACAATGGCGGTCTGATAACCGGCAGCGCGGAAGCTCTGCGGCATGAAGTGCTCGTCCGTATGGATGCCGTGGTTGTGCCAAGGCATGATGACACCGTAGACGACACCGAGACGCACCGGGTCGCGACCGGTCATCAATGCGGCACGGGTAGGCGAACAGATTGGCGTGGTATAGAAGCGGCGCAGATCGGTCCCCTCTTTGGCCAAGCGATCGATGCCCGGGGTGTCGATCTGGCTACCGCGGTAGCTGGCATCAGCCCAGCCCAAATCATCGGCCAAAAAGATGATGACATTGGGACGCGGCACTGCCCCCTCCGCCGGGAGAGGCGCGGCCAATAGTAACAACAGCGGTAATAGGGAAAAGACTGGCAAGAATACTACTCTCAAATCAATCGCCACACAAGGATAGCACAGCGAAGCCATTGCAAAAGCACAATCAACTAGGAATGGCGGCTTGTGTCATAATCAAGCGGCGTGCGGGCGATCCAGCTCAGGCTCGGCAGATGGACAGCAGACAACAACGCATCGAAAGCACCCTGCGCGAGCTGCTGGCACCGGCGCATCTGGAAGTGGTCAACGAGAGCGACAGCCACCGTGGCCCGCCCGGGCGCGAGAGCCATTTCCGCGTCGTGGCGGTGAGCAAAACCTTCAGCAGCACGCCGATGGTGGCACGCCACCGCCATCTCTACCAACTGCTTGCTGGCGAGCTGCGAAGTGGCCTGCACGCGCTGTCCCTGCAGCTGCACAGCCCCGAGGAGTGGGCCGATCAAGGCGGCGCGGCGGCGAGCCCAGAATCGCCGCCCTGCCGCGGCGATTGAGTGTGTGGCAACGAAATCGCAAACCGCCCTGTGCTAGTATGCCCACACATGGCTGGCGCGGGGTAGAGCAGTCTGGTAGCTCGTCAGGCTCATAACCTGAAGGTCGGAGGTTCAAATCCTCCCCCCGCAACCAATCTCGGATCGACTGGCCCGATCCTATGCGCGCTGGCCACCCCTCCTCTGTAAGAACCTAAGGCTCCATGTCTGCCACGCGCATCTTAGCTACCTTGGGCCCCTCAAGCGCCAGCCGAGCGGCAGTGCGCCTGCTGGCCGAAGCTGGTGCGACCGCTTTCCGTCTGAACTTCAGCCACAGCAGCCATGAATTCTGCGCCCGCCTGATCCGAGAGGTGCGTGCAGTGGAGCGTGAATTGGGTCGCCCTTTCGGCATCCTCATCGACCTACAAGGCCCCAAACTGCGCATCGGCAAAGTGGCTGCTGGCACCGAGCTCAGCACTGGTGACACATTCCGCTTCGATATGGACCCAGCCAGCGGCGACAGCCAGCGCTGTTGCCTACCCTACCCGGAGATCTACGCGGCGATCGAGCGCGGACAGCAGCTGTTGGTAGACGACGGAGCCCTGCGTTTTGAGGTCTGCCGGTCTGGCACCGACATGCTGGAGACCAAGCTGGTCGTCGGTGGCCCACTGGGCACCCACAAGGGAGTCAATATCCCAAATATACAACTGCCCATCGCCCCGCTGAGCGCCAAAGACGAAGCCGATTTGCAATACGCCATGTCACTCGGTGAGGTGGACTGGGTCGCCCTGTCTTTTGTACAGAGCGCGCAGGATTTGCGTGGGCGGGTGCGGGAATTAATCGACGGGCGCGCAGCGCTGATGGCAAAGATTGAGCGTCCGGCAGCGCTGGCGGCGCTGGCTGATATCATCGATGCCGCCGACGGCATTATGGTGGCGCGAGGAGACCTAGGCGTCGAATTGCCGCCGGAACAAGTGCCGATGGTGCAGCGAGACATCATCCGGCGCTGCCGCGCGGCTGGCAAACCAGTGGTGATCGCCACCCAGATGTTAGCCTCGATGATCGAGCATCCATCGCCGACGCGGGCTGAGACAGCGGATGTGTCGACCGCCGTATTCGATCAGGCGGATGCCGTCATGCTCTCTGGCGAAACAGCAGTCGGTGCCTATCCAGAGGCAGCGGTGACCATGATGCGCCACATTGCCGAAGCCACCGAAGGGCACCCGCTGAGCGGCGAGGTGCGCCTGCGTCACTCGATGGCGGTCACCGATTCCAGCTATGAAGCCGTGGCGCGCAATGCGGTCGCCTTGGCTGAGAATATCAATGCCGATGTGCTGGTGGTGTTCAGCCTGTCGGGCACCACCGCACTACAGGTGGCGCGCGAGCGCCCTCCCCTGCCGGTAATCATCATGACCAACCGGCCCGAAGTGCGGCGGCGCATGACGCTGGTGTGGGGTGCCAACACCATGCTCGCCGAGGAACACTCCAGCCACGACAGTGTTTTCGCGCAGATCCACCGGCAACTGCTCGCCGAGGGCATCGCCGAGACGGGTCAAACCGCCGTCATCGTCACCGGCCCGCGCTTCCAACCAGATGCGGGCAAAGGCACAACGATTCGGGTCTTGAATCTATGAGCCGCCACCGACTCCACCAGCTGTCTCCCCCCCGCTAAAAAACTCCCGCAACTGTGCGCGGTAATCGTCCCGCTCCCATAGCTCGTTGTGGCCAATGTCTTCGAAGACCCGCAACAGCAACTGCTCGGAGGGGAAAGCACGTGCCAAGGCATCCGAATGCGGTCGCGGGATCATCTCATCGCGATCGGCGATGACAATTAAAGTCGGAGCGCGGATACGCGGCACCAAAGACAGTGTATCGTACTGATCTTTGAGTAAAAGCGACATCGGGTAGAGCGGGAAGCGCTGTTGCGCCACACTCCGGATGCTGTCGTAGGGCGTGACCAAGGCCAATTGTCCCACCGGGCGCTCGGCGGCCACAAAGGCGGCGATACCGCTGCCGAGGCTGAGTCCGATCACATCGACATGGGCGTGGCGACGACTGACCTCGTCGAAGACAGTACAAGCATCGGCGAGCAATGCCGCCTGTGTCGGCCGACCCGTGCTGCCGCCGTAGCCGCGGTAATCTGGCAAGTAGCTGGTGTAGTCTGGAAATTCGGTGTGGAAAAAGTCGCGACTGTCCTGTGCCGCGCTGGCATTGCCGCCAAAATAGATCAAGGCGCGCTGGCGACCCGGCCGCACAACATGGACGAACAGCACGGCATCCTCTACCGGCAGGGTGATTGAATTCAATACCGTATCGGGGATCACCGGGTTCGGGAAATACAGAATCCGGCGCTGATTCAAATACAGTAACAAGCCGATGCCTATATAGCTGAGCACCGCAATGTAGATGATCAGCTTGAAAATGTGATGGGGCGCTGGATGAGGCATGGCGCGCCTGCTAGAAGATGCGAGGAGATCGGGGGTGCGACGGCGCGGCCGAGGCGCTGAGCACGCCCCACAAAGCAGTGCTACAGCTGGTGACGCAGGCCGCCACGCATGCTAGTTCAGTAGCTGCCACACTGTGTCCTCAGCCCCATCGACACGCCCATCATGACGTAGTTTGATCAGGTGAGCATGCAGGGATTGCTTGGCCATGAAGTGCAAGCTGGGGTCGACATCATCGTAGACCCGCAACAGCAAAGCGTCCAAATCGTCACTGGCTCGCTCCAGCGCTGTCACCACTTTGCGCTCGCGACCCATGCGGTGATTGATCAGCCAATCTACCGCCTCGCTGGGATGATCGATCAGGGCACCGTGGCCCGGCCCCAGCCAGCTCAGCGAATAGTCCTTGAGCAGGCGCAACGAAGCCAAATAATCGCTCATATCGCCGTGCGGTGGGATGATGACCACAGTGGAGCCATTCATGATATGGTCACCAGTGAATAATAACTTCTCCCGCTCCAACAGATAGCAGAAATGGTTGGCGACATGCCCCGGCGTGTGCAGGGCGCGCAACGCACAACCCGGCAATTGCAGCAATTCGCCGTGCGACGGCCTGCGCTGCGGCACAAAACTTTCGTCTTGGAAACCGTCGTTGGGCTCCAGCCGGACACCGATACACTCCGCACCAGTGGCCTCGCGCAACGGTGCCGCCGCTGGCGAATGATCCGGATGCGTATGGGTGACGACGATGTGGCTCAGGCGGCCGCCTGCCGCCGCGAGGATGGCGTCGATATGGCTCGGCAAGGCAGGGCCCGGATCCAATACCACATCGGCGTCCTCCCCGAGCAGATAGCTGTTCGTGCCGGGGCCGGTCAGCGGCCCGCCATTGGGAGCCGTCACGCGACACACTCCGGGCATCAGCGCGACCGCTTGGCCAGGAATCACCTCGGCCGACGGTGTCGCAGCTGTCGTAGTCGAACCGCTCATGCCATCATCACTGCGTCGCGCAAGCGCCTAGCCAACCACAGCTACAGCTCGATCAAACCGGGAATCGCCACCACCGGATCCACTGCGGCACGGTAATCCACCCCTGGCTGGGCAAAGCCGAACAAGCTAAGGAATTCTTGCTGATAACCAGCAAAATCAGCTAGCTCTGCCAAATTCTCGGTGCTCACCAAAGGCCACAGGCGCTCCACCTCCCGCTGCACCTCGGGCAGTAATTCGATGCCATCTCGGCGCAGGCGACCCTCACTGTCGACGCATTCTGGCTCCTGCCCGTACCACTGGCGCAACAGACCATTGATCTGCTCGATGCAACCCTCGTGGCTGCCGCGCTCTTTCATCACCTTGAACAACAGCGACAAGTACAACGGCATGATCGGAATCGCCGAACTGGCTTGGGTGACCACCGCCTTCAACACGGCGACGCGCGCCTCGCCAGCAGGTGCCAAACGCTGGGTCAACAGACTGCAGACCCGATCCAAATCCTGCTTGGCCACACCGATGGTGGCATGTCCGTAAAGCGGCCAAGTCAGCCGGTCGCCGATATAGGTATAGGCCACCGTGCGGGCGTGTTGCGCCAGCAAGCCCTCCGTCGACAAACACTCGATCCAACGCTGCCAGTCATCTCCGCCCATCACCGCCACCGTGTCGGTGATCTCGGCCTCCGCAGCGGGCTCGATGCGCATCGTCACCACCTCGCCACTATCGGTATTGACGCTGCGCGACTCAACCGCCTCGGCAATCGGCTTGAGCGCTGACTTGTGGACCACGCCGGTGTCCGGGTGCTTACGGCGCGGCGAGGCAAGGCTGTAGACCACCAGATCCAGCGGTGCCAGCGCGGCATCCTCGCGCAACAAGCCCACTACCCGATCCTTCAACTCGTCGGAGAAAGCGTCACCGTTAAGGCTGAGGGCATGGTGCCCCGCTGCCGCTGCAGCCCGATGGAAAGCCGCGCTGTGGTACCAGCCAGCAGAGCCGGAGCGTCCCGGTGCACCGGGACGCTCCAAGAAGACACCGAGAGTGGCGGCACCGCCACCGAAAGCTGCGCTGACACGCGAAGCCAAACCATAGCCGGTCGAGGCTCCGATGACCAGCACCCGCGATGGACCGCCGCGGAGCTCGCCGCGGCTACGCACGACATCAATTTGGCGCTGCAGGGCAGCGGCGCAACCGACTGGGTGTGCCGTAACGCAAACAAAACCGCGCACTTTGGGTTCGATGACCATCATGACGATGCGCCTGTCTTAAAGGCGGGAGGCGGCTGGCGCTCCTCGCCATTATCGGTGAAAAGCGGCGGCTGTGCTAAATCCTCGACCAGCTCACTGAAAAAACGCCCAGCATCGGCACCGTTGATCACCCGGTGATCGTAAGACAGGCTCAGCGGCAATCGCTGACGCGCTTGCAACTCGCCCTCTACCGTGTAAACCGGCTGCGTCGCCAACCGCCCCACACCCAAGATCGCTGTCTGTGGCACATTGATAATAGGCGTGAAGCCGTGGCCGCCAAGGGGGCCGAGACTGGAGAGCGTGAAGCTGCCACCCTGCATCGCGTCGAGTTTCAAACGCCCCTCGCGAGCATCGGCTGCCAATGTCGCCAGCTCCTGCCCCAAAGACCACAGATCCTTGTGATCGGCATCGCGCAACACCGGCACCACCAACCCGGCAGGAGTGTCGACGGCGATGCCGATGTGGATGTACTGCTTGTAGACCAGATGGCGTCCATCCGCATGCAGAGAAGCGTTGACGATGGCATGCGCCGACAGAGCGCGGGCCAAAGCGCGCAACAGGAAAGCCACTGGTGTCAGGCGCACCCCGCGGCGCTCCATCTCTGGCTTGAGCCGCTTGCGCAAGGCTTCGATCTCGGTGATATCGGCTGCGTCGAACTGCGTGACATGAGGCACATGTGCCCAGCTGGCGGCCATGTTGCGGGCAGTGGCGCGGTGGATCCGGCTCATCGGTCGCAATTCGACTTCGCCGAACGCGGCGAAATCAACCTCGGGCAGCTTCGGCGCACCGCCACCGCGTAGCACCTCGCGCACATAGGCCTGCAGATCTTCCTTCACGATGCGACCGTAGGGGCCACTGCCCTGCACACGCTCCAGCGGCACGTCCAATTCGCGCGCCATGCGGCGCACCGCCGGGCCAGCATAGACCGAGGCAGCTGTCACTTGAGCAGACTCAGTGGAGCGGGACGGCACCGGACTGAGGCGGCGCGATGGTGCGGTGGCAGCTGCTGACTGTGTTTCGCTCTGCCCATCCACATCCTGCCGACCGGAAGTGGCCGGAGCTGCAGGTGGCGGCCCATCGACCGACGGCTCTGCATCGCTTGGCGGCGGACTCCCCACCGCCGGGGTGGCCAGCTCCTCGCTCTGATCGACTGGCTGCTGCGCCACTTCCAAGTCGACCAGCGCCATGCCCGAGCTCACCTGCGCACCATCCTTAAGATGCACGGCACACACCCGACCAGCCGCGGGCGAAGGGATCTCCATCGACGCCTTATCCGACTCCAACACGACCAAGGACTGTTCGAGCTCGACCTCATCGCCGACAGTGACACAGATTTCGATCAACTCCACCTCGTCGGCAGTGCCGAGGTCTGGGATAGGAACGGTAATGACAGACATGACCGATATCAGCTGATCATCGGATTGGCTTTTTCCGGATCGATCTCGTAATCACGAAATGCCTCTGACAAGCGTGCGGCTTTCAGCTTGCCCGCGGCCGCCAGCGAGCTCAGCGCCGCCAAAACGATGAAGCGGGCATCGACCTCAAAGAAATGGCGCAGGCAGGCACGGGTATCGCTACGCCCAAACCCATCGGTGCCGAGCACCCGGTAGGGATGCGGCACAAAAGCGCGCACCTGATCTGCCACCAAACGCATATAGTCAGTCGCGGCGATGACTGGCCCTTGGCGCGCCGACAACAACTCTGTCAAATAGGGTACCCGCGGTGTGCTGTCTGGATGCAGGAAATTCCAGCGCTCGCACTCCAGGCCATCGCGCCGTAATTGTGAGAAGCTGGTGACACTGTAGACATCTGCGGCCACCGCAAAATCCTCACGCAACAAGCGCGCCGCCTCGAGCACCTCGCGTAGCACTGCACCGGAGCCGAGCAACTGCACCCGCGGCCGGCCGCCCAAGGCATCGTCCTCCTCAAGCAGATAAGCGCCGCGCACGATACTGTCCTCCACTCCACCGGGCATCGGTGGATGGCAATAGTTTTCATTCATCGTCGTGATGTAATAAAAACAGTTTTCGCATTCCTGATACATGCGCCGCAAACCATCCTGAATGATCACCGCCAACTCGTAGCTATAACAGGGATCGTAGCCAATACAAGTGGGAATGGTGGAGGCCAGTAAATGACTATGCCCATCTTGATGCTGTAAGCCCTCTCCATTCAGCGTCGTGCGCCCAGCGGTAGCACCGATCAAAAAGCCGCGTGCCTGAGCATCGCCAGCTGCCCAACTCAGGTCACCGACGCGCTGGAAACCAAACATCGAATAGAACGCATAAAAAGGGATCATCGGGTAGGCATTGGTGCTGTAGGAAGTGCCGGCAGCAAGCCATGCACTGAAAGCGCCGGACTCGTTCAAACCTTCCTCCAAAATCTGGCCCTTAGGATCCTCTTTGTAGTACATCACTTTGCCCTTATCCACCGGGGTGTACAGCTGTCCTTGAGAGGAATAGATACCCAGCTTCCTAAACAGCCCCTCCATGCCAAAGGTGCGCGCCTCATCGGGAATGATCGGAACAATACGCGCACCAATCTGCTTATCTTCCGCCAAGATAGACAATATGCGTACAAAAGCCATCGTGGTGGAAATCTCTCGATCACCAGTGCTTTCCAACTGACGAGAAAAAGCGCTAAGTGCTGGCACGCGCAATGGCTCTGGATCGGCTCGGCGCGCTGGCAGACAACCACCTAGCATGGCGCGACGCTCCCGCATATAGTTCATTTCTGGGCTGTCAGTTGGCGGTCGATAGTACGGCACATCAGCAATGTCATTATCGCTGATCGGAATGCCAAAGCGGTCGCGAAATTTCTTTAGTTCTTCTAAACTCAGTTTTTTTAAGGAATGAGTCTCATTGCCGGCTTCGCCTACCCTGCCCATGCCATAACCCTTAACGGTTTTAGCAAGAATGACTGTCGGTTGCCCCCGATGCTCGACGGCGTTACTGTAAGCAGCATAGACCTTGTACGGATCGTGCCCACCTCGATTCAATTTGAGGATATCGTCATCGGAAAAATTTTCGACCAACTTGAGCAACTCGGGATCTTTGCCGAAGAAATGCTCGCGGGTATAACCGCCGTCATTGTAGCGATAGTTCTGGTAATCGCCATCCACTGCTTCATCCATACGCCGTTGCAAGACACCATTTCTATCCTGTTCCAACAACGGATCCCAATGACGTCCCCAAATGACTTTAATGACATTCCATCCAGCACCGCGAAACGCCCCTTCAAGTTCTTGAATAATTTTTCCATTGCCACGTACCGGGCCGTCGAGACGCTGCAAATTACAATTGACCACAAAGATCAAGTTATCCAATTTTTCACGCCCAGCGAGGGAAATCACCCCTAGGGACTCAGGTTCATCGCACTCCCCATCACCGACAAAGCACCACACTTTGCGGTCACTGTGATCGACCAAAGCACGGTGGGTTTGGTACTTCATCAAGTGCGCTTGATAAATTGCCTGAATGGGGCCAAGTCCCATGGAGACAGTTGGAAACTGCCAGTAATCCGGCATCAGCCATGGGTGTGGATAAGAAGATAGGCCGTTGCCATCAACCTCGCGGCGAAAATTGTCTAGTTGTTGCTCACTGAGGCGCTCTTCAAGATAGGAATAAGCATAGATCCCAGGCGAACTGTGCCCTTGAAAATAGATCAAGTCACCGAGATGACCAGTCTGGCCTCCACGAAAGAAATAATTGAAGCCCACATCGTACAGTGTGGCGATCGAAGAAAAAGTTGAAATGTGCCCCCCGAGGCTCGGATCGTGGCGGTTGGCACGCATCACCATTGCCAACGCATTCCAGCGCACCAACGAGCGAATGCGGCGCTCCATGAAAATATCGCCGGGCATGCGCTTTTCTTGCGCCGTGCTGATGGTGTTGCAATAGGGCGTGAAGATGCTCTCCGGTGTGCGCACACCACCGCGCCGCGCGCGCTCTGTCACCACCTCCAGAAGATAGGCTGCTTGCTCTGCGCCGAGGTGGCGCAATACATCGTCCAGCGCATCCTCCCACTCGCGCACCTCGGCTGGTTCCCCCACCTCAACGCCGCTGTTGTGCTCAATCGTCATCTCGACCGCCCTCTTGGAGCCCACATCATCACTTGTAACATCGACATTCCAGTCTCAATCGAGCAAGTACCAGCGTTTGTTGTCGCGTTTAAAATCCGCCGCAGACGAGACTTTGCTGCGACCGGCAAAACCGCCACCGGGACCGTCGCCCGGCACACGCAATAGCACTTCCCGACGCTTCGGTGCCAGCAACATATTGCGGCTGAAAACCAACCATTGATTGCGCGAGATATCACGCAATGAGTCGGCGAGTCGCTCACGGTACTTGAAATCGGTGTCACCTAGTGCGATGTCCAGCCAATAGCGCTCAGACAGTTCACGCTGCGACGACGGCAATGCCAGCACCTTACTAATCAGCCCGTCGCGCTGACGCGCAAACTCCTCATCCGACATCTTTGCCAGCTGCGCCAGCGACCGCTCGAAGAAACCACGCATCTGTGCTTCGATCTCCGCCACTGCGGTGCGCGGCGACTGCACAACAAAAACCACCCCGGGTACCGCCGCCACTTGCTGGTATCGCGCATAGACCACATAGCCGAGCTGACGCACCGTGCGCAAATCTTCGAAAAATAGCGGGTGCAAAATGTGCGCAACGAGCGAGCTCATCGCCTGATGGCGCGGCGAGTGATCTGGTGCCTGAAAATATAGTAACGCAGCCGCATCATCGTGTTCAAAATTACGCTCCCACACCCAAGGACGCTCTGCGGCTTGCAGGCGTACGGTAGCTAGTGGCGGCAGCGGCTGCTCCGCACTGTCGCCACCGACGGCAGATTGTGTCCAGTGTGCAAGGCGCTGCGCGTCGAGCGCCTCCAGATTGCCATGCGCCAAACCTTGAATGAAATTGTTCTGCTGCAGACGGGCCGAAAAACGACGCAACGCGGGGAGCCGCACTTGCTCTAACGCCGTGATGCGTGCTTCGTCGGTGTAGGTGCCGCGTTGCAACAGCTGCCCTAAATTCGCGATCAACCGCCGATGCGGCGACACTCCAATCGCCGCCCGCCACTCGCGCAACAATTCTGCATGGAGATCCTTGAAACGCGCCGCCGACAGCTGTGGTGTGCGCAAGACCCCCAACACGCGCAGCAGCAATTCGTCCTGACGGTCTTGGAAGCCGCTGATCTCCACCGTCAAGCCACGCAGTGTCGCACGCACATTGATCGACAGGCCTGCGAGCAGTGCTGGGTAGATGGACTCAGTCAACTCATCCAACAACATGCGCGCAAGTAATTCATTCATGGCGGCATGCACCGCCGTGTCAGATGCCTGCGGAAAGCGGATGGCAAACAGCACATCTGTATGCGGGCGACGAAAATGACCATCCTGCTGGAACCACATCTGAAAACGGCGTCCGTAACGCAACAACAGCGGGGGTTGCCCCAGCTGGTAATCCAGCGAAGCTGGCAACACAGCAAAGGTCTCTGGGATAAAGGGATTGGGAGCTGGCAAAGCTAGCGCGTAGTCGGTTGGGGAGGCATGCTCCCAGCGCTGTCGCGTACGCGGCGACACCAGTGCTAATCCGTATGGCGTATCGTAATACTTGCTCTGCGTATTGACTGGCAAACTGGGCGCGGTCAGCATCAATAGGCAATTATCTGGTCGCAGAGCGTCGAGCATGCGCTGGATGGCCCGTGCGTTAAAGCGATCCATCAGATAGTCGCCACGCAGTACTTCGCGCTCCCGGTACTCGTGTATATTCGCCGCCAAGCTGACAGCAGAGTTCAGCGGTGCCTGCGGATCTCCATAATCGAAGCGCATCGACGCCAACTTGCTCATCTCGTCGAAGCGCCAAGACTCTGGGGGTGACTCGCGCAACAAATTAATGGCGGCGAAGATCAGTGCCGCGACATCATCTACCCGCTGCAAACCCTCTGCGCTCAAATCCACCACCACCTCAAAACTGCCCCCACCGCGGTAATGTAGGCCACGGCCTGCAGAGAGCGCAACCGCCCAACCACGCCGCTTCAGCTCGGATAATGCGCTGCCTACCCCCTCGTGGCCGAGCAGCTCGCCGATGTAGTAGAGCGGCTTGGTGCGCTGGTAACGGTAGCTATCCGGCACTGGAAACATCAAACGCAACTGGCGCTGCTCCCGGCTGGGGATGACATGAACCCAGCTACCGAGCACATCGTCATCGAACAGCAGCTCGCTGATATCGCGTTGCCGCCCACCACCAGAGCGGAGACCGGTGAAGTGTTGCTGCACCATCTCCTGCAATTGCGCAATCGACAGTGGGGCGACAACAGCCAACGCCATCCGTCCAGCCGTGTACTGGTCGAGGAAAAACTGCGCTACATCCGTAGCCAGCCCATCGCCACCCAAGGTCTCGATATTGCCAATCGCCAAACGCGACATGGGATGTTCCGGATTGAGGAAATGCCGCAGAACATCCTGCTGACGACGGGCCATGTGTATGATATCGGCACGATATTCGGCATGCACCGCTTGTTTCTCACGTGAGACATAACGCTCGCTCAGCTGTGGCGCAATGAAAAAACGCGCAAAGCGATCCAGTGCCCCCGACAGATGCTCGGAGTCGATCTCAAAGAAATAATTGCTGTGTTCAAAGCTGGTATAGGCGTTGTAGCGGCCACCGTGTGAGGTGATGAACTGCTGGTATTCACCGCTCTCAGGATAGCGGTCGGTACCGAGAAACAGCATATGCTCCAAGAAATGGGCGAGGCCGAGGCGGGTATTAGGATCGTTGCGGCTACCGACGGCCACTGCCAGTGCCGCCGCCGCCTTTGACGCGTCTGGGTCGGAGACCAACAGCACGCGCAGACCACTAGACAGGCGTAGGCTGTGATATTGGCGTACGTCGGAGAGCCCTTGAATCGGTTCCGCGGCCAGTGCCAGCGGCGACGCGACACACAGCATCCATACTGCCAACGCGCCGAGAGAACACCGCCAGCTGCGGCGTACCGTAGCGGCGATCAGTCGGATCGCGCAAGCGATGGCAGGCTGGGCCATGTGTTGAGCAATGTCTTGAACAAGGTGGCCAAGGGAATGGCGAAGAATACCCCCCAAAAACCCCACAAATTGCCGAAAATCACGACGGCCATAATGATGACCACCGGATGCAGACTGACCGCCTCCGAGAATAGTAGCGGCACCAACAAGTTGCCATCCAGCACTTGGATCAGGAGATAGGCCGCACACAAATAGAAGAACGGTGGCGTCAGTCCCCACTGTGCATAGCCGATCAGCAACACTGGCACCGTCACGATCGCCGCCCCGACATAGGGGATCACCACCGACAAGCCGACCGTGACAGCAAGTAGTGCAGCGTAATCCAAGCGGTTGATAATAAACACGGCATAGCTCACCATGCCGACGATCAGTATCTCAATGAATTTGCCGCGCACATAGTTTCCCATCTGCTGCTTCAACTCATGCCAGATCGGTGCCAGCCGGTCGTTGCGCGAAGGCAACAAGTGGTGGCCGAACCAACGCATGATCTGCTCTCTGTCCTTGAGCAGGAAATAGGCCATCAATGGCACCAAGAACAGGTAGATCAGCACCACGACGATGTTCGACAGCGTACTGAAGCCACCGCTGATCAGGACCGCTCCCAGATGCTGGAACTGCTGTTGGATGAAGCTCGCCACCTGTGCGGCGGTATCTTCTCCCCAAACACCACCCAAGGACTGGTCGAGCGCGACCACCAGCTGGGTCACCGCCAGCTGGATGCGCGGCAAGCTGTCGTAGAGTGCCCCCAATTGCCCCCAGATCGCTGGCACTAGCACCATCAAGGAGCCATATAACAGGAGTAACAGGCACACGGTGGTCAGGCTCACTGCGACGCGGTGCGAGCAGCCCAGCAATGACAAGCGGTCGACGAGACCCTGCAATAGGAAAGCGACCACCAAGCTGGCCAGTAGCGGGGTCAGGACACTGCCAGCAAACTCCACCAGCAAGAAGCCCGCCAGCACAAAGAGCACCAGGAAGATGGCTTCCACACCACCAAAGTGGCGGCTGATCCAATCGCGCACAGGAGAAAACAAAATGCTATCCCGCGCCCTGCGCAGTGTCGACTTTCTGAATCAAAAAGCGGTACTCGCCGCCAGCATATTCGCTTTGCAACAGCAGGCATTCGCCACGCTTGACCACCTGATTGAAATCGCGCTCAGCAGCGGGATCAGTCGCCAACACGCGCAGCTGCTGGCCGGGGCTCATCGCATGCAACGCTTGGCGTAACCGCAACAGGGGTAGGGGACACTCGAGGCACCGCGCATCCAGTTGCCGGATCTTTGCAATGCTCATCAAAATTGGAAATGAACCACCATACTGTTATTATCGCAGCTCCGAGACCATATAGACCACGCCATGGGGGAGACATTCTGTCATGGCTACCCACCGCCCACCGCGCAGCTGCTGGTGAGAAGCAGAGCTTATGTTAGCAAAAATGACACTGGCTCGAGTCGCCGCGACGATCGCCCTGCTCTGCCCGCTGGCGATGGCTCCATCATCGGCAGTAGAGTTGCCGGATTTGGGTGCATCGAGCTCAGCGGTCTTGGAGGGCGAGCAGATGAAACTGGGTCGCACATGGTTGCGCGCATTCCGCAGCCAAACTGGCTCCACAGAAGATGCGTCAATCGAGCTCTACTTGGAACGGCTGATGCATCGACTGGCAGCAGGCGGCCCAACCAGAAGCCACCCGCTGGAAGTGTTTTTGGTCTATTCACCGAGCTTAAATGCCTTTGCCCTACCCGGCGGCATCATTGGCATCCACACCGGATTGCTCCTGTATATGCGCGATGAAGCGGAGCTGGCCTCGGTAATAGCGCACGAGCTGAGCCACCTCAACCGGCATCATTTTGAACGGCGCCGCGAGGTGCAACAGAGCGAGCAGTTGCCGTTGCTGGCCAGCTTGTTGACTGCTATCGTGCTCATCTCCACTGTCGACCCGCTGGTCGGCATCGCGGCGCTGAGCGCCGCCAGAGCGGCGGCGCTCGAACGGCGGCTGAGTTACAGCCGAGAACATGAGATTGAGGCCGATCGGGGCGGCATGAAGCTGTTGTTGGATACGGGTTACGACCCCACCGCCATGTTGCGCGGCATCGAGCGCCTGCAAGAGGCCGCACGCTTCACCCATATCCCCCCGGAATTCCTGCTCACCCACCCCGTACACGAACACCGCATCGCCGCCCTGCGCGAAGCGGCACGAGAGTATGGCACAGTGGCAACGCCGCCAACACCATCACCGTTGCCTTTCGCACTGGCGCGGGCACGGGTCGTGGTCGTACACAGTGAAGACCCAGACAAGACACTCGCCGCTTTCGCGGCCGCCCGGAAGCAGAACCCCACAGACCAAGCAGCGGTCTACAGCCACGCGCTAGCACTGGCGGCGACCCACAAGCCACAGCAGGCATGGCAGGCCATCGCCACCCTGCTCGAAGCACCATCGCCGCCACTCGAGATAGTCGCCACCGCCGCTGAGCTCGCTGCTGAGGCTGGCGAGATGGAGGCGGCATTGGCACTATTACGCCGCCACCGACACCGGAACCCAGACAATTATCTGCTGGATCTGAGCTACTCCCGCGTGGCACTACGCGCCGGGGATGTGCGCTCAGCGTTACGCGCTGCGCAGCGTCAGACAGTGTTGCGCCCGCGCAAAATCGCCGCTTGGAAAGCGCTGGCCGCCAGCCACGGTGCCGCTGGAACATTGTCTGGAGTGCACCGCGCACAGGCCGAAGAACAGATGCTGGCAGGACAGCTACCCGAGGCGAGAAGGCTGTTGGTGCGCGCCCAACAACTGAGCCGCAGTTACCGAGAAAAGGCCGAATTGCAGCAACGGCTAGCCGAGCTGGGGGTCTTGGAACGCGAGCAGCAAGCCCTGCTCAATGGGAATGGGCAGTAGTGACGGGCCGCGTGCTGGGAGTCTGGGGTCGAGTGGTGGGAGCGGGAGCATTGGAAAAGTCGAGCATGCGTTGCAGGGGCAGCATGGCAGCGTAGCCCAAGTCATCGGGCACCAGCACCTCGTTGCACCCCCGTTCCAGCGAATCGGCCAAATTCTCCAAATGGTTCATCGCCATCCACGGGCAACGCGAGCAACTGCGGCAGGTGGCACCCTCGCCTGCTGTGGGTGCAATCAAGAATTGCCGATCCGGCGCAGCTTGGCGCAGGCGGTGGAACAATCCTTGGTCAGTGGCCACGATGAAAGTGTGCTGTGGTAGGCGCTGCGCATACTCGACAATCTGTGAGGTGGAGCCGATGGCATCCGCCAACTCCAGCACCGACAGCGGTGACTCCGGATGCGCCAAGACCGCAGCATCGGGATGCACCGCCTTCAAATCCAAGATGCCGCGCGCACGGAACTCTTCGTGTACCACGCAGCTGCCTTCCCACAACAGCATATCGGCATCGGTCTGAGAACGGATGTAGCGCCCCAAATGCTGATCTGGCGCCCACAGCATGGCCTTGCCCTGCGCGTCCAGATGCTCGACGACACTACGGGCGATGCTTGAGGTGACCACCCAGTCCGCCTGTGCCTTCACCGCAGCCGAGGTGTTGGCATAGACCACCGCGATACGCTCAGGATGAGTATTCCGAAAAGCGGCGAACTCCGCTGCCGAGCAACCGACATCGAGCGAGCAGGTCGCCTCCAGCGTCGGCATCAACACGCGTTTGGTCGGCGTCAGTATCTTGGCGGTTTCACCCATGAAGCGCACACCGGCCACCACCAGCGTCGAGGCCGGATGGTCGCGGCCAAAGCGGGCCATCTCCAGTGAGTCGGCGACGCAGCCACCGCTTTCCTCGGCCAGCACCTGTATCTCCGGTGCCGTGTAGTAATGCGCCACCACCACGGCGTCCTCAACACGTAACAGGCGCTTGATGCGCCGCCTCAGCACACGCTCTTGATCCGGGTCATGGCGCGGGGGTGCCAACTGATCGGCACGGTCGAGAAAACTCTGCACGACAGCGCGCTGACCCAACTCCGACGCTGTCTGAGATGCTGTAGACATGGCATCTATTGCTGGCGCACACGCCGATAACTATCCTAAAATCATACCATGATCTGACGCGGGTGGACGAGATCAACCCATGAGGCAGCCCCGACCTAATCCGAGGGGCGACCCTGTGGGCCGTGAAGGATTCGAACCTTCGACCAACTGGTTAAAAGCCAGCTGCTCTACCAACTGAGCTAACGGCCCGGCGAGCGCTATTGTATATCGTGGTTCACCGTTGCCGGATCAGTCAAACCAGCAGCGGCAAAGCCCTGTCGGCGCAAGCGACAGCTGTCGCAACGCCCACAGGCAACTCCCATCGCATCGGGCTGGTAGCAGGACACCGTCTGAGCGTAGTCGACACCCAGCGCTTGACCAACGCGGATGATCTCCGCCTTGCCCAGCTCCATCAGAGGTGCACGCACCTCTGGTGGGTGTCCCTCGACACCGATGCGGGTGGCCAGCGCCGCCAAGTGCCCAAAAGCCGCCACGAACTCGGGGCGACAGTCCGGGTAGCCAGAATAGTCGACCGCATTGGCACCGATGAACAGCACCCCAGCCTCCAATACCTCGGCCCAAGCCAAAGCGAGCGCCAGCAACAGCGTGTTGCGCGCCGGCACATAGGTGGAGGGAACACCCTCTGTGGAGCGCTCTGGCACCGCCATTGCCAAGTCGGTCAGCGCCGAGCCCCCGATGCCGCCCAAATCGACACGCATCACGCGATGCTCGACCGCGCCGAGTGCCTGCGCCACACGCTTGGCAGCGCACAATTCGATGCCATGGCGCTGACCGTAGTCAACGCTTAGGGCGTGGCAACGATAGCCCTCCGACACGGCCATTGCCAGCACTGTGGCGGAGTCCAAGCCGCCCGATAACAGCACAACAGCGTGCTCAGCGCCCCGGCTCATCACCCCAGATCAACTTGTGCAACTGCAGCTGCATACGCACTGGCAAACGATCGCGCAGAATCCAATCGGCCAGCTGTTGCGGCGGCAACTGGTCATGGCTCGGGGAAAACAACAGCGCGCCGACGCGCTGCTCCAAGTGGTGGCGGTGCAACTGCTCAACCGACCAGAGGTAGTCTCGCTCATCGCAGATGACAAATTTGATCTGATCGCGCAGCGTCAACGCTGACAAGTTGTCCAACAGGTTCTTATCCTGCTCGCCAGAGCCCGGGGTTTTGAGATCCATCACCCTCACCACGCGCGCATCCACTGCCGCCACCGGCAGTGCCCCACCCGTCTCCAAGGACACTTGATAGCCCGCGTCGCACAGGCGACTGAGCAGAGGCAGGCAGGCGGGCTGCGCCAGCGGCTCACCACCGGTCACCGTGACATAGCGGGGGGCGTAGCTAGCCACCTCCGAGAGCACCTCCGTCAGCGTGCGCTGATCGCCCCCTTGGAAAGCATAGGCGGTATCACAGTAATGGCAACGCAACGGGCAACCGGTCAGGCGCACAAAGACGGTCGGCAAACCACTGCTTAGGCTTTCGCCTTGCAGGGAGTAGAAGATCTCGGTGATGCGCAACCCTGCGGTTGCATGTGGCGCTAGCGCAGACAAGGACTCAGAAGTTCTGGCGCAGATAGGAGGTGGCAAGACGGGCGGCAGCCGAGCCGGGAACCCCGCTGTAGCTGCGCACCACGTGCTCCAATAATTCTCGCGCCCGCTCCCGATTGCCCTGTAGATAGTGGATCTTTCCCTGCTTGAACAGCGCGTCGGGCACGCGTGCGTGACCAGGAAAGTCCTCGACCAAGCGCTCGAAGTAGGAAAGGGCCAACGAGAGGTCCGTCGGCACGGCCGCCAGCGCCAGATCGCCGAGCCAATAGACCGCGTTGGGGGCATTCTCGCCGCCTGGCCATTCACTGAGATAGTTTTGGAAAGCCTGACGCGCCTCTGGATAGCGCCCCGCCTTGACTTGACCATAGGCACTCAAGTAAGCGCGACGCTCATCAGCAGCATTTTGTTCTGCCACCACTGCCGCCTGATCGCTGGCATCAGCGTTATCGCTTTGTCCCTCCAACGCGACCAAGCGCTGCTCTAGTTCGTCATACTGGCGCACTTGGCGGCGACGCAACACATCCAAGGCCTCACCCTGTTGATCGACTTGGCCACGCAGCTGGCGCAGATCCTCCTGCAAAAAGCGCACATGATCGAATAGCTCTTGGATCAACGCTTGGTGCGAGCGCACCGTGTCCGCTACTGCGTTGCCGCGATCAGGCTGTTGCGCTACGACATGAGGGCTCAGGATCGCCAAGCACAGCGGGACGCACAACGGCCAACAACGCCGAGTGGCGCGCCGCAACACCCCATCCCGATCGCCGCTATTTTGTGCCGCCACTACCGTCCAAAACGATGATCTGCACACGACGGTTGCGAGCCCATGCCCGCTCGTTGCTACCGAGCTCAGCCGGAGCCTCTTCGCCTAGCGAGACAGGATCC
This sequence comes from Gammaproteobacteria bacterium, assembly GCA_965237805.1. Lineage (GTDB taxonomy): Bacteria > Pseudomonadota > Gammaproteobacteria > JABABF01 > JABABF01 > JABABF01. Next base: position 709,784 of record OZ250153.1, read on the forward strand.
AAGCGCGTTCGGGGTACCCCGCGCAACACGAGGTGCTGTGCCACAAATTCAGCGCGCAGCTGGGCAAGAGCCAAATTATATTCTCGGGTGCCGCGCTCATCGGTGTGACCCTCCATGCGCAACCGTGCGCCCGAAGACTTGGCATACTGGACATAGGGTTCCAGCATGCGGCGCGCCTGCGCACTCAGTTCGATGCTGTCGAAGCGGAAATACACCACATCGTCAGTGGGTGCCCCAGGCACAGATATAGCCGGCTGCGATCGCTGCTGCACTGGCTCGGCAGGGGTGACGCGCGCTTGCTTTAGCGCCTCCTGCTGGGATGGTACAGGCGCAGGCTGCGGCTTGCTCGCCTCTACCCGCTCTCGCACCATGGGTACCGCCGAGTCGGGCGACACCGGAGCGCAAGCCACCGATGCCCCCATCGGCAATAAAACACAGGCCAAGTAGACCCAACGTTTGCATTGCATTGTTTTGTTAGCTGCCATCATTTATTATCCCCCTGTTGCCATGTCCCAGTATACGGAGACCATGCGGGTTCACTGACTTCCCCGACGCGAGCAGGTAGCCGTGCGCGGAAATCATTGTCCAAAGCAGCGATGGCAAGCACTCGTCGTCCTTGATATCGCGTTGCATAGGTTAGCATAATCCCGTTGGGTGCCACCGTTGGCGACTCGTCTAGCGCATCTGCCGTGAGGATGCGCAGTTGCCGTTTGCCAAAGCGGTGGAGGGCTATATTGTACTTGCCACGATTCCCAGCCGCACCTTGACTATGCACAGCGATGAAGCCCGTGCCGTCTGGCAAGGACACCGCACCAGCATTGTAGTCGCCGGTAAAGGTGATCCGCTCCGGCTTGCCACCATCCAAACCCATGCGGTAGATCTGCGGACTGCCACCACGATCTGAGGTAAACAACAGCGAGCGGCCGTCCGGCAACCACTCCGGCTCGGTATCAGCTGCAAAATGCTTGGTCAGGCGGCGCAATTTTCCCCCCCCTTGCGCAAGGCCAGCAGATAAATGTCGATATTGCCACCACGTGCAATCGTCACCGCCAAGCGGTTACCGTCCGGGGAAAAGGCAGGGGCACTGCTGTACTCGCCTTCGGCTAGCAACAGCTGCGGTGCTCCACTCGCCAGCTGTTGGTGGTAGATCGCCGCACGCCCCCGCTCAAAGGACACATAGGCCAGCGACTGGCCATCGGGGGCCCAAGCTGGCGACAACAAAGGCGTGTTGCGCTCATACAGCACCCGCCCTCTAGCCCCATCGGAATCGGCCACAACCAAGCGATAGCGAGCGATGCCGCCGCGCTCGACGCGTGAGATGTAGGCCATGCGGGAGGAGAACACGCCACGCTTCTTGACCAAATGCTGATAGAGCCGATTGCTCAGCTGGTGCGCTAGGTCGCGCAGCTGCCCGGAGTCGCCGTGCTCCACCCATGATTCCAACAGCTGACGACCGTGCACATCGTGCAACTCCATGCGCAGCTGCAGGCCAGTGGGCTGCTCAGCCGGGCTGACAGTACCGACGACCAGATAATCAACCTGCAGCTGCTGCCACTCTCGGAAGAAGACCTGTTGGCCAGCACCGGGCGTACTCAGCATCTGCGATCTCGGCAGTGTGGAAAAGCGCCCGGTGCGCCACAAATCGGAGCCGATGATGTCGGCGATGATGCCCTGCGCATGTCCCGGCAGCTCCCAAGTGAAAGGCACCACCGCCAACGGCGTCGGCTTGCCACCACCACGAGTGATCTCGATCAGCAGTTCCGCCGAACTCTGCGGCACCGGCAGAAACACGGCCAACACCGCCACCAGTAGCGCTGCGCGGGAGCTGAGCCCTCTCATCGCACCCGCTCCACCTGCGGTCGAAACAATAGCCGGAAACGACGGAAATATTGCTCAAACAGTGGTCGTGGCAGCTGCTGCAACAGTGCAAAGTTGCCGACACGGCGCACTGCGGCTCGCGCCGACGCGTCGAAGACCGCATCGCCACTGCTTCGGGTCACACTGACGGCGAGGACTTCGCCCGCGGGCGACAGGCGGATCAACAGCTCCAGCTCTATGCCAACAGCAACGCTCGGTGGGGGACGCCAGCTGCGCTCTATTGTGAGGGCGATGGCATCGCGGTAGGCGACGACTTCGGCCAGTTTGCCACTGGCACCGCCACCGAACTGCTTGCCATGCCGCTGCTGGCGCTCCTCGGCCAACAGCGCCTCGCGTAGCAAATCATTGCGGTAGCGAGGTGGCATGGACACCGCGGCCGCCGCGGCCGCTTCCTCCAGCGAAGGCGTGGTAGCGGGCGGGAGATCGCCCGGCGTGGTGCCGAGTTCCGGCAGGCTGGGAAGCGTTGGCAACGCCGCAAGTGGTGCCACCTCGGGCGACGGCACCGACAGGTTCGGGGCGGTGCCAGAGGTGGCGCTCGCACCCACGCTGTCCGCTGTCTGTGGCAACAGTGGCAGGAGGCGGGCACTCAGCGGCAACGTGTCGCTGGGGCGCTGATCGTGCCAGAGCGACTGCCCCGACCACGCCAGCGTAGCAAAGTAGATGATGACAAGATGCAGTGACAGCGATGTCACCAACGGCATAAAGGCATCCCGCAACCACAGCGCCATCGTGCGTCCTCAGCGATCCACCGGCGGATCGGTCACCAGCCCGACATCTTCAACTCCCGCCGTGCGCAAGGCCCCCATCAACTCCATCACCGCGCCGTAGGGCACCGCGACATCGCCGCGCACCAAAACCGGCAAGCTGGGGTTGCGCTCAAGCAGGATGGCGACCCGCCGCCCCAACTCCTCCAGCTCAGTCTCGGTGCCACCAGAGGCCCCCAAATCAAGCCGGTAGGAGCCATCCGCCAACACCCAGATCTGCAAGGGTTCGCGTTGGGCAAGCTCCAAGCGATCTGACTCGAGCTCCGGCAAGTCCACAGCGATGCCCTGGGTGAGCAGTGGGGCGGCGATCATAAAAATCACCAGCAACACCAAGCTGACATCAATATAGGGAACGACATTGATTTCCGCCATCGGACGGCGACGAATCACCGCTCCTGATCCTCTGCACTCGGTCGCGCCATCCCAGCTGCACTAGCCTCCCTGTCGGCAGTGGGCACGGCACTGTCATGTTGCGGTAGGACACCATGCAGACGGCGGTTGAGCAGGGAGGCAAATTCATCGCAGAAGGTGGAAAAATCCCGCGACAGCCGCTCTAAAAAGATGGCGTAGCGGTTGTAGGCGATCACCGCTGGAATCGCGGCGAACAAGCCCATGGCCGTTGCGATCAAGGCCTCGGCGATGCCGGGGGCCACCACGGCCAGTGAAGCCTGCTCGACACCAGCCAAACCGCGAAAGGCATTCATGATGCCCCACACGGTGCCAAACAAACCGATATAGGGTGCCGTCGAGCCAACGGTGGCCAAGAACCCCAAATGGGTATCCAAGCGATCTTCTTCGCGCACCCGCGCGATGCGCATCACCCGACTCACCCCCTCAAGTAGCGCTTCGTTGTCGCTGGTGACAGCGCTGGACAACTGAGAGAATTCGCCAAAGCCAGCACGAAAAATAGCCTCCAGCCCGATCGAATGCGGTGGACAGTCCTGATACAACTTGCCCAAATCGATGCCTGACCAGAAATCATCCTCGAAATGGTGCGCCCCGAGGTTGATGGCACGGAACAATCTATGGCGCTGGAAAATGACCACCCACGAAGTGCAGGAGGCCAAAATCAAGATTAGCATGACAGCCTGCACTGGCACAGTGGCATTGGCCACCAAATTCCAAAGAGACAGCTGCTCGCTCATAGAAAACCCCATAACTGCGCTATAGAACACACTATCACTATAACTGAGTGCCGAGCCAACTGTCGCCCTCAACCCGTGGCGGACGCTCCCTGCCACGCAGAAATCGCGTCTCGCCAGGCCTCCGGCAGGCGACAAACCCGTAGCTGGCGATCCACCGAAGCCAATTCTACCCGCCCATCACAGAGCAACTCATCGCCGCGCAAAATGCCCTGCCACAGCGAGCTACGTGCCCCGCTCAGCTCCTCAAGGCAGAGACGAATTCGCAGCGAATCAGCCAATCGAGCAGGACGGCGGTAGCACAGCTGCAGCGGGCTCACCACGAAGGAGGAGGCGCTGGCACCGGACGCGAGCTGGCGCAACCCTTCGCTACGCGCACGCTCCATAAAGCGCAGCTAGCTGGCGTGATAGACGGCACCGCCAGCAGCGGTGTCCTCGAGCTAGACCCGCACAGCAATATGTAGCAATCGCCGCCGCTCACGAATCCCCCGCCAAGCCCAGATCAGTTTGCCGACCGCTAGCGGTCGGCGGCGGCTCGAGGCCCAGCAAGCGATAGGCGCGCGCCGCGGCGACGCGGCCGCGGGCGGTGCGCGCCAAAAATCCCTGCTGCATCAGGTAGGGCTCGACCACTTCCTCTAAGGTGTCGCGCTCCTCGCCCAACATCACCGCCAAACTCTCGACGCCGACCGGACCGCCACCGTAGTGGCCGATCAAGGCTTTCAACAAGCGCCGGTCGAGGCTATCCAAACCGTCACGATTCACTTTCAGCATATCCAGTGCCCGCACGGCAATGTCGGTGTCGATACGTCCCTCGCCCTCGACTTCGGCATAATCGCGCACACGGCGTAGCAGCCGGTTGGCAATGCGCGGCGTGCCACGCGCCCGCGTGGCGATCTCCGTCAAGCCCTCAGCGAGGGCGTCTACTCCACACAGGCGTGCGGAGCGCTCGAGGATGATGGCCAAATCGTCGACGGCATAGAACTCGAGTCGTTGGGAGATGCCAAAGCGATCACGCAACGGGGCGCCGAGCCGACCGGCTCGGGTGGTGGCACCGACCAAGGTGAAAGGTGGCAGCTCGAGCTTGACTGAGCGCGCCGCTGGCCCCTCACCGATCACGATATCCAGCTGCCTATCTTCCATGGCCGGATAGAGAATTTCCTCGATCTGTGGCCGCAGGCGATGGATCTCGTCGATGAATAGCACATCGCCCGCCGCCAGATTGGTCAGGATCGCCGCCAAATCACCTGCTCGTTCCAACACTGGCCCGGAAGTTGTCCGGATCTGCGCACCCATTTCATGGGCGATGATGTAGCCCAAAGTCGTCTTACCCAAGCCGGGGGGGCCAAACAACAGCGTATGATCCAACGGCTCACCACGCTGCTGCGCCGCCTGCAAGAAAATCTCCAGCTGGCGGCGCAACACTGGCTGCCCGATGTAATCGTCCAAACGGTACGGTCGCAGCTGCTGGTCAAAAGCCCGCCCTTCAGGCTCTGGCAATGGCGAGACGAGGCGCTCATCGCCCGCTGGCTGCTCTGCCATCAGATGGCGCTCTGCCGCCGCAGCGCCTCTCGGATCAGCGCTTCACTGCTAGCGGTATCGGCCGTACGCCGCGCCTCAGCAACCATGCGAGCTGACTCGCGCACCCCGTAGCCCAAAACCACTAGCGCCTGCTCGGCGTCGCGTACCGCTTGGCCACTGGCCACCGATGCGCTGGGCGGCGCGCTCACCCATAACGCCAGCTTATCCCGCACTTCGACCACCAGCCGCTCGGCGGTGCGCTTGCCGATACCGCGCACAGCGGCGAGCTGCACCACATCGCCATCGCGAACACAGCGCACCAATTCTGCCACCGTCATACCAGACAGCGCAGCCAGCGCCAAACCGGGACCGACGCCAGCAACCCGGATCAGAATACGAAACAGATCGCGCTCGGCCAGCTCGCCAAAACCGTACAGCTGCCAGTCGTCGGCGCGTACCACCAAATGGGTATGCAGACGCAGCTCCTCACCGAGCGGCGGCAGACGCATGCTCAGACTGGTGGGAACCCGCAGCTCCACGCTCACCCCTCCGGCCACTTCCAAAGCGAGCACGCCATCCACCGGCGCTCGCGACAAGCAGCCACGCAACTCGCCGATCACAGTGCCACCCGCCGCACTGCCACCGGATTGCGATAGCTGTGGCACAGCGCCACCGCCAGTGCGTCGGCGGCATCCTCGGGCGGCACGGAAGACAGCCGCAACAATTGACAAACCATGTACTGCACTTGCCCTTTGTCGGCGCGCCCACTCGAAGTCACTGCCTTCTTCACCATCGCTGGCGCATACTCGGCAACTGTGAGGCCAGCCTCGGCCGCCGCCAACAAGACCACACCGCGCGTTTGGCCGAGTGTGATGGCAGTGGCGGGATTGCGCGACACGAAGACTCCCTCCACGGCCATCACACTCGGTGCGACACGCTCAATCACGGCGGACAAAGCGCGGTAAATCGTGGACAGACGGCAAGCCGTATCCGCGTTGGCTGGCGGACGGATACAGCCCCAGTCATAGCAGCGCTCGCGGCCAGCGACGCAGTGTAGGACCCCGTAGCCCGTGCTGCGGCTACCGACATCGATACCGAGGATGATCTGATCGGGCTCCGCCACCGGCTCGGGCTCAGCCAGTCTCGAAGGAGGTGTCGGGGAAGGAGGCATTGCAGTAGAGATTTTGGGCATCGTCCAAAGTTTCCAATGCCTCCAGCAAGCGCAGGCCAGCAGCTGCGTGGCCAGCATCCATCGGCACTACCGTGTGCGGTAGGCGGGTCAAACCGCCGCGCAGGGGAATCATGCCAGCGTCGCCGAGCACATCCGATATCGCATTGTAGGCCGCCACTGGTGTCAGCACCTGCCAGCATCCCTCTTCGCCATCGGCGCGGAGCCGCTCCACCTCCTCGGCACCGGCGGCAACCGCCACATCGATCAGCTGCTCCTCATCGATAGAGGATGCGAGCACGAATTCGCCACAGTGGCGAAACAGATGTGCCACCGCTCCATTTTCAGAGAGATTGCCACCAGCACGGCTAAAGGCATGGCGCACGGCGGCGGCAGTGCGGTTGCGGTTGTCGGTCAGCGTCTCGACCAGCACCGCCATCCCACCGGGACCATAGCCCTCGTAGACAATCTCATCCAGTCGCTCTGCTGTGCCGACACCGCTGCCCCGCGCCACCGAGCGTACGATGTTATCGCGGCTGACATTGGCCTGCTGCGCACGCTCGATGGCTGAACGCAAGCGCGGATTAGCTGCCGGGTCGGCCTCGCTACCAGCTGCCACGACAATTTCACGCAATAGCCGCGTGAACAGTTTGCCCCGGCGCGCATCCTGTGAGGCCTTGCGGACACGGATGTTGGCCCACTTGCTGTGTCCCGCCACCGCCGTGCCTCCCAGACCAACGCCACACTAGGCGAGCGGTTTGAGCCCCAATGCCGCCCACTGCTCAGCGCTTGCAGGGCCGGGGGCTCCGGTCATCAGGCACTGACCGTTCTGCGTCTTGGGAAAAGCGATGACATCGCGAATCGAGTCGCCGCCAGAGAGCAACATCGCCATACGATCCAAGCCAAAGGCGAAACCTCCGTGCGGCGGGCAGCCATGCGTCAGCGCTCGGAGTAAGAAGCCGAAGCGCGTCTCGAGCTCGGCATCGTCTAGGCCCAACACCGAAAACACCGCCCGTTGCGTCTCCGGGCTGTGGATGCGGATCGACCCGCCGCCGAGTTCGATGCCGTTCAACACCAAGTCATAAGAGCGGGAACCCGCTGCGCCAGGTGTTGCGCGCAGAGCCTCAGCGGAGCAGTCCGGCGCGGTGAATGGGTGATGCAAGGAAGTCCATCGACCTTCGGCATCGCGCTCAAACAGTGGAAACTCCACCACCCACAGCGGTGCCCATGGCACCGTCATCAGCTGCCGATCGACAGCGAGGCGATTGCGCAGAGCTCCGAGGGATCGATTGACCATATCGCATTCGCCAGCGCCGAAGAACAGGATATCGCCGCTCTCGGCACCGAGCTGCTCAAGAATGCCAGACAGCGCACGCTCAGATAGAAATTTGAGAATCGGCGACTGCAAACCCTCGGTGCCAGCCGCCAGATCATTGACTTTGATCCACGCCAAGCCACCGGCACCGAACTCGCCGACAAACTTGGTATAGCCGTCGATCTCGCGCCGACTCAGCGCACCACCTCCCGGCAGTCGCAGCCCCGCCACCCGACAATCATCTGCCTCGGCAGGAGCACGAAAGATCTCGAAGGCTTCCCCGCGCATCAACTCGGCGAGCTCAACCAATTGCAGCGAATGCCGCAGATCCGGCTTGTCGCTGCCATAGCGCGCCAGCACCTCGGCGTAGCTCAAGCGCGCAAAAGGCGGCAGCTCGAGTTCCAATAACTCGGCGAACAGATGGCGCATCAATGCTTCGACCAATGTCATCAGCTCGGCCTCATCGACAAAAGAGGCTTCGATGTCGATCTGGGTGAATTCCGGCTGACGGTCGGAGCGCAGATCCTCATCCCGGAAACAGCGGGCAAACTGGTAATAGCGATCCAAACCGCCGATCATCAGCAGCTGCTTGAACAGCTGTGGCGACTGGGCCAAGGCGTAGGTGTTGCCCGCCTGCAGGCGGCTCGGAGCCAAATAGTCGCGTGCACCCTCCGGAGTCGAACTGGTCAGCACAGGGGTCTCGACCTCAAGCAAGCCTTGCTCTTCCAAAAAACCCCGCGCCACCGAACTCAGGCGGGAGCGCAGCCGCAAGTGCTGTTGCAGAGCCGGGCGGCGCAAATCCACGTGGCGGTGGCGCAGGCGCACCTCCTCGCCGACTTGAATATGGCCGTCGAGCTGGAATGGTAGCGGCTCGGCCTCGTTCAAAATCTCCAACGTTTGACCGTGCACTTCGATGGCACCGGTGGGCAGAGAGGGATTGCACAAGGCGTCCTCACGGGCACGCACCACTCCGCACAGGCGCAACACGTACTCTGGGCGCACGGTCTCGGCGCGCTGGAAATGCGCTTCGACACTGGGGTCGAACACCACCTGCACCAAGCCTTCCCGATCGCGCAGGTCGATGAAAATGACACCGCCGTGGTCGCGACGACGGTCGGCCCAGCCGCAAAGCGTCACCTCAGTGCCGATATCAGCTGCCCGCAACGCCCCGCAGTAGTGGCTGCGCATGGAGGTGGCGGCGGGTGACATCAGCTCAGCTTAGGGGTCGATGTGCGGTGGTGTTGCACCCAACCGAGGGGGAGGGCCGTCGCAGTGGCAGACAAGGCAACATCAGCTCTCGGTACCAGCTGTCGGCGATGGTGTGGAGCCCACTTTGGCCTCGCTGGCGGGTGCCTTCTTGTCCTCTCCCTTCAGTGGGGAGGTAGTGCCACTGTCGCCACCACTGGTATCCGCCGCCTTTTGCTGCTTGGCCGTATCCTGGGTCGTGTCCTTAGCCATATCTTTGACCGTATCTTTGGCAGCGCTATCAGTCTCGTCGCTACGCTCCACATCGCTTTTGGCAGCTGTCTTGAAATCCGTCTCGTACCAGCCGCTACCACGCAGCTGGAAAGCGGCCGATGTCACTTGCTTGCGCAAGGTGCTGGTAGCACCACAAAGGTCGCAGGTAGCGGGAGCCACCGCCCCCATCGGCTGTAAAAACTCGGATGCCTCGCCACAGGCAGAACAACTGTAAACGTAGATTGGCATAGTCTTGCAGGCAGAGGATTCATACTGCCAATTTCCGCCAAGAGCGGCACCTAGCCCCGCAACAAGCACGGGCTAGCGGATCTGGCAGTAACCGCGCAACGCGACACCACCGCTGCGCAGCCAATCAATTTAGCTGTATTTATTTGGTGACGGCGTACTCTTTGAGTCTTTTCAACGCCCGCAGTCTCACTGTGCGGGTGGCTGGCTTCGCTTTGAAGATCGTCGGCTCGCCAGTGAAAGGATTGGTACCCTTGCGAGCCTTGGTCGCTTTCTTCTTGACTGTCACAGCCTTGAACAGGCCCGGCCAGACAAACTCACCGACGCTTCCTGACTTGAGGCTACGGGCGAGCACCACTTCCAACTCCTCGAGCACCAAGGCCACCTGCTTGCGCGGCAATGCTGTCTGAGCGGCGAGCTCGTTGAGCAACTGCGCCTTGCTGAGACGGGCACGCAATGAGACCAATTTGCGCACTGGCTTTGCTTTGGCTGAGGCTTTGCGGGGCTTCTTAGCTGCAGCAGCACTTTTTTTCTTGGTGGTGGCCATGGTGACTATCTTCCTCTAGTTCTGGTCATTGAATTAAGACTAGTGGCGGAACTGGCGACGACCGGTCACGCGAGACCGCACCACTAGCACACCCCAAGGCATAAGCGCATTTTAGAAACAAACTCAAAAAAAGCAAGCGCGGCACATGACTGGCAACAGCGGGCTAGCTCTGTACACTAGCATCACCAACGACGACTGCAGCATCATCCGGCTCCAGCTGCGCCGCGTCGGCGCGCTGCGATTGGTAGCCGGGGCGGTCGACCAATTCCACGCTGGCCATCTGAGCCTTATCACCAGCACGCAAGCCAGCTCGCAACACCCGCAAATAACCGCCGGGCCGATCGCTGTACCGCGCCCCCAACTCGTCGAACAATTTGCCAACCGCCACTCGGTCACGCAAAAAAGCGGCGGCACGGCGGCGGGCAGCCACCGTGCCGCCGCGCCGCGCCAAGCTGATCAAGGGCTCGGCGTAGCGCCGCAATTCCCGCGCCTTGGGCAAGGTGGTATGAATCAGCTCGTGGCGAAACAACGACGCCGCCATGTTGCGAAACATCGCGCGCCGATGGCTGGGGGTGCGGTTGAACTTGCGTCCCTGATCCCGATGTCGCATCGTCTGATCCTGCTCTCGCCGCTGAGACCTTAGTGTTGCGGAACAGGCGGCGGCCACTGTACCGGCTGTTCGAGCATGTAACCCTCCAACGCCAAGGCCGCCTTGATTTCTTCCAAGGACTTTTTGCCGATGTTCGGCGTCTTCAGCAAAACGCGCTCGCTACGGCTCACCAAATCGCCAATTCGGGTCACCCCGACTTCGCGCAAGAAACCACAGGTGCGGGCAGACAGATCCAACTCAGTCACCGGGCGCAGCAAGTTGGGGTCGATATCATCGAAAGATCCGTCCCGGCGGTAATCACTGCCGAGCAAGGGTTCAAACTGGGCGTAGAGGGTATGTGCCGCCTGACGCAGTGCTTCATCCGGCGTGACAGTGCCATCGGTCTCCAGCTCAATTTGTAATTTGTCGAAATCAGTGTGACCTTCGACGCGTGCGCCCTGCACCGTATAAGCGACGCGACGCACCGGACTAAAAGAGGCATCCAAAGACAGGCGCCCTATGGGTGAGGCCTCACGACGCTCGATCAGCGCTTCCTCATCGACCCCTTCCACTGCCAACCAAGCTTGGTCGCCGGGGACATAGCCGCGCCCGCGACGCGCCACCAGCACCGCCTGCAACTCCACCGCCGCATCCAAGTGGGCGATGATGTGATCAGGGTTGGCGAGCTCAACATCGTGACTAAGACGGATGTCGCTAGCACGCACCTCACCTGGCCCCTTGACCTTGAGTTCCAATTCCACCTCTTCGCGCCCCGGCATGGAAAGGGCGACTTGCTTGAGGTTCATCAAGATGTCGATGACATCTTCGCGTACCCCTTGGAGTGTGCTGTACTCATGCAATGCACCGGTAATGGTCGCCTCGGTGATCGCCGCACCTTGAATGGAGGACAGTAGCACCCGCCGCAACGCATTGCCCAGCGTGTGCCCAAAGCCGCGCTCCAACGGCTCCAGCGTGATACTGGCACGATGTTCCCCCAGCCGCTCAATGCTGACATCCCCAGCGCTCAGGGGGGACAGGTCCAGCTTGACAGAGTGGGGGGTATCGCTGTTATCTGTGGGCATGGTGTTATCCGTAGGCATGGCGGGGTTCTCTAATATCTGCCGAGTCAATAACTCGGTTTGGCGGTCCATCCAATCACTTGGAATACAGCTCGACGATCAAACTTTCGTTGATCCAGCCAGGCATTTCGTCTCGATCCGGGTGGCGGCGATAGACCCCTGAACGGTTGGGGGCATCGATGTCGATCCACGGTGCAAACACGCGTTGGCTGGCCAGCATTAGCGCCGTTTCCAAGCGACCCTGAGCACGGGCGCGCTCAGCCACCGTCACCACATCACCCGGCACCAACTGATAGGAGGGGATATTCACCCGCCGACCATTGACCTCGATTGCGCGGTGCGAGACCAATTGCCTCGCCTCGGCACGCGTAGCGGCAAAACCCAAGCGATAGACCACATTGTCCAAACGCTGCTCGAGCATGCGCAATAGGTTGGATCCAGTGGCACCAGTGGCACGCGCCGCCTTGCGGTAGTAATTGCGGAACTGGCGTTCCAAAACGCCATACATGCGCCGCACTTTTTGCTTTTCGCGCAACTGCACACGGTAGTCACTGGGACGCAGGCGGCGATCGCCATGCATACCCGGCGGTGTTTCAGCCTTCTTCTCGCCACATTTGTCTTTGAGCGAGCGCATGCCACTCTTCAACTGTAGATCTTGCCCCTCGCGCCGGGACAAACGGCAAGTGGGTCCACGATATCTAGCCATTGCTCTGCACCTTCAGCCAGCGCTCAGGGACGGCGCCGTTTGCGGGGACGACAACCGTTGTGCGGAAAAGTGGTGACATCGGCGATGCGCGAGATGGTGAAGCCGACATTGCTCAGCGAGCGAACCGCCGATTCTCGACCCGGACCTGGCCCGCGCACCCGCACCTCCAAGCCCTGAACCCCCCACTCTTGTGCCGCACGCCCGGCGCGCTCGGCTGCCACCTGAGCGGCGAACGGTGTGCTCTTGCGCGAACCGCGAAAACCGGCACCACCAGCCGTAGCCCAAGAAAGTGTGTTGCCTTGCAGGTCGGTGATGGTCACCACCGTATTGTTGAAAGTGGCGTAGATATGAGCAATACCCTCTGTAACCGAACGCGGTTTGCGCACTCTGGACGAAGTTTTGCTTTTGACTGGCATCAGATGAACGCTCTGCTAAGGGCTAGCTTGCGGTAGTGCGGGCACGGATGGCGCGCCGCGGCCCCTTGCGCGTGCGCGCATTGGTGCAGGTGCGTTGCCCACGCACCGGCAATCCGCGCCGGTGACGTATGCCGCGATAGCACCCCAAATCCATCAGTCGCTTGATGTTGAGAGTGGTTTCCCGGCGCAAGTCTCCCTCCACCCTCAACTGGCCAATCTCGCGCCGTATGGTGTCCGCAACTGCCTCGCTGAGCGCACTCACTCGAGTGCTGCCATTGATCTGCAAACGCTCGCACAGCTTGCGCGCACGGCTAGGGCCAATGCCGTAAATCGCAGTCAAGGCGACGACCAAGTGTTTGTGATCCGGTATGTTGACACCAACTATGCGCATTGGCGACCAGTCCTCCTGTTGCCCGACTCGACAGTCACTGATCTCCGAGCTGGAAGATTGTCAACTTTTTGACGATTAAAAGCAAGTGCACACAAGGGCAAGCAGCTGGTAATCATGCCCAAACTAACCCTGCCGCTGCTTGTGACGCGGCTCGGAACAGATCACGCGCAACACCCGCCGGCGGCGCACAATCTTGCAATTGCGGCAAATTTTCTTCACTGAAGCCCTCACTTTCATCGCTACCACCCCCTCAACGCGTGGTTCCAGTGCGCCCGTAGCCTGAGGACACCAAGTTCGCTTTTTTCATCAGCGATTGGTACTGGTGGCTCATCAGATGCGATTGCACTTGGGAGAGAAAATCCATCGTCACGACGACGACGATCAATAAGGAAGTGCCACCCAGATAGAACGGCACATTCCACAACACGATCAAAAACTGCGGCATCAGGCAGACCAGCGTGATGTAAATCGCCCCGAATAAGGTCAGCCGCGTCAACACGCCGTCTATGTAATCAGCCGTGTGCTCGCCGGGACGGATACCGGGCACGAAAGCACCGCTACGCTTGAGGTTCTCGGCCACCTCGCGCGGGTTAAAAATCAGCGAGGTATAGAAAAAACAGAAGAAAATGATCATCGCCGCAAACAGCAACACATGTAGCGGCTGGCCGGGAGAAATGGCAAAAGCCAGATCTTGCAACAAGGCGGTGCGCCCCTGCCCTTGGCCAAACCACTGCGCCAGTGAGCTGGGGAAAAGCAGGATACTGCTGGCGAAGATTGCCGGGATCACACCAGCCATATTGAGCTTCAACGGCAGATGCCCCGGCGGCTGCATCGCCATGCCCTGCGGTCGACGGGCATAGTTCAGCGTCACCCGCCGCTGACCACGCTCTATGTGGACGATGAGATAGATCACCGCCAGCGCCAACGCCAGCAACAGCAACAACAACAACACATTGATCTGCCCTTGGCGCGCTTGCTCCAGCGACTGGCCAACCGCACTCGGCAAGCCCGCGACAATACCGGCAAAGATCAGCATTGAGATGCCGTTGCCGATACCGCGCTCGGTCACTTGCTCACCGAGCCACATCATGAACACCGAGCCGGTCACCAAAGAGATCACCGAGGCCACATAGAAAGCGAACCCGGTGTCGCGCACCAAGCCCTCGCCAGAGATGGCCCCGGCCATGCCCATCGCCTGCAGAGCGGCCAACGCCACGGTCAGATAGCGTGTGTACTGCGAGATCTTGCGCCGCCCCATCTCACCTTCCTTGCGCAGCTGCTCCAGATGGGGGTGTACGGCACTCATCATCTGGATGATGATGGAGGCGGTGATATACGGCACGACACCGAGCGCAAGGATGCTCATGCGCTCCAGTGCCCCACCGGAAAAAACATTGAACAGGCCGAGCAAAGTGCCTTGATTCTGTTGAAACAGACGCGAGAGCTGCTCGGGATCGATGCCGGGCAATGGAATATGTGTGCCGATGCGATAGACCAAGATGGCCAAGAACAAAAAGCGCAGGCGACGCAACAGCTCGCGAATACCCGGCTGTTGTAGCATCGAAGTGGCGGTGGCAGTATCAGCAGCCATGATGTTTAGCTCGGCTCGGCAGTAGCCACAACCGCCCCACCAGCTGCTTCGATGGCCTTGCGGGCGCCTTGGGAAGCCGCGATGCCGTGTAGCCGCAACGCCCGCTGCGGCACCGGACCGGACAGGTAGACCCGCACCCGCTTAGCATTGTGCGCAACGAGGCCAGCTCGTTTGAGTGCTGACAGATCGACCACCTCCTCCGCATCGTCGGAGGCAGGCAGCTGCGCGAGCGCACCGAGCCGCAATTTGACGGTCAGCTGGCCGATCCGCGACTGAAAGCCAAATTTTGGCAGCCGCTGGTGTAGCGGCATCTGGCCGCCCTCAAAACCGGCCCGCCGACTCGCCCCAGAACGCGATTTCTGTCCCTTGTGTCCGCGACCACAAGTCTTGCCCCAACCACTGCCAGTGCCACGGCCCACACGTCGCCTGTCACGACGACTGCCGGGTGCCGGTGCCAGCGCATTGAGCCCCCAGACGGGGCTGCTGTCCGAATGGTCTGCCATGGGTGCCGCTCAGTCCCGACTAGCGGCGCTCGGAGCCACAGTCGGCTCAGCCACTGCCAACAGATGGCGAGCGTGGGCAATCATGCCCCGCACAGCTGGCGTGTCCTCAACTATTACCGTCTGCCCGACACGACGCAAACCGAGGCCAGCAACACAGGCACGGCGTCGCGCCGGGCTACGGATCAGACTGCGCCTCAGCGTGACGCACAGCTGTTGTGTGCCACCGCTCATCAATCCTTGCCCTCTTTGGCTGGCACGTCGGAACGGCCAAACAGTGCCGCGACCGAGCGCCCGCGCCGAGCGGCCACCTCTTCCACCGATTGAATCGAGCTCAGACCCTTGAGCGTCGCTCGCACCACATTCACCGGATTGGTCGAGCCGTAGCATTTGGTCAGCACATCCTGCACCCCGGCCAATTCCAATACCGCACGCATGGCACCGCCAGCAATGACACCTGTGCCCGGTGCCGCTGGCCGCATATACACACGAGAACTGCCATGGCGAGCCGTCACCGCATAGCGCAACGTGGTACCGCGCAAATGCACGTCGTGCATGTTGCGCTGGGCTGCGTCCAAGGACTTGTTGATTGCCAACGGCACTTCGCGCGCCTTGCCGCGACCAAATCCGACCCGCCCCTTGCCGTCGCCGACCACAGTCAGCGCCGCGAAATTGAACATGCGGCCACCCTTGACCACCTTGGCCACGCGCTGCACGGCAACCAACTTGTCCTGCAGACCCTCAATCTTCTCCTGCCCAGCCGGTGAAATCGCCATCTGTGTCTCTCCTTTAGAAATGTAAGCCGGCTTCGCGCGCTGACTGAGCCAGCGACTCCACCCGACCGTGGTAGCGGTAACCGCTGCGATCAAACGCGACGGTGTCGATGCCAGTCGCGAGGACACGCTCGGCGATCAGCGCACCAACCCGCGCCGCGGCGGTGCGGTTGCCAGTCAACTCGTCGCGAAAATCCGCTTCCAGAGTGGAGGCCGCCGCCAACACCCGCGAACCCTCCGGCGTTAGCAATTGGGCGTAGATGTGGCGCGGCGTGCGGTACACGCTGAGACGCGGCAGACCGCGCGCACGAATGCGCCCACGCGCGCGCCGGGCGCGGCGCAGACGGGCTGATGTTGTCCCTGCCATGCTCACATCCTCATCATTACAAATGCATACTGACCAAGGCCATCCAGACTGCCACCACCAAAAAAATGCCGGGGGTACCAAACAGGAGCGCACACAACAACGCGGCGGCCATCAGCACGATTTTCACCACTGTTGCGCTGTCTACCACCTCTCTAGAACCAGCGCCACCGCCGAACTCTATCGGGCGACCGTTACCGTCGTCTCTAGCTCCCATTGCTACCAAGCCCCTCACATCGCATCATTTTTTCTTCGCTCCCTTGCGCCGCACCGTTTCGTCAGAGTAGCGCACGCCTTTGCCTTTGTATGGCTCTGGCGACCGCAGTGCACGCAGCTCCGCCGCCGTCTGCCCCAAGCGTTGCTTGTCCGCACTGCGCAACACAATCTCTGTCTGGCTCGGCAACTCGGCGCTAACTCCTGCCGGCAGCTGGTAGAGCACCGGGTGAGAGAAGCCCAAGGTCAACTGCAAGATATTGCCGCTCAGCGCGGCGCGATAGCCGATGCCGTTCAACAACAGGCGGCGCTCGAAGCCCACACTGAGACCATGCGCCATATTGCCCGCCAAGGCACGCATCGTCCCAGCCATCGCACGCGAGCGGCGATCGATGTCATCACCCGGAGCAAAAGACACCACCCGCCTGTCCTCGCTCAACACGACGCGCACACTGTCGTGCACGGTCATGTCCAAGGATTTGCTACCAGCGCTGAAGCTCAGTTTGGCACCGTCAATTACAGCCGTGATGCTGTCGGGCAATTGCAAGGGGGCACGGGCAATACGAGACATTTTATTAAAGCTAGGCCAACGGCCACCGCAGCTCCCTCAAAATACCGTGCACAGCACTTCACCGCCGATACCAGCGGCGCGCGCAACACGGTCGCTCATCACACCCCGATTGGTCGAGATGACGGCGACCCCCAAGCCGTTGCGTACTTTTGGCAGCTCGGCGCAACCCACATAGCGGCGCAAGCCGGAACGGCTGACTCGCCGCAATTCGCGTACCACTGGCCGATCGTTGTGGTAACGCAGGCCAACGCGTATCCAGCGGCGTGCGCCTTGGGAATTGTCTTCGCGGCACTCGCCGATATAGCCTTCCGCACGCAACACATCGCACACCGATGCCACCAGCCGCGAGGCGGGTACCAACACCTCGTCGCGACGCACCATCTGCGCATTGCGAATGCGTGTGAGCGCATCCGCCAGCGGATCTTGCATACTCATACCAAAGCCTCCGCACTCACCAACTGGCCTTGACCAGCCCGGGGATGTGGCCTTGCATCGCGGCTTCACGCAGGCGGTTGCGCCCCAAGCCGAACTTGCGATAGCAAGCATTGCCGCGACCGCTGAAGTGACAACGACGCCGCAGGCGAGCCGGACAGGCATCGCGCGGCTGCCGCTGCAATTGTTCTTGCGCTTCCCAACGCTGTTGCTGGGTAGCGGTCTGGTCGCCAGCACGCCGCTTCAGCTCGGCACGGCGCTCGGCGTAGCGAGCCACCAGCCGCTCCCGCCGCTTATTGCGCGCAATCACGGATTTCTTAGCCATTTTTCATGCCGCTCCTAAAAGCTATTCCAACGCACTCTATTGACCACGCAACGGCATGCCAAAAGCAAGTAGCAATGCACGCGCCTCGTCGTCATTTGTGCCGGTCGTCGTGATCGCCACATCTAAGCCGCGCAACTTGTTAATTTTATCGTAATCCACCTCGGGAAAAACAATCTGCTCAGCGATGCCTAGCGAGTAGTTGCCGCGACCGTCGAAAGCACGCGGCGACAGGCCGCGAAAGTCCCGGATACGCGGCAACGCGATATTGATCAGCCGATCCAAGAACTCATACATGCGCTCCGCACGCAATGTCACCTTGCAACCAATCGGCCAGCCATCACGAATTTTGAAGCCAGCAATGGATTTGCGCGCCCGCGTCGTCACTGGCTTCTGACCGGAAATCAAAGCGAGATCATTGGCCGCGTGTTCCAGCATTTTCTTATCGCCCACCGCCTCTCCAACCCCCATATTCAGCGTGATTTTGCTGATGCGAGGCACACGCATCGGTGTCGACAAGCCCAAGTCGCGCTGCAGACGCGGACGGATCTCATCCCGGTACTGTATTTGCAAACGCGCTGGCATCACTACTGCTCCTCTATGGAAGCGACGGGCATGCTCTGCCCTTTGGCACGAAAGACGCGCAATTTTTTGCCGTCGTCACCACGCTCGAAACCGACGCGCCCGGCGCGCCCGGTCTCAGGATTGAACAAGCCCACATTGGAGGCATCGATCGGTGCCTCTTGCTCAATGATGCCGCCGGGCTGGTTACGGGTCGGATCGGGACGCTTATGCCGCTTGACGATATTGACCCCCTCGACCAATAGCCGCCCGTCTGGCAATGCCCGCAACACCTTGCCGCGCCGCCCACGTGAGCGGCCGCTCAGCACGATCACCTCGTCATCGCGACGTAACTTGCGACTCGCACGCCGACCGGGCTGCACATTTCCCTTGGTCATCAACAATCGCCCCAAAATCCAACGAGTGCGCCCATGTCGCCGCTCACAACACCTCGGGCGCAAGCGAAACGATGCGCATGAAGCGACTGCGCAACTCGCGGGTCACCGGGCCAAAGATACGTGTGCCGACCGGAGCCAGCTGGGGGGTGAGCAAGACGACGGCGTTTTCGTCGAAACGGATCAACGAACCATCCGGCCTGCGCACACCGTGGCAAGTACGCACCACCAAAGCAGTCATCACCTGCCCCTTTTTGATCCGACCGCCGGGACTGGCCTCTTTGACTGCCACTTTGATCAAATCGCCGATCCCCGCCGTGCGCCGGCGCGAACCCCCTAAGACTTTGATGCACATAGCTCGGCGTGCACCGCTGTTGTCGGCGACGCTGATCTGTGTTTGAACTTGAATCATGGTGTGTTCTCGTCGACGCGCACCGCGGTATCCGCAATGCGCAGCGATCGCTAAGTGGCACTACCACCACCTAGCGCTCTCCCTCGGCTCGCTGGTCAACGCTGATCAACATCCAAGACTTGGTGCGGGAAATCGGTCGCGTCTCGCCGATGGTGACCAAATCGCCCAGCTGACACTCGTTGTCCGCATCGTGCGCGTGATAGCGCGACGAGCGCGTCAGGTATTTCCCATACAGCGGATGGCGGACACGGCGCTCCACCCGCACCGTGATGGTCTTGTCACCCCGATTGCTGACCACGCGACCGGCCACGCGGCGGGCACGGTCGGAGACCTGTAGCGACACGCCACTATCACTCACGACTCGTCTCCATCCAACTCGAGCTCTGGTGCCGACAGGCGACGCACGCTCAGTTCGGTTTTGATACGCGCCACATCAGCGCGCAAATTGCGCAACTGGTGTGTCTGTGTCAACTGCCGAGCCGCGTGTTGCACGCGCATGCGCAACTGCTCACGGCGCAGCCCCAGCAATTTATCCCCCAACTCGCGCTCATTCAGCACACGCAAATCCGCCGACTGCAGGCTCATAGCTGCAGCTCCCGCCGCACGAAAGATGTCGGCACCGACATCTTGGCCGCAGCGCGGCGCAATGCCTCGCGCGCCAACTCCTCGTCGACACCCTCGAGCTCATAGATCATGCGGCCAGGCTGCACTAGCGCGACCCAGTACTCGACATTGCCCTTGCCCTTGCCCTGACGCACTTCCAACGGCTTGCGCGTGATCGGCTTATCGGGGAAAACGCGAATCCAAATCTTGCCGCCACGGCGAATATGGCGTGTCATGGCGCGTCGCCCGGCTTCCACTTGGCGCGCCGTGAGCCGCCCGCGACCGGTGGCACGCAAACCGTATTCGCCAAAACTCACCGCATTGCCACTCTGCGCCAAGCCGCGGTTGCGGCCCTTGTGCTGCTTGCGGTAGCGCGTCTGCTTGGGTTGCAACATGACCGCTACCTAACTTGTCGCAGCTGCGGAGTCAAAATCGCCGCCCGCCGGTGCTGAGGCAGCGGCGGGCTCACCGACCACCTCGCGCTTGAAAATCCATACCTTGACGCCGATCACACCATAGGTGGTCTGGGCGGTGGCGGTGGCATAGTCAATGTCAGCGCGCAAGGTGTGCAAAGGCACCCGCCCCTCGCGATAGGTCTCGGTGCGTGCGATCTCCGCTCCGCCGAGCCTGCCGCTGACCTGTAAGCGCACACCCTCAGCACCACTGCCCAAGCGCATGGTATGTTGCAGTGCCTTGCGCATAGCGCGGCGGAACATCACTCGATTCTCCAATTGCTCGGCGATGTTCTGCGCCACCAATACGGCATCAAGATCTGGCTTGCGCACCTCTTGGATATCAATTTGCAGGTTGATGGACGGAAAGTATCGTGCGACCAAATCTTTGCGCAACCGGTCGATATCAGCACCTTTTTTGCCGATCACAATGCCTGGGCGAGCCGTGTGAATCGTGATTTTGACATCGTGCGAAGCACGGCGCTCAATCGCAATGCGGCTAATCTTGGCCGCTTTCAGATCGCGCTCTAGCTGTGCACGCACCTGGAGATCGACCAGCAATTGCTCGGTATAGGTACGCTTTTCGGCGTGCCAAATCGAAGTGTGCTGGTGCACAATGCCGAGCCGGAATCCGACTGGATGGACTTTTTGTCCCATGATTCCTAATCTCGTGACCGTATCAGGCCGCGCTGTCACCGACACACACGGAGATGTGGCAGCTGCGTTTGAAAATTCGGTCAGCTCGTCCGCGCGCACGTGGATGCACCCGCTTCATCGTCGGCCCTTCGTCGATATTGATGCGGGACACACGCAACCCGTCGACATCAGCATGCGCATTGTGGACGGCGTTGGCAATGGCAGATTTTAGCACTTTCTCGAGCAGAGCAGCAGCTTTTTGCGGGCTGAAGTGGAGGATCTCCAGCGCCTCGCCAACCCGGCGTCCACGCAGCATGTCGGCCACCAGCCGCACCTTGTACGCCGAGCTGCGCGCCCCGCGGTGTATCGCAACAGTTTCCATCGCTCCCTCTCCCTCGTCAACAGCCGCTAGCGCAACTTGGCCTTACGGTCACCGGAGTGACTGCGGAACTGACGGGTGATGGCAAACTCGCCCAGCTTGTGCCCCACCATGTCCTCATTGATCAATATCGGCACATGATCGCGACCATTGTGTATGGAGATGGTCAGACCGACCATCTCCGGGGTCACCATCGAACGGCGTGACCAGGTGCGGATCGGACGGCGGCTGAAACTCTCCACCGCAGCGCGCACCTTAGCCATCAGCGCCAAGTCCACAAAAGGCCCTTTTTTCAATGATCTCGGCATCAGCTCACACCTATATTCAACGTCTGCGCGCACGGCGGCGCACAATCAACTGGTCACTGGAACGACGGCGACGGGTCTTATAACCCTTGGTCGGTTGTCCCCAAGGTGTCACCGGATGACGACCGCCAGAGCTCTTGCCCTCGCCGCCGCCGTGCGGGTGATCCACCGGGTTCATCGCCACACCGCGCACCGTCGGCCGCCGCCCATGCCAGCGAGAAGCCCCAGCCTTGCCCAAGGAGCGCAGGGAATGTTCGGAATTAGACACCTCCCCCAGCGTGGCACGACACTCAACCAACACCTTGCGCATCTCACCGGAGCACAGGCGCAATGTGGCATAACGTCCTTCGCGCGCCACCAGTTGAGCTGAAGCACCGGCCGAGCGCGCCAACTGCGCCCCCTTACCGGGCTTGAGCTCGATGCAGTGTATCCGGTCGCCCATCGGCATATTAGCCAGCGGCAAGCTATTGCCGGGGCGGATCGGTGCCTCAGCACCGGACATCAGCTGATCCCCCACCGCCACCTTGCGGGCGGCGATGACATAGCGGCGCTCGCCGTCGGCATAGAGCAATAGGGCGATGTAAGCACTGCGGTTCGGATCGTATTCCAAGCGCTCGACACGGGCGATGATGCCATCCTTGTCGCGGCGAAAGTCGATGCGGCGATAGCGCTGCTTATGGCCACCCCCGATGTGCCGCGTCGTGATGCGCCCACGGTTGTTACGCCCGCCACTGTTGCGCGAACGCCCCTCGAGCAATGGCTTCCACGGATCACCCTTATGGAGGGCGGGTTCGCGCACGATGACCATGCCGCGGCGACCCGGAGAGGTCGGTTTGACTTTGATTACCGCCATGACAGACCTCCGGCGACAAAGTGCATCAACCGTGCCATCAGCTGAGCTCCAGTTTGCGTTCGAGATCCAGTTGCTGCCCTGGTGCCAACCTGACATAGGCTTTCTTCCAAGCCCGCCGACGACCCGCAATCTGCCGTGTCCGGACGCGCTTGCCGGGCACATTGAGCACTTGTACCGACAGCACCGACACCTTAAATAGCTGCTCAACGGCGCGGCGAACCTCTGGGCGCGTAGCGTCCCGAGCCACCCGGAAGACGTACTGCCCGCGCTGCATGTTGAGCGCAGCTTTCTCTGAAACCCGCGGCGCTTGGATGATTTGGAACATGCGCTCGCTACGCAAATCAGCACTCATTGCAAACGCGCCTCAATCGCCGACAATGCCAGTGGATCGAACAGTGCCCGCCCACAGCCCAAAAGCGCCTCCGGGCAGAGCTGGGCAACGGTGCAAACCGTCACTTTGGGCAGATTGCGCGCCGCCAATTGGAGCGTCACATCCTCTTCGACACTGACCAAGAGCAGAGGCTCAACACGCCACTGGCGTCCGTCGAGCAGAGCGGCCAACAGCTGGGTTCTCGGAGCCTGCGAATCGGGATCGACGATTTGCTCGGCCAAGCCGGACACCACCTCAATGCGCCCTTGGCGCAACATCTGCGACAAAACGGCGCGCATCGCGCCACCGTACATCTTGCGATTGACTTTTTGCCGGTAATCGCGCGGCTGGGCGGCAAAGGTGACACCACCACCGCGCCACAACGGATTGCGAGCACTGCCGACACGGGCACGGCCAGTCCCCTTTTGACGCCACGGCTTGCGGCCGCTGCCACTGACTTGGCCACGGCTCTTCTGAGCACTGCTCCCCTGACGCCCCGCAGCCAACCTCGAGCCGATCACTTGGTGCACCAAAGCGGCGTTGAAGGGACAGTCAAACACCCGCTCAGACAAGCCGATACGCTCGGACGAGCCACCGCCCAGAGCCGTCACCTCAAGCCCCAGTGCGCCCGCTGCCGCCGACTCAGCCGCCATCAGCCATTGCCCGCAGCGCTGGCTTTGACCGCACCGCGCACCACCACCTCGCCACCAGTGGCACCGGGGACAGCGCCGCGCACCAGCAACAGGTGCCGCTCGGCATCAACTCGCTCGACGCGCAAATTCTGGGTCGTGACTTGGCGGTCACCCATATGCCCCGACATCTTCTTGCCTTTCCACACCCGCCCCGGCGTCTGGCACTGGCCGATGGAGCCGTTGGAACGGTGCGAGAGCGAGTTGCCGTGGGTGGCATCTTGGGAGCTGAAATTCCAGCGCTTGATACCACCCTGAAAACCTTTGCCCTTGGAGCGCGCTGAGACATCGACCCGCTGCCCGGCCATAAAGCACTGGTCGACCGCAAACTCGGCACCCAGATGCAACGGGTCTTCACCCTGCTCATCACCGCCGAGCGCAACATCCCAACCCTCAGCCAAGCGAAACTCGCGCAGGCGGCGGCCAGGCTCAACTCCGGCACGCTCAAAATGCCCGGCCATCGGACGCGAAAGCGACTTGGCCTTGGGTGCAGTGCCATGTGTCAACTGCACAGCTTGGTAGCCGTCGCGCTCAACAGATCGCCGCTGTACCACGCGGTTGGGATGCACTTCGATCACCGTCACCGGCACCGAAGCACCCTCTTCGGTAAACAGGCGCGTCATCCCCAACTTACGACCGACCAAGCCGAGACCAAAAACTTTCTCTGTGGTCGCCATCGCTATCTTCCCCGCCTCATCAGCTGTCGCCACGTAGCACCGTAATCTGGATGCCGACGCCAGCCGATAGATCTAAATTGCTCAGCGCGTTGATCGTCTGCGGCGTCGCCAAGATCTCGATCAGGCGCGCATGGGTACGGATCTCGTACTGGTCGCGGGCATCCTTATTGACATGTGGCGAGATCAACACGGTAAAGCGCTCACGGCGCACCGGCAACGGAATCGGGCCGCAAGTTTTCGAACCAGTACGGCGGGCCATCTCGACCACCTCACGCACTGATGCATCGATCAAACGGTGGTCAAAACTCTTCAATTTGATGCGTATGCGTTGCTCTTGCACCGCTCTAGCCACCCCATATCGGCATTGCGCAGCTGACCCCGCCCAAAAGCACGGGGTCAGCTGCGCAACAACTGATATCTGCCTGTTGTACTGAACCCCTTATTGTATGACGACGCCAATGGCTCTGTCAATCAATAAGCGCGATCACCAACACTGGCCAAGGCTTGCTAAAGGCCTAAAATCTCAGGCGCAAAGTGATCTCATGGCACCATGCGACCCGAGCCATCGCGCAGATCTTGCGAGCTTGCAATCGCGCAGCTGATGATACCGGCCACCGGAGCAAACAACGGCCTAAAACCGTACTCCTACAGTGATCTCGTGCCCCCTGAAGGTATGGTAGCCATAGCCGACAACGAAGCGCCGAGGCGAGTAGTGCACCCCGACGCTATAGGCAAAATGCTTCTCGCTGTAGCTGGTGCGGCACTGGCCATTGCTGTCCAAAAAGACCGCGCAACCTTTTTCGAAATAATAGCCGCCGCCAGTGTAAGCGACCACTTGGCGGGTGAGCCCAGTGAAGTACAGCAGATCAAAACCGCGCACATAATCCCGCCGCCGACTGGTCGGCCCCAGACCCAGCGCCGCGCCTGCTAAGTCTCTTGCTACAACCTCGGTGAAATCCAAAGCCTCGTAGAACACGACCCCGACACCCTGCACCTGCACACCAACAGAGACAGAGAGCGCTCCATCCAATTTGCCACCAATCCCGGCACCCAGCCACAGCGAGGCCTGAGATCGTGTCTGCGCGGTAGCCACCGGACTCGATAAGGCCAGCACGGCCAGTGCTACCGCTGCCACCAGCCTACACGAGATGCTCCGAAGCAGTGCCATACTGCGCTCAGCCACCAGCATGCACGCCAATGCTATCGGGCGGCTCGGCACCGACTCAGATGCCATCATGTATTGATCTCAAACATGGCCACAGCGGCTATCATAGCAGCTGCCATCGACACGGACGGCTTGCGGCGGCGGGGTCACACCGACTCGGTCACAGTACGAACCACCACTACCGCCAAGCCGCACGCCCCTAAACAGAATCGTACTCAGCCGCCAGATTGGCGGATAATCTCCTCACCGATGTTGTCTGGCACCTCGGCGTAGCGCTCAAATTCCATCGTGAAAGTCGCCCGCCCTTGGGAGGCCGAGCGCAGATCCGTGGCGTAGCCAAACATCTCTGCCAAGGGCACGACCGCCGTCACCACCTTGCCCATCTGGCTGTCCTCCATACCCTGCACCATGCCGCGGCGACGATTCAAATCGCCGACCACATCGCCCATATAAGCCTCAGGTGTGACCACTTCGACCATCATGACAGGTTCCAGCAATACGGGATCTGCTTTGCGCGCCCCATCGCGCAGCGCTTGAGAACCAGCAATCTTGAAAGCGATCTCGCTCGAATCCACATCGTGGAAGGAACCATCGTAGAGCGACACCTTCAGCGCCAGCAGCGGATAGCCCGCCAAAACACCGTTTTGCATCTGCTCGCGCACGCCTTTGTCAACTGCTGGAATGTACTCGCGTGGCACCACGCCGCCGACGATCTCGTTGACAAACTCGTACTCGGAATCGGCGGGCAAGGGCTCCAAGCGCAACCAGACATGACCGTACTGGCCGCGGCCACCGGTCTGTCGGATGTACTTGCCCTCCACCTCGACAGACTTGCGAATGGTCTCTCGGTAGGCTACTTGGGGCTTACCGGACGAGGCATCGACCCCGAACTCCCGGCGCATGCGCTCGACCAACACATCGAGGTGCAACTCGCCCATACCCGAGATAATAGTCTGACCGGACTCCTCGTCGCTCGCGACGCGGAACGATGGATCCTCGCGCGCCAGCTTGCCCAAAGCGACACTCATCTTTTCCTGATCCGCCTTCGACTTCGGCTCCACGGCAACGGAGATCACCGGATCGGGGAAATCCATGCGCTCGAGTACGATGGGCTTGACTGGCGAACACAGCGTGTCGCCAGTGGCAACATTCTTCAGGCCGACGGCAGCTGCGATATCGCCAGCGTACAGCTCCCGCAACTCGTTGCGCTGGTTGGAATGCATTTGCACGATGCGACCGATGCGCTCCTTGGAGCGCCGACCAGAATTGATCACCGCGTCCCCCGTGCGCATGACGCCAGAATACACGCGAAGATAACTCAGAGTACCGACAAATGGATCGGTGGCGATCTTGAAAACTAATGCGGAAAAGGGGTCATCATCGGAGGCGGCGCGCTCGATGGGCGCATCGTCATCGGGCGACACACCCTTGATAGCAATCACCTCGGGCGGTGCTGGTAAATAGTCAATAACAGCATCGAGTACCGCCTGTACCCCCTTGTTCTTAAAGGCTGAGCCACAGAGCGTGACGACGATCTCGTTGTCCAGCGTACGGCGGCGCAAGCCCGCACGGATTTGCTCCTCGCTGAGCTCGCGACCCTCTAAATAGGCCTCCATCAACTCATCGTTGGCTTCAGCCGCAGCCTCGACCATATACTCGCGCGCTGCCTCGCTTTCGGCACGCATAGCCTCAGGGATATCCCCCAATTCAAAGCTGACACCGAGATCAGCCTCATTCCACCAGATTGCCTGCATCCGCACCAAATCGATCACGCCCCGGAAGTCATATTCGGCCCCGATGGGCAACTGCACCGGCACTGGTGCCGCGCCGAGGCGATCGCGCATCTGCGCCACCACGGACATAAAATCAGCCCCTGCCCGATCCATCTTATTGACAAAGGCGATACGCGGCACCGCATAGCGATTGGCTTGGCGCCACACTGTTTCGGTTTGCGGTTGCACACCCGAAGCAGCGCACAGCACCACCACGGTCCCATCTAAGACGCGCAGCGAGCGTTCTACCTCGATAGTGAAATCGACATGCCCGGGGGTGTCGATGATATTGATGCGGTGCTCGTCGTATTGCTGCGCCATGCCGCGCCAATGGCAGGTGGTGGCGGCAGAGGTAATGGTGATGCCACGCTCCTGCTCCTGCTCCATCCAGTCCATGATGGCAGTGCCATCATGGACCTCGCCCAACTTGTGCGACAAGCCTGTGTAAAACAGCACCCGCTCCGTGGTCGTCGTCTTGCCAGCATCGACATGGGCGCAGATGCCGATATTACGGTAACGTCCCAGACTGGTTTGACGCGGCACGGCCAACAGCCTCTAGAAGCGATAGTGGGCAAAGGCTTTATTCGCTTCCGCCATGCGATGGGTATCCTCGCGCTTCTTGACCGCCGCACCGCGTCCTTGAGCCGCATCCACAATCTCGCCAGCAAGGCGCGACGACATGGTTTTCTCGCTGCGCTTGCGTGCGCTATCAACCAGCCAACGCATCGCCAAAGCCTGACGTCGGCGCGGACGGACTTCGATCGGCACCTGATAAGTGGCACCGCCAACGCGACGCGATTTCACCTCGACTGACGGCTCAATATTCTCCAGCGCCTGACGGAAAACCGCCTCGGGTAGCGAGGCATCAATGCTGCTGCCTCGCTGCGAGACAATATCCAGCGCACCGTAAACAATGCGCTCGGCCAGCGCTTTTTTACCGCGCACCATGACATGGTTGGTGAATTTGGCCAAGACCACGCTGTTGTATTTAGGATCCGGAGCGAGTTCCCGCCGCATCACAATTTGTTTTCTGGGCATCGAATCAGCTTCTCAAGGGAGGATAGACAGCTCTCATCTGGGGCGCTTGGCACCGTACTTGGAGCGCCGCTGGCGACGGCCTTCAACACCGCTGGCATCGAAGGCACCGCGCACGGTGTGATAACGCACACCAGGCAAATCTTTCACACGCCCACCGCGGATCAAAATGATGCTGTGCTCCTGCAAACTGTGCCCTTCCCCGCCGATGTAGGCGGTGACTTCAAAACCGTTAGTCAGGCGCACGCGGCACACCTTGCGTAAGGCCGAGTTCGGTTTTTTCGGTGTCGTGGTGTAGACGCGCGTGCAGACACCGCGGCGCTGTGGGCAACCGCGCAGTGCGGGCACATTGCTCTTGTTGCGCTTGCGCTTGCGCGGTTTGCGCACCAGTTGATTGACGCGAGCCATAATCTTTAGTCCAAGAATGTCATAATTTTAACTCAGCTGGGTAACCCTGTCAGGCCAGCACTGCGTCGCCCTCGCCAGCCGCCGCATCGGCGACGGCTTCCGCCTCGTCTGGTGCCGGCGAATCGGCAGCCATCGAGGCTTCCTCTGCACTCTGCAAAGCATGGGTGCGTTTTTGCATCAGCAAGCCAGTGCCACTGGGAATCAAGCGACCGACGATGACATTCTCTTTGAGGCCTCGCATATAATCACGCTTACCAGCCACCGCCGCAGCGGTCAGCACCCGCGTTGTCTCTTGGAAAGATGCCGCTGAAATGAAGCTCTCGGTGGCCAACGCCGCCTTGGTCAAACCCAACAACTGGCGGTGCAAAATCGCCGGGTTGTGGTCGCGGTCGATCAAGTCACGGTTGACCTCCAGCGCCTCTTGGTATTCCACTTGCTCCCCTTTGGTATATGAGGAATCACCCGGATCGGCCACCTCTGCCTTGCGCAACATCTGGCGGATGATGACCTCAATGTGCTTGTCGTTGATCTTCACCCCCTGTAGCCGGTAGACCTCTTGGATTTCCGACACTAGATAATGCGCCAGTGCCTGTAGCCCCTGCACCCGCAGAATATCGTGCGGGCTCATCGAGCCGTCAGACACGACATCGCCACGCTCGACCCGTTCCCCTTCAAACACCGTCAGCCGCCGCCATTTTGGCACCAACATCTCCTCCACCTTGGCAGCAGCTGCGTCCGGATCCGCCTCCGTATCAACATCCGGCTCGATGTTGAGTCGGATTCGGGTCGCTGTCTCGCGCCCCAAGCTGATCGTGCCGGAAATCTCAGCCAAGATCGCTGGTTCCGGCGGACGGCGCGCCTCGAACAGATCGACGACGCGCGGCAAGCCACCGGTAATGTCGCTGGCCTTCGACGCTTCCTGCGGGATGCGGGCGATGACATCGCCGCGGACAACCTCGCTGCCATCGTCTAGCGTCAGCGAAGCGTGGGGCGGCAATGGGTAAGTCGACAACTCACTGCCATCCTCTTGACGCAGGCGGATGGTGGGGATCAAATCGCGTCCGGCATCGGGTCGCTCCAAGGTGTCCAGCACCACGATGCTCGACAGGCCGGTCAGGTCATCCAACTGGCGACGCACCGTAATACCGTCCTCCATGTGGATCAGCTCGACACGCCCCGCCTCCTCGGCAAGGATCGGGCGGGTGTGTGAATCCCATGAGGCGACGACCTCGCCAGCCTTGACCTCGCCGTGATCGGCAACGGTCATCACCGTGCCGTGCGGCAGCTTGTAGCGCTCGCGCTCGACACCATCCTCGTCGAGTACCGACATCTTGGCAGAGCGGGACAGCACCACATGGCGGTCAGCACGTTGCTTGACCACGCGAGCGTTGTGCAGCTGCACCGTGCCACTGTGTCCAACTTGAATCGAATTTGCTACGATGGAGCGTGCGGCGGCACCGCCGACATGGAAAGTGCGCATCGTCAGCTGGGTGCCCGGCTCGCCGATGGACTGAGCCGCCACAATGCCGACTGAATTGCCTAAATTGACCAGCTGGCCGCGCCCCAAATCGCGACCGTAGCACATCGCGCAGATACCGTAACGCGACTCGCAAGCGATCGGCGAACGCACGCACACCGACTCGACCCGCAAGCTCTCCAACTGGCTCACCCACTCTTCATCCAGCAAACTTCCCTTGGGCACCAAGACGGCGCCATCGGGGCCGTGAATGTCCGCTGCTGTGACGCGACCGAGCACCCGCTCGCCAAGTGTCTCGAGCACCTCGCCACCCTCGATCACCGACGTCGCGTCGTGCCCGTCTTCGGTTCCGCAATCCTCGGTAGTGATCACAACATCCTGTGCAACATCGACCAAGCGGCGAGTCAGATAGCCGGAATTAGCCGTCTTCAATGCAGTGTCGGCTAAACCCTTGCGGGCACCGTGTGTCGAGATGAAATACTGCAGCACCGACAAGCCCTCGCGGAAATTGGCAGTGATCGGCGTCTCGATGATGGCACCATCAGGTTTGGCCATCAAACCGCGCATGCCAGCCAGCTGGCTGATCTGCCGCGGGTTACCTCGGGCACCGGAGTCCGCATACATGAACACCGCATTGAAAGAGGGTTGTTCGCTTTCCTCACCGTTGCGATCCACAACGATTTCGCTACTCAGGGCATCCATCATCGACTTGGCCACTTGGTCGGTGGCATCAGACCACACATCGACTGCCTTGTTATAGCGTTCCTTCTCGGTCAAAACCCCAGCTTGATAGCGCTCGGCAATACGCTTGACCTCCAGCTCGGCCTCCGCAACCAAACGCGCCTTGGACTCAGGCACAACAAAATCATCGCAGCAGATCGAGGCGCCGGATCGGGTCGAAAAATCAAATCCCATGTACATCAAGCGATCGGCAAAAATCGCCGTCTCTTTCGGCCCGGCGAGACGATAACTCTGGTCGACCAGCTGTGATATGGAACCCTTGGTCAACACTTGGTTGACCAGATCGAAGGACAGCCCGCGAGGGACAATGCGCCATAACAAGGCTCGCCCCACCGTGGAGCGCACCGTGAGCCGACGTGCTGGCGGCGTGTCGGCGGGCAGTTCCAAGCCGTCGGGGCTGGGATCCCACTCGTCGATCCGCACGCGGACGCGGGCGTGTAACCCGACCTGCTCGGTGGCATAGGCGCGGTTCAGCTCATCGGCATCGGCGAAGACCATTCCTTCGCCGCGGTCATTACGACGCTCACGCGTCATGTAATAGAGCCCGAGCACGACATCCTGCGTCGGCACAATCACTGGCTGGCCATTGGTCGGCGAGAGCATGTTATTGCTGGACAACATCAGCACTCGCGATTCCAGCTGCGCCTCCAGCGTCAACGGCACATGCACCGCCATCTGGTCGCCATCGAAGTCGGCGTTGAAAGCCGCGCAGACTAGGGGGTGCAGCTGAATTGCCTTGCCCTCGATCAACAACGGCTCAAAGGCTTGGATGCCTAGGCGGTGCAAGGTCGGTGCCCGATTGAGCAACACCGGATGCTCGTGGATGACATTGGCCAGTGCGTCCCACACCTCCGGCAGTTCGCGCTCGACCATCTTCTTGGCAGTTTTGATCGTCACTTCCGAGTCACGTTGCATCAGATAGCCGTAGACGAAAGGCTTGAACAATTCCAAAGCCATATGCTTGGGCAGACCACACTGGTGCAAGCGCAATGTTGGCCCGACAACGATCACCGAACGCCCCGAATAGTCCACCCGTTTGCCGAGCAGGTTCTGACGAAAACGCCCCTGCTTTCCCTTGATCATATCCGCCAAGGATTTGAGCGGGCGGCGGCTGGTGCTGGAGATGGCGCGCCCGCGGCGACCGTTGTCGAGCAAGGCGTCAACCGACTCCTGCAACATACGCTTTTCGTTGCAGACAATGATGTCCGGCGCGTGTAACTCCAGCAGGCGCCGCAGACGATTGTTGCGGTTGATCACACGGCGATAGAGATCGTTGAGATCCGAAGAGGCAAAGCGCCCACCCTCAAGCGCCACCAACGGGCGCAGGTCAGCTGGCAACACCGGCAGCGTGGTGAGGATCATCCACTCGGGTTTGTTGCCCGATTGGATAAAGGTCTCGATCAGGCGCAGACGCTTGGTCGCTTTCTTGCCCTTGGCAACCGATCGCGTGGCCGCAATCTCCTCGCGCAGAAGGATGGTCTCAGCTTCCAAGTCGATACTGCGCAACAGATCTTGGATACCTTCTGCACCCATTTTGGCGGTGAAGTCATCACCGTATTCGTTGATCGCATTGGAATAGTCCTCCCCGCGCAGGATGGCACCCCGCTCCAGCCCGGTGATGCCAGGATCGACAACGACATGAGCCTCGAAATACAGCACATCCTCAATATCGCGCAACTTCATGTCGAGCAAGGTGCCGATGCTGGACGGCAACACCTTGAGGAACCAGATATGTGCCACTGGACAGGCTAGCTCGATATGCCCCATGCGGCTACGACGCTCGCTACTGCGCGTGATATCGACACCACATTTTTCACAACGCTGGCCACGATATTTCTCGCGACGATATTTTCCGCACAGACATTCGTAATCTTTAATCGGACCAAAAATTTTGGCGCAGAACAAGCCGTCCCTCTCGGGGCGCAAGGTGCGGTAGTTAGTCGTCTCTGGCTTGCGCACTTCGCCATAGGACCACGATCGGATCT
Organism: Gammaproteobacteria bacterium; assembly: GCA_965237805.1. GTDB lineage: Bacteria > Pseudomonadota > Gammaproteobacteria > JABABF01 > JABABF01 > JABABF01. Next base: position 742,682 of record OZ250153.1, read on the forward strand.
TCTCCGGTGAGGCAAGGCTGATATGCACCGCATCGAATTCGGAATCTTTTTTACGGCGCTGTGCGCGCACCATGTGTTCCACTTTAACTATCTCTCCTCTTCCAGTTTGTGTTCTAGTTCGATGTTGATGCCGAGTGCGCGGATTTCGCGCATCAGCACATTAAAAGACTCCGGCATCTCAACACTCATCCGCTGATCGCCCTCGATGATGTTTTTATACATACGACTACGGCCACTGACATCGTCCGATTTCGCCGTCAAGATTTCCTGCAATGTATAGGAAGCACCGTAGGCTTCAAGCGCCCACACCTCCATCTCGCCGAAGCGCTGACCACCAAACTGCGCCTTGCCGCCCAGTGGTTGCTGGGTAACCAAACCATAGGAGCCAGTGGAACGGGCATGCATCTTATCGTCCACCAAGTGATTCAACTTCAACATGTACATATAGCCGACCGTAATCGGGCGATCATAGGCAGTACCAGTGCGACCGTCGTAGAGCGTCATCTGACCGTTTTCCGGCTGCCCTGCCATGCGCAACAGGCGCTTAATTTCGTCCTCTCTGACACCATCGAATACTGGCGATGCAACCAAGACACCTCGTTTCAAGCGCTGAGCCAACAGCTGCAATTCGGTATCGTCGAGCTCGTCGACGGCAACCGATCGTCCCTCGGTCACAGCAAAAATTTCAGCAAGGAAAGCGCGCAATCGTGCCACCGAAGCCTGTTCATCAAGCAACTGGTTGATGCGATCCCCCAGCCCTTTGACGGCCAAACCCAGATGTGCTTCCAACACCTGCCCCACATTCATCCTTGAGGGCACCCCAAGCGGGTTCAACACAATGTCAACTGGCTCGCCACGCTCATCGTACGGCATGTCCTCAACTGGCATCGTCGCGGAAACCACACCCTTGTTGCCGTGTCGTCCAGCCATCTTGTCACCGGGCTGGATACGCCGACGCACTGCCAAAAACACCTTGACCACTTTGAGCACGCCGACCGGAAAGTCGCCTTTGCGCGCGGCCTGTTTTTTTTCTTCGAGGTAATCGTCGAGCCGCTTGCGATAATTTTGCAGTTGCCGATCCACCGCTTCCAATTGGTCGTTGATCTTGGAATTCCGAAAACATAACTTAAACCATTCCGTATGCGCCAAACCATCCAATAAACCGGCAGTCAACTTGGTGCCCGCCTTGATGCCAGCACCGCTGGCCACCGTGCGCCCCATCAGCAGCTTGCGCAAGCGGCGGTAAGTGGCTTCTTCGACAATATGCCATTCTTGTTCTTGATCTTGCTTGACTTGATCCAGACGCGCCTCTTCGAGCGCGAGCGTGCGCTCGTCTTTTTCTTCGGAGGAATGCGTGAATATCTGAACATCGATTACCGTGCCGTAAACACCAGATGGCACGCGCAAGGACGAATCTTTGACTTCAGCAGCTTTCTCACCAAAGATCGCCCGCAACAATTTTTCTTCCGGGGTCAGCAAGGTCTCACCCTTGGGCGTCACCTTGCCAACCAAAATGTCGCCCGGTTTGACGCGCGCACCGATATAGACAATGCCAAATTCATCGAGATGAGCCCGTGCTACCTCACTGACATTCGGGATATCTGCAGTGATTTCCTCTGGACCAAACTTCAGGCCACGTGCCGTGCAGACATGATCTTGTATGTGGATCGAGGTGAAACGATCCTCCCGCACGACGCGCTCGGACACCAAAATGGAATCCTCAAAGTTGTAGCCGTGCCAAGGCATGAAGGCGACACGTATGTTTTGTCCCAAAGCCAATTCACCGATTTCGGTCGCCGGACCGTCGGCGAGTATGTCGCCGCGCGCGATACGATCGCCAGTCGTGACAATCGGTCGCTGATTGATCGCTGTGTTCTGGTTAGAACGCGTGTATTTGACCAGCGTATAAATATCGACCACTGGCGCATCTTCTTCGATTTCTTCTTCATCGACACGCACAACAATGCGGCTCGCATCGGCACTGTGGACCACGCCGCCACGACGCGCCGTCACGCAGACCCCGGCATCGCGTGCCACATGGCGTTCAATACCGGTACCGACCAACGGCGCTTCGGGATGGGCAAGCGGCGAAGCTTGGCGCTGCATATTCGATCCCATCAACGCGCGGTTGGCATCATCGTGCTCGAGAAATGGAATCAGCGCTGCGGCAATGGACACCACTTGCTGGGGCGACACATCCATGTAATTAATGCGGTCAGGCGGCATCACCGAGAATTCGTTACGGTGGCGCACAGCCACCATATCGTCTTGAAAGCGCCCTTCCGCATCGAGCACAGCCGATGCTTGAGCAATCACATAGTCGCCTTCCTCGATGGCCGACAGCCGTTCAATCTCATTGGTGACACAACCATCGACCACTTTGCGATAACAAGCCTCGATAAAGCCATAGCGATTGATTTGTGCATAGACAGTTAGCGAATTGATCAAGCCAATACTCGGCCCTTCCGGTGTCTCGATCGGACAGAGGCGTCCGTAGTGTGTCGGATGCACATCGCGCACTTCAAAGCCAGCGCGCTCGCGAGTCATCCCACCGGGGCCGAGCGCCGACACACGGCGCTTGTGCGTGACTTCTGCCAACGGGTTGTTCTGATCCATGAACTGGGACAGCTTGCTGGATCCAAAAAACTCTTGCATGGCACCGGTAACCGGCTTGGCATTGACCAAATCCGGCGGCCCCAGATTCTCGCTGTCGGCATGGGTGAGGCGCTCGCGCACGACGCGCTCTATACGCACCAAACCGACACGGAATTGGTTTTCCGCCATCTCACCGACAGAGCGCACCCGCCGGTTGCCCAAGTGGTCGATATCGTCCACCTCGCCGTGTCCGTTGCGGATGCTAACCAGCGTGCGGATGACATCGATGATGTCCTCCTTCTCCAAGATCAACGATCCTTCGGCACCGGCGCGCCCGAGACGACGGTTGAATTTCATGCGCCCGACTTCGGACAGATCATAGCGCTCAGAATTGAAAAACAAATTCTTCAGCAGGTTATCGGCTACCGCTGGCGTCGGCAGCTCACCGGGGCGCATGATGCGATAGAGTTCAACTTGGGCGCTGATCTTATCTTCCGCCGTGCCGATGCGCAAAGTATCGGAAATGAAAGCCCCACAATCCAAGTCATTGGTATAGATCGTTTCGATCGGGTCGATGCCATTGCCTGCCAAGCGGCGCAACAGATCACCAGTTGGATCGGCATCATCGCCCGCCGCTGGGCGCACGAGTTGGGTGTTACATAGCGCGATGATCTCGCCAGTTTCGGTGTCGATAATGTCGCGCTTGAGAGAGCGGCCATAGAGGTGATTCACCGACACCTCCAGCTGATCGACACCTGCCTCTTGCATCAGACGCACATGACGCGGTGTGATGCGACGCCCCGCTTCCACCAAGACCTCGCCCTTAGCATTGAGCACGGGCTCCGGCAAAGTCTGACCACGCAGGCGCGTCGGCACCAATTCCATGCGATAACGCTGGCCCGGCTCCACCACCCAGAAACGCTCTGTCTCAAAGAACAGATCGAGTATCTGCTCGGCACTGTACCCAATCGCGCGTAGTAGCGTCGTCACTGGCAGCTTGCGGCGACGGTCGATTCGCGCATAGAGCAAATCCTTGAGATCAAATTCGAAATCGAGCCACGAACCGCGGTAGGGAATGATGCGTGCGGTGTACAACAGCTTCTTGCCAGAAGCGTGCGTCTTGCCTTTGTCGTGGTCGAAAATGACGCCTGGCGAGCGGTGCAATTGCGAGACGACGACCCGCTCGGTGCCATTGATGACAAAAGCGCCTTGCTCGGTCATCAGTGGAATTTCGCCAAGGTAGACCTCGCCCTCGCGCACTTCGCGCGGCACACGACGACTGCCGCCGCCACGATAAATCAGCAAGCGCAATTTGACATGCAATGGTGCCGAGTAGATCTTGTCACGCAGTTTGCTCTCCTCGACATCGAAAGAGGGCGTGCCGAGTGAGTAGCTGACATAGTCGAGTATGGTGTTCCCATTATGGCTCTCAATCGGGAAAATAGAGCGGAACACTGCTTCCAAACCGGTGTTGAGTCGCTCCTCATGGGGCACATCGGCCTGCAAGAACGCTCGGTATGAATCGAGCTGCAGCGCCAGCAGATTTGGTGGTTCAACCACATGAGGCAGGCGACCAAAGTCGAGGCGCAGACGTTTTTTATCAGTGTAGGAATAGGCCATTTGACTCAACCAGTGCAGGTGATGGGTGGAACAGGGAATGAACGCAAAGCGGCCAAATTAGGCCACCCCCGCCACCGCTCCAGCCTCCTGCAACTGCTTGAGCCCATCGTCAGCATCCTCTTTGCTGAGCCCTTCTTTGACAGTCGCTGGTGCGCTCTCGACCAACTCCTTGCCCTCTCTGAGCCCCAGCCCAGTCAGCGCACGCACCACTTTGATAACTTGCACTTTTTTCTCACCATATTCCTTGAGCACCAAATCGAATTCTGTTTGCTCGGCAACCGCTTCCTCGGCAGAAGCCGCTGGCCCCGCCATGACAGGTGCGGCGGCACTGACACCAAATTTCTCTTCAATCGCATCGATCAGTTCGACCAATTCCATCACACTCATCTCGGCAACCGTGTTCAGAATGTCATCTTTTTTGCTCATCATCTAGCTCCTTGCTGGGGGTGTTTTTTGCCACTCGGCTATGTCGATTGTGGGAAGGCAAGCACCAAAATGCCAATGCCTAAGTAGCGCCATCCGAGGGCGACGCCTGTTGCTGTTCCCGTTGCTCGCGCAACGCGGACAGCGTGTAGACCAATTTTTGCAAGCTGCCACGCAGCGTGCCGTGTAAGCGTGCCAGCGGCCACTGCAACAGCCCCAGCAAGCGCGCCAGCGCCTGCTCGCGTGTCGGCAGATCAGCAAGCACATCGAGCTGACTACCGTGCAGCAGCTGCCCGTCCACCACCAGTGCGCGCACATGAAAGGGAGCGTGATCCTTGGCAAAATCACGAAACAAGCGGGCGCAGACACCGGGATCGTCATAGGAAAAACCAAACAGGCTCGGCCCGCACAGAGTCTCAGTGACGCAGGAAAAATGTGTCCCCTCTACAGCGCGCAACGCCAAGCGGTTTTTGACAACCCGCAACGTCGCTCCACCAGCACGTGCCGCACGCCGCAGCTCGGTGATATCAGCCACCGACACGCCGCTGAGATCGGCAATGGCGAGCGAGCTGGCACCCTCACCTAGTTCGCGCAGGGCGCTCACTGCCACCTTTTTCTGATCCAGATTCATCACCATGGTGCGCTCTCCTCCAGCCGTCGGCCGCAGCCCTCAGGCCTGAGCCTCCAGATCAGCCATATCCACTGCCACACTCGGCCCCATCGTCGTCGACAAGCTCACTCGCCGCAGATAATGACCCTTGGCGGCGACCGGTCGCAGACGCCGCACATCCGCCAACAGCGCCAACAAGTTCTCGCTCAACGCCTCGACGGTAAAACTGCGCCGCCCGATGCAACCGTGCACAATGCCGCCGCGCTCAGCGCGGAAACGCAGCTGGCCTTTGCGGGCATCGCGCACCGCATCGCCAACTTGAGCGGTCACCGTCCCCTGCTTGGGGCTGGGCATCAGTCCCCTAGGTCCCAAAATTTGCCCCAACTTGCCCACCAAGGGCATCGCCGATGGCTGCGCGATCACCACATCGAAGTCCATCTCGCCGCCGCGAATGCTCTCAGCCAAGTCATCCATCCCGACGATTTGTGCGCCCTCGCTACGCGCCTCATCTGCCGCTACACCCTCGGCGAACACGGCCACCCGCGTCTCCTTGCCAGAGCCGTGCGGCAAGCTGGTCGCCCCGCGCAGCTGCTGCTCGCCTTGGCGGGTATCGAGACCGAGCTTAAGAGCGACATCGACCGACTCGTCAAAAGCACTGGGGCGCGACGCCAGCAATCTGCGCAGCGCATCGGACAAGGGCAGCGGCTCACTGCCTGCTGGCAGCTGCTCACGGTTCTCGCACACCCGGCGAGAAGCTTTGGCCATCGTCATATCCCCTCGACTTCGATGCCGATACTACGGGCGCTACCGGCCAGCGTGCGCAGAGCCGCTTCGAGATCCGACGCCGTTAAATCCGGCATCTTTTGCCCGGCGATCTGCTCCAATTGTGCGCGGTTCACTTTGCCAACCTTGGTCTTATTCGGTGTGCCGCTACCCTTTGCAATACCCGCCGCCTTGCGCAACAACACCGACGCTGGCGGCTGGCGCGTGATGAAGTCGAAGCTGCGGTCAGCGTAGACCGAGATGACGACCGGTACCAGCAGGCCAGCCTCCAGATGCTGCGTCGCCGCATTGAACAACTTACAGAAATCCATAATGTTGAGGCCGTGCTGCCCTAGGGCCGGGCCGACGGGCGGGCTCGGATTCGCCTGCCCAGCAGGCACCTGTAACTTGATGAAGGCCGACGCTTCGCGTATCGACTTAGCAGCGCCCGGCTTAGCCATGATGAGCACCGCCTCCACGCAACACCACAAGGCGACCGATGCCATCGCCACGCACGCCTATGAACCATCCATGTCCCAGCGCGAACATCAGGCTTTCTCCACTTGGACAAACTCCAAGTCGACCGGTGTCGAGCGCCCAAAAATCATCACGGAGATCTTCAGGCGACTCTTCTCGTAGTTGACTTCCTCGACGGTGCCATTGAAATCGTGGAATGGCCCATCGACCACCCGCACCATTTCGCCGGGCTCAAACAGTGTCTGCGGATAAGGCGTGTCGCTGCTAGCCCGGTCGATGCGTTGCATCAGGCGATCAGTCTCTGCCTCGGACAGCGGGATTGGCGCGGCGAGTTGATCCGGATCGGCACCACGACGGCGATGGCCGCCGATGAAGCCGATGACTCGAGGCGTCGAGCCGATCAAGTGCCACACTTCGGGGGACAACTGCTGATGTTCCTCGTCGATGGCGATCTGCACCAACAGGTACCCCGGGAAAAATTTGCGCTGGCTACGGCGTTGCTGGCCGCCACGCATCTCAACCACCTCTTCAACCGGCATCAGGATTTCTCCAAAATAGAGACGCAAGCTCGGATCGGCCAGCTCGATACGCTCGCGCAGAGCCAACTCGGCGTTCTTCTCGTGCCCAGAATAGACCTGCACCACGAACCAACGCCAACTGCTACCAGCAGGCGCGCTCTGTGCTTTGGGGTCACCCGCTAGCACTGTTGTCTCGGCTGTCTCAGCCATCATCTCCACGCCACCAATCGCATCAACACTAACAATCAACCAATCCAATTCGCCACAACCCAACCCAAGGCCGCATCCAAGCCCCAGAGGATCAGCGCTACCAGCAATACAAAGGCCAGCACCAAGAGCGTCGTCTGTATCACCTCGGTGCGCGTCGGCCAAACCACCTTGCGCAACTCGAGGCGGGATTCGCGCAATAGCTGACTGAAGGCGATGCCACCCGTGGTGCCCAGCGCCAGCGGAGCTGCCAGCACGCCGACAGCGACCATGCCCAACATCCGGTAGAGCAAGCTGGCTTCACCAAAATAAAAGTTGGCAACAATACCTGCGAGCACCAGCAAACCCACACCGATCCAGCGTAGGCCATCACGGGTCTGGCGAGCGGCCAGCGCGGCTTGGCGCGTCTCCCGCTTGCGGCGGGGCTGCGTCTCCCCCACTGCCACACCAGTACTGTTGCCAGCACCGGCCTCAAGCGCAGCTTGATCCACCGATGGATCGGCAGCTGCAAGCCCAGTGTCCTCCGGCCACGCTAAGGCCGTATTGCCGTGCGACGCACCGCGCTGCGCACGTTGACGCGCTTTGGCCTTACCACGCGGCTTGGCGCTGCTCGAACGAGTCGATTTCTTTTTCTTTTTGGCTTTAGCCGACATGCGCTGTCATATCCGCGTTGCGACCCAAGAAGACCACCACCCCACCGCTGGCCGGGCAGGCCAGGAGGGACTTGAACCCCCAACCGGCGGTTTTGGAGACCGCTGCTCTACCAATTGAGCTACTGGCCTTGAACGAATCCGAGGCCACGCTGGCAGTGTATCCAAGCAATCTCACTTGAGAATCTTGCTCACCACCCCCGCGCCAACCGTGCGCCCGCCCTCTCGCACCGCAAAGCGCAGGCCTTCGGCCATGGCGATGGGAGCGATCAACTGGACGCTGATACTGACGTTGTCACCCGGCATCACCATCTCGACATTGTCGGGCAGTGTGACTGCGCCTGTGATGTCGGTGGTGCGAAAGTAGAACTGCGGGCGATAGCCTTTGAAGAATGGCGTGTGGCGCCCACCTTCATCTTTGGTCAGCACATAGATCTCCGCCTCGAACTCTGTGTGCGGCGTGATCGAACCCGGCGCCGCCAGCACCTGGCCGCGATCCACTTCGTCGCGCTTGGTGCCGCGCAACAGCACCCCGAGGTTATCACCAGCACGCCCCTCGTCCAAAGTCTTGCGGAACATCTCCACACCGACACACGTGGTCTTGGCGGTATCTTGGATGCCGACGATCTCAAGGACATCACCCTCTTTGACCACGCCGCACTCGACGCGGCCAGTGGTGACCGTGCCGCGCCCTTGGATCGTGAACACATCCTCAATCGGCATCAGGAACGGCTTGTCGACATCGCGTTCCGGCTCGGGAATATAGTCGTCGAGCGCCGCGACCAGCTGGCGCACCGCTGGCTTGCCGTAGTCGCCGTCATCTCCTTCCAGCGCTTTCAGCGCGCTACCGATGACAATCGGCGTGTCATCACCGGGGAACTCGTACTGTGTGAGCAGATCGCGCACCTCGAGTTCCACCAGCTCGAGCAGCTCTTCGTCATCCACCATGTCGGCCTTGTTCAGGAAGACCACGATGCGCGGCACCCCGACTTGGCGAGCCAACAGAATGTGCTCCCTAGTCTGCGGCATCGGGCCATCAGCAGCCGACACGACCAACACCGCGCCATCCATCTGCGCTGCGCCAGTGATCATATTCTTGACATAGTCAGCATGGCCGGGGCAGTCCACATGCGCATAGTGGCGCTGCTCGGAGTTGTACTCCACATGCGCCGTGGCGATGGTAATGCCGCGCTCACGCTCCTCGGGAGCGTTGTCGATCTGGTCGAAAACACGCACATCGCCACCCCAAGCTTCCGCACACACCGTGGTGAGCGCAGCCGTCAGCGTGGTCTTGCCATGGTCGACATGGCCGATGGTGCCAACATTGACATGCGGCTTGACGCGTTCAAATTTCTCTCTCGCCATTGCCCTGAATCCTCGATTGCTTCGCTGGTGATAACTTGTACTTAATGCTAAGTTGGTGGTCACCCGCGCCGCCGCTGTGACCTACGACACCTGAGTGTCGCAATGGAGCTCATAACCGGATTCGAACCGGTGACCTCTTCCTTACCAAGGAAGTGCTCTACCGACTGAGCTATATGAGCATGAGTCTGGTGAGTTCGCAAGCCCGCCGCGCTTGTGGCACTAATATCACTCCATCACCGCCACCACCGCCACCACTGCTTGCCTCGCCTCCTCAAGCCGCCTCCTGTTGAATATCGCTCCTCGCTGTCCCCATCCGCCTGCCGCCAAGCCCCGCTACCCGCTTGAAGCGGGTAGCGGGAGTCGAACCCGCATCATCAGCTTGGAAGGCTGAGGTTCTAGCCGTTGAACAATACCCGCATGACCTGACCCGCATGACCTGCTATTGCCACCATTCCCAACGGGTATCAGCCTGTCATCTGCGCCGCAACCACCCCCGTACCCATGGTGGAGGGGGGTGGATTCGAACCACCGAAGCTTACGCGTCAGATTTACAGTCTGATCCCTTTGGCCACTCGGGAACCCCTCCGTTACAACGATCCCGCAACAAAGCCCCAAAAACCAAAGGAACCAGAGCAACCAAAGCAGCTCCCCAAGTACTGTGTAGAGCAAATCAGTATAGCATGATCTACAGCCACCCGCAAGATTGAGGGCGTTGCTTTGGAGTCCACCCTTGCATTCCGAACACCATGAGTCTAGAATGAGCTGTCTTAGCTTTGAGTGTGCTGCGGACAGTCGGCAACCACACTCCTCAAGCCAGCCACCCATCACCCCCTCCATTCATTGTTGCCATGCAGTATGCGGTGATCCAAAGCGGCGGCAAACAACACTTGGTGCGCCCAGGCGATGTCTGTCAGCTGGAAAAATTGCCCGGAGAAGTGGGTGAGGAAATACAGTTCGACCGCGTGCTGATGGTCGGCAGCTCGACGGACAACGAGGAACCAACGCATGTCGGTCGCCCCTATGTAGAGGGCTGCCGCGTCGTCGGCACGATGCTCGGCCACGGTCGCGGCGACAAGATTGAGATCCTGCGCTACAAGCGGCGCAAGAAGTGGCGGCACCGCCAAGGGCATCGCCAACACTTCACCACAGTGCGCGTCGACACCATCTCCGTCGGCTGATTGCTCTCACAGAGCAGAACGGCAGAAATAGCATAGCGGCAACCACAGGAATACAGGGCGATGGCACATAAGAAAGCGGGTGGTACCACACGCAACGGACGCGACTCCGAATCTAAACGGCTCGGTGTCAAACGCTTTGGCGGCCATTTGGTGAAAGCTGGCAACATCCTAGTCCGCCAGCGCGGCACCAAATTCCACCCCGGGGAACATGTCGGCGTCGGCAATGACCACACTCTGTTCGCGCTCGTCGATGGCACGGTGCACTTCGCCCGCCGCGGCCCGCGACAGCGCCAATTCGTCGACATCCAGCCACAGCCCGTCGACTAAAGGGGGTGTTGCGCGGCCTCGCCCCGTGCGGCTTTTCTCTGATGCGCTTCATCGATGAAGTCGAGATCTCAGTGTGCGCTGGCAACGGCGGCGACGGTGCGCTGAGTTTCCTGCGCGAACGACACCGGCCACGCGGCGGCCCCGACGGTGGTAACGGCGGCACGGGTGGCGATGTCAGCCTGCGTGCCGAATCCGCGCTGAACACCTTGGTCGACTACCGCCACCGCCGCCGTTTTACAGCCGAGAGCGGTAGCCGCGGCGCAGGGCGCAACTGCAACGGTGCCAGCGGCGAGGATTTGGCCTTGACCGTGCCAGTGGGCACGATCGCGCACGAGCTGGACACTGGTGAGCTGCTCGGGGATCTCAACACGGACGGTAGCCAACTGGTGGTGGCATATGGCGGCCATGGCGGACGCGGCAACGCCTGTTTTGCCAGCTCGACGACACGCGCCCCGCTCCGCGCCGAACCGGGCGGGGTCGGCGAGGAACGGCAGCTGCGCCTCGAGCTGAGCCTGCTGGCAGATGTCGGCCTGCTGGGCCTGCCCAACGCTGGCAAATCTTCGTTGTTGGCTGCCATCTCGGCTGCCCGCCCGCGCATCGCTGACTACCCGTTCACCACCCTGTGGCCCCAGTTGGGCGTGGTGCGCGTCGGCTTGGAGAACAGCTTCGTCGTCACCGATATCCCCGGCTTGGTGCCCGGTGCCGCCGATGGCGTCGGCTTGGGGCACCGCTTCCTGCGCCACCTGCGGCGCACCCGCTTGCTGTTGCACATTGTCGATATCATGCCGACCGACGCCGCTGAGCTGGCGTCGATGGTGCGCCTGCTGGCAGCGGAGCTGGGATCTTTTGACCCGGCACTGGCAAGGCGCGAGCGCTGGCTGGTGCTGAACAAAGCCGACCTATTGGCCACCGACGAGGCACAACAGTGTCACCAGGCGCTGCTGGCCGCCTTGAATTGGCAGCAACCCTCGCATCTGGTCTCCGCCGCCACCGGCAAAGGGCTGCCAGCCCTATGCCAGGCGATGGCAGCGCGACTCGCCGAAATGGGAGCACCGCAATGAGCGCCGCAATGAGCGCCGAGACGACGCGCGAGCCCACGCTGCGCGACAGCCAACGCTGGGTGGTGAAGATCGGCAGCGCCCTGCTGCTGGCCGGTGATGGCGGCGGCTTGGATCGGCCAGCCATCGCCAACTGGGCCGCGCAGCTGGCAGCAGCGTGTGAGGCCGGGCGGCAGGTGGTGCTGGTCTCCTCCGGCGCAGTAGCCGAGGGCATGATTCGCCTCGGCTGGAACGAGCGCCCGCGCGAACTGGGACGCTTGCAGGCGGCGGCAGCTGTCGGCCAGAGCGGCCTGGTCCACTGCTGGGAAGAAGCACTGGCGGCATGCGAGCAGCGCGCGGCGCAGGTATTGCTGGCGCGGGCCGACCTCGACTCGCGCCAGCGCTATCTGAACGCCCGCACCACCCTGCAAGAGCTGCTCGCTCTCGGCGTGTTGCCTGTGGTCAACGAAAACGACTCGGTCGCCACCGAGGAGATCTGCTTTGGTGATAATGACACGCTGTCCGGGCGCATCGCCAATCTGGTCGACACCGATCTGCTGATCATCCTCAGCGACCAAGTCGGCCTGTGTGAAGCCGACCCCCGGCTGCAGCCGGATGCGGCTCTGATCGCCTCGGGCGAGGCTGGCGAGGAGCGCTTGCGCCATGCCGCTGGCAGCGGTGTGGGAGCCTTGGGACGCGGCGGCATGGCCACCAAAGTGGCAGCGGCAGAACTGGCGGCACGTAGCGGGGCGCACACCGTGATCGCCGACGGTCGCGAGCCCGACATCTTGACCCGCATCGGTGCCGGTGAGGCGCTGGGCACACTGATCCGCTCCACCCAAGAACACCCGCTGGCCGCACGCAAGCGCTGGCTCGCCAGCCTGGTCGGCGCGGGGACGCTGGAACTGGATGCTGGTGCCGTGCGCGTATTGCGCGAACAGGGGCGCAGCCTGCTACCAGTCGGGGTAACCGCCGTGCACGGTGAGTTCAGCCGCGGCGATGCCGTCAGCTGCTTGGACGCGCAGGGACAGGCAGTGGCGCGCGGCTTGGTTAACTACAGCGCCGCCGAAACGCGCGAGCTGATGGGACACAGCAGTGCCGAGATCGCCGAGCGCGGCCAGCTGCGGCAGACAGAGCTGATCCACCGCTCCAATTTGACTCTACTGTAGCCCCGGTCAAGCGCCGAGACAGCGGCATCACTGCGCGGCGTCAGCCCCGCCGCCAGGTGCCCAGCTGCCGGGCACGACACCACCCGTCAGCTCCTCGATACGCAACATCCAAGCCGACACCCGTTCGCTCTCGGCGATCAAGCCACCACCCTCACGACTGTCGCGCACACAGCCAATCTCGGCGTAGACGCTGAGGTCAGCCAGCGTCAGCGCATCGCCGACTAGCCAATCGCTACCCTGCAGGCGTGCGTCCAACGACATGATCTGGCGGCGCAGGTCTTTCAACACATGCTCGTGGGTCTTGCGCCCTAGGCCTTGCCCCGCAATGATCTTGCGGATGCCCCCGGGAATCAGGCGCGTCATCAGCTTGCGGAACCACGGTTTGTCGACATGTAGCATGCGCGGCAGGTTGCGTTCGGCATTGTGCGGCTGTGCGAAGCGAAAATACATCTCGTAGAAATAGAGACTCTCGTCGGCCCAATCCTCCAGCATGTGCACCAATCCGCGCTGGCGCGGATCGTTGGGCAGCAACGGGCGCTGCGGAAACTGCTCTTCCAGATATTCGGCGATGTCGGTGGAATCGCCGATGAATTTTCCGTTGTGTTCCAAGCAGGGCAACTTGCCCGCCGAATAGAGCGTGCGGATTTCTTTGCGGGCCGCCATCGGGTACTCGCGCACCTCGTAGTCCAGCTGCTTGAAGTGCAGGATGCGCCGCACCTTGTCGCACATGGGCGAGATCAAGAACTGGTGCAGGATCAGCGTGTTGTTTGGAAGGTCCATGGTGTGCCCCTAGCTGGTGGGAAGCTCGTCATTCTATACCCTCTGCGGGCACTAACGGCAGACCCATCACCGCACGTAGCTGCGCTGCATCGTGGGGGCCGAGCAGCGTGTGCTGCAATCGCCCCTGCGGGTCCAACAAGAAGGTGGTCGGCACGGCACGAATCACCGACAGCCGCAAGGCTGGCCCCGGATCCTCCGCCAACACGGGGAAATTAATGCCGAGCGCAGCCATATCAGCCAATAGCCGGTGCCCCTGCTGTCCGTCCAGATTGACTCCCAACACCAACAGCTGCCCGGCGCTCTCGACCGCCAAGCGATTCAGTTCTGGCACCTCCTCCGCGCAGGGGGCGCACCAAGCGGCCCAATAGTTGAGTACCACCCATCGCCCGCGCCATTGGGCACTGTCGAGCATGACACCGTGAGCATCTCGGAACAGCGGTGCCAGCTGGGGCAGCTCGGTGGAGCAGGCTCCCAGAGACAGCAGCGCGGCCACCAAGACCGGCAATAGGGCACGGCAAGATTGAGACAAAGCAGTGGCGAGACAAGAGCAAAAGCGTGGATAGAGTTTAATGCGCGGGAGGATTTCTCGGGGAAGGAGTGTGGCGCTGATGAATCGATGGCGGGTCAAGGCTGCCCTCAGCTGGCTGCCAGCAACCCTGTTGCTGGCCAGCTGTGGCATCGGAGCGGAGCGAGCAGCACCGAGAGAGCCACTGTCGCCGCTGGCACTGGACACTCATATCCTCGCCTTCGGCGATAGCCTGACCGCGGGCATTGGGGCGGCACCGGGCCAAGATTATCCAGCGCAGCTGGCACAGCTGATCGACCGCATTGTCATCCGGGCCGGCATCAGCGGAGAAACGACGCAAGCGGCCGTGAAACGGCTGGAGCCACTGCTACAAGCACACCGGCCAGATCTGCTATTGCTGTGTAGCGGGGCCAATGATTTCCTGCGCGGGCTACCGGCAGAACAAGCAGAACGAAACTTGGAGCAGATGGTGGAGCTGGCGCAACGCCACCGTGTGCCCACCGTGCTGATCGGCGTGCCAAAACTCGATGGAGCATTCCTGCACAGACGAGGTGCAGAGCGCGGCGCACCACCGCTGGCGCAGTCGGCTCCGATGTACTACCGCATCGCCGCGAAATACCAGCTGTGGCTGGAGCACAGCGCCGTCCATGCGGGGCTGACTAAAGCAGAGCTGATCGACAACGCCAGCCGCCACCCCAATGCCCGCGGCTACCAGTACTTCGCCGAATCGATCGCCCAGCTGCTGGTGCGGGCGGGTGCGCTGCGACGCGAGGAGCTACGGCGCTAGCGCACTCAATCGCCGCAGTGTTCCCGCTCGAGCTGAATGGTCGAGTGGCCGAGCCCGTAGTTGTCCTTGAGCAGGCGCTGAATCTGGGACAGAACTCGCTGATCGTCACCGACCTCGTCCAGTAGCGCGTGCAACGTGATCAGAGGCTGCTCTTGGCTTAGACTCCAGACATGGACATGGTGCACATTGACGACACCCGGCACCGCCGCTGCGATTTCTCGCTCCAAGACGGGAATGTCGATCCCATCCGGGGCGCCCTCCAACAGCACATGCACCGACTCGCGGATGACATACCAAGCGCTGGACACGATCAGCAAAGCGACCACCAGAGAGAGGATCGGATCGATCGGCATCCAACCCGTGAAGAGAATCACCAACGCCGCCAAGATCGCGGCCACCGAACCCAACAGATCACCGATCACATGGATCGTTGCGCCGCGTAGGTTGAGGTTGTTGCTACCGCCACCGCGGAGGATGTGTAGCACCACCAGATTGGCACCAAGCCGGCGAGTGCAACCGCCACCATAGTCTCGCCGATCACCGTCACCGGGGTGATGATGCGCTGCACCGCCTCGAACACAATCCAGCCGACGATGACGACCAAACTCAAACCATTGACAAAGGCCGCCAGCACCTGAAAGCGCACATAGCCATAACTGCGCTTCGAATCGGCTGGCGTGCGAGCGAGACGAAAAGCGAGCCAAGCGAGCAACAGGGCGATGCAGTCCGTCGCCATGTGGCCAGCATCCGCCAACAGGGCAAGCGAGCCCGACAACAGGCCGCCGACCACTTCGACGACCGCGAAGACACCGGTCAGACACATCGCCCAAAAGACGCGCCGCTCGTTGCCAGCACCGACACCGACGGCGTGGCTGTGGGCTCCACCAAGGCGGTGATCGTGGGACATCTCGGTGCCACCCTCCTGCGGGCGACTCTCGGTACGGCAATCATAACTGGCGCGCCGAGGGCGGTGCCAGCGCCTGCGCTGCCGAGGCTAAAATGGCTGCCTGCCACCACCACAGCACACGACAATGCAGATGGACACCACACTCACCCTGTACCACAACCCGCGCTGCTCTAAATCTCGCCAAGCGCTGGCCCTGTTGCAAGCGCGCGGTGTCGAGCCGCGCATCGTGCTCTATTTGGAAGATCCCCTTGATGCCAAAGCACTGCGCCGCCTGTTACGGCAACTCGGACTCGGCGCACGCGAGCTATTGCGCGGCAACGAAAGCGCCGCCCGCGAGCGCGGACTCAAGCGATCGGAACTGGGGGAGGACGAGCTGATTGCCGCCATGGCCGAGGAGCCCAAGCTGATCCAGCGCCCCATCGCCGTGCGCGGCGACAAGGCCGTGCTGGGACGACCGCCAGAACAGGTGCTGGAATTGCTCTAGGGCAGGGTCGGCTCAGCTGGACTGGTGCTGGCAGGCAATGGTTGCGGCACCTCTGCCCCCAGCCGTAGCGTCCGACGCAGCAGTTGCTTGGGCAATTTCTGCAGATCGGTCAGCACCACATAGAGGCAGGGCAGCAAGATCAGCGTGATCAGCGTCGCAAACACCACGCCAAAGGCCAGCGACACCGCCATCGGGATGACATAGCGCGCCTGGGCGCTGCGCTCGACCATAATCGGCATCAAGCCGACAAAAGTGGTCAGCGAGGTCAGCATGATGGCGCGGAAACGCCGCCTAGAAGCCGCCACCGCCGCCTTGATGGGGGACATCCCTTGCTCGCGCACGGCGCGGTTGATAAAGTCCACCAACAACAGCCCATCGTTCACCACCACACCAGCGACGGCGATCATGCCGAACAGCGACAGCATACTGACCGCCAAGCCGAGGACCAGATGCCCAATAATCGCGCCGATGATGCCAAAAGGAATCGCCCCCATGATCAGCAGCGGCTGGGCATAGGAACGCAGCGGCACCGCGATCAAGCAGTAGTTAGCCAACATCGACAGCAGGAATCCGATCAGCAAGAACCGCACCATTTCTGTCTCGTCTTCGCTCTCCTCGCCGAGGGCGAATTCCACATTGAAATCGCGCTCTAAACGCTCGTTCAGCGCATCGTAGACCAGCTTGACTGCTTGCCCGCCGGAAATTTTTGAGGCTTCGACATTGGCTGTCACACGCAAGGCAGAAATCCCGTCGACCCGTACCAGCTGCGACGGACCGGGTCTGACATCCAAATCGGCCACCGCCGACAGCGGCACGGTCTCCCCTGTGTTGTTGCGCACATGCATGTTCTGCAGCGTGGCGAGACTCTCGCGATCGCCGCGCGGATAGCGCACCCACACCCGCACCTCATCGTTGCCGCGCTGCACACGCTGCACCTCGTAGCCTTGGAAAGCGTGGCGCACCTGATTGGCAACATCGGCCAGCGGCAGACCCAGAACCTCCGCCGCCTCGCGGCTGCTCAGCACAATCTCATCGTTGCGCACACTGATGTCGCTACGCTGATCGATCACCCCGTCGATGGAAGCGAGTTCCTTCTCGACCAAGACAGCGGCCTCCTCCAAGAGTGCGCGATCCTCCCCTTTGAGCAACACCGCGATATCCGAACTGCCGCCCGGCCCTCCTTGGGCGTCGGTGTAAATCAACACCTTGGCACCGGGGATCTGTCCCACGGTCTCGCGCCACTGGTTGAGCAAAGTGTGGCCATCGATGCTGCGCTCTTCATTGGGGACCAATTCGACCCAGATCTCACCTTCTAGAGAGTTTTTACCAAGGGCGCGCACCACGTGCAAGAGCCGCTCACCGGTCTGCTCATAGTGACGCTTGTCGATGTCCCACAGTGCCTGCTCGATGTAGTTCAAGTGCTTCGCCGTAGTTGGCCCAGGTGTGCCGTCGACCATCTCCAGAGTGGCCACCACGAAATCGCCGGGAAATTTCTCGACCAACACGAGGCGCACAATGCCGCCCAACACCAGCCCCAAGGACAGGATGAAGACCCCCGTGAAGATGGCGGCGACGGTATAGCGTCGCTCGATGCAGTAACGCAGGAAAGGCTGGTGAACATTGTGCAGATAGCGATCCAACTGGCCGTTGCACCAAGCCTGCATGCGGCGCACCGGTGCCAGCCACTCGGCCGAAGAAGGGCGCGTATGCGCCAAGTGCGCTGGCAGAATCCACTTCGATTCCAGCAGCGAAAACAGCAGACAGAGAATGACCGTCAAGCCGATCTCTCGCGGGAAAGCGGCAAAACGCCCCTCGACCATAATCGTCGGCAGAAAGGCCACCACCGTCGTCAGCACGCCAAAAGTCGCTGGCACAGCTACCCGCTTGACGCCGGCGATCACCGTGTCCACGCTGTGTCCGCGTTGCTCCACCGATCGATAGGCACTCTCCCCGACGATGATCGCATCGTCGACGACGATGCCGAGCACCAAAATCATCGCGAACAAGCTCAGCAGATTGATGGTGACATTGAAGGGGTCTTGCCCCATCACCGCAAAGGCTCCCAAAAAGCTGATCGGCAGACCGAGCATCACCCAGAAGGCCAGCTTGAGATCGATGAACAGCGACAGCACCAAAAAAACCAGCAGGGCACCGAGCAGCATATTCTTTCTCATCATAGAGAGGCGGTCTTTGAGATAGGTGCTGACATCGGCCCAAAAGGCCAGCCCCACGCCATCGGGCAGAGATTTCTTGGCCTGCTCCGCATAGGCGCGCGCGGCATTGGCCATCTCCACCACATCGGTGTTGTTGCTGATTGCCTCGACCTCTAGGCCGATCGCTGGCTGGCGGTTGAAAGAGGACACCTGATACTCACCGTCCTCGACGAAACCGTCGTGCACGGTGGCGATGTCACCGAGCCGCAGCTGTGTGCCATCCGGGAAAGACAACAGCTGCACTTCCTCGAACTGCTGTTGATTCCGTCGGCGCCCGCTGGCCTGCACCAGCACATCACCATTGGTGGTGCGCACCGCCCCGCCGGGTAAATCGATCGAGGCGCGTGCCAATGCCAGCCCGACATCTTGCAAACTCAGCTGGTATTTGCGCAGCGCATACTCATCCAATTCAATGCTGATTTCATAGTCGTGCGCACCGCGTATCCGCACCTTGTGGATCTCCGGCAGACGCAGCAGCTCGTCTTCGATGCGATCGGCCTGCTCGCGCAGCAAGACCGGGTCGACATCACCGTACAGCGTCAGCTCGCTGATCGGCACCGTCGGCACGATGCGCTCGACGACAGGCACCTCCAAATCGCGCGGGAAGCTCGGCACCGAATCGATGGCACTGCGCACCTCGGCCTGCACAGCGACGACATCGAAGTTCGGCTCCACCTGCAGGTAGAGGAAGCCGCCGTTGCGACGGGAAACCGAGACCACTGTTTCGATCCCATCGACCGCGCGCAAAGCCTCCTCGGCGCGTAACAACACCGATTTTTCCACCTCCGATGACGATGCCCCAGGGTAGATGAAATTCACGAGCACCAGATCGAGATCGAAGTCCGGTGTCAGCGTACGCGGGATATTGAGCGCCGATAGCATGCCAAGGAAGATGATCAGCACCATCAGCAAATTGGCCGCCACCGGATTGAGGACGAACCATGCGATCGGCCCCTTGCGCAGCTCCTCGATGGGTGGCAGCGGCGGCAGTGTCTCTGCGCTGGGGCTGGGTTCGGTGGTCCCGCTACCGCTCACTGGCCGCCCGCGCTGAGAAATCCGCTGCGCGTACCCCCGGATGCGCCTTTGTTGGTGTTGCCCGCAGTGGACCAGCGCGTCGACCGCACCCGCTCGGTGACTTGCACCTTGGTTCCAGGCAGCGGATGCCCCACTGGCGTCAGACAGACCAGCTCGCCCGCACGCAGGCCACCGCTGATGTAGACATGCTCGCTGTGGGTGCGCAACACCTCGACGCTGCGGTTCTGCAATGTCAGGCGGCTATCGACCACCCACAACTTATTGCCCGCCCGCAACAGGTGGCGCGGTAGCGTCACCAAGTTGTCCAGTTCGCGCCCCTGTATTTCAGCCCGCACGAAAGTGCCAATGCGCAGCGGCTCCACCACCTCCTCGGGATCCTCCGCCCGTCGCTTTAGACCGTAGGGGTCGTCCACCCGCGCCACCACCGCCAAGGTGCGGCTGCGCTCGTCGAGTACGCCCTCGGTGCGGGTAATACGAGCCGACCAAGTGTGCTCGCTGGCACCGATATCGGCCGTCAGTGTCACCACGGGTTGCATGACACCATCGCGGCCCGGCAAATCCAGATAGTCGAGTTGGTTTTCCGGCAGCGCGAGACGCACTTCGGCGTAATCGACCGGGAAGCTGGCACCGAGCGACATGCCCGGCCCCACATATTGCCCCACATCGACCAGTGCACGGCGGATGATGCCGCGATAGGACGCACGCACCACGGTGCGCTCCAAATTGAGCTGCGCGCGGCTGAGCTGCGCCTCGGCGGAGGCCATCTGCGCCTCGGCAGAAGCCAGCTGCGGTTTGCGCAGCGCCAAGTCGGTGGCCTGCGTGCTGCGACCATCACCACTCAAGGCCTGCCAATCCTGGAAGGCAGCATGGGCCTGCCCGCTCTCCAGAGCCATCTGGCTACGAGCTGCGGCGACGGCGGCCTCGGCCTGTTTCAAGGCCGCCCGGTAGTCGCGGTCATCGAGGCGCACCAGCACTTCGCCAGCCTCGAAGGTGCCGCCGACCACAAAGGACGGCGAGATTTCGCGCACGCGCCCTGCGACCTCGGTCAACAGCGTGGTCTCGGTGCGCGGTACCACCGTGCCGACCGCGCGCAAACGCAACGGCAGGGTCTGCATGTGTACCACCACCACCTCTACCGGAATGCTGGCCACCTTGGGTGTGATGCGCTGCGGCGACTTGCGTTGCGCGATCAGCGCCCCCGAGGCGACAATGCTACCGGCGATGATCAGCAACGGCAGCCCCCAGCCACGGGGCAACAGGCCGCCTAGGAGCCCGCGTTCCCGCTCTTCTTCCAGCTCTGGAATCTCAGCCAGCTCCGGCATCGCAGCCAGCTCCGGAATCTCAGCCAGCTCTGGCAAATCGTCCAATTTAGGCATATCGTTGGTATCAAACGGATCAGCCATCGCCATTCCCTCGCAGAACCACCGCCGAAGCGTGGCCAAACAGCCCTTGATTGGCGGCGATGCCGACGCGTGCATCCGCCACTTGGCGCGGCCCGGCCATCGCACGTAGCTGCCAGCTCAACTCGCAGATCTGCGCCAGCCCTTGCGCCGGCACCGCCTCACCAAAGCAGGCCAAACCGCCGCTGGGATTGACCGGCATGCGCCCGCCTAGCGCCGTATCGCCAACCTCAAGCCAGCGCTCGGCCTCCCCCTCGGGGATCAATTCGAGATCCTCACACCAATCCAGCTCCATCGCCGTGGACAGGTCGTAGACCTCGGCCACATCGATCTCCGCAGCCTCGATGCCAGCCTCGGCACGGGCATCGCGCGCCACTTGGGAGCGGAAACGCTGGCCCGATGCCGCCACCGCCGCCGCCGAATCGGTGGCGATATCTGGCATCTCCACCTCGGCGCAGGGGAAGCGCGGCGTACTGGTCGCCACGGCGGCGATACGCGGCGCAGCAGTGGCACCGCGATGGCGAGCGTAGTCGGCACTGGCCAGCACCAGCGCCGCACCGCCATCGCTGGTAGCGCAGATGTCCAGCAAGCGCAGCGGGCTGGAGACCACCGGCGAGGCCATCACATCCTCCAGCGCACAGGCCTTGCGGTAGCGCGCATTGGGGTTGTGCAGGCCGTGCTGAGAATTCTTGACCTTGACGCGGGCGAAGTCCTCGACAGTGGCACCGTAGAGAGACATGCGACGCTGGGCATAGAGGCCAAAGTAGATGGTGTTGGTGATGCCCAGCCTGAAACGCACCCAATCTGGATCGTCGGGGCGCTCGCCACCCTGTGGAGCCAAGAAACCCTTGGGCGTGGTGTCGGCACCGACGACCAAGGCGACATCGCAGAGCCCGGCCAGAATGCGCTGACGGGCAGACTGCAGGGCTTGGGCACCAGTGGCACAGGCCGCATAGCAGCTGGCCACCTGCGCACCCTGCCAGCCCAAGGCTTGGGCGAAAGTGGCACCGGCCACATAACCGGGATAGCCGCAGCGCACGGTGCTGCCGCCAGCGACAAACTGCACTTCATGCCACGGCAGGGCGGCTTCTGCCAGCGCCGCCCGCGCCGCCACCACGCCATAGTCGACAAAATTGCGTCCCCACTTGCCCCACGGGTGCATGCCAGCACCGAGAATGACGACATCATCACTGCCCGCCACGATCGCCTCCCGCCACCGCTGGCTGCCATTTCCAAGTCATCCGCTCAACACCCTCTTCATCTGTGTACAGCAGCTCCTCGACCAGCTGCATCTGCATGCCGATGACCAGCTCAGCACAGGACACAGCTGCCGCCACCTGCCCCAAGACCGTCATCTGCTCGCGCTCCAGTGCCACCGCGGCCACCGTGAAGGGCTGGAATTCGCCGGGCGGTGCCAGCCACGGCGGCGGCGGCGGGTAGTGCTGTTCAGAGAAAGACCACAGCCGCCCGCTGCGTGACAGCGGCAGCTGCTCGAACTCCTCGCCGTTACAGGCTGGGTTGCGGCAAAAAGAGAGCCGCGGCGGAAGGTAATAACTGCCGCAACTCTGACAGCGCTCGCCCAACAAGTAGAGCCCGTCGCCATCGCTGGCATACCAGCCCGCCAAGGCGGGCATCGTCGCAGTATCCCTCATAGCAAAACCCCTGCCGAACAGCACATTGGGTCGATGATGCGAGCGTGGCGAGGGACAGCGACGGCCACTGGCCGATCGCGCGAGACCATCCGCTCAGACGCCCTCCCGAAGCGCGGCGATGCGCTGTTCCAGTGGGGGGTGCGAGCTAAACAGTTCCCGCAGACCACCGGAACGGCGTCCACTGATCCCAAAAGCGAGCAATTCGTCGGGCATGGAATCATCGTTCTGCCGCTGCCGCTGCCGCTGGCGGCTGCCACCGCCAGCCATCGCGAGGCTGGGCTTGAGCCCCTGCTCGGAGCGCAGACGCTCCAAGGCGGCGACCATCGCACTGGGGCCGACCAGCTTGGCGCTATAGGCATCGGCCCGGAACTCGCGGCGCCGCGAGAACCACATCACGATGATCGAGGCGAGAATGGTCAGCACGATCTGCGCGGCGATGGTGGCGACGAAGTAGCCAATACCATAGCCGTGCTGATTGCGGAACACGATGCGGTCGACAGCGTGGCCGATTACCCGTGCGAGCACGAAGATAAAGGCGTTGATCACACCTTGGATCAGCGTCAGCGTGATCATATCGCCATTGGCGACATGGCCGATCTCATGCGCCAGCACCGCGCGCGCCTCATCTTGACTAAAGCGATCGAGCAGCCCTTGACTGGCGGCGACCAAGGAGTTGTTGCGGCTGGGGCCAGTGGCGAAGGCATTGGAGGCCTTCATCGGCATGATGCCCACCTCCGGCATAGCGATGCCAGCACTGTCGGACAACTTGCGTACCGTCTCGACCAGCCAGCGCTGCTGCTCGCCGACCGGGGCATTGGGATCGATGATGCGGGTGCCGGTGAAACGCTTGGCCATCCACTTCGACATTAACAGCGAGACGAAAGCACCGCCGAAGCCAAACACCACACCCCAGATGATCAGCGTATTGAGATCCAAGCCATGGGGCGTCAGGTAGTAGCCGACGCCGAGCAGGCGCAGGACAACCATGGCGACCATCATCACCGCGAAGTTTGTCAATAAAAATAAAGCAATACGCAACATGGTGTCGAGCGGCCTCCGCGCACCTTATCCCCGTAATAAGCCCATGAAAGGGCATCTTTTATTCTAGCATGGTCAAGGCTTAAACTCAACTGAAGCGCAGCTGGAACGCGGGGATCTTAGGGGGCAGTCTGGAGATGGTTTTAGGATCAGCAAGTGCAGCGGATAGGGCTGGCGAGGGTGCTGGTACCACCCGGTGGCTCATGGGAGCGACACTAGGGGTCGATATAATGAGACTCCCCGCCGGAATAGCTCAGCGTGGTAGAGCAGTTCACTCGTAATGAAAAGGTCGGGGGTTCGACTCCCTCTTCCGGCAGGGGGTGGGGATTGCAGGGTGTATGTGCTCTACAGTGGCTATCACTCTCGCAGTGATACAGTGAGGCAATGCAAATGAAGAAAAACCACATATTGCGCGGTGACTGCGTAGCTTGGACTAGCAAATTGCCAGCGGACTCGGTCGATCTCAGTGTGTTTTCCCCGCCCTACGACGGGGTGCGCGACTATCACGGAGAGTGGATCTTTGATTTTCCAGCCTTGGGAAGCAACTTGTATCGGCTCACCAAAGAAGGCGGCATATGCGCGGTCGTCATTGGTGATGGCACCAAAAACTTCGCCAAATCATTGACCAGCTTCAAACTGACGATAGATTGGTGTGAAAATCAGGGCTGGCGGTTATTTGAATGTTGCATCTATTCCCGAGACGGAAATCCCGGGGCGTGGTGGAACAAGCGTTTTCGTGTCGACCATGAATACATCTTGCTTTTTTTGAAAGGTGCACGCCCAAAACATTTCGACAAACATCATATGATGGTACCGAGCAAACATGCGGGGAAGATCTACACTGGGACAGACCGATTAACTAGCGGCGGTCTAAAGCGGATCACCCCCAAAGCGGTCAACCAAGAGAAATGCCGTGGCACCCTATGGCGCTATGCCACAAGCAATACTGAGGGCAACCGTCTTAAGGCAGAGCATCCCGCCACATTCCCTGACAAGTTGGCTGAGGATCTCATCCTGTGCTTCACCGAGCCGGGAGATCTGGTGCTAGATCCCATGTGCGGCAGCGGCACCACCTGCACTATGGCTGCCCGACATGGGCGGGATTACCTGGGATTAGAGATATCCGAGGAATACAGCAAGTTGGCCAAGAAACGTTTGCAACTGGAGTTACGCCAACCTCAGCTGGCTATTATGGACAAAGCGTTGCAGCCAAATAAAGGCAAGTCACAGAAATGACATCAGCACACACGGCAAAAGACGCCGAGATAATTGCGGCAGCACTTACCGACCTACCCGTGTTCTGGAATGGCAAAGAAGCCATAATGGAGTTAAAAAGTCTGGATTATCAGTGGCGCCAAATGGAATGGATTGGCTGGTATTTTGAAGTGAGGTGCGCCGAGCAGTTGAAAGAACGCGGATTTGCTTTCCCGGGGGATAGATACGGCAACACAACATTTGACTGTAAGAATGCTATCAACTGGGACATGAAGTCTCACGCAATACGATCGGACACACATAATGCGATATTAAATGATGTGGAAGCAGTAGACGAAAGCATAGAGCAATATGGGAATCATGGCGTGATCATGGCATTATTGGATGTGGAATACAATGATGAAGATCGCTCTTTCCAAAAGTGGCATACCGATCTAAAGGGAGGCCTGTCAGATTACGAACTAGAAAGAATCGCACGAAACGCCACTTCCAGATACCGCAAACGATCCGCTCAGTTACAACAAGTATTGATCTTGGCCATCAATGAGGACAACAAAAGTCTATTAGGGGTTTATCGTCAAGGGAGAAATGCTGATGGCAGCCCTCGGCAGCAAAAATACATGATCAATATAGAGATGGCTCATGAGTTCAAGGTGGGATGTATAGAATGTGTGAGCACGTGACATAGAACGCAAAATCATAAGATGTGTCAATTGGTGCAATATATTCAACACAATAATAGGGGAGTATTAGTCATGATTTACTGTTGGGAACAGCCGGACACCGTGCCGTTCCCTACTGGTCACAGGATATCCAATATAATTTGCATCAGTAATACCAACTATGCTAGCAAGTATCCGGCAAATCAAATTGCGCATTTCCATCCCTAGATTGCGTCCTTTATATGGCCCAGCATTAAATCCCAAAGGCTTACTATAGAATGCAGCCTCGTGAAACATCGTATTGCGCAACTCTACAATGTAGCTATCTTCATCACGAGGGTCCGCCCAATCTGGCACCTGAGCACCTACTTGTTGACACATAGATGGTATACGATCAGCATGGGCACCCCGGCTAACGGCATTAGATAGGCTGATAATTTTCGAGCAAGTGTCCAAGGCTATATAAGAATATAAGAATTGTTCATATTGAAGATTTCTTGGATTCTGAGACAAGAAAAGTGCATGGATTGCGCAACAAATCATTTTGCACTTTTTCTCATCTTCACCTTTATTTTTATGCTAACAATTATCAATGAAATTGATGTGTTTCTCATGAGAAGAGCCATCACACATCGTAACAACCCCAGCACTTACCTAGCAGTTGACGGCATCTGTTTCCATGACTCCGCAATGTCACTATGACTAAAGGTGGGGCTAAAAAACATACATTCCTGACCATATGATGAAGTATGCGCACTATAACGCAATCTGTATCTAAACCCTTTCACATTTTTATACAGCCGCGTTATTAGAGGAGCCACATTATAAGAAACAATCCAATTTAATGATGGATTTTTTTGCAGATATTTCGCTATATCTTCATGATCTTTATCTGCATAGTAATTCATATAAAGTCGTCTGCCTGTCTGGTAATAAGGTGGGTCGCAATAAATCAAATGAGATGCCGGAAAATCTTTTGCAGCGTGTTGCAAAAAGAAAATTGCATCTTCATTTGATAAATAAATCCTATCTTTATATAGTGCAATTCTTTTGATTCTTCTAACTAATTCTTTTTTATTATATCGCGCATCCATCTTCCATTTTCCTGACTGAGAAACCCCACCAATAGCTCCTCCAGAAACAATTCCAGATCGATTGACTCGATTCAAAAAAAACAAGGAAAATGCCTTATCCAACTTGGAGCATGTCACTTGATCAGATATCAAATCCTTGCAACTCCGCCATGTATCCATATTGACATGGGAGTCAATAATATTTCTACATAAATCTTCTGTATGCTCCATACAACAACTCCAAAAACTATAAACAGCAGAATCTTTATCATTAATGTACACATAATCCACGCACTCATTGATGAGAAGATCTAAAGCCAACCCAGAGCCGCCAGCATATGGCTCAACATAGCAGCCACCAACTATATTCTTTCTTTCCAATATATGACGAAAAAATGGCGAGAGTCTAGATTTTCCTCCAGGGTACCGCAAGGGAGAAATTGCTGCCATGGACTAGATTCTCAATCACTCCGAGACGCATAGAATCGGCAAACACATTCCAAAAAGTTGTAATAATTAGCCCATAGTTCTCTCAAATTTCTTTCTGTGGGCATATATTTTATATCATGGACAAATATATGCAGCACATCCGGAGATAAGAGACTACTCTTATTGCCAACTTCTACACGCATCATACTTACAGAGTTTGCAAACACCTCATCTTTTGAAAGGTCAGAGCCTCCCATCGATTCTAGTAGGCCAAGAATAGCTTTTTTAAGCGTTAGTCTATTCTGTTGTTTCGCAGCCCCACTCTCTCTTTTACGCGAAAGATGAGACAAAACAACTGGATTTTTATCGTCCAGCACTATAAGTTCCACTAAAACACGGACCAATATCGCAGCAGCATTCCTAGCTTTGTCTAATCGGATGTATTTCAACTCGTCAAAAATTTGATTAGCCCGGTCATTAGCAATGGACAGATCTGCATAGTTTTTCGCCAGAGGATCGCCCTCCCTAAGCGCCCTAGGTTCCTTGGGGGCCTGTGGCACCTTGAGTGATTCTATTTGATTGTGTGTTTGTGATTGCAGGGTCTGCGATTGACATTCTTGTTGCAATGGTCTTGGATTTTCATTGATCGATTGATTGAAATCCAACATAACATTTTCTATGTAACCTGCTATTACTTCGTTATTACGCGCATCATAAATTTTCTTTGACTGAGAGGGGCCCAGCGCAAAATCTTGCACCAATCTCTTTAAAATATACATCTTTTCTTTTGACATGTTTTTTAAAAAACAGTCTTCTTTCCCCAGCTTGTATTGGAAATGATTTTTTAACACTTTGGATTTTATAATTCTAGATATAGTTGTTGTTGCAAAACAATTTTCGTCAGCTATCCAGTGTTCGCGGATTGCCAGCTCATACAACTCTAATGAGTAGCCATATCGTCGCTTCTCGTTCTGGCCTCGTCTCCATTTCTCAGATGATAGTGGCCCCCATGGCCGCCGACCCACCCCATCCTTCTCTCCTTCATGTTGCAATGGCATCCAATCCCTAAAATCGGTGCTATCCCCACCAATCATGCAAGGAATCATAGAAGGCAACTCTTTATTATATTTTTTGATTATACTCTTAATCTTTCTCTCGTCATTATGGCGAGTCGCCAACTTGGGGTTATGCAGTAACTTTAAAGATGCGACACGCCTATTCCCTTCACAAACTACGTACAGATTTTTTTTGGGGGTGGTACTATTTTCTGGTACAACCCATAGCCGCTCATGGGTGATCCATCCACGCTCTGCGATGCTCTCTATCAATGGCATTAATTTCTCATTAATCATTCTGTTTATTAGGTCAAGTTGACGCGTATATATTTTATCCAAAAGTCTAGGATTGTCTGAAGACAATTTTAGCGCTGTAATATTCAAATCATCTTCGCGAAAAGATTCAGTCACAACTTTACCCTCAAAACTCACCACTAGTGTATGATAAATTTCAATGTGCGTCAAACTTGCGGATAGAATCTGAAATTAAGAGAAGAGCAAATATAATGTTTTCCACAGCACGACACCCTCAATATAGCATTTGCAATCCAAATTCTACTACATCAACTTAGCACCACCGCTCGGAAAAAACTTGTTACCCAACCGCCTCCCCCATCGCCCTAATCCGCGCCACCTTATCCTCCAGCGGCCCCCAATCATCCGCCGCGTCAATACAGCTCCACAGCGCCTCCACCTCTTCGATCAGTAGGGTTTCCGGCCCCGCCCCCTCGAACCACTCCCCCTCCGGCCGCGCCCAATCGGCCGCAGCAATCTGCCGCAAGTCCGCCGACAGCTCGCCCAGCGCCCCCTTGCCATAGGCCGCAGCGCTGGGGCTGGCGGTGATGCGCCCCCGCGCCGCCGCCCCGCCGAAGTGGTCGAAGAAGAAGCGCTCAAAGGGCACCTCCCCCTCCTCCAAGGCCGGTAGCAGCCGCTGCGCCAGCCGCGCCGCCCTGCCCTCCTTTTCAGCGATGCCGAGGCGACGCGACAGCTGGCGCTCCATGCCCGCAACCAGTGCTGGCTCGAAGGCATTCGCCGCCTCGCGTAAATCCTCCACCGAGGCCACCCGCCCGAAGCACTCGGCCAGCCGACAGACATTCCACAGCACCGCCTCGGGCTGGCGACCGTAGCAATACAGCCCGCCGTGGTCGAAATAGGCGGCGGTGAAGTTCATGTCCACCTGGGGCAGGAAACGCCACGGCCCGTAGTCGAAGCTCTCGCCAGTGATGTTGATGTTGTCGGAGTTCAGCACCCCGTGTACGAAGCCAGCCGCCATCCACGCCGCCGTCGTCGCCGCCGTGCGCCGCGCCACCGCCGCCACCATGGCGGGGGCGAGGCGATCCAACGCTGCCTCGGCAGCTAAGTCCTGCAAATAGTGGCGGGCACTGTGGCGCAGCAAGCTCTCCAGCGCCTCGTCGCGACCGAGGTGCGCCAGCCGCTGAAAGCTGCCGATGCGGATGTGCGAATGCGAGAGCCGCACCAGCACGGCAGCGCGGGTCGGTGAGGGCTCATCGTTGCGCCGCAGCGCCTCGCCGGTCTCGATCAGCGAGAAAGTCTTGGCACTGTCGACCCCCAGCGCTTCGAGCATCTCGGTGGCCAGCAGCTCGCGCATCGCCCCCTTCAGGGTCAGCCGCCCGTCGCCATCGCGCGACCACGGCGTGGTGCCGCTGCCCTTGGTGCCAAAATCGCGCAGGCAACCGTCCACCAGATCCTCTGCTTGGGCGAAGAGAAAGCCGCGACCATCCCCCAAATCCGGGTTGTAATGGCGAAACT
This sequence comes from Gammaproteobacteria bacterium, assembly GCA_965237805.1. Classification (GTDB taxonomy): domain Bacteria; phylum Pseudomonadota; class Gammaproteobacteria; order JABABF01; family JABABF01; genus JABABF01. Next base: position 772,646 of record OZ250153.1, read on the forward strand.
GATGGCCGTGGTAACGCAGCGCCAGCGGGCGCTCCAAGCTGCCCGGCAGCGGAGCAAAGCGGCCAAAATGATCGATCCAAGCCGCCTCGTCCAATTCCCCCAGCCCCATGCGCGCAGCCCAGCGCTGATTGCAAAAGCGCAGCTTGTGCTCGGGGAATTGCGCGGCGGCCACCGGATCAAAGAACTCGTCCCCCAAGTCCAAGTGAGTGGTGCGACCAGCGAACATCGGGATCTCAATGGACAACGGCAATGGACAACGGCGCGGCGGGCGGCCTCTGCGCCCAAGCCACGACCGCACCATAGCACACTGCCCGAGGGCACAGCCGCCCCGGCGGCACCCGCCCTAGCGACCCGTCAGCGGCTGGCGGTAGCGCAGCCGGAGAAAGGCTCCGAGCGGCTGCCCTTGGTAGCCCTCGGCTGGCTCCCAATCGCGATTCAGCGCGTTCTCCAGCGCCAGCTCCACGCGCAGCGTCGACGACAGCCGCCGCGATGCGCGCAAGTGCCACAGCGTGTGGCCAGCTAATTGCCGACTGAAATCTCGGCGCGGGCCATTGCAGGCCACCCCGCCGCCAAAGGACCACGGCCCCAGTGCGCGATCTAAATCCACCGACAAGCGATAGCGGGCGCGGCGCAGCAGATCGCGCCCGCTATCCAAGTCGCGCGGGCGCAGCAGCGTCGCCGCCACGCCCCACTGCCAGCGGGCCGCAACACCGTGCGCCTCCAGCTCCAAGCCGTCGATCTGCGCGCGGGCGATGTTCTCCGGGCGGTTGCTGGCGGGATTGAAGCTGATCAGCTGGCCGGTGCGCTGGTGGAAAGCCGCCAGCGCCCAGTCGATGCCACCGTGCGCGCCACTGAGCCGCAGCTCCAGCGAGCGCGATGTCTCGGGGCGCAGTGTGGGATTGCTGAAGCCGGGAAAATACAGGTCGTTGAAGCTCGGTGCTGTGAAGGCCTGCCCCCAAGACAGCCCCGCCGCGATGCCACGCGGCAGCTGCCACACGGCATCGGCACTGAAAGTCTGCCGCTCGCCGTACTGCCCATCGTCGTCGTGACGCAGCGCCAGCGCCAGCCCCAGCGGTCCCCAATCCCCTTGGTAGTGGAGGAAGATGCCATCGCTCCGGCGGCTGGCGGCGTAGCTGCCGCTGAGCGACTCCCAGTGGTGATCTCCGCCCAGCGCCAAGCGCCCGCCGCGCTCGCCGAGGCGCAGCTCCTGCCACCAAGCCAGCGAGCGGCGACGGCTGTCGTAGCGTCCTGGATAGGGGCCAAAAGACTCGCGCCAGTCGCGGGAATGGCCCGCATCCAGATGCCATGACCAAGCCTCTCGCGGTGACCAATCCCAAGCCAGCACCGTGTGCGCAAGGCGCAGCAGCTCGTGGCTGCCCGCGCTGGCCGATGGCAGCACGAAGGGCGGGAACGGCAGCACATCGTTCTCCAGCTCAGCGCGTCCGCTGATGTGCTGCAGCTGCCAGCGCCCCAGCCGCTCGTCGTCGTAGCCAGCGGCGAGGCGCAGCGAGCTGTGGCGGGCGGCATCGCGGTCGGGATGGCCATCGGCGAGCAAATGGTCGATGCCCTGGCTGTCGGCGTGGCGCAGCGAGGCACTGAACCAAGCGCCGCTGTCCGTCCAGTCGATCGATGCCCCCGCCTCGGCGCGGTGATGGCTGCCGACACCGAGTTCGACGCCCAGCCCGGCGCGGCGACCACGGCGGCTGAAGATCTGCACCACGCCACCCAGCGCTTGGGAGCCGTAGAGCGCCGAGCGCGGCCCGCGCACCACTTCGATGCGCTCGATGTCAGCTAGTGGCAAGGCCTCCAACGAGGCCAGCCCACTGGCGGCGCTGTCGATGCGCACACCGTCCACCAGCACCAGCACATGGTTGGATTCCGAGCCGCGCAGAAACAGGCTGACAAGGCTGCCGCGACCGCCGTTACGCGACAGCTGCACCCCCGGCAGGCGGCCCAGCAGCGCGAAGAGGTCGAGCGCCTGCAGGCGCTCGATGTCGGCGCGCTCGAGTACGCTGAAGGCGGCCAGCGTCTGCCCCGGCGGGCGCGGCAAGCGCCGTGCGCTGATGATCAACTCCTCCAGCGGCGCAGCCGCTTGAGGCATCGCGACGGCTTGAGCCCCCGCTGGCGGCACGGCAAGTGTGGGCACGGCTGCACAGAGCAGCAGAGCCAGCGCGGCACCACCATGCACAGTGGCGTGGCAAAGGCCACACCAGCGGCCGTATGGAGTGGGCGGGAATCGCCCCGGTGTGATGGAGTGCATCGCCCATCCTCCCGAGTGGCGCGGCCTCGAAGCGGCAGCGCAAGGGAGGGGGAGTGGCACCCGCAGCGCGACAGCGCAGGCGGCGACCACAGACCACAGCCCACCGCTGCATCGCATGGTGTGGCTGGAGCCGGTGTCGGGCTCGCCGCCGATGGCGGCTGACCGTTGCGAGGGCAGCGCCGGACTGGCACCTGGCGGTGCTTCACCGGACTTCCCGTGCACCCGCGTCGCACTCGATGGCCGACGGCGGGTTACCCACAGCAAGGCGGATTATAGCCCTGCGCTCTCAGCCCGCTGCGATGACTCCGGCGGGGGAGCCCAAGCGCCAGCGCATCACCAAGGGCCGCCACGCCGCCAGCTTCTGCTCAAAGCCCATGGCCGCATGCGCCGGGCTGGTGGAGGGCAGCTGCACCAGCTCCAAGCTGGCCCGCCGCTCTGCTGGCAGCACTGGCAGGATGTGGCGGCGAAAGGCCTGCGCAGCCTTGCCGCCATTGAGGCCGATGGCGGCGATGCCAGGCTCGGTGGCGAGCAGGGCGGGGATGTCGTTGGGCCGCTCGCTGCCGCGCACGATGGCGCTGTCCAAGCTGCCGCGGCGCTCGCAGCTGGCCAGCACATCCCACAGCGCGATACCGGCGCGGCGCACCATGGCGAGGCGACGGTGATAGGGGCAGTCGGCCTCAGCCCCCAGCAGCTGCGCCAAGATGGGCCAGAAGGCGTTGCGCGGGTGGGCGTAGTAGCGGGCATGGGCCAGCGAAACAGCACCCGGCATCGAGCCCAAGAGCAGCAGCCGGGGGCGTGGGCGGCGGCCCAGTACCGGCGGCAAGCCTTGGTGGCCCTGCGCCATCGCCCGCTGTCAGCGCGTGGTGGGACGCGCTGCGGCCGCCAGCAGCCGAGCTGCGTTGTCGCCGCTCAGCTGCCACGACAGACAGCGCACGCTGCCACCCATGAAGCAAACATCACGGGCGTCGACCGGGATGATTGTGCGCGCCGTGTGTGCCCGCAGGCGGCGTAGCACCGCATCGTCGCGCGGCCGCCCGAAATGCGGCAGGTAGAGGTTGCGCGCGGTCACCGTGGCGTTGACGCTGATGCCACAGGCGGAGCTGTAGCGCGCATCCCATGCGCCCGTCTCGAAGTCGGCAGCTAGCTCGATCAGTCTCAGCGCACCGAAAGCGCGCCGCAGCTCGTCGCCGATGGCCGAGCGCAGCGGCTCATCGTAGCGGTTGACGGCGATCACATCCTCGGCGATGAACATCAGCATGCCGTCGGCGTGAGCCAGCCCATCGGGATCGTCGCTGGGGATGATGGCGGCGGCCTCAATCCCCGGCAGGGCGTGTAGCGCGCGCAGCCCCGCCGCCTTGTCCAGCTGGTTGTCGCGCAGGAATTTCTCGCTGAGCACCACCCGCCCGCCGCCGCTGTCGACGAAGTTGCCACCGTCCAGAATCAGGCCGCCAGCATCGTGCCAGCGCAGCCCCAGCGGGGCGATCAGGGAGCGCAGGCCGCGCTGCACCCGGTCGGCACGGCGCTGACTGCCACTCTGCGCCGCCGCGCTGTAGCGGAAGCTGAGCGGATGGCTGGCCAGCACCGGCGAGAAGTCGCGCATCCAGATGTCGCCGAGCTCTGCCTCCAGCAGCGCCGAGGGCGGCAGCTGGTCGGCGAAGTGAGGGCGCGTGGCCCGGTCGACCAGCACCAGTACCCGGTCGCCAGCGGCGATGATCTGCCGTGCGTAGCGCAGCTGGAAGGCGATCACCCGCTCGCGCACATCGGCGTAGTAGTCGACAGCCACCGGCGGTGCGGCCAAAACAATCAGCATGGCTGGCCCCGGTGCGGACAGCGAGACAGCTCCTGCAGTGCCCAGCGCATCGGTGCCCAGCGCATCGTCGCTGTCCGTCGATGCCGCGCAGGCCGCCAACAGACAGAGTGCGATACCCGGTGCCACGAGGCGCGTCATGGATGGCATGGCAGCGATTGTCGGCCTCCGCGATGGCAGGCATTATCGGCGATGCGACCGCCAGCTGAGGCCGTGCTATGATTTGCCTTGTGATCAAAATGATGTCCGACACCCCCCTGCTCTCCCCCCGCCACGCACTAGCCACCTTCGCAGCGCTGGCCGCCGTGTTGGTGCTGACACGCACACCGGAGCTGTGGCCCGCCGCCCTGCCGGAAGCCTCGTGGGCGATCTTCTTCCTCGGCGGCCTCTATCTGGCACGCGGGGACATCGGCCCCCTGCGTCCGCTGTCGGGCCTCATCCTGTTGCTGGGCCTCGCCGTGCTGAGCGACTGGCTCGCCATCGGCGCACTCGGTGCCAACGCCGCCTGCTTCACACCGGGCTATGTCTTCCTGATGCCAGCCTATGCCGCGCTGTGGGCCGCCGGTGCTTGGGCCTCGCGCCCGGGGCTCCAGCCACAGGCCGACACGGCGCTGCGCTTGCTCGTCGCCATGGCCGCCAGCTCCGCCGCCGCCTTCCTGATTGCCAACCTCGGCTTCTACTGGCTCGGCGGCAACCCAGCCGGGCTGTCGGCGGGTCAATTCGCCGCCCGCGTCGCTGGCCACTATCCGGGCTACCTCGCCAGCACCGCCCTGTGGAGCATCGCCGCGCTGGGACTACACGCCATGCTGGCCCGCTGGCAGCGCCCAGCCATCGCCGCCAGCTGAGCACCGCCAGCTCTCCATCCCTGCAATCACATAAGACAGACCATGAAGTTCTCGATGATCTTCGAGGCGCAAATGGTCGACACCTCGCGCGCCTCGGAACAGCAGGTCTTCATGGACTGTGTCGAGCAGGCCGTGCTGGCCGAGCAGATGGGCTTCGATGGCATCTGGGCAGTGGAGCACACCTCGCTGACCCAGTACGCCCACATGAGCGCCCCGGAAACCTTCCTCGCCTTCGTCGCTGGCAAGACCTCGCGGCTGGAGATCGGCCACGGCGTGGTCTGCCTGCCGCCGGCAATGAATCACCCGATCAAGGTGGCCGAGCGTATCGCCACGCTGGACATCCTGAGCGGCGGGCGCGTGCAATTCGGCATGGGCAAGGGCGGCACCCAGCAGGAGGCCGGAGCCTTCGGCAATCAGCTGGAGGATCTGCAGGAGCAGGTCGACGAGGTCATGTACCTGATCCCGCGCATGTGGGAGGAAGGCGACTTCAGCTGCGAGGGCAAGCATGTGACAGTGCCGCCGCGGCCGATCCATCCCAAGCCCTTGCAGCAGCCGCACCCGCCGCTGTACTTGGCATGCACCCGCACCGAATCGCTCTTGACCGCCGGTGGGCGCGGCCTCGGTGCACTGGTGCTGGGCTTCGGCGGGCCGGAGGACATCGCCCAGAAGAACGCCAGCTACCGCCGCGCCTTCGCCGAGCGCCGCGTCGAGGATCAGGTCGGCAAGCTGCCCACCGAGCACCTCAGCGCGCTGTGCCCGGCCATCGTGCTACCGGACGGCGAAGAGGCACGGCGTATCGGCCTGCGCGGTCAGCGTTTCTTCGCCGAGTCCATCGGTCATTGGTACAATGACGGCCCGCTGCCGAGCACTGCAGAGCTCGGCGTCGAGGAGCTCAAAGGTATTTTGGATCAGAGCCGCGAGGAGATCGTGGCCTGGCTCAACGAAGAGAAGATTCCCATCGGCAGTGAGCACACTGGCATGTACAACACCAACAACGCCTACGGCACCCCAGCAGACGCCATCACCTATGTGCAGCGCCTGAGCGACGCAGGAGCGGACGAGATCATGTTCCTGCTGCAGATGGGCACGGTACCCCACACCAAGATCATGGAGTCGATCCGACTGATCGGCGAGCGGGTGATCCCTCATTTCCGCAGTGGCGAATTCGCCGCAGCGGACGCGGCCTTGAACTTGGCTGCTGTCAGCTCATGAGCGCGCGCGATGTCATCGGCAGCGGCAAGGTCGCTGTCGTCACCGGCGGTGCCAGCGGCATCGGCTTGGGCTTCGCCAAGCAAGCGGCGAGCGAGGGCATGGCCGTGGTGCTGGCCGACAACCGTGCCGAGCCCTTGGCCGCAGCCGAGGCCCAGCTGCAGGCGACCGGAGCCGAGACCCTCTCGCAGGTGGTCGATGTGCGCAAGCCGGAAGATCTGGAGACACTAGCGGCAGCTTGCTACGATCGCTTCGGCCAGGTGAACCTGTTGTTCAACAACGCCGGTGTGATGATGGACGGCCTCGCCTGGACCCGCTCGCTGGATGACTGGCGCTGGTGCATGGATGTGAACCTCTACGGCATCGTCAACGGCGTCAACGCCTTTGTGCCACGCATGCTGGCGCAGGGGGCACCCGCCTGGGTGGTCAACACCTCCTCGCAGGCCGGCCTGATGGCCAGCCCGGCGCTGGCCGTCTACACCGCCAGCAAGCACGCCGTGCTGGGCCTGAGCGAGTGCCTACTGTTCGACCTGCAGGGACGCGAGGCCGACATCGGTGTCTCGGTGCTGTGCCCCGGTGGCGTGGCGACCAACCTGATGCAGGATCCACAGCGACCCAAGGAATACGGCACCGAGGCCCCGCGCGAGGACAGGGGCGAGCAGGCCTTCCACAAGTTCCTGGTGAAGGGTGTGGGCACTGGCATGCCGCCCGAAGAGCACGCTGCTTTGGTTTTCGACGAGATCAAACGCGGGCTGTTCTGGCTGCTGCCACACAAGGAGTGCCTGCCGATATGCGAGGATCGCGTGCAGAGCATGGTGGATGGGAGAGTGCCGGAGTTCGGAGGCTTTCCGGATGCGCCGGATGCGGTGGTGCCGCCAGCGAAGTAAGGGGCGGGCTGCACATGGTCAAAAAATTACGCACCGGTAGCTGGGGCAGTGAAACTACTAGACGCCGCCAAGCCAAAAAAGGGAAAAGAGTTAAATCTGTTCCAGAGTTCATGCAATGGGTCACCAGCCTTCCTCCAGGAAAAGCTTATTATTTCCGTGGCCTGCAAGACGCCAATTACCACTTGCACTCTGCGCTGTACCGCCGCATACAAGAGCACTACTCCATAGGTGACAAAAGAACATTGCCAGCCGACGGAACGAACCCACAACCTAGTGTTTCGCGACAAGCGGACAAAGATGCATTGATCAATCGACTAGAGAACCTTCAAGACCTCGCCAAAGCACGGAACTATAACCGGGAAGCCAATGGTAGAACGATGCATGACTTAGAGCTGATAGGCACATTGCAGCATCACGGAGCTGCGACTCCACTCATGGACTTCAGCACTAACCCTCTATTGGCTCTATGGTTCGCTTGCCTGTCTCCATCCAACAAAACCGGCATGGTCTGGGCAGTAGAAACAAGTCTGTCTAACGAACCGGATGATGGGGTCATCACGCGGCTTGGAAATCTAGAAAAAGTGGAAACAACAGCTGATCTTCTCACAGGGAAAGACGGATTGCATAGCTGGGAATCAAGATATATAAATCAACGAAGTTTTGCACAAAATTCTGTGTTTTTATTATCCTGGCCAGAGTTGGAGGAAAGAGCCGATATCGATGGAATCATTCATTGCTGCAGAATCCTAAAAAAGAGCAAGGGAAACATACTAGACTCTCTTGATAGTATCCATATTAATGCCCCACATGTATTCGATGACCTGTCTGGGTACGCTAGGGAAAATGCACATGATAAACCGTACATGAGAAATGATAAAGAACGTGCTATATCCAACGCCATGCCATACTATAAAAATGCAGATTACAAGAAAGCATTGCAACTGATAGAAGCAGTTCCAGATGGTGATGATGATTACATGATTCTCGATTTCAAAGCAAGTCTTAAACAGGAGATTGGGGAAACAGAAGAGGCCATAGAATGCTATAAAAAAGCTATCTCGCTCAACAGGCACTCTAGCGTCACCTACTTTAAGCTGGCATTCCTACAAGCAAAACTCGGTGAGAACCAAAACGCCATCAAATCCTATGGTCAAGCTATTTCACTCAACCCAAGTGACAGCTCAGCCTACAACAACAGAGCGAACAGCCATCTCGCACTAGGCAACAACCCAAAAGCTATGGCAGACTTTAACAAAGCCATCGAACTCGACCCAAGTAACAGCATCGCCTACTATAATAGAGGGAACCTCAAAGTCCAACCAGACAACAACCAAGAAGCCATGCAAGAAGCCATGGAAGATTTTGACAAGGCTATCGAGCTCGACCCATATGTCAGCGCAGCCTACAACAATCGAGGCCGCCTCAACGCCCAACTAGGCAACAACCAAAAAGCTCTAGAAGATTTTGACCAAGCCGCCGAGCTTGATCCAAATTTAGGCTCAGCCTATTATAATCGCGGCATCCTCAACACCCGACTAAAGCACCCCCAAAAAGCTATGGCAGACTTTGATAAAACTATCGAGCTCGAGCCTGATTTCAGCAATGCCTACCGCGACCGAGGACTCCTTAACACCCTACTAAGAAACCACCCAGAAGCCATGGCAGACTTTGATAAAACTATCGAACTCAATCCAAATGATAGCACCGCCTACAATACTCGAGGGCACCTCAACGCCCAACTAGGCAACAATCCCGAAGCCATGGCAGACTTCGACAAAGCTATCGCACTCAATCCAAATTCTGACTTAGCCTACTACTACCGTGGATTTCTCCACGCCCAACTAAATGATAACCAAGAGGCCATGGCAGACTTTAACAAGGCAATCGAACTCGATCCAAATAACAGTGGAGTCTACAATAACAGAGGTAACATCCATACCGAACTAGGTAACAACCAAGAAGCCATGAAAGATTTTGACAAGGCCATCGAACTTGATCCAAATGACGCTGCAGCCTACAGCAACCGAGGTAACCTCAACGCCTTACTAGATAAAACCCAAGAAGCCATGGCAGACTTTGACAAAGCCATCGAACTCGATCAAAATTATGCTGCAGCCTACTACAACCGAGCACAATTAAAAGAGGAAATGGGTGACCATGCGGGTGCCCAAGGAGATCAAAAAACAGCTGAACTATTAGGGCACAACGCCGAAGACTGACAAAACCAGCTTGCAACATAGCTGAATAATCGTCTCGATCAGCTTCCCCACTCGCTATCTCTGCAGCGTGATATTATCCCCATCCCGTTTTCCATCACCAACCAGCCACTCAGCTTAGGCCTCGCAGGCCGCCCCATGCCCTCCCCCTCCTCCCTCAGCCTCGACTCCATCGTCAATGCCGCCATCACCGCCAGTGGTGGCCACAGCGACTTCGGTGAGCTACCTTTCCGCGAGGGTCTAGAGCAAGCACTGAATTCACTGGAAACCGAAGCCCAGCTCAACGAAATCGGCCGCCACATCGCCCGCGATCGCATGGTGTTGCATACCACCAATCGCCTGCTCTATGTCGCCGATCGCAAAAAGTATCCGGCAATCGCCAAGGAGCAGATCGTCAAGCCGGTATTCATCGTCGGTCTGCCGCGCACCGGCACCACCATCCTGCACGATATCCTCAGCCAAGATTCGAGCAATCGGGTGCCGATGACTTGGGAGTGTATGTTCCCCTCGCCGCCGCCCGAACGCAGCTCTTTTGGCAGCGACCTGCGCATCGCTCGGTGTCAGGCCACTTTCCCGGATGTCGAGCAGATGATCCCGGCCTTTAAGACCATGCACCCGATGGGTGCCGAGCTCTCGCAGGAATGTGTGACGCTGATGGGCGATGCCATGTGCACGCCGCTGTTCCACAACCAGTTCCGTGTGCCCAGTTACCAAGACTGGGTCGATGCCGCCGACTTCGCGCCGGTCTACGCCTTCCATCAACAGCAATTGCAGCACTTCCAATGGCACTGCTCCGGCGAGCGCTGGGTGCTAAAAACCGGTGCCCACATGTGGGGCTTGGGGCATCTGCTGCAACGCTATCCGGATGCCCGCATCGTCTTCACCCACCGCGACCCGGTCAAGTCGATGACTTCCTATGCCAGCCTGACGGCATTGGTGCGCTCAATGGGCTCGGACAGCGTCGACGGCGAGGAAATCGCCGAGGACTGGACGCGGCGCCTAGACCGTGTGCTGAACCATGCCCTCGATGTGCGCGCGCAACACGCCGCCAGCGCGGCCAAGTTCTACGAGCTGTTCTTCCCCAGCTTCCGCGGCGATCAGTTCGCCGAGGTGGAGCGTATCTACGAGGCGCTGGGCATCGAGATGAGCGGCGCGGCGGCCGATGCCATGCGCGCTTTCATCGCCGATAACCCGCAGCACAAATTCGGCAAGCACAGCTATACCGCCGCCGACTACGGCATCCGGCCACAAGCTGTGCGCGAGACTTTCAAGCGCTATATTCAGCACTTCGATCTGGCCCCAGAGGCGGACTGAAGCCCGCCCTCACCCACCACGGCTTCGCTCACCAGCACCGCAAGAGGACAAGTAGCCCATGAGTGCGATCCCGCAGACCATGCGCGCTTGGCGCACCCACGAATACGGCCCGCCACACGAGGCGCTGAAGCTGGATGAGGTGGATGTGCCGCCGCCCGGCGATGGCGAGCTGCTGGTCAAGGTGGAGGCCATCCCGCTCAATCTCAACGATTTGGAACGGGTGATGGGCGGCAATATGATGGTGCGCCCGGAGCTGCCCTACAGCCCGGGCATGGAAACGCTGGGCACGGTCGTGGCCTGCGGCACGGAAGAGGATGGGCACTGGCTGGGCAAGCGGGTGGCGGCGATGCCCAAGGGTGCCCACGGCGGCTTCGCGGAATACTGCCTGTGCCCGCCGGTCTCGGCCTTCGAGATGCCCAAAGCGCTGCCCCTGCCGGGGGCGGCGGCGATGTACTTCCCCTTCCACCTGGCCTGGCTGGGGCTGTCCGAACGGGCGGCGGTGCGAGCGGGCGAGACGGTGCTGATCCACGCCGCCGCTGGCGGGGTCGGCTCGGCGGCGATTCAACTGGCGGTGCACGCTGGTGCCAAGGTCATCGCCACCGTCGGCAGCGAGGCGAAATTCGCGCTCTGTCGTGAGCTCGGTGCGGCGCGGGTCATCAACTATGACGAAGAGGATTTCGGCAAGGCGGTCATCGAAGAGACCGATGGGCGCGGTGCCGACATCGTCTTCGACAATGTCGGCGAGGCGGTGCTGGAAAAATCGCTGGCCGCCATCGCCTACAACGGTCGCTATGTCATGATGGGCTTCGCCTCCGGCAAGGCCGTCGCCGACGAGAAGTTCTTGGTGCCGCGTCGCTTGGCGCTCAGCAACATCAAGCTGTGCACGGTGCTGCTGGCCTACGCCGACGAGGCCACCAACACTTTCCTCAAGAACGCCATGGGCTGGAACTTCGTGCCCGAGGCCTTGGGTCGGCGCATGCACGGCGACATCCTCAAGCTGCTCGCAGCCGGAGCCATCAAGCCGGTGGTCGGCCAGGTGGTGGACTTCACCGATGTGCCCCAAGCAGTACAGGATATGGCCGACCGCAAGACCACTGGCAAGACGGTGATCACGCTGGACTGAGCGGCAGCTGTAGTGCGCCCCCGCGCGCCGTGCGGGAGACCGCCCGCCAGCGTGATAACATGCCCTCCCCGGCCACCACGCCGCTCCCCAAGCCAGCCCTAGGCCGCTCCAATACGACCCGGCACACCGCGAGAATAGCAATGCCCACCTTCGACGCCCAACCCTTCCGCATCGCTGTCTCCGACGAGCAGCTCGCCGACCTCCACCGGCGGCTGGATCACACCCGCTGGCCCGCCGTGCAGGTCAATGACGAGAACTGGAGCTACGGCACCGATCTCGATTACCTCAAGGATTTCTGCCGCTACTGGCGACATGAATACGACTGGCGCACCCGCGAGGCGGCCATCAACCGCTTCGATCAGTTCCTCGCCACGGTGGACGGGCAACAGCTGCACTTCATCCACCAGCGCTCGCCGCACAAGGATGCCACGCCGATCATCATCACCCACGGCTGGCCGGGCTCCATCGTCGAGTTTCTGAAGATTATCGAACCGCTCACAGAGCCGGAAAAGCACGGCGGCAGCCCCGCCGATGCCCACCATGTGGTCTGCCCCTCGCTGCCGGGCTATGCCTACTCACCCTCGGCCACCACCCCCGGCATGACTCCCAAACGCATCGCCGTCCTGCAGGCGCAGCTGATGGCCGCCCTGGGCTATGACAGCTACATCGCCCAAGGCGGTGACTGGGGTTCGATGGTCAGCACCGAGCTGGGGCGCCAAGACCCAGAGCACTGTATCGGCGTGCACCTGAATATGGTCATCGGCATCCCCCCTGCGGACAAGGCCGACCCCAAGGCCGGGCTGTCCAAAGAGGAGCTCGCCCGGGTCGAGCGCGGCGAGGCCTTCCAGAACGATGGCATGGGCTACTTCCACATCCAGAGCACGCGCCCGCAGACGCTGGCCTACGGCCTCACCGACTCGCCGGCTGGGCTGGCTGGCTGGCTGCTCGAGAAGTTCCGCTCGTGGAGCGACTGCGACGGCGATGTCGAGCAGAGCTACAGCCGCGATGAGCTGCTCGACAATATCGCGCTCTATTGGTTCAGCGGCTCGATCGGCTCATCGACGCGCATCTACTACGAGATGATGCACGGCGACTTGGGCTTCGAGCGCGTCGAGGTGCCCACCGGGGCGGCGCTATTCCCAAAGGAACTGATGAACGCCCCACGAGCTTGGGCCGATGCCAGCTACAACATCGTGCACTGGCAATCCTATCCGCGCGGCGGGCACTTCGCCGCGATGGAGCAGCCCGAGCTGCTGGTCGAAGACCTGCGGAAATTCAAGCGGGTGCTGGGTCGCTGACAGCGCCCGGACAAAAGCTGCCCCCGCCATCGTGCGGGCATGATGGGCCGCCACGATGGCAGCGCTCAGGGATAGCGGGCGATCGCCTCGGCGGTGAAGGGATCGATCTCGTCGGCTCGCCCCTGCTGCACTTTCAGCGCCCAGTCGGCGTCGGCCAGAAGCGCCCGCCCCACCGCCACCAAATCGAACTCCGCACGCTCGAGGCGCTCCATCAGCTGGTCGAGGGAGGCGACACTGGCCGCCCGGAAAGAGGTGGAATCCAGCCCCACACTGCCCACCGTAATCGCCGGAAGACCGCTGAGCTTGCGCAGCCAGCCGGCGAAATTGAGCGGGGAATCCTCGAAGGCTGGCTCCCAGTAACGCCGCGTGCTGCCGTGCAATAAATCGACCCCGGCCTCGACCAGCGGCTCGATCAGCTGCGCCAGCTCGGCCGGGCTGTCGACCAGCCGCGCCTCGAAGTCCTGCTGCTTCCACTGCGAGAGCCGCAGCCCCAGCGTGTGGTCTGGGCCGAGCGCGGCGCGCACCGCCGACACCACTTCGACGACGAAGCGCAAGCGGCGCTCCAAGCTGCCGCCGTAGGCATCGTCACGCCGGTTGGTCTCATGCCACAGGAACTCGTCGAGCACATAGCCGTGGGCACCGTGCAGCTCAACACCGTCGAAGCCGGCCGCCACAGCGGCGCGCGCAGACTCGGCATAGGCATCGCACAGCGCCGCCAAGTCGGCCGGGGTGGCGATGCGAGGCGGGATGGTGTTCTTGGCATACTCGTTGAGGATGCCCGAGGGCGATATCCCCGGCACCTCGGGGTCGGGGCCCATGCCAGTCTGCCGAAAACTGCCGACATGCCACAGCTGCGCCATCATCGAGGAGCCAGCTGCGTGCACCGCGTCGACCACCGGTCGCCAAGCCGCCACCGCATCGTCACCGAAGCAACGCGACACATGCTCGTAGCTGGCGGCGCTGGGATGGGCGATGTAGCTGCCCTCGGTAATCACCAAGCCGACGCCGCCACGGGCGCGGCTGGAGTAGTACTCCACCGCCTGCTCGGTGGGAATATCGTCGGGGCTTTGGTAGCGCGACATCGGTGCCATGACCACCCGGTTCGGCAGCGACAGCCCGGCACCCTCGAAGGGCTGAAACAGGGCGTTGAGCGCCGCGGCGCTCATGCGCTCAGACAGCGGAACCGCGCACTGCGGCGAACAAGGAATGCGGGCACCGGAATCGGCGCAGCGGCACAGCGGGGGAACACGGCGACTGGTCTTTTAGCGCACACGCACCAGCGGCGGTGCCGCACCGCGGCGCATCGTCTCCAAGAACTGCTCCGGCGGTGCTGGCGCAGCCACCTCGGGCAACCCCGCTGGCGGGTTGTCCCAGAACTCGCGCCATGAGGGCCACAGCGCATGCCAGCCACCCTCGTAGGGCTCGCGCCCCGGCCAACGCATCTTGCGGTCGCCGATCGGCGGGCTGTTGATGTCGGAGGCATACCAGTACAGCGGCAGGCGGCGGCGGAAGAACCAGCTGCCCTCGCGGCGCTCGTAGTGATCCCAGTACATCATCTGCATCAGCACCCACTCGGCACCGGTCTCGTGCTCGTTCTTGGAATAGACCACACCGCAGGCACGGTCGGCGCTCTCGAACTCGATGATGTGGCCGCCGACGTGGTGCGATGTGCCAGTGAATTGATTGCGTAGGGTGTCGTCCAGCCACAGCCGCAGCTCGGCGCGCCCGACGCGCTCCTTGCCGACACGGATGTCATCAACGAAAAGGTTGACATGGGCGTCCAAGTCGCGCATATCCAAGGACAGCGAGTAACGCGCCGCCAGCTGGCGGATGGCATCCAACGATTCGAGGCGCTCGATGCGCTCGGCCAGCGAGGCATCGGTGCCGATGCGCGGGATGCGCTCGATCTCAGCCATCGAGACCGTCCAGCTGGCTGGCACCGACATTCAGCTCACAGCTCTTGCCGCCGTCGATCACCAGCGAGGCACCGGTGATGTAGGAGGCCTCGTCGGAGGCCAAGAACAAGATGGCGTGCGCCACCTCGACGGGATCGCCAATGCGCCCGTTGGGCACCGAGGCGGCAGTGCCCTGCTCGGCTTCCTCGGTGGGCAGCGTCGCCTTGGTGCTGGGTGTCATGACCACGCCGGGGATGACCACATTGACACGCACGCCACGACGCGCACCCTCAAGGGCGGCACTGCGTGTCAGACTGATCAACGCCGCCTTGGCTGCGCTGTAGGCCGATGCACCCGGGATCGTCAGCAGCGCCATCACCGAGGACACATTGACGACGCTGCCACCACCGCGCGCCACCATGCCGGGCAAGACCGCACGCAGGCCAAAGAACGAGGCATCCAAGGAGGTCGCAAAAGCGGCACGCCACTCGGCGGTAGAGGTGTCGGCGATCATGCCACCAGCATAGGAGAAAGCGTTGTTGACGAGGATATCCAAGCGCCCTTCGCGCTCCTCGACCTCGCTGACCACGGCGGCGAAGCGCTCTTCGTCGGAGACATCGGCGACAACCGCCCGCGCCTTGCCGCCATCGGCCACAATGCGCTCGGCCACCTGCTGCGGCGGTTCTGGGCGACGCCCACAGACCACCACCGTCGCGCCCTCAGCGGCCAAACGCAGCGCTGTCGCCGCGCCGATGCCGGTGCCACCGCCAGTGACCAAGGCCACCTTGCCCGCCACCCTGCCGCCAGCTTTCGCTGTCCCCATAATCAATCGCTCCCGCAGGCATGCCCTGCCGCTGGCAGATATCGTCCTACCGCATGGCAAGCACCATATGGTGCCACCAGCACGCTACAAAAAAGCCTGAAAATACTGCCCGCGACGCCAGATTAGCATAGCACAGCCACCGCCACCAGCGCGCCCTGTGGACGGTACAGCACTCGATGTCGGTGCTAAAATAATCAACACAAGCAGTGGTCACCAGCGACACACTGGCGGCGACTATTCAAGGAGACGCCCCCATGCCACTAGATCCGCAAGCCAAAGCCGCATTGGAGTTCCTCAACCAGCCAGAGATGCGGCTCGATGCCGCCGAATGGCCAACCGAGGCTCGCAACTCGATGGTCCTGCCGCCGCCGGAGAATCCCGAGCAGGTGGCGCGAGTGGAGGATATCAGCATCGACGGCCCCGGCGGCGACTTGCCGCTACGCCTCTACCACCCCGGCGACCCAGACGGCGAACATCCGCCAGCGCTGGTGCTCTACTTCCACGGCGGCGGCTTCGTTTTCTGCAACTTGGACACCCACGATGCCCTGTGCCGCACGCTGTGCAACAGCACCGGTGCCGCCATCCTGTCGGTGGACTACCGGCTGGCACCAGAGGCCAAGTTTCCGGCGGCACCGGAGGACTGCTACGCCGCCCTGTGCTGGGGTGCCGCCAATTCAGAGCAGCTGGACATTGATGCCGGGCGCATCGCCGTGGCGGGCGACAGCGCGGGCGGCAACTTGGCGGCGGTGACCGCCTTGATGTCGCGCGACCGCGGCGGGCCGACGCTGAGAAGTCAAGTGCTGATCTACCCAGTCACCAGCCAGATCACGAATTCGCCCTCCTACACAGAAAACGGCGAGGGCTATTTCCTGACCCAATCGGGCATGGAATACTGCATCAACCACTATCTGAACAGCCCCGAGGACAAGCAAAACCCGCTGGCCTCACCGCTGCTGTCCCCCGATCTCAGCTCCCTGCCCCCAGCCGTCGTCGTGACCGCCGAATACGACCCACTGCGCGATGAAGGCGAGAATTACGGTCGCCGCTTGGCCGAAGCCGAAGTGCCGGTATGGATGCGACGCTACGACGGCATGATTCACGGCTTTGTCAGCATGGGCGACATGATGGATCGCGGCAAAGAGGCTCTCGCCGACATCTCCGAGCAGCTGCGAGTGGCGCTGGCACCCACCAGCGCCTAAGGCTGGGCGAATGGCGGCCGCGCAGCTCCTGCCCTGCCCTAGCATTGCAGCTGAGCCCCTCGCTCAGCTGGCCAGCTAGGAGCCCTGCCATGCCACTGGATCCCCAAGCCGAAGCCCTGTTGGCGCATTTCAACCAGCCCGACACGCAAATCGACGACTCCATCAGCAACACCGAGCGGTGGCTGGCCCAAGGCCGCAAGGCGATGGCAACCGTCATGGTGCGCCCGCACTCAAAGCAGGTGGCGCGGGTGGAAAACCTCAGCATCGACGGCCCCGGCGGCGAGCTGCCGATGCGGCTCTACCATCCCGGTGGCGACAACCCGGTGCCGCTGGTGCTCTATTTCCACGGCGGCGGCTTCGTCTTATGCAGCATCGATACCCATGACGATATGTGCCGCACGCTGTGCCGACACACCGGCGCGGCGCTGCTGTCGGTGGAGTACCGGCTGGCTCCCGAGGCCAAGTTTCCGGCGGCACCGGAGGACTGCTATGCCGCCCTGTGCTGGGCTGCCGCCAATGCGGCGCAATTGAACATCGACCCCGAGCGCCTCGCCGTGGCTGGCGACAGCGCTGGTGGCAATCTGGCGGCGGCAGCGGCGCTGATGGCGCGCGAGCGTGACGGGCCGGCCTTGCGCAGCCAAGTGCTGCTCTGTGCGCTCACCTCCCTGCTGCTGGACTCCCCGGCCTTCGACGAGATCGACCCCAGCTACCTGCTCAACAAGCAGGGTCTGCAACGCTGCGTGGACAGCTATCTGAGCAGCCCCGAGCAACGGCGCGACCCGCTGGCCTCGCCGCTACTGGCCGAGGACTTGAGCACGATGCCCCCGGCCATCATCGTGACCGCAGAATACGACCCGCTCTACGATGAAGCCGAAGCCTATGGCCGCCGCTTGGCCGAGGCCGAGGTGCCGGTGTGGATGCGCCGCTACCCCGGCATGATCCACGGCTTCATCAATATGAGCGATTTCTTGGATCGCGGCAAAGAGGCGCTGGCCGATGTCACCCAGCAGCTGTGCGCGGCGCTGGAGCTGGACCCCGCCGACGCACCGGAAGCCGCGACCGGCTAGCGGGCGCAGCGCTTAGCCGGAGTAGCCGGAGCAGACAAGCCAGAACCCAACTGCTTGCGACTGCATTTGCAGCAGAATAAGTGCCAATGCACCGATCCCCCACGGGGGTAGGCGAACGGCGGCTGACGTGACATCCAGGTGCCACCAATGCCAGGCCATCGGAAAGCTGATTAAATTTATTGTTCACCCCAGCAACTAACGAGGTTGATCAGCTGTGCGTTGGAAGCAAAAAGAACTCATACAAAATGCTATTTCATGCCTCCCTGCCCCCATATCCCATGCACTCTATTTTTGGCTCCAAAGACATTTTGGATCTTTGCGACAACCTTCGATAACGGATCGCTTGTACTCTGCCGTCGAGCTTTGGAAAAAATTGCTGCATCAAGGGCACTCGCCATCCGAGAAAATATTTTTAGAGGTCGGCACAGGGAGAATTCCCGGCGCCCCGCTAGCGTACTGGTTAATGGGGCGGAAAAGACTGTCACCATAGATCGGGTGCCTGCCGTGAAAGCAGCATTGGTGGCAGAGAGTCTTCAATATATCTGACAACACAGAGGAGATTCTCAACCTCTTTGGCTCTTATATCAACCTGGCAAGGTTCGACTCGCTACTGGCATTCCGTCGAGACTCCCACTTCTCACTGCCTGCTTTTTTCGAGCTGTGCTGTGTGGACTATATTGCACCCGGTGACGCTGCCGACACCCATTTAGCCGATCAGTGCATTGATTTCCACACATCGATCAGCGTGTTTGAGCATATCCCATTGGACGCGCTAGAACAGATTCTTAGGGAAGGGAACAGAATCACGCGAAACAATGGACTGTTTGCTCACTGGATCGACTATAGCGACCATTTCTCGCATACTGACTCAACGCTATCTGCAATCAATTTTCTTCAATATCCTGATCGCGAATGGCTACGATACGCCGGCAATCAATATATGTACATGAATCGATTGAGGCATGACGATTTTCTCAGTCTATTTAAGTCCGCTGGTCATCGCCTCATGGAGGTGGTGTCCATGACAGATTCCCGTATACCAAAATTGTTGGAAAATGAAGACCTGCATTTAGATGAGCAATTCGGCACCAAGCCGTCGATGTGCTGGCCATTACAAAAGCGTGGATCATATCGCAGCAAGCCAGCTGACAAGTCGCCATGATAAAAACTAAAGCAAAGTCCGCCGCTTAGACCTATGCTTGTGGAAACGAGTTCCCGCAATAGCGTGCGACCATCCGCCGCCACTACTGTTACTGTCTGAGCCCCCAGCTGCTGGCTGGCCAGCTCAGCGCGCCGTCGCCGCCGCCACCTCAGACAGCTTGACCACCCGTGTGCGCAGCGGCTCCGGCGTCGCCTCGGGCAGGAACCAACGCAGCCAGATGCGCCCAGAACGATGCCCCTGTGGGCTGATCCAGTTGGGGTGGGAGGGGTCGCTGTGCGCCACCACCACCGTCCACGAGCCGTCCTCGTTGTACTCCGCTTGGCCGCCGTTGATGGTGCAGCGCTCGTAGTCGAAGTTGTAGGTGTGCAAGAACTCGTTCCACAAACACAGGTTCCAGAAGACGCACTCGGGCGAGGTGCCGTCGATGATCAGCGCCTCGTCGTCGGCCAGCACGAAGCTGCCCATGGCATAGGCGGCGTCGCCAGCGGCCCAGCCATAAGTCTGCTTGGGCACCGGCTCCGGCGTTTGGATGACATTGGCCTCTTCCGCCTTGGGCTGCGGCAAGGGCACCATCGCCGACTGCACCTGCACCCAGACGATGACGGCGCGCAGGCGCTTGGCCAGCTCAGCATCCGTCATCCGATACGGCGGAGCATCGTCGAGGCATTCGATCCGCCACTCGACGCGGCACCCGCTTTCCGGGTGGATCATGTAGTCGCGGGTGATGGCGACGACGGCATCGTCCTCCAATTTGACAAAGGCACCGTCCCAGTCGGCTGGCTTCTCCGACGCCATCATGAACTCGAAGTTGCCGTCGGCGTCGATCTCCAAGCGGCGATCGTTGATGGTGTCGACGATGCGCTCTGAATAGTGGCCATCGCTCGGCCCGCCGTAGACCGTCAGCGACAGGTAGACAGCGTCGCCTTTGTTCCCACGCACCATGTAGCGACGCTTGGGATCTACCGGCGCGAACTGGTAATAGGCATCGGAGTTATCGCCGCCCCACTTCTTGTACGGGCCGACGATGTCGACGAAACGCGGCCGCTGGGTGTCGGCCCACAGGTAGCAATCCAAGCCGACCCGCAGGATCGAGAAAATCCACTTGTAGCCCGCCAGCGCCGACTGCTCGTCGGGCGGTGCCAGCTCCCCGTCGATGAACTTGTTGTCCAAGCCCTTGAGCAAATCCATCAATTCAGCAAAGACAGCTGTACTTTCTAAGTTGTGTTGGCTCATGTTCACCGCAGGGCTCCTCGTCCCCATTCAGTCCCGATGATTGTCTCTTGCCACGACACGGCACTTGTGCCTAGCGATGTCGCACCATAACATAACGCGCACGGGTGGCAACAAGTGGGCAAATCGCCAAGGGGGGGGGTGGAGATGGCATTTGGAGATGGGCCTGACGACGCGCAGCTGCGGCGCACTTGGCACAGTTTTTGCGATCAACTCAAGGAGGCTGGCGAGCTGGCTTTCAGCGACGGTGTGCCGCCTAACTCGCTGGATCGCGCCGCCGGCCTGCGCTTGGTCG
Source organism: Gammaproteobacteria bacterium (assembly GCA_965237805.1). Taxonomy (GTDB): domain Bacteria; phylum Pseudomonadota; class Gammaproteobacteria; order JABABF01; family JABABF01; genus JABABF01. The sequence goes on from OZ250153.1 coordinate 793,276, forward strand.
CCCGCAACATCCCGCTGGCGCTGGCCTTCCACTTCGAGAACTGCGACCCGCTGCGCCCGGAGATCATGCGCTACTTCGACCCAAGCCGAAAGCAGGGGGGCGACAACGGCGATGCCGTCTACTTGGGCGCGCAGATCGACGGCCGCTTGCGCTACCGCATCAGCGGGCGGCGCGGCGCGGCGCGCTATCTCGCCATCACCTCGGTCGAGCGCGGCGACACACCGTGGGGCGGCGGTGTCGCCGACAGTCTGTTCAACGAGCAGCTGAAGACCGATGCCGACGGCAACTTCGAGCTGCTGCTGGGACCTGAGCAGCCCGCCGACAGTGCGGTCAACTACCTGCGCACCACCCCAGACACCTTCCGCGTAACTTTCCGGCAGTTCTTCGCCGACTGGCAGGGCGAGGAACCGATGACGGCACGCATCGACTGCCTCGATGCCCCTGATGAGCCCGCTGCGCCGCTCAATGCTGCCGCTCTGGAGCACGGCTTGGCCGAGTCTGTCGACTGGCTGCGCTTCTCGACCAGCTACTGGGCGGAGAAGATGGATCTGTGGCGTGCGCGACCGCTGGAATTCATCAGCTGGCACGAGATGGAGCACCGCAAGATCGACGCCACCCCGGGCGGCACGCCGCTGATCTGCTGGTGGGAGGCCGCCCCAGACGAGGCGGTGGTGGTGCGGGTGCGCCCGCCTCGCTGCAGCTACTGGAACTGCGAGTTTGGCAACTATTGGTTCGAGACCATGGATTACCGTCAGCGCCGCTCCAGCATCAACTGCCACCACGCCACGCTGGAAGACGACGGCGAACTGATCATCGTCATCAGCCACGAGGACAGCGGCCACGCCAACTGGATGGATCCCAGCGGCCACCACAGCGGCTATATGACGATACGCTGGATGGAGGCGGACGACACGCCGCGCCCACAATGCCAGCGGCTGCCGATGGCGCAGCTGGCCGAGGCGCTGCCGCCCACTGCCAAGCGCGTCGACGCCGCCGGTCGTGCGGCGCAGCAGGAGGCGTTGCGGCGCGGTGCCTGCCAGCGCTTCCGCTGCTGAACACCGTGGCACTTAGCGCAGGATGATGACAAGATGACTGACAGCGACACAGAACGGCCCGCCGAGCGCAGCTGGCAACCGACACCGCACCCGGACTGGGTGACGGCGACCAATCGCGAGGGCGAAAAATTGGATCTGTGCAGCGTGGTGCCGCTGGACGCGGCCTCGCTGATGGCCGCCGCCAGCACGGGTGCTGGCCTGACGGACTTCGGCGAGGATGACAGCGGCTGGCGCGAAGGGCTGGAAACTTTGTCGCGGGCACTGGACGAGGAGGCTCAGTTGAGCTTGATCGGTCGGCTGATGGCGCGCAGCGATCTCATCATCCACTTGCAGGCGCGACTCAATCTGGCAGCGCTGTGGAAGGCCGAGACAGTGGTGCTGGAGCAAGAGATCCGCCGACCGCTGTTCATCGTCGGCTTGCCGCGCTCGGGCACTTCCATCCTCTACGAGTTGCTCTCGCAGGATCAGCGCTTCCGCGTGCCGGCCAGTTGGGAGGCGCTGTTCCCCTGCCCGCCACCGGGCACGGCGGGGGCGGAGCACAGTGAGGCGGCGCGGGCGGCGAGCGCCGATGCGCTGTTGCGGCAATGGGCGCAGGTGGCACCGGAGTTCGCCACCATGCACGAGATGGGCGGGAAGATCCCCTGCGAGTGCGGCATGTTGATGGCACCGACCATGCTCAGCGACCACATCGTCTCGCACTACCAAGTGCCGTCCTACCATGTGGCACTGGCCGAGGCCGATATGGCTCCGATCTACGCCTACCACCGCCGCATGTTGCAGACCCTGCAATGGCGGCGCGGCGGCGAGCACGGCTGGTTGCTCAAACAACCCGGGCACTTGGGCCTGTTGCCACAGCTCTTCGCCACCTATCCCGACGCACGGCTGATCCAGACCCACCGCGACCCGCTCAAGTGCATGGCCTCGGCCACCAGCCTGCTCGGCACGCTGTACTGGATCCGCTCAGACGCACCCTTCGAGGCCTCCGCCTTCGAGGACCTCATCTTTGGTGCCGCCACCGCAGGGCGGCTCACACAGGCCAGTGCTTGGCGCGATGAGGGGGCGATCCCGGCAGCGCAGATCATGGATTCACGCTACCAAGACCTAATTGACGATCCGGTGGCGGCGGTGCGGCGCATCTACGACTTCCTCGAGCTACCTTTTGGGGAGGCGGAAGCCGAGCGCATCACCGACTATCTGCGGTGCAAGCCCAAGAGTGCTGCCGGAGTCCACAGCTACGAGCATCTCAGCGCCGAGCAGGCGAACAAGGAACGCCCGCTGTTCCGCGACTATCAAGCGCGCTTCGGGGTGCCGGACGAGATCTGAAGATAGGCGCGCCGGGTGGCCGACCGAGCCCACTTGAAGGTGATGACTGAGTTCCAGCCAAGGCTAAATATCGCGTTGCCGCAGCACATGGTGCACCTCATCTCTTGTTTAGCCGCAGTGCGTCATTAAGATCACAGTCGTTTGCTTTCCGCAGACAAGCAATTAGTCAAGGTGGCGAGAGAAGACGGGATGCGTTGCCATGACACCCTCTGGGTGATTGACAAATTGGAATCGGAACAGGTCTGCTCTCAAGCCCATTTGATCCACGTGCTTGAAAGCTGGCTCGGTGATCTAAGGGTCAGTCCACTAAACAAGGACATCCATAGCAGACTTGACCGACTACGGTGCCAACCCGGCTCGTCGTGATTGCCAGCTGGGTATTGTGTTGGCAGGATGCCGAGGCAATACTGCCCACACCCAGTGGGCAGTGATGACACAGCAAGAAGTTGGAGAAACGCACCACGCAGCGCGATATGATCCCTAGGCGACTGCGGCTTGTTTTAGTCTATACACTGGAACTGTAGGAGCACTTGATAGCGGCTTCACATGTTGGAATCAGATCGCCAGACACATGGATACAACGTTCCACCTGAGACCCAAAGGATTCGGCGCGGTAACCCCAGTGCACACATTTGACCGCAGCTTGCATCGCCACAGCCGACATATCCACTTGCGGCTCTTCAAACGACTCATATTCGTACATGAACTGCACCATTGCATCCGCCTTACTCCCACCGATGAACAGTGGGGTTTTCACCACGGCACACCCGGACAAAATAACCAGCAAGCCGATTGCCGTGAGATGGCGATAGTTAATTGCCTTGTGCCTCCAGCAATTTAGAACCTGATCAGCAAGTTCAGCACATTGCCAATAGCCTTGGCACCACTGACATGATATTGTCAGTCAGCCATCGCCTTCAAGTGGGCATTGAGCCGCCGCTTGTGGCGGGCGGCCTTGTTGGCGTGGATAACACCTTTGTTGGCCAGCTGGTCCAATTTGGCACTCGCCGCCCGGTACAGGGTCTGCCCGACCTCACGATCCTCGGACCCAATCGCCGCCAATACTTTCTTCACCACCGTGCGGCCAGCGGCGCGTTGCCCTGAGCGCAACTGCCGTCGCTTCTCGGCCTGCCGCGCCCGTTTCGTTGCCTGATTGCTATTGGCCACAACTCACTCTCCGCCCAGCACAAATTCCATGCTAAGCGCTAAGCGCATTATCGCCAGCGCGGCGGCGCTGTCAACTGCGCACTGCCAGTCTGGGCGCTCTGTGCCACTTGAGAAATCATCCTACAGGTGCTACGATGTTTTGTCCACGCGCCCGCTCTAATTCAGGTGTCACAAACAGACTATGGCTAGTGCAAAAACCCTCGGTGACATCACGGTGGCACGGGATGAGTACCAGCAGCTGATCGCCCGCTCCCGTCCCCTCTACCCACTGCCCATGCCCTATGGCTGGTTCGCCGTCGCTTTCAGCGACCAACTGGCCGCCAAGCAATCCAAGCCGCTGCGCTACTTCGACACCGACTTGGTGATGTTCCGCACTGAATCCGGTCGCGCCGCGGTGCTCGACGCCTACTGTCCACATCTCGGTGCCCACCTCGGCTACGGCATCCACGAGGAAGTCGGCCACGGCGGGCGCATCGAGGGCGAGACCATCGTCTGCCCTTTCCACGCATGGCGCTTCGACACCGACGGCAACTGTGTCGAGGTGCCCTATGCCAGCAAGATCCCGCCCAAGGCACGGGACAAAGCCTGCCTGCGCGCATGGCCGACACGCGATGTCAACGGCGCGATCTATGTCTGGTACCACCCGGCGAGCATCGAGCCGATGTGGGAAGTGACTGCATACGAGGAGACCAATCACGAGGAGTGGGGCGAGCAAGTACACTTTGAGTGGATCGTCAAGACGCATCTCCAAGAGATGGCGGAGAACGCCGCCGACCCGGCACATTTCCGCTATGTACACCGCGCCGCCACCGTGCCCGAATGGGACATCAAATACGACGGGCACCACGCCAATGGCAAGCAGAAGGTCGTGTTCCAGATCCCGCGCGGAGTCGTCAACAGCTTCATCCGCACCTTCTCTGACGGACCCGGCCAAGGGAATACCCGTTTCAGCGGCATTTGCGAGACCTTCCTGATGGGCTTGACGACGCCGATTGACCAGGACACCTCACATATGCGCTTTGCCTTCATCCAGCACCAAGATAGCGTGGACAGCGATGTCGCCAAAGGCTTAATCCGCAATATCGTCAGCCAGTTCGAGGAAGACAAGCCGGTCTGGGAAAACAAGCGCTACCGCTCCTTGCCTATACTGTGCGACGGAGACGGCCCGCTCGCCCGCTTCCGCAAGTGGTACGGCCAGTTCTATCACAACTTCGACCCAGTGCAGCAGATGGCACCCTGAGACAAGAAAAGCATGGACACCGCCCACCATCCCAGCCACACCATGGGCGATGCTGGCATTGCGCAGGCCGAGTACGAGCAACTGCTCGGCCACTCGCGCCCGCCCTACCAGCTGCCGATGCCGATGGGCTGGTTCGGCGTCAGCTACTCCGATGAGCTCAAAGTCGGAGAATCCAAGCCGCTGCGTTACTTCGACACCGACTTGGTGCTGTTCCGCACCGAATCTGGTCGCGCCGTGCTGCTCGATGCCTACTGCCCGCATCTGGGTGCCCACCTCGGCTACGGCATCCACAAGGAAGTCGGCACTGGCGGGCGCATCGAGGGCGAGACCATCGTCTGTCCCTTCCACGCCTGGCGCTTCAACGCCGAAGGCGAGTGCGTGGAGGTGCCCTATGCCAGCAAGGTACCGCCCAAGGCCGCCGACAAACCCTGCATCCGCGCATGGAATGTGCGCGAAGTCAACGGCACAATTTCCGCTTGGTACCATCCTGAAGGCACCGACCCACTGTGGGATGTGATCGAATACGAGGAGACCACCAGCGACGAGTGGGGCACCCCGCAGCGCTACGAGTGGGTGGTCAACGCACCGTTGCAGGAGATCGGCGAGAACAGTGCCGACCCGGCCCACTTCCTCTATGTGCACCGCGTCCACGAGATGCCCAAGTGGGAGATTAAATACGACGGCTACCGCGACAGTGGCGTGCAGCAGGTGAAGCTGCGCACCCCGCGCGGGCCGATCTCCGGTGCCATCAGCTCGGAGGGCAACGGCCCCGGTCAGGGCTGCACCCGCTTCACTGGCCTATGCCAGACCTTCCTGATGGGAATCACGGCACCCATCGACCCCACCCATACCCATGTGCGCTTCGTCTTCATCCAAGCCAAAGCCGACGAAGGCAACGGGCTCGCCAAAGGCTTGATCCGCGACATCGTCAAGCAGTTTGAGGAAGACAAGCCGATCTGGGAGCACAAGCGCTATCGCTCCTTGCCTATACTGTGCGACGGAGACGGCCCGATCGCCCGCTACCGCAAGTGGTTCACCCGCTTCTACCCCGGTTTCGACGCATCGAAGCTATGAGCTGAAGACATGCCCCCCCAGAGACAAACCGCAGCAGAGGACAGCCACGCCATGGACACTCCCCACCCGAACCACAGTCTGGGCGATGCCAGCGTCGCACACAGCGAATACGAGCAGCTGCTCGGTCACTCGCGACCGAGCTACAAGATGCCGATACCGACCGGCTGGTTCTGCGTCAGCTACTCCGATGAACTGAAGGTCAGAGAATCCAAGCCGCTGCGCTACTTCGACACCGACTTGGTGCTGTTCCGCACCGAGTCCGGTCGCGCCGTGCTGCTCGATGCCTACTGCCCGCATCTGGGCGCCCACCTCGGCTACGGCATCCACGAGGAAGTCGGCACCGGCGGGCGCATCGAGGGTGAGACCATCGTCTGCCCCTTCCACGCCTGGCGCTTCAACGCCGAAGGCGAGTGCGTGGAGGTGCCCTATGCCAGCAAGGTACCGCCCAAGGCCGCCGACAAACCCTGCATCCGCGCATGGAATGTGCGCGAGACCAACGGCGCGATCTCCGCTTGGTACCACCCCGAAGGAGTCGACCCACTGTGGGATGTGATCGAATACGAAGAGGCCAACAGTGACGAGTGGGGCACCCCGCAGCGCTTCGAGTGGACGGTGAACACGCATATGCAGGAGATGGCTGAAAACGCCGCCGACCCGGCCCACTTCCTCTATGTGCACCGCGTCCACGAGATGCCCAACTGGGATATCCAATACGAAGGGCACCGTTCCCACAACATCCAAAATGTCAATTTCCGCACCCCGCGCGGGCCGGTGTCGGGGGCCATCACCGCCCGCACCAACGGCCCCGGCCAGAGCACAACACGCTTCAGCGGCCTGTGCGAGACCTTCTTGATGGGGCTGACCTCGCCGATCAACAGCAGCGCGGCACATATGCGCTTCACCTTCATCCAAAAGAAATCAGACGAGGACAACGGAATCGCCAAAGGGCTAATCCGCGACATCGTCAAGCAGTTTGAAGAAGACAAGCCGATCTGGGAGCACAAGCGCTACCGCCCGCTACCGATACTGTGCGACGGTGACGGCCCCATCGCCCGCTTCCGCAAGTGGTACAGCCAGTTCTACCCCGGCTTCGATGTGGCGACGCTGTAAGCGGCAGCCAGCACTTCCGATGCACCCCAGCCACAGCTTAGGCGATGCCAGCATCGCGCGGGCAGAGTACGAGAACCTGATAGGCCGCTCGCGGCCACGCTATCAAATGCCCATGCCGATGGGTTGGTATTGCGTCGATTATTCCAACGCGCTGAAGATCGGCGAATCCAAGCCCTTGCGCTATTTCGACACCGACTTGGTGCTGTTCCGCACCGAGTCTGGCCGCGCCGTGTTGCTCGATGCCTACTGCCCGCATCTGGGTGCCCACCTCGGCTACGGCATCCACGAGGAAGTCGGCACCGGCGGGCGCATCGAGGGTGAGACCATCGTCTGCCCCTTCCACGCCTGGCGCTTCAACGCCGAGGGCGAGTGCGTGGAGGTGCCCTATGCCAGCAAGGTGCCGCCCAAGGCCGCCGACAAACCCTGCATCCGCGCATGGAATGTGCGCGAAGTCAACGGCACAATTTCCGCTTGGTACCACCCCGAAGGGGCCGACCCACTGTGGGATGTGATCGAGCACGAAGAGGCCAACAGCGAGGAATGGGGCGCTCAGCAGCGCTTCGAGTGGACGGTGCGCACCCACATGCAGGAGATGGGAGAGAACGGTGCCGACCCAGCGCATTTCCTCTATGTGCACCGCGTCCACGACATGCCCCAGTGGGAGATCAAATACAACGGCCACCAGTCAAGCGGTGTGCAGAATGTCAATTTCCGCACACCGCGCGGGCCGGTTGCCGGCTCCATCGCCTCCAAGATCAACGGCCCCGGCCAGAGCACAACACGCTTCAGCGGCCTGTGCGAGACCTTCCAGATGGGCTTGACGACACCGATCGACAACAACACGGCGCATGTGCGCTTTATCTTCATCCAGGCAAAAGCCGACGAGGGCAACAACATCGCCAAGGCGCTGATCCGAGACATCGTCAAGCAGTTTGAGGAAGACAAGCCAATCTGGGAGCACAAGCGCTACCGCCCGCTACCGATACTGTGCGATGGCGACGGCCCCATCGCCCGCTTCCGCAAGTGGTACAGCCAGTTCTACCCGGGCTTTGATGTGGCGACTCTGTGAGAAATAAAATCGAAAATTAGAAGATGAACGTCGCCGCTCGAACATCCCGACCTGCGCCTCGCCCGGCGCGCACACACCATCGCAAACTTGGCTCGTGTCATCAGTGAGCGAAAGGTCAAGGTTGGTATCCGAAGAACCTTATGTGCACAGTCAACACGGTTGGAACAGCTGGCGAAAACTCGATTGGATTCATTCAGCGACATCATCGATTGAAGACTCGCTCTTATAGGCAACAGGAGCTCCAACATGCCCCTATTGACCCGTAGCACTGGCAGCGATGCCTCGGCGCATAGCGAATACCGCCAACTGATCGCCGTCGAGCGCCCCGCCACGCCGATGCCGATACCCTTTGGCTGGTACTGTGTGCTGTACTCGGATGAGCTGCAAGCGCAGACTTCGATGCCACTCAAATACTTCGACACCGATCTGGTGCTGTTCCGCACTGAGTCGGGCCGTGCCGTGCTGTTCGATGCCTACTGCCCACACCTCGGTGCCCACTTAGGCTACGGCATCCACGAGGACATCGGCCATGGTGGGCGCATCGAAGGCGAAACCATCTCCTGTCCCTTCCACGGCTGGCGCTTCAATGTGGACGGCGAGGTGGTCGAGATCCCCTACGCCGAGAAGATCCCGCCCCGAGCGCGCGGCAAGCGCTGCATCCGCTCGTGGCCAGTGCAAGAGTCAAACGGTGCCATCTACACTTGGTACCATCCGGAGCAGATCGAACCGCTGTGGGAGCTGCCCGACCATCCAGAGGCCTCCAGCGAACAATGGAGCGCGCAAGAGCGCTACGAGGGCTTGGTGCGTACCCACATCCAAGAGATGGCTGAAAATTCAGCCGATATGGCGCACTTCGTCTTTGTACACCGCACCGCCGACATGCCGAATTGGGATATCCACTACAACCAGCACACCTCCAAGGGCGATCAGAAAATGCGCTTCCCCACTCCCAAGGGTGTGGTCGACGGCAGCGTCCTCACCTATGCCAACGGCCCGGGACATACCACCACCCGCTTCACCGGTCTGTGTGAGACTTTCCTGCTCGGCCTGCCGACACCGGTCGATGCCAACATGGTGCATATGCGCTTCGCCTTCACCCAACAACGCGGCGATGAGGATAACCAGCTGGCCAAGGCGCTGATCAAAAACTTGGTCAGCCAATTCGACGAGGACAAGCAGATCTGGGATCGCAAACTCTACCGACCCGCGCCGATGCTGTGCGACGGCGATGGCCCGATCATGCGCTTTCGCAAGTGGTACAACCAGTTCTACCACGACTTCGAGTCGGCAGAGTCCACAGCTTAGCGGAGACAGCGGGGCTCGCTCCCGCACACGGATTCCCCGCTTGATTGATTGTGGCGGCGGCAAGCAGCCGCGCAACTCAGCTCAGAGTTGTTTGAGCACTTCCTCAGCGGCACTGGCGGTGATGCCGACGCCGTCTGGCTCCAAGCCAGCATGGGTCACCACACCATCTTCGATCACCAAGGCGTAGCGCTTGGAACGCACGCCGAGGCCGAAAGCAGTGGCATCTAACTCCATGCCCAAGGCGCGGGTGAACTCGGCGACACCATCGGCCGCCATCACCAGTGCAGCGGCATTCTTGTCCTTGCCCCAAGCGTCCATGACATAGGCGTCGTTCACCGACAGGCAGACGATGCGGTCGACACCGCGTTCCTTGATCTTGTCCGCCAGCGCAACATAGCCCGGCAAGTGCGCCATCGAACAACCCGGCGTGAACGCCCCCGGTACCGCGAACAGCACCACCTTGCCAGTGCCGAGCAACTCTGCCGTCGGCGCATCCTGCGGCCCTTTCTCGCCCATCACTTTCAAAGTTGCCTCTGGCACCTTGTCTCCAACCTGCACACTCACGCTATTTTCCCTACGATGTTGTCGCCACGATATGAGCGGTCATTGTAACCACATCGGTATCGGTGATACGGCGTGCCGGGCTGTCAGTACACAACACCATATAATCGCCAGACGGTTCGCTACAGCCGATGTCATGGCCATCATCCTGTGTCTGAGTACCCAAGAGATCCGCCAACCGCGCTTGGGCGGCCAACGCAGCGTCGACGGTAGCTTGCGGGCACTGGTTGCCGCCGGTCACGAAGTCGTTTACCTATGCCCGCAACACGAAGCGGTGGATGTGGAGCTGGCTCCGCGACTGCGCATCATCGGCGTGCCGACGCGCCCACGAGAGGGGCTGCGTAGCCTGCTCTACAGCCTGTGGCATCGCCTGCCCTACAAATTCGCCAAATACCACAGCGCCGCGCTTCGACAAGCGGCGGTGGCTGCCGGGCACAGCACCGGTGCCGAGTGGCTGCTGATACACGGCAGCCACTTGGGACGGCTGGGGCTCGAAGTCGCACAAGAGCTGGAAATTCCGGCCGTGTTGCGCCCGCACAACCTCGAATACCGCTTGGTCGAGCAGTACGCTGCCGAGCTGCCACAACCGCTACGGGCGGCGGCGCGCTGGCAGGCATGGCTGACACGGCGCTGCGAGCAGGCGCTGTGGCAAAAATATGATCACTGCTGCTTTATCTCCGATTCGGATCGGCAACAGGCAGTAGGCATCGCCCGCGACGCGCGTTGCGTCTACGATGGCATCGCACCGCCACCACCACCGCCCGACAGCCCGCCACCACCCATGTCGTTCATCATGAGCGGCCTGCTGTACACGGCAGCGAACAAACACTCGATCCGCTGGTTCCTGCAACAGCTGTGGTTGCCGCTGTGGCGAGATGGACGCCTCAAGGGAGCCACGCTGAGCATCACCGGAGAGTCGGCGGAGCTGTATCAGCTAGCGGATGTGGGGTCGCAACTCCATGCTGGCCACGGCATCCGCCTGACCGGCGTGGTGCCCGATTTCCAACACGAGGTGGCGCGCCACGCCTGGTTCGTGTCGCCCACCCGAATCGGCTCTGGCTACCGATTCAAGGTCATTGAGGCCGGTGCTGCGGGCGCTGCGCTACTGCTCTGCCCACTGGATGTGCAGATGCTTGATTTCCTGCGCGATGGCTATAATTGCCGCCAATTCGATGATGCTGGAAGTTTTATGCAAGTGCTCGCGCTCGCGGCAGCTGAGCGGGACAGCTTGCGTCGCCAGTTCGCCACCGATCTGCAGGCCACGATGGACTGGTCGCGCCATGCCGAGCAACTGCTGGACTGCGTCGCATGAATAAAAAGCCAGCGGTCTCCATCCTGATGCCGAACCGGAACATGTCGGCATGGATTGATCAGGCGATCGACTCGATCCGCCAACAAAGCTTCGAGGATTGGCAGCTGATTGTCATAGACGATGGCTCCAACGACGATTCTCCACAACGGGCAGCGCGCCACTGTGCCGAGGACTCCCGCATCGAACTGCTACGATTACCGCGCAGCCTCGGCCCACGCGAAGCCCGCAACCGGGGGACCAGCCTCGTCCGGGGCCAATATGTCGCCTTTCTGGACAGCGATGACTATTGGCTACCCAACAAGCTGGAGCTCCAAGTGGCCGCGATGCGAAGCAGCCGTGCCACCCTGTGCTACGCCGCCTACCGCCGCATCGATGAAAATCAGCAGCTGATCAACGAGATGGACGTACCCGCAACCATCACATACCAGCAACTGCTCTATCTCAATGTCATCCACACTTCCACCGCCATCTACGATCGGGAGCAGGCTGGCAATACCTACAACTTCCACCCGATGGGCACCTGCGACTACATTCTGTGGCTACACCTATTGCGCCAGTACGGCCCGGCCATCGGTGTGCAACAACCGCTGGCGGTCTACCGTATGCGCAACACCTCAGTATCAAGCAACAAGTTCCGCGCCGCCATGCAACGCTGGCAGGTCTATCGGCGTAGCGAGCGCATGGGCTGGATGCACAGTAGCCTCTGCTCAACCGTCTATATCGCACGAGCCTTGATGCGCGACCTGCCGCACCGAGGCCTCATGCTCGGCATCGGCACCAAAGCACCCTGATCCCACATGGGCAATCAAGCCACCTCAGAGGCCTTTGAGCTGACACTGCCCGAGACCCCCGCAGCACAGCTCCAGCAAGTGGAAGTGGGCTGGGTGCTGCCCACATTCAACCGCCCCGACTATCTGCGCCGTTGCCTTGTATCCCTTCGGCAGGGGCGTTACGAGCGGGTGGCGCTAGTCATCGTCGACGATGCCAGCGACGATCCCGACACACAGCGCTTGGTCGCCGAGTTCAAGCTGCCCGGTGTGCCGGTGTTCCGCGCCAGCCGACGGCGCAAGGAGGGCTTCTTGGTGCACGAGAATCTGCGCTTCAGCTGGGATCTGCTATGCCGCCATACCGCCTGCTCACAACTGTGCGTGCTGGACAGCGACACCGTCGTGCGACCGCACTGGCTCGAGCAGCTACGCGCCAGCTATCCGGTGCTGTGCAAGCGCTACGGCAGCTTGCTACTCAGCGGTTTCAACGCACTCGAGCACCCCGCAGTGCGCAATGAACGCGACCACTGCCTCAAGCACCGTGTCGGCGGCTGCAACCTGTACTTCAGCCGCGCCATCTACGAGGATTGGCTGCGTTCGAGCTTGGCCGAGCACTGGGACTGGCGGGTGGTGGATCAGGCGCAGGAACGCAAAATTACCATCGCCTGCCTACGCCCCTCGGTGGTACAACATATCGGTCAGCACGGCATCTGGTCGAGCGGCTTGACCAGTTTTGACTTCGCCCCCGATTATTTTCTCGGTGCCAATCCGGCGGCGACGCTGCTCGGCTACGCGATGCGCGCGCTGCGAAAGATTCCCGGCATCAGTCGCCGCTAGTCGACTCCGAGGCTCCTAGCTCGGCGAGGCTACGCGCCCGATGGTCACTGGCAAGGGCCTCGAAAATCTGCTCTAGATGACCGTCTAACACCATGGGCAGCTGGTGCAGAGTCAGACCGATGCGGTGGTCGGTGATGCGTCCTTGGGGAAAGTTGTAGGTGCGTATGCGCTCGGAACGGTCGCCACGACCGACCATGTTGCGGCGCTGTGCCGCCTGCGCTTCGTTGCGCTCGGCCCGCGCCCGGTCGAGCAGACGGGCGCGCAACAACTCCATGGCGCGCAATCGGTTCTGCATCTGCGAGCGCTGTGCTTGGCACTCCACAACCACGCCGGTAGGCAGATGCGTCAAGCGCACGGCAGAATCTGTCTTGTTGACATGCTGCCCACCGGCACCCGAGGCGCGAAAAGTATCCACCCGCAGCTCGGATTTGTCGATCTCTATCTCATCGATCGCCCCCGCCGCTGGCAGCACCGCCACCGTGCAGGCCGAGGTGTGCAGACGCCCTTGGGACTCGGTGGACGGCACGCGTTGCACACGATGGACACCGGACTCAAAGCGCATCGCTGCGTAGCTGCCGTCGCCGACCAAACGACTGATCAATTCCTTGTAGCCACCGTATTCGCCAGTGCGCTGGCTCAGCAGCTCTAGCTGCCAACCCCGACGCTCGGCGTGCCGTGCGTACATGCGGAACAAATCGCCAGCAAACAATGCCGCTTCCTCACCACCCGTGCCGGCGCGGATCTCCAAAAAAAGCTCGTTGGCGTCGGCGCCTTCCTCCGCCGCCGCACGTTTGAGCAACAGCCTCCGCAGGCGCTCCATCAAGTCGCTGCGCGCGCTGTCGATGCTACGCAACTCCTCCGCGGCCATGTCCCGCACTTCGCTGTCGGCATCGCTGAGCAGCGCACGTGCGCCCGTCTCGTCCTCGCCCAGCTGGCAGTATTCCCGGTAGAGTTTTGCCAACGGTGCCAAGACAGACAGCTCACGCGACAGCTGGGTCAGCACAGCTGGCTTGCACAAGGCTTCGGGAGAGGCTAAGCGCCGTTCCAACTCCGAGTGGCGACGATGGATGCTCTGCAGCTGAGCGATCAGCATCTCTGTCACGATGGCCCCTTGGGCGAGTCGACAGCTGGGGTGATAGCGGGGCTATCCGGCTCGACCGGACCATCAGCAATGGCCTCGTCGGCAGCTGGCGCACCGTCACGCACGCCCCGTAGCAAATGCAGCAGCTCCGTGCGCGCAGTCTCAAAATCAGCTCCCTCACGTTCAGCAAAAACGCGCCGTATATGGGCGCTGGGCGCATGCGTCAACTTGCGCGTCAAGGTGTGTGCCAGTAGCTCGAGTACCGTGTGCGGCTCGATACCATTGTCTAGCTGATTCAGCGCACGAGCCAAAGCCACATCGCGCTGCTGCTCGGCCTGCTGGCGGTAGCTGGTAATCAACGCACCCGCTGCCCGCTGCCGCTCGGCACTGCGGTAGGCCACCCGTCCCGTCTCCAGCAGCGCCTCGGCCTCCGGCAGCTCGGCCGCACGACGGCGACGACTCTCCTCCAGCTGCTGCCACAGGTCATCGAGGCTGTAAAGGTAGACATTATCCAGCGTGTGGACTGCGGGATCAACATTGCGCGGCACGGCGAGGTCAACGATCAGCAACGGACGCTGCGACGGGCGCGGTCCGGCGCGCTCCACATCGGCACGGCTCATCAACGCAGCCGAGCTGCCAGCGCCGCAGATGATGATATCGGCCTGCCCGAGCGCCGATGACAACTCCGCCAATGGCAGGTAATCGGCCGACAGCGAGCGCGCCAGCTCGGCGGCCGTGTCTTGGCTGCGATTGGCAATGGTGATGCTCCCCACACCGCTGTCGCCAAAATGCTTCAGCACCGAGCGGACGATGTCGCCGACCCCGACCGCCAGCAGCTGCAGCTGCCCCGTCTCGGTAAATATTTGAGCCGCCAGTGTGGCGATAACCGAGGGCAGGGAGACCGGGTGGCGACCGATCGATGTCTCGGTGCGCACCTGTTTGGCGACACGGAATAGCTGCTGGAAAACCGGATCCAGCATCGGGCCGACCAAGCTGTGTTGCCGAGCCTGCGCCACGGCTTGCTTCATCTGTCCCAAGATCTGCGTTTCGCCCAACACCATCGAATCGATGCCTGAAGCGACACGCATACCGTGCAACACGGCATCATCACCCCGATAGTGGTAGGCCTCGCGCTGCAGACGGCCAGCGGCAATGGCACCGCGCCTTTCCAGCCAGCTCAACAGGGCATCGGATGGTGCTGCGCCAGCATGGTAGAGCTCGGTTCGGTTACAGGTGGACAATAGTACGCACTCGTCCAGCGCTGGCAGCTCAGCGAGGGCGCGCAAGGCATCTGGCAACTCATCGGCGGTGAAGGCCACGCGTTCGCGTAACCAGATCTCGGCTCGCCGATAGTTGATCCCTGTAACCGAAAAAGACATTACTCTATTAGGGAGATGGCCTAAAACCCCACAGTGTATTTTAACCACTGCGCCACCGAGTCTCACCATGCGTCCCCTGATCCCTCTATTAGCCAGCGGTTTGCTGTGTGCCTGCGCGACCCACGGCGAGCTGTCCGCCTTTCCAAAGAACTCGCTCCACCAATTGCTGGCTGGCGAATTCGCTAGGGCGCGAGGCGAGCACGAACAGGCCATGGAGCGCTATTTGCAACAGGCACAGCAGACGGGCGATGCCGAAATCGCACGACAGGCAGCACAATTGGCTTACAGCCTCGGACATGATGACGAAGCGCAAAGCGCCTTGCGTATCTGGCTTGCGGCCGCGACAACAGCGGGGGAAGACAGCCCCGCTCAGGCGCATATGATGCTGGGGCAGCTGCTACTCGCACGCGGTGAGGCGCAGGCAGGGCAGCAACAACTGGAGCAGGCGCTGGCGGCTGGGGCACACCCCAATTTCGCACAGCTGGCACGACAGCTGCGCATCGGCTCAACCCACGGACGCCGAGCGACAGCTCAGGCGCTCTCCCAGCTGGTGCTGCCCGACGACAGCCAAGAGCTGCTCGAAGCCTCGCGCCGACATGGACTCGCCTTGATGCTGGAGGCCGACGGCCAGCTCGAAGCTGCGCTGACACAATTTGATCGGGCACGCGCAGTCTATGCTAGAGATGCGGGTTCAAGGCTGCAAGACGGCTGGTGGCTACGGGACGAAGCGCGACTATTGACACGCCTTGAGCGCGGCACAGAACAGCTGCGCCGCCAGCGGCAGCTGGTGGCGGCGAATCCCGAACTGCCCAATCTGCGCTGGCGGCTGATCGGGCAATTGCGGCACAGGCACCAGCTGCAAGCCGCCCTAGCAGAGCTGCGGGACTGGCTGCGGCAACATCCTCTGGATCCCGTATTGCTGTTGCAGGCCAGTTTGCTGTGTCTGCAATTGGGTCAGCTCGATACAGCTGGCGAATACTTGGGTCAATTGCACGAGATCGCAGGCTATCGTACCGTGGCATTGCGTTATTTAGCACAGCTGAGCGCGGGTCGAGGCGACACCGAGGAGGCGGCGGCGCAACGCCGCCAAGCTGCGGCTGCAGCTGTGCCCATGCCCGGCCTGCGACAGCTTGTGCCATTGCTGGAGCGGGACGAGGACATCGCCGAATATCGGGCACTGGCGCAGCAGCTGCGGGCGGCGCGACCGGAGTTGGCAGTGCGTTTATATGCCCAAGAAGCACAGCTGCTCAACCACAAGGGGCGCTGGCGACAAAGCGCCGCTCTGCTCGACAACGCGGTGACGCAATTCCCGCAAAACAGTCATTTTGCCTATATGCGCGCGCTGGCCGTCATCGAGGGCGGCGAGGCGATAGACGGCATCGCGCAGCTGCGCACTTTGCTGGCGCAGTCACCGGAAAACACTTCTCTACAAAATGCCCTCGGCTACTCGCTTGCCGACGAGGGGCTTGCACTCGAAGAGGCGCTGAGATTGATCCAGAGTGCACTGCGGCAACAGCCCGTAGAAGCCGCATTCATCGACAGCTTGGGTTGGACGCTGTACCGCCTCGGTCGTATGGATGAGGCACAACGCCACTTGGAGCGCGCCTTGCGGCTGTCGCTACATCAGTGGCAGGATGATGCCGAGATCACCGCCCACCTCGGCGAGCTGCTGTGGGTGCAGGGGCGTCGCGAAGACGCGCTCGAATTGTGGCAACGCGCGCTGGCGCTGGCACCGGAGCATCAGTTGTTGCGGCGCACCATGGAACGTTTGCACGGCGCGGTCGGCGACTCCTGAACTGATGGTGGCTCAACGAAGCGGCGAGAGCCAGCTGATCGTGATGCGGAGTTGCCTGCGCTCGGACGATGGGCTGCGGCACTGGAGGGTTCTCGGTAGCCTTGCCCTGCTGTCGGTGTTGGCGGGCTGCCTGAGTACAGCGTCGCTAGACCTTGGGGATCCCAGAGTGACCCAATCTCTGGCCTCAGCTCCGGCATCGTGGCAGTTGCGCGGACGGGTGGTGCTGCACGGTGAAGATGGCCGCCGCCTCGGCAGCTCGCTACTCTGGCACCAACAAGGGGAACGATACACCGTGACTCTCGCCCACACCTTGGGCGCTGTCCTGCGGCTCGAATGGGACGGTGACCAAGCCTGCCTGCGACGTGGCGCAGCAACACCGCAATGCGTCTCCGACCCGCAGCGACTGGCGCAGCTGCTCACCGGCGGCACCGCATTGCCGATGGCGCAGCTGCGCTATTGGCTACTGGGACGCGCCGCGCCCGGCGACGAGCTGTTGCGCACGCGCGGCGGGCAGCCACTGGAGCTGGCACGAGGGCCGTGGCAGCTGTATTTCGGCCCCCGTCTACGGCGCGGTGGGGCACGCTCCTTGCCGCGCGAACTCAAACTGTGGCACACCAAACGGCTGGTGCTGCAATTCCGACCGCGGCTGTGGGTAGCCGCTGGGAGAGTGGCACCGTGACGGGTGCGCCGAAGCGGGTCATGCGGCTCAGAGCGCTGGCCAAAATCAATCTCTTCCTGCATATCAACGGACGTCGCGGAGATGGGCGGCACCAGCTGCAGACGGCATTCCAATTTCTCGACCGTGGCGACAACGTCACCGTGCGCCTGCGTGGCGACCGCCGCATCCATAGCCGGGGCGAGCCGCCGGGTGCCCTCGCACTGCGTGCAGCACGGCTGTTGCAAGCGGCCACTGGCGGCACGCAGGGTGCCGAGATCGAGATCGTCAAACGACTGCCGATAGGTGGCGGTTTGGGCGGAGGCAGCTCCGATGCGGCAGCAGTACTGATCGCGCTGAACCTGCTGTGGAAGACACAGCTCGGTCCAGCTGCCATCGCTCGGCTCGGTGCCCGGCTCGGTGCCGATGTGCCATTATTTGTCTACGGTCGGGCGGCTTGGGGCGAAGGAGTGGGTGATCTGCTGTGGCCGATGGACTTCGAGGAGCGGCGCTGGCTGGTGGCAGTGCCACCCCGTGGAGTGGCCACCGCAGCGGTCTTCGCCCACCCACAACTGCGCCGCGACACGCCGCCGCTCCAAATCGATGCGGCAGTGGCAGAGCGCGCCCACAACGACTGCGAGACGGCGGTGGCAGCGTTGCGCGGCGACATCATCGCCACTTTGTCCAGCCTGCGTCTGAAAGCCCCGACCGCACGGCTGAGCGGTAGCGGCGGCTGCCTGATCGCCCCGGTGGACGGCACAGTAAACACACGCAGCTTGGCTCGAACATTGCCGACGGATTGGAGTTGGTTCAGCGCCAATTCGCGCAACCGTGCTGCATGGCCACGCAGCGCACTCTAAGCGCAAAAGCGCACCATATCTGGCACCTCTTTAGCGCACCGCCTTTTTGCCGAGATAGTCGCGCAAGTCCCGCTACTCTTGCTGGTAGCCCAGCAATTTGATGTCTTCATAGTAGCGCGCCATCAGACGCAACAATTCTGGCGTGTAATAGTCACGATCATCGTAATCCACGCTCAGGTTGACCAGCTCCAAGGGCTGTAGCTGATATTTTTCCTGGATCGGCGCAAAATCTTCAGCCAGCCGCTCGTGCTTGCCAATAGAGTCGACCACCGACCGGTAACCACAATGTGTGCAAAAAGACTGCGGCACGAAATAGGGATCGTACTTCGTAAACGGGAGGTTGACAACGGTTCGGACGACGTCTGCAAAATTCATCTTCACATGCCAAGGCGCAAGGGTGTGATCACTGTGGAACATAAAGTGCTGGTCGGCTTTTTCGAGCATTGCAAACTGCTGCACATAGAACAATACAAAGCGCTGAAAGTGGTTTCTGACAAAAGTGGATTTAAAATAGGACTGTTGCTTTGGGGAGAGAGCCTCTCGACTGGGAATATTCTGGTGTAGCCGCCACATATCCAGCAGCAGTTGCTCTTTGTCTAGCCCGAGATCCTCCGCCAGTACCAGCTTGATCGCCTATCTGGCGACCTTGGGCATCGCCAGCATAGGCATATTGCGAACGATCGGAAACGACCCAAGATCGCCACTTTTTCTTCCCGGCGGGGGTGGCTATCGGCAAGCTCACTCAACCAATAGAAATTCCCCCTCCACGGCTTGGGCAACAGGCGGTGCCCAAAGCGCAGGGCATTAAAAAGCGCGGCATGCATGACAGAAAAACACTCGGCGATTCCCTCTTGTTGCCGCCCCACCGCAATAGAGCACAACGAACGCTCCCAAGGGAACGCTCCAAGGGCAGTTGAAACCGCCTTACAACCAGTATTGGTCAAGGCTCAATAGCGCAACCACCTACCGAACCGATGACAGCTATCGTCGTGGCGGTCGGACAGCGCCAAATTGACAGCTGGCGGTACGCCGGTAAAAATGTACGGTGCAATCCCGAGCGGACGGCGCACAGCGATGGGGCGTGGCCAAGTGGTAAGGCACCGGGTTTTGATCCCGGGGATCGTAGGTTCGAATCCTACCGCCCCAGCCGCCCCGACAATTCCGAGCCAGCGCCCGGGCAGTAGCGCACTCGCAGCCACCAATTATCTTGGCGATGGGGATCATCATCCACCAGCCAAACCGACTACAATAGCCGCCCGGCCACCCACTGCCACTCCTGATTTGGCACTCGGCGCGCCCCTTAAGAAAACACTATGAACGGCAATCTCCAGTTATTTACTGGCCGCGCCCATCCGGAATTAGGGCAAAAAGTTGCCCAAATGCTCGGGGTGCGGCTCGGCGCAGCCTCCGTCACCACCTTTAGGGACGGCGAGATTGCCATCGAGCTGGAGGAAAATGTGCGCGGCAAGGATGTGTTCTTGATCCAGCCAACCTGCGCACCGCCAAACCACAACCTGATGGAGCTGTTGCTGATGGCCGATGCGATGCACCGCGCCTCGGCTACCCGCGTCACCGCCGTGGTACCCTACTTCGGCTACGCTCGCCAAGATCGGCGCGTCTACTCGGCTCGGGTGCCGATCAGCGCCAAGGTGGTGGCCGACATGATCGAAGGCGTGCACATCGACCGGGTGTTGACCGTGGATCTGCATGCCGAGCCAATCCAAGGCTTCTTCGGAATTCCGGTGGACAACATCTTCGGCTCGCCAGTGCTGATCGATCACCTGCGCTCTTTAGATCTGGGGCAGAAGCCAGTGCTGGTCTCGCCCGATATCGGCGGCGTGGTGCGCGCCCGTGCTTTCGCCAAAACGCTCGATGCCGAACTCGCTATCATCGACAAGCGCCGACCGCGCCCCAACGAGGTGGGGGCCATGCGCGTCATCGGCGATGTCGACGGGCGCAGCTGCGTCATCGCCGATGACATCGTCGACACCGGTGGCACCCTCTGCCAAGCGGCCAAGGTTCTCAAACAAAGCGGTGCGCAACGGGTGATCGCCTGTTGCACCCATCCGGTGCTGTCCGGTGATGCCGTACAGCTCATTGAGGAGTCGGATCTTGATCAGTTGGTCGTGACGAACACCATCCCGCTACAGGAAGATGCCACCAAATGCGAACGCATCCAGCTGTTGGACATTGCCAACCTGCTGGCTGAGTCGATCCGCCGCATCAGCAACGAGGAATCCCTCAGCATCCTGTTCCGCTGAGCTGGCACAGGCCACCGGGGCCACTGCGAGCCGAACATCCCCCAACCTATTCAATCTCGACCATAACAGAGCGACCACACCATGTCCGATCAGATCGCCCTAGATGCCCAACCACGCACGGGTCGTGGCAAGAGCGCCGCACGCGCACTGCGCAAAAAATACGACATGGTGCCGGCCATCGTCTACAGCGGCAACAGCGAGCCGACCGCCGTCCAGCTCGCGCACAAGGACATAAGCCGCGCTTTGGAGCGGGAGAGCATCTATTCCCAAGTATTGACGTTGCGCACTGCGGGCCAACCGGAGCAAGTGGTGCTCAAACAGGTGCACCGCCACCCGGCCAAAGCCCGCATCCTACATGTGGACTTCATGCGCATCAGCGCCGGTCAGCGTGTCAGCCTGCATGTGCCAGTGCACTTCCTCAACGAGGAGCGTTGCATCGGCGTTAAAGAGCAGGGCGGCCTGCTGACTCATACATCAACCAGTGTGGAGCTGCGCGGCCTGCCCGAAGCCTTACCCGAGTACATCGAGGTAGATGTGGCGGCACTCGGCATCGGCGACACCATCCATATCTCCGATTTGACGCTGTCCGAAGGCGTGGAGAGTGTCGCCTTGACGCAGGGAACCGAACACGACTCGGCCATCGTCAATGTGATCTCACCACGCGGTGGCATCCAAGAAGAGGCAGAAGAGGCAGCGGAAGCGGCGGCGGAAGCGGCAGAAGCGGCGGTAGGCGATGGCGATGACGATGACGATGACGAGACCGAAAGCGCCGACACCGAGGAAGAGGCCACCGACAGCTGAGCCCGTCGCCCGTACGCCGCAAGGCTCGGGGTGCCGGACAGCCACTTGCCCCGCCCCCATCCATGCGACTACTCGTCGGTCTCGGCAACCCCGGCGCAGCCTATCAGGGGACGCGTCACAATCTCGGTGCGGCATTCGTCGCGGCGCTGGCCGCACGACACCAAGTGGTGTTGCGCCCTCAGCGGCGCTTCAAAGGCCAGTGCGGTCGGCTACAGCTCGGCGAGAACGAATTACTACTGTTCATCCCCAGCACTTTCATGAATGAGAGTGGGCGGGCGGTGGTGCCGCTGTTGCGCTATCACCGCATACCCATAACGCAGATGCTGGTGGTGCATGACGAGTTGGATTTGCCTCCCGGAGCCGCTCGCCTCAAGCGCGGTGGCGGTGCCGCCGGACACAACGGCCTGCGGGATTTGATCGCATCGCTGGGCGGGCACACCGACTTTGCACGGCTACGCATCGGCATCGGGCACCCCAGACACAGCGCAGCGGTCACGCGCTATGTACTGGGGCGCTCCACGAGTGATGATCGGGAGCGCTGCGCGGCGGCTCTAGACGCAGCAGCTAAGGCGCTCCCCGTGTTGTTGCAGGATGGCTGGGAACGTGCCGCCACCCAGCTGCACACCGCCACCCGCACGACACCCGTCAAAGATGATGGTGACGGCGACAGCAAGCCGGACGACGCCCCAAGCAAGGGCGCGGGATGAGTGCATGAGCTTCCGCTGTGGCATCGTCGGCCTGCCGAATGTCGGCAAATCGACGCTGTTTAACGCCCTGACCCGTCTCGGCGCAGCAGCGGAAAACTTCCCTTTCTGCACCATCGACCCCAACATTGGCATAGCACCAGTGCCCGACCCGCGCCTCCAGCAGCTGGCGGCCATCGTCGAACCGCAAAAAGTGGTGCCCAATCATGTCGAATTTGTCGATGTCGCCGGGCTGGTGGCAGGTGCCAGTAAAGGCGACGGCCTCGGCAACCAATTCTTGGGGCAGCTGCGGGAAACCGATGCGCTGGTGCATGTGGTGCGCTGCTTCGAAGACGACAACATCAGCCATGTCACCGAGCGCATCGAGCCGCTGGCCGATGCCGACACCATCAACACAGAGTTGATGCTGGCCGACATGGACAGTGTCGAGCGGCAGCTGGAACGCGCCCGGCGCGGTGCCAAGGGCTGTGATGCCGGGGCGGCAACCGCTGCGGTATTGCTGGAGCGCTTCTGGGATTTGCTCGCTACTGGCAAGGCGGCACGCTCACTGGAATTGGAGCCCACGCAACGAGTGCTGGCCAACAGCTTTGGGCTGCTGAGCGCCAAGCCGATGCTCTATGTGGCCAATGTAAACGAGGACTCGACCGAGAATAGTATGGGCAGTGCCACTGCTGCGCTGGCCGAGAGGGCGCGGCGAGAGGGTGCCAAAATGCTCTCGCTGTGCGTCCAGCTGGAGGCCGAGCTGAGTGAGTTGGAAGAAAATGAGGCAGCGGAGATGCTCGCCGGACTGGGGCTGGAGGAGCCGGGGCTGAACCGCTTGGTGTGCGCTGGCCACCAGCTGCTAAGACTCAACACTTTCTTTACCGTCGGGCCGCAGGAACTGCGAGCTTGGACCCTGCCCCAAGGTATGGCGGCAGCGGCGGCGGGCGGTCGCATCCACAGCGACTTCGAGCAACGCTTCATCCGTGCCGAGGTCATCGCCTACGAGGATTTCGTCAGCTGCGGCGGCGAACAGGGGGCACGCGAAGCTGGCAAATGGCGGCTGGAGGGGCGCGACTATGTGGTGTGCGATGGCGATGTCATGCACTTCCGACACGGCTGAGGCCCCACGGCGAGCGATCGCACACCTAGAGCATAACAACAGCGGCAACGGCCTCAGCGACGCACGGCATGCGCCCATGCCACGCTGTATCTGCCGTTCATGGTGGCGGCACCCCAACTCGTGCGGCATGACACCTCAGTCTGTGTGTTGCTTGAGTCAATCAAGCGGCTGGCCACCGCACTATTCCAGTGCCGAGACCCCCTCCCCCAGCACCCGTTCTATCGCAGCTTGATAGATACCCACCAGCGCCTCTAAGTCGGCTACCGCCACGCATTCGTCCACCTGGTGGATGGTGGCGTTGATGGGACCGAACTCCACCACTTCGGCACCGGCTGGCGCGAAGAAGCGACCGTCCGATGTGCCGCCGTCAGTCACCGCTTGGGGCTCCTCGCCGAGCCGTTCGCGCACCGCCTCGCGCACCGCCGCCTGCAGTTCGCCCGGCGGGCAGAAGAAGGGTTTGCCCCCTTGGTGCCAATCCAGCTGGTAGTCGCAGCCATGTCTCTCAAGCACTGCCACCACCTCCGCTCGCAGCCAGTCTTCCTCGCTACACGGGTTGTAGCGGAAATTGAAGCGCGCCCATAACTCCCCCGGGATCACATTGTCAGCACCAGTGCCAGCGCGTATATTCGACAGCTGGAAGCTGGTGGGCGGAAAACCACCGCCCCCCTTATCCCAGCACCGCGCAGCCAACTCCCCGAGTACCGGCAGGGCGCGGTGGATCGGGTTGTCTGCCAGCTGGTGGTAGGCGATGTGTCCCTGCACACCGCGCAGCCGCAGCTGCCCACTCAGCGAGCCACGGCGCCCGTTCTTCAGCGTATCGCCGAAGCGCTCCGTGCAGCTGGGCTCGCCGATCAAGCTCCAGCGGATATGCTCGCCGCGCACCGCCAAGGCCTCGACGACACGCGCCGTGCCGTCCACCGCCTCGGCCTCCTCATCGCTGGTGATCAGCAGCGCCAGCCGTCCACAGTGCCGGGGGTGGGCGGCAACAAAGGCCTCAACCGCCAATACCAATGCTGCCAGCGCCCCTTTCATATCGGCAGCGCCGCGACCGTGCAGATAACCAGCCTCATCGAGCTCGGCAGCAAACGGTGGGTAGTGCCACGCCTCCTCGGGGCCAGTCGGCACCACATCGCTGTGCCCTGCCAAGCACAGGATCGGCCCCTCCCCACCATGCACCGCCCACAGATTACTGACCGCGCCGAAGGGCATGGTCTCGACAGTGAAGCCTGCGGCTTCTAGGCGCTGTGCCAACAGCGCTTGGCAGCCGCCATCCTCAGGCGTCACCGAGGGTCGGCGGATCAGCTCCCGCGCCAGCACCAGCACAGCGGATTCAGCCACCATATCGCCAGCTCTTCCCTACACCGATCACTGACTACCAAACCGTGCCACTTAATTATTGGCGTGCAACGCCTCGTTGAGGCGGATCGGCTTGGTATTGGGCAAACATTCGATGGCTCCGCTGAGCGAATTGCGCCGGAATAGCAAATCATCTTCGCCCGACAACTCACGCGCTTTCAGCTGTCGCACGACACTCCCGTCGGCACCCAATGCCGTGACCACCGACCCCGCCGTCAGGTAGAGCCCCGCCTCCACGGTGCAGCGGTCCCCCAGCGAGATGCCGATGCCGGCGTTGGCACCGATCAGGCAATTGCGTCCAACCGAGAGCAACTCTCCCCCACCCCACAATGTACCCATGATTGAGGCACCGCCACCGAGGTCAGAGTCGGCTTGCACGACCACCCCAGAGGAGATGCGCCCCTCCACCAAATTGGGCCCCTCGGTGCCAGCGTTGAAATTGATAAAGCCCTCGTGCATCACCGTCGTGCCCTCGCCAATCCACGCACCGAGGCGCACACGGGCGCTGTCGGCAATGCGCACACCGGGCGGCACCACGTAGTCGCACATGCGCGGAAATTTGTCGACAGAATGCACCCGCAACAGGTTGCCGCCAAGCCGCTCGCGCAGGCGCTGCCCCGCTAACTCTGCCACGGCCACCGCACCGATATTGGTCCAGGCCACCGTCGGTAGCACGCCGAACAGCCCGTCCAGATTGAGCTCGTTCGGACGCGCCATGCGATACGAGAGCAGGTGTAGCATCAGATAGGCCTGCGGAACATCGACCGGCGGGCTGTCGGCTGCCAACACACTCAGCACGCATTCGTGCTCGGCATGATCCAGCTGCCCGGCGAGCGCGGCCACCTCGACGAGTCCTGCCGCCGTCAAAGCTGCGGCAAAAGGTGCCAAGGCATCGCTTGCCATCACTGTCAGCGGCGCACCGTTGTAGCCAAACAGCTCTTCAAGGGCGCGCCAGAGCTCGGGCGGTGCCTCGCACACCGGATGCGGGTAATAGATCTCCAACCAATGACCAGCGGCATCGCGGCTGCCGATGCCCAAACCAAAAGCGCACACGCTCATCGATGCAGCTCAGGCGCGGCGCGGCAGCTCCACACGCCGCCGACGCGGATAGCAGGCACGGCACAAGCCGCACACTGTGCCGTCGCAACCCCGCGCCGTGCAGTGCTCGCGTCCGTAGTAAATCATCTGTAAATGCAGTGTACACCAAGCGGATTGAGGGAAAAGGCGCTTCAGACTCTGCTCGGTGCTGCGGACATTGCGACCGTCGCTGAGCCCCCAGCGATGCGCCAAGCGATGAATATGGGTGTCCACCGGGAAAGCAGGGGTGTCGAAACACTGGCATTGCATCACGCTTGCGGTCTTGTGCCCCACCCCCGGCAGGCGCTCCAAATCCTCCAGTGCGCGTGGCACTGCGCCGCCGTGCCGCTCGACCAGCAGACGCGAGAGGGCGGCGATGGCCCGCGCTTTCTGTGGTGCCAGCCCGCAGCTGCGGATGTAGCGCTGGACCTCGGCCACCGGTAGCCGCATCATCTGCTCGGGTGTGCTGGCGCGCTCGAACAGGGCGGGCGTGACGAGGTTGACACGTGCGTCGGTACACTGAGCAGACAACACCACCGCCACCAGCAAGCTATAAGGGTCGCTGTGATGTAGCGGGATCGGCTGCTCGGGGTACAGCTCGGCAAGCTGGCGGTGTACCAAAGCGGCGCGTTGATGGCGGCGCACAGGCGCGTCGCTCAGGCGGCTTGGAAAAAGGGCTCGTCGTGCCGTGCCGTCAGCACTTCGGCGCCATCGCGCGTCACTGCCAGCGTGTGCTCCCACTGTGCCGACAGACGGCCGTCCACCGTCTCTACCGTCCAGCCATCGCTGCGGTTCAGTTTGACCTGTTGCCGACCGAGATTGATCATCGGTTCGATGGTGAAAGTCATCCCTTCCTCCAACACCATACCGGTGCCGGCACGACCGTAATGCAACACATGGGGCTCCTCATGGAAATTCTCGCCGATGCCGTGGCCGCAATACTCACGCACCACCGAATAGTGGTTATCGCTGGCATGGCGCTGGATCAGGTTGCCGAGATCGCCTAAGCGCACCCCGGCGCGCACCTGCTCAATGGCACGGTAGAGGCATTCCTGCGTCACCCGCGACAGGCGTTGTGCGTGCGCTAGCACCTTGCCGACCATGAACATGCGGCTGGTGTCGCCGTAGTAGCCATCTTTGATGACTGCCACATCCAAGTTGAGAATATCGCCGCTACGCAGCAGTTTCTTCTCGGACGGGATGCCGTGGCAGACCACTTGGTTGACCGAGGAGCAAATGGCGCGCGGGAAGCCGCGGTAACCGAGCGCGGCTGGCACGGCATCGTGCTCGACGATGTACTCGTGGCACCGGCGATCCAGCTCACCGGTGCTGATGCCGGGACGCACATAGTCGACGATCATCTCAAGCACGGATGCCGCCAAGCGCCCGGCGATGCGCATTTGGGCCAGCTGAGCTGCTGTCTTTGGCTTGGGAGTGGAAAGCACAGAACTCACGCGCATCGCACCATGGGCGGGGAATATGCTGAATTATATACCTCGGTAGCGGCTGCAATCACGAGAAGTTGTATAATGAGCGGCCAATCTCGATACGGACATTGCCAGCTTCTTGACGGCAGCCGGTACCGGGAATGCCAAAACCACTGCCCGCTGATAAAACACTGCATCGTCATGAGTGAAGTCGAGGCACCAAATCTGCAAAGCCTACTCAAGGTAGGGGCTCATTTCGGGCACCGTACGCGCTATTGGAATCCGAAGATGGAACCGTACATCTTCGGTGCTTACAACAAAATCCATATCATTAACTTAGATCGCACCGTGGTCGCCCTGCGCGAGGCAATGGGCTTTGTGCGCACACTGGCCAAACACGGCAACAAGCTGCTGTTTGTCGGCACCAAACGTGCGACTAGCGATGTGATCAATGAACAGGCAACACGCTGCGGCATGCCCTATGTGGAGCGCCGTTGGCTCGGTGGCATGCTGACCAACCACAAAACCCTGCGCAGTTCGATCAAGCGTCTGCTGGATCTGGAGGAGCAGCACCGGGACGGCTCCTTCCAAAACCTGAAGAAGAAGGAAGTGGTGAGGTTGATGCGACAGATCGACAAATTGAACCGCAATCTCGGCGGCCTCAAGGAGATGTCCAGCTTGCCCGACGCACTGTTTGTCATCGATGTGGATCACGAGGGAATCGCCGTATTGGAGGCTGCACGACTCCGCATCCCAATCATCGGCATTGTCGACACCAACTCCGACCCCAGCAAAATCGACTACCCCATTCCCGCCAACGACGATTCCATCCGCGCGATACGCCTCTATGCCTCGGCGATAGCCGACGCTTACATCGCTGGTCGCAAAGCGGCAGAAGCAGTCCATGCGGGCGAATTCCAAGAAGTGACGACCAGCAACAGCTGAGCGCTGTGGTCACAACCAACACAGGACGAAAACGCAGGACATGAGCGCTATCGCAGCCTCGCTGGTCAAGGAATTGCGCGAACGCACTGGCATTGGCATGATGTCCTGCAAACAGGCGCTACTGGCCTGTGATGGCGACCTCGATGCCGCCATCGCCCATCTGCGCCGCAACAGCGGCCTGAAGGCCGATAGTCGCGCCGGTCGCTCGGCACTCGAGGGGGTGATCGCCGCCGCGGTCACGATCGATGGGAGCAGGGCCTATCTACTGGAAGTCAATTGCGAGACCGATTTCGTCGCTCGCGACGTAGGGTTCCTGCGCTTCGTCGCACAGACACTGGCCTCTGCAGAGCAGCACCCAGACATCGCATCCCTCAGGGCGGCGGTGGAGGATGCGCGCCACGCGCTGGTCCAGAAGACTGGCGAGAATGTCCAGCTGCGACGACTGGCATATCACCACAGCGACGGTGGGCATGTCCACCACTATGTGCACAGCAACCGCCGCATCGGCGCACTGGTCGAATTGCACGGCGACGGTGCCGCTGACAGTGTGCTTGGACGCGATGTCGCCATGCATATGGCGGCGATGAACCCCGCCGTGGTACGGCCTGAGGACATGCCAACCGCCGTGGTCGACAGGGAACGCAAACTGTACCAAGCACAAGCCAAGGACAGCGGCAAAACACCGGAGATCGCCGAGAAGATGGCGCAGGGCCGGATGAAAAAATTCCTTGCTGCCAACAGCTTAGTAGAGCAAGCCTTCGTGCGCGACCCCAGCGTCACTGTCGGCCAGTTGACTCAGCGCGCCAACGCCGAGCTGCGGGCAGCGATACGCTTCGAGGTGGGTGCAGAGATGGCAGCACAGGCCGGGGCAGCTCCGGCTCCAGTGCACTAGTGCGGCGCGACGGGCAGGCGACGGGCATGGCAAGCGGCAACGCGAGCATTGAAAGCATCAGCCGCGATGCGGCGCAACGCATGGATAAAAGCCTGCAAACGCTACACGGGAATTTCAAGAAGATCCGTACCGGGCGCCCGCACCCCGATCTACTAGATACCGTACATGTCGACTACTACGGCACGCCGACCCCGCTGACCAAAGTGGCCAGCATCACCGTCGAAGAGGGGCGTTGCCTCGTCGTGGCACCTTGGGAGAAATCCTTGTTGCCCGACATCGAAAAAGCGATCATGTTGGCCGACTTGGGGCTCAACCCGAACATTGCCAACGGCGTGGCGCGCATCGTCATGCCACCGTTGACCGAGGAGACCCGCCGCGATTACACGCGCCAAGCGCGGCAAGTGGCAGAGGCCTCCAAGGTAGCGGCGCGCAACATCCGGCGCGAGGCGAACAACGCGCTCAAAGTGCTGGTTAAAGCGCATGAGGTAGGCGAGGACGACGAACGCCGTGCAGAACACCAAGTGCAGCAGCTGACCGACCGCCACATCGGCGAAGTGGACAAGGTGCTGGCAACCAAGGAACAAGAGTTAATGGCGCACTGACAGCCAATCGCCGGGTGCCTGGGCATCGACTCTGATCCGGCTGGCCGGGGTGCCGAGCGAGGCAGGCATGACTTCAACAGCGGCTCGTGCAATGGCCCGCTCCCAAGAACCCAAGGTACCCGCAGCAACTCCCCTGCCCCGCCATATCGCTTTCATCATGGATGGCAACAAGCGCTGGGCCGAGCGCCGCGGGCTCGATGTGCAACAAGGCCATCGCGCTGGTGTCAAGGCGACCTTGCAGCTACTGAGCGACATCGGCAAACGCGACCACATCGAAGCTGTCACTCTATTCGCTTTCAGCAACGAGAACTGGTTGCGCCCGGCGCAAGAAATAGAGGGGCTGATGGGACTGCTGTACGAGCAACTGGCAGATCGGGAAGTACAAAAACTGCACGCTGAGGGAGTGCAGCTGCGGTTTATCGGCGCACGTGCGCAATTCAGCGCCGAGATGCGCCACCGTATGGAGGCAGCCGAGCGCCTCACCACCGACAACCACCGTGTTATCACGGTGGCCTTGGGCTACAGCGGCCAGTGGGACATCGTGCAGGCGGCGCGCAATTTGGCTCAGCGAGTGGCCGCGGGCGAGCTGCGCGCCGAGCAGATCGACGAGGAGCTGTTCGCCAGCCAACTGTGCTTGGCCGGCTTGCCGCCGCCGGATCTGTGCGTGCGCACCAGTGGCGAGCAGCGGCTGAGCAATTTCGCGCTGTGGCAATGCGCCTATACCGAACTGTGCTTCTGTGAGCTGCCATGGCCAGATTTCGACATCCACGCACTGGATCGGGTACTCGCCGAATATCAGACTCGCCAACGCCGCTTCGGGGAACGACCCGAGCACAGCAGCTCATGACAGCAGCACACAGAGGCATGTCCCTGCCCGACGTGGCGTGGCCAGCACCCAATCGCCACTATAATCTAGCACTTGGCACTGCCAACTGTACGCGACCAGACGATGGCGGCATGGCTCAAACGCCAAGCAGCGCTGGCCAGACATGTTGATCCCCCCACCCAAGGACGCGCAATGAAGCAGCGATTCATCACTGGCGGGGCACTCTTGGTCGCGGTCATCAGTGCCGTCTGGCAGCTGCCCGAGGGGCTGTTCTCCTTGCTGGTAGCCGCCGTGCTCGCCATCGCCGCTTGGGAATGGATGCCGCTGGCTGGCTACCCCCACACTGCCCAACGCATGGTCGGCGCAGTGGTGACACTGAGTGTCTTGACCGTGCTGGCCTGGGGGCCATGGGGACAAACACTGGCACCGGCGATACTGGCCGCTGGTGCTGTCTGGTGGTCGCTGGCTCTGGTGCTGGTGGTGACTTGGCCGCGCAGCCAATCGCTATGGGAGCCGCGTTGGGTGCGACTCATCGCCGGTGGTGCCGTCCTGCTCCCCAGCGGAGTTGCCCTCGTCACCCTGCGCCAATCAACCGATGGACAACTGCTGGTGCTGGTGCTGCTCGCGGTAGTGATGCTGGTCGACACTGGCGGCTACTTGATCGGCAGAGCCAGCCGCCGCCCGCGCCCACTGGCCCCGGCAGTGAGCCCAGGCAAGACATGGACCGGCTTTGTCGGAGGGGTCGGCACAGCTGCCATGGCACCGCTTGCGATCTCGACACAGTGCGGCAAAGCCTTGGCCTGTAGCCCGCCATCGTTGTTCGCCGCCTCTATCGTGGCGATTTTGGCGGCAGTGGTCGGCGACCTGCTGGAGAGCGTCGCCAAGCGGCATGTAGGCGTCAAGGATTCGGGACGACTGCTACCTGGACACGGCGGCCTACTCGACCGCATCGATGGCCTACTCGCGGCGGCACCCCTGTTCGCGCTGATATGGCTCTGGGGTCACTGATGACAAAAGCGTGCAGACCCTTGGTCGTCTTGGGAGCCACCGGATCGGTGGGCGGAACCCTGTTGCGCATGGTGGCAGAGCAGCCGGAACGCCACCCCGTGTTGGGTTTGGCTGGACACCGCCGGGTGGCAGAGATGCATGCTCTGTGCCACCGACACCACCCGCGCTATGCGGCACTGGCGGATCGGGGGGCGGCACGGCGGTTGCGGCGTGCGCTGAGAGCTGATGGCCTCGACATCGAAGTGCTGGAAGGTCCGGAGGGTCTGTGCCACTTGGCCGCCCACGAGGAAGCCAGCACGGTACTCGCCGCCATTGTCGGCATGGCTGGCCTCGAACCGAGCTTGGCTGCGGCACGCGCTGGCAAGCGCATACTGCTTGCCAACAAAGAAGCGCTGGTCGCCGCTGGCTCACTGTTCATGCAGGCAGTGGCCGAGGGCAACGCCGAATTGTTACCAGTAGACAGTGAACACAACGCGATCCTGCAGTGCCTGCCAAGCGGCACCGAGACCGGGCGCTCCCCCGCCAGCGTGCGCCGGCTGTTGCTGACCGCTTCCGGCGGACCGCTGTTGCGGTTGCCGCTGGCGGCACTCGACCAAGTGACGCCGGAGCGCGCCTGCGACCACCCGAACTGGCGTATGGGACGCAAGATCTCAGTAGATTCCGCCACCATGATGAATAAGGGCTTGGAATTGATTGAGGCGTGCTGGTTGTTCGGCATGCCGGAGTGGCAAGTGGAGGTTGTCGTGCATCCCCAGAGCGTTGTCCATTCGATGGTGGAATATATCGACGGCTCGGTGCTGGCACAGCTGGCCTGCCCCGACATGCGTGTGCCGCTGGCCACCGCCCTCGACTGGCCACAACGCCAAGCAAGCGGTGCCCCTTTCTTGGAACTGTCTGCGATCGGCTCGCTGGACTTCGAGCCGCCGCAACCAGAACGTTTCCCCTGTCTCGAATTGGCACGGTCAGCGGCGCGCAATGGCGGCGGCGCAGCGGCAGCACTCAATGCGGCCAACGAAGTCGCGGTGGCGGCTTTTCTCGCTGGCGACATCGCTTTCACCCGCATCGCCGCAATCGCCGAAGCCGGCCTCGGTGCGGCGTCTAGCGAAGCGCCCAGCTCGCTACCCGCGCTGTTGGAGATCGATCATCGGGCGCGGGAACACGCCCGACGAGAACTGGCCACCAGCACAGTCCACGCCACGGCCGTCTAGCCCTCCAAGCCACCAGCCACCACCACAGACAACATGGAAAAATTACAGGTTGCACTGATCGGAATCCTGACACTCGGGCTCCTGATCACCGTGCATGAATTCGGGCACTTCTGGGTGGCTAGGCGCTGCGGCGTCCGGGTGCTACGCTTTTCCATCGGTTTCGGCAAGCCATTGCTGACATGGCGCGACCGGGACAACACCGAGTACGCGCTGTGTCCAATACCCCTAGGTGGCTATGTGCGCATGCTGGGGGAACAGAGCTTGGGGGACGGGGTCGACCCCTTGGAACGTGGGATCAGTGAGGAGGAGCGCCACCTGCGGGCTTTTGACCGCAAACCCTTGTCAGCCCGAGTAGCCATCGTCGCCGCTGGCCCGGCGATCAATCTGCTACTGGCAGTGCTGATCTACTGGGTGCTCGGCCTCATCGGGGTGACTCATATCATCCCCCGCATCGGCACCGTGCTGCCGAACACGCCAGCCTCTGAAGCCAGCTTGGAGCCGGGGCAGGAAATCGTCGAGATCGATGGGGTGCCGACCAAAAATTGGCAGGAGATCGCACTGCGCCTCTTCAAGCGCATCGGTGACACCGGCGAGCTGCGACTTGGCCTACGCTACCAAGGCGACGATGCCATCTATTTTTCGAGAGCTTATATCGAGCGGTGGCTGCGGGCAGAGGAATCGCAGAGGAATCCAGTGCGGGCGCTGGGCATTGAGCCGTACCTGCCTCCCCAACGCGCACTGATCGGCTCGGTGGTATCCGGTAGTCCGGCAGCGCATTCCACGCTACGCTCCGGGGACGAGATCATCGCCGCCGCTGGCGAGCGTATCCCTGATTGGGATGCATGGCGAGAGCTCGTGCGCCAGAAAGCGGGGCAAACTTTCATGCTGGCGGTGTTGCGCGACGGCAGGATGTTGCAGCTCGCGATCACACCAGAGGCATTCGATGGCGGCGAAGGCATCGAATACGGCCGTGTCGGCACCATACTCGCCACCCAAGAACTGCCCCCGGGCTCCATGCGCACCATTCGCTACTCGCCGCTGTCGGCTGCGGCGATGGCCGTGCGCCGCACTTGGGACCTATCGGTGTTCTCTCTGGTAGCGCTGGGCAAGATGGTGTCTGGCACCATGTCGAGCAAACAGCTCAGCGGCCCAGTCACCATCGCCCGCATGGCTGGCCAAGCGATCGATGAAGGCTGGCGCCCATTTTTGGAGTTGCTGGCTTTGTTCAGCCTGAGTTTGGGCATACTGAACCTATTGCCCATCCCCGTGCTGGATGGTGGGCACTTGATGTACATGATGTTCGAATATATGCGGGGCACACCGCTACCGGTGTTTGTGCAGGAAGCCGGGCAACGCATCGGCATCGCACTGATATTGGGCGTGATGTTGCTGGCTCTATACAATGATTTCCTGCGTCTATAGACGCGCACGAGTGTTGTTCGTGTTGCCGCTGGCGCTGAGCTTGCTCGGCGTGTCGGCACTGGCATCGGCACAGAGCTTCACGATTGAGGATATCCGCATTGAGGGGCTGCAGCGGGTCTCCGCTGGTCTCGTTTTCTCGTTGCTATCAGTCGACGTCGGCGATGAAATCGACAACACTGCGCTGCGCGAATCATCGCACCGCCTGTTCGAAAGCGGTAACTTCGACGATGTGCAGATGTTGCGCGAGGGCGATGTGCTGGTCGTGCGGCTGGCCGAGCGCCCATTTGTCGTCGAGCTGACATTGGACGGCAACCGTGCAATTCCAACAGAGTCACTGGAGCAGGCCTTAGACAGTGTCGGCATCGGTGCCGGGGAAGTCCTCAAGCGCGCCACGCTACAAAACCTGCGTGAAGAATTGCTGCGGCAGTATTCCAAGCGCGGCTACTACCATGCCAAGGTCGTGATCGAGCTGGAACCACTATCGCGCAACCGCGTCGTCATTGACATCGCAATCGACGAGGCTAAGGCGGCTAAAATCCGGCGCATCAAACTGTTCGGCAACCGCAAATTCAGCGAGCGAGATCTGCTCCGAGAATTCGACAGCCGTATCGCCTCGCCGCTGACGCTGTTTGGCAAAAAGCACCTCTATTCGCGCGACACACTGGGCGCGGACTTGGACAAGCTGTCCGACTATTATCGCAATCGCGGTCACCTCGATTTCACGCTCGAATCGGTGCAGGTGTCGGTGACTCCAAACCGACGAGGCGTCTATATTGATATCAGCATCACCGAGGGCGAGTTGTATCACGTCAGTGCGGCCTCTCTGGCTGGCGAGCTCATCCTGCCAAGAGAGCAGCTGGAAGCGCTGATAGGCATCGCTCCGGGCGACATCTATCGGGCCTTGGCTGTCACCGAAACCGAGAGCAAGATTACTGCCATACTGGGTAACTTGGGCTACTTGGACGCCCGGGTGCGCGGCCTGAGCACCCCAGCTCCAGAGCGCCACGAAGTGGCGCTCTCCTTCTTGGTCGAACCGGGCGCACAAAAGCATGTGCGGCGCATCCTTGTCAGCGGCAATCGAAAAACTTCCGATGAAGTCATTCGCCGCGAGCTGCGAGTGGTGGAGAGCGCCCCGGCGGCACAGGCATCCATTACCAGCTCGCGTCAACAGCTGCAGCGACTGCCATACTTCCGCAGTGTGGAAATCACCACTGAGCTGGTGCCGGAAAGCGAAGACGAAGTGGATGTGCTGATCAAAGTGGAAGAGGAATTCTCGGGCAGCGTCGGTCTGGGCATCGGCTACAACTCCGCCTATGGCCTGCTCTATAACCTCAACTACCAACAGAGCAATCTGTTTGGCACTGGCACCGCCCTCGATGTTCAAGTCGATAAAAGCCGCTATGCATTGGTGACCAATTTCGCCATCAACCAGCCTTACTTCACACCCAACGGTGTCAGCCGCTCACTGCGCTTCCACTATGTGGATCGCGATTTGAGCGAGATCAACGTCAGCCGCTACACCAGCATCAGCCGCGGCGGTGAACTCGGCTTTTCCTATCCGATTAACGATTCGGACCGGCTGTCGCTGTCGATGGGATTCAGCGCAACCGAATTGATCACTGGTCTCGCTGCGGCGCAGGAAATTCGCTCCTCACCAGCACTATACAGCGGTATCGACACCACATCGATCTGGGATCCCGCCGCCAACGGTGGTGCTGGCGAGCTGCGTACCGACCTCGATTTCAACAGTCTCACGGCCCCATTCATCGCCGGCTTCCTAGACCGGCACGGCAACCGCTACGAAGACTTTGCGCTAAGCCTCGGTTGGAGCCAATACCGCTTGGATCGTGGGCAGCTGGCCTCGAGCGGCTATGCCCAGAGCATTGTCTTCGAAACCACTTTTCCATTCAGCGACCTCAACTATTTCCGGCTACGCTACAACGGCGAGTACATCCAACCATTAAGCGACTCGCTGGCACTACGCGTGCGCACCGAGCTCGGCTATGGCGACAGCTACCAGAGCAATTCGCAACTGCCGTTCTACCGCCACTTCTACGCTGGTGGTCTCAATTCGGTACGCGGTTTTGAATCCAACGCGCTGGGGCCACGCAGCACACCGGCGCGGCAATACCAACTCCAAGCACGGGATACCGATAACGATACCATCGTGGACACCAACTACTATGTGTTGGACAACAACACTGGCAAATTGGTGACCAATCAGGTCATCTCCAGTGACAGCCCAGCCCCCTATGGCGGCAATGTGCTGATCGAGGGATCGATCGAACTGCTGTTCCCGCTGCCGTTTTTGCGCGACCAACGCTCGGTGCGCGGCGGCCTGTTCCTCGACTTCGGCAATGTCTATGACACCGACTGCCGCCCGACACAGGCCCTGTGCTCAGATGTGGATTTCGGCGAGCTGCGCTTTTCCCTCGGCATCGGCTTCACTTGGATCACCGCCATCGGGCCACTGGTGTTCAGCCTCGCCCGCACCTTTAACAAGGGGGCATATGAGCAAACTGAAGTCTTCGGTTTCTCCGTAGGCCGAGCCTTTGGGCTGTAAAGCAAAGCGGTACACGCCACAGTGCTATAATTATATTCTTGCTGTTGTGCTCCACACGTCATCCACGCACAGCTCGCCCACCTAGCCGAGCCCACCCGGCACGATCGCCAAGGCCATCGACGATGTCCCACCGCCACACGCACACCACGCACACCCCAAGCTCTGGTCTACCCCTCTGGGCCTGCATCGTCATGCTGGGCAGCATCGCTGTGACACCGTTGGCGTCGACCCAATCGCCACCACCGCAGCAGCGTATCGCGGTGATCAATCTCGAGCGCGCTATTTATGCCACCAGCGAAGCCGAGCGCCGCATCGCCAAATTGCGGCGTGACGAGGAATACAAGGATCAACGCGCCACCGTAGAGTCGCTGCGCGCAGACGGGCAGCGTTTGGTGGAGCAAGTGCGCAAGAATGAAGCGGTGCTCAGCGAAGCCCGCAAGCGCGAGCTGCAGCGGCGTATCACCACGGTGCGTGAGGATGTCGAGTACGCGCTGAAAAAGCTCCAAACCATGGAACAAACCGTAGTCGACGAGCTGCGCGATGAAATGTCTGACAACGCCCAAGCAGCACTTGAACAACTGATGAAGGAAGAGGAAGTCAGCATCCTGTTACGTCGCCATCCCAATGTTCCAGTCATCCTCTATGCCGACTCAAAATACGACCTGACGCTGAAACTTACCGACATGCTCAACCGCACGGATAAGAGCCCAAGCCCGAAGGCATCCAAGGCTAAAAGCGGCGGCGATCAGTAAAAGGGGCGAGCGGGCGTGGCATCCTATGTAGGCTCCCCCAAATCGACATCATCCACCATTGCGATGCCCTTGTCGCAGCTGGCGGCCATGCTGGACGCGCAATTGCGCGGCGATGGAGGATGCACGATCCACGGCATCGCCGCATTGGATCGAGCTGGCGCAGCGGAACTGAGCTTCTGCGATAGCATCCGCACACAGGAGGCCTTGGAACGCACCAATGCGGGCGCTGTCTTGATCACTGAGCAACTGGTACCGCTGTGCCGTGTCAATTGCCTCATCGTCAGCGATGTACGCTTGGCCTACGCCAAAGCCTCGCAATATTTCGCACCACCAATGCCGCAGCTGGGCGTGGCTACCAGCGCCACTATCGACCCGAGTGCCCAGCTGGCCACCGATGTCCAGATCGGCCCCCACTGCCACATCGCCGCCAACGCACACATCGGCGCACGCACCGTACTGGAGAGTGGCGCGGTCATCGGTTGCGACAGCCGCATCGGTGCCGACTGCCACATCGGCCCACACGCCGTCATCAGCCATGGCTGCCAGCTCGGCGAGCGCAGCAGTGTCGGTAGCGGCAGTGTGATCGGCGGCGACGGCTTTGGCTTCGCGTGGGCTGGCGAGGAGCAGCGTTGGGAGAAGATCGCACAGCTGGGACGGGTGATCATCGGTGACGATGTCGTGATCGGGACGCTCAATACGATCGACCGCGGCGCGCTCAACGACACTATCATCGGCAACGATGTCAAAACTGACAGTCAAGTGCACATCGCACATGGGGTCGAGGTGGGCGCGCACTGTGCATTCGCTGGCCACGTCGTGGTGGCTGGCAGCTCCCACTTTGGCCCGGGCTGCATGATCGGCGGCCGCAGCGCCATCAACGGACACCTGACAATCGGTGCCGGTGCCTCCATCACCGGTTGTAGCAATGTGATGCGCGATGTGCCACCGGGAGCGAAAATAAGCTCGGTACTCCCCGCCATGGGTGCAACGAAGTGGTGGCGCTCTGTGGCCCTGTGGGAGCGCCTGCCGGAATTGTTCCGACGCATGCATGCCCTAGAGCGGCGTGCAGAGGCGGACTGAGCAATGACCGTAGCCAAGGTTGACGACTTGCCATGGTCCACCTCGCAAATCGAGCGCTGGCTACTGCAACGCGATCCGTTCCTGTTTATCGATCGAGTGTCAGCCATTGAGCCGAGACAGTACATCCACGCTTCCAAGCAGATCTCGCACAGTGAGCCCTGCTTCCAAGGGCACTTCCCCGGACTACCGATCTTTCCGGCCGTGCTGATCACGGAGGCCATCAACCAAGCCGTGACCGTTCTCGGCATGTTCTCGCTGGGGCGCGAGCCACGCGGCATGACAGATGCTGTTTATTTGGTCGGGATGGATCAATTCCGCTTCCACCGACAGGTCGTGCCGGGCAACCGGCTGGACATCGAGGCGCATATCATCTCTTTCCGCCACGGCTTGTCCAAGGTGCGCACCGAGGCACATGTCGATGGAGCAAAAGTCTGCTCGGGGAACATTTTGGGTATGTTCGAGAACAAGAACACTGTACCGAGCGAGGCACTGTAGCGCATCATGACCACCATCCACCACAGTGCAATCGTCGATGCCAAAGCTGAATTGGAAGACCATGTCAGCGTTGGACCGTTTTGCTATATCGGCCCGGGTGTGCGCATCGGTAGCGGCACGCGCATCGTCTCCCATGTCATGATCGACGGCGATGTCCAGATCGGTCGCGACAACGAGATCCATCCCCAAGTCGTGCTGGGCGGCACGCCGATCGACTACAAGTACAAGGGCTCGCGCACCAAGTTGGAAATCGGCGATCGCAATCTGTTGCGTGAGCAAGTCACCGTGCATCCGGGTACCGAGTCCGGCGGCGGCATCACGCGCATCGGTAACGACAACCTGCTGAGCGTCGGCAGCCATGTCGGACACGACTGCCAGCTCGGCAACGACATCCGCATGGTCTTCGGCTCGCCATTGGCTGGCCATGTCATCGTCGATGACGGGGCCGTGATCGGCGTGCACAGCAAGATCGCTCCCTTCATCCGCATCGGCACCTACAGCTACTGCGGTCCGTCCACCGATATCTACCAAGATGTGCCGCCCTATCATCGCGTCACCGCCCCACCGACCCGGGTGTTGGATATCAATGCGGCCGGAGTCGAGCGCGGCGGGCTCGACAGCGAGGCATCGGCATTGCTTAAACAGGCGCACAACATCATCT
Organism: Gammaproteobacteria bacterium; assembly: GCA_965237805.1. Classification (GTDB taxonomy): domain Bacteria; phylum Pseudomonadota; class Gammaproteobacteria; order JABABF01; family JABABF01; genus JABABF01. The sequence goes on from OZ250153.1 coordinate 833,048, forward strand.
ACCGAGACGATCATCTGTTCCAAGACGCGCTCGAAGCATTGCAACAGCTAGTGACCGAAAACCCACAGCAGCAGTGCTTGGTCACCCTGCAAGAATTCCTCTCCCAAGGTGCCAAGACCGGGCGCGCATTGATGCGACCGCGCCGCTAAGGCGAGAAATGACGGTGCCCCCTCCGGCAGTGGCACCACATCGCCCAGCCCAAGGGCGGGGCGGCGGTGATACGACCGAGCGCAGCCCGACCATCATGCTGGTCGCTGGCGAAGTGTCCGGCGACCAGCGCGGCGCAGAGCTGGCGGACGCGCTACGGCACATCGTCCCGCAGGCAGAGCTCTTCGGCATCGGCGGCGGCGCAATGCGCGAAGCCGGTGTGCGGACACTCATCGACATCGAGGAATTGAGTGCAGCTGGCCTGGTCGAGGCGCTGGGCAAACTGCCGCGCCTCGGCCGTACACTGCGGCGCGCCAAAGCCATGCTGGCACAGCACAGGCCAGCGCTACTGATCTTGGTCGACTACCCCGGCTTCAACCTGAAGCTGGCGGGCGCGGCACGCAGGCACGGTATCAAAGTGCTGCACTATATCGGGCCGCGGGTGTGGGCATGGCGGCCGTGGCGCACCCGCACGGTCGCCGCCTACGTCGACCAGCTAGCGGTCATCTTCCCCTTCGAGGTGGAGTTCTACCGCCGCCACGGTGTGGTCGCGCACTATGTCGGTCAACCTCTACTCAAGCTGATGGACGCCGTGCCGGATACCGTGCAGGCACGCGAATCGCTCGGCATCGAAACGGGCCGCCGGGTCGTCACGCTGATGCCGGGTAGCCGCGCTTTGGAATACCAGCGGCTGCTGGCACCGATGTTGCGCAGTGCCACATTGCTGCGGGAACGGCATGAGGACTTGGAATTCTTGTTGGCGCTGGCCCCGTCGATCCCCCGCCAGACGCTGGAGCCGATCTTGGCACGCCATCCGGTGCCGGTGCGTATCATCGACAACACCACGCATCTGGCCATGAGCTGTGCCGACGCGATGATCATCGCCTCCGGTACCGCCAGCACCGAGGCAGCGCTATTGGGCAAAGCCATGGTGGTCGTCTACAAAGCGCACTGGCTGACGTCGGCTATCGCTCGGAGATTGATTACCGTGCCCTATGTCAGCATGTGCAACCTGCTGGCTGGCGAGGCCGTGGTCAAGGAGCTGCTACAAGGGGATGCCTCGCCGCAAAACATCGCCGCCGAGATCACACGGCTATTGGACGAAGCCCCATACCGCAACACGATGATCACCAAACTCAACGCGATGCGAGCACAGCTGGGCAGCGAAGACGCAGCCGAAAATGTCGCACGGATGGCGCGCGACATGATCGGCTGAGCGCATGGCCGAGATGTCGAAAAGGGCGGCGTGTCGGGGTGTCCCCCAGCGCCCAGACGATGGCACGCTGATCGCAGGTGTCGACGAAGCTGGCCGTGGTGCCCTCATCGGCCCAGTGGTCGCCGCCGCCGTCATCCTGCTGCCAGCGCGGGGGCTGGCGGGTCTCGCTGACTCCAAGCGCTTGACTCCGCTACGGCGACAACAGCTGGCCGATCGTATCCGCGAGCGCGCGCTGAGTTGGGGCTTGGGACGAGCCAGCGCGGGTGAAGTAGATCGTCTCAACGTGCTACAAGCCAGCCTGTTGGCGATGCGGCGCGCCATCGCGCAGCTACGGTTTGCGCCCGGGCAGATCTGGGTAGACGGCCAGCACTGCCCCGTGCCCGGCACGACTTGCCGGGCCATCATCGGCGGCGACGCACTGGTCGCCGAGATCAGCGCGGCCTCAATCTTGGCCAAGGTGGCGCGCGACGCCGACATGCTGGAGCTGCACCGGCGCTTCCCCGGCTACGACTTGGAACGGCATAAGGGATACCCGACTACCGCGCACCGCCGTGCTCTGGCCACACTCGGCCCCTGCCCCGAACACCGGCGCAGTTTCGCCCCGGTGCGCGCTCTGGTTTGACCTCGGCATGTGGCTGGCCGATAATCTGACACTGGTACAGTGCGCGATATCGCGACGGCATGTCGGTTCAGTTTGTTCACCTTCGCGTCCATTCCGAATACTCGCTGAGCGATGGCCTGCTGCGCCCCGAGGCGCTGCCGGGGCAAGCGGCGGCGCTCGGCATGCCAGCGGTCGCGCTGAGCGACCTCGGCAACCTCTTCGCCATGGCCCGCTTCCACCGTGCGGCGGTCGCGTGCGGCGTCAAGCCGATCATCGGCATCGATTTCTGGGTGTGCCCACCGCGCCAAGAGCGGCTGAGCCGTTGCACACTGCTGGCACGCAACGAGCTCGGCTACCGCCAGCTGGTCTCTCTGTGTAGCCGCGCTTGGCTCGAGGGAACGCGGGGTGCGGCGGGCGAAGCGCGCAACGGCGCGCTGCGCTGGGAGTGGCTAGAGGATAGCTGCAATGGCCTCATCGCCCTGTGTGGTGGCATGCGCGGTGAGATCGGACGCGCCCTGATCGAAGGGCACCAAGCGCAGGCGCGCGGCGCGCTGGATCGTTGGCAGCAACGCTTCCCAGGCAATTTCTATCTCGAGCTCTGCCGCACCGGGCGGGCTGGAGAAGATGCACATGTGGCACTCAACTCGACCTTGGCAGTGCAGGCTGGATGCCCACTGGTGGCGAGCAACGAGGTGCGCTTCCTGAAGCGTGAGGACTATGGTGCCCACGAGACACGGGTGTGCATCGCCGAGAGCACCACCCTCAACGACCCCGACCGCCTGTCGCGGCACAGTGAATCACAGTATCTGCGCTCGCCCCAAGAAATGGCCGAGTTATTCGCCGATGTGCCGGAGGCGCTGGCAAACAGCGTCGAAATCGCCCGGCGCTGCAATGTATGGTTGCCCACTGGCCCCCATCTGCCCAGCTATCCACGGCTGGTGCCAACACAGCAATCCGGGCAGCTGCTCGCCAAGATGGCCCACCGCGGCCTGCGCTTGCGACTCGGCCACGCTCCCAACGAAGCACAGCAGCAGCGTCTGAGTGAAGAGCTGGGGATCATTGAGCAGCTCGGCTACGCTGATTATTTCTTGATCGTCATGGACTTCACCCGCTGGGCTCGCAAGCAGGGCATCCCGGTCGGGCCCGGGCGTGGCTCCGGAGCCAGCTCGCTGGTCGCCTACGGACTGAGAATCACCGATATCGACCCGTTGCCGCACCAGCTGCTATTCGAGCGCTTTCTCAACACCGAGCGCGTCTCGCTGCCCGATTTCGATATCGACTTCTGCCAAGAGCGCCGCGATGAGGTCATCCAATATGTGCGCGATCGCTACGGCGAGAACGCTGCCGTACATGTCATCACCTTCAACCGCATGGCAGCACGGGCGGTGGTGCGCGATGTGGCACGCGCCCAGGGCAAGCCCTACGGCATCGGCGACCGACTGGCGCGCCTGATCCCACCAGCACCGAATATGACGCTGGCAGTGGCCCTCGGCGGCCAACAGGCCATCACCGCCAGCAAGTCCGGCAGAGCGCCGCCTGTGAACCAAGAGCTGAACCAACTGCTGGAACAGGATGCAGAGCTGCGCGCAGTGTGGGACACCGCCCTCGTCCTCGAAGGGCTGACGCGCAATATCAGCCGCCATGCTGGCGGTGTGGTGATCGCCGATGCCAATCAGATGAGCGCCATGCCGCTGTGCCGCGAGCAACGAGACCAAGCGGTGATGACCCAGCTAGACAAGGATGATTTAGAACAGCTGGGCTTTCTCAAATTCGATTTCTTGAGCCTGCGCACACTGACCGTGCTGGAATATGCGACACAGGCAATCAACGCCGAGCGCACAGCACGGAACGAGCCGCCGTTGGGCGAGCCACCGCTCGATGACCCAGCCGTCTACCAACTGTTGGGACAGGGCGAGACCACGGCGGTCTTCCAACTCGAGTCGCGCGGCATGCGGCAGCTGATCCGCAAGCTGCGGCCGCGGGAATTCAACGATTTGGTGGTGCTGCTAGCGCTCTACCGACCGGGGCCGCTGGGGGTGGGGATGCACGAGACCTATGTGGAGCGGCGTAATGGCTCAGTCAGCTTCGATTATAGGCCGCCCGAATTGCGCGAGATCCTCGAGGAGACCCAAGGGGTCATCACCTATCAGGAGCAAGTCATGCGCATCGCGCGCCAGCTGGCCGGTTATAGCCTCGGTGAAGCCGACTTGTTGCGCCGAGCGATCGGCAAGAAAAAGAGCGAGGAGCTAGCAGCTCAGCGGGGAAAATTCACGCAGGGGGCAGTGGCACGCGGGCACGACCCGAAGATCATCACTCAGCTCTTCGACCAAATCGAGCAGTTTGGCGGCTACGGCTTCAACAAGTCGCACTCGGTCGCCTATGCGCTGCTGGCCTATCACACCGCGTGGTACAAGACCAAGCATCCGGTACACTTTATGGCGGCAGAAATGTCGGTCGACATGGAGAACCACGAACGCCTGCACCTGCTGTCCATGGAATGCCGCCGCCTCGGCATCCGTCTGCTACCACCCGATGTCAACCACAGTGCGGCGCGCTTCCACGCCACCAGTTCAGGCGGCATCCGTTTCGGCCTCGGCGCGATCAAGAATTTCGGTCGCGGCGCGGCGGCGCAGCTGATCGCCACCAGGCAAAGCACTGGACCGTTCACGGATCTATTCGATTTCTGCCAGCGCATCGACTTGACGATGTTCAGCGCACAGAGCCTTGAGGCCTTGATTGATGCCGGTGCCTGCGATGTGCTCGGCGACGGCGAGCGCCCGATGTTGCGCGCCGCATTGCAGCATGCCATCGGCAGTGCTGAGCGGCACCAGCGCAACGCTGCGGTGGGCATGACCGACCTGTTCGGCGGCGGCGCGGTACCCGGCGACGGCGAGCCACCGGATGTCTACCGCGACTTCCGCACCGCCACCACCGACCCAGCGCATACGCTGGCAGCGGAAGCCAACGCGTTGGGGCAGCACCTCAGCGCCAATCCGGTCACGCTCTACCGACAGGAATTGAGCCAGCTGAGACCGCAGCCACTCGACTCCTTGGAGCGCAACCACCCCGCTTGGATCGTCGGCACCGTCGTCGATGTGCGCCTGCAGGGTTGGCGCAAGCGCGCTTTCCTCCAATTGGACGATGGCCGCGCCAGCGTCGAGCTCATCATCGACTCGGAGCTGTACCACCAACACCGACAGGACTTGCTTGAAAAACACCAAGTGTTACTGGTACGCGGCAACTTGGCGGCGGGTGGTAGCGTGCGTGCCGAGGCATTGCTCAGCATCGAACAATGGCGCGCCCAGCGTGTTCATGCCCTGCGCCTACAGTTGTGCGCAGCGGACTGCGCCGACAGCTCGCTGGATCAATTGGAGCAGCTGTTGCGCAACGGCGGTGCCAAAGGATCCTGTGCGTTGCTGATCAACTACAGCGATGCCGACCACGCTGTCGACTTGCGCATGAGCGAGGACTGGCAGCTCGACCTCAGCGATGCGCTGTTGTTCGGCCTGCGCCAGCACTTGGGCGCGGAGCGCGTGGAAATGCTATTCAGCACACCGGTCTATACTAAGAGCATCCTAAATTCGGCAATATCGCCCGAACACGCACCGTGATCTCAGACCCACTGGACTTCGAAGAGCCCATTGCGGCGCTCGAAAAACGCATCCATCAGCTGGAGCATATCAACACTGCTGATAATTTGGACATCTCCCAAGAGATCACCTATCTTCGCGACAAAAGTCGTAAATTGACAGCAAAAATATACAACAGCCTCAGCGCTTGGGACATCGTGCGCATCGCCCGGCACATGCAGCGACCGTACAGCATGGACTACATCCAGCGTATCTTCACCGATTTTGACGAATTGCACGGCGACCGTCGCTTCGGTGATGACAGCGCGATCATCACTGGCATCTGCCGTATTGAGGGCATCCCGATCGCTATCATCGGCCAAGAAAAAGGACGCTCGACCAAAGACCGGGTGCACCGCAATTTCGGCATGGTGCGGCCCGAGGGCTACCGCAAGGCACACCGGGTGATGCGGCTCGCCGAGCGCTTCAAATTGCCCGTGGTGACCTTGATCGACACACCGGGTGCGCACCCAGGCATCGATTCCGAGGAACGCGGCATCAGCGAGGCCATCGCCACCAATTTGGCCACCATGTCCACCCTCACCACACCGATCATCTGTACCGTCATCGGCGAGGGGAGTTCCGGCGGCGCACTCGGCATCGGCGTCGGCGACCACCTGTGCATGATGCAGTTCTCGACCTATTTCGTGATCTCTCCTGAAGGATGTGCCAACATCATCTGGAAAAGTTCGGACAAAGCTCCGGAAGCAGCCGAGGCGATGGGCATCACCTCGAGCGCCCTGCTGGAACTGGGATTGGTAGACACCGTGATCGAAGAGCCGCTGGGCGGTGCCCACCGCGATCCGGAGCAAGCGGCGGCGCGTATCAAAACACACCTACTCGAACAGCTGAAAATCTTCGTCGAGATGCCGACCGAAAAACTACTGGAAAGACGCTATGAGCGACTACTCGGCACAACAGGCTGAGCGCGGCACTGGTGACTCGTCGGCGCTGCTGGCCGATGTGGCCAGCGCCTTGGTGCCCTACTTGGACAGCCCCCGCTGGCTGGTGGGCTACAGCGGCGGCATCGACTCGGGCGTGCTGTTGCAGCTGTGTGTGGACTACTGCGCGAGCCACAGCGACGCGCCGCCGCTGGTAGCGATACATGTCAACCACCGGCTCAGCGCAGATGCCGACCGCTGGCAACGGCACTGCGAGCGCCAGTGCGCGGCGCTTGGCATCCCGTTGCTGACGGCAACCGTCCAGCAGACCACGCCGCGAGGCGGCCCGGAAGCGACCGCCCGCCGCGCCCGCTACGCCGCCTATCTGAACCACCTCAACCCGGGCGACACCCTGTTATTGGCGCACCACCAAGACGACCAACTAGAAACCCTGATGCTGCAGCTGTGCCGCGGCTGCGATGCCGACGGCCTCAATGGCATCCCATCTCAGCGGCCGCTGGGAACCGCGCAGCTATTGCGCCCCCTGCTCGACACCAGCCGCGTAGCGATCCAAGCTTGGGCCGAACACCGTGGTCTGTGCTGGGTCGAGGACGAAAGTAACCGCGACGAGAAGCTTGATCGCAACTACCTGCGCCACCGCGTGCTGCCACTGCTACGAGAACGCTGGCCCGCCCTCGCCCACACCGCCTCCCGCAGCGCCGTGCTGCGCGCTGAGGAACGGCAGCTGCGCGAGGAGCTCGCCACCCGCGATCTGGCAGCGGTGTGTTGCGGCGAGGGCTTGGCGATCGCCGCGTTGCGCACGCTGACACCAGCACGGCGGCACAACCTGCTACGCCATTGGCTGAAGCTGCGCGGTGCCCCCCCGCTGCGCCACAGTAGCCGCGCACAAATCGAACGTGCTTTCCTCAGCAGCCGCGACGATGCGATGCCGTTGCTGGCGTGGAATGGCTACCAGCTGCGCCGCTACCGCAACGTGCTCTACGCGATCCCCGTGCTACCGACACCACCGCATGCACGCCACTCATGGCAACCGCTACAGCCATTGCGCCTGAGCGGCATGGGGCAGCTGTCCGCCCGGCGCGTCCAGGGCGATGGCCTGCGGCTACAGACGCAGCTCGAGGTGCGTTTCCGCCGCGGTGGCGAGCGCTGCCACCCCCCGGGATCGACCCATTCACGACCGCTGAAGAAATTGTTGCAGGAGCGCGGCATGCCGCCATGGTTGCGCGAGCGCGTGCCACTCATCTACCTCAACGGACAACTAGCGGCGGTGGGCGATCTATGGGTTTGCCAGCATTTTTCCGCCGATGCAGGGGAGGCTGGGCTCAGCCTGTCGTGGCAACCGCCGACCATGGTTGGCTGGCCAGCCCCGCTTTGAGTATGTCGTGGCAACGGACGTGGAACGGCGCTGAATGAGCACCTGTATCTTTGTCACTGGCGGTGTCGTCTCCGCCGTCGGCAAGGGCATCACGGCCGCCTCGCTGGCTGCTGTACTCGAAGCGCGCGGTATGCGGGTCACGGTGCTGAAGCTGGATCCGTACATCAATGTCGATTCCGGCACCATGAACCCCTTCCAACACGGCGAGGTCTTCGTCACCGAAGACGGTGCCGAAACCGATCTGGATCTCGGTCACTATGAGCGCTTCCTATCGACCCGCATGACGCGGCATAACAATGTCACCACCGGGCAGGTCTACAACAGCGTCATCCGCCGCGAACGCGAAGGGGGCTACCTTGGCCACACGGTGCAGGTCATCCCTCATGTCACCGATGAGATCAAACGGCGCATCGCGGCTGGCACTCAAGACTGCGATGTGGCGCTGATTGAGATCGGTGGCACCGTGGGTGATATCGAATCCCTGCCATTCCTCGAGGCGATCCGCCAACTGCGCCAAGAATCGGGGCCAAAGCGCTCCGCCCTGCTACATGTCACGCTGGTGCCCTATGTCGAGGCAGCAAAAGAATTCAAGACCAAGCCGACCCAGCACTCGGTCAAGGAGCTGCGCTCGATCGGCTTGCAGCCCGATGTACTCGTGTGCCGCTCGGCTCAAGCGCTGGGTCAAAGTGCACGCGAAAAAATCGCCCAGTTCACCAATGTCGAGCTGCAGGCCGTCTTCGCCGTGCCGGATGTCGATGTAATCTACTGCATCCCGTTGCTGATGGCAGAATTTGGCTTAGATGAGCTGGTGCTGGAGAAAGCTGGCATCAAGGCTCCCAAAGCGGCGGAGCTGACACCTTGGCGGCAACTGGTGGAGCGTAGCCGGAAAACGCCAGCGCACGAGCTCACAGTCGGCCTCGTCGGCAAGTATGTCGACTTGCCAGATGCCTATCTGTCGGTGATCAAGGCGCTAGAACACGCGGGCTTGTCCCTAGACGCACACGTCGTCATCGACTACATCGAAGCCAGCAGTCTCGCAGATGGCCAGCTGAACCACCTCACCGACTGCGATGCCATCGTGATCCCCGGCGGCTTCGGCGACCGCGGCATCGACGGCATGGTGGCGGCAGCCGGACACGCACGGCGCGAGGCTCTGCCCTATCTCGGTATCTGCCTTGGCATGCAGGTGGCAGTGATTGAATGCGCACGCGCAATGGCCCAGCTGCCGCAGGCGCACAGCACCGAATTTGCGCACGACACCCCAGATCCGGTCATCGCCCTGCTAGCGGAGTGGATCGGCGACGACGGCAGCCAACAACAACGCGACGAAAACTCAGATCTGGGGGGCTCGATGCGCCTCGGCGGGCAACGCTGCCAAATTGTCACCGACAGCCAGCTGCGCGCAGTCTACGGCACCGACTCCATCGTCGAACGCCACCGTCACCGCTATGAATTCAACAACCATTATCAGAGCCGCATGGAAGCTGCGGGGCTGCGCATCAGCGCCTGGTCCGGCAACGAACCGGCGTTGGTGGAAGCGGTGGAGCTGCCGGATCACCCGTGGTTCTTTGGCTGCCAATTTCACCCTGAGTTCAACTCCCACCCGCAACGCCCCCACCCCCTCTTCCTCGGTTTGGTGCAGGCTGGCATAGACCGGCAAGACAACAACACAGGCACATCGGCATGAGCACCCAAGCGACGGGCGGTGCCGACTTCAGCATCGGCGACCACTTGGTCGGAAACCAGCGGCCCTTCACGCTATTCGCTGGCCTCAATGTGCTGGAGCCGCGCGTCGACAGCGCCCTTGAGGTCGCCCGGCAGCTCGCCACCAGCTGCGGAAAACTCGGCATTCCGTGGGTCTTCAAAGCCTCTTTCGACAAAGCTAACCGAAGTGCCGCCGATTCTTATCGCGGCCCGGGACTCGAACGCGGCTTGGAAATGCTGGCAGAAGTCAAGCGGCAACACCATGTGCCAGTGATGACCGATGTACACGAAGCGGCTCAGGCCGAGCTGGTAGCACGCGTGGCCGATGTGCTGCAAATCCCTGCCTTCCTGTGCCGGCAGACCGATTTGCTCAGCGCCGCCGCTGCCACTGGTGCCGCGATCAACATCAAGAAAGCGCAGTTTTTGGCTCCGGACGATATGCGTTGTGCGCTGGCAAAATGCGAGCGGGCTGGCAATAGGCGTCTGATGCTGTGCGAGCGCGGTAGCTGCTTTGGCTACCACAGCCTGATCGTCGACATGCTCGGCTTCGACTCGCTCAAGGCGATGGGCTACCCAGTGCTATTCGATGTCACCCACGCCCTGCAGTTGCCCGGTGCCGGTGGCGACTGCGCTGGCGGACGGCGCTCGCAGACCTTGTCGCTGGCGCGCTCCGCCATGGCCCAAGGCTTGGCTGGACTGTTCCTCGAGCTGCACCCAGACCCGGATCAGGCGCTGTGCGATGGCCCCAGTGCCTTGCCGCTGGACGCGCTGGAAGCTGTGCTCGGCGATGTGCTGGCGCTCGACCAGCTGATCAAGGCGGTGCCGACCCCCGTCATCCGCTGACCGCGTCGGCATGAGTACTATCGCCAAGCTCCAAGCGATGGAATTGCTCGACTCGCGCGGCCACCCCACCGTCGGCGTCAGCTTGGAGCTGAGCTCTGGGCACCGAGCTGAAGCCAGCGTGCCGTCGGGGGCCTCCACCGGCTCTGCGGAAGCCTGCGAGCTGCGCGACGGTGACACCGGGCGCTACGGCGGGCGCGGTGTGCTGGGTGCCGTCGCCGCAGTCAACGGGGAGCTGAATGCGGCGTTGCGCGGCCGGGTGGCCGAGCAGCGGGAGGTGGATCACGCCATGATCGCGCTGGACGGCACCGAGCGGCGCTCGCGCCTCGGTGCCAACGCCCTGCTTGGGGTATCGATGGCGCTGGCACGAGCCGTGGCCGCCGAACGCGGCGTGCCGCTGTACCGGCATCTGTGCGAGCTCTACGGGGGCGATCCGGAGCAGCTCAGCTTGCCGTTGCCAATGATGAATATCCTCAACGGCGGGGCCCACGCCAACAACAACATCGACCTGCAGGAATTCATGGTGCAACCCGTGGGTGCCCCAAACTTTGCCGAGGCGCTACGCTGGGGGACGGAGATTTTCCACACCCTGCGCGGATTGCTACGCGAAGAGGGTCACCCCACCGCCGTCGGCGACGAGGGCGGCTTCGCGCCCAACCTGAGCGGTAGCGCGGCAGCTCTGGAGTTGCTCTGCCGGGCGGTGGAAAGCGCGGGCTTGCGCTTGGGCCGCGATGCCGATGTGGCATTGGCGCTGGACTGCGCCGCCACCGAGCTGTGCCGGGACTCGCGCTACCAACTGCTGGGGGAAGCGGGTCAGCCGCAGCTGGACACAACGGAATTCATCGACTATTTGCGGCAGCTGTGTGAGCGCTACCCGGTGGCCTCAATAGAGGACGCGCTACACGAAGACGACTGGGCGGGTTGGGTGGAGCTGACCGTTGCACTGGGCACAGGCACGCAGCTGGTCGGCGATGACCTCTTCGTCACCGATGCCCGCCGACTGCGCCGTGGCGCGGAGCTGGGTGCTGCCAATGCCATCTTGATCAAACCCAACCAGATCGGTACTGTCAGCGAGACACTGGACACGCTGAGCACAGCGCGCAAGATCGGCTACGCCACCGTGATCTCGCACCGCTCCGGGGAAACCGAAGACTGTTTCATCGCCGACTTGGCAGTGGCGACTGCTGCTGGTCAGATCAAGACCGGCGCACCGTGCCGCTCCGATAGAGTGGCTAAATATAACCGCCTGTTGCGCATAGAATCACAATCTGAAGGGGCGATCCCGCTGGCTCGTGGGGCATGACGGCGGCTAAAAGTCTGCCAGCTTCCGGCATATAATGATGTCTACTGCTCGCGACGAAGCATCGATCCATGGCCGCACAAGCCGATCCGGAAAGCGCTGACGAGAACGGTCGCTATTCTGATTGGTTGCTGGTAGATCAAGCATTGATCAACCAATATGCCGATGCCTCCGGCGATCACAACTTCCTCCATGTCAATCCCGAAGAGGCCGCCACCACCATCTTCGGCGGCACCATCGCCCACGGGCTGCTGATCCTGTCATTGGTGCCGCGCTTGGCGCAACAAGTGATGGGGGCAGACACCTTGCCGGACAAGGCTGGTGTCAGCGATGTGGTGGTCAACTACGGCTTCGACAAGGTGCGCTTCATCACTCCGGTGCGCGCTGGCAGTGAGATCCGCGCCTTTCTGGGGGAGAGCACCGAAGAGCCGAGGGTGCCGGGGCAGACCGTGCTCCGATCATTGATCCGTATCGAGCTGCGCGATGGCGACAAGCCGGCGATGGTGGCAGAAATGCTGGCCCTGCGCTTCGACCCAATCTAAACACACTGGAGCTGGAACCGTGCCCAAAAAATCAAAGCTCAGGGCGCGCGAAGCAGTCATCGTCGCCGCCGCACGCACGCCGATCGGCAAAGCCTACCGCGGCAGCTTGAACAATACCTCCGGAGCCACCCTCGGTGCCACCGCCGTGCGCGAGGCACTGCGCCGAGCCGGGATGGAAAATGAGCCCGACAAGGTGGGTGATGTCGTCATGGGCACGGCACTGCCACAGGGCACCACCGGCTCGAACATCGGCCGCCAAGTCGCGTTGCGCGCTGGCCTGCCAGCCACGGTGCCGGGTATGACGGTGGACCGTCAATGCTCCTCAGGCCTGATGGCGATCACCATCGCTGCGCACCAAATCCTCTGTGAGGGGCTCGAAGTGGCAGTCGGCGGTGGTCTCGACTCCATCAGCTTGGTGCAAAACGAAAATCTGAATCAAAGTCGTCGTGTCGACGACGAGCTGCTCGCCATGCAGCCGCACATCTATATGCCGATGCTCGACACCGCTGAGGTGGTGGCCGAGCGCTACGGCATCGATCGCGATCGGCAAGACGAGTACGGCGTCCTATCGCAGGAACGGGCCTCGGTAGCCGCCATCAAGGGACGCTTCGACGAGGAACTGGTGCCGCCGATGCAGCTGCGTTGCTTGGTCACTGACCGCGAGACCGGTGAAGTCTCGGAACAGGCGCGCATCCTCGCACGCGATGAAGGAATACGCCAAGATACCACCACCGCGGGCTTGGCCAATCTGAAACCGGTGCGCGAAGGCGGCACGATCACCGCTGGCAACGCCTCCCAGCTGTCCGACGGCTCAGCCGCCTGTGTGCTGATGGAACGCGCCGAGGCAGAGCGACGAGGGTTGGATGTGCTGGGCTGCTACCGCGGCGTGGCCGTCGCTGGTTGCGCGCCGGACGAGATGGGCATCGGCCCGGTATTCGCCATCCCGCGCTTGCTGGAGCGACACGGCCTCGACATCGGCGACATCGGCCTGTGGGAGTTGAACGAAGCTTTCGCCGTGCAGGTCATCTACTGCCGCGACACACTCGGCCTGCCGGATGACAAGCTCAATGTAGATGGTGGTGCAATCGCCTTGGGTCATCCCTATGGCATGTCCGGCGTGCGCCTGACCATGCACGCCCTGTTTGAGGGACGCCGCCGCGGCGAGCGCTATGTGGTCGTCACCATGTGCATCGGTGGCGGGATGGGCGCGGCGGCATTGTTTGAGCTCTAAGACGCAGCTGGCAAGCCGAGTCGGGTCGCCGTGGGCAACTATCGCAAGCTAATCCGCAGAGCGACATTGGCTGGGCTATTGCTATTGCTCGCAGCGCTCTGCCACCAGTTGGTGGTGGGGGCAGGCGGCCTGCTGGAGAACCACAAACTGAATCGAGAATTCGCCGAACAGCAGCTGCGCAACAAGGCTCTGCGCCAACGCAACGAAGCGGCTCGAGACTGGCTGGAACAATCCCAGCAGCCGGAGGCCATTGAGGCGCACGCACGCAGCGAATTGGGGATGGTGCGGCGCGGCGAAATGCTGTTCTGGGTGGTTGATGACACGGCAAAATCGGCACAGGAGAATACGGTACGCGAAGATGGTGTCGAGCAGTAAGCACCCGGCGGGGGGGCGACGGTCGACGCGCCTGTGGGGCATTGTGCCAGCGGCGGGGCACGGGCAACGCTTCGGCAGCAGCAGGCAAGCCCCCAAGCAATACCAAGCCTTGGCACACAGTACTGTGATCGAATGCGCACTGGCCCCCCTGCTCGCCCTGCCGGAACTGACAGCCTTGGTGGTCGCGCTCGCCGACGACGACCGCCACTGGAAGGAACTGGCAGTGGCGCGGCACCCATCGGTGCGCACGGCGGTGGGCGGGGCGAGCCGAGCCGCTTCGGTCGCCAACGCGCTGGATGCACTGGCCGATGCCGCCCCCGCCGCCCGAGATTGGGTGATCGTGCACGATGCCGTGCGCCCCTGCCTGAGCGCAGAGAGACTGCGCTCCTTGCTGGTGACGCTGGTGGATCATCCGGTCGGTGGCCTGCTGGCAGTGCCCGTGCGGGACAGTCTCAAGCGGGTGGATGGCAACGGCAGCGCGGTCGAGACGGTGCCGCACACCCAGCTGTGGCGAGCCCAGACCCCGCAGCTATTCCGCTACGCTGTGTTGCGCGAGGCCTTGGCACACAGGCTGGCGCACGGCGCCTGCGACGACGACGAGGCGGCGGCAGTTATCGCCAGCGGCCACCGGCCACAGGTGATACTAGGCACCGCCTGTAATCTCAAGCTGACCGACCCGGAAGATCTGCCCTTGGCGCAAGCTTTGCTCAGCGCCACCAGCACCTAAGTCGATGCGCGTCGGCCAAGGTTTCGATCTGCACCGCTTCGGCGAGGGCGACCACCTGATGCTCGGCGGTGTGCGCATCCCTTTCCACCGCGGCATCATCGCCCACTCCGATGGCGATGTGATCGCGCACGCCTTGGGCAACGCGGTGCTGGGCGGTGCGGGTCAAGGCGACATCGGCCACCATTTCCCCCCCGACGATGAACGCTGGCGTGACCTCAGCGGCATGACCCTGCTGCGGCATTGTCGGCGTATCGCCGGGGACGTTGGCCTGCGAGTCATCAACGCCGATGTGAGCGTGTTGGCAGAACGCCCCCGGGTGGCCGACCACGCAACTGCTATGCGCCGCCAGATCGCCGACTGCTTGGGACTGCCACTAACAGCGGTCAACATCAAGGCCAGCACCACCGAGGGACTGGGTGCGATCGGCCGCGGCGAGGCACTGGCCGCGCTGGCAGTGGCCTTGCTCGACACGATAGAGCTCACTGATGCCCCAACCTGATCCGGTGGATATCGGCGGCCTTGGCCTGACCTCAGCGCACAGCCGTGGAGCGCTGGTCAAGCTATTGCAGGAGCAGGGTATCGATGACCCACAGGTGCTCGCCGTCATGCGCCAAGTGCCGCGGCATATCTTCGTCGAGGAGGCGCTGGCACACCGTGCCTATAAGAACACAGCGCTGCCGATCGGCTACCGCCAAACCATCTCCCAGCCCTATATCGTCGGGCTGATGACCCAGCTATTGCTGGCTCCACAAGAGGGCGCGCCACCGCCCCGTCAAGTGCTGGAAATCGGCACTGGCTCTGGCTACCAAACCGCCGTGCTGGCGCTACTGGTGCCGCAGGTCTACAGCATTGAGCGCATCGCCGAGCTCAAGCGGCGGGCGCGCAGACGCCTACAACGCATCGGCGTGCACAACATCTCCCTGCGCCACAGCGACGGCCACGAGGGCTGGCCGAGCAAAGCTCCCTTCGATGCCATCATGGTGACGGCGGCGGCCGCCACGCCGCCGACGACACTGTTGAAGCAGTTGGCCGAGGGCGGTCGGCTGGTCATCCCCGAGCAGTGTGGTGAGGCGCAGTCGCTGTGCATCTACCACAAGCGGGACGGGCAGTGCCAGCGCCGTGCTGTGGAGGCTGTGCGCTTCGTGCCCCTGCGCCCAGGGGTGGAACGCGCCTAAGCATCCAAGGCGATGCCGGTCCACAAAACGGATTGGCACTCTCACTTAGCGTGATGATCTGAATGGGAACTATATACATGTTGTCGCAGGCACTAAGGGGGGGTGACAGTTAGAGCTAGCCACACATGAGCCGCAGAATGTCATCCGCCAGCAGACTTAACGGTAGTGCAGACGCGCTTGCTGGAGCCTTCCGCAAGGTCATTGAAGCAGCCATTGGGGAGGCGCAAGAGCCTGTTGTCAATTTGATTGGAGAGGTGGAAACAAGGCTTGCCAATAAGATTGACGCGGCGTGGAAACCACAAATAGCAATATGCAGGACAACTTGACGAACCGAGAAAGGAGTTTTCCCAATGCCAGTAGTGAGGTCATTGGGGACACTCTGGCTCAAGGCCTTGCTGGCGCGCCCGTAGGCTGTTCCCCCCCGCTCCACTACAACCCAAACCCTCTACGCTTGCCCCGTTGAGGCTCAACTGGCGCACCCTTACTCTGCGGCTTGGGTAGAGCCAACAACCCTCGGATTGTCCGGTCTATCGCCTGCTGACGGCTCACTTGTAGGTGGCTGGATTCGATATGTCAAGCTGGCAGGCGGCGCAGATCAGCGCTGTTTAATCGGCGAACAACTGCTCCACCCCCCCCCTGCCCGCACTACCGGTGCTGGAAGCCCTAGTGGGGGTGCTCACCGACGACGACCACCACTGGAAAGAACTGGCAACGGTTGCGCCTCGTGCTGTTGCGTCCCGTGGTGGAGCGGGAGCGACACCGCCAGCTAGTCAGTGATAGCGCACACCACCTCATCACAATTGGCCCCAAAATTAGGCACCGTTACTACATATTGGAGCGCTAGATGAATAGACTTTGAGTGTGATGTCGAGGCTAGCGCCTTCATCATGGAGTGGGTCTATATACATCACCATGAAAGTGTACTCGTCATCCGCAAGCTGCGCCTGCAGATCAGCATTGGAGCGATCGACCACCAGCATCGGCAAGTCATTAGTCTGTGAAGTTGCGACCACCGACACCCCGAGCGGCGGCATCATCATATTGGTCTGAGACAGATCCATCAGTTTGAACTGCGTCCAATCCAAAACAGCACCATCGACATCCGTCGCCCGCAATCGTGGGACAGTGGTAGCGGGGAAGTTAAGCGGTTGCGGATCGCCCGGACAGAGCTCGAACTCTGTGTCACCAGCATAGCTTGGACCAGCGCGGTCACTCACCCCAATTAACAACGTTATCGAGAGAGAGGCTGCACCTTCTGTGAGCTGCACCACCACGCTGTGCGTTGAACTCTGCTCAAAATCTAGCGTCCCCGTGGTGATCAATAGAGGTGACACACCATCCAACGATGCCACGATGGCCGCAGCTGTCAACGCCACCGAATCAATCGATGAAATTGCGAAGTGTGTCCAGTCCAAGACCTGTTGGTCGCGCTCCGCGCCAAAGCCGGAAAAGCTATTGTGCCTCCCGGCATGCTCTTCGATGGAGAAAGTCGACACACCTGTGAAGAGCAATGGACCAGCGCTCGTCCGCTCCACGCCATAGCAGTTGTCCGATGTGTCCGTTTCCTCAGCAGCTTCATCCGCACAGGCCACCACTACATACTGCTGGGCAAGGCTCAGGTTGGCGGGCAGGATGCAGTCGAAAGCTAGTTGTAGCGAACTCCCTGGGGTGGTCGCTGCTGGTACTGCGCAAAACGGAACTCTCGGCCGCCCGCGCGCTACTGAGGTAGCCCGGAATATTTTGCTCGTCCTCGCTCCGGCGTCTGTGCCGGATGCAGGCGCAAGCTCAGCGTCGATGCTGCCACCGGCCAGTTGCTCTCATTGGCAACCGTCGCCGTGACCGCGAGCGTCTGTCCGGCCTCCAGCAAGGCACCGCTATTAGCTAGCGCCAATGCCTGCACCACCAAGTCCGGCGGCACATCGCTATTGCGCTCGAAGCCATAGCAGTTGTTGGCATCGTTCGTCTCATCGGTGACGAGATCCGCACAGGCCACCAACAAATACTTCTTGGCGGGCGTCAGGCTACTGGGCAAGGTGCAGCTAAGCGACACGCTCACTGGCCCTGCCGAAGCCGCCTGCTCTGCCACTGAGCCGGTGCAAAAGGCGCTCTGGGATGCGTCAGCACTGCTCAAATAGTGGGGGAGCACCTGATCGTGAAAAGTCTCATTGTCCGCAAGCACCTGAGGCGCATCATGCAAACGCAACTGCAATGTCGTCGCTGGCACCGTGAATCTCCCCACATTGGCGACCTCCACCGTGACTGGCAAAGACGCCCCGGGAACCAGCAAGGCACCGCTGTTGTTCAGCGCAAAGGACTGCACCGCCATGTCTGGCCTATCGCTATTGCGCTCAACACCGTAGCAGTTATTGTCCTTGCTCTCGCTGGCAGCAGCATCCAAGCAGGCCACCAACACATACTCTTGGGCTGGCGCGATAGCGGTGGGCAGGGTACAGCTCAGCGATACACTCACCGGACTCGCCGAGACGCTTTGCGCCGCCACTGGCTGTTCGCAGAACACGCTCTCGCTCGCCGCCCGCGCACTGTCCAAGTAGCCGGGAATGTAGCCGGGAATGTTTTGATTGTGCTCACTCAGCGATTGCGCTGTATGCAAGCGTAGCCGCAGCGTTGTCGCCGGTGCCGTGAAGGGACTCACATTGTCGACCCCCACCGTGATCGTCACGGCGGCTCCGGGGGTCAGCAAGGCACCGTTATTGTTCAGCGCCATGGACTGCACCGCCCAGTCCGTCGCAGCGCTGCGACGGACTCTGCCGTAGCAGTTGTTCAACTCATTCGATTCAGCGTCGTCGGCATCCAAGCACGCCACCAACAAATAGTCCGTATTCGCTACCAAGTTCGCGGGCAAGCTACACGTCAACAGGGAGTCTAACTGCCCCCCGGCACTTAGGGACGGCACAGATTGTGTGCAAAACGCGCTCTTGGCTGCCCGCGTGCTACCTGGATAGCCCGAGATGCTGTGATCGTCGAAGCTCGCATCACCGGCCTCCGCCCGATGCAAACGCAACTGCAATGTCGTCGTTGGCACCGTGAAGCTCCCCACATTGGCGACCCCTACCGTGACTGGCAAAGACGCCCCGGGAACCAACAATGCACCGCTGTTGTTCAGCGCAAAGGACTGCACCGCCATGTCTGTCGCGCTACTCTTGCGCTCCACACCATAGCAGTTATTCGTATTCGACGATGTGTCCGGCTCATTGGCAACCGCATCCAAACAGGCCACCAGCACATACTCTTGGTCTGGCAAGATATCGGTGGGCAGAGTGCAGCTCAGCGATACGCCCACCGGACTCGCCGAGGCGCTGCGCGCCGCCACCGACTGTTCACAAAACGGACTTTCGGCAGCCCGCACACTGCCCAAGTAGCCGGGGATGTTTTGATTGTGCTCGCTACTACTGGGGTCCGGGGCATCTGTCAATGCCGACGTTTGCACCGGATGCAGACGCAAGCGCAATTCTGTCGCCGCCGCCGTATCATTCCCGAGATTGGCAGTCCCTACCGTGATCGAAACTGATGCTCCGGACTCCAGTAAGGCTCCGCTGTTGTTCAGCACGATGGATTGCACAGCCCAGTCCCCAACCCCAAGGGCCACGACAGTCGTGCCAACACCCTCATCATGGCGCGTGTCTGTATACAACACCAAGAAGTGATGGCTACTACCGAGCTGCAGCTGCGGATTGGAGCGATCAACCACCAGTACTGGCGATGGATCGCTCGCCGAAGCGGCGGCAATGGACAGACCGGGAGGAGTCCCAAAAGTCATGAAAGAAAACAGGCCGAACTCGGTCCAGTCCAAGGCGACACCATCGGCATCCGTCGCACCCACATTGTAGAATTTCAGCTCGCCACTACCCGGCTCCACAAAGAAAGTTAGATCGCCAGTGTAGCTCGGCCCGACACGGTCACTGACCTGCAACATCAACTGCAGCTGAATCGATGTCGATCCATGTGCAATACGCAACATCAATCTGTGCTCGGAGGCCTGTTCGAAGTCCAGCGTCCCCGTGGTCACCAGCATGGGTGACACTCCATCTGATGCCGCCACGATGGCCACCTCTGTCAACGCGACCGAATCCACCAGCGACACCGAGAAGTGCGTCCAATCCAAACTCTGTTGATCGCGCGTCGCACTCAACCCGGCGAACTCATTGCGTTGCCCGGCATGCTCCTCAACATCAAAGACCGTTAACCCCGTGTAGACAATTGTTCCAGCACTCACCCGCTCGAAGCCATAGCAGTTATTGTCCCGGTTCAGCTCGTCGGTGACGGCATCCAAGCACGCCACGATCACATAGAGCTGTTGGTGCACAATGCTGCCGGGAAGCGTGCAGGAAAACTGCAAACTCTGCAGACTGCCAGAGGCGGCTTGCGCCGCCACCGACTGTTCGCAAAACGGGCTCTCGGCCACCCGTGTGTTGCTGCTGTCCAAAGTAGCCCGCAATGTTTTGCCCGTGCTCACTCGGCGATTGTGCCGGGTGCAAACGCAACCGTAGCGTTGTCGCTGGCGCAGCCAAAAGCCCCATATTTTGAACCCCCACAACCACCGGGAGCACCACCCCAGCAGCGAGCGATGCACCGCCATTCGACAACTCGACAGAGTGTACCGCCCAGTCCGGTTCACCGTGGATCTCGCGCACCGTTCCATAGCAGTTATTCGAGGTGTCCACCTCGCCAGCAACTCTGTCGACACAGGCCACCAACAAATACTCGCTACCCGCAACTAAATCCCCGGGCAGATCACAGCTCAGCCATAGACGCGCCGACTCGGCGGCAACAAGCTGTTGGCACATAGCATCGGCGGGTTGCGCCGTGTCCAAGTAACCGGGAATATACTGGTTGTGGTAATCCGGGTCGCCCGACGCGTGCGCCTGTAACCACACCCGCAAGTGCGCGGTCGATGGCATCGTCACGCCTTGATTGAACGCCAAGTCCGCATAGAGCAGAACCGTATCCCCGGGCTCGATCTGCTGATCAATCAGCACCAGCGACTGCACATCCCCATCCACTGGCGGGGCACTCCGGCGAATCAAGCCGTAACAGTTGTCACTCAGATCACTCTCGTCGACAACCGCATCCAAGCACGCCACCAGCAAATAGTCGGCACTGGGCTCCAAAGCTGGCAGACTGCAGGCGACAAACTCCGAGGAGTTCTCCGTCAGGGGGCCACGGGAACAAAAATGGGGGTCTGCCCCCGTCAGCAAGCCTCTGTCCAAGTATCCCGGAAGCTGCTCGTTGTAAAGTGCATCGCCAAGCTCCAAGCGCTGCAACGCCAGCCGCCAATCCGTTGGCAACTGCACATGGTGCGCTGGCAAAACCCCGCCCGACAACACATCGATGCTTGCCCCAGAACGCAACACCGTCGTGCTAAACGAATTCTCTAATTCAGCTGCCAGCACCACCGGCTGGATCGTCCAGTTCACCGGCCTTGCTATTGTCCGGTATTGGGTCGCATTGCAGTTGTTGTCCCCGTCTTTCGCTCGCTCGGGCCACACCCTGTCGATGCAGGCAATCACCCAATAGTCTGCATCGTACGCCAAGTGATCTGGCAACTGACAAGTCATTCGAACCATCGCGTCATAGTTTTTGCCAGAAAGGGGGCCCAAGGTAGCCTGCGACACTGTTTTGAAACAGGAGTTGAGCTGAACCCGCTGGGCACGGAACACCCCGCCGTTGTCGCCGTAACCGTCGATCTGGAATGGGCGACCTAGGTTGTAGTTCCGGTCAGCTGGAGACACCGGCTGCAAGGCAATCCGCAGCGTCGACCAAGTTGCGCCGCCATAATAGCTGGATTTCGCATAATTGGCTATGAATACGGCAAAAGTACGCGTCTCGCCGGGGGCGATCATATTCTCCGCCCGTAGCGCCGCCTGATAACTGAAACGAGCCCGACGATAATAATCCCACACGGTGTAAGTTGTCACCCCCGAGGGGAGCACCCGCGGCTGCGCACCCACCAACCAGTCCGGGGTGATCCAAGACGGCTCTTCTCCTCTGTGCCAGCTGCCGAACGCATTGGCATCCGCGGCACCGGTCGGGCCAAAGTTGAGTACAGCGACGCAGAACGCCACCGCCAGCAAGGGCAGCGGCATGATCCAAGACCGCACCCGCAACAGCGGGGGCACGGGTCGCATGTGCAGGGGGGGCAGCATGGCAACAAGCATAACACCCTATATACGCAATTTACTTGTGCATCCCTCGCCAGCCGCCCAATACCCTACGGTTGGAAGATTGCTCACCAAGACACGGGCAAATTGTAACAGAATGTCAAGTGGCTTGCCACTCCTTCCCACAGTCAGCCAAGACTTATCAAATTATCGGGTTATTCTGGAACAGAAAGTGTTACGATATTGGCTCATAAACGCAGCGTGGTGAATGGCTGCACAATGGGCAACACGCAGCGTACACAGCCGAGCCCTGCGCATCGCCTGACGGGCAGGCAACCAAGCTCCCAGGTACAGCTCCATCCCAGCTCGGTTAAAATAATTGACCAACCGCCCATCGTGCGCCGCGCCATTTCAAGCAGGCGGTGCATGCTCTAAAGACCGTGTCGCAACCAGTCCCCGCACCGACCAGACCCATCTCCTCGGACAGCTGCGGTATCGGCCTGATCGCGCAGCTCAAGGGACAGCCCTCACACGCCATCCTCAGCCAATCGCTCGAAGCGCTACGGCGCATGGCACACCGCGGCGGCATCAACGCCGATGGTCGCACTGGCGACGGTTGCGGGGTGCTGATGCAAAAACCAGACACATTCCTGCGCACCGTAGCCGATGAGGCCGGCTGGACGCTGGCGAGCGCCTACGCAGTCGGCACCATCTTCCTGAGCCGCGATGCCGCATACAGTAAGCGCGGGCGCGAGACACTGGAGCGCTGCTTGGCCGCTGAGGGATTGCAGGTGCTGGGCTGGCGACCGGTGCCGATACGTGAGCAACACTGCGGCGAGCTAGCTCAGCTGTGTCGGCCCACAATTGAGCAGCTATTTGTCAACCTCCCCGAGAACTGGGACGAGGCGCATGCAGCCGCCCGGCTCTTCGTCGCCCGCAAGCGGGCGGAACTGTTGCTCACCGACGACCCGGACTTCCAAGTGTGCAGCCTCGCTACCGGCGTCATCAGCTACAAGGCGCTCAGCAACGCCGAGGATTTCGCCGCATTCTTCCCTGATCTGAGCGACCCGCGACTGCAGACGGCGATCGCCACCTTTCACCTGCGCTATTCCACCAACACTTTGCCGCACTGGGCCCTGGCGCAGCCTTTCCGCCTGCTGGCGCACAACGGCGAGATCAATACCATCGTCGGCAACCGCAACTGGGCCCAAATCTGTGGTGCCAAATTGCGCGGCGAGCTGTTGCCGGAGCTGGATGAGCTGGGGTCGCTGGTCAACCAAGACGGCTCCGATTCCTCGGCGCTGGACAATATGCTGGAGCTGCTGTGTACCGGCGGTGTCGATCTGTTCCGGGCGCTACGGTTGCTGCTACCCCCCGCTTGGCAGCAGCAGATGCACCCCGATATGAGCCCCGCACAACGCGCCTTCTACGAGTACCACGCAACGCATATGGAGCCGTGGGACGGGCCGACCAGCATCGTGCTCACCGAGGGTCGGTACGCGGTCTGCCTGCTCGACCGCAACGGCCTGCGCCCGGTACGCTATGAAATCACACGTGACGATGTGATCACCATTGCCTCCGAGACCGGCGTGCGCACACGCGACGATGCCGATGTGGTGACCGCTGGCAGGCTCGGCCCCGGCGGCATCCTCGCCGTCGACACCGCCAGCGGCCAACTGTTGCACTCCTACGACATAGAAGAACGACTGGCACGGCAGCATCCCTACCAACAATGGCTCGCGGAGCGTGTCCACACGCTGCAGCCGCTGACTGATGCCGCACCCAAGCATTGCGAGGCACCGCTGGCAGTGCAGATGAAGCAGTTCGAGTTCAGTGCCGAGGAAGCCGATCAGGTGTTGGCTCCGCTGGCCAACGCCGGGCAGGAGGCAACCAGCTCGATGGGCGACGACCTGCCGAGCGCCGTTCTGTCGATCCGTGTGCGCCCGCTCTACGATTACTTCCGCCAACAATTTGCGCAGGTGACCAATCCGGCGATCGACCCACTGCGCGAGACTTTGGTGATGTCCTTGCGCACTTGGCTCGCCTCGAAGGGCAATCTGTTGCACCCCGGACCGGAGCAAGCCGAACGCATCGCCCTGCCATCGCCGATACTGCTACCCGAAGAATTCGCCGCGCTGGGCGCCTTGGAAACGCGCTGGGCACCGCGGGAATTGCTTGCCGGTAGCCATGCGGTCGGGCAGCCCGGCAGCTTGGCGGCAGCGCTGGACGCACTGGCCGACGAGGCCGAGCAAGTAGCGCGGGACGGGACTGCCACGCTGCTACTGGCCGACTGGGGCCTCGCCCCCGACCGGGTGCCAATCCACAGCCTGCTGGCTGTTGGTGCCGTGCACACCCGTCTGATAGAGTGCAAATTGCGTGGCGATGTCAATCTGATCGTGGCCAGCGGCAGCGCCCGCGATGCCCACCAAATCGCCACCCTATTCGGCTACGGCGCGACCGCGGTCTACCCGCATTTAGCCTATCCGCTGATCGAAGGCTTGGCGGCGGGCGGACAGACCGTGTGTGCCGCCGCCGAGGCGTGCGCCAACTACCGCCACGGCATCGAGAAAGGCCTGCTCAAGATCCTCTCCAAGATGGGCATCTCGGACATCTCCTCCTATCGCGGTGCGGCACTGTTCGAGGCGGTGGGGCTGTCTGCCGAGCTGGTAGCGCGTTGCTTCAAGGGCACCCCCAACACCATCGGCGGTGCCGATCTCAGCGATCTGGAGCGGGATGCCGAACAACTCGGGGAACTCGCTTGGCAACCATTGCGACCGCTGGAACGAGGCGGTTTGGGCAAGTTCGTATTCGACACCGAGTACCACGATTTCAATCCGGATGTGGTCAGCTCCTTGCAAAAATTTGCCGACAGTGGCAAGCCGGAACGCTATCGCACATTCAAACAGACTGTGGAGGGGCGACCCGTGGCGATGCTACGCGACCTGTTGCGGCTACGTGACGACGCGGGGGACAAAGCACTGCCGCTGGAGCAGGTAGAGCCGATGGCAGCGATCCTGCGGCGCTTCGACTCGGCGGGCATGTCGCTGGGAGCACTGTCGCCAGAAGCGCATGAAGTGTTGGCGATGGCGATGAATCAGCTCGGCGGACGCTCGAACTGCGGCGAGGGCGGCGAGGATGCTGCCCGCTTCGGCACCGAGCGCAATTCCCGCATCAAGCAGGTCGCCTCGGGACGCTTCGGCGTCACACCCCACTATCTGGTCAATGCCGAAGTGCTGCAGATCAAAATCGCCCAAGGGGCCAAGCCGGGCGAGGGCGGCCAGTTGCCCGGCAACAAGGTGGATGAACGCATCGCCGGTCTGCGGCATGTGCTGCCTGGCACCACGCTGATCTCCCCCTCACCACACCACGATATCTACAGCATCGAGGATCTGGCGCAGCTGGTCTACGACCTCAAGGCCATCAATCCTGATGCCCGCGTCTCGGTCAAGCTGGTCTCCTCACCCGGTGTCGGCACCATCGCTATCGGCGTCGCCAAGGCCGGTGCCGACATGGTGACGATCTCCGGTGGCGAGGGCGGCACCGGAGCCAGCCCGCTGAGCTCGATCCGCTATGCTGGTAGCCCATGGGAGCTGGGTCTGAGCGATGCCCACCAAGCCCTGTGCGAGGCTGGCTTCCGAGACCGCATCTTGGTGCAGACGGACGGCGGTCTGAAAACCGGCACTGACATCATCAAAGCCGCCCTGCTCGGAGCCGACAGCTTCGGCTTCGGCACCGCGCCGCTGGTCGCCGCTGGCTGCAAATTCCTACGCCTGTGCCACACCAACCGCTGCCCGACCGGCATCGCCACCCAAGACGAATGGCTGCGGCAGCATCACTTCCACGGCTCAGTGCAAAAGGTCACCCGCTTCTTTGAAATGGTGGCACAGGATGTACGCGAACAACTGGCGTCGCTCGGCTACGCCCGGCTGGAAGATCTGATCGGACGCACCGAGCTGCTTGAGGCCGCCAACGGCGACACGCCACGCCAGCGCCGGTTGCGACTGGCACCGCTATTGCATACTCCCGACATCGCCCACGAGCAGCGGCACTGCAGTCTGGATGTCCACCACCCAGCCGTACGCAGCCCACTGTGCGAGCACTTGGCGCGGGCGGCCGAGCCCTTGCTCGACAGCGGTGGCGACTTGGGCAGCCACCTGATCGGCAACGCCGACCGAGCCATCGGTGCCCGCGTGTCGGGCATGATCGCCGAGCGCCACGGCGCGGGCGGGATGCCCGGCCCCCCCCTGCGGGCGCACTTTGAAGGTGCCGCCGGACAGAGCTTTGGCGCTTGGAACGCCGCCGGCTTGGAGCTGAGCCTGAGCGGCGTGGCCAATGACTATGTCGGCAAAGGCATGAACGGTGGACGCATTAGCCTGCGGGTGCCGCTGAACAGCCAATTCGAAAGCCACCGCCAAGTCATTGCTGGCAACACCTGCCTCTACGGTGCCACTGGCGGCGTATTCTATGCCGCTGGCCAGCTGGGCGAGCGCTGCGCTGTGCGCAACTCCGGCTGTCACGCCGTCATCGAGGGTGCTGGCCACCACTGCTGCGAGTACATGACTGGAGGCGTGGTGGCGGTGCTCGGCAGCTGCGGCGTCAATTTCGGTGCTGGCATGACTGGCGGCTTTGCTTTCGTGCTAGACTTGGCGCAGGATTTCGATCGCCGATGCAATACGGATTTGGTCGGGATCTTGCCCCTGGACACGGTGGGCATGAGAGACTTCTCCACTTTCTTATGGCAGCTGGTGCAGGACTTCGTCGATACGACTGGCAGTCCGTGGGGACAGCAGCTGCTGGAGCGGCACCAGCACTATCAAGCCCAGTTCCAAGTGGTGTTGCCCCGTGCCTTCATGGAGCAACCAGAGCGCTTGCTGTTGTCGGAACAGCGGTGCCGAGACGGGAGCGCGGCGGGAATCGAAGACGCACTCGTGCCCACTCGGATACCGCAGCCCGCAGCCAGCTGAAAGACCCATCCTTAACAAGACAAGCCAGCACGGGAGATATGAGCATGTTGAGAACCACTTTGCGTGTCGTTGCCGTATTCGCGCTGGTCACCCTGTTGGCGGCCTGCGATATCCCTTTCATCGACATTGATATTCCCCTGATCCCGGGCATATGAAGCCGTATCGGGAGGTGGGCTGCCCCCACAGCACCGCCGGGTGGCACGGCGGCTGAGCTTGGCGAGACGGTGAGCGCGACCGACAACGGAGATGCCTTGGCGCATCCTTACCGAGACAATCCACGCGCTCTGCCAGCCAAGATCCCGATGGCACAGCGCCAGCTGCGCTTTGTCGAGATCTACGAACCGCAACAACAAGACCATGCCGGGCACCAAGCTGGGCGCTGCATCGAATGCGCCAATCCCTATTGCCAGTGGAAATGCCCGGTGCACAACCACATCCCCGCTTGGCTCAAATTGCTACGCGAGAATCGCATGGACGAGGCCGTGGAACTGTGCCACGAGACCAACAGCCTGCCCGAGGTCTGCGGGCGCATCTGTCCGCACGACCGCCTCTGTGAGGGTGCTTGCACACTCAATGACGGCCTCGGCGCGGTCACTATCGGTGCCGCCGAACAGTTCATCGCCGACTCGGCACTGGAGCAGGGCTGGCGACCCGATCTGTCTCAGGTGGTGCAGACTGGCCGTCGTGTCGCCATCATCGGTGCTGGCCCGGCTGGCCTCGCCTGTGCCGATGTACTGTTGCGACATGGTGTCAAGCCCATCATCTACGATCGGCAACCGGAAATCGGCGGTCTGCTCAGCTTCGGCATCCCCGCCTTTAAGCTGGAGAAGCATGTGATGCAGCGGCGGCGGCGCTTCTTCGCAGAACTCGGTGTCGAATTCCATCTCAATACCGAGATCGGCACCGACATCAGTATCGAGCAGCTGCGCGCCGACAGCGATGCCCTCTTCCTCGGCATGGGAACCTACACCAGCATGCGCGGCGGCTTTCCGGGCGAGGATCTGCCCGGTGTCTACCCCGCTCTGCCCTACCTAGTCGGCAACAACCTGCGCGCATTGGGAGCGCCGAGCGCCGATTTTCCAGAAGTACCGGTGGCCGGAAAGCGCGTCGTCGTGCTGGGTGCTGGCGACACTGCAATGGATTGCAATCGCTCGGCGCTACGCCAGCAGGCCCACAGCGTTCACTGCGTCTATCGCCGCGACGAGGGCAATATGCCGGGCTCGCGACGCGAAGTGGACAATGCACGCGAAGAGGGCGTGCATTTCTTATTCAACCGCCAACCATTGGAAATCCTCGGTCAGGATCGGGTCGAGAGCGTGCGGCTGGCACACACCAGCATGCAGGAAGACACCGACGAAAACGAACGCCAGCTACCGGTGATAGAAGCTGGCAGTGAAGAGCTGCTCAAAGCTGACACCGTGCTAATCGCTTTCGGCTTCCGCCCGAGCCCGCCGGACTGGCTGGAGCCACTCGGCGTGGCGCTGGACTCCCATGGCCGGGTGGTGGCCGCAGCTGAACAGGCACACGCCTATCAAACCAGCTGCCAAGGGGTGTTTGCTGGCGGCGATATGGTGCGCGGCTCGGATTTGGTCGTCACCGCCATCTGGGAGGGACGCCAAGCGGCGCTGGGTATGTTGCGTCTCTTCGACATCTCCCATTGAACCGCGACGAGATCACTGGAGCTGGCGCGTCGGGACGCGACTCGGAGCATTTGTTGTTGCGTGCCTTGGCGCGCCAGCCGGTAGAGCGAACTCCGCTGTGGCTGATGCGGCAAGCCGGACGCTATCTGCCAGAATACCGCGCCCTGCGCGCACGCTTTGGGCAATTGACCGACTTCTTCCGCAGCCCGCAGGCCGCCTGCGAGGCAACGATGCAACCATTGGCACGCTACCCACTCGATGCCGCCATCGTGTTCTCGGACATCCTGACCATCCCCGACGCCATGGGCTTGGGCTTGGAGTTCATTGAGGGATCGGGACCGCGCTTCGCACAACCACTGCGCACAGCACGCCAGATCACCGCACTGGCACCACCGGATCCAGAACTCGAATTGGGCTATGTACTTGAGACAGTGCGCCAGACCCGCCGGGCACTGGCCGGGCGGGTACCGTTGATCGGCTTCACCGGTAGCCCGTGGACACTGGCGGCCTACATGATCGAGGGGCGGGGTGGCAACGGCTTCCCCAAGGCGCTGGCCCTGCTGCGCGAGCAACCGCAGCTCGCCGAACGCTTGCTGGACACCTTGGCTCGCTCGGTGGCTCTGTTGCTCGGAGCGCAAGCCAGAGCTGGCGCCCAAGTATTGCAAATCTTCGATTCATGGGGTGGCCTGTTGAACGAGGAGGAATTCCAGCGCTGGTCGTTGGAATACCTGCGCCGCACCATCGCCGCGCTGCCGACCAGCTGTGGCGGCGAGCCACCACCGTTGATCATCTTCGTCCGCGACAGCGGTCGCTCGCTACCACAGCTGGCCACCATTGGTTGTGCTGCCGCCGGAGTAGACGAGCAGCTGAGCCATTGGCCGCCGGGAATCGAGCTCGTGGCACAGGGCAATCTGGATCCAGCCCTGCTATCCAGCGATGAGCAACGCTTGGGCGCGGCAGTGGATGCCACCCTCAAACGCTTTGCCGATGCGCCGGGACATATCTTCAACTTGGGGCATGGCGTGCCGCCACAAGCCGATCCCGCACTGGTCGGCACGCTGGTCTCGGAGTTGAGCCGCCGCTCGCGGCGGCATAGCACCGCAAACGGTGACTGACACAGCGCATCGTTTGTGATATGCTTGCAGCTTGATGCCTGTTCGCCAAGGCATCATCCGTTATACTCCGCAAGTCAAACGCTCAAAACAATATCAAATAGATGCGTGTTCTGGGATATCTGCTGGGACTGACCGGCCTCGGTTTCGGTGCCGATTTCGCTTGGGATCTCTATTCCACTAGCGTCGAGCTATCGCTATCGCTGAACGAGGTGCTGAGCGACAAAACCGCTCTGGTCGACTACAGCGTCGCCGCATTGCTGATTATCAACAGTTTCTTTCTGGTCACCTCGCTGTGGCGCTTGGCTGGCCAGCGCGCCGCGCATAAAAACAACAGGCTCAGCAAAACGGGCTCGACTGGCAACTTGCAGATGGCATTAGGCAATCAAATGGGCGGCGGATCGAGTATGGATCGCTAGCGGAAGCCAGCACCTCGCAGCGCCCTCCCGTGCACCCTTTCCCAGCAGCCTGATAGCTCTAGCGAGCAGTGTCTCGCGCCACCGCCTCGGCAACGCTGCCCCAATCGCCCTGCCGATAATCGCCATAACCATATAGCGCCGTGGTTTTGATCTGGGCGTAGGCGGCGAGTCCCGGTCGCAACGCCAGTGCCTCCTCAGATTTGCGGCTCAGGTGCGCCAGCAGATACTGCTCCCCCAAGCGCAGGCGCAACAATACCATGCCGCGCTCCAGCGACCGTCGG
Source organism: Gammaproteobacteria bacterium (assembly GCA_965237805.1). Classification (GTDB taxonomy): domain Bacteria; phylum Pseudomonadota; class Gammaproteobacteria; order JABABF01; family JABABF01; genus JABABF01. The sequence goes on from OZ250153.1 coordinate 863,347, forward strand.
TCGAGTACCGTGACCGGCAAGACATTGAGCACACTGGTGGCACGTGGTGGCTCCAAGCACAGGCTCACATCGCGCGCCGGGATGCGCAAACGCAACGTGTGCCCCGGTGTCTCGGGCAGGCGTGCGAGCCACAGCACATGGCCCTCCACCTGCAATTCGCTCAGCAGGAAATGGTCGTCATGCCGCAACAGCTGAGCCTCCAATACCGCAGCGGTATCCTCGACCGGTACCAGCGGAGTGTCGAGCCGGACACTCTGCGCAGCCAAGTCCCCCGCCGCCAGCGTCACGCCCGCACGCATCGGGATCACCCGATCCACCATCTGCATCAGCTCCTCAAAGCGATGACTGACCAACAGTACCGGCACCCTCGTCGCCCGCTGCCAGTGACAGAGATAGGCTGCAACGCGGCTGGCCCAAGCAGCATCCAAGCCCGTCAGCGGCTCGTCCAGCAACAACAGCCGAGGGTTGCCGCACAGCGCCCGCGCCAAGGCCACCCGCCGCTGCTCGCCGCCCGACAACTGCCACACCGAGCGGGACAACAGCGGCTCCAGCCCTAAGACCGAAATGATTTCCTCCGCTAGCGGCCCATCTCCTCGACGCCCGCGCTTGCGCGCGAAGCACAGATTGCCATCGACGCTGAGCCAAGGGAACAACCTCAGATCCTGAAAGACCAAGCCAATCCTGCGGCGGTGCGTTGGCAGCCATAGACCCGATGCCTGCCAACGCTCAGCGCCGAGCCGCACCTCGCTGGCACCACCGCGTCCGAGCAAGCCAGCAAGGCAATGCAGGGCAGTGGTTTTGCCCGCTCCAGAAGGGCCGAACAGCGCGCTGATGCCGGTGGGGGGACACTCGAAGTCGGCGCGCAGGGCAAAGTCGCCAGCCGCCCCGCCAACACGACGCAAGCGCAAACTGGCGCTGAGGCTCACGACTGGCGACCAGTAGCTCGCCCAAGCGAGCGCCAGATCACCACAAGCGCAGGCGGCGGCGCTGCGAGTAAAGCGCCGTCAATAGCAATAGCGAGCACAGTAGCAGGCCGCCCGCAAGACGGTGGGCGGCGGCGTAATCCAGTGTTTCGATGTGATCGAACAGTGCCATTGACAGCACCCGAGTCTCGCCCGGGATATTGCCGCCGACCAGCAACACCACGCCAAACTCCCCCACCGTATGGGCAAAGCCCAGCGCAACGGCGATGAGCAGTGCCGGTGCCATCAACGGTAGCGTCACCGAGAGCAGCCGGTCGATGGGCGTGGCACCAAGCGTGGCGGCAGCGGCGAGCAAACCATGCGGCAAGCGCTCAAAACCCTGTTGCAGGGGCTGTACCACAAAGGGCAGGGAATAGAGCACCGAGCCGATGACCAAGCCGGTGAAACTGAAGGCCAATCGCTGCCCGGTCAGCTGCTCCCACGGCCCGCCTAACCAACCGCCGGGTGCCAATGCCAACAGCAGATAGAAGCCGATCACCGTCGGCGGCAAGACCAGCGGCATGGCCACCAGCGCCTCGACGATGCTACGTCCCGGCCAGCGGCTGGCCGCCAGCCACGCCGCCAGCGGCAGACCGACCAGCAACAGAATCAGTGTGCTGAACGCCGCCAGCTTCAGCGTCAGCCACAGGGCGAGCCAATCCACGCCGCTTAGTTCGCCACTGCTGGCGGCAATTGATAGCCTGCCTGACGCAGGCGACGGCGGACTTCTGCGCCGCGCAGAAAGCGCCCCAAGTCGCGGGCACCGGCAGTGGCAGGTCGCAGCAACAGCGCCTGTTGCACCACGGGGCGATGCAAACGACTCGGCACAGGCCAATGCGCTGCATCCGGCACCAAGCGCGCCTGCGCCAGCGCAACAAAGCCTGCCTGCGCGGCACCGCTGTACACCAGATGTAGCACATGCGCCGCATTCGGGGCGCGTACCAATCCCGGTGCCAGCTGCCGCCACAGCCCCAGCTCCACAAGCACATCCTGCGCCGCTGCCCCGATCGGGGCCAGCGCCGGGTCGGGCAGGGCCAAGCTGCGCGGCGGCAGGGCCGCTAGGCGTGCGGCGACGGCCATCGTCTCGGTAGGCCACGGCGGCTCGGTGGCGGTGCCAAGCAGAGCGAGCCGCCCCAAGACATAGGTGAAACGCGAACCGGGCGCGGCATACCCCGCACGCTCCAATACCAGTGGGCGCGCCGTGTCAGCCGACAAAAAGACATCGAAAGGCGCACCGGAGAGGAGCTGGGCGGCCAACACTCCCGAAGAAGCGGCGCTCAGGCGCAAGCGATGACCAGTCTGGGCATGGAAATCTAAGGCCAGCGCCGCCAAAGCCGGGCGGAAACTGCTGGCCACGGCCACCCGAACCAGCTCGGTGCGGGCGACGGGCGGCGTGAGCGCGGCCAGCGAAAACGCGAGCGCCGATGCCACCAACACCGGTCGGCACCGACGCCGCAACGGGCGGGTGTACAGCGGCACCATGGAAAAGCGGAATACAGCTGCCATCGCGCCGCCATGATAACCGCCCAAGCACAAGTCCATCGACCCACCCATCGAAGCTGGAACCACACGCCGCCCGCCCACCTCAGGCGCGTGCCAAACACCACAGGTGCAGCTCCACGCCCGGCATCGCCCGTCGCCAAGCGCGCCCCAACTCCATCGCCGTGGCACCGGAAGTCAGCACATCGTCGACCAGTGCCACCCGGCGGCAGCTCAGCGCACGCGGTGCCGGGCGCAGCGCAAAGGCCCCGCTCAGCGCACGCCGACGCTGGGGCACGCTACGCCCCACCTGTCGCCCGGTGTCCCGCCGCCGCCTGCAACTGCGCACATCTAGCGGCACGGCCAACTCGGTGCGCAACGTGCGGGCAATCTCCAAGGCCTGATTGAAGCCGCGCTGGCGCATCCTGCCAGTGTGCAACGGCACCGGCACCAGCAGCTCGGGCCACGCCTCGCCGCGATACTCGTAGCGCAACCGCTCGGCCAGCAGTAACGACAGACTGCGCCCATCGGCCAATTCGGCGCGGTATTTGAAGCCCGCCACTAGGCGATCGACCGGCGGACGGTAGGCAAAGGGGGCGACACAGCGGGCGAAAGGCCAATCGCGGCCGAGGCAGAAACCGCAGTCGAGTGCTGGCGCGGCGATATCGGGACTACCGCAGCGCCGACACGCTGATGACAGGCGCGGCAAGGTGGCCTCGCAGCCACTGCAGAGATCGATGAGCCGATGAGTCGCCCGCCCGCACAGCGCACAACGCCCCGGAAACAAGCGGTGAATGAAGCGTCGCAAAGCGCCGCTGTCAACCCTGTCCATCCCTGATCCAGTTGACAATGTCGATTCAGCGTCTACCATGACGCCACTATCCGCCATGATAATCGGAAGACCCCACCCTGTGGAAGCCACCCCTGTTATTCGCCATGACTGGACCGCCGACGAAGTCGCCGAGCTGTTCGCCCTACCCTTCCCCGAATTGCTGTACCGTGCGCAGAGCATCCACCGCACCCACTGGAATCCTGACGAGGTGCAGGCCTGCACACTGTTATCGATAAAGACTGGTGCCTGCCCAGAGGACTGCGCCTACTGCCCGCAAAGCGTGCACCACCACACTGAGCTGAAGCCCGAGCCGCTGATGGATGCCGAACGCGTTTTGGAAGAGGCGCGGGCGGCGCAAGCAGCCGGTGCCAGCCGCTTCTGCATGGGGGCGGCGTGGCGCTCGCCCAAACCCAGCCACATGAGCGCCTTGGTGCGCATGGTGCGCGGCGTCAAGGAACTCGGCATGGAGAGCTGCATGACTCTGGGCATGCTGAGCGACGCGCAGGCGCGGCAGCTGGCAGCCGCCGGTCTCGACTACTACAACCATAATCTCGACAGCTCGCCTGAGTTCTATCGCAAGATCATCACCACGCGCCGTTATGAGGAGCGCTTGGAGACATTGGGGCATGTGCGCGCAGCTGGCATCAATGTCTGCTGTGGCGGCATTATCGGCATGGGTGAATCCGAGCACGAGCGCATCGGACTGCTATTGCAGCTGGCCAATCTGCCCCAACACCCACAGAGCGTGCCGATCAACCTCTTGGTCAAGGTCCCCGGTACGCCGCTGGAAGATGTGGCACCGTTACACCCACTGGACTTCGTGCGCTGCGTGGCGGCGGCGCGTATTCTGATGCCAGTCTCCTATGTGCGCCTATCCGCCGGACGCGAGGACATGTCGGACGAGTGCCAGACGCTGGCCTTTATGGCCGGAGCCAACTCCATTTTCTACGGCGAGCACCTGCTGACCACCGACAATCCCGACACCAACGCGGACGACGACTTGTTGGCGCGGCTCGGCATGCGCTTCGCTCCACCCCAGCTACCGGGCGCAGCTACCGCCCAGTGCGGCTGAGCAAAGCGCAGCGCACGGCCACACCACGGCAGCAGCCGCTGATGCGCACGGCGCTGGAGGCGGAACGCTCGCGCCGCAGCGCCGCTGGCGGCGAGCGGCGGCGGCGGCGTCTCGACAGCCCCCAAGGCGTGGAGCTGGTACTAGAAGGGCGGCGCTGCCTGAACTTCTGTAGCAATGACTACCTCGGCTTGGCGGCGCATCCAGCGCTGGTCGAGACACTGGGCGCAGCGGCACGCCAGCACGGCGTCGGCAGCGGCGCATCGCACTTGGTCTGCGGCCACAGCGCCCCGCACGAGGCACTGGAAAGGGCACTGGCCGCCTTTACCGCACGCCCCGCCAGTCTCGTCTTCGCCGCCGGCTACATGTGCAACCTCGGCACGATCACGGCGCTGGCGCAACGCGGCGACGCGATATTCCTCGACCGCCTGTGTCACGCCTCACTGGTCGATGCCGCACGGCTGTCCGGTGCCGCGCTACACCGCTTCCGCCACAACGACAGCGCCGATCTGAGCCGCCGACTCGACGCTGGCAACTGGCGGCGGCGACTGATCGTCGTCGACGGTGTCTACAGCATGGACGGTGACTTGGCACCACTGCCGGAGCTGTCCGCAGTGGCGACGCAGCACGAGGCCTGGCTAGTGGTCGATGACGCCCACGGCATCGGCGTGCTGGGTGAACGCGGCGGCGGCAGCGTCGAGCACTTCGGTCTGGGGATGGCACAGGTGCCAGTGCTGATCGGCACCTTGGGCAAGGCGCTGGGCACGGCCGGAGGCTTCGTTGCGGGCGAGCAGGCGCTGATCGATCACTTGCTGCAGACCGCCCGCCCCTACATCTATACCACTGCCCCGCCGCCAGCATTGGCAGCGGCGGGGCAAAGCGCGTTGACAATCGTGCGCGAGGAGCCCCAGCGCCGACGACAAGTGCTCGCACTGGTGCGTCACTTCCGCGCCGGAGCGAGCGCGCTGGGGCTGCCGCTGGGGGAATCGCAGACCCCGATACAGCCATTGGTGGTGGGCGATTCAGAGCGTGCCGTCGCGCTATCGGAACAGCTGTTGGAGGCGGGCTATTGGGTGGCCGCAATCCGCCCGCCCACCGTGCCTCAGGGATCGGCAAGGCTGCGCGTTGCGCTCAGTGCCGCACACAGCGAGCAGCAGGTGGATGGTTTACTGGAGGCTTTGGGGCGGCTGTGGGAGGCGGGCGAGGATGGATAACGCGCTGTCGCGGGCACAGCCTGTGGTCACCAAGGCGCACACGGCATCGGCAGCTGACCTCCCATCCACACCCCCACCCCTCGTCCTCCTCCCCGGTCTGGGCTTTGCCCCCAGCGTCTGGGATGGACTGCGTCGAGGATTGGCGCGGCACTTCACCCCGTCGGATATGCCGCTGCCGGGCTTCGACGGTGGCAGGGCGATGCCACCCGATGCCAATATCGAACAGTGGCTGGATGCCCTGTTGCCGCGACTGCCGAGGGGCAAGGCCTGCTATCTGGGCTGGTCACTGGGCGGCCTGTTGGCGCTGGCGCTGGCGGCGCGATACCCAGAGCGGGTGATGGCGCTGGTCACCATCGGCAGCAATCCACGCTTCTGCCGCGACCGGGACTGGCGCTCCGGGCTACCCAAACGCTGGTTTGACGACTTCCAAGCCCGCGCCGAGGACAATCCCGCCGCCGCGCTGCGACGGCTGCTGTTGCTGACCGCGCACGGTGAAGCGGCACCACGAGCGCTGGCCGCTCAGCTGCGCCCCCATGCCCTGCCCGGCGCGCCCGGCGCATTCGCCAGCGGCCTCAGCCTGCTGCGGCGCGCCGAGCTGCGCGCGACACTGGGCACCCTGCGCGTCCCAGTACTACAGCTGCTAGGCGGGTGCGACGCGTTGGTGCCAGCGGCGCTGGCCACGCCACTGCGCCGCCTCAGCGGCGACGGACAACGCATCGCCGTACTGCCGCACGCTGGCCATGCCGCCTTCCTCTCGCAGCCAGTGCCCGTGCTGGGTGCCGTGCGCGCCTTCGCCAGCGACTACGGCATCCTGCCAACACCACGGCAGCGGCCAGCACCCAAGCGCATCGCTCAGCGCTTCGGTGCGGCCAGCGCCAGCTACGACAGTGCGGCATGGCTCCAACGCGAAGCCGGGCACTGGTTGCTCGAGGCACTACCTACCTCGCACCGCGCCGCACACAGCCCCGAATGCATCCTCGATCTGGGCTGCGGCACCGGGCGCTGCCTCGCGCCGCTGGCGAGGCAGCGCCCGGGGGCACAACTGCTGGCGATGGACATCTCCTTCGCCATGACCCAGCGCGCAGCCGCACGACGTGCCGACAAGGCGACGGCCACCATGGCGCTGTGCGCGGAGGCGAAGCAACTACCACTGGCCGACGACAGCGTGGACTTAGTGTTCTGCAATCTGATGCTGCAGTGGTGCCAGCACCCACAACAGGCTTTGACCGCTATATGCCGTGCGTTGCGACCCGGCGGCTGGCTGCTGTTCACCACTTTCGGCCCCGATAGCCTGTGGCAATTGCGCGCCGCCTTCGCGGCCACCGGCCCGCGGCAACCCGTGCTGGCTTTCCAATCCGCAGCCGACTGGCAGGCGGCGAGCCGGGCCAGCGGGCTGCAGTTGCAGGACTGGGCCGAGCGTCGCCGCGAGCGCCGCTGCGCCGATGGCTATGAGATGCTGCGCGAACTGCATGCACTCGGTGCCACAGCCAGCACCGAAGCGCCACCCCCCGGCCTGGCTGGCCGCACCGCGCTGCGCCGCGTCAGCGAAGTGGCCGCAGCCTTTGGCGATGCGCGCGGCCCATCGTTCAGCTTCCAGCTATTCCGCGGAGCCTTGCAAAAACCGTGAACGCAGTGTGCTTCTTCGTCACCGGTAGCGACACCGGTGTCGGCAAAACCCTCGCCTGCTGCGCCCTGCTCCACGCCGCTCGGCGGGATGGCCTGAGCACGCTGGGCCTCAAACCGCTGGCCGCGGGTGGCGAGCGGGTCGGCGGCCAGCTGCGCAACGGCGACGCACTGTTATTGCAACGGCACAGCAGTCGGCAACTGGACTACGACGCCATCAACCCGGTGGCGCTGGCGGCACCGATCGCCCCGCATCTGGCAGCCACCGATGCCGGCTTGCAGTTGGATGCTGGCACGCTGGCCACGCACTGCCAGCGCACGTTGGATGCCGAGCGAGTCGAGCTGGCGCTGATTGAGGGGGCTGGCGGCTGGCGGGTGCCACTTAGCGATGACGAGACGATGGCCGAGCTGGCGCAGGCGCTGGGCTACCCGGTGATCCTCGTGGTCGCCATGCGCTTGGGCTGCCTGAACCACGCCCTGCTCACCGCCGAGGCCATCGCGGGAGACGGACTGCGGCTGGCCGGATGGATCGCCAACAGCCCCGGAGGCGAGCCAATGCCACGCTTGGCCGACAATGTCGAAACGTTGCGGCAGCGGCTGCCCGCCCCCTGCTTGGGTGTGATCCCACCACTGTCTTCGCCCGCGCCCGAGGCCGCTGCCGCGCAGCTGTCACTGACGGCACTGCTGGGGGCGACCACAGCTGCTCGGCCACCCGCGCATGGTGGACAATAAAGAGCGGCGGCGGGGCCTGGGGCTGCATCCACATCAATCATCTAGAGCGCTAGACCATGACCATCCAGACAGCAGATTTTGATGCCATCGCACGGGACATGCACTTCATCATCAGCGAGGTGTTCCCCGAGCCGACAGCACAGCTGTCGGCGGCGGAGTTGCGCCCGCTGATCGAGCAGATCGCGCGACTCGCCGCCGAACAGATGGCCCCGCTGAACCAGTGCGGCGATGAGGTGGGTCTGCGGCTGGAGGATGGCGAGGTGTTCATGCCACCCGGCTTTGCCGAGGCTTGGCGACAGATCGCCGAGGGCGGCTGGCTCGCCATCGGTGGCGCAGAGGAATTCGGCGGCGTCCCGGCACCGCATGTGTTGCGCATGTGTGCGGACGAGCTGAGCAGCGCCGCCAACCTATCGCTGGGGCTGTTCGGCGGGCTGACGACAGCGGCCGCTCTGACCATCCGGCTACACGCTACAGACGAGCTGCGCCAACGCTGCCTGCCACAGCTGTACCGCGGCCAGTGGAGCGGCGCGATGTGCCTAACCGAAGCGCAGGCGGGTAGCGACTTGGGGCTGATCCGCAGCCGCGCCGAAGCAGATGGCGACGGCAGCTACCGCCTCAGCGGCAGCAAGATCTTCATCAGCGCTGGCCGCCATGACATGGTCGAGAACATCATCTACCTCGTGCTGGCGCGGCTGCCCGATGCACCACCCGGCCCGCGCGGGCTGTCGCTGTTCCTCGTCTCCTCACATCAGCTCGAGGCGGATGGCTCGCTGGGTGCCGCCAACACCGTGCGCTGCGAGCGTCTGGAGCGCAAGATGGGCATGCACGCATCGCCGACCTGTGTACTGGAATTCCGGGACGCGCAGGCCTTCCTCATCGGCTCACCCCACGCTGGCCTGCCCTGCATGTTCACGATGATGAACGATTCCAGACTGTCGGTCGGCACCCAAGGCTTAGGCTGCGCTGCCGCCGCCTACGCCCACGCCAGCCGCTACGCTGCCGAGCGCCTGCAAGGCAACGCCCCCGGCGCGGTGGACGCCAGCGGGCCTCAGCCCATCGTGGGCCACGCCGATGTGCGCCGTATGCTGCTCAGCCAGCGCGCACTGGTGGAAGGGGCGCGCGCCTTGGCGCTGCACGCCGCCCGCGTGCGCGACCGCGCCGAGACCGGAGATGCCGACAATACGGCGCAGCTGCAGCTGCTGATCCCAGTGGTCAAATCCATGCTCACCGACATCGGTATCGAAAGTTGCCTGCTCGCCCAGCAGATCTACGGCGGCCACGGCTACATCCGCGACCACGGCGTCGAGCAATTGCTGCGCGATGTGCGCGTCACCGCACTCTACGAAGGCACCAACGGCATCCAAGCACGCGATCTGCTGGAGCGCAAGCTGCTGCGCGACGGCGGCGCGGCGGTCGAGCGCCTGTGCCAACAGATGGAGCGCAGTGCGCTGGCGGCGGGTGAGGATGCCGCCAGCCACTTCTGCGCCGGGCCACTGGCTGGGGCGGTCGGCCGCCTGCGACAGCTGAGCGGCGAGTTGCTACAGCGCTGCGGCGAGGAGCCCGCACTGGCTGGCTCGGCCGCCGTCGAATACCTGCAGCTCTTCGGCTACACCGCGCTGGCGTGGACTTGGACCGAGATGGTCACCGCAGCGTTGCGGCGAACGCCGGGCGACCCACTGCGCGAGGCCAAGCTGGGGGTGGCGCGCTTCTATATGGCGCGAATACTGCCGCGCATCCGCGGCTTGGGCGAATCTGCACTGGCTGACAGCGATACCGTCATGGGGCTGGATGCCGAATTGTTCTGAGGGCGGGGGCCCCACCCTCATCGCCAAAGCTACTGCGTTGGCTGGTACCAGATGGCAGAACTGATCGCCCGCTCCTGTAGTCGCGACGGCTCGGGCGGCTCGATGCCCAGCCGCACCGCATCGTAGGCGGTCCAGCGCGGCGTCGGTATCTCCAACACCCGCGCATAGTAGAAGGCATCGCGGCCGGGCGCGAACTCGGCATCTTCCCACACCGCCGACAGCTCGGCGGCACCGATGCTGTTGTCGTAGCTGGGAACACTCAAATCCACCGTGTCGCCGACCGGGGGATAGGCCCCCGTCTGTGGATCCGGGTTGCGGTTGTCCGACACCGCCACATCGAAGATCTTCTCGCGACTCTCGCCTGCTGGCGTCACCCAAGCCTTGATGATCTGGATGCGATCCAAGTTGGCACCGTCCGGGTCTTTCATCGCCCATACGGCGAAACGCGGCCCGTGCTGGCTCGCGCGTGGGGATAACACACCACCCATCGGCACACCGCGGGCATAGGCCAAGATGAGCCGCTGGCGCAGTTTCGGCAGCTGCTGCGAATAGCGCCAGCCACCGAAGAAGCGCAGGCGGATGCGCGGTCCCGAGGTGGCATAGGTCTCGCGGTTGCGCATGGCATCGAACAGCGAAGCCCGCGTGTTTTCCTTAGCCCACACCGCTGCCAAGCCCATAGCGCTCCATTTTTTCACCACTTCGCTGGAGGCCGCTGACAGCAAAGAAGTGCCGAGCCGTAGCCCCGGGGTGCCGTCCATCGACGGCAGTTTGCCGTGGAACTTATCCTCCTCCACCGGTGCGCTGGCATTGTGCCCATCGCTACTGCCGATGAAGCCGAATTGATAGGGGTTGAAGCCCGAGCTGTGACGCATCTCCAAGCCGGTGCGCAGCGCGTCCCGGGCATAGCTACCATTGGGCTTGCTGGGCAGCTGCTCAGCGCTCATGGTCTGATCCCAGATCTCAAAGTTGGCGAATTCGTCCTCGCTGGAGAGCACCGGATGGGTCTCCGACTGCCCCTTGACCTGCAAGATCTCGCTGATGGGCTCGTTCTTCATGCGCACAGCGGCGTACTCCGCTGTCAAGGGCTCGCCGTTGAAATCGCGCTTGGCGTACATCCGGCCATTGCTGAGATTGGCGTTGTGGGGAATGGCAAGCATCTGCAGACCCGCCCGACGCTGCTCCTCCAGTGCCGCCCACAAATCCATCGGGTTGGGCGAATCCAAGGCGCTGAAGGGGTAGTCCGGTGCCCGCCCATCGCGGTAGATGACATTGCGGTGCAGGTTCTCGTCATTGGGCATCGAGGTCCACTCATAGCCGATGAAGGCGGTGAACACGCCTGGTTGGTTGTGGCGCTCGGCGGCATCAATAATCTGCTGCCAAGCGCGGGTGGACACACCCTCGGCCTGAAATTTGCTGAAGTGCTTGTCGCGCGCCGCACGATTGGCGCGCATTTCCCGCTGCGTGACCCGAATCATATGCCAAGTGATTTTGAAGCGATTGCGGCTGTTCAGTGCCCGTCGCAGGCGGTCGTTGGAGCGCACATCATCGTCGCGCTCGGCGTGGCGGGGCAGGCCCAAAAATGCGGCATGGTCGGTGACGGCCGCAAAATCCAAAGGCCGGGAGAGTTGGATCGGATAGCCCACCGAGTGCTCGATCGCACCGCCCTTGGCGTAGATATAGGCCTCGTCCGGCGTCGCCTTGACGCCGAAGGTGTAGGCATCGAAAGACAGGCCGCTGTGGATGTGCAGATCGCCCCAGAACAGCTGGCGCTGGGCCTTGCGTGACACGGCGGCTTTGGGCGGCGGCGGGGCGGCCTCAGCCGGATCAAAGACCGGCGGCGGCGGTGTCTCCAGATGCCGCTCGCCACAGGCTGAGGCCAGCAGGGCCAGCAGGCAGAGAGCGGCCCAAGGTGCCAGCGCACATAAGCGTGGCGGCAGCCTGCGATGTGAGGATTGGCGTGACATAACAGCGATTACCCCTCTTCTTGCTCGGTCTGCTCCTTGGCCATCTCAGTGGTAACTTCCATCAGCGCCATGCGCAGCTTGGACATCTTCGGATAGCCGACATATTGGGTCAAGAACAGCACCAGCTTCTCCAACTGCTCGGCACTCAGCTCCCCGTTCATCATCGAGGCGCGCGCTTGAATCTTAAAAGTCATCTCCTCGCCCTGCGCGGCGATCGCCCCGAGCAAGGCCAAGCGGCGGTCGCGGATGCTGAGTGCCTCATCCAGCCACAGCCGCCCGAACAGCGTCTCCAGCATATAGTCGTAGAACTCGTCTTGACCCTCCGGCGGCGGTGTCGGCAACTGGCCGCCATAGACCTCTTGGAGTTTTGCCAGACCTTTGTCGCGCACACTAGCCATTGCTCTGCACTCCTATGGACGCATCAGCTGGCCGCCGTCGACATTGAGCACGTGGCCAGTGATCCACGAGGCTTCATCCGACAGCAGGAAACGCACCGCGCGAGCTAAATCCAGCGGCGTGCCGATGCGGCCGATCGGCATACTCTTGAGCATCTCGCGCACATAGTCGCCAGCGTTCTGCTCTAGAGCCGGGGTGTCGGTGGGGCCAGGGGCGATGGCGTTGACCCGGATATTACAGTGCCCCAGCTCGCGCGCCAGCGAACCGGTGATGCCGTTCAGTGCCAGCTTGGCGACACCGTAGAAGCCCATATTCATCCACGCGGCGGTGGAGGATTGGTTGACGATGGCACCGCCGCCACGCTCTTTCATCAGCGGCACGGCAGCGCGGCTCATGATCACCGCACCGTGCACATTAATGTGCATGAAGCGCGTCAAGTAGTCCAAGTCTACATTCATATAACCATCCAGCCGCATGCCGCCAAAGATGGCCGCATTGTTGACCAGATAGTCCACACCGCCAAAGCGCTCGGCGGCTGCCGCCGCACAGGCATTAGCCGAAGCCTCGTCGCCAACATCGGTGTGCGCAAACAGCGCCTCACCGCCACTGGCCTCGATTTCAGCAGCCACACGCTGACCGCCCTCCTCGTCCAGCTCGGCGACGACCACCTTCATGCCGTGCTCGGCGAAATGCTTGGCGTAGCCCTCGCCGATGCCCCGGCCAGCACCAGTGACGATGACAACTTTGTCTGTTTGATCGGTCATGGGGGAATCCTTAGTAGGCGGATGAGATGATTTTAGCGTAAATGGGGGGTAAACAGTCCAGCAGATAGCATGCGTGATCCCCGACCCAATCAGCCATGCCGTGAGATCCGGCATAGAACGGCACAATAGTCTGTAGTCACGTCAAATGACTTACAAGAATTTCATCCAATCCTCCTCAGACAGAATTAATATCTGATGGCCTGCCTGATTGAATTTCAGCGCCTTCTCTATCTTTTTTCCGTGTCGCTGAAATCGCCAATCCCTGCTAGCGATTGTCCCGATGATCAAAGCATCCAGCTTGGAAGAGATTGACTTGGATATTATGGCTCCCTTGGCTTTGGCTTTCGCTTCACAGTCCGTGCGGGTTCCCAGCAGAAATTTTCCAGTAAAGCATGTCCGTGTCCCTTGATGGGAAAATTCGGAACAATCAGTGGAAAACACCTCTGCCACTGAGCCTTCTGCATCTCCAGTCTCATCAAATCGGCTACCCGTGATTTGCTTCAGGGACTCCAATAGATTTTGTTTGGATTTTTTTATTCCATTTACTCTACCTATTAAGACCCACAATGGCCACTTTTGTTTGGCTTCTTTGATTTCATTTACTCTATCTATTAAGACACACGCTGGCCACTCATGCGCTAAATATTCATTACGACCAAGCCATGTATCTAGGCTCGAAAGCTCTTCATCAGTTATTTCCCCGTCCGAGATAATTCCCAATAATGGTCCGTGTAATGAATGAATACTATCCTCGGTTGATTGGCTTCCTTTCTGAAAACGAGGAACAGCTTGCATGATCCGTTCTTTTACTGCATATAAATCTGATGAAGATATAGTGCCATCTTGTAGAACGCCCGCTATAACCGCGAGTAAATCTTGTGCATCTTGATTCTTATTCAAGTGATCTTGTGAGCGAATCCAAGAGTCTAAAAATAATATCTCCATGTCGCCTAGATTGCTATCAGCCATCACACCATTCAAAATTCCAAGAAGAGCATATGCTGATTTATCGGGATTGCGCTTATTATTAAACGCAATAAGTGGTTGCGGGATTGGGCTGAAACGCCATTTTATCTCATGTCCTCTAATGCCAGTGCTTCATTCACGCCCACTTTTCCTATTGGATGTGGTGTTGAAAATCGCTTGCCATTCAATACTTCAACCAGCGTTAATATTTGCATTCTTGGGTACTCAGCGCTTATCGTTTCCAGCATTCCAGCGGCAGACATTTCTTGCAGAAAATTACGGCGCTTTGTGCTAGATAGTTCACGAACAATCAAGCCAGCCATCTTTGCCTCATCGCGTTCTAAAACTCCGCGCAAGTCCCTTACTGTATTTATCCCAACATTCTTGCCACCCTTGACCTCTATTGCCATGGAGTCAAGAGATTGATGCTTTGGAGATATTTGGAAATAAATGCGCCCATCAATGCCGCCATCTGCCGTTCTCTTTGTCGTAACAAAGCCATTTATCGTTTCAACAATCCAGCGTTGGAATTGATACTTATCTTTATTCCATAGATCAAGAGCGCCTTCCACGTTGCTTGGCACACCATCCACTGTAAAATCCTCTCCATCTTTAAGACGATAATTTGTTTCTAGACGCTGTGTCACCACTCTTCTTATAGCGTGATAGGCAATGTCTATACCTATCCATTTTCTTTCCAGTTCATGAGCTGCCGCAATAGTAGTAGCACAACCGCAGAATGGGTCAAATACTACATCTCCTTTTTTAGAGCTGGCTAAGATAATGCGCCGCATTAGTTCAATGGGCTTTTGCGTAGGATAACCCAAGCGTTCTTTTGCTTGGCTATTTATATAGGGTATTTCCCATACATCCCGCATATTTGACCACCTATAAACTCCTTTTTCATCCTCAAAAAATGTTGTGTTTCCTGCCCCGTAATTTATTGTTCCTGCTTTACGGCCTGATGCTTTGGTATATGCTTTTTCTTTTTGCAATAAAAAATAAGATTTATTGCTAGCCTTGTAGAATAATATGGCATCGTGTTTTTTGGCGAAGTGTTTTTTACTGGCGCCGCCTGTTCTGTAAGCCCATATTATCTCATTCGTGAAGTTTCGGTGGCCAAAAATCGCATCCATAAGAGACTTTATATAATGAGATGCTGTTTGGTCGCAGTGCAAATAAATTGAACCCGTAGGGCGCAGAATCCTTTTCATTGCAACCAGCCTTTCCGTCATGTATAACAGGTAAGCAAGTAATCTGGGCTGTGTGTGGCGTAACGCTTGCATCCAAAGTTTCCATAGTTGTTGCGCTGCGTCCTCTATGCCGGCATTAGCAAGCAACACGGGCATGTTCCTAATCACACTCATTCGCTCTGGTGTAAGAGTCCATATATCGCAAAATGCTTCCACTTGGTCTGGCAATTCGCGTCCAGTAGCATCTTTGTAAATCAAGTTATATGCCTTATTAGAGTTAAAAGGCGGGTCTAGATAAATCAAATCCACGCTTTGCGATCGCATATCTTGCATGATAGACAGGCAATCACCATAGAACAATTTGTTTTTATGGCTTTTATTTTTCATCACGCCGCCACCAAAGATTGAATGAACTCATCAAATAGATTTCCATGTTTTCTGTTGTTGTATTTGTAGCAGGATTCGGCAATATATAGATTTGAAAAAGTCTTGCTATAGTGGTGGTGAGCGCCATACCAAGCCCGTCTTATAAGGGACCCAAAACCCTCAATGGTGTTGGGATGAACTATGCCATCAACATACGCCATGGCATGCCTAATCGTTGCATGCCGCAGGCTCTTGTGCATTGAGCGATAGCCTTTATACTCGTCGATTACTAGTAATGATGCGTCTTTATCCACATGCTTTGATACAAAGGCAGTCAGGATGTTGGCATTCACTTTTTTAGATGGCCTAGCAATGACTTTCCCTCCACGCTGAACAACGCCAATAACTGGCAACTTGCTAGTGCCTCTGCCGTGAGGGGAAGGCTTGTCAGAATCGCGTTTGCCGCTCTTCCGAGGTCTGCCGCCTACATAGGTTTCATCCATCTCAACTACACCTTGCAGCAGTTCGCATGATGGTGCTTCTATCATCGCGGCGCGCAGATTCAAGGTGTTCCAAGCAAGCATCATGGTCAGGAAACTTTTGAAAGATACTAAAGAGATTCATAGCGTTATGCCTCTACAAGACGAATTCACTAGGCATTAGAATACCCAATTTTAGCCCATTTGCCAAGCCCGTAACTACTTATTGCGTAATTAAATCCCCGGATCACAGCTTGGCCATCCGGATCTAGCATGGGGGAATTTTGCATCATAGTTCGACAAGTGCAGTGATATAGCCAGCATCAGAACAAGCTGTTGCCCTACCCCTCAGACCCCAATCGCCACCGTCTTGGTCTCGAGGTGTTCCTCGAAGCCCTCCAGCCCCATCTCGCGGCCGATGCCGCTCTGCTTGTAGCCGCCGAAGGGGGCGTCGCCGGAATAGAAATTGCCGCCGTTGATATTGATGGTGCCAGTGCGGATGCGCTTGGCCACCGATAGCGCGCGCTCTTCGCTGGCCGAGCTGACACCGCCGGAGAGACCGTAGATGGAGTCGTTGGCGATGCGTACCGCGTCGTCGTCGTCCTCGAAGGTGATCACCGACAGCACCGGCCCGAAGATCTCCTCTCTGGCGATGGTCATGTCGTTGGTGACATCGGTGAAGATGGTCGGCTCGATGTAATAGCCCTTGGGCAGTCGCTCGGGCCGCTTGCCACCCATCAGCAAGGTGGCACCCTCTTGCTTGCCCTTCTCAATGTAGCCCAGCACCCGGTCGCGCTGGCGCTCGCTGACCACCGGCCCCATGATCTGGTTCGCCGCCTCGGGATCGCCGTATTCAATGCCGCCGTAGTACTGCTTGAGCAGCTCCTCGGCCTCCTCGCGGCGGGAGGCGGGGATGAGTAGCCGCGTCGGTAATGCGCAGCCCTGGCCAGCGTGGAAGCAAACCGACAGCGTCGGCAGCAGCGCCGTACCCATGTCGGCATCGTCCAGCACGATGTGCGCAGACTTGCCGCCCAGCTCCAAGAAGACCTTCTTCACCATCTCGGCCGCCTGCCCCATGACGCGACGCCCGGTGGCCGTGGAGCCAGTGAAGGAGACCATGTCGACGCGATCATCGCCGACCAGCTGCTCGCCCAGCGTCACCGGGTGGCTGGAAGTGACCACATTGAAGATGCCGGCCGGAATGTCGGTCTGCTCTTTGACGATGCGCCCCAGATGGGTCGCTGCCCACGGGGTCTCCACCGCTGGCTTGAGCACCACCGAGCAACCGGCCGCCAGCGCCGGAATGCTCTTGGCCAGATTGATTTGCATCGGCACATTCCACGGCGTGATGCAGGCGACGACACCGACGGGCTCCTTGTACACCGCGAGGCGACTGCGCCAGCCGAAGACCTCGGACTCGCCCAAATCGCGGCTCCACTGAAAGTTCCCCAGCACCTGGATGGCAGCGGGGATGAAGCTGATCGCCGAATCGCAGATCGGGCCGCGGGCGATGCCCATCGGCGCGCCGGCCTCAGCGGCTAGTGTCGGGCGAATCTCGTCCTGTGCGGCGACGAGGGCCTCGTGCAGCTGGCACAGGCAACGCTTGCGCAGCTCGTGGTCAGTGGCCCAGCCGCTCTCGTCGAAGGCGGCGCGGGCGGCGGCGATGGCGCGGTCCATGTCCTCGGCGGAGGCATCGGCCGTCTCGCCGAGGCACTCTTCGGTGGCCGGGCTGATGTTCGGGTAGCGCTTGCCACCGGCGGCCTCGACCAACTCGCCATCGATCAGCATCCGGGGCTCGGGGTTCAATGGGGACATGGCGGTTGCTCCTGTAGCAATGCGTGGGGGAGATGTTCTGTGGGGGGGTTCAGGGCGATGACATCGGGCTAATAGGCCTTCAGAAAAGCATTCATGATTAGCTCACGACTGCGCTCGGCACCGGGCAACTGCAGCTCCAATGCGGTGGCGGAAGCCAGCGCGGCATCCAAATCCTTTTCCGCCAAGTGGCCGAAGGGGCCTAAGACCTGCTCCGCCAGCTCGGCACCGCCGCCGTCGATGACCGCATCGCGGCCCTCGATGAAGCTGCGCATCTGCGCGGTGACGACACCGTTGGACGCCCCCACATCGTAGAGCAGGCTGGCATCCAGCCCACAGGCCGCCGCCAGCTTGGCCGCCTCGTGGATGGCGATGAAGGCAGCGTAAGTCATGGCGTTGTTGCACAGCTTCAGCGCGAGGCCAGCGCCCAGCGCCCCGGCGTGGATGATCTTGTCGGCACTGGGTTCAAAGAACGGGCGGCAGCGCTGCAGCGCTGCCTTGGAGCCGCCGACCATGTAGCACAGCTTGCGGTTCTTGGCACCATCGGCACCGCCGGTGACCGGCGCATCGATCAACGCCAAGCCGCGCTCGGCGGCATCGGCAGCCCATTTGCGCAGCCCCGACTGGCTGACGGTGGAGTGGATGGCAAACAAAGTTCCCGGCTCGGCGTGCTCCAGCAGGCCAGCGGAGCCGTAGAGCACGGCCTCCACATCAGCATCATCGCGCACACACAGGAAGATGGTGCGACAACGCCCGGCCAGCTGCGCCAAGTCGTCGGCACCCTCGGCACCTTGGGCGACCAGCTCGGCCACCGCCTCCGGGCGCACATCGAAGGCCGTCAGCTGCCAGTCGTAGCGCCGTCCATCGGGATCGCCGATGAGATTGGCGCACATCGGGGCACCGATGTTCCCCAGACCGATAAAAGCGATGGGCTCTGTCATGGCTGCGACCTGTGCGGTGGACGGGATGGCTGCGGGCATTTGGCGCAGGGAGGTTAATACTAGCAAGGATGCGGCGGGCGCAGATGGTGCTGGCATAGCGGCTCACCACGCCCCAGCACGGCAGCGGTCGACCGAGCTTACACTATAATTTCGGCGTATTGCGGCCATCGGAGTGTAGCTCAGCTTGGCAGAGCACTGCCTTCGGGAGGCAGGGGTCGTGAGTTCGAATCTCGCCACTCCGACCATTGGAAAATAACAGCTCGGCGCGTGTGGCGCGACAGCTGATGTAATCACAAGACGCCCGCTTGCGGCGGCAGATGGGCTTGTGCCATCTCAAAGCGTCGTGAGCCAGCCCCTGGTTGATGCTTGCATGCCGCACGGGAGTTTGCTATATTCGCTACACATTGCATGAATAGATTAGCTCATGAGCAAGAAGCCTAGCAAAACGCCTGCTCCGCCTGCTACTCCACCCACACGCACCCCACGATCAACACCGAGCGGGAGACCTCTGACCAAAGAAGTAGTATTCTCCGTGCCGCCCCGAGAGCGCCCGCCACCTCCAAGAAAGAAATGAGCACCCCGATGACCGCGCACAAAGCACCAGACCTGACGATACCAGCGGGCGACCTGCTGACCGATTGCGAGCGCTCCATGCGCTATCACTCCAGCTGGAATCTGTTTTACTACCGCCTCCACTGTTGCCTTATGCTGCTGTTCTTCATGAGCGGCAGCGCCGTCTTTGCTGAATTTGATGCGGGGGGAAATGTCTGGTGGGGGCTATCGATTTACAAGTGGGTCGGCGCGGCCACCGCATTGATCGCCGCCCTCTCGGTAATCATCGACTTGCCGGGAAAGCGCGCCCTGCACAAATCCCTGTATCAGCGCTACGCCATGCTGGCGAGTGATGTCGTCGCCTGCGATGCCACCGAGCGGAAGCAGTGCGAACGCAAATGGAGTGCAGCGATCTACAACATCTACCGTGAGGAGCCACCGGGCTTCCGCGCCGCCAATGAGCATGCACACAATCAGATGTGCATCCAACTGGGCAACAAGTCCGAGCTGATCAAAATGAGATGGTGGCACTATTGCTTCATGCACTGGCTGCCCTTCAACAACAGCGAATTCCCCTACCGCAACCCCGAGCTGCGCCCAAGCAGCTGAGCTGGCAATGCTGCCGCACCCCCACGGCACTCCATCCCCTCAGTACCGCGGGTGAACGATCTCCACGCTACAGCAGTCGATTGCATCCGAGCTCTAGCGGGGGCACCCACTCTCACTCGCAATCCCCTGATCAGCAGCTCAGTGCCGCGGGTGGATGATCTCCAAGTCGGGCAGACCGTAGGAGCGGTGTCCCATGTCGCGGGCCATCATCGACAGACCCTCGGTCTCAATGTAATGGTGGTAAGGCTGCTCAGGGAAAACCAAGCCCCGGCGGTGTAGATCGGCACGCACCAGTAGCATCGTACCGCCAACGGCATCCAGCTCAGCGCAGCGCTCGTCGCGCAGCTCGCCCAGATAGCTGCGACCAAAACCCGATGGTGGCTGGATCAACCCGTCGACGATGTAGGGGGCAAAATCCGACTCGCCGAAACCTGGCTGGATGCGGAAAGTATTCTTGTCGAAAGTCTCACCGTCGGGGAAGATGCAGTGCGGCACGATGATATCGCGCTCCTCAGCCAGCAGGCAGCGCAGCGCATTTGGCGGCCACCACTGCACATCGACATCGAACCACAGCACCCAGTCCTCATCACCCAGCGCCTGCTGGACGAGGCGGTTGCGGCTACAGGCCATGATGGAGCGGCGCCTCAGCTGCTCGGCGATGTCGCTGCGGGAGCGGTGAGTGCGATAGCCAAAGTGCTCTTGGAACAGCTGGAGCGAGTGGTACTCGGCCTCCAGCTCGCCACGGCGCGCCTCGAGAGCCTCCCAGCTGCCATCGTCGCTATCGCTCTCCAAAAAAGCCAATGACAGCTGGCTGTGTGGGAAGTCCAACGCGGCCAAGTTGGCAAAAAAATTGGGCAGGAAAGCGGCGGCGTTCTTGACCGGCACCGCCACCAGCACACGCTGCGCGAGCTCCTGCTCGCCGAGCGCTCGCAGCGGCGCAAAGGGCGCACGCGGTGGCGGCGACGGAGTGGCGGAGCGACGGCGCAATAGGGCGACGAGGCGGCGACGGACACTGCGCAACAACGGGTAGAGCTGCCGCGCCGCGCCGCTGATGGAGGCATTGGAATGCAACACCAGCCAGCGCCCACAACGGGCGACGAGGCCGCGTCGTATCCAGCTGCCGTGCCAGTGGTGCAATGCGTAGCTGCGGGCGGTGCGCTCGGTGCGCAGCGAGTCGGCCAGCCCCGATTCGACCTCCTCCGCCGTCAGTGGGTAGAGTAACTCCGCAGGCAGCAACACGATGTCGCCGTGTGATTCATAGCGCTCGAAGGCAGCGCTGAGCATAAAGGGACCAGTGGCGTCCAGCGGGACGGCCTCTTCCCGGCGGGCGCGCAGCTCGGCGATGACAGCGCGCCAGAACGAGTGCTCCGGCACCGAGGCCATCAGCGCATTGCACAGGATGCGCGAGAGCCCGCGCTCTCGGGCCAAGTCCCGTTCGGAATGCGCGGCAGGCTCGAGGCCGATCAGCACCGAGCCGCGGGCGAGCAGCTCATCATCGAAGGGTCGCAGGCATTCAAAGTCCAGGTCGACATAGAGGCCGCCGAAGTGCAGTAGCAGGAAGTAACGCACCGCGTCGGCACGCATCACAGGCTCCGGATAGGCATCGAAAATGGGCAGGAACCACGGGTAGTGCTCGGTGAGGAAGGCACGGTTGTCGGCATCTGTCCACAGCCGGTAATCCCAATCCGGATGGTGATCGCGCCAAGTCTGCTGCCATGTGCGCAACGGTTCCGGCGGACTGTCGTCCTTCCATGTCTGGTGCAGGATGCGGGGGATAGACATGGCACCAGTGGGCACGTGGGATGGCACGGACATGATGCCATAATGAGGGGGTGTGAGCTGCGGCATCAGGGATGCAGTACAAAGGGGAAATCACGGGGTAATGGGAAATGACTGAGCTGCGCTTGAACCCACAAGCCAAGCTCAAGGGTGCCCAATGGAGAGAAGCAGATGTCCTTGATTGGGGAACAGTGCTTAATACCCTCGCGTGGTTGATCAGCTCGACCAACTATTGTTCGGACGACCTCCACTACCCTCCTAGTAGGCATAGGGCGTGTCCATCAAGCACAACCCCAGCATCTCCCACCTCCCCCCAGCCCTTGTGATAATCTAGCTCTCCCGCCACCGTCCCGCAACACCTCCGGAAGACGGGCAAGGCATGGCCAAAACGCAGCAATGACAGGCTAAGGAGAGCGCAAGCACGATGAACAATGAGGCACTCCATCTGTGGCCGGGGCCAGCAATGCCCGAGGACAAAATGTGGCGACAACATGATCTCCTTGACCGGGGGGTTTTTGTCGATGTCCTCTGCCAGCTCATCAGCTTGTACCAATCCGGCCCGGGTTTTGTGGTCTCCTTGAATGGTCATCGGGGCACTGGCAAGAGCTTCCTCGCCAAGATGCTCTGCGAACAGCTGACGGAGCTCGGCATCTTGTCCGTCTATGTCGATACCTGCACCACTGGCTATGCCACCGACCCTCTCGCCACAATTACCAGCAAAATCATCCGATCCGACAGCTTGGACGCCGAGAAACGACGTGCGTTCCAAGCGGCCTTTCTCCGGATCAGGCCGCAGTACACCAGCGGGCAGCCCACACCGGCTCCGCCGCCGATCGCCATGGCCGATCAGCTGATATCCACTGCGGAGGGTGCCCCCTCCTCCGGAGAATTCCGGGAGGCTTTGGCCGCTTTGGCGATGGGTGATGGCACCGCACAGCCCATGCCCTTGGTGATCGTGGTGGACGAACTCGATCATTGCCCAACCAGCTACACGATGGAGATGCTGAGGGTGATCCAAAATTTCTTCCGTGTCCCAAATGTGTTCCTGCTGTTGCCAATCCATAAAAAGCAACTGGAACAGAGCGTCATCGATTGCTATGGGGAGATTGATTCGGCTGGCTATCTGCAAAAATTTATCAAATACAGCATCAAGGTGCCGACGCGGGACAACCCGAAGCACGGCTTGACCGATACCGAGCAATACATCGATCACCTCAATCGCGACGCGGGCAACCTGCTGTCCTCCAATACCTGTGACTTCCTGACCAAGCTCGCCCTCATGCATCGGTGCTCTTTGCGGCAATTGGAGTTGATCGTCGTGCGCATCTCCATCCGCCTCGCCCTCCATCAGGGAAGCGCTTCCTTAATCAACTGGCTACTGGCCTATTTGGCCTGCGCTGAAATCGTGGATCCCCAACACTTCAACAGACTGCAAACCGGCACCGAGACAACCGACGGGGTGGACGAGTTCTTGGGGTCACCTAAAACCCAACGGCTCGTGCGCGATGAAGAGCTGTGCGAGTTGAGGAACCTCATGTGTTATCTGCTGGACACTGATGCGGATATCAAACGCCGGGAAGGCCCCGGTGTCGGTGCCGAATTGATCCGAATCGGGGAAAACTTCATCGTGAATCCCTCCGCTCGGGAACACCGCAAGCAAATCATCCCCAGCCATGCCCAAGTCATGGCGAAATTCGATATCCGCTTATAAACCCGCCCTCAGATAGCTGCGCCCCAAACCCGATAGTGGCTGGATCAGCCCATCGGCCATGTGGAGGGCAAGCTCCGACTCACCGAAGCCCAGCTACGCGGAAGCTGTTCTTAGCAAAGATGCTGCCGTCTGGGAAGACGCAGGACGGCACGGTGATGTCGCGCTCCTCGGCCAACAGACTATGCAGTGCATTAGGTGGCCACTACTGCACATCGTATGGTGTAGGATGGGTTGGGGACATGATCCCATAATGTGGGGAGTGTGCTGTGGCTCTTGGGCTGCGGCACGGTAGAGTACGAACACATGCAGATTAAGGGAGCAGCGAGATGACTGACGAAGGTGTGCAGATTATGCCGGGGGAGAAGGAAGAGGGGCCAACATGGTGCGAGGCCGACAAACTCGAACGGGAAGTTATGGCCAATGAACTGTGCGGGCTAATCGACAAAATCGATAGTAAAGCTGGCGCTGTCATTGCCGTGGACGGCGATTGGGGCACGGGCAAAACATTTATCATGAAGATGTTGCAAGAAAAACTAAGTGCCAATAAGGTCGCAAATATCTATCTTGATGCCTATGAGACAGATTACATGGAGGATCCATTAATCACTATTTCGAGCCAAATAATAGCGGCACAAAATCCAGATGCTGGGCAGGAGAATCCATTCAAATCGTCATTTTTAAAACTTATATGGGCTAGAATCATGAAAACAGGGCTGCGGGTGGCTGGCTTAGGGGTTTTAGAGGGCGTGGTCGACGATTATCAACAAGCACCTGAAGAATCCGCATTAGAGCAAGATATAAAAAATAGTGTCGGCAGAATCGAGTTCGTCGCCGAATTCAAAAATCAGCTATCTGAAGTTGCACCAAGCATGACAAAGGTTGCAGATGACATTAAAGAAAACAAGTTGGTCATCATAGTAGACGAGCTAGATCGATGCAAGCCAAACTACACATTGAAGATGTTGGAAGTGATGAAGCATATTTTTACTGCAGAAAATATTATTTTCATTTTGTCTGTCAATAAAAAAATGTTGGAAAAAACAATAGAAAATACTTACGGAGAGGTCAATGCTCATCAATATCTTCAGAAATTTATAAGCTACAGCATAGGGATATTGGCACCCAATAAAACGATGTCGGAGGGGCATGTCAGGGGTTTAGCTGCAGAAAGCCAACTTATTTTAAATCGGGACTCACTCGAATTGTTGACACACTTATTATCTCAAGGTGGTTGCTACTTACGAGATGTGCAGAAGATAATCGGCAACCTTGCTGTGTATAAAATGAAATATAATGAATATTTTGCACAGCTGCAAGTATATGAAACATACATGGCATGCGCATATGTTATCAATCCAGCGCATTTCAACGCTCTGAGAACGGGCATGTCCACGATATCTCCAATAGAGAAGTTCTTGCAAATAGAAGTGGAGGGGTTATTACAAAATGCAACGATGTCGGCCCAAGGCAGTATCAGCGGTGCTATCTTAGCGCTTCGGGATCATATGGTCTATCTAACTGTCTCAGATGAAAACATAAACAAGGAAGCAGGAGGAAATAATGCAGCCGATATCATACACGTGGGCGATAACATATTCCTAAACCATGAGTACTCGATAAGGCGGGAGGACTGGATTCCTTTCTTTGCCGACAGGATCGCCGCATTAGCTCCCCAGCGCTAGCTATATTAGGATCCCCAAGCTAGGCACCATCAGCTATCCACCCACTCCCTACAGAGTACTTCTGCTTGCTCTAAAACAGTGCGGGTGGCCTGCTCTTGCTTATCAGATGGATAGCCATGCCGACGGAGGATACATTTTACTATGACGCGAATCTGTGCTCGGAAATTTTCTCCCAAGGCCTAATCGATTGTCACGCTCTGCCGCACCTTCTCGACTAATTCAAGGGCGATGGCCTGCATCAAGCCGTGCCCACGCATCGGCTTGTCGGCGTACATCGTGTGCAGTGACGGGCAATCGAATCCGGCCAGCTACATATCTCGAACAATCTATCGGGAAGCCCCGCACAACCTCTCCCACATGCCATAATTAGCCCCAACATCTTGCCCGCCCTCCCCCAACTGAAGCAACACCCATGGCCAAAGCCAGCATCAACCCTTGGGTGCGCCGCTTCGAGGATGCCGATAGCCCCCACCTGAGCGCCGAGGTCGTCATCTGTGGCTATGGTGGCGCCGGTGCATCCGCCGCGCTGGAGGCCAGGCGCGCCGAAGCCGATGTGCTGGTGCTGGAGCGGGCTGCCGGTGGCGGCGGCTCCACCGCCATGTCCAGCTGTGAGATGTACTTGGGCGGCAGCGGCGGCACCCGTCTGCAACAGGATATCGGCCTCGAAGACTCCACCGAGAACATGATCGCCTATCTGCGGGAGTGCTTCGGCCCACAGGGTGATGAAGAGCGCATCCGCCGCTACGCCGAGGGGGCCGCCGAGCACTTCGACTGGGTGGAATCCCTCGGTGTGCCCTACAAGCGGGCCGCCTTCCTGGAGCGCACGGTGGTGCCGCTGAGCGATGAGTCGCTGCTGTTCACCGGCAACGAGCGCGCCTACCCCTTCAACCGCATCGCCGAGCCGGTGCCGCGCGGCCATGTGCCATCCAAGGAGGGCGACGAGGGCGGGCGCATGTTCATGCAGGCACTGATGGCCGCCGTGGTGGCCGAGGGCGCACGCGTGGAGCCCAACGCCCGCGTCCTCGCCCTGTTGCAGGACGACAGTGGTCGGGTGCGCGGGGTGGTGGCGAAGATCGACGGGGCCGAGCGCAGCATCATCGCCAGCCGTGCGGTACTCCTCACGGCTGGCGGCTTCGTCATGAACCAAGAGATGATCGAGCGCTACGCCCCCGAGGTGCTGCCTTACGGCGTGCCGTACGGCAACCAGTGGGATATGGGCGACGGCATCCAGATGGGCATGGCCGCTGGTGGCAACACCATCAATATGAACGAGTGCTTCCTCAGTTTCGCCTTCTATCCACCAGCCAAGCTGACACACGGCCTGCTCGTCAACGGCAACGGACAACGCTTCATCAACGAAGATGCCTACCTCGCCCGCCTCGGCCACTACGCCGCCCTGCAGCGGGGGCAGGAGGTCTACTTGCTGGTGCAGAACGAAGACTACGAGCCGACGATGTACATGGAGAGCACGCGCATGGCTGGCACCGGCGACACCATCGCCGAGGTCGAGGAAGAGTCGGGTCTGCCACCGGGCTCGCTGCAGGCCACGGTGAGCTACTACAACGAACATGCCGCCCGCGGTAAAGATCCACTGTTTCACAAGACTGAGGACTGGGTCAAGCCGATCGACAAGCCGCCCTACGCGCTGATCAGCTACAGCCCGCAGGATGTCAAATATCAGCTGGGCGACCGCCCCGGCTACCTGATGTTCACCTTGGGGGGACTGGAGGTGCAGCCCACCGGGGAGGTGCTGAGCCCGACTGGCACGGTCATCCCCAGCCTCTTCGCCGCCGGTCGCACGGCGGCGGGGCTGCCGCGCACTTCCGAGGGCTACGGCAGCGGCATGTCGGTGGGCGATGCCACCTTCTTCGGGCGGATGGCCGGGCGGGCGGCGGCGGCCAATGCCGTAGCGATGGGCTGAGGCGCAGCCATGCCGCAATACTTCGAGGACATCACAGTCGGCGGGCCACCGCGAGAGTCGACGGAGTCATACAAGGTCAGCGCCGAGGAGATCAAGCGCTTCGCCGCCGAATTCGACCCCATGCCCTTCCACCTCGACGAGGAGGCCGCCGCTCAATCAGCGATGGGTGCGCTGTGCGCCTCGGGCATGCACACCATCGCACTGGCGCTGAAACTGGCCCACAAGATGTCGCAGAACACAGATAACGGGCGCGCCGTGTTGGCTGGCTTGGGCTGGGATGAAGTGCGCTTCATCGCGCCAGTCTTCGTCGACGACGAGCTCCGGGTGCGCGCTTGGGTCTGCGACAAACGGCCATCGCAAAGCAAGGCCGACCGCGGCATCGTCAGGACGCGGATCGAGATCTTCAAGCAAGACGGCACCGTCGTCGCCCACTACACCGCAGCCAGCCTGATACGGCGACGCCCACCGGCGCAAAGCTGAGGCAGTGCAAATGCCGCACGGCATGTCGGCGGCGCTTTTAGAAGTGGCGGATCAGCTGCTCGGCGATGCGCTCCAGATGGCGCTTCTTATCGTCTAGGCTCGAGCGCTTGCCCAGCGCAAAACTGAATGGGTAGCACACGGTGCTGGTCATGCCGTGACCAGCCATCTCCTCGAGTAGCGTCGGCGTCAACTCCGCCTGCAAACCGATCATGCTGTCGAAGGGCAGCTGGCCGCGACCGGCCTCCTCGCGCCAACCATCCAGCCGCGCCATCAGACCAGGCACCTCTGCGGGCGTGTTGCCAGCACCGATCCAACCGTCTCCGAGCCGCGCCGCACGGCGCAAGGCCGCCTCGCTGGCACCGCCGATGTAGATCGGCGGCGGTTCAGCGGGCACCGGGCTCAGCTGCACCCGCGGGAAATCAAAATGCTCGCCGTGGTGCTCGACCATGCCACCGCGCCACAGCTTGCGCAGTACTTCGATCATCTCGTCTGTGCGTTTTCCGCGACGGTGAAAATCGACGCCGTAGATCTCGAACTCCTCTTTCATCCAACCGATCCCGACACCCAAGACGAAGCGCCCCCCACTCAGGATCGCCAAGGTAGCGGTGGCCCGCGCCACCTCGTGTGGATTGCGCGCTGGCAACACATAGACGCCGGTCGTCAACCGGATGCGCCGCGTCACCGCCGCCATTGCCGCGATGCTCACCCACTGGTCGGGATACTCATCCTCCGGGCGCATCGGCGGCAAGCCGTTCTCGGAATAGGGGTAATCCGGGGCGATAGTCTCGGGGTAAACGGCGTGGTCGCCGCCCATCAGGCCGTAAAATCCCAGCTCCTCGGCGCAGCGGGCAATGCCGGGCAGCTGCTCGGTCTCGACCCACGTGACGGCCTGCCAAAATCGCATGGAGAATCTCCCTATCACCCCCACTCGCCCCTAAATTATGCATGGCGAGCTGGGGGAAACTGCTCGCAGCCTAGCCCGAGTGATGGACGCGATAAACCAACCCGGCGGCGTCGTCGCTGATCAGTAGCGAGCCGTCCGGCAACACAGCGACATCGACGGGGCGCCCCCAAGTCTTCTCGCCAGCGCGCAACCAACCTTCGATAAAGATCTCCGGGCTTTGCGCGCAGCCATCGCGCACCGGGATGAAGGACACACGGTAGCCGACCGGCACGCTGCTGTTCCACGAGCCGTGCTGTGCAAAGAAGATGCCGCCGCGGTAGCGCTCGGGGAATTGATCGGCGTTGTAAAAGCGCATGCCGAGCGCGGCCGCATGCGCTTGCAGCTCGGCTCGCGGCAACTCGAAGCTGTCGCAGGAGCGGGCGATGGCCGGGCTGAATTTGGGATCGGCAATGGCGCGGCCATGGCAGAACGGGAAGCCGAAATGCAAGCCCTCGAAGGGTGCCGAATTCAATTCGTCTGGCGGCAGTGTGTCACCCAACAAGTCGCGGCCGTTGTCGGTAAACCAAAGCACATCGTCATCCGGGTTCCAGTCGAAGCCCACCGTGTTGCGCACGCCGCGCGCGAAGACCGACAAATCGCTACCGTCGGGGCGCATGCGTAGGATGGAGGCAAAGCGCTCGTCATCCACGCGCAGACAGACATTGCATGGCGCGCCGACTGGCACATAGAGATAGCCGTCGGGGCCAAAGCGGATGAACTTCCAACCATGGTGGCCATCAATGGGGAGGTCGTCGCGCACGACAACCGGCTCTGGCGGGTCTTCCAAGCGAGCGGCGATATCGTCGTAGCGCAGGATGCGGGAGATCTCTGCCACATAGAGCGCGCCGTCGTGGTAAGCCACCCCGTTGGGGGACTGCAGACCGGTGGCGATGGTCAGCACGCGCTCGGCGCGGAAATCGCCGTTGGCGTCGACCATGGCATAGACATTGCCCTCTTTGCGGGAACCGACGAAGACCACGCCCTCAGGGCCGGGAGCCAACGAGCGTGCCCCCGGCACATCCAAAGCGTAGAGGCTGAGATGAAAGCCGTAGGGAATCTCGAGGACAGCGATGCGCTGCTCGACTGCCAGCGCGTGGGATGGGGGATCCAGCGTAGGCACGGAGATGCGCACCGGATGCGGTATCGGCGACGGGGCACCGAAAAAGATGATGGCAAGAGTCCACACCAAGGCAACCGCGGCTACCAAGCCCGCGATCAAGAACGCATTTTTGCGGTCGGTGACGGGGAAGCGCCTCCTGCTGTGCCCAATCACAGGGAGCTCCTAGGCAAACACGGTGAATGGCTTGTAATGGACTAGTGTAGCGCGAGCATAGCACCATCCGGTGTCCGCGCTCACAGCCGCCGCAACAGCTCCAAGGCCACCTCGGCCAACGCTTGGCCACGCTCTTCTTGAACAAAGTGACCGGCACCCGCTATCTCCACATGGGGCTGCCCCTGCGCACCGGGCACCCGGTCGCGGAACACCGCCTCCCAAGCCTTGGTACTTGGGTCACCATCGCTGAAGGCGGTGATGAAGGGGCGTTCCCAACGCTCCAGCACGCGCCATACGGCACGGTTCTCCACCGTGCCCGGCATGTCCTCACGCACCGGAATCAGTCCGGGAAAGACCAATGCCCCAGCCTTGTAGGCAGCGTCTGGGAAGGGCGCAGCATAGGCTCGTATCACCGCTTCTGACAGAGGCTGGACGCTGGCTCCGGCAACGATCTTCGCCACCGCCATATCCTCGGCACTGGCCGCGAAATCGACCCAGTTCTGCACCATCGCGCCAGGCCAGTCCGCCACGCCACGAGGCGGTGGCTCACAGTTGGGCAACAGGGTGTTGGCGGCGATAACACCGGCGAAGCGCTCGGGCATC
Source organism: Gammaproteobacteria bacterium (assembly GCA_965237805.1). Classification (GTDB taxonomy): domain Bacteria; phylum Pseudomonadota; class Gammaproteobacteria; order JABABF01; family JABABF01; genus JABABF01. The sequence goes on from OZ250153.1 coordinate 893,497, forward strand.
GCCGCCAAGACGCTGAGGCCGATGGGACCGCCCCAGTCCTGACACAGCAACACCACTCGGCTGAGATCCAAAGCCGAGACGAACTGGCGTATCCAGTCGATATGGCGCCGATAGCTGTAGTCTGAGCGCTGCCGCAATTTGTCGGAGCGGCCGAAGCCGATGTGGTCGGGTGCCACGGCGCGGAAGCCAGCCGCCGATATCGCCGCCAGCTGCCTGCGCCAGGCGAAGCTCCAGCTGGGCTCTCCGTGCAGCATCAAAACGGTCAGGGAATCCTCAGGGCCAGCGTCCACATAATGCATCCGCAGGGGGCCAAAATCCGGGTCGGCCAGCTCGAGATAGCAGGGGCGGTAATCGAAGTCCGGCAAGCCCTCGAAACGCTCATCGGGGGTACGCAGAGCAGCCGCCGAAAGAGCGCTGTCCATATCAATAGCTCCGGGCTCGGGCTCAGCTGGCCGCTGCGCTTGGCGCGTACTGACTCGGCAAGCGCAGAAACAGCAGCAACACCGCGACAGCGGCACTCAGGTAGAGGTAGCTTTGGAAGGCGAGTTGGTAACTGCCCGTGCTGTCATAGCACCATGGCACGAAGAAGATGCCGATCAGGTTGGGTGGCATCAGCACCACGCTCTGCAAACCCATCACTTGGCCGAGGGACTCGCTACCGTAGCACTCGGCGAGGAGCGCACCCCACAGCGGCAACAGGCCGCCGAGGGCGGCACCGAAAATCATCGCGCCGACAACCAGGCCAGCGAAGCCCGGCGCACGCATTAGGATCAGCAGGAATATTGCCAGCATGGCAATGGCTGCCCACATCAACAAGCGCTTGTCGATGCGGTCGGAGACGGTGCCAAACACCAGCTTGCCAGCGATGCCGCACAGCGACAGGATGGAGATCAACAGCGCCCCGCGCTGAGCCCCCACGCCGAACTCGGAGACGATGGGCACCAAATTGGGAATGGTGCTGCCAGCCATCGCCATCATCGTACCGATGGCGAGGCCAATGACCCAAAAATTGGAGTCGTGAGCGAGCCGTGCGAAGGTCCAGCCGCCCGGCGGCAGCCCGGTGGGCGGCGGCGGTTCGTCTGCGCCGTCCTCATGCAAACCGATATCGGAGGGCTGGTTATGGATAACCCACCAAATCGTCGGTGGCACCACCACGAGCAGCACAATACCGCTGGCGATCAGCGCCCCGCGCCAACCCCAAGCAATGATGGCAGCGGCGATCAGCGGCGGCGCGATGAAGCCGCCGATAGAGGTGCCGACGGCGCTCAGACCGAAGGCGCGGCCACGCATGCGAGCAAACCACGCGGAGACCAGCTTGGAAGCGGGGACGGGGCCCAGCCCCAGCATGCCCGCCGCGGAACCCAACACGAAGAGCAGACCGATGGCCGGGAGCCACGAGAGCAACCCCATGACGATGTAAGACAGGCCCATGCTGGCAGCCCCCAGCACCATAACGATACGGATCGGGTTGCGATCAAGGACGCGACCGATGAAAGGCGCGACGGCAGCGGTGATGAACATCTGGCCGATCAGGCCGAGCGACAAGGTGCTGCGCGAGACGCCAAACTCCACGATCAGCGGCTCTTGAAACAGGCCGAAGACATAGCTGGTCAAGCCGACGGCAAAGCTCTGAGTGAGCATGACTGTGGCGACGATGCGCCAGCCGTAGAAAAAGTGTGCAGAGGCGTGTGAATTCATAGTGCTATGTCCGCTGTATGGTGTGATGCCCCACAGCATTAGCTGGCGGGATGAAGTTCTGCTGCGGGCTATGGCGATGCGGCAGACGCAACAGTAGCACCAGCACTACAACCACAGCGCTGATCTTCAGATAAGTGTTGCAGGCCAGATCGTAGCTGCTCATGCTATCGAAGCACCATGCCACAAACAGCGCCCCCAAGATATTGGGTGGTAATAGTAAAGGGCTCTGCAAGCCCATGACTTGGCCAAAGGACTCGCTACCGTAGCACTCGCCGATCAGCGCCCCCCACAGCGGCAACAGACCGCCAAGGGCAAAGCCGAAGACATAGCTGGGGAGGCCGATGTTGAGGCCTTGGCTGAGCATCACCGTGGCGACAATCCACCAGCCGTAGAAGATGCGGGGAGGCGTGGGGGAAGCGGTGTTCATCACAATTGCCCCTTTTTAGATGGTGGCAATACACGCGACAGTGCCAGCCACTGAGATCGCCACCAAGAAGCGATATATGGTCGATGCGGGGGCAGCTAGCCCACCAACCAGTCTGGGTGCAGCGTCTCGACCATACGGCGTATGCCGTCGCGCCATGGCACTTGCGCCGGCCCGACCAGCTGCTGCATGCGTTGGTTGGAACTCATCACGCTGTCAATGGTCTGGTCGGTCTCCTCGAATGCCGGTGCCAATCCCGTCAGCTCGCCCAAATAGGCACACCACTCTTGGATCGCCACATGTTCCTGCCCGCACCAATTGATGGTCGGGGCTGGCACGCTGGCCGCCGCCAGCATCCCCGGCACAGTGCGGCAGATGTCGTCCTCGTGAAACAGCGTGTAGCGCGACGGGGTGGTGGTGTGCACCGGGATCGGCACCCCTTCTTTCATCATCAGCAGGTGGAAGTAGGGCCAGCCACCCGAGCTGCCATAGGGCGCGTTGAGGCGGGCGATGATCGTCGGCAACTCATAGACGCGGGCGGCGAAGCGGGCCACCGTCTCGGCTGTGATCTTGGCGATGCTGTAAGTCGGCATCATGACGCGATGGTTGTCGCCGAGCGGGCTGTCCTCGCTGAACTCGGTGTGACCAGCAGCCTCGTAGACACCAGTGGTCGAACAATGTAAGAATGCCTTGGCGCGCTGGCAATGGCGCATCAACAGGCCGACACCCTCGCCATTGGCCCGCAACGCAGTGTCGAAGTCCGGTGGTTTGGCAACCCCAAAATTTAACACATAGTCGAAGTCTTGTGGCAGCGAGGAAAAATCCCCGGCATCAAAATCGGAGGGCTCGCAGCGGATACCGCGCTCCTCCAGCTGCTGACGTTTGTCAGCATCCTTAAAACGAGCCGTGGCCCAAACCTCATTGGCAGCTGCCAATGAGACGGTAACTGGGCCGGCAACTTGGCCGGTGGCACCGGTAATAAGAACCTTCTGTCCAGCGAGTACTGGCATGTGTTACCCCCTGCTGTGATCGGTGTGCGGCCAACCCCCGAGTACCAAGCGATCGGTGCGCAGAGAACCAAGGGCAACACGTCTGGCAGCATGATACCACTAGCATGGGAGATGGCAATGACCATTGCCCCACGCCACGATTAGCGCTATAGTGAGAGGCTGGCAAACGACGATGAGAGGCGATGACAGATATGTTGCGCATCAACGATCCGGCACCCGATTTCAGCGCCCAAACCACGCAGGGTGAGATCCGGTTTCACCAGTGGATTGGCGACAGTTGGGCCATCCTGTTCTCACATCCCAAGGACTTCACGCCGGTGTGCACCACCGAGCTCGGTTATGTGGCGCACCTGGTACCAGAATTCACCCGCTGCAATTGCAAGGTCATCGGCCTCAGCGTCGACCCGCTGGACAACCACACAGCATGGGCCAATGACATCGAGGAAACCCAAGGTGCCAAAGTGAGCTTCCCGATCATCGCCGACACCGACATGGCTGTGGCCAAGGCCTACCACATGCTACCGGCCAGCGAGACAGGCGATTCCGAGGGACGCACGGCAGCCGACAATGCCACCGTGCGCTCGGTGTTCATCATCGGTCCGGACAAGCGCATCAAGCTGATACTGGTCTACCCGATGACAACCGGGCGCAACTTCGACGAAATCCTGCGGGTGCTGAACTCCATGCAGCTGACGGCCAAGCACCAAGTCGCTACGCCAGCAAACTGGCAGGACGGCGACGATGTGATCATCGTGCCTTCGGTCAGCGACGAGGAGGCGACGGCCAAATATCCTGCTGGCTTCAAGACGATCAAGCCTTATCTACGCTTGGTCAAGCAACCGGACTAGACGCGCTTTCCGGGGCGGCTCTGCCGCGCCCCAGCCACGCTACTCGGCGGCAGCCAGCAAGGGCGTGATGACCTGCTTCACATAGAGCCGCAGGCACTCCCAGCCCTGCTCCAAGGGCATGCCGCCGACCAACGGGTGCAGACAAAACAACTGGCGCGGGCGCTCGCGGTGGCGTTGCAGGCAGGCTTGCGGCGACAAGATCTCGTAGTGCCCCTCCGCACGCACCGCCGCGATGGAATCGGCGCTCATCGCCAGTGGTCGTCGGGTGTTCGCGGCGGCACCCCAGCTGCTGTACTCCGTCACCTCATGCAACAAATACTGGCCGAGCTCGTCCCAAGCGCGCTCGGGATCCTCGTGCACAAAGAGGAAGGAAACATCACCGGACGGCGCGTAGACAAAGCCCTCTTGGCCGTGCTCGCTCAGCTGCTCGTAGTAGTAGCTATCCAGCTCCGGTAGGATTTTCGGTGGCGCGAAGGGCAGGCCGAAACGGGCGGCACGACGGGCGGCAGGTCTGCTCATGCCAGCCACCATGAACAGCGGGTGCGGTCGGGTGTAGGGCTTGGGCGTCACATTGATGGTCTGGCCCTTGTAGTCGAAGGGCGCATCGCCCCAAGCGGCGAGCAAGGTCTCCAACACATGGTCCATCCACGCGCCGCGGCCGACAAAGGGCTTGTTGGCGATATGGTATTCCAGCTCTCGGTAGCCCATGCCAGCGATGACCGCCAAGCGCCCCCGGCTGAGCAGATCCACCACGGCAATGTCCTCGGCGACCCGCACTGGGTCGTAGAGCGGTGCCAGCAGTGCCATGATGCTGATGCGAATGCGCTCGGTGCGCACCGCAATGGCGGCGGCCATTGTCAACGGCGAGGGTAGCCAGCCGCTCGCCGTCACATGGTGCTCCTCCAGATTGATGCTGGGGATGCCATGCCGGTCGGCGTAGACCGCCATCTCGACAGCGGCCCGGTAACGCTCTGAGCGCAGCTCGGGATCGCTCACCGCCCCGGTCATATTGATGCGCAAATTGCATTGCACGGCCATGGTGGCAGCCACCTCAGACCCCGCGCTCGGCCAGCAAGGGCTGCAACACCTGCTCGGTGTAGAGCCGCAGGCACTGCCAGCCACGCTCTAAGGGCATGCCACCAACCAGCGGATGGAGGGCGACGAAGAGCTCGGGGCGCTCGCGGTGACGCCGCAGGCACTCCTGCGGTGTGAGGATCTCGTAGCGCTTCTCCTCGCGCAAGGCCTCGACGGTATCGCCGCCGAGCGACAGCGGACGCTGGACGCCTGCCCGCGCCCAGCTGCTGTACTCCACCACCTCGTTCATGAAGTGGTGGCCGAGTTCGGCCCATGCGCGATCTGGATCCTCGTCGACGAACCACACCGAGAAATCCTCGGGCGGCGAGAACACGAAGCCGCCCTCTTGACCGTGCGCCGCCAGCTGCTCGTAGTAATAGGCCTCCAGCTCCGGCATGGCGACTGGCGGCGCGAAAGGCAGGCCGAGGCGGGCGGCACGGCGGGCGGCAGGCTTGCTCATCCCCCCCACCAAGAACATCGGATGCGGTCGGGTATAAGGCTTTGGCGTCACGTCAATAGTCTGCCCCTTGTAATCGAAAGGCGCATCCCCCCACGCTGCGAGCAGCGTCTCCAACACATGATCCATCCATGCCCCGCGCTCGGCGAAAGGCTTGTTGGCGATGTGATACTCCACTTCGCGATAACCCATGCCAGCGATGAAACTCAGCCGCCCCCGGCTGAGCAAATCTACCACAGCGATATCTTCAGCCAATCGCACCGGATCATAGAGCGAGACCAACAATGCCATGATGTTGATATTGGTGCGCTCGGTGCGCACCGCGACGGCGGCGGCCATCGTCAGCGGCGATGGCAACCAACCGTTGGTCGCCACGTGGTGTTCTTCTAGATTGACGCTGGCAAAGCCGTTCTGGTCGGCGTAGGCTGCCATCTCCATGGCGCTCTGGTAGCGCTGCGCACGTGCCTCTGGATCGCGCTCGGAACCCGTCATATTGAGGCGTAAATTGCTGTTGACCGGCATGCCGCCACTCCGTGCATCGCTTGGGAAAACCATATTTATGGTACAGTGTGCGACCCTAGTCTTGGCACTCTGCTGTGAGGTGGTGCCTCAATGTCGGCGATAATCTGTGCACGCGATTTCGCCAAGGCGAACCCTGCCTTGTTCGGTGTGGCCTCGGCAGCAATCGGGCTGTTAACTGGCTTAGCTCTCAGCTACTACTTCCCGCTACAACCTACTTTTATTGCACCTGCCGATGTCGTGCCACCGCCCGCGCCGCTGACGCGGGAGGAGCACATCGCCAGCGCACACTATCAAGTGGTCTTCCGTCGCGACCTCCCCGGCTCAGACGACACCCACTGGGGAGAGGGTCAGCTGTACATCAGCGCCGACCGACTGGTCTTGGATGGGAATCTCTCATGGGGACCAGATATGCGGATCTATCTATCCCCCCGCTATGTTGTGGATGAAGCACAGTTTCGCCGCATCAAGGCGCAGGCGGTGCAGGTCTCCCTCGTCAAACACTTTGTAGACTTCTCCTATCCCCTGCCACAGGGCATTGATGTTGGTGACTACGCTGCAGTCGTGGTCTGGTGCGAGCGTGTCAGTCGCTTCATCACTGCCGGGCGAATTTACTAAGCTACAACTGGCGCGACTCGACACGAAGCCAAGCAATAGGGGCAGGTGGGCAAGTGCATGCTCCCGCCGAATAGAAGACCATTGAGATGGCAAAAACGCCAGGAAAATACTGTGGACCATGTGATTGATCCCCGCAAGAATTGGGCGCTGGCCGAGCGACAACTCGCCGATGAGCGCGACCCGCGCCGCCGCCAAATCTTGGAGACGGTGATCGCACACTCCAAAGCCGAAGCCAAAGCCGACTTCGAGGCGCTGATGACCACGGTGTCGCCGTGCGCGCACTATCACAGCTACGCCGTCTACGGCGACACCGAGGCCACCGCTGCCAATAGCCCGCAAGGCAAAGACGGCGTCGCCGCCTACTATCAAGGCATCGTCAGCTCTGGCTGCAACCACATCGAACACGCCGTGGAACGCATGGCTGTCGGGCGCGACAGCCTGACCACTGAGGGCGAGATGAAGATGGCATACCCGGGCAGTGTGCTCGACATGATGGGCATCAAAGTGCCAGCTCTCGGGGCTCTCTACCTCTACGAGCAACGCTTGCTGATCGTCTGGGATTTCGATGAGGACGGCCTCGTGATCTGCGAGGACAGCTATTCCGGCGGCGGTCGCGGCTTCGACGACATCGCTGAACACCCGCTATCGCCAAATCAGATCTACCAAGTGGCGGCAGGTGCCTAGCAGGAGATGCGGCCATGCTGTCAGCCCACACCACTTGCCAACAAGCGACAGCTGTGCTATTTTCACAGACTATCAACCTGAGGAGCGGTAATAGGCCGTCTTAAACAATTGATCACGATCTCTACCAGAGTGGCTACAACATCATGGCGCTAATCGATGGCATCGCCATGGAGCTGCGGGCAGCCGCCCGCGATGCAAAAATGGCTCGCGGGCTGATCTACGCCATGGTGCTGGATGCAGACGAAGGCATGCGTACGCGCCAACTGCAAGGCATTGAAGAAGAAGCGGACGTCGGTATCGCCGAGTCAGTGCGCCAGCTGTACCCCCTGCTGGCAAACATCAACCCCCTGCAACGCATCGTCTTGGTTGAAGAAGCCCTGAGTGCGCTGAAAAAACTGCCGATGCCAGCACATCAACGCTTTTCAGAATATTTGGTAGCGCTGAGCGAATCTGATCTGCAGATCACACTGTTCGAGTGGGTGTTGCATCAAATCGTGCTACAGGGGCTGACACCACGTGCTGACAGTTCCCCAAACCGAACGCTCGCCACGGCCACTAAAAGCATTGTCACACTGTTGTCGACGCTGGCCAACCATGGTGGCGACATGCCCCCGACGGGGCCAGGAAATGGTGCTGGAATGCGGTCAAAGACGGCGATGGATAAAATGCAGACGACGTTGGCGCGACAGGCTTTTGCGCAGGGGTGCCAAGCACTTGACATCCAAGAGGAGCTGGATGATAGTCCGGATCCCGACTACCTGCGCCTGAGCCATGCCATACGAGATCTTCGCGAATTGCCTCAAGAGCTGCAAGAAAAGGTGCTAGATGCCTGCGCCACTATCGCGCTCGCCGACGCGCAGCTGGCCGGTGACGAAGTCGCCCTGCTGTACGCTTTCGCCACCGCCCTCAATTGCCCCTTGCCGAACTCGATCGCTCAGGCCGTCAAGGCACTGGACAACACCGCAGGCGCTCCCGCCTGAGGGACGGCGGGCGACTGATGGCGGCCCCTTAGCGGCCAGCCAGTAGCTCGAGCCGCAAAACCAGCCACAGTGCCGCCAGCTGCCACCCGTGCCGGCTGGTGCAGGGTCGGGCTGTGGCGTGCGATATAGGCATCCGAATAGCGCGGCATGGCGGGCGATAACGGTGTCTGCGGGAGCGCTTGCCCAAGCACGGCATTTGTGCTATGTTGCCGCTGGGTTGCGGCGCGAGCTGCACAGTGCGTGGAGGTAGCAATGAGCATCAGTGTGGCCGTCAGGCGCGATTCTCTGGGTGATCGCCAGCTGCAACAAGCTGGTTTTGTTGATCAATCACATCACAAATGGCTTTGGCCAGATCGAAGTACAGTCCAAGCGGCGCTACGATCTCATCCCCAATCTGGTGGAGACGGCCAAGGGCGACTTGTCCCACGAACAGGAGACTCTGGAAAATGTCATCTAGGCACGCAATCAGGCTTCGGCAGGCTTGGCGGCGGCGGCAAAAAACCCAACGGATTCCGGTGCCATCAAGGGTTTGGCCAGCGCTGAGTGGATGCAGGCGGCACCCGAGATCTCCTTTTCCTAAGCGTCCATTGAAATGGCTAACGGGGATGCCGCCACCGTGCTGTCGACACACCGTGCACATGGGGCTAAAAACAATGACTTTGCTCAAGCATAAAAGTTGTAACAACATAATCCAGCTTGGGTTGGTGTCGCTCGTTGTGTTGTTGAGTTCCTGTGCTGACTATGCGACGGTGTATACGAAATCGCCGAGTACAGCGGAGCCACATGCGGCCATTTGGCCCGCCAAGACCTACTATCGAAACGTCGATGTTCGGGGACACAATATCTTCTATCGAGAGGCTGGCGACCCAGCGCATCCGACCGTACTCTTACTGCATGGTTATCCGTCTTCGTCGCACACTTATCGCGAGCTCATCCCACTCCTTTCCGGGCACTACCATGTGATCGCTCCCGACTATCTGGGCTCTGGCTTTAGCGATCATCCCACCGATGTGAGCTATAGTTTCGATCTGCTCGCGGAATACCTAGCTGCGTTTATCGCCGAGCTCGGCCTGAAAAATTACTTTCTCTATATGCAGGACTTCGGGGCGCCGGTGGGCTTTCGCGTCGCCATGGCCAATCCCGACCGTCTGTGTGGATTAATCGTGCAAAACGCCAACGCATACCTCGATGGACTCACACCCGCACGCCAAGCATTTTTTCGCCGTGCCAATAGAGATCGCTCCCCCGCACACGTCGCCAAACTGAGCGGGTTTGTCAGCGATGAAGCCGTCAAATTGAAGCAATACCTGCGCGATGTGCCGGGGGATAAATCGACCCGCATGAGCCCCGATGCCTGGATCCACGATATCGCTTTAATGCCACAGCCTGCAGACCGGATGATCCAGGTGCAATTATTGCAGGACTATCAGACCAATATCGACGCGTACCCGAGCTGGCAAGCCTTTCTGCGCGAGCAACAGCCCCCCACACTCATCGTCTGGGGGCGACACGATCCCGCATTTATTCACGCCGGTGCCAGTGCCTACCTGAGAGATGTCCCGAATGCGGAGCTCCACCTGCTCGATGCGGGTCACTTTGCCGTCGAAGAGCAAAGCGCCACCATCGCACAATACATGGTTCATTTCATCGAGCGCACTGCGGGGTCAGGGCGACGCTGCTCCGATGACAGCTAGCGTGATGGGTGCCACTCAGCTCCTGAACAGCGCGGCATAACAGCCGAAACGGCATCTTCGGGAGGCCTCTCTCGCTTGCCCAAACACGGTGTCTGTGCTATGTTTCTCTATGAATTGCGGCGCGAGCCGCGCCGTGCGTGGAGATAGCAATGAGCGTCAGTGTGGCCGTAATCGGCTCCGGCAATATCGGCACCGATCTGATGATCAAGATTCTGCACGGCACCGGGCCGCTGGAGATGGGATGCCTGGTCGGCATCGACCCCGACTCAGACGGCCTCGCCCGCGCTCGCAAACTGGGGGTTGCCACCACCCATGAGGGTGTCGAGGGGCTGCTCAAAATGCCCGGCTTCCAAGACATTCGCATCGTCTTCGATGCCACCTCTGCCAGCGCGCACCGCCACAACTGGGAGGTCTTGCGCAAGCACGGCAAGCAGATGATCGATCTGACACCAGCGGCCATCGGCCCCTACGCCGTGCCGGTGGTCAATCTGGAAGAACACCTCGATAAAGACAACGTCAATCTGGTCACCTGCGGCGGCCAAGCGACCATCCCGATGGTGGCGGCGGTGAACCGCATCGCCCCGGTGCGCTACGCTGAGATCGTGTCCTCGGTGTCGTCGCGTTCAGCCGGGCCGGGCACGCGCGCCAACATCGATGAATTCACCCAGACCACGGCGCGTGGCATCGAGCAGGTGGGCGGTGCCGAACGCGGCAAGGCCATCATCATCTTGAACCCGGCCGAGCCGCCCTTGCTGATGCGCAATACCGTGTTCACGCTGAGCGACGAAGCCGACGAGGATGCCTTGCGTGAGTCCATCGACACGATGGTCGCCGCCGTGCAGAGCTATGTGCCGGGCTACCGCCTGAAACAACACGTACAGTTCGAGCACCACGGTACTGACAGCCCACTGCACATCCCCGGACACGGCGATGTCAGCGGCGTGCGCAGCTCGATCTTTCTCGAAGTCGAGGGTGCGGGGCACTACCTGCCCGCCTACGCTGGCAACTTGGACATCATGACCTCAGCGGCGCTGGGCACTGGCGAGCGGCTGGCGCAACTGAAGTTCGGTGCCGACTTAGATCAGGCGGCCTGAGAGGCAGCAGAGTACAGGCAATGACGGGGATAGAGCAATGAGCGAAATCAAGCGGGCCAAGGCCATCACCGAGGACGGTGCCAAGCTGTTCATTCAGGATGTGACGTTGCGCGACGGCATGCATGCCATCCGCCATATGTATGGCATCGAGCATGTGCAGAAGATCGCACGGGCACTCGACGCGGCGCGGGTGGATGCGCTGGAAGTGGCGCACGGCGACGGCTTGGCTGGCTCCAGCTTCAACTACGGCTTCGGCGCACACACCGACAAAGAGTGGATCGCGGCGGTGGCCGATGTGCTGGAGCACGCACGGCTGACGACGCTGATCCTGCCCGGTATCGCCGTCAAGGGAGACTTGAAATGGGCGTGGGACTTGGGGGTGCGTTCGGTGCGCGTGGCGACGCACTGCACCGAGGCCGATGTCTCGCGCCAGCACATCGAATACGCCCGCGAGCTGGGCATGGACACTGTCGGCTTTCTGATGATGTCGCATATGAGCGGGCCCGAGGCGCTGGCCGAACAAGCCGCTCTGATGGAGAGCTACGGGGCGCAGTGCGTCTATGTCGTAGACAGCGGCGGGGCGCTGAACATGGACGACACCGAGGCGCGCTTCCGCGCTTTCGACGCCGCGCTCAAGCCCGAGACCGAACGCGGCATCCACGCGCACCACAACTTGGCCTTGGGCGTGGCCAATTCAGTGGTGGCGGTGCAAAACGGTGCCAACCGGGTGGACGCCTCGCTGGCCGGCATGGGTGCCGGTGCTGGCAATGCGCCACTGGAGGTATTCATCGCAGCAGTGGAGCGCATGGGCTGGAACCACGGCTGCGAATTGTATCCACTGATGGATGCCGCCGACGACTTGGTGCGACCACTGCAAGATCGCCCGGTGCGGGTGGACCGCGAGACGCTGTCCTTGGGCTACGCCGGGGTCTATTCCAGCTTCCTGCGTCACGCCGAGCGGGCGGCGGAGCGCTACGAGTTGGAGACGCGGGACATCCTCGTCGAGCTGGGACGCCGCCGTATGGTCGGCGGACAGGAAGACATGATCGTCGATGTGGCGCTGGACATGGTGAAAGCGCGGGAAGGTGCTGGCGAGGCGGCGGCGGACAGCGAGGGCCAGCGCAAGGCGGCGGGGTGATGGCTAAAGACAAAAATCGCAAAACCATACCGGCTATTCGCATTGAACAATGGATGCAGGAGTGGGAGGAAATACCTGACTCACAGGAGATGGAGAGGCATTTCTATGCTTTCAGCATGAATGTTTTAGATCTGAAGCGATTAAGCGCTGTACATCAACGTAGCACTCAAGGGAGAGAGAGTGCTAGTCAGGATGACAATATACAACGAAGGCTAGATATAGGGAGATCTAAAAAGATTGCTCAGTATGTGCGCTATGGGTACCCGATGGACACTGTCACAAAAACCGCACAGGAAAAGGAAGATATAAGCCTGCGTAATCCCGGATGGTTGCCTGCCATTATAGTAAATATCGTCAAGAGTGAAGATACAAGAATATTGAGAAAGGATGCAGTAAAAATCGAAGATAATGGGAATTCAAGATTTGAGATCAAACTACCAAACGGATTTAACAAGAATTGGGAGCCTACAGCACTACACCCAATCGAAGTCATTGATGGGCAACACAGGCTTGCTGCATTCGAAGAAACCACTGAGGAGGGCAAATATGAAAAATATGAGTTGCCAGTTATCGCATTCCACGGCCTTAGCCGCGCAAAGCAAGCCTATCTGTTTTACACAATTAACATACGCCCCAAAAAAATAAATACAAGTTTGGCTTATGATTTATACCCATTGTTGAGGCAAGCAACATGGCTGGAAAGCGGCCCAGATGCCCACAAGGTGCAGGCATACAGGGAGATCAGGGCACGCGAGATTATCGACCTGCTGTGGGGGCACCCCAAGAGCCCGTGGCAGCATCGTATAAATATGCTTGGAGAATCCTTGGGGCAGGAGGCTGGAACCCAAGTATCACAAGCAGCTTGGGTGCGGTCACTATATAGTACTTTCATGAAAAAATCCACAAGTAAAATTGGTGGTTTATACTATGCTAAAAACCTTAATTCCGACAACGAAAACAACGATCCATGGGCTTGGCCTATTAGTCAGCAAGTAGCTCTTTTGATAACAATGGGGAATATGCTACGGCACCATCTGAATAATAGTGAGTCCTTCAATAGCAAATTTTGTCTTCTAAACCAAGATGTTGGCATGCGAGGTTTGTTAAATTTATGGAATGACATGCTTTTTACTTGGGCAAGTGAATCTTCCAACAATGCCAAACAATTGCACGACGCTTTCAAGTTGCCACCCCCAACAGGACAGCAAGAGGAGCCCTCAGAGGCACACAATGAATTGCACAAAAAAATAGATATGTGTCTTCAAAAAAGCATGGTCAGGGATCCGACAGATGAAAATTCAGCACTAGATTTCATGGACAACTTGTCTAAACATCTTTCCAGTTATAATTGGAACACTTTCAAGCATGAAGCAGTGCAGCAATTACCTGCAGATTCTATCACCCGGATCCAAAAACAAGCCTTGCGAGGATCCGCCGGATACAAAATCATACGAGAAGGGCTGATCAAGCATATACAGGATCAGGGCAGCAATACGGAAATTTCAAATATAGCAAGCATTATATCGGAAAAACATGGAATCCAACCCTAAAATCTATTATGAGTTCCCAGGGGCAGCGCAGAAACACGGAAGAAATGATGGGAGTATTTGACCGTGCATCCACTGCCAGTGTCGCAGGGGCTGCCGCGGAAATTCAGATTGAAGATTTCAATTTTTCCACCCTAAACCCAAGTAATAGTTCACCTAAAAATACACATTTTTTGGCTAGCGCGATAGCGCATGGGCTAGATGGGTGGGAATATTTGGGTATGGCACTTATGAGCCACCTCCATGGCAGGCATATAATAGCCTTCCATCTGGCTTATTACGCACAGTTGAGAGCAGCTAAATCCCTATTATGCTGCAACGGAATCTATCTAGAAGGCAGCATTGCATATGTTCTGAAAGAAAGCCAGTATAAGGGTGAGAGAGAACAATTGTCAGGGGCAAAAGGGCCGCATGAAATAATATGGGAAATGCACAATAAAATGCCTGCAGAAAGTTGGATTGACAATGTATTCGGCTTCAATATACTGGAATTTATTAAGGACGTAACAGATGGCATGGTCGGCGATGAAGCAGTTTCCAAAGTTATTCAAAAACTAAAACAGCAACTCGGCAGAGAATCTGCATTCAGCGATAAAACAAAGTTCTACAGAAATCATGTGAGTTATCAAGCTCAATCTATTATTAAGGGTGAAAATACGGCAGAATCAATCGACGATAAATATGAATTTGCAAAGACATTTTGGGCCACAATGTCTCCAGACATAGCAATAAAATTAATCTTGATTTCTGAAATTTTACGAAGCCTAAAAAGATATGTGTCCAGATCACATTTAGCACGCTATAAGCTGAAAATTGAATCCGCACTGCAAGATCATGGAATTGATCAGGGAGGGATAGAATGGATAACAAGAGGACCAGATAGTGAAGATGGTAAAAGTATTCAATTTTGGGCTCTGCAAGAGGATATATTAATGGGAGAGGATTTTTCCAAAGTGGCACCGCATTATGTGCAATGCGCTATAAGCAGAGGCGCCTTATTGCTCCAGATCGCATCGGATGCCTGCAAGGACAGGATCGGAGACTCTCAGAATGCTAAATCAGTAGTACACGAAGTGGCAGAATTGTTTGGTGAGAAAAGGGCTCTGTGGGAAGACTCAGGAGAGATCGAAAGGTATGCTGATTTATACATTCCTATAACAAGTTATTTCGATGATGGGGATGGGGGAGATGATGCGAGAAAATGGACGTCTATACAAAAAATAGCGGCACTGGGATGTGAAAGAATTGCGCTCTGGCTACTCATGCCAGATGATGGGCCTGAATCGTGACTATAAAATATATGGGCTCAAAACAAAATATGCTTGCAAATGGTCTTGGAAAATTATTAAAGAAAGAATGCGAAGGGAGAAAAAGATTCGTTGACCTATTTTGTGGATCTGGATCTGTATCCCATTACATGGCAGAGCACAGTTCTCTGCCTGTTGTAGCGGTTGATCTACAGAAGTATTCCACTATGCTTTCTAATGCCATAATAAATCGAACCGACACTGTCGAGCCAAGTATATTTGACCAATGGCTGAGTCGTATTAATTCCAAAAGGATCAAGCGAAAATTCCGGAACATGGAATATAAGGAAAATCACTGTTTCAAGGAGTACGCAGAACAAGCACGAATGTCTTGTGCGCAATCACGCGGCTATATAACCAAAGCATATGGGGGTCATTATTTTAGCCCACAACAAGCATTGACTTTAGATGTGGCATTGGAAACCGCTCCTCAACGTCAGCCCGATTACACGATGGGTATCGCAGCTCTCATTGTGGCTGCAAGTAAGTGTGCTGCCGCCCCTGGCCATACGGCACAGCCATTGAATCCATATAAAAAAGCATCTAAATTTGTTCGGCGAGCATGGGAGAATGATATTCTTATTATTTTAAAAAATACTCTAATAAATTTCTCCCAAAGAAAAGCACAAAAAAGAGGGGGTGCTTTGGTGTCAAATGCAAATGATTTTGCCAAGGAAGTAAGGCGTGGCGACCTAGTGTTTATTGATCCTCCATATTCCGAAGTGCAATATAGCAGATTCTATCATGTGTTAGAAACAATTGCTCAAGGACGTTGCAGTAAAGTTTCTGGCGTTGGGCGCTATCCTCCTCAGCTAGAGAGGCCTAGATCAGAATATAGTCTCCGCTCGCAATCAAGTAAAGCTTTAGAATCTATATTAGATATTTTATCTTCCAAAGGTTGTAAAGTGGTGATGACGTTTCCAAGAAAAGAGTGTAGCAATGGGTTATCAGGTGACCAGGTGATTTCCTTGTCTGAAAAATACTTTAGGAATGTAGCAACGACAACACCGGATCATGCGGAATTAAGCACTTTAGGTGGTTTTAAGGATACAAAACGTGGAGCCCGCCAAGTATCAACAGAAATGATCCTGACCTTATCAACACATTGATGACCGACCAGAACCACACGCCCCCCCATGCCATACCTCTACCTCACCCTAGCCATCGTCACCGAAGTCATCGGCACCAGCGCGCTCAAGGCCTCAGAAGGCTTTACGCTGTGGCGGCCCAGTGCGCTGACGATGTTCAGTTACGCCCTGTCGTTGTATTTTTTTGCCCTGTCGTTGAAAACCATTCCGGTCGGCGTCGCCTACGCCATCTGGGCTGGCGCTGGCATCGCTCTGATTACTCTCGTCGGGGCGGCAGTCTTCAAGCAGTACCCGGACGGCCCAGCTCTGTTCGGTATCGCCCTGATCTGCGCTGGTGTGATCACCATCTATCTGTTCTCTAAAATGGCACACTAAACATCGTAGCACCCGCTTGGGAGTAGACCTCACGCTATGCCCCACCACCGCATTCTCATCGTCGGGGCCGGGCCGACCGGTCTGACCGCCGCGCTGGAACTGGCCCGCCGCGGTATCGTGCCCGAGGTGGTGGAGAAACGCGCCACGCCCTCCGGTCTCTCCCGCGCTGTCGGTATCCTGCCCCGCACCATGCGCCTGCTACAGCCCTCGGGCGTGAGTGAAGCCATCCGCAATGAGGCCGTCGCCATAGGCGGCGTGCGCCTCCACCTAGACGATGCCCTCATTGCCCGCATCGCACTGAACCTGGAGAGCGACCCCAACAACCGCCTCTTCGCGCTGGCGCAAGACCGCACCGAGACGCACCTGTGCGAGGCCTTCACCCGCCATGGCGGCTCCGTGCGCTATGGCGCGACACTGGAGGCCATCACGCAAACGGAGGATAAAGTCCAAGTCACCGTCGATGGCAGCCCCGACGACTATGACTATGTGATCGGTGCCGACGGCGCGGGGAGCGTGGTGCGACAGGCGCTGGGCATCGCCTTCGACGGCATCGATCTGCCAGAAAAATGGGCAATCGCCGATGTCGACTGCCCCGATTGGCCCTCCCCAGAGTGTTTTTGCCTCTACCTGTGCAGCGCTGGACGCGTCGTCGTCGTCGTGCCGCTGGAGGCCACACGCTTTCGCGTCATCTCCAATACTGAAGATGCCTTGGCCACCCTGCCCGTGCCGATGCCGGTCAGCCACATCCGCCGACAGGCCAGCTTCCACATCGCTGTACGGCAGGCGACGCACTACCGACAGGGCCGCGTTTTTCTCGCTGGCGATGCCGCCCACTGCCACTCGCCGGTCGGTGGGCGCGGCATGAATCTGGGCATCGCCGATGCCGCCGAGCTGGCTCGGTGCATAGTCGAGGATGATCTGGACGGCTATCAGGCGGCGCGCCATCCACATGGCACGCAAACCATCGCGATGAGCGAGCGCGCCAGAAAAACTGCCACCGCTTCCTCGGCGTGGCGGCGTGGGCTGTTGACCGTGCCGATACGGCTGGCGAGCGCCCTGCCACCCCTGCAACGGCGCTTGGGCAGAGTGCTGTTAGATCTCTGAGGGCATCGCCCACGCTCGCGGTCACCAGCTTCGCAACTGGAAAATCTCCTCCGCCGACGGTCGCACAGCAACTGCAAAGTCTGCCATAATAGCCCTCGTCCAATCCATCGGATGGGAGAGCGCAGGGGCGGTGACACCGCCAAACTGCCGCCGAAGGAGCAACCGCCCCGGAAACTCTCAGGCTCCCGTACCATTCGACGGGGACACTCTGGAAAGTGGCTCCACAAGAGCCCACCGAAGGGGCAAACCCAGCGCCAAACCGCACTGGGTGAATCTCTCAGGTTCAGCAACAGAGGGGCTGCCAGCGTCGCACAACCAGCGTGCGACACCGGAGCCCGCCGCTGACCGGAGACCTCAATGAGCGCTGCCCCCGCCCGCGGCATCCCACTCCCAGTGGCACCAGCCACCCCCAGCGCAGCCCTCCCCGCCCGACCGTCGGTTCCCGCATTGCGCCCGACGCCACTGGCCGAGCTACACCGCGCACTCGATGCCCGCATGACGGCTTTCGCTGGCTGGTCGCTACCGTTGCACTACCCGGCTGGCATCCGCGCCGAACACTTGCACTGCCGCGATGCCGCCGCACTGTTCGATGTCTCACATATGGGACAGATCACCGTGCGGGGCGCAACGGCGCGCACGGCACTCGAAGCGCTGCTGCCCACCGATCTGTCCACCCTCGCCCGAGGGTGCTGCCGCTATTCTCTGCTGCTGGACGAGTACGGCGGCATCCTCGACGACTTGATCATCAACTCCCACAGCGGGGGCTATACCCTCGTCGTCAACGCCTCCCGCAGCGCCGCTGACTTGGCCCATATCCGTGCGGCCCTGCCCACCGGAGCCGCAGCCGAGCTACTCGAAGGGAGCGCTCTGCTGGCGCTACAAGGCCCGGCCGCTGGCCCCGTGCTGGCCGCCATATTGCCCGGCACCACGGCACTGTATTTCATGGAATCCGCCGAGCTGCCATTCGACGGAGCCAAGCTGCAAGTCTGCCGCACTGGCTACACCGGCGAGGACGGCTTCGAGATCTCTGTCCCACCAACAGTGGCGACGGCACTGGCTCAGCGACTGTTGGCCGACCCGCGAGTGCGGCCCGCTGGCCTCGGCGCACGCGACTCGTTGCGACTCGAGGCCGGATTGCCGTTACACGGCCAAGACATCGGCACGGACACCAACCCGATCGAGGCGGGTCTGGGCTTTGCCATCAGCCCGACCCGGCAGCGGCACGGCGGCTTTCCGGGGGCGGCTTGCATCGCCACCGAGCTGGACACGCCGCCCGCCCGCTGCCGGGTCGGGCTACGCCCAGAAGGCCGCCAGCCGGTGCGCGCTGGGGCGCTACTGCTGCGCGACGGCCACCCGGTCGGGCAGATCAGTAGCGGCGGTTTCTCCCCCAGCATCGCTGCCCCCATCGCCATGGGCTACGTGGAGGCCGACTCGGCTGTCCCCGGACAAGCCTTGATCGCCGTGGCGCGTGGGCGCGAACACCCACTGCGCGTCACCGCCCTGCCCTTCACCCCATCCCGACAGCGGCACCGACCGCGCTGACACCCCCACCGCCACCAGAGCCTACCCATGAAGAAATACCGCGACACACACGAATGGTTCGACGAGGCCGACAACTGCGTCGGCATCAGCGAGCACGCCGTTCGGGAACTGGGCGACATCATTTTTCTGGAGTTGCCATCGGTGGGGGTGGCAGTCGCTAGCGGCGAAGCGGTGGCCGTGATCGAATCCGTCAAGGCGGCCAGCGACATCACCGCCCCGCTCAGCGGCAAAATCACCGCCGTCAACGAAGCGCTAGCCGAGGCCCCAGAGGCACTGGCCGACGCGCCCGGCACATGGTTGTTCAAGCTCGAGCCCAGTGCGCCTGAAGAACTGGCACAGCTGATGGATGAGGCGGGCTACACCGCCTCTCTGACCTGAAGACCGACAACACTGAGCCCGACGGAGCAAAGCGATGAAGCAAGGAAACAAGCAGGCTCAAGCAGTGCGCCACGCAGAAGAGGAGCACACCGCGCCCGCCCTGAGCGCACACTCAACCGCCCCCCACGAGGACAAGGCCGCAGCGGCACCAGCCACGAAGACAGCGCATACCACATCGGCACGAGTGGGACTCGGCGACGCGCAACGGCCATCCTCCCTCTACATAATCGGTCATGGCCGGCACTTGCAAACCAGCACCTCCTAGCTGTGGGTGTGCTCGGGGTCTCCCATGCGCTTGACCAATCAACCTGAACTGCGGCCACAAGCCCTCGCTCTGGACGTGCACACGCAGCCACTGTTCCCCACGCCCCCTCCCTTCGCCGCCCGCCACATCGGCCCGGAAGATGCCGAGCTGGCGCAGATGCTGGATACCATCGGTGCTACCAGCCTCAAGGCACTAAGCGACGAAGTGGTGCCGCCAGCCATACGGCGTGCGCAGCCGATGCAGTTGCCGACACCAGTGGACGAAGTGGGAGCGCTGAAGCGCCTCGCTAGCTACGCCGACCAGAACCAAAGCCTGATCCCGCTGATCGGCATGGGCTACCACGGCACCATCACCCCGCCCGTCATCCAGCGCAATGTGCTGGAGAACCCGGCATGGTACACCGCCTATACCCCCTATCAGCCCGAGATCAGCCAAGGGCGACTGGAGGCGCTACTGAACTTCCAGACCGTGATCACCGAGTTGAGCGGCATGGAGCTGGCCAACGCCTCGCTGCTAGATGAAGCCACCGCCACCGCCGAGGCGATGACGATGGCCCTGCGCATCGCCAAGCGGCGCGACGGCTGCTTCCTCATCGACCCCGGCATGCACCCGCAGAGCTTGGCCGTGCTGCGCACGCGGGCCGAGCCCTTGGAGCTACGGCTGATCATCGGCAGAGCGCGGGATGGCATGCCTGAAAGTTGCGTCGGGGTGATGATCCAATATCCGGGTAGCGACGGGGCGCTTCCCGATCTGCCCGCAGCCATCGAAGCGGCACACGCTGCCGGGGCACTGGCCATCGTCACCGCCGACCCACTGGCGCTGGCACTGCTGAAGCCGCCCGGTGAGCTGGGTGCCGACATTGTCTTGGGCTCCAGCCAGCGCTTCGGCGTGCCATTGGGCTGCGGCGGCCCGCACGCGGCCTACTTCGCCACCCGCGAGCGCTTCAGCCGCCAACTGCCAGGGCGCTTGGTCGGCGTCTCGGTGGATCGCCACGGGCGCACAGCCTATCGCCTCGCCCTGCAAACCCGCGAGCAGCACATCCGGCGTGAGCGGGCCACTTCCAACATCTGCACATCGCAAGCGCTGCTGGCGGTGATGGCCGGCTGCTACGCTGTCTGGCACGGAGCCGAGGGACTGCGCGCCATCGCCCGGCGCACGCACGGGGCAGCAGCGGCCTTTGCGGTGACAGCGCAGGCAGCTGGGCACCAGTTGCGCCACGAGGCTTTCTTCGACACCGTGGTGCTGGAAGTGGGGGCGGACAGCGAACGACTGGCGGCGGCGGCGCGGGCGGGCGGCTTCAACCTGCGCATCATGGACAATGGGACGGCGCTGGGTCTCAGCTTCGACGAGACCAGCGACGATGCCATGCTCGCACGGCTGGCGGCGGCGCTGGGCTTCGGGCCGGTGACTCCCATCACCGAGGCCACGTCCAAGCTGCCGTCGCAGCTGCAGCGGCGCACCGGCTTCATGCGCCAATCGCTGTTCCGGCGCTACCGCTCTGAGACTGAGATGATGCGCTATCTGCGGCGTCTGGCAGACAAAGACTTAGCGCTGGACAGGACGATGATCCCGCTCGGCTCCTGCACGATGAAACTCAATGCCAGCGCCGAAATGATGCCGCTGAGCTGGCCCGGCTTCAGCGCCGTGCACCCCTATGCGCCAGCCGAACAGCTGCACGGCTATGCCCAGCTGGTGGCCGATCTGGAACACTGGCTGGCCGAGGCCACCGGCTACGCCGCCGTCTCCCTGCAGCCCAACGCTGGCTCGCAGGGAGAATTCGCCGGGCTGCTGGCGATACGCAGCTGGCACCGCGCACGCGGTGAAGGTCAACGCGATGTGTGCCTGATACCGGCCTCGGCGCACGGTACTAATCCGGCCTCGGCGGCGATGGCTGGTATGCGGGTGGTGACAGTGGACTGCGACGCAGAAGGCAATGTAGATGTGGCTGATCTGCGCGACAAAGCGACGGCGCACAGCGAACGGCTGGCGGCGCTGATGGTGACCTACCCCTCCACGCATGGAGTGTTTGAGGAGGCCATCAGCGAGCTCTGCGATGTGGTGCATGAGCACAGCGGGCAGGTCTATGTCGATGGGGCCAACCTGAACGCGCTGGTGGGCTTGACCTCACTGCCCGGCTTCGGAGCCGATGTCAGCCACTTGAACCTGCACAAGACCTTCTGCATCCCGCACGGCGGCGGCGGCCCGGGGGTGGGGCCGGTGGCGGTGGCCGAGCATCTGGTGGACTACCTGCCGGGGGATCCGCTGGGAGGGGACCAAGACAAACGGCCAGCCGGGGCTGTAGGGCCCGTGTCGGCAGCGCGCTGGGGCAGCGCCAGCATCCTGCCAATCACATGGGCTTACATTGCCATGATGGGCTCGGCAGGGCTATTGCGGGCAAGCCAAGTGGCGATATTAAACGCCAATTACATCGCGCACCGCTTGGCGGAGCACTACCCAGTGCTGTACACCGGGCGCGGCGGGCGGGTGGCGCACGAGTGCGTCATCGACCTGCGCGGCATTAAGGAAGCAACCGGTATCAGCGATGAGGATGTGGCCAAGCGGCTGATCGATTATGGCTTCCACGCGCCGACGATGTCCTTTCCGGTGCCGGGCACCTTGATGATCGAGCCGACCGAGTCCGAAGGGCTGGCTGAGCTGAATCGCTTTTGCGATGCGATGGCGATGATACGCGGCGAGATCGCACGGGTGGCCGCTGGCGAATGGCCGCGGGATGACAACCCACTGGTGAACGCCCCGCACACGGCGCAGAGCGTGACAGCCGAGAGCTGGGGGCACGCCTACACACGGGAGGAGGCAGCGGTTTGGGAGGCGGTAGCTGGGGGCGCGGTGAAATATTGGTCGCCAGTGAGCCGGGTGGACAACGCTTGGGGGGATCGGAATTTGCAGTGTGGGTGTGGTTGAGGCCAATGACGACCAGCCCTTGCCAGAGGCTCCGGCACCATATCCGAGCTCAATTCGCCATGAAGTGGACGCTATTTGATATTTGACTTTTCCCCACTCCTCTTTGCCCGACATCTTGTTGCTAAATGAGCGATGTATTGAGAGCGCATTGTGATCCCCAAAACACCAATGATTCCTGATCGGCCTAGTAGCGTGCCGGGTGGCTATGACCAGCTGCCAGCTCGTCTGAGCACGGTCGAGGCAACATTGCCGCATATGGCCTCGCACGCTGAAGTGTGGGAACAGACAAATGCCCTCTCAAAGGAAATGGGGCAACTTAATTAGGTCTATGGCGGAAGAGTGCGGTGCCGTGAGGTCTGAGATCGGCGCTTAGACTGCCAAACACCGCGACTTGCGCTCGACCATGCTGCCGTCCACAGCTGCCTAAGCCCCCAACGCCAACACCATCTCATCCACACCCCCCAACGGCCAGCCAGCTTCTATAATGCCGGGGATCGCCATTGCCTCGACGACAGACGAGTACCCCGCTATGAATTTGCCTACCGACATCAGCTTCGATGACCTGCGCGACCCCATGCTGAGCGACCACCAGCGGGGAGGCATACAATACGCCGCCGCCAACGAACCCGATCTGAGCCCACAGGCTATCCTCGACCAAGCCGCCGAGCAGACTGGTCTCGACGACTTCGGCCCATCCGATTTCCGCGAGCGCCTCGATGTGCTGAGCCAAGCCATCCTTGAGGATGAAACGCTGGGAGCGCTGGGACGCCTGAGCCTGCACAGCGATCTGGTGCGCTACGCCGCCAACCGGCTGCGCCTCTTCGATCTGCTCCGCCGCCACCCCGAGATCCACGAGGTCGAGCTGCCAGCGCCGATCATCGTCATCGGCCTGCCGCGCTCGGGTACCACCCATCTGGTTAATCTGATCGCCAGCGACCTGCGGCTGCGCTCGATGCCGTTCTGGGAGAGCCGCGAGCCGGTGCCGACCCCCGGCGAGCCGGAGAATGCACGCTTCGAGCGCTGCCGCGAGGCCCACGCCGCTGGCGATGCGGTGCTACCGCTGCTCAAGACCATGCACGATATGACGGCGGATCATGTGCACGAGGAGATCGAGCTGCAGGCCGTCGATTTCAGCACTTATATCCCGGAATGGCTCGCACATGTGCCGCGCTGGCGCGACTACTATCTGGCGCACGACCAGCGCCCCCACTACCGCTTCCTGAAGACGGCGCTGCAGGCGGTGCAGTGGCAGCGGCCCGGCCCGGCGCGCTGGGTGCTGAAATCGCCGCAGCACTTGGAGCAGATAGGCCCGCTGATCGAAATCTTCCCGGACGCCGTCGTCGTCATCACGCACCGCGACCCGATCTCGGTGATCGGCTCGGCGGCGACGATGCTGGCCTACGGCGACCGCCTGCGGCGCACCGAAGTTGATCCGCCGCGCATCGCGGCCTACTGGGCCGCGCGGGTGGAGCAATTGCTGCGCAGCTGCACCCGCGACCGCGAACTGCTGCCAGCCGAACGCAGTATCGATGTGCTGTTCCACGAATTCATGGCCGACGACATCGGCATGGTCAAGCGCATCTATGACGTGGCCGGGTTGGAGCTGGGTGCCGAAGACCGCCGCCATCTGACAAACTACATGGACGAGAACCCACGCGGCAAACACGGCCGCATCGTCTATCAACTGGAGCGGGATCTGGAAATGGATATGGCAGAGCTCTCAGAGCGTTTCGCCTTCTATTACGAGCGCTTTGGCGTGCGCCGCGAGCACGTCTAGCAGCGCCGCCCACAGCCGACGCAGAGCCGCGACAGGATAAGCCGCCGCCATGAACAACCCCAAAGATGCCACCCACGCGCTGCTGAAAGCCCTCGCCGACGGCATCCAGAAAATCGAGGACACCCCCGGCATGGATGACATCGACAACTCCGTGGCCTACAGCAACCTGATGGATCTCACCAGCTTCGGCCTTGAGGGCTATGTGCAAAATGACCCGGGCCAGCCGCGCTGGGTGGACATCTTGGCTGGCCCGCGCAAGATCGGCGGCGACAACCAGCACGCCCGCTACTTCTTCGCTCCGCTCTCCCCCAAGCACCGCTACCGCATCCGCGGCAAGCTGCAGGGAGCAATCTACTTGGGCTTCACTGTCTACGGCTGCGAGGCAGACGAGGAACATATGCACATCGTCACCAACACCAACAGCAGCGAGATCACAATGCGTCCGGACGGCAGTTTCGAGCTGGAGCTGTCGGCAGCTAAAAACGGCGGGGTCAACCACATCCACTTGAAGCCCGAAACCAATTCGATCATCCTGCGCCAGTACTTCGGTGCCCCGGCGCTGACACAGGGGCACCACTTCGAAATCGAAGCGCTGGATGGCCCGGCGCCCAGCGGGGTCAACAGTAGCGCGGAGATCGCCCGGCGCATCGCGCAGACGGCAGCCTTCCTGCGCGGCTGGGTGAATATGACACCGATGCCGTGGCCCGAGGACGATGCGGCTTGGAACCAAGTCTGCAACCCCTTCCACACTGGCGAGTCCACTGGCCATTGGTCCACCCCCGACAACATCCATGCCTTCGGCCACTTCCGGCTGGCTGAGGACGAAGCGCTGGTGCTGCGCGGCACAGCAGTGCCCTGCACCTACTGGAGCTGCCATCTGTGGAACATCAGCATGCAGACCTTCGACTTCGACAACTTCCGCTGTGCGCAGCTGGGGCACTCTCTGCCGCTGACTGAGGACAGCGGCTGGCGCATCGTCATCGCCCGCGGCGCACCGCGCGGCCCGGGCTGGCTGGACACCGCTGGGCACCACCGCGGCTTTATCTATTTCCGCTGGCTGGAGACGCGCCAGCAGCTGCCGGGACCGATACAAGCTGAGCTGGTCAAGACCGACACCGTCCCAGACTAGGCGATGGCAATCTACCCGCCGCCGGAGGCTTGTCCGGCGTCTGAACTACTTGGGGCTTGGCATCGGTGGTGCCAGCAGCTGGTGCCAGCTTTTGAGGCCGAGGAGCTGCTGGAACGTGCGCGCGAATCCACCGGTCTCAAGGACTTTGGCACCGACACTTGGCGCGAGCCTTGCGAGCGGCTGTTGCCCGCGCTGGATGACGAGGCGCGGCTGAACACGCTGGGGCGGGTGATGAGCCGGCCGAGCTGATCCGCATCCTGCGCACGCGGCTGTTGCTGGAGGAATGCCACCGCCGCCATCCAGAGCGCACTGGCCAAGCGATGCCCAAGCCGGTATTCATCACTGGCTCCGGGCGCACCGGTACGACCATCCTACTGGAACTACTGGCGCTGGATCCACGCCTGCGTGCGCCGCTGGCTTGGGAGGCCATCCACCCGCCACCTTGGGCCGGCGACGAGGCTCTGCCCGGGCGCGAGCTGCTGGCCGAATGCGAGCAGGGCAGCTGGGCGGACATCATGCCAAAATTCGATGCCGTCCACGAATTGCGCGCGGCACTGCCGGTGGAATGCATCACGGCGATGGCCTGCGAGTTCAGCACCGGACACTGGATGACCGTGACCAATGTCATGGAATTCGCCGCTTGGCGGGCAACTGAAACCGACCCGTTGCCAGCCCACACCTGCCACAAGCGGTTTTTCCAAGCACTGGCCGCGCCGGGGGATGGACAGCGCTAGCTATTCAAGTCACCGGGGCATCTGGCAGGCTTGGTGCCGCTGTTCGCGACCTATCCCGACGCGACTGTGATCCACACCCACCGCGAGCACGACGACGCACAGCCAAGCGCTGCGCAGTGACCACCATGAAAAGCGCGAGCGCGGGCCGATCATCGCTTTCAGCTAGCAGATGATGGCAGAGACGATCATCCGCCAGCGCGAAGCGGAGGAATTGCCGAACGCACAGTTCGCAGACCTCCTATTCTCCGATTTCATGCGCGGCCCGGTGGCGGTGATCGCGGCGCTCTATCCGACGATGGAGCTGGAATTCCGCGACGAGGATGCCGGGCGCATCCACGCCTATTTGGCGGCCAAACCACAGGGCAAACACGGCGTGCATCGCTACGCTAGAGGAGTACGGGCTGGATGCGGAGGAGTTGCGGGAGCAATTTGCCCCGTACTGCGAGTATTATGGAGTGGTGGCAGAGTGATTGGACGTGGCAACTGCCCCGGTCTAGCCAAGAAAATGAATCCCGATGTCAGCAAGCCGCTCAGCAGCGTCGCGCCAAGCTGTCGGGTCACGCTTGATCAAAGAGGAAATGACTATGTTCAGTATTGAATTCCTAGAGCAATTGCCAAGGGATCCGTTGACGAGAATCAACCAGCTATGCGAAAAATTGGCACCGGATGTGGTGCAGGCGAAGCGGCTCTGGCTAGCTCGCAACGCTGTACTGTTGGTCTTGACCAGTCTGTCAGCGTTCCTTGTCATCCGGATTGGCATTGCGTTTAGCGGCAGCATCTATTCGCTTTTTACCGAAGCGCGTGGCATCGGGGCCTTGCTGGCCTTGACCGCGTTCTGCATCCCGTTTTTTTTCGTGATCAGAGAATTCAAAGGCCACTTGGAAAGGATTTACAAAGACATCATCTTGGATCTGGATACCATCCGGCTGTACGT
The DNA here is from genome assembly GCA_965237805.1 of Gammaproteobacteria bacterium. GTDB lineage: Bacteria > Pseudomonadota > Gammaproteobacteria > JABABF01 > JABABF01 > JABABF01. The sequence goes on from OZ250153.1 coordinate 920,837, forward strand.
GAAAAATTGCTCTGAGACAGTGGATTTGTTTCTGGTAAAAACAAATCTGTTTGTCATGGTGGATTCTGATCTGGATCTAAAACACCGCCAATCTGCCAAGAACAAGCTGATGTACGACATCAGCACGGATATGCGCACGGTCTGCGCCGCCATCAACGAAATTGACTACAATCGCATACGGCGTAAAAACCAAGAGGAAATCCAAGCGCGACTGGATGCTGAAGAGCCCTATGAATATATGCCCCAAGCACCGTATGAGCTGACGGATGCTGAATTGCAACGGGTGCAGGATCTGATACAGGAATTGAAGACGTCGATCCGCAATAGTGGGGAATTGACTGAAAGTCATAAGGATCGCTTGCTGAGCCGCTTGGATGCACTGCAGCAACGAGTCAATAAAAAGATGTCTTCTTTAGACAAAGTGTTTGCCCTGATCGGGACGGCGGGAATCACCCTCGGCAAGTTGGGACCGGAGGTGAAACCACTGGTCGATTCCTTCAGGGAGCTGGCGGATGTGTTCAGAGCTGTCGGCGCACGTGGCGATAGCGGGCGTGATGCCAACACACTGCTCACAGGGCCAGACTCGGATCCTGTGCCACTGATGCCGCAGGATGAACCCGCCAAGATCTGAAGTGGCCGAGCTGCTGGGCTGATTCCGCCACCCATCCCTCACCGGGGGCGACCCCCACAGCCCCATGTCCGACTCCCGAAACGCTGGTGCCAACCCTTTCCCCCGCGGTGCTGCTCGCTTTCTGATCAGCGCCGCTACCCCGACGCAATGGCCAGCCGACGAGGGTGCCGAGACGGTGTTCATCGGGCGCTCCAATGCCGGCAAGTCCAGCGTGCTCAACGCGCTTTGCGGCATCGGCAGCTTGGCCCGCACCAGCCGCTCGCCGGGACGCACCCGACTGTTCAACTTCTTTGCCTTGGATGATGCCGCCACCCGGCGACTGGTGGATGTGCCGGGTTATGGCTTCGCCCGCGCCAGCATCGCCGAGCGCCGTCGTTGGCGACTGAACTTAGAGCGCTTCTTGGCACAGCGCCGCAGCCTGCGCGGCGTCGTGCTAATCATGGATGCCCGCCACCCGTTGCAGCGTAGCGACTGGGAACTGCTCGCCACCGCCCATACCACCGACCATCCGGTGCATGTGCTACTCAACAAGGCCGATAAATTGTCGCGTAGCAAGGCGATGCACAGCCTGCACGAGGTGCAGCGGCAACTGGAAAGCGCCCCCGAGTCGGAGCCAGATGATGGCGCATATCGGAGCGCCTCGGCGACTGGCGACGGGTCACCACCCCCGGCAGCACAGGCCCCCCCGCCGCTCAGCCTGCAACTGTTCTCTGCACTCAAGGGCGATGGCGTGGACGATGCCCGCGCGTGCATTGCCAGCTGGCTAGCTGACCACCGCTGAGCGGTGCCTGACCCGGCCTAGCGGGCACCCTCTCCCACCGCCCCTCGCAGCTCAAAGGCGAGCAGGGCTGGCAACACTTGGTGGCGTTGCTGGCTGAGCAGCACCACATGGTCACTGCCCGGCAGCTGTAGCCATTGTTGCTCACCTCGGAACTGCATGACCCCCGCAGCAGCGGCAAAGGATGCGGTACCGTCACCCTCGGCGTGGGCGGCGAATACCCGTGCGTGGATTGCGCGCAGGCGCTCCGGGGCGATGGCATTGTGGATCCAGTCCAGCGAGTCGGCCACTGGCTGCCACGGAAAGTTCAGGTAGCGGATGCGCGGCAGACTGTCGCCGGGATAGTGCAAAGCTGCTACGCTCGTCTTCTCATAGTGCAACAGGGATCCCAAGCGCTGTAGTAGCCACTCGGCCTTGATGCCGTGGATGGAGGGGGCACGGAAGTAGGGGTTCATCAAGTAGATGGTCCGCAACCGTTGCTCCGCCCGGTAGTGATATCCCAAGCCCACGCTGATGGTGGCACCGAATGAGGAGCCGACGAGGTTGAGGCTCTGGCAGGAAGCTAGCAGCTCCTCGCTACGCGCCAGCGCTTGGGCGAACCAGTCCTCTATGTCCAAGCCGAGTAGCTCCCCCGGCTGGCGGCCATGCCCGGCGAGTAGCGGAGCCTCAATGTGCTGGCCGGTCTGCGCCGACAGCCACTCGCCCAGTGCGCGCATGGCCTGCGGCGAGGAGGCGTAGCCGTGTAGCAGCAGCCAGCAACGCTCGCGCCCACCCTCGAAAACGAAGGGCTGGGCACCTTCGATCAGGCCATCCGACCGATACTGCCAGTGGGCGAGGTCGCGTGCGTCGATAGCGGCGCGGGAGAAAATGCCAGTGTGCTGGTGCAGTTGGAATAGGAGGCCACCGCAGAGAGCTACCAGCGCGGCTAGCCAGAGGGGCCCTCTCATGGTCGGCAACGCGGAAACACTGTACTCAGCCCGGCGGCCACGCCGCATCGCTCCCGCTCAGCCCAAGGCCCCGTCGGCAAGGTGTCGACGCACGGCGCGGTAGGCGCGCTCCAAGCGCTCGGCCTCCACTGGTGGCTTGAGATAGGCACGCAGCTGGCCGTCCGGGGAGATAACGAAGACATTGGCACCGTGGTCGAATCGCTCGCCGCCATCCCCCGCACGCTGCACCGGCACACCGAGCCCGGCGGCCAAGCCGCGCAGCGCCACCGACGGGCCGCTCAGCGCTGTCATGTCGGCACGCCCGACGCGGCGCAGGAAGTCTGCCAAGCGCTGTGGCGTGTCGCGCACCGGATCGATGCTGATGAACAACAAGCGCAAATCATCGCCCCACTGGCGGCCCTCCAGCGCCGTGCCGAAACGAGCCATCTCAGCCACCGTCAGCGGGCACACATCGGGGCAGTGACTAAAGCCGAAGAAGGCCAGCGTCCACCCCCCACGCAGCCTTCCGGCGTCGAAGGGGATACCGTGCTGGTCGACGAGGCCATGGGGCAGCGGCACGGCTCGCGCCGCGGGCAACAGCACGATACCCAGCTGTTGCAACCGCACCACCGGCTCCGGACGCAGGAAACGCGCGGTCGCCAGCGCCACCGCCAACATCGCGATGCCGAGTAGCGCCACCACCACCAAGCCGTGGCGGCGGCGCGGCACGGCGCGCTCCGACATATCAGCCAAACTCATAGCGTCTGTGGAGCCAACAACAACGGTTGGCTGGGCGGCAACAAGTAGTGATCTGCCAGTATGGCAGCGAACAGCAACCCCAGATAAAGGATGGAATAGTTGAAATTCCAACGCGCCGTGCGACGGTCTCTACGGCGCATCAGCGCCAGCGCCAAGCCGAAATAGACCGCACCCAACGGTAGCGCGGCCAGCAGGTACAACCCGCCGCTCTGGCCGACGACGAAGGGCAACAGGCTCACCGCCCACAGTAGCAGGGTATAGAGCAAAATGTGCAAGCGGGTATAGGCCTCCCCGTGGGTCACTGGCAACATCGGCACCCCGGCGCGGGCGTAATCCTCGCGCCTATCCAGTGCCAGCGCCCAGAAATGCGGCGGCGTCCAAGCGAAGATGATCAACACCAACAGCAACGCATAGGGGTGCACCGAGCCAGTGACGGCAGTCCAGCCCAGCAGCGGCGGCACGGCACCGAAAAGGCCTCCGATGACGATATTCTGCGATGTGACGTGCTTGAGCCAAGTGGTGTAGACGACGGCGTAGCCGAGCAATGCCACCAGCGTCAGCGCGGCGCTCAGAGGATTGGCGAAGACCAGCAGCAAGCCCGTACCAGCGGCGACCAGCAAAGCAGCAAAGCGAAGCGCCGCAACGGTCGACAAGCGCTGCTGTGGCAACGGTCGCCCTTGGGTACGCGCCATCTTGGCATCAATGCGGCGGTCGAACACATGGTTGAGGGTGGCGGCGGCAGCGGCGCACAGCGCGATGCCGAGGTTGGCAAAAAGCAGTATCGCCAGCGGCGGGAAAGTCGGCAAGGCAAGGCACATGCCGATGATTGAGGTGAGGATCATCAGCGCCACCACCCTTGGCTTACACAGCGCCAAGTAGTCGCGCCACAGCGGTGGCGACGGGGCGCTTGGCAACTCGACGGCGGCGGAAGTGGTCATGGGGGACTCGGCACTGCACGCGGTGGCAGGGCGGGCTGCCGTGCGGTAGCCTTGGATGCTGCTGGGGGATTATACGAGAGGCAGCTGCGGGGGCAAGGTATTGCGCATAGCGGCAAAAGTGCACAGATTGGCAGACATCGCCTGCCCCGCCGCTTTATAGCGCCCTTGCGCGTGCCTCCTCGTACAAAACAAAATCCTGATGGTAGATCTTTTGAATCCTTGCCCGGACTTGCGGGTCGTTTTCCACATAATCTCGCAGCGTGGAATATTGGAGCTGTGTGACTGTCAGTGGGGCTGGTTTGAACCCCATAAAGATGTTGTGTATTACCCCAACCAGTCGACGTGGATGTGTCAAAAAATAATATATCCGACGCATCGTTCGAAGACCAAGGTGGAAGAAATCGAGCAAGGCTAGGTTGCTAGCACTTGTTGAGTGGATTCTGAACAGAGAATCATGTCTAAACTCAGCATTAAATCCAAGGATTTTGTTTAGTTTGTCAATGCCGGATTCAATACTTTCCTGTAAAAGCACATAGTCAATGTCACTGAGTGTCAATCCCTTACTTGACAAAAACTCATGCTGTGGGAATATATGCACATTATAAAATCGTCCTTCTATATAATCCAAAAATAGGTTGAAACTATTTTTGACATCAACGCTTAAAACTTCATGCCACTTGGTTTGTATGGTTTCAGCAGAGCAGATGTCATATCTGTGCGTCTTGGCAAGGTGGAAGAAACCAGACACTGCCCTGTGAAATGGGTCGCGGATCACCACGATTGTACGGTGCCCATATGGCTCCACCTCTGAAAAACAAAACTCGTCCGCTATGGTATATCCCCACATCTCAGCAAGGCTCGTCGACATATTTTTAGGGATATGGATCAATCCAAATGGTTGATTTGAGACGGTGTTGTCAAACATGCGGATTTCTTGCAAATCCACCTCCCTCCCGCCGAAGTTCTCTTTGAAATCAATCACCGGTGCTAGGGGGTTATTGCCGCTGAGTGCTTGTTTCAAATCCTTGGCCTGCGATAGCACATCGATGAGCTTGTGGCCGATGTGGCGAAAGCGTTGGATTTGCACAAGATGCCGGGATTGATCGCTCAGGCCATCGCCTAGTGGTGGGACCTCCTGCTCAATGTAATAGTCGAGCTCGCGACGTAGAAATCCGGCACCTTCGTGATCAAAAATTCCTCGTATGCTATATTCCTCTAACCAATGGCGCACCCGGGCTGTGGAAACAGCATGTCCTAAAAGTTTCAGGCACCCACTAATGCGCTCCGCCACCTCTTTGTTTATGATGTGCTGACTGCGTTTTTGATCGTCGACACGATGCTCTAAGTAAATGGTGGAGTGGTTGTATTGCTGGATCACAGGTTGATCTTCACGCAACATAAAACGGCGGTTTTTGTCGTTCGAAAATTTGATATCACCCTGCTCTGAGCTTGGCCCAACTGTTTTAAACTGTATCTCTCCAATAGGAAACCATACGATATAGTCACGGTAATACTTAATCGTTTGGATGGTGTGCCAGCTGTAGTTCCGCCAGTGGCGTTTGCTCGCTTTGTCCTCGGTGTAGTAGCGGCGGAAAAACCGACATAAGTGCCCATATATCTCGCGCTCCGCAGTGTGGGTATCCGCGCCCGCAAGCTCATGCTGTACCTGCAATGCCTGAGTCTTAGGTGATATCCCTGGATCCATCCTTGTGGGTTCAAGGCGCACAACTTCCGGATCGGGTGCTCGTTGCGCCTCGGCCTTGTCGTTGGAGTGGCATTCAGCAAGCACCCTGCGTATCTGTGGCGGCAGGCCATGTTCCAAAAATGCGTCCAGCTCTTCGCGGTGCGCGTTCATGTGCCGACAAATGCTAATGTCTACATCAACCTGACCCAGCTTAAACAGCGTTACGAGCTTGCCCTTTAGTGCGTAAATCTTCTGCATAGCCAAGTTTTTTTCATCTTAATGGCATCGCTGTTTATTAGCTTGGAAGCCAGCCGCATCACAGCCGCTTTCTAGCGCCCTTGTGAGTGCCTCCTCGTACAAAACAAAATCCTGATGGTGGGGCTTTTGAATCCTTGCCCTGACTTGCGGGTCGTTTCCAACATAATAACACAGCATAGATTAAAGCTGTGGAGGTGGTTTTGTGGTGATTGGCATAGGGGCCAGAAAACCCATGAAAAACTCGTCGACTAGCCGGGGAAATTCAACTAGATTTATATATAAACGGTGTCCGTATAGCGCCGCCTCCGAAAAATCAAATGTTTGCTCTAAGCTCAATTGCCACATAGCCTCTAGGCTGGAGGAGGCATTCTTGGGGATGCTAATGTATACGAAAGTCTCGGTGCCGAAGCTATCGATCAGGGAGCATGGCTCCGTCGCGCAATCCTCCTTAAAATAAGTGGTCGACACAAGGCTTTGCTTTAGCCTGAGATCTTGTTTTAAATTCTTGGCCTCCGCCAAAAAATCGAAGAATCTGTAAGCGATCCGGCGGAGAGCTATGGTGATCCGAGTAAATCGCTCTGGATTGATTGGGGTTGCCTTAATGTAGGCGTCAAGCTCGCTGCGCAGAAAGCCAGCAACATGGTGATCAAAGGCGGATCGGTTGAGATAATATAATAAATTTCCATACAGAAGTTTGGCTGGCAAATAGCGCCTCCACTTGGCCAGTTTGGCATCGTCCAAGCTGACGATGATGGCTTCGTGATATTCCTGCAGATGACATTCAAATTGTCTTTTTGATCGTCGACGATACGATTCTCGAAATGCAGCTCCAAGCGGATTCCATCTGGGGTGACTGGCTTGTCTGCACGCAACAGCGGGCGCAGCTTGGCACCTTCAGCCAATTCGACATCGCCCTGCCCCGCAGCAGTCTTGAAAGCCAAATAATAGCCGCGCGGATTAACCTTGACGAGTACCGAGCCACTTTGATATCGTACCGGCTGTAGTGACCCCAGTGGTGTTTTTCCGCCCCTTCCTCACCGTAGTAGCGGCGGAAAAATCGACATGGGTGCTGGTAGACTGCGTGCGCTACAGCTGTGGCGTCGCCACTGGCCAGCTCAGACTGCGCCCCCAATGCCCATGGCTCGGCAGACTGTTGCGGAGCTCCCCCGGCGAATTCTCCCCGCAGCTCGGCTTACTCGCTCGACCGGTAGTTTGCACACTCCTGCTGTATCTGTGGCAGCAGGCGATTGTCCAAGAAGGCGTTGATCTCGTCTCGGTGCGCGCACAGAATCCGGCATATGGCGATGCCCGGATTGAGCGGCCCCCGATGAAGCAGCATGCTGAGATTCTCCCACCAGATGCGCAACGCCCTCAGGCTGAATTTTGCCCCACCCAATACCACCAACAGCCAATTTCCATAATCGATAGGCAGGCAAGCAGCGAGCTGCCCTCGACCCCCCTCCTCCCATCAATCCAACACCTCCCCGCCACTCGCCCCCTCGACCAAGCGCCGCACGGCGCTGTAGTCCGGCTTCGCGACGACGGTGCGCGGCACTTTGTCCACCAATAACAAACGGTGCGGGCACTTGTAGTCGGCTACCTGCGCCAAGCAGTGCTCCCGCAACTCCGCCAGCGTCGGTACTGTGCCGGGGCGGGCTTGCACCACCGCCGTCACCTGTTCTCCGAAGCGCGGGTGCGGGCTACCGACTACGACGGTGTCGTAGACCGCCGGATGGCTCTTCAGTGCCACCTCCACCTCTTCGGGGAAGATCTTCTCGCCGCCGGAATTGATGCATGCCGAGCCGCGCCCCAATAGCTGGATGCTGCCGTCTGCCATCCGCCGAGCACGGTCCCCCGGCAAGGCCCAACGCCGTCCGGCGGCATCGGCACGGAAAGTGGCCGCCGTTTTCTGCTCGTCCCGGTAATAGCCGAGAGGGATGTGGCCGCTGATGGCCAACAACCCCTCGCCGCCTGGCGGCATCGGGTCCAGCGTGTGCTCGTCGAGCACATCGGTGTCCTTCTTCATGTTGAAGTTGGCGCTGCTACCAGCACCGAGACTACCGGTCTCGGAAGCACCAAAAGTGTCGAGGATCATGATGTCGGGCAATTGTTGCTTGATCTTCTCGCACACTGGAGCCGTCAGCGATGCGCCGCCAGAGGCCCACGCAGCCAAGGAGCTGAGGTCGTAGTCACCGCACGCCAACTCTTCCACCAACGGTCGCGCCATGGCATCGCCGATCACCGTCAGCGAAACGGGGCGTTCGCGCTCAATCAGCCGCAACACTGCCTCGGCTGAGAAGCGCTCATCGCAGTAGAGCACACAGCAACCGCCGGACAACGCGGCGATCAGTGTGCTCCACTGGCCACCACCGTGCATCATCGGTGTGCAGGCAACGGCGACCAGCGGCGCGTTGCCGCACACCAAGCTGCCCAGTTCAGCGGGCGAGCTGATTGGCTCGCCGCCTGGATTGCCGCCCTGCAGGGCACCGAAGAAGATGTCCTCGTGGCGCCATATCACGCCCTTGGGCATGCCGGTAGTGCCGCCCGTGTAGAGGATATAGTGCGAATCACTACTGCGCAGTGGCAAGCCGTCGCGCGTCGACGGTGCAGCTGCCAAAGCCGCCTGCCACTCGGGATCCTCCGTCCCCGCCCCGCCGCTCTCATCGCTCAGCACCAAGCGCACCCTGAGGTCCGGTGCCACCTCAGCTACCAAGGCCGTGTAGCAATGCTCGTAGATCAATCCTTTGAGTTCAGCATTATCGAAGACATGGCGCAGCTCGGGAGCGGTGTAGCGGTAGTTGACATTGATCGGCACTAAATCGGCCTTGAAGCAGCCGATCATCGCCTCCACCCACTCGACGCGGTTGCGGGCATAGATGCCGACATGGTCGCCGGAGCCGAGGCCAGCGGAGAGCAGGTGTTGTGCACAGCGGGTAGCACGCTCGTCGAGCTCGGCGTAGCTGCGCCGCTCATCCTTAGCCACCAGCACCGTGCGTTCGGGCACGGCATCGGCCACTGCCTCATACAGCTCCGCCAAATGGTAGCAACGCGCGTTCATCGATTCATGCTCTCCTGCAATGCCCTAGAGGGCAGTGCGCCAACGCACACCACCGGGGAAGTTCAGCTCTGAGCCGCTTCAGCTGCCCGGGCGGCAAATAGGTTGCGGTGGAGTGTCAGACGACTGTCGTCGCGCTGCTCGATCTCCTCGAAGGTGCGCTCGTAGCCAGTGTGGTAGATGCGCCACTCACCGTCGTCCTCAAGACGATAGCGATCCTCGTAGAAGCCGTTGCCGCGCAGCGTGGTGTTGTCGTGCAGGTTGATCACCATGTCCTCCAGATACCAGATGCCGGTGGCCTCGGTATCACTCTGCAGGTGGATTTCCGGATGGTGCCCTTGGTGCAAGGTCAACATCTTCGGTCCGGTCATGAATTTGTCCAAGAACTCGAGGATGGCAGCACGACCGTTGTAGCTGTACTTGCCGCTGTCATAGCGGGCAACGCAGTCTTCAGTCAGGCAGGTGGCGAGCTCGTCCCACTCGTTGAGATCCAGCGTGCGGAAGTATTTATATTTGACCCGGCAAATGCGTTCTATTGCCAGCAGTTCCTGTAGTGCGTCCATTTTTTCGTCCTCGGGCAGTGTCACGCTTTGTGTTCGAAGGTGCCGAAGCCTAGCCCCAGTTCTCGGGCCAAATCTGGTGGCTGTCGTCGAAAACTGGGGCGCGCTTCTCGCGCCGTGCGCGCTTGGCTTCGTCCAAGTTTTTGGTGTTGCTCATCAGCAGCTGATTGCGATCTTCCAAGTCGATCGCAGCCTCTAAGCCGGGAACTTCCAGATTGCTCCAACACAGGCGCTTGGTCAACGTCACGCCGAGCGGGCTCAGGCGGGCGATGCCGCGCGCCACTTCCAGCGCTGCTTCTTCCAGCTCGTCGTCAGGAACAACACGCGAGACCAAGCCGACACGCTCGGCCTCATCTGCTTTCATAACGCGGCCAGTGAGCATGAATTCATTGGCGCGCGAAGCACCGATCAGCCGCGGTAGAATCCAGCTGGCTCCCAGCTCGGTGCTACTGAGTCCATTGACGATACCGGTGCTGTTGAAGAGGGCCGATTCGCCAGCAATGCGGATATCGCCACCGAGGGACAGGCACATGCCGCCACCGTAGGCCGGGCCGCGGACGGCGCAGATCACCGGTTGTGGCATGGCACGCAGGGCGGGCACAACGCGGGAGAAATGACGCACGGAGCGAAGGCTCAGCTGCGGGATCGTCAAGCCATCCATCCCCGGTGGTATCCCTTCGTGATCCAAATCCAAACCAGAGCAGAAAGCGCGGCCACTGCCGATGAGGATGGCCACCCAACACTGATTGTCTCGACCCACGACAGCACAAGCGTCGAACAAGTCCTGCATGAGTTCAGCGCTCATCGCATTGAGCTTTTCCGGCCGATTGAGACAGATGATGCGGATATGCTTTTCGGGGCTTGAAATCAAAACAGTGTCGGTCATCAGTCTTTGGCCAGAACCTCCAGCGAGGGAAGTGGTCAATTAAAGCGTTTATGTAGTTTACAATGCCACCGCTCCGTCCGTAGCGTTTTCCGTCAGCGGACAATCACCAATGCCCCCAAAAAGCCCATTGCATGCACCGTCCCGCCCCGCATTGTCGATGGCAGCTATGGTGCTGGGGGCGGCGTCCCTGCTGGTGTTGACAACCGGGCCGGTAGCGCAGGCCGTTGGTCGCAGCTCCCATGTGAATCTATATACCGATAAGCATGGCCACATGCACCACCCCGCCGACCTCAACAGCGACCAACAAGTCAGCCGCGACGAGGCGGTCAGCTTCGCCCGCAAACGCTTCGCCGAGCTGGACAGCGATGGCAACGGCTACTTAGATCGTGAGGATCTGAACGAATGGGGCCAGCAAAAGAACTACCGTGGCCTGCAGCAACTGGGCGGTCAGCTGTTCCTGCGGATGGATCTAAACAGCGATGGTACCGTCTCAGTTGAAGAAGCCGTCGCGACCGAGCTAGAGCGCCACCAAGATATTGACCAAAACCACGATGGCTTGCTCTCAGTCAAGGAGCACCGCGCACACAAACGGGTGCGCCACATCAGGCGCGCCAGCGGCTTCTTTGACCGCGCCGACATCAATCACGATAACCAACTGTCGCGCCAAGAGCTGCAAGGCGCACTGCAACAAATGCGGGAACGCCGCAATTATTGGGGTATCGGGACGGCTTGGGCCCACGACCAGGAGGGGGCCGATGGCCCACCAGAGCACTAAACCAAGCCCATGGGCTACTTTGTCCAGAGCTGCGCAGGTGGCACACAGCCTGCGTTATCTGCTAGTCACCACAAAACAGACATCCGGAGGGATGAGTAGCGTGATGCAATCACAACCCACCACACACTATTTTCCCCGCTTCACCGCGCTGTCGATAGCAACAATGGTGACGGGCATTGTGCTCGGTGCCGTGCTGATATCGCTGGCACCCACGACGCAATCCGCCACGTCCCTCCAAGATCGGCAAATGGATGGCCGAGGCCACTTCACCCACCCTGCCGATCAAAACGCCGACCGCCAAATCAGCCGCGATGAAGCGACTGACTTTGCCCGCCAACGCTTCGCCAAGCTCGACAGCGACGATAACGGCTATCTGGACAACGCCGACCTAGCAGGACAGCGCCGCCAGTGCCCTAAAAAAGGGAGGAGGCTATTACGGCGGATGGATCGCGACCAAGATGGGCAAGTCACCACAGAAGAAATGGTGTTGGGCGCGCTGGAACGCCATCAAAAGATCGATGGTGATGGCGATGGCCAAGTCTCTGCCGAGGAGCGCTACCAACACCGCAAAATGCGGCACCAACAGCGCTCAGAACGCTTTTTCGAAGAGGCCGACAGCAACGGCGATGGCCAGCTATCGCACGCAGAGCTGCGTAACGCTATGGAGCGGCGGCACCGACACCGCCGACCCGGTGGCACTGGTGCCCACCCCGATAGTCCCATCTCCGGAGACCACTAAAAGCCCCTGTCAACCACCTCCATACAACTGCCGGGATCGGCTGTGGCAGCTCGCCACCGCCATCCCGCTCCGAGTTGCCGTCGGGTCGTGTCCCCCCTTTTATACACGGCTCGGCGGCACACCTAAACCATCGCTGGCCGCAGCGATAAAGCAAAAGTTCAATGCGCCTCCAGCGGGTGATTCAGCTCTCCCGGGCTGTGGGGAAGAAGCCAACAACTCGCCCCAGCGATGAGCCAGCTCGCCACTGTCTATGACCTGCAGCTCGCCAGCGCGCACATGCTCGATGCCGTCTATCCAAACACGCTCCACTTGGCTCGAACTCGCAGCATCAACCAATTGCGTGACTGGGTCGTGTACCGGTTGGGTGCGCGGATGGTCGAAGTTCACCGCCACGATGTCTGCTTTTTTGCCCGGCTCCAAGCTGCCGATTTGATCGGCTAGCCCAAGGGCACGAGCACCGCCTATGGTGCCCAGCTGCAAGGCTTGGTCAGCACTCAGCAATACGTCGCCCACCGCGAAGGTGCGCGCGAGTAGCGCCGCCAAGCGAAGCTCGAACAGCATGTCCAAGCTGTCATTGCTGGCGGGGCCGTCTGTGCCGATACCCACCCAACCCCGGCACCGAGTAGTGCGTCGAGGGCGCACACCCCGCTGGCCAGCTTCAGATTGGACAAAGGGCAGTGCAAGGCCTGCACTTGGTGTCGCGCTAACAAGACCCGCTCGGCATCGTCGAGATGCACCAGATGTGCGGCTTGCAGCCCGTGAACCAAGCCAGCGTCGGCGATCAGCTGCAAGGGCCGCTTGCCATGGCTGGCGACACTCTAAGCAATTTCCGCCTCGGTCTCATGCGCATGAATGTGCACACGCAGCCCCAGCTCGTCAGCGAGCACGGCCGGTCTCGGCCAGTTGGCCGGGGTCGACGGTGTAGACCGAATGCGGTGCCAAGGCGGGGGTGATCAGCGGGTGTCCGCGCCAAGCGGCGGCAAAGTCACGGCGCCACTGGTTGAGCACATTGATCAGCGGGCCACCGATCTGAGCTCGCAGGCCATTCTCGGCGGCGGCCTCGGGGAAAAATACATGTCGGCAAAACAAGTTGTGCCAGACAGCAACATCTCGGCGCTGGCCAAGCGAGTGCCATCCCGAACGAAATCTGCATCGACCCAGCGTTGCTCCAGCGGCCAAATATAGTCCTCCAACCAGCGCTGTAAGACGGCATCGCTACCGATGCCGCGCAACAGGCTCATGGCGGCATGGGTGTGAGTGTTGACCAAGCCGGGGATCAAGAGGTGGTGCGGCAGCTCCACATGGTGCGCCTGCGGATAGGCTTGGCGCGCGGTGGCGGCGGGCAACAGCGTTTGATCCGGTCGCCGTCAATCAACAACGCACACCCCTCCAGTGCGCTCGCAGGACGGCAATACCGACACGATCCAGCGTGCGTACAGGAGGGTCTGTGACATGGTGCGCTATCGTCCTGCCTAAGGCGATGGGCGGGCAGTGCCCTCGGATCAATCGGCGGCCATGCTCCTAGGCTGATGCTCCTAGGCTTGGTCTTCGGCCAGCGTCGTGGCCACTGCTGGCCGCGAGACCACGCGACCGCGCCAAGCGAATAGCTTGGGCAACCCTTCCAACGGCTCGCCTGGACGAACAAAGGGGATGAACTGCAGGAAGGCGAGCAGCTGGATATCAGCCACCGTGAAGCGCGAGCCCGCCAAGAAATCGCCGTTCAACTGCGCCTCGAACCACTTAAGGCCATCTTGCGCCACCGCCTTGATGCCCTCAGCACCCTCGGGGACGATCCGGATGTGCTGGCCCATCATTGCGGCGAACTCGCCGTAGCAGAAGCTGTGGGTCAGCGGCTCGGTGAATAGCAGGGTGACGCGGCGCGACCACATCAACGCCTCGGCCCGCTCTTCCGGGGTACTACCAAACAACGGCGGACTGGGTTGCAGCTCCTCCAAATAGCTGCAGATGGCGGTGGTCTCAGTGATGGCGAGGCCACTGTCCAAGACCAGTGCCGGACTCTGGCCGACCGGGTTGATTTTGAGATACTCTTCGCCACGCGATTCCTGCTTCATGACATCGAGCTGGTGGCGCGGCACTGCCATGCCCTTCTCGGCGATGAAAATACGCACAACCATCGGGTTGGGGCCTAAAGACTGATAGAGTTTCATCCCTTGGCTTGCCTAAAGCGATCCGATCGGATGCCCAGTATACAATCCGTCAGAATGCACTATCGGACAAATCGCCGTGCCACAGGAGCCGCTCCAGCTCACCGGACACTGGCTCGAGAGCGCCAGGCGCTATCCGTCACCGAATTGCGCACCACGCCCGCACGACGAGGAGCCGAGCTTGCTGGTGATACACGGCATCAGCCTACCGCCGGGGGAATTCGGCGGCGGTCATGTTCAGCGCCTGTTCTGCAACGCGCTCGATTGTGCCGAACACCCCACCTTTGTCACGCTGAGCGAGCTGCGGGTCTCGGCGCACCTGCTGATCGAGCGCAATGGCCGCCTATCTCAGTTCGTGCCCTTCGACTGCGCGGCGTGGCACGCCGGAGAATCCTGTTTCGCCGGGCGCAGACAATGCAATGATTTCAGCATCGGCATCGAGCTGGAGGGCACCGACGACCAAGCCTACGAGGCTCGGCAATACGAGATTTTGGGCGCTGTCGCCAAGCTGTTGATGCGCCACTATCCGCAAATCACCCCGGCGCGCATCACCGGCCACTCCGACATCGCCCCAGAGCGCAAGACCGATCCCGGCCCAGCCTTCGAGTGGCAACAGTTGTGGCGCCACATGGAGCTGCCCCAATGAAGGTGCTCGGCAGTCCTGAGCCCGCCGGTAGTCCTGTCAGCGCCGCCGCTCGCGCCAGAGAATCTCGCGCTCATCTCGACGCGCACCGATGCGGCGCGCCAACACAAACAGCAAATCGCTGAGGCGGTTCAAATAGTGCAACAGCACTACAGGCACCGCCTCTACCGCACGCAGGGCAACCAGCCGCCGTTCGGCACGCCGACACACAGTGCGTGCCAAATGGCAGCGTGCCACCGCTTCGCTACCACCCGGTAGCACAAAGTTGGCCAAGGGATCTTGCCCCTCCATGTGCCGCTCCAGCGCTTGCTCCAGCGCCTTGATGTGGCGCGGGCCAACCCGGGGTGGTGCCCCGCCAGACGGCATGCACAGTTCGCCGCCGAGGTCGAACAGGTCTTGCTGGATGTCCTCCAAAAGTACCGTCAACTCGTCATCGACCACCAGCGCGGCACCGAGCAACCCAATCACGCTGTTCAGCTCGTCCAGCTCGCCGAGCAGTTCGACGCGCGGCGAGTCCTTGCCGATACGCCGACCGTCACCGAGGCCAGTGCTACCATCATCGCCCGTGCGGGTAACAATTTTTGAGAGTCGCTTGCCCATGCCATCGGTCGGAATCTGACCATATCACCAAACACGCCCCATTCTACCTTCCAACCGCAGGGTGCCTGACAGCTGGCGAGGGATGCACAAGTACAATTGCGTATATATGGTGTTATGATTGTTGCCATGGCCTCCCCTGCAGTCGATCTGTTATCTCTGTTGGCGACGATACGCCCCCCCGCTGGGGCGCCGGAGCATGTGGCGCCCAATAGTGACATCGCATTGATGGACGCCGTGCGCGACGGCGACCAACAGGCTTTTACCACGTTGGTGCAGCGCTATCACGACGCGATCTACCGAATCGCTTGGCGTACCTTGTTAGACAGCGAGGCGGCACGCGATGCGACGCAGGAAGTCTTCATGAAATTGTGGCGGCGACCGACCTGGCAACACAGCGGCGGTGCCTCGTTGCGTACATGGCTATGCCGCGTGGCACTAAATGCGGCGATTGATGCCCGCCGCCGCCGCCGCCCGACCGTAGATCTACCGGAAGTGGATTTCCCCAACCCGTCGACCGAGCATGGCCAGGACGAACAGCTGCAGACAGAATGGCGTCGTCAGCTCGTGCATCGCTTGGTGGCTGAGTTACCCGACCGCTGGCGCGAGGTGCTCGTGCTGTATTATTTTGAACAGATGTCTCATCAGGAAACTGCGCAAGTGCTTGGCATCTCAGCTAAAGCAGTGGAGTCAGCGGTGGCTCGCGCACGGCAAGCTTTGCGGCAGTCGCTGAAGAGCAAAGGCTTACATGGGGAAATTCTGTTATCATGAGCACTATGAAAACCAACCACAAAGCAGCTGCGCAAGCGACAGCAGACACCGCCAATGGCGGCATCACTCTGCGCGAGTTCGCATCGGTGCCATCCCCGTCGCCGAAATGGACTTCGACGATGATCGCCCAAGTGATCGCCAACCCACAGCTACACGGGTCTCGGCTGATGCTCACCGTGGAGTGGCTGCAGGAACAGTGGAGTCAATTCCGCTCGCAACAGGTGGTGGTGGTGGTGCAGCCACGGCTGGCGATGGCTGGTACCATGGCCGCCGTCTTCCTAGCGGTGGTCATGTGGCACAGTTCAAGCCAGTGGTCGATAGCAGACAATCTGGAATATTTTGCCTCGACGCTGATAAGCGATGAGATTTACGACTTGGATTGGAGCAACTGAGCGACAGGTATATGCGGCATAGGTCTAGGGTTAGACGCCGCATCACATCCATTCGGCCTATTGCTATATTAAAGCTTAGCGCAACCATGGCGTAGACGCTGACTCCGAGACGAGCAGCATAGGCGATGTTGGATCTGACACACCAATTGCTGGTCGCCGCCCCGTCGATGCCCGACTCCAATTTTTCCCGCACTGTCACCTACGTACTCGAGCACAACAAGGACGGTGCCGTCGGCTTGATCATCAACCAGCTGAGTCCACGCTGTCTGCGGCATCTGTTCGCGCATGTTGACATCGAATGCCGAGACGAGCGCATTGCCGCGCGCCACTATCAGATCGGCGGGCCAGTTGGCTTGGAGCAGGGATTCATCCTATTTCACCCCTACAGCGGCCAGCCCGACACCATGCAAATCGACGCCGATATCGGACTCAGCTGCTCACACCAAATGCTCAACGCCATCGCACAGGGCGGGGGGCCCCAAGAGACTCTGATCATGCTCGGCTATGCCGGTTGGCAAGCGGGTCAGTTGGAGTATGAATTTGCTGCCAACGGCTGGCTCAACTGCCAAGCGAGCCAAGATCTGCTGTTCGAGTTGCCGCTGGAGCAGCGTTGGGAGACGGCCTTGGAACGGGCTGGCGTGCCATCGCCACTCAACTTTGATGCCCAAACTGGCCACGCCTAGCTGCGACAGCGCACCCAGTAGCTCCCGGTCGCCTCAGCCGCGCCCCAATGCCCGGTAGTCCAGCCCGGCAGCGCACATAGCGGCTTCGTCGAACAGGCGCACGGCATCGTAGACCACGCGCGGCGGGGCCATTGCCTCAGACAACGCCCGTAGCTCGATCGTGGTGAATTCAGGGTTGGCGTTCAACACCAGCAACATATCGGCACCGCGGGCGGCGACGATCGCGTCGTCATAGCGCACCACCCCCAACGGCAAGGCGCTGTTCTGGGCTGTGGGATCGCAGACACGCACCGATAGCCCGGCTTCAGCCAAGGCGCGAACCACCAGCAGAGCCGGGCTGTGGCGCAGGTCGTCAGTGCCCGCTTTAAAACTGAGCCCCCACACCGCCACCGGGCCGTCGGCCCCAACCTCGTCGCGCAACTGGCACAAGCTGCGGGGCAACTGCTCAATGCGGCGTTCATTGGAATTGACGATCGCCTCGATGGCGGTTGCATCGAGACCCGCCTCTCTACTGGCCTCACTCAGTATGCGGCCATCTTTAGGCAAGCAGCTGCCACCAAAGCCGGGACCAGCTTGCAGATAATCAGGCCCAATGCGTGCATCCATGCCAGCAATCTTGGACACCTCGTCGATGTCGCCCGTGACCGCGTCACATAGCGCGGCCACCTCATTGATGACGCTGATGCGGGCGGCGAGTAGCAGATTGGAAGCCAATTTGGACAACTCGGCGCTGGCTGTGCGGCAAAACAGCATCGGCGACTCTTGGCCGACGGCTCGGTTGCGCTTGAGTAACGGCGCGTAGACATCGTGCAGGTGCTGCCGTGCCACCTCTTCTTCGGCACCGATGACGATGCGGGAGGGTCGGCGACAGTCCTCCAACGCGTGCCCTTGGCGCAAGAATTCAGGGCAACAAGCCACATAGAGCGTTTTGTCCAGCTGCTCAATCCGTTGTGTCAACCGTGCGCAGGTGCCGGGCGGCACGGTGGATTTAACCACGATCACAGCACCGGGAAGCAGTGTGGCAGAGGCCTCTTGGACAATCTGCCACAAAGTTTCATCGGCCTCTGTCAGGGTGACAGCGATGCACAGCAGGGCTGCTTCCCGTGACGCTGAAGCGATGTCGCTGTGCAGCTGCAAGATGCCTTCTTGAAGTGCTGTTTGCAAGGCTTCCCGAACACCGGGCTCCCTGAGCGCCGGCCGACCCTCGGCCAGCGCGGCAAAGCGCTCCGGGTCAATCTCACAACAGTGCACCTCATGGCGCAACTCGGTCAAGTTCAAAGCATTGCTGAGACCGACATAGCCAGCGCCTATAACCGCGATTCTCATGGTGGCAAAATGACTCAGCTATCGGATTGGGACAACAACGCCGCATTGCGCCATTCATAGGCTTCGCTGAGCGGGAAGCGCATCCCGATCTCGACGATAAAGCGTGTCACGCGCCTCTCATTGTATAGGCAATGTGCGCGCTGTTGCGCGGCGCGAGCCGCCGCCCGCAACGCGTCATCGTGTTGCATATAGTGGCGCACCAGTCGGCGCAGCTCGTCGATATCTTTGAAGCGGGGCACTTCCGTTGCCGGGAACAGCCGCTCCAATTGCGGCACTGGTGGCGACAACGCCAACACGCCGTTGCCAGTCAGCTGGATCAGTCGGTCAGAACTGTAGAGTGGGATCGAATCGGTGATGCTGTTGTAGTTGATGCCGATGCGGCTGGTGCCCAAGGTCTGTACATAGTGCCGCCCGTACAGCCACTGGCCGTCGGCGTGGCCACCGTAGAGGCCGAGCCGCAACTCGTCTGCCAATGGCCGCAACTGCGCGGCCAGCGCCCGCTGGCGTGCGGTGCCGCCACTGGCGAAAAACAAGTCCAGCTTGGGTGAGGGGTTCTCGCAGGCGCTCTCGGTCTCTATGCTGGCATCACAGGGGTTAGGCAGGTAGTGGATACGCTCGGTCGCCCGCGGCGGGTTGCCGAGCAGTTCAGCAGCCGTCGTCGGGTGTGAAGTGGTGAACAGGGCATTTAGCAGCTCCAGCCGTGATCTCAGCAACTGGATCTTAGGCAGCGTCAGCTGATCCACCCACCACTGGAGCAGTGGCGTCTCGGGGTGGTCTTCTCGCAGCGCCACCAAGGTGGCAACAGACAGCAGCTCGGTATGGCCGAGTAGGATCAACTGGGGGCGATGGCTGCGCGCCGCCGCCAGCACATGGCGTTGCAACGCTCGCCGGCCCCAGACCTTGCTGCCGAAAACCGCTGCGTGGCGAGCCAAGTCGCGGTATGAGAGCTGGTAGACATGGTGGCCGTTGCGCACCAAGCCATTGCTGATTTTGTGATCGACCGAATAATAGCGCCCCGCCAGCTGGTCTTGGGGTCTGCCGCGGCGTGGCGACAGGCGCATCCGGGGCAATTGGGCGAAATTGGCGATGTGCAAAATGCGTAGCGACGGGGTCATCGGCCTATGCATCTGTAGCCGTGTCGTCGCGACACCCCAAGACAGCACGGTAGACGGCCAAATTGGCTGCAACCATGGCTGGCAGGGTGAAGCCACCTGCTATCACCCAGCGGCGATCAGGAGGCGGCAACGCCACCGCACGCGACAGGCAGTCTGCCAGCGCCGCTACATCGCCCGGCGGAAACAGCAAGCCGTTGACGCCATGCTTGATGAGGTCGAGCACACCGCCGTGGGCGGATGCCACCACCGGACGCTCCATGGCCAGCGCCTCGGCGACGACGCGCCCAAAAGCCTCAGGTTTGCGCGATGGCAGCACAACAACATCCGCCAGTGCATAGTAGGCGCGAATATCGGCTTGATGGCCGAGGAAACGAGTCGCCTCGGCCACGCCCAGCGCAACGGCGAGACGACGCAGGCGGCGCGTCTCGCGCACACTGCCACGACCGATGAACACGGCACTCCACGCCAGCCCCCGGCTACGCACCGCAGCTAGGGCGCGCAACAACAGCTCCTGCGCCTTGGTCGCCGACAGGCGAGCGGCACACAGCGCGATGCGCTCCTCGCGCCCACAACCCAGCGCAGCGCGCAGCTCCTCCACTCGATGCGGCGCGACTTGACCGGGATCAAAATAGGCACAGTCCACACCGCGCGGTATGACGGTCATCCGCTCGTCGGCCACACCATAATGACGCCTTAGGTGTTCGCGCACGGCGTTGCTGGGGCAGATCAGCCGCTGACCGCGGGTCATGATGCGGCTATAGGCATTGACGCGATTGATGCCGTGCACGGTGGTGACCACTGGCAGTGCGAGGCGGCGATTGGCCCAAGCTACCAGCCAAGCTGGCAGGCGACTGCGCACGTGTAGCAGCTGCGGGAGGAGCTGACGCAACACGCATTCCAAAGCCCTTGCGCGCTGCGGGAAGCTGAATGGGTTTTTGCTGGCAACCGGTTGTTGGCAGTGACGGCCACCGTCGGCTTCGATCCGCTTGACATAGCTGCCACCGCTCGATATGACAATACTCTCGACACCGTGTTTGACCAGCTCGCGATTGAGCTCGACGACGCCGCGCTCGACACCGCCACCCTCCAACGCTGGCAACAATTGCACGATGCGCACGACGATCAGCCGCACATAGACGGAGGCGGCGCACGCCACCAGAGCGAGCACCCGACCATAGTGCGCCGCGACAGGCGGCAACAGGAGACAGAAATGCCCACCATCACCCCATTGTATGCGGGGCACTCAGCGCCACTTAGGCTGCTCGCAGCTGCCATATAATCGCGTTGCAACATGATGCTGTTCGGGTAGCGCCCACTATGGGCATCGCCAACTGTAGCGCGGGGAAACGATATGCCCGAAGATGCGCGACCAGCGACGCCCCAAAACATCCTGCTGTTCAAACTGGGTGCCTTGGGTGATGTGATTCTCAGCATGCCCACCATGCGCCGGATCCGCCTGTATTATCGCACTCCGCAGGCGCGGATCACCGTTTTGACCTCGCCGCCTTATGCCGAGCTGTTCCGGCGCTGCCCCTATGTCGACGAGGTCTGGCTCGATCCACGCAAACCCATATGGCGCTTTCACCACTTCGTGGCGGTGGCGCGGCAGCTCAAATATGGCGGCTTCGATGCGCTGTATGACCTGCAGGGCAATCGTCACACGCGACGCTATCACCGCTGGGCTCTGGGCACCCTCCCCTATTGCCACAACCCCACCGAGCGCGAGCTGCCGCTACCCCAACCACCCCCGGCATCAATCGACCTATCGCCGTGGATCGCCGACGATGTGCAGACCATTTTGCACCGCCATCGGATCGGCGACGGCTTCGTGCTATTGATACCCGGCAGCTCGGCACGCAACGCGCACAAGCGGTGGCCGTTTTTCGATTCGCTCGCGAAACGCCTGCGGGCAGATGGATGGCAGCTCGTCACGGCACCAGGGCCGGATGACATCGCATGCTGCCGAGCGTTGCCCGCCACGATGTTGCTGGACGGTGGGCACCCGCTCAGCCTCTTCCAATTGGCCGGGCTGTGCGCACACGCAAGCCTAGTAGTCGGCAATGACACCGGCCCCACGCATCTCGCCGTCCACTGCGGTGCTGCAAGCGTGGTGTTGTACGGTGTGCCGGGCATGGCCGAACGCATCGGCACCGCGCAGCACAGTGCTGCCATCGAGGCGGTGGGCATCAAGTCGATATCACCCGCCGAAGTCCACCGTGCCGCCAGCCGTGCGCTCTCTTCCTACCCAGAACCGGCGTAGAGTTTTTCTTCGACGATCGCGGAGCCGCTGAGGCGGTCAATGTCGCGTTTAAGCGCCGAACGGCGATCGTTGGCAGTGTAGATGGCACGGGCTGTGGCGATGAAAGTCGCGCCAAAATCCCCGGCTGCATCGCAGCGGCGTATATCGTCTTCGAGCTGCCACAACTCGGCATTGACCACATGCAGTTGCGCGGCCATCTCCCGCAGCGATGCCGAATCGGGCAAGGCCGCATCGCGCACCGCACACAGCCGCTCCATCTCGCGCCGCACATTGGCCTGTCGACCCGGCTCCGCGATGCGCTCGGATTTGATCCCCAAGATGGTGATCTTGTCGATCAATTCGCCAGCCCCGACTTCGACCCTAATCGTTTGGCTCATCATTCAATCCTGCAAGGAGAGAATTTTCCAAGCGTGTTGCCGCTTGTAGTACTCAACCGCCCGCTCGCGCACCGCTTTGAAGTCGCCACCCGCCTTGGACGAAGCGTGGGTCGTGCTGGCGACGCGCCCGCTATCGACCTCGCAACTCCACAAGGCTGGCTGTTCTGGTGGATGGGGTGGCACCCAAGTCTTGAGCGCGCCGTGTACTTGGGCCATGCAGCTCAGGTGCATGTCTTCTGCATTGCGATAGCTATAGGGGGGCTCGCACCACATTAGCTTGGCGTGGCAGCTGCGCATGAACCAGCTGTGACCGACAAAATCCACTTCCGTCGCCACCGGGTGGTGCTCACCATTCCAGCCGACGTTGCGAAAGCCAAGACGGTAGTAATTTTGGGACGGCAAGATGACACCAGCGCCACCGAGAATGCCGTCATGACCAGCCGCTATCATAGCGAGGCAGTTCTCGAACCACCGCGAGCCAGGAAAGATATCGTCATCGATCACAGCAACATATTCTGTCTGCGCCAACACGGCCATGCTGAAACGACCAAAAAAAGACCAATTGTGGTTGGAGACGATCAAGCGATCGCACTGATCAGAGAGATCCTGAACCGATGGGGCACCCGGGCAGGCATTGTGCCAAATCCATATCTGCTGCGGGGGCACACTCTGCCGCCGCAGCGCCTCCAATTGCTGGGGCAGCCAGTGTAGCCGTCGAAATGCCGACAAAATAACCGTGATGCCAGCAGGATCCAAAGCGTCTCCGCTACTGGTTCTGGCAAAGCGAATCCTGCGCTGCGCCACTTTGAGGGCGCGGCTGCCGTGCCACGCCCGCAGGCGCAACCACAGCCCCCTAGGTGAGTAGCGATGGGTTCCGGGAGGACGTTTTTTGAACAGTGCCACCATGCTCCATGCCTCGGCAGGCCTTCAATCCCGTAGCGCCTGCGCGACCAAGGCGGCAATGCGTTCGGCAGCGTGGCCATCACCATAGGGATTGGGCGCGGCCGCCATCGCCCGATATTCTAAGGTGCTGTCCAAGAGTAGCCCGATGGCAGCACCGATAGCACTGGCATCGGTGCCGATCAGGCGCGCAGCACCGGTATCCAGCACTTCCTGTCGCTCGCTGACAGTGCGCATCACCAGCACCGGCTTGTCCAGCGATGGTGCCTCTTCTTGGATACCGCCGCTATCTGTCAGCACCAAATAACAGCCACGCAGCAAATAGATGAAAGTTGGGTAGTCCAGTGCTGGCAACAGCTTGATATTCGGTTCATCGGCCAGTGCCGCACGCACCGGTTGCTGCACTTGAGGGTTGGCGTGTAGAGGCCAGACCAAGTCCAGCTCCCGGCGCGAGCGCGCCAAATCGATCAAGCCTTGGCAAATCGCTTGTAGCGTGCTGCCGAAATGCTCGCGGCGGTGGCTGGTCACCACCACAAAGCGCCGTCCGGTATCGGGGTCATAGCCCGCTGCCCGTAATCCTGCGGCCAAAGTGACGCGCAACGACTCATCCCTATCGAGCCGCCGCACTGTGTCAAGCAGACAATCGACAACCGTATTGCCGGTGATGTGCACCGCACCGTCCACCCCCTCTGCGCGCAACTGCTCGGCGTTGGCGGAGGTGGGGGCGAAGTGCAATGTGGCGAGACGGGAGAGCAGGATGCGCTGCAACTCCTCCGGCCACGGTGCCTCGCGACTACCGCTACGCAGCCCGGCTTCCACATGCGCCACCGGAATGTGCTCGTAGAAAGCCGCAAGTGCCGTCGCCAATGCGGTGGTGGTGTCGCCCTGCACCACCACCAGATCTGGTGCGTACTGCCGCAGACTGCGCTGCAGCTGCTCGAGTATGGCAGCTGCGAGACGCGCCAAACTCAGATCAACAACATCCAGCTCTAAGTCGACCGGCAGCTCCAGCCACCCCAGCATTTGTGCGACGAGCTCCCGGTGCTGGCCGCTCAGGCAGACGGTGACGCGCAGCCCGTCCAACCGCCGCATGGCGTGTACCAAAGGAGCGAGTTTGACTGCCTCGGGGCGGGTGCCGATAGCGATGAAGACATGCTTCACATGAGCTACGCCCGCGCCGAGCACCACAGCTAGCTGGGAGGCACGGCGGTGCCATCGACCGCCACCACCCGCATCGACAGATCGATGGCTCGGCAGTGTTTGGTCAGTGCGCCGACCGAGATGCTGTCTACCCCGGTGGCGGCGACGGCTCGCAGCTGCTCGACATCAATACCGCCCGAGGCCTCAAGTCGGATACGCCCACCGCAACACCGCACCGCCTCCGCCAGCTCGGCCAGCGAAAAGTTATCCAGCAAGGCGCAGTCCGCCGCTGCCTCCACCGCTGCGCACAACTGCTCGGCAGTTTCCACTTCCACCGTCACATCCACTGCGGGGAAGCGCTGCCGTGCTGCACGCACTGCCGTGCCGATCTCATCCAGCACCGCCAAATGATTCTCTTTGAGCAAAATGCCATCGTAAAGACCGAGGCGGTGGTTGTCGCCGCCACCACAGCGCACGGCGTATTTCTGCGCCAGTCTCAAACCGGGCAAGGTCTTGCGGGTGTCGAGTAGACGCACGGCCAAGCCCTCGAGTTCCCGCGACAGCCGGTGACAACTCGTGGCCGTGCCGGACAGCAATTGCAGGAAATTCAGCGCCGTGCGCTCGGCGCTGAGCAGGGCTCGCGCCGAGCCGCGCACCGTGCCGAGCAACGCTGGTGCCATCAGCACCGTACCATCGTCGTGGTGCCAGTGGCAATCCACCGTCGCATCCAGTTGGCAGAAAGCCGCCTCGACCCACGGCAAACCGCAAAGCACCATCGGCTCGCGGCTACGTATCTCGGCGCACAGCTGCCGTTGCGCGGGCACCAGCTCGCTGCTCAAATCACCGCTACCCAGATCCTCCGCCAAGGCCGCGGCCACCGCCTCGGCGATGTCACTGTCAGCTGGCAGCGCTGAGGCCTGCGATTCAGCACGGCTCACGGTTCAGCCACTCTCGGCACCCGCTTTGAGCTGCCCCATCAGCTGCTCCACCGCATCGTCGACCTGCAGGTGCAAATCCAGCGCCACGCCCCGCTGCGCCAAGGCGTGGCGCAGCAGGCCTAGCACCGGTGGCCGCACATGGCAGCGCGCCAACACCTCGGGCTGTGCAAATATCTCGCGCGGCGTACCACAGGCAACACAGCAACCGCCAGCGCTCAGCAGGTAGATGGTGTCGGCCAAAGTGGCGACCGTCTCAACATCGTGTATCGACATGATGATCGTGGTGCCGTGCTCGCGATTCAGCTGTTCGAGCAACACCACCAAATCATGGGTGCACAGCGGATCGATATCGGCGAAGGGCTCGTCCAGCACCAGCAGATCTGGCTCTAGGGCCAGCGCCCCGGCGATGGCAACTTTGGCTTTGTGGCCACCGCTCAGGTAGTGCGGCACGCGGTCTGCCAAATCTTCAATGTGCAGCTGCTCAAGCAGTTCGTCGACGCGGCGACGCAGCTGCGCCTCAGCTAACCCAGCGCTGCGCAGCGACAAGCCGATGTCCTCGCGCACAGTGGGGGCCAAAATCTGCCGTTCAGGGTTTTGTAGAACGGTGCCAATACGACGGCGCAGACGGCGGAAATCGCGCACCGGATGGTGCCCCAACACCTCAATGCCAGTCTGCTTCGTATTGCCGTAGAGACCGGACAGATGCATCAACAGAGTCGTTTTGCCAGAGCCGTTGCTCCCGAGCAGGGCGACTTTTTCACCCCGGCGCACCTGCAAATCCAAGTTTTCGAAATAGAGTTCGGTGCCGTCCTCATGACGGAAACGGAAAGCTTGGACGCTGACCGCCAACGGTTCTACTGTCATCATCCGCCTCCACGCCACAACACATTGATCGCCAAGGTGGCCGCCAGCGCTGCAGCGGCCACTGCCACCGCTAGCCAACCGGCCAGCGACGTACCGCGTTGCCGGGGATTGTAGGCCAGAGCGCCACCATCGACACCGCGCAGGCGCATCACGCTGTACTGCTCCTCGGCCAGATCAAAGCCGCGCACTATGAACAGCGCCATGGCGGCGGGCAGGTTGCGGCTACCGCGCAGCCGGAGCGCCGTGCGGATATCGTCGAGCAGACTCAGCATTAAGAATAAGGCGCGGTAGCAAAGTAGCAGGCTCTGGCGCAACAGCGGCGGTAGCCAGCGGCCACCGACAGCAATCAGCTCCGGGTAGGGAGTGGTGGCAATCAGCAACACCGCCACCAATGTGCTGGACAGGGTGCGCAACAGCAGCAAAACGCTGGTCGTGGCCAACTCCAGCCCACCGCTCCATGTCACCAACAGCACGAACATGGTCGGATAGAGCGAGACCAAGAACAGGATCCGCAAAGGGCAGCGGCTGGTGTGCGCCAGCGCCAACAACGCCATGTAGAGCAACAGCACAGGCACCACATGGTCGGCGCTGATGGCGGCGGCCAACAGGAACACAGCGGCGAGCAGCTTGTACCCGGTGGGCAGACGGTGCAAGACGCTGTCCCCAACGTACGCAAAGTGGTCGATCAGGGCTAGCTTCATATCGTTGCCAGCGCACCGCTACGGCACGCTGCCGATTGTGTCTGCGACTCTAGAGACAACCGCACTCAGCCCCCCGGCAGCGGCGCGTCGCCATCGGGGAAATAAGCGAGCAAGTTGGGGCGCACTCGGTGTACATAGTGGAGGACGAAAGCATTGATCGCCATCTCCAACGGCCATAGTAGCAGGGCGACGAGCAACACCAAGCGGATGAGGGGGTTGCGCGAGCCGCGCTCCGCGCCGAGCCCCGCTTCGGCATGTGCAGCTGCCAGCGGATCTTCGTGTGCCGAGTGCTGGACGTGCTCATAGTGATGCTGAGCAGGCGGGCGTGCCTGACCGATATCGATCCCGATCCCGGCACCCAGAACAACAACACAGACCCCAGCGGAGGTGGCCAAGGCCAGCACCGTAGCCAGTGCAGCCGCCGCACGCACAGCTTGCGGCCAGTGCCGCCGCACGGCTTGGAACAGAAAATAGCCCACTACCGGCTCGATTCCGGTGATCAGGCCGTTCAAGCCCACCAGCGTTAGACCGCCGTGTCCGAATAGCGCCAACAGCAAGGAAGCCGAGAAGGCGGTCAAGAAGCCCAGCGCTGGCCCCAACAGCACTCCCGACAGCACCAGCAGGTTGAAGTGGTAGAAGGCGAACTGCACCGACATCGCCAACACGACAACGGCGGTGACAACGCCGAGTAGCGCCACGCGCCGCAGCTCGCCCCGGCGCACAACATAGTGGCTGGCGAGGTAGAGCAAGGCGATTTCGACCAGCCAAGCCAAGGCGGCAAACCACACTGGGAACAGACCGTCTGGCAGATGCAGATGCGACATGGCGCTACCGGGGCACTCAAGTTGGCTGCACTATAGCGAAGCTGTCAATAGAGCGTGCCAGCATCCTTGACTAGCCTCCCCCCGACCCTACACTACACTTATGTCTTCCAGCCCACTGCCCCGCCAGCAAACGCCATGAGAAAATCTGCCAACAGCCGTCCACCACAGCTCGATGCCCACAGCCTGAACCCACTATCCGGCTCGCACAAAGTCTATGCCAAGGGTGCTGGAGGACAAGGCGTGGCGATGCGCCAGATTGAGCAGAGCCCGACATCTCTCGCCACAGGTGGCGAGACCGCCAACCCGCCACTGGTGGTCTACGACAGCTCCGGACCCTACACCGACCCGCAGGCCGATATCGATTTGTCGCGCGGCTTGGCACCGCTACGTGCCAGTTGGATCGCGGCGCGCGGCGACAGCGAAACCCTGACGCGCGCCAGTTCGCCAGCGGCCAGCCAGCTGGGCGGACGACGCTTCCCGACAACACCGTGCCCGCGCCGCGCCCATGCGGATGCCTGCGTCACCCAGATGCACTATGCCCGCCGCGGCATTGTGACACCAGAGATGGACTATGTAGCGGTGCGAGAAAACCAGCGCTTGGAAGCCGCGCCGACAGGGGGGCAAGCACGGGCAGGGCGCATCACAGCCGAGTTTGTGCGCGACGAGATCGCCGCCGGACGTGCCATCCTGCCCGCCAATATCAACCATCCGGAAAGTGAGCCGATGATCATCGGACGCAATTTCTTGGTCAAGGTCAACGCCAATATCGGCAACTCCGCCATTCGTGCCTCAATCGCCGACGAAGTCGAGAAAATGGTCTGGGCGACGCGCTGGGGAGCGGACACCATCATGGATCTGTCCACTGGCCCCGACATCCACGAGACACGGGAATGGGTGTTGCGCAACTCTCCGGTGCCAGTCGGCACAGTGCCCATCTACCAAGCGCTGGAAAAAGTCGGTGGCGTGGCGACCGAGCTGTCGTGGCCAATCTACCGCGACACACTGATCGAGCAGGCCGAGCAAGGGGTGGACTACTTCACCATCCACGCTGGGGTGCGTCTGGCTTATATCCCGCTGACAGCCGAGCGCGTCACCGGTATCGTCTCGCGCGGCGGCTCGATCATGGCCAGCTGGTGTCTGGCGCATCACAGCGAAAATTTCCTTTACACGCATTTCGACGAGATCTGCGAGCTGATGCGCACCTACGATGTGTCTTTCTCACTGGGCGATGGCCTGCGTCCAGGCTCAATCGCCGACGCCAACGACGATGCCCAGTTTTCCGAGCTGCGCACTTTGGGCGAGCTGACCCGCGTCGCTTGGCGGCACGATGTGCAGGTGATGGTGGAGGGGCCCGGCCATGTGCCCATGCACCAGATCCAAGAAAACATGGAACGGCAAGATCGGGAATGCGACAGTGCCCCCTTCTATACGCTGGGCCCGTTGACCACCGACATCGCTCCCGGCTACGACCACATCACATCGGCCATCGGCGCGGCGATGATTGCTTGGCAGGGCTGCGCGATGCTGTGCTATGTCACGCCAAAGGAGCACTTGGGGCTACCCGATCGAGACGATGTCAAACAGGGCATGATCGCTTATCGCATTGCCGCCCACGCCGCCGACTTGGCACGCGGCCACCCGGGGGCAAGGCGGCGGGACGATGCCCTGTCCCAAGCGCGCTTCGAATTTCGCTGGGAAGATCAGTTCAACCTCGGCTTGGATCCGGATACAGCTCGCAGCTACCACGATGCCACCCTGCCGGCGGCGGCGGCCAAAAAAGCCCATTTCTGCTCGATGTGCGGTCCCAAGTTCTGCTCAATGCAAATCAGCCACGAACTGCGCCAACAGGCCTTGGAAATCACCGCTGGCCTCACGCACAAGGCGGATGAGTTCCGCGCTGGCGGCGACCAGCTGTACCGCGACGCGTCCTGACGATGGGGGATGGCATGCGCGTTGGCATCGCTGGTGCTGGCCTCATGGGGCGGCTGCTGGCGTGGCGCCTGCTGCGCTGTGGCTGCCGAGTGCAACTCTACGATGCCGACCAGCCTGCGGGACGAGCCAGCGCTGGCATGACCGCCGCTGGCATGTTGGCAGCGGTCGGCGAGGCGGCCGATGGAGAAGCGGCTGTGGCGGCTCTGGGACGCGGCGCGGTCACTGCATGGCGCGGCTTGTTGGCAGAGCTCGATGCCGATGGTGCGCCCCCTGTGTGGTTGCAGGATCACGGCAGCCTAGTGGTGGCTCATGTGGCCGATGCCAACGAATTGGAGCGCCTGCGCCAACGGCTGGCCGTACGCGTCGAAGCCGGGCGGTTCGATGTGTTGGACGCAGCGGCGCTGGGCGAGCTGGAGCCCGAATTGGCAAATCGCTTCGATCGCGGGCTGTTCCTGCCGGAAGAGGGTTGCCTCGACAATCGCCAGCTGTTGGTAGCGCTGGAATCTGCCATCCGCCGCCTAGGGGGCGAGTGGTTCGCCGGCACGCCGGTGGAAGCACTCTCGCCGGGGCGGTTGCGCTGTGCTGATGGCTGGCACCATTTTGATCTGGCGGTGGATTGCCGTGGTGCCGGTGCGGTCGGGCAGTGGTCGGGCCTGCGCGCCGTGCGCGGCGAGCTGCTGCGCATCGTAGCACCCGAATTGCGACTGTCGCGGCCAGTGCGTTTGGCTCATCCGCGCTATCAGCTGTACATCGCCCCGCGCAGCGGCGATGCCTATGTGGTTGGAGCCACCGAGATCGAGAGCGCTGCGGACAGTGCGGTGACCGTGCGCTCTGCACTGGAATTGCTATCGGCACTGTTCAGCCTGCACCCCGCTTTTGCAGAAGCCGAGCTGGTCGAGTTGAACGCTGCCTGCCGGGCGGCCTTCAGCGACCAGCTGCCGCGGGTGGAGGCCGAAGCTGGGCTGCTGCGCATCAACGGACTCTACCGTCACGGCTTCCTGCTGGCACCGGCGCTGCTGAACAAAGCCTTGGCCACGCTGCCGCTACCGCAGCCGGTGCCGCTGGCGGTCGCCTCATAACACCGTGCGTATCCATATCAACGGCACTGTCTGCGAGCTGGTGTCCCCGTGTCCGCTGGCACAGCTGATCGAGTCGCGCCACGGCATTGATGCCGAAGTCGCGGTGGCACTGAACGGGGATTTCGTGCCCCGCGCCGAGTGGCCCCGCCGCCAGCTGCGCGCCGAGGACTGCGTCGATGTGGTCGCACCGGCAGAGGGGGGCTGAGCAATGGCAACGCTGGCAGACAGCTGGACGCTCTACGGCAAAACACTGCAAAGCCGCCTGTTGCTCGGCACAGCACGCTACCCCTCACTCGACAGCCTCGGCGCGGCCGTGCGCGCCTCCGGGGCTCAAATCCTGACTGTCTCGTTGCGCCGACAGGCGCCGGAACGCAGCGGCGGACGCTCGTTGTGGCAGTTTCTGCAAGGCCTCGAGCGACAGCTGTTGCCGAACACCGCTGGCTGCCACAGTGTGAAGGAAGCGCTGGCGCTGGCCGAGATGGCGCGCGAGCTATTCGCCACCGACTGGATCAAGCTGGAAGTCATCGGCGACGACTACAACCTGCAGCCCGATCCACTAGCCACGGTGGAAGCGGCACGCGAGCTGGTGCGGAGCGGCTTCTGCGTCTTTCCATACTGCACCGAGGACTTGGTGCTCGCGCAACGCCTGTTGGAGGCAGGCTGTGAGGTGCTGATGCCGTGGGGCGCACCGATCGGCACTGGCCGTGGCCTGCTCAACCCCTATGCGCTGAGCACACTGCGCGAGCGCCTGCCCGAGGCGACGCTGATCATTGATGCTGGCATCGGCCTGCCATCCGATGCGACACGAGCCATGGAAATGGGCTATGACGGCGTGTTGCTGAACACAGCGGTGGCCATGGCGGGCGATCCGGAAGCGATGGCCGCCGCCTTTGCTGCCGCTGTGATCGCCGGTCGAGGTGCGCGGCGCGCCGAACCGATGCCGCCGCGCCAGACAGCGGTGCCAAGTACACCGACCTTGGGCACACCGTTCTGGCATCAGGACGGACGCGCCGTCCGCGGTGGCGATGGCGGCGGCAAATCGTGAACACCGCTGGCGAGCCCCCCGTCATCTGGGTGGTGGCTGGCTCTGACTGTAGTGGTGGTGCCGGCCTGCAGGCGGATGTGATCGCCTGTGCCGACTTCGGCTGCCATGCCTGCCCGGTGCTGAGCGCGGTGACAGCACAGAGCATGGACACATTGCGGGCAGTGTATCCCCTCGATGCCGAGCAGTTGAGGAGTCAATTGTCGGCGCTGGCCACGACGATGCCACCGCGGGCGATCAAGCTCGGCATGCTGGGCGGTGCCGACACGCTGGGCGTGATCACCGATTTCCTAGACAATGACAAGACTTTCGTGGTCTGTGATCCAGTGCTAACGACCAGTGGCGGCGACCCCCTGATCGACACTCAGGGCATCGCGGCCATGCGCCATCAATTGCTGCCCAAGGTGGATTTGCTGACGCCAAATCTGCAGGAACTCAAACGGCTGTCGGGGCGTCAGAAAATCGCTCACCCGCAGGATATCGAAGAAGCCGCCAAGATCTTGCTCGGCTTCGGCGCCAAATCGGTGTTGGTCAAGGGCGGACATCTGCAGCTGGGCGGCGATGCAGATTTTTGCTGTGACTACTGGACCGACGGCATCGATCCCCACTGGTCGCGCAGCCCCCGTATCGACACCGCACGGCAGCGGGGCACCGGTTGCACTCTGGCCTCAGCGGTGGCAGCAGCCAAGGCCCGCGGCCACCCATTGCGCGATGCGATGGTGCTGGCTCGTATGTACCTGAACCGCCGTCTCGGCGCGGGGCGAGGCACACAGCAGCTCGGTGCCCTGCCTTTGCACGACGGCGGCGAGAGTTTGGCCGAACTGCCGACGGTACACGATGAATACCCCAGTGCCTCGACCCCAAAATTTGCCGTCTGTCCCAGACGCCCAATAGCGTTGTACCCGGTAGTGGACAGCGCCAAGTGGGTCGAGCGCCTATTCCGGCTCGGTGTGCCCACCGTGCAGCTGCGCATCAAGAGCGGTGCGCGCAAGGGGATTGCGGCTGAAGTGGCACGCTCCGTGGCACTGGCTCGACGCCACAGCGCCAAGCTGATCGTCAACGACTACTGGCGCATGGCCATTGAAGTGGGGGCGTGGGGAGTGCATCTGGGACAATCCGATTTGGCTGCCGCCGACTTGGACGCGATGGCGGTGGCTGGCCTGCGCTTGGGCGTCAGCGTCCACGGTTGGCACGAGTTGGCACGCGCCCATGCGGTGGCACCCAGCTACATCGCCATCGGGGCCATCTTCGAGACCACTAGCAAGGAGCTGCCGACCGCCCCGCAGGGGCTCGAGCGACTGGCACGCTGGTGCCGCCTGCTCAAGGGTCATTATCCGGTGGTGGCGATCGGTGGCATCGCGGCGGACAATGCACTGGAGGTGCTGGATGCTGGTGCCGACGGTATCGCTATGATCAGCGCCATCATCGGCACCGACGATTGGGCAGCCGCCACGCGCCATCTGTTGCGGCTGAGCGGTGGCGCGGCACCGACGAGCAGCGGGCGACGCGGCAGGCTGAACCAGCGGACACCACGGAGTAAACCGCCTTCGAGGCACCGCATCACAGCCTCATTCAGGGGGTGTCGTAGCCCATCGGATTAGCCTGTTGCCAGCGCCAATGGTCCCGCGCCATCTGCTCCAAACCATATTCGGCGCGCCAATCCAGTTCGCGCTCGGCACGCGACACATCGGCGTAGATGGCGGCGATGTCGCCGGGACGTCGAGCTCGTACCTGCTGCGGCAGGGGGTGTCCGCAAGCGCGCTCGCAAGCGGCGATGACCTCGCGCACCGAATAGCCGCGACCGGTGCCCAGATTCCAGGTATGTACCCCAGCTGCCTGCGACGCGTCGGCCAGCACCTCCAGCGCCCGCACATGTGCTGCGGCCAGATCCCAGACATGGATGTAATCGCGCACAGCAGTGCCGTCAGGCGTCGGGTAGTCGTCGCCGAATATGCTCAGCTCGGGCAGGCGTCCAGCGGCGACCTGGACGATGCGCGGCAAAAGATTGGCAGGTTCCCCACGCGGATCTTCGCCGATGTTGCCGCTGGGATGGGCGCCGATGGGATTGAAATAGCGCAACAAAGCGGTGCGCCAACCGGGCTCGGCGACGGCAAGATCCCGCAACAGCTGCTCGATCAAGTATTTTGACCAACCGTAGGGATTGCTCGCTCCGGTCGGCGCCGATTCGTCGACTGGCACAGAACGCGGCTCGCCGTAGACCATGGCGGAAGAGCTGAACACCAGTGTTCGCAGACCAACCCGCTCCATCGCACGACACAGGTTGATCGTCCCGCGCAGGTTGACTTCGTAGTAGCGCAAGGGCTGCGCCACCGAGTCGGCCACCGCCTTGAGCCCGGCCAAGTGGATGACGCCATCATATGCACCCTCCTGCAACAGTGCCGCCAGCGCCTCGGCATCGAGCAGATCCAATTCGACACACTGCGGGCGGCGACCGCTGAGCGCGGCGATGCGCGCGATCACTGCCGGATTGCTGTTGGCAAAGTTGTCCACCACCGTGGTCTCGTGGCCAGCGTCGAGCAGGGCGGCCACCACATGGCTACCGATGTAGCCAGCCCCGCCAGTTATCAGGATACGCACGCTGTGCCGACAGTGATTCAGCTGCCCGACGAGGGGCGGTCAAAACCATACATTGCGCGGTAGTCGGCAAATTCTCTTTCGATCCACGCGGCGTCGAGGCCAAATTCCTCAAGGCTGTACTCATGCTTGGCGCGCAATTCGCGCCGGTTGGCCTCACGCCAAGCCTCCATCTCCCGTTGCGCCTCTGCGCCCAACTCCAACCCCAAATGTTGATAAATCTTCTGGCTCACCGCCATCGGATCGGAGATCGTCTCGTGGTAATCGATGTCGATAAAGCGGTCGGCGGGCAACTGTTCGCGCATACGCATCGCCCGGCGCAGGAAGTCACGGCAACGCAGGCCCCACACTTGGACGATCTCCGAGCGATCTGGGTCGGGCATGTGCGCCGCCCAGCCGGAATAGATCATGCTGGCGAAAGAGGGGATCGTCTGCATCGGGTCGCGGTGGCTCTGCACCAGCGTGGCATCGGGGAAAACACGCATGATTTCGGCGATGCGCCCTAAATGCTCAGGCGATTTCAATACCCAGCGCTGGCCGCGATCGCCGCGACGACGCTTCTGCCACTGCAGGAATTTGAGCATCTTCTCCAGATAGCGGTACCCCAGCTCGTGGTCGGCACCGCGCTCCCAGCGGTCGTACGACGGGACATTGCACATCGACTGCGGCATGCCGCTCATAAAAGCGTGCTCAAGCAGCATGATCTCCTCGTCCGGACCGACCGGATCCATCGGGTGGATGGCATCGAGCCCAGGGTAGTTCTCGAGCATGAAGCGCACTTCTTCCTCGGCGCGGGGGATACGCGGGTCAATCTCTTCCGCCTCGCTGCCCGGCAGCGGCACCGGGTAGCGACACTCATACCACAGCACAGCGAGGACTTCGGGATCGCTGGCCAACAGGCGATGCAACATCGTCGTGCCGGTGCGCGGCAAAGCGGCGATGAACACCGGAGCCTCGATGCGCTCGTCGAGAATCTCGGGATATCGCCGGAACCAGTCCTCGGCGTAGAGACGGTTTGCCAACAGGCCGACAATGCGCTCGGCCAACACCGCCCGACCCGCCTCGTGGACACCGGACTCCTCGTCGATGGATCGCAGCAGCAGTTTCAGCGGCTCGATGAAGTCCTCCTGAGCGGCACCGAAGTCGTCACAGCCACTGCGCTGGCGGGCAGCGGCCAGCATCGCATCCAGTTCAAAGTTCGGCACACTGTCGTTCATCGCGACACCATCCGCCCAAACCGCACCCTAGGCGGCACCGGCCAAACTGTCCACCGCCACGACCTGGGTCTGCGGATGAGTAATGTCGTCGCGGTCGACCAGGCCGATCCAGCGGAATAGCATGGTGCCGCAGTCGTGCCCGGTGGTGCTGAGCCAGTTGGGCACACCGGGATCGCGGTGGGCGACAACAAAGCGCACACTGCCGTCGGCATTCTGCGTGGCGGTGAACTTATTCAGGTGGATACGGTGGTAGCGATAATCCAGCGATTCCAGCCAATAGTTGCAGAGCTGAAAATTCCAGTAGTCGCAATCTGGCACGCGATCCAGATCGACCACCAGCGCCTCGTCTGGTGCCAGCTGCCAGTAGGAGTTGTAATAGAGGATGTTGGGATCACCGCCGACGCGCTGGCAGAGCTCCTGATCTTCCAGCGGCAGGCGATTGGTATTTTCCTGATAGCGCGCCGACCAATCGCAAAATAGCCGCACCGTGCCGTCGAAGAATTTGCGGGCCGCCTCGAGATTGCTGCCGAACACGGCGGCATCAAGCGGTGCCGGTGCCGACCCGGCGTCCAAGCATTCGATGTCGATGTCGGCCAATTGCTCGCGGTCGCGATGGGCGAAGGTCTGGCGGATCAGCAGGGCCTGGGTCTGCTCGGTGATCGGCAACCAATTGCCCTCGCGACGCTCTCTGCTGACACGGATCTCAAAGTTGCCGTCGGCATCGATCTCCAGATCGCCATTGTCGAGGAAGCCGGTGCTGAGCATGGTGCCGTCCTCACCGTAATTGCTGCCTTGGGAGAGAAAGCTGAGGTAGTGAACCGTGTTGCGTCGACCGTGGATACGGTACTCATGGTGCCCATCCACCACACATTTCTGGTAGCAGTTGTCGGGGTTATCGCCACCGATCTTGATGATTTCGTCGCTGGGACGGTAGATCACCGGGAACTGGGGATCGTTGAATTCGACGAAGGTCTCCAGCGCCGTGCGGGCAATGCGAGCCACATAGCGGTAGCCCTCCGCCCGATCCAGTGGGCTGGACGCCGCCTCGCTACGCTGCACCTGGCGACCGGTCTCCCGCAACTGATCGCAGAATGCCTCCCACAAACTGCCGTCCACCACGGCGCGTTC
This sequence comes from Gammaproteobacteria bacterium, assembly GCA_965237805.1. GTDB lineage: Bacteria > Pseudomonadota > Gammaproteobacteria > JABABF01 > JABABF01 > JABABF01. The sequence continues at coordinate 957,515 of OZ250153.1, forward strand.
CAGCGCCTGCCGGTCGGGTGTCTGTGTCACCATAGCTCTGTGCTTCCAACTGCCATGCCGCCCCAAGCCCAAGAAAGACACAAGCTGCGCCTGTATGAAGTGTATACTACGATATTGGTAGCGACTTGTAGCTGCCATGGTCATCATTGGGCGCGCCCATCGCCACAGTGGCTTGAGAGTTGTTTCTGAAAGAGGTTCTAAACAATGCCCAAGCAGATGACAGCAGCCGTGCTGGAAGCCTCAAAGCAAAAATTCAGTCTGTCCGACAATGTCGAGATCATCGACCCCCGTGCTGGCGAAGTGCGGGTGCGAGTCAAGCACTGTGGCGTCTGCCACTCTGACCTCAGCGTGGCGGACGGCGTATTTGCGACCGAACAGCCAATCATCTTGGGGCATGAAGCAGCTGGCACTGTCGATGCGGTCGGCCCCGGCGTCACCCACCTCGCCCCCGGCGATTCGGTGGTGCTATCACCTGCCCCACCCTGCGGGCACTGCTACTACTGCCAGCGCGACGAACAGAGCCTGTGTGTGGACTCCATCAGCCTGATGACCCACGCCCTGCCCTCAGGCGACACCGGGCTGTCTCGGGATGGTGCCCCCGTGTTGCGCGGCGTCGGCGTCGGCGCTTTCGCCGAATATGCGATCACCACCACCCACGGCGCGGTCAAGGTGCCAGCCGATGTGCCACTGGATGTCGCCTGCGTCATCGGCTGCGCCATGCAGACCGGTGTCGGCGCGGTGTTCAACATCGCCCGCATGGAACCCGGCGCGACAGCGCTGATTATGGGCCTGGGCGGTATCGGCTTGGCCGCAGTGCAGGGAGCCGTGTTGGCCGGAGCCTCGCGGCTAATCGTCTCGGATCCGATCGCCGAACGACGCGAGTTGGCGGGCAGTTTCGGTGCCACCCATCTGCTGGATCCCAAACATGACGATGTGGTGGCTTGTGTGCGCGAGCTCACCGGCGGCATCGGCGTCGACTACGCTTTTGAAACCGCTGGTGTCGGCGCTCTGTTACAGCTCGGGCACGACGCGATCCGCAATGGCGGGACGCTGGTCTGTGTCGGCGCACCGCCACTGGATGCCACGCTGAAGATCGAACCGGCCGCGCTATTCGTCACTTCCCAAAAACGCATCCTCGGTTGCCTGCTCGGCGGTAGCAATTCACCCTATGAAATCCCACGGCTGATCGGACTGTGGCGCACCGGGCGCTTGAATCTCGAGGCAATGATCACCCGGCGGCGCCCACTGGCCGAAATCGCTCACGCCTTTGATGATCTGCGACAGGGCATCGGCGTGCGCACCGTGCTGAATATCTGAACAGAGAGACGACTGGAGCTTGCGCCATGCATACAAAACAGCTGAAGTCTAATGGTGGGTGCCGACTCACACTGGCGGCAGCCACGGTCGCAGCGCTGACCATGACGGCCACGCTGAGCGCCCCGGCACAGGCGGCGCGCGGCTATATCAGCTTGGGCATCGGGCTATCCGATGTGCTCGATCAGAAGATCAGCAGCTGTACGCGGCAGACAGCCAATCTCGCCACGATCAGCTGCGCGCCAAATACCGACACCGAGCCCGCGCCTGTCGCCACACTGGCCGGTGGCCTGCTGTTCGGGCATTTCAGTGCCGAATTGGCGTACACCAATCGACGCGCCATACTGCGTGATGCAGGTGGTGACAGCTCGACGAGTCCGTTCTACGGCCTGCAGATGCACGAGCTATTTGCCAACGGCTATTTCCACTTTGCTATCGGCTCGCGCTTGCGCCCCTATATTGGCTTCGGCTTGGGCTTCGGCGATTTTCGCATCAAAGCGAATGGCACCATCGATAATGCCGGTAACACCGTCCTCTACGATGCCATCTACGACGACTCCCTGTTCGGCTTTCAGGGTCTGCTGGGCGTCGATGTCCAGCTGAGCCCCAACAGCATCATCGGTCTCGGGCTGCGCTTCACCTCTTTCAGCGGCGCGGATGTGGCCCCCTCGCTGTGGACAACCTCCTCCACCCCCCTTGTGGCATCCTTCACCTCCAGCTTCAAAGACTTGGATTTCGTCAACGTCACACTGGACTACAGCTACCACTTCGATTTCGACTATTTTTCCAAACCGTCGGATAAAAACAAATGGATCAGTGCTCCGGATGCCCCCGAGCGCGACCGTTTTGGCTTTTACCTGCAGACGGCGATCCCCTATATGTACGCCCCCGGCAAGCTGGACGTCACCCAGCAGGTCGGCAACATAGCGAGCACCCTGAGCTTCAACAGTTTGGGTGGCGCCCTCGGCACCGGCATCGGACTCGGTGTCCATATCGGCGCACTACGACTCGAAGTCAGCTATGATTTCCGCCAATACACCAACCGCGACCCGAGCTTTCAAGTCGGTTGCACCAACTGCATCACCAGTCTGGGCGACTACACTGTGCAGGAGTATATGGCGCTGGCGTATTGGGACTTCAAACCGTTGCTTTTAGGTGCCACACCGCTGGCACCCTATATCGGTGCTGGCTTTGGCGTCGCCGACACCGAGACCAGCTTTCTGGCACTCGGCGCGGATGCGGGTAGCGCGAATGGCTATGGCGCAGACAAAGATGCAGTGGCCACGGCGCGCCTGAGCGCCGGTCTGAGCTACCCGATTGATGAGCGCGTCAATCTGGGGATGGAAATGCGTTTCTCTTGGTACGATAAGGCCAACTTCGTTGGTGGCAACTTCTCCCTCGCGGTAGAAGAGCAGTTCCACTTTGGAACGGCGGTGGTGTTGCGCTATCAGTTCTAATCTCCACGGCGTCTGGGAGGCGACAATCGTGCCCGCTAAACCAATGGCAACGCGGTGTGGCATCGGTGCACCACCGCGCCTGCACCCGCCGTCTTGAGCGAAGCCGAGCCGACATTTCCGGAGTTTCTCCCCCTCCCAGATAGCGAGGCGGCCGCCGCCGTGCGGCGCTTGGCCGATGCACACATTGTGCGCTTTGCCCTGCTGAGCGGTCTCCACCCCAAATGGCCACGCCTCTTGCGCTGGTTGCTGTCGCGTCACAACGCCGTGTTGCTGCGCCATCAACTGCGCGCCATCGACACCGTGGCCGCCTTTCAAAATCAGGTGGCAAACTGGTTGCACCGTGCGCTCGCGCACAGCGCAGATGAGATCAGCGACAGCGGCTTCAGCGAACTGGAGCTGGATCGCCCGACCCTGTTCGTCGGCAATCACCGCGACATTGCCCTCGACGGTGTGCTGCTCGACCTGACCTTGCTCAAATACGGTGCCCAAACGGTGCGCCTCGCCATCGGCGACAACCTATTCCACCCACCGCTAATGGCCGACTTCTTCCGCATCAACCGCGGTTTCAGCGTCCAGCGGGAAGCCACCAGCCGCCGCCAAGCAATGCGCCACATGGCCGCCATATCCTCCTATATCCGCACTTCGCTGTCCGACGGCATCTCGGTATGGATCGCCCAGAACAGCGGGCGCGCCAAAGACGGCATGGACCGAACCACCCCCTCGCTGCTATACATGCTCACTCAGGCCTGGCGGCCACTGCCTTTCCCCGACATCATCCGCCAGCTGCGCGTCGTGCCCGTCGCCTGCTCCTATGAATACGATCCCTGCACGGCAGAAAAGGCGCAGGCCTGTCTGGTAGCCGAGCAGAGTGCTGGCGGGCGCGCAATGCCCACAGCTGGCAGCAGCGCACCGGAGCTGCTCAAAGGACTGAGCGGCCACAAGGGGCGCATCCATATCGCCGCCGGCACGGCACTCGACGGGGAATACGCCGATCAGGCAGAAGCCGCCGCCGCCATCGACCGCCAGATCCACCGCTTGTTCAGACTCTATCCGCAAAATATCATCGCCGCCCAACAGCTCGAGGGCGCGGCTTGGCCCGAGGATTTCCGCGATGTCTTCGATCCCGAAGCACCGCAAGCAGTCACGGACAGAACTATTTTTGAGCGCCATATGGCGGCGTTGGCGGCGGAGCTGCACCCCTATGCCCTGCGGGCCTTAGCTAATCCGGTGATCAACGCCCGCATCGCCAACCGCGATTAGCGGTACAAGCAGCTCAGCTGCCCCGGCAGCATGCTACGCTAAAGCGCAGGCACCACCGCTAGAACAGGTGTTGCGACATGGTGTATGAAATCCCCACCGAGGCAATCGCCGCCGAGCGGCGGCGCCACCGCATCCTCAGCGAATTGCTGGACGACCGCACTGGCGCACAGTTTGATCACGCTGGCTTGGCAAGTGGCTGGTGCTGCCTTGAAATTGGCTGCGGCGGCGGCTCGGTGGCGGCGATGCTGGCCGACCGGGTCGGTGCCGACGGTGAGGTGTTGGCGGTCGACATCAATCTGAGGCTGAGCGATGAATTCTTGCCCGAAGTGCCACCACAGCTGAGCCTGCGCGAATACAACATCGAAGAGGGACCGCCCCAATTAGCACATTTTGACTTGGTGCACGCCCGCGCTTTGCTGGAACATTTGGTCGACCCCGCCACCAGCCTGCGGCATATGTATCAAAGCCTGCGACCGGGCGGGCATCTCGCCGTTTCCGGTAGCGATTGGTCGCTGTTCGACCAACAAGACCTGCCCGATCCATTTGGAGCACTCATGGCGCAGATGCACCGTCTGGTAGAGCTGCAGGAAAACAGCCATCAACGGCGCATGGGCGCGAAGCTGCTACCGATGCTGAACGAGCTCGGCTTTGTCGATATCCACGCCGAAGGGCATGTCTGGCTGATGCGCGGCGGGCAGCCCAGCGCTGAATGGTTCATACAGGCCTTGGAATGGGCACTGCCTGACTTGACGAGCCAAGGGCTGGTGGACGGCGAGCTGGCGACTCGTGCGCTGGCTCAAGCACGGGAGCCAGACTTCACGATCCTCTCGCCGGTACACCTCGCCGTCAACGCGAGGCGTCCATAGCGACCCGCGTCTAGGCCCGCGTCTAGGCCCGAGGCCGCCGTCGGCGCGGCTTCTTGCGCGCTGGCACATCAGCCCGTTTCGCTATTGCTGCCAGTGCTTTGCGCTGGTGTTCCGCAACGGCACCGAGCTGTTGCTCAAGCGCCTCGACGGCGGCAGCGAAGCGCCCTGCCAAGGCCTTTTCGGTCTCCGGGTCGGCAACCGGCCCACACAGCCACTCACGGCGCAACGCATCCACTTGGCCACGGCTGATCTGCCCACTTTTGAGCCCCTGATGCTGCATGTTTTGCAGCTGATAGGTGGTGCGCAATTCGCTGTCCTCAGGCGGGGAATCGATAGCGGCCAACAGCTCGGCGCGGATACAGGCAAGGTGCCGCTCCTGCGGCGGCACAGCGGGCTCCCCAGCCATGGCAGCCGCCCAGCGGTGCTGCATGGCCTGGTGTAGCTTGGGCGGCAAATCGATGCCGCTGGACCACTGCGAAGCCAGCTCCTCGCCCAGTGTGGTGCGCTCTGCTGGCTCAGCACCCTCGAGACACAGACATAAATCGGCCCGACGACCGAGCTCCTCGCGCTCTGTCTGCATGCGCTGCCGCGCCGTGTGTCGCTGGCGGCGTTCAGCACACTGCTCGTACTCACGCCGCAGCTTGGCAGCTGCGTCGCCAGCGATGTGCTCCTCGGCGAGCAGGGCATCGGCCTCTTGGCATAACTGCTGGTAGCGCTCTGCCGCCGCCGTCGGCTCCAACGCTCGCAAGGCGGCGGTCAAATCGCGCAGCTTGCCCTGCTGTTCGGCACGCTCGCGCTGACGGCGCAGCCGGGCATCCTCGGCACCGGCAAAAAAAGTGTCCATAACCGCTTGGAAGGCCTGTGCTTGCTGCGGGTCGTCCTCGGCCATCAAGGTCTTGAAATGATGTTGCATCAGCTTGGCTTTTTGCGCATCTTTGGGGGCGACCAAAGCCTGTGCCTGCGCGATCAACTGTTGTCGCTGTCGATGGAGTGCGGCGCGTGCGGGCTCGAGGTGCTGGTCCAGCTCGGCACACAGCTGCCGATAGCGCTGCTCCACCGCCTCCCTCTGCTCCTTCGGCACCGGCCCCGACCGCTGCCACTGACTGTCAACGCGCTGCAACAGCGCCATCGTCTCCTGCCAATCCGGACGCTCCGGATCGATCTGTCCAAGCCACTCGGCGAGCTGTGCACACAGTTTTTGGCGCTGCTGGAGATTCTGTTCACGCTGCGCCCGTTCGCGTTCGAAGAAGGCCGCACAGGGCTCAAAAGCACGCTCGGAGAGGCTGCGAAAACGCTGCCACAAATCCTCATCGCCAACCCGACCCAGCGACTGCCACTGCTGTTGCAACGCCTTGATGCGTGCCGCCTTGGCCCTGGGATGCATGTCCTCCCGAGCCAGCCGCTCCATCTCGTCACAGAGGGCGATGTATTTGGGCTGGGCGGCAAAATCGCGCCAGCCACTCAATTCTTCCAAACGCTTCTTGGCCCCCTCCAAAGCCTGCATGCTGCGCTGCCTGGCCCGCTCGCCCAGCTGGGACAGCTGTTCGGCTTCGGTTCGCCGCAACAAGGCGGTCGCTTGGCGCAAACTCCCTCTGCGCAACAGGCCATGCAGGCGCTTGACCGCCGTCTCGATCTTCGCCTCCACGACCCGCTCGGCCTGCTCCAAGTGCCGACAACACTTGCGCTGGCGTTTGATCGCACCGTGCAACTCCACCAGCACACTCGGCTCAGCAAAGGCTGGCGGCCATGCGAGCTGCTGCTGTAACTCCTCCAAGCGCTCACTGCGCTGACTGGCGACCAGCAAGGATTCGTCGAGCTCGGGCTCGGCCAAGAGCTGCTCCAACTGCGGCTGTTTGGCCACCACCGAATCGACTGCGGCACAGAAGCTGTCGACTTGGACAAGCAGCTGCTGCCAGCGCTGTCCCAAAGCATCGTCGGGTGCCACTTCCTCGGCGAGGGCTCCGGCCCATAGCGCCTCCTGCTCTCGCAACACGCAACGCAACGCCACCGTGTCCAGCAGCGGTGGCTCGACGGCGCTGAGCCCCGGCCGCACGGGCCCAACACGCAATGGGACCAAGGCCTCCTCCAGCAACTCGCAACAACGCTGCATCTGCAACGGCAATTCGACTGCACGGCGGTGATCCTCCACCCGCTCTTCGCAGCGCCGTTGCGCGCGCGTCGCGCGTTGGTGCAACTCGGCCGAGGCACCGTCGGCTTGGTGCTGCCATTTGCGCAGGCGATGCGCCAGCTGATGGCCATAGCTGGCATGCCACGGCGCTTGCGCCAGCACCTCCAGCGCGGCGCAACTCTGCTCCCGCCCCTGCCACTGGTCCTGCTGACGGCGCTCCTCGTCGGCTCGCTTTTCCAGTCGAGCTCGCACCGCACGCGCAACTCGCCGGTCGCGCTGAATCGCGCTCTTGAGCACTGTGCCAAGCAATGTGGTATCGGTGATGCTTTGGGCCGCGCTGAGGCGGGTGCCACCATCTTCGGCCTCAACTGCTATCACCGCCAACGCGGCGTCATCCGCCGTTGCCGCCAAGCGCGCCACCGCCTCTCTCTGCTGTGACGGCTCGGCATGATAGAGCGCACTCAGCAAGTCGCCCACACCGCCGCCGTCGATCAGCTCGCGCAACCGCACGCGCAACGCTTGGCGAATGCGCTCTGGTGCTATGGGTTCCGCCCGCAACAGGGCATGCAACAACTCTGGCTGAGACTGCTCGGCCAATCGCCGTGCCAACGGCAGCCCATCGCCCTGCTGCGCGGCAGCGAGATCGAGTTCCTCTCGCAGGCCAGCGAGGACAGCGGGCACCGTCGCCTGATCATCCATCGCCAAGGCTCTGTCTTATGCTTGAGGCCATGGGATTCGCCGATACCTGCGGCGGGAGCCACGTGCCCCGATTGTCAACCCGCCATCACATGCAGGTCGATCCTCCGCTATTCTAGCACTGGGAAAGGCGCTGAGCGGCTGGGGCCAATGCTTGAGACCATAGTTGAGACCATGAACGATGCCTACCGCCAGTGGCTCGCTGGCATGGGCTTCTCGGAACGCCCCGAGCAGCTGCGGATGATGCGCAGCATTGCCAGCGCGCTGTTGCGAGTCGACGGCTCACCGCCGCTGAGCGCTATCGAAGCGCCGTCCGGCACTGGCAAGACTGTCGCCTATCTGCACGCGGCCATCCCACTGGCACGCGCACTCGGCAAGCAGGTGGTGGTGTCGACCTCAACTATCACGCTGCAGGAGCAACTGATGCACAAGGATCTGCCATCACTGTGCGAACACAGCGGCTTGGCTTTCGACTACGCACTAGTCAAGGGACGGCGGCGCTACTTATGCCGTGCGCGCTTTGAGCAGAACGCCGGGCTTGACGACGCTGCGCCGCAGGGCGATTTCGATTTGGAAAAATCACCACCGGCCGCTGGGACACGCACACTCTATCGGGAGCTGCGAGCGGCCTTGGACAGCGGCGAATGGGATGGCGACAGAGATCACTGGCCGGGAAATACGGCGATGCCAGAGCGGGACTGGTTGGCGGTGACCAGCAGCAGTGCCGAATGCCCCGGGCATCGTTGCGGACACTTCCAAGACTGTTGCCTCTACGCCGCTCGACAGCAGGCATCCCACGTGCTGTGCCGGATCACCAACCACGACTTGCTATTGGCCGATCTGATGCTGGGTGGCGGCGTACTGTTGCCTGCGCCCGAGCAGACCATCTACATCATCGATGAAGCGCACCGGCTGGGTGACAAGCTGTGCAACAGCATGAGCTGTCATGTCGGGCTGGAAACCAGTGCACAGTGGATCGACAGCTGTGATGCCTACCTCGGCCGCTGCTCAGAGCAGCCGCTGTCCGGAGTCGCCTTGGCCAGTGACTTGCAACAGAAATTGGCGCAGGCCGGTACGCACTTGGCCAGCTTGCGGCAAACATTGACCGCGTTGCGCACCCAACTCGCCAAGCAGTTGCGGGCGAATCGCTCGGTGGTGGTGCTGGAGCAGATAGCACCGGAGCTGGCGGCACTGGCCAAGCGTGCGAGCTCTCACTACAGCCACATGGCCGAGCTGCTCGGCGCGGCGCGCGATGCCTGTGGTGCGGCAGTGGCCAATGCGCGTGGCGCGGCGGCCGAGATCGAGCGGCGCTACCGCGAGCTGGGCAACTTGCTGAGCCACGCCGAAACAGCGCAGGCGCTGTGGCACCGCTACGCTGAAGCCGACGAGGAGGATCAGCCGCCATGGGCGCGGTGGCTACAATGGGAGGGTTCCTCGCTGGCGCAGATCTCGGCGGCTCCGGTGCGCGGCGGCCAGCTGTTGCGCAATCAGCTGTGGTCGCGCTGTGCCGGGGCCGCGCTGAGCGCGGCCACACTGACAGCGCTCGGGCGCTTCGATCTGCTCTGCGCCCAGACCGGTCTGCCCACAGACAGCGCTTTCGATTGCTTGCCGCAGGTCTTCGACCACCAGCGGGCGGCCTCTCTGCATATCCCACAACGCGGCTTCGACCCGCGCGAGGCGGCGCGGCACAGCCGCGAGGTCTCGGTCCTACTGGCCCGGCTGTTGCCACAGCAAAGCGGCGGCAGCTTGGTGCTGTGCGCCTCGCACCACCAACTGACCGAGTTGGTGGCGGCACTGCCCAGCCCACTGCGGGCGCTTGCTCTGGTGCAGGGGGAGGGACTGAGCCGCAGCCAGCTGCTAGTGCAGCACCGCCAAGCGGTGGACGCAGGTCGCCGTAGCGTGCTGTTCGGTCTGGCCAGCTTCGCCGAGGGCGTGGATCTGCCCGGCGACTACTGCCGTTTGGTCGTGCTGACCAAATTGCCCTTCGCCCCGCCAGACGATCCGATCACTCAGACGCTATCGCGCTGGATAGAACGCAGCGGTGGGAGCAGCTTTGAGGAGGTGGCTCTGCCTGAGGCGTCGCGGCGCTTAGTGCAGGCCTGCGGGCGCCTGCTGCGCGCTGAAGACGACAGCGGGCGCATCGCCTGCTTGGACAGCCGACTCCACACTAGCACTTACGGCGCACGCCTGCTCGCCACGTTGCCGCCCTACAGGCTCGCTACGCTGGAAGCGTTGTGGGCGTAGCACAAAGCGCGGTGGCTAAAAGCGGCGGTGGAACTTCTCGGGATTGGCCCAGTGCTCGGAGCTGTTCCAACGGCGCTTCGGGTTGTAGTGGCGAGCATCGTAGCGGTAGACCTCGCCCGGTTGCCCCAACTCACGCAGACGCTCCAAGCCCAAGGCATAGAAATCGCACTGCGACCACGAAATGAGAGACTCAGTCTCGGTTTCCAAGAGATAGAAGAGATGGCTGTGAAAATCGCGCAGGCGGGCGAGCAGGCGTTCGCCGTGAGGGCGCTCCACACCACCGAGTTGATTGATCAGCAACACCAGATCAAAACGTCCACTCAAGTCACTCAGCTGCGATGCCGTGGCCAGCGAGTACAGCGCGTGGTCATCCGCCCGCCCCCACTGCTCGAGCACCGGCAATGGCTGGGCACTAAAACAAAGTAGCGAATGCGGCCGGTGGTGCCGCAGCAACCCTTCTAGCCAGTCGTCCAGAGCCAAGGTCAGCGGACGATGGCTGGGTGCGGCTCCCTAGGATCGCCAAACAGGGGGCGGTGCGAGACCGGCGCTTTGCCGTCGATGTCCAAGATGCCGTACTCGGCACCCAACTCGGCACTGATGAAGGTGCGCCCAGACTTCGCCATGCGCTCCGGGTCGCGGTAGAGTGCGGCGATGACGCGCCCGGTGAATTGCGGCCATTCAGCGAGCGGCTCCAGCTCGGCGTAGGCCTCTGGCTTTTCCTTGAAGACACGCTCGGTGCGCTCGGTGTGCAACAGGCCGAGCCACAGCGAGGCGCTGGCGACATCGTGCTCGCGCAGATCGACGGCCATATCGGCAGCGAATTTATCGACCCCCGCTTTCTGTGCACCATAGGCCGGGCCATGCATATAGCAAGCGCCGCCGAAGGAAGAAGTAAAACAGATCAACCCCTCGCGACGTGCCACCATCAACGGTGCCGCATAGTAGCTGGCGACATAGGCTGAACGCAGGCCGACATCGAGGATGTCGACCAAGGCCAAGGATTTTTCCCAGAATGGGGCGGCTTCGATCAGCTGATCATGGATGTCGGTGGCATTGTTGACCAAGATGTCTAGGCACCCCCCCGATTCGTCGGCGACGCGCTCGAATAGTGCGCTCACTTGGGTGTCGTCGGCGTGATCGCAAGCCACGGCCACACCGGTGCCAGAGCCGGTAGCACTGATTTCATCAGCAGTAGCGCCGATGGTGCCGGGCAGTGAGGCCACGCCCTCCTCGACCGTGCGCCCGGTCACATAGACGGTGGCACCAGCAGCACCCAGCGCCAAGGCGATGCCACGCCCAGCACCGCGGCTGGCACCGGTCACCACACAGATGCAACCGACCAACTGCTGTTCGGTGGTGGACGAATTGTCCTCTGCGCTCATATCATCGCCTGCGGCAATGCGATCCCTGCCCTCCATGATAACGGGAGCAGCGCGATGGCGGTCAGAGCGGCGGCGCGGTGCTGAGCGGCCATTGCATCAATGCGGTATGGCGGGCCCCCTCCGGGCGCAGCTCACTCTGGTACAGGGTGACGGCATGGCAGTCCAGCGACGGCAACGTCTGCGGTGACGGTAGTAGCGGCACCACCGCACCACGGCGCAGGCGAGCCAGCGTGATGTGGCCGCGGAAGCGCCGCCGCGGTGCTGGCAGGCCAGCGCGGTAAGCTGCGCCGCGCAGCGCCGCGGCCAAAGCCTCCAGCACATTCGGCGTAGCGGCCATCACCGCCACCACTTGGGGGCGGGCAGTTGACGGAAACAACGCCGGACCGCTGAGCGGCACCGCACAGGAGTGGTGTCGCGCAATGACCTGCTCCGCGCAATACATCAGTCGCTCGAGCTGTTGTGCCGGAGCGACTTCGATGAAGTGCAAAGTCAGGTGCAGCTGAGCTGGCGGCACCACACGCAGCGCGCCACCCAGCTCCGTCGCCAGCGCCGCCAGACGGCAGCGCAACACATCGTCGGGGACGACGGCAAAAAACAGACGCATGGCCTAAGTATAAGACGCTCGCCCCGCGCTACTGGCAACGGCTCCCGCACGACACCCAGCGACTATACTTCGCATCTCATAGCCCCCACGCCCATAAATATGAGCAAAAGCGACACCGCGCCCGTTCACCTCGAAGATTTGGATGCCCCCCAATTGGCCCCCGAACTGCGCCAAATGATGGCGGAGATGGTGGCCGCCTCCCCACACGCTGTCTACACCGAGCAGGCGGTGTTGGATACTGCGCGCGAGCAGACCGGACTGGATGACTTCGGCGACGAATCCTTCCGCGTGCAGCTGCGCAAAGCGCTGGCAGCGATGGATGGCGATGACGGCCAGAGTGCTTTTGGCCGTCTGAGCAACTTCAATCTCATCGTGCGCAATGTCGCCAACCGACTACGCTTAGAGCAGCTAATCAGTCAGCATCCGGAGATCGAGCAGCTCAGCATCGACCGCCCGATCATCATCGCTGGATTGCCGCGTAGCGGCACCACCCATATGCACAACCTGTTGGGTGAGGATCCGCACTCGCGCTACCTGCCCTACTGGGAATCGATGGAGCCAGTGCCACCGCCAGAGGATCAAGCGGCAGCAGGCACGGAGGATCCGCGCATCACGCGCTGCCGCGAGGCCTTGGCAATGCAGGATGCGGTGCTGCCCTATTTCCGTAATATGCACGAGATGGTGCCAGAGCACGCCCATGAGGAGATCGAACTGGCGATGATGAACTGCTCCTCCATGTTGTTTGAGACCTACGCCATGGTGCCGTCGTGGCGCGATTACTATCTGAGTTGCGATCAGGGTCCCAGCTACCGCTATATGCTGCGCGCCCTCAAGGCCGTGCAATGGCAGCGCGGCCCCAATGCTTGGGTGTTGAAGTCACCGCAGCACATCGAGCAACTGCCGACGCTGGCCGAAACCTTTCCCGATGCCACTTTTGTCTTGCCACACCGCGACCCGGTGGCAATCGTGGTGTCGCTGTCGACCATGCTGTCCTATACCTTCCGCCTGAGCCGCGACCCGGTGCGCCCGCAGGAGGTCGCTGCTTACTGGAGCGACCGCTTGCTACGCATGATCACGGCCTGTGTCCGCGACCACGACAAACTGCCACCTGCACGCGTCGTGGATGTGAACTTCGACGACTTCATGGCCGACCCGATAGCGTTGATGGAGCGCATTTACCAAACGGCTGGGCGCGAGCTGAATGCCGAGTCCCGCCAAGCGCTGGAATCGTACCAAGCCAGCCACCAGCGCGGCCGCTTTGGCCGCGTCATCTACGACCCCGAGGCGCTGGGTTTGGATATCTCTAAGATGCGCGAGGATTTTCGCTTTTATATGGAACGCTTCGGACTACGCGAAGAATATTGACGGCATGGGATCGACCGCCGCCGCCACTGCGCCACCGCCGACACCTTCGCCGGAACAGTTGCTTGGCTTGGACGACAGCCATGTGCTGTCGGCCAGTGCCTTGCCCGGCCTCGGCGTGCCGCTGCATCCGGCGGCCGGGCGAGCTTTTCTGCGGTTGCGCACGGCGGCCACCGCCGCTGGCTTCGATTTGTGTGCGCTCAGCGGACACCGCTCTTTTGCCCGCCAGTTGGCAATTGTCAACGACAAGGCCAACGGCCAGCGTGCGCTATTGGATGCCGACGAGCGACCGCTGAACAGCGCCAGCCTGCCCCCGCCCCAGCGCCTGCGTGCGCTGTTGCGCTGGTCGGCACTGCCCGGTGCCTCGCGGCACCACTGGGGCAGCGAAACCGATGTCTGCGATGCCGCCGCACCGCCACAGGCGGGCTGCAAGCCACTGACGCTGGCCGAGGCAGAGGGCCCCTCGGCCGCGCTCCACGCTTGGTTGGATAGCCGTATCGCCGCAGATGATGCCGAGGACTTTGTGCGGCCCTATGCCGCCACCAAACTCGGCACCGACATCGCTACCGAGCCGTGGCATCTGAGCTACGCGCCGCTGTCATCGCGCTGCGGTGCCGCGCTCGCCGAGACTGGCGGCACGGGTCTGCGCAACTTGCTGGCAGTCTCAGATTTTGCGCTACGCGATGTATTGCTCTCCGACTGGGAGCAGCTCTACCTCGACTTCGTGGTACCGCACTGGTGCCCGCCGGATCAATCGTAGCGAAACCCGAGGCCGCACAACAGGCGGGTGGCCAAGCGGCGACCGTGCGACGCAGCCCGGCGCTCAGCTGCCCTCGAACATGCCGAGATCGTGCATATACTTGGTGTCCATCATTTCCCAGACCTCGACAATCTGGCCATCACGAACCGTGAAGCGGAACATGTATTCGTTGCGGTAATCGCGCCCGGCACCCGTCTTAGCGGTCATCTCGAAATGGGCGAAGGCGCTTTCCCCGTCGGCCACCACGACCCACAGATTGACCGACAAGGTGCTGAGATCGAACATGCCTACGCCGAGGCCCAGCATTTCCATAATCGCCTGCTTTCCCGCAAAGGCGCTACCGAAGCGGTGATATGGCGGCAGGTGCCAGAGTGCATCTTCGGACATATCCGCCAAGAAATCGCCTCCGATATTACCGCTCAAGGCGTCAAAATAGCGTTGCACCACGCGACGCGTATCCTCTGTATCGCTCATCATTATTTCCCTAAGACACCAAGCTATTGCCGCAGTCTAGCACAGCACATCAGATGCAATAGCTGCGCAGCGGGCAGAGACGCCGTGTGGCCAGAAATTTTGCTTGACGGTTGCGATGGGCGACTTAAGTCATACCGCTACGCGGTAAATTTGCTTGACGGTTACAGCAAATCGTATTAGAGTATGTGGTTGTATCACACAATAATGAAAGTGTTATGGAGCGTGGTGAATGTTGTCGGTAGCGACGGCAATAAATATCCCTCTCCCGTCGACGACGGCGTTTTGCCGACGGTTCAAACACGCTGTGCTCTGCGCGCAAGAATCCCCCGACCAGCTGGCTCGCTGGCAAAAATCAAAAATACACGCTGGCTCGACCGACCGAGGTCGAGCCAGCACCACTGTTTCGGTATTGGAGAAATAAGGCGATGACATTGAACTGGGAAGGACTAGAACGCGACCTCAGCCCCGCCACACCCCCGCCGGATTTGGCCGCTACAGTCAATGTGGCGGCGGTCGGCGAACGCTCGATGGCCGTGGGCAGCGCTGTCAGCGGCTTGGGGCCACTGGAGATGGGTGCCGGACGGGTGCGCGCCGAAGACAAGCGGATCATCAACAGCCGCGCCGATGTCAATCAATTGGTGCCGTTGCGCTACGACTGGGCGTGGCGCAAGTACCAAGAGGGCTGCGCCAACCACTGGATGCCACAAGAGATCAACATGGCCGCCGACATCGCCCTGTGGCGCGACCCGGCGGGGCTGAGCGACGACGAGCGCCAACTGGTCGAACGCAGTCTGGGCTTCTTCTCCACCGCCGATTCACTGGTGGCCAACAATCTGGTGCTGGCGGTCTACCGCCATATCACCAACCCCGAGTGCCGCCAGTACCTCCTGCGCCAAGCATTCGAGGAGGCCATTCACACCCACGCCTACCAGTACTGCATCGAATCCTTGGACATGGATCAGAGCGCGGTCTTCAACATGTACCGCGAGGTGCCGTCAATCGCAGACAAGGCTTCGTGGGCACTGGAATACACCCAGGAATTGTCCAACCCCAACTTCTGTACCGGCACCCTGCAGGCCGATCAACTACTACTGCGCAACCTGATCGCCTTCTACGCTGTCTTGGAGGGCATCTTTTTCTACTGTGGCTTCTCGCAAATCCTATCGCTGGGGCGACGTAACAAGATGGTCGGCGTCGCCGGACAATTTCTCTACATCCTGCGCGACGAATCGATGCATCTGAACTTCGGCATTGATGTGATCAACCAGATCAAACGCGAAAACCCCTATCTGTGGACCCCAGAATTCCAGCGCGAGGCTAGCCGCATGATCATCGAGGGCACCGCACTCGAAGTGGCTTACGCCCGCGACTCGATGCCGCGCGGTGTCCTCGGCATGAATGCGGCCAGCATGGAGGAGTACCTGCACTTCATCGCCAATCGCCGGCTCAGCCAGCTGGAGCTGCCGCAGCATTTCACCGCACAGAACCCCTACCCATGGCTGAGTGAGATGCTCGACAACCGCAAGTTGGAGAATTTCTTCGAAACGCGGGTCAAAGACTACCAAGTTGGCGGGGCATTGAACCGCTGAGCGAGCACACGCCACCCAGCGCAATTCCATTTGGTGCCGCGCTGTCAGCGGCTCCGCACCCGCAATTCAGGACCCCGTAGCGGTATGGCCAAGTCGCCCATCGCCGACGACGAGCGCTTGGTGCATGCACTCGACCTGCCGACTGCCGAGCTGGCGCGCCGTCATGTACAGCGTCTCGGTGAGGCGGTGCGATTCTACAAAGTAGGGCTCGAACTATTTGTTGGTGGCGAGGGTACAGCGCTGGTCGACTGGCTCTTGGAGCGAGGGCTGAAGGTCTTTCTAGATCTCAAGTTTTACGATGTGCCGCGCACCGTGGCCGCCGCCGTGCGGCAGTTGCGCGGGAGAGGCATCCATTTTCTC
Source organism: Gammaproteobacteria bacterium (assembly GCA_965237805.1). Classification (GTDB taxonomy): domain Bacteria; phylum Pseudomonadota; class Gammaproteobacteria; order JABABF01; family JABABF01; genus JABABF01. The sequence continues at coordinate 974,011 of OZ250153.1, forward strand.
AGCGTGCACGGCAACGATGACATATTGCGCGCCGCCATAGAGGAGAAGGGCTCGACCGGCATCTTGGCGGTCACCGTGCTGACCAGCTTGGATCAAGGCGACCTCGCGCAACTGGGTTTGGACTGTGATCCAGCCGCCCTCGCGCTATCGCGAGCACAACGGGCACGAGCCATCGGCTGTGACGGTGTCGTCGCCTCAGCCCAAGAGGCTGCGGCTCTGCGCAGCGCGCTGGGTGATGATTGCTTGCTGTTCACCCCCGGCATCCGGCCGGCGCAGCAGCACGAACGGGACGATCAAAAACGCACGGCAGACACTGCGGCCGCCATCGCGGCGGGAGCTGACTATATCGTCGTCGGGCGACCGATCCACGCCGCCGAGGATCCACTGGCCGCTGTCGCCGACATCCAAGCGCAGATCCGTGCAGCGCTGGCCGCCCGTCACTGCGACGAGACCAAGCTCAGCTGAGCCCAGCCGCCACCCTCACTGACAGGCCTCGCAGTCCGGCGCGTCCAACAGACAGGTAGCATCCGCACTGCTGCCGATTGCAACCGCATTCAACTCGCTGCGATCTACCGTGGCCTTCTCAGAGCTGGTCGCACCGCGCGAGCGCAGGTAATAGGTGGTCTTGATGCCCATCAGCCAAGCGTTGCAGTAAATCAATGACAGGGTGTTGAGGGAGATGTCTTTGGGCACATAGAGGTTCAGCGATTGCGACTGGTCGATCCACTTCTGCCGCCGCGATGCGGCCTCGATCAGCCACTGCGGCGAGACCTCGTGGGCAGTGGCGTAGAGGGTGCGCAAGGCCTCCGGCACGCGGTCGATTTTACGCAGGCTGCCCTCGTAGAACTTGAGGTCGTTGATCATCACCTCATCCCACAGCCCGAGCGATTTCAGTTCCCGCACCATATAGGAATTGATCACTGTGTATTGCCCAGAGAGGTTCGAGACCACATAGAGATTGCTGAAAGTGGGCTCGATCGACGGGCTGACGCCGACGATGTTGGCGATGGTCGCCGTGGGGGCGATGGCCATCACATTGGAGTTGCGCATGCCTTGGCTCGTGACGCGCTCGCGCAGACTGTCCCAGTCCATCGTCTGGCTGGTGTCGACCTCCAATTGATCATCAGAGCGCTGTTCGCGCAACAATTCCATCGAATCGATCGGCAGGATGCCCCGGCTCCACAAAGAGCCTTTGAAGCTCTCGTAGGCACCGCGCTCTAGCGCCAAATCCGAGGAGGTGCGAATGGCGAAGTAGCTGATCACCTCCATGGCGCGGTCGGCAAAATCCACAGCTGCTTGGCTGGCGTACGGGATGCGCTGAAGCAACAAGGCATCCTGAAAGCCCATCATGCCCAAGCCCACCGGACGGTGACGACTGTTCGAGCGCTGCGCCGCCTGCACGGCGTAGTAATTGATGTCGATGACGTTGTCCAACATGCGCACCGCCGTCGTCACCGTGCGCTCGATCTTTTCGATATCCAAAACCAACGGCGCATCGCCCATCGGCGTCTCGCCCGCCTGCGGCTCGCGCAGGTGATTAGCCAAGTTCAGCGAGCCGAGATTGCACACCGCGATCTCTTCGGCATCCGTTTCGGCAGATGTGTTCAGCGTGATTTCGGTGCACAGATTCGAGGAGTGCACCACGCCGCAGTGCTGCTGCGGCGAGCGCAGGTTGCAGCTGTCCTTGAAAGTGACCCACGGCGTGCCAGTCTCAAACAGCTGGGTGATGATCTTGTGCCACAGATCCTCGGCTGGCAGCTTGCGGTGCTGCCCCATCTCGCCACGCTCGGCGCTCGCTTCGTACTCTTGATAGCGACGCTTGAAAGCAAGGCCGCACAGATCGTGCAAATCGGCCACCTCTTCGGGCGAGAACAGCGTCCAGTCGGCTTTTGCCATCACCCGTTCGAGGAATAGATCCGGAATCCACAGTGCCGTGAAGATGTCGTGTGTGCGACGGCGCTCATCGCCAGTGTTCTTGCGCAGCTCGAGAAAAGATTCCACATCCAAATGCCAAGGCTCTAAGTAAGCACACAGCGCACCGAGCCGCTTACCGCCTTGATCCACCGCCACCGCCGTGTCGTTGGCCACTTTGAGGAAAGGGATGATACCGCCAGAGCGTCCGTTGGTGCCGGCGATGCGCGCACCGATGGCCCGCACTGGTGTCCAGTCGTTGCCCAAGCCACCGGCCCACTTCGACAGCATGGCGTTGTCCCGGATAGCTCCGAAGATACCATCCAAGTCGTCGGGTACCGTGCTCAGGAAGCATGAGGACAACTGCGGGTGCCTAGTGCCAGCATTGAACAGCGTCGGTGTCGAGCACATGTGGTCAAAGGAGGATAACAGCCGGTAGAAGTCCGCCGCACGCGCCGTACGCTCTTCCTCTTTCTCGTGCAGGGCGAGCCCCATGGCAACGCGCATCAGGAACAGCTGCGGCAGCTCGATGCGTCGGTCGGCGGCATCCTGCAGAAAATAACGATCGCAGAGGGTCTGCAGGCCGAAGATGGTAAATTGCAGATCCCGCTCTGGCGCCAGCTCCTGCCCCAGCTGCTGCAAATCGAAAGCCCGCAGTTCCGGGCTGAGCCTTTGCAATTCGATGCCCCGCTCGACGAAAGCTGCCAAAGCGGCGGGATACAGCGCCGCTATCTGCTGCTGATCCACGCCGCCGAAACCGGCGCTGAGCGGGCTACGCGCCGACGACAGTTCCCCCTCCATGCCCAGCGCAACTAACACCTCCCGCCGCAGCTGGGAGAGCCGCAGTCGAGCGGCAACATAGCTGTAGTTGTTCTCCTGCTCGACCAAGGGACGAGCGCTGATAATCATCGCCTCGACCAAGTTGGCCTCTTCGATACCATCGTGGATTTCGCGCAACACACGCTCTAGCAACAACTCGGCACTGGTGTCCTCCAAGCCCGCGCAGGCCTCTTGCAGGCAGGCGACCAGTACGGCACGACCCAACGCCCGCCGTTGCCCGAGAGCATCCACCACTTCCAGCGGTCGCCGACCACCCTGCCCGTCATCTAGCCACTGGGCGGGTTCGTCTTCTGCCGCGCCCTTATCATCAGCCAGCGTCTCGCCGTCGTCCTGTTCCCATTGCGCCTGCTGCTGCGCTTCGTGTTGCTTGCGTGTAATGGCGCGTTCTTCCCGGTAGAGCACATAGCGGCGCGCCACTTGGTGGTGGGCGCCACGCATCAACGCCAATTCCACCTGGTCTTGGATTTCCTCGATATCCAAAGCTCCGCCCGAAGGCAGGCGGCGCATAAAGATGGCCAGGATCTGCTGACTCAGCTGCTGCACCAACTCCCGCACCCGAGCCGAGCTGGCTGCCGCCTCGCCCTCGACGGCGAGAAACGCTTTGGTGATCGCAATAGCAACCTTGCTCTGATCGTAGGGCACCAAGCCCCCGTTGCGCTTGATGACCTGCAACAGGCCAGGCGTGGCATGAATATTTGCAATGGAGCTGCCCGCCTCCGCCTTATGTGATGCGACATCGGCTGGCGTGCTACCCAGCGTCGCTGCCGAGCCCGCAGGCACCATTTTTTCATCCATATCCGGTATGAAACCCCCTGCAATTAGCGAAACTGATTGCGATGACTTTGAGCTCCCCCATGAAGCCGCGCAATATCTGAAATGCAAAACAGCAAATCAGTTGCGAGCCTAACATATTTTCTGGAGCTCTGCCGATGCCGCCAAAGGAATGCTTGGGGGAACAGCAAAAGCACCCATCCCCCGACGCGCCAATCGTGGGCCAGCCTCATCGCGTCAAATAAAGTGATTATTTATTAGGTATTTACGCTTTGTCCGCCAAATTTTAACCGCTGTGGGGCGATGCGCAGACCACCCGCTATCCAGATAGATGCCAGCTGGAAAATGTCGCGACTTGAGGAGGTATAAATAATATTGATGCAAGTGCTTTAGTCGAAAATATTTTGGCACTTTGACAACTATAATTTGGCCTCATCTCAGCGCTTGCCGCCAGGGTTTCCGGGCAACAAAAACTCCAGCAAAGCTTTTTGCGCATGCAGGCGATTCTCCGCCTCGTCCCAGACGACGCTGTCGGGGGCATCGATCAGCTCTGCCGCCACCTCCTCGCCACGGTGCGCTGGCAGGCAGTGCATGAAGAGCGCATCCGCTTCGGCCAAGGCCATCAGCTTGGGCCCCACGCAGTAGGAGGCCAGACTGCTCTGGGACCGCTCAGCCTCCCGGTCTTGACCCAGCGATGTCCAGACATCGGTCACCAGCAGCGCGGCACCGCACGCCGCCACCTGCGGGTCCCGCACCAGCTCGGCACCGGGACAAGCAGCTAGGGCTGCCGCATCCGGCTCGTGACCCTCGGGCGCGGCGATACGCAGCCCAAAGCCGAGCAGGCGGCTGGCCTGCAACCAAGTATGGCAGACATTGTTGCCATCCCCGATCCAAGCCACGACGCGCCCTGCGATGTCACCGCGGTGTTCGCAATAGGTCTGTAGATCGGCCAATAGTTGGCAGGGGTGATAGCGCTTGGTCAGGCCGTTGATCACTGGCACGGTGGCGGCAGCTGCCAAACGCTCAAGCAGCTCGTGTTCCAAGGTGCGCACGACTAGTGCATCGACATAGCGCGACAGGACTCTGGCGGTATCTTCCGGTGACTCGCCACGCTCCAGCTGCAGTTCGGAGGCGTTCAGAGACAGCGGCTTGCCGCCTAATTCGGCGATGCCAACTTCGAATGAGACGCGGGTGCGGGTCGAGGGCTGGTCAAAAAGCAGGGCGACGCTACGGTCGGCCAAGGGCTGTGGTGCCCTAGGATCGCCTCTCAGTGTCTTCCACTCGCGACCGCGTGCGATCAGCCCCTGCAGCTCGGCCGCACTCAGATCGTCCAGCGACAGCAGATGGCGCACAGCTTCCGGCACTGCTGACGGACTAGCTGTCACCGTCGGGAGCATGGCCGAGATGCCCCCGCACCAAGCGGATCACCCGCTCGACCAAATCCTCAGCCTCTGCGTCGCTGAGAATCAGCGGCGGCAGCAGCCGCAACACCGAGTCGGCCGTGACATTGACCAGCAAACCTGCCGCCAGCGCCTCACCGACCAAATTCCCGCAGGGCCGCTCCAGCTGTATGCCGATCATCAGGCCGGCACCGCGGATCTCGCGCACCCCGAGCAGGCCGCCGAGACCGATCTGCAACGCAGCCTGTAGCCGCGCCCCCAGCTCGGCCGCCCGTGCGCACAGACCCTCCTGCTCGATGGTGTCGACAACGGCCAGTGCCGCCGCACAGGCCAGCGGGTTGCCACCAAAGGTGGAGCCGTGGTCGCCCGCGGCCAGCAATTCGGTGGCCGCCGCCGCGACCATACAGGCACCGATGGGGACACCGTTGCCGAGGCCCTTGGCCGTGGTCAGCACATCCGGGCGCACATCCTCGCCATGGCAGGCATACCAGTGGCCGGTACGACCGTTGCCGCTCTGCACTTCGTCCAGCATCAGCAACCACTGATGCCGGTCGCAGAGCTCGCGCAAGCCGCGCAGATAACCCGCTGGCGGCAGCTGAATGCCAGCCTCGCCCTGCACCGGCTCGACCAGAACAGCCGCTACTTCCGGGCGGGTCTCGGCGATACGCTGCACCGCATCGAGATCGCCGAAAGGGGCGCGCACAAAGCCCTCGACCAGCGCGCCGAAACCGCTTTGGATGCGGCGCTGCCCCGAGGCGCTGAGGGTGGCCAAGCTGCGCCCGTGGAAAGCATTTTCCATGACGATGATTTGTGGCTGGCGGAAGCCGCGGCGGACTCCGTGACGGCGCGCCAGCTTGATCGCCGCCTCATTGGCTTCAGAACCGGAATTGCAGAAAAAGACGCGCTCCATGCCAGCGACGGCACACAGCCGCCGCGAGAGCGTTTCCTGCGCTTCGATCTGGTAGAGATTAGAGCAATGCAACAGGCGAGCGGCCTGCGCGCCCAGCGCCTCGCTTAGCGCCGGATGGGCGTGCCCCAAACCACAGACGGCAATACCACTGAGGGCATCCAGCCAGGCCCGACCCTCGGCATCGTAGAGCCACGCCCCAATGCCGTGGCTAAAGCGCACCGGCAGGCGTGCGTAGACTGGCACCAAGTGGTCCGTGGCTGGAGGCCCCGGGATGGCCCGTGCGACATTGGCATGCTTCATGGGATCGGCGGCAGAGCGCGGCAAGGGGGAGACATTCTAGAGACCCCCAGTACAAAAGTAAACCAGAGCCCCGCGCTACCGCAAAAATCTTTGCCCATCAGCGGACAGCTGCAGGCTTTGCGATATATAATGTGCGGATGCCATTTTCACCACAGATAAGGCGGCTGAGGAGGCCATGACCAGCGCACCGTCGGCAGCGGCAGAGATCGGCGATACCGAGGTCACCCACCGTATCGAGCAGCAATTGCGGGATCATCAGATTCTGCTGTATATGAAAGGCTCGCCCCACCAGCCCCGTTGCGGTTTTTCGGGGCGCGTCATCGAAATTTTAGTTGAGATCGGGCAGCGTTTCGCTTTTGTCGACATCCTCGACAATCCGGACATCCGCCGAGTGTTGCCCGACTTTGCCCAGTGGCCCACTTTCCCCCAGTTGTGGCTGGAAGGTGAATTGATCGGCGGCTGCGACATCGTCGAAGAGCTGCACCGCAAGGGTGAGTTGCGCTCGAAGATCGAGCGTGCAGCAACAACAGAAACAGCCCCCTCCGCTCAATAGCCTAGCCAACCTGCCCCACCAGCACGGCAGCTAATGGCACTGGCGATATCGACTTTTAGCAAGGACACGGGTGGTGCCACCCTGTTTAAAGCCCTCGGCCACCCCTTGGCGGTCGACGCGGCGCTCAATGTGCGTGGGAAACTGTCTGCCGCCCGCCATCCCGTCGCCTACGACCCACACGGCGTACTGCCAGAATTCGATGCGCTCTACCCCTTGGGCGGTGCCGCCCCACGCCAGCTATTTGTGCAGGATATGGAACAGATCGGGCAGCGCCGCTCCGGCTGTGTGACCGAGGCAGTGACGGCGCTGCCTGACAGCGGGGCAGATTTGCTGTTTGTCCCCAGCTTCGATAGCAAAGCGGAGCTGGCGGCGATCGGCCAGCGACTGCCCAGCGACTGCGCAGTGGTGACACTGGATTCCCTGCGCCTGCCAGAGCGGATGCTGAGCGACCCGAGCAACTACCTGTCGCCGATCAATTTTGCCACCAACCTGCTGTGGTTCCGCGACGGTGATGGCGGCCATATGCGCCTGAACACAGTCAATTACTGGGGTCTGTACGGTGCCGAGCGCACTTGGCTCTGGTGCCGTCTATTCGATGCCGACGGCGCGGTGTTGGCCGAATTCGAACAAGCCGCCGGACCGACTGGAGCGAGCATCATCATCGACAGCCAAGCCGTGCGCAAAAGGCATCGACTCGGCGATTTCTGTGGACAGATCTTGATCCATGTGGTCGGTGCCGCTGGCCACGATATCGTCAAATACACGCTGGATGAATACGGTGACGAGACCGGGCGGCTGTCCTGCACCCACGACGCCAATGCGTGGCCCGCCATGCGCTACGCTGGCCTGCCAGCACCCCGAGCGGGGGAACGCCTGTTGCTGTGGGTGCAAAATGCGCATCCGACACCCATCCCAAGCGGCGCAATAGGCTGCAACCGGATGGGGCGGGACGACGACATCCGTCACTACAACGAAGAGATTCCACCCTTTGGCACCCGCGCCATCGATGTCGGCGAGCTGTGGAGCGAGCTGTGTTGGCCGCAGCAACTGGAAGTGCGGGCGGGTCGCCATGTCGTGCGTCCGCGCTACGAGTTGTTGCAACGAGAGTCCCACCGCCGCCACTGCAGCCACATCAATATCGAACGCGATGACCTGAGCGCCAATGTGCGGCGCGACACATTGACACGCTGGGCCGGCAAGGGCTATCTGCTACCGGCACCCGTGTTGCCGACGACCGAATTCCAAAGTGAATGCCTCCCCACGCCCATGTCACTAGCACAGCACGAGTTGCCGTTGCGGGCACTGGTCTACGACAGCGGCGGGCAGCTGGTGGCCGAGCACTCCCTCGGACGGCTACCGCGCGACCATGCCGCCACACTGGATTTGGGGGGCTTGGCCAGCGATGCCCTCGCCGAGGCTTGCGGCCATGTCGAGCTGTGCTATGAGCCGGCGCTGGACGGGGATGTCGACGGCTGGCTACACGCCTTGTTCCGCTACACACTGCGTGCCAGCAACCACGTGGCCGAAACCAGTTTTGGGGCGCATCTGTTCAACCACCCCTTGGTCTACCGCGATGAACCGCAGTCCTATCGCGGCCCAGCACCCGGCTTGACGACGCGGCTCTACCTGCGCCTCGCCCCGGCACCCGCACAGACTTTTTGCCAACTGATCTACCCCATCAGCGAGCGATGGCATGATCACAGCGCCACCGCGCTGTCGCTGTTCGACGGCGGTGGCCATGAGGTGGCCCGCCATTCCCTACAGATCCCCGCCAGTGGTTCAGCGCTGCTCTGTATGGCGCAGCTATTCGATGACGATCAGCGGCGGGCGGCGGGCGACCGGGCTTGGCTGCAGGTGCGGGACACCAGCTGCCGACTGTTTGGTTATCAATGGACGCGTGCGGGCGATGCCTTCGCCTTGGATCACCTGTTCGGCTTTTGATGCTGGCCGGACGATCTGTTTTGAGTCGAGAACTGGCCGTTCTATAATGATGGCCGCGGGCGAAAACGGTATGTGCCGATATTGGTCATAGTCGTTCTGGCCTAGCGACCAGCGCCTCGGCGCTCAGACCCGCCGCCTCTCTGCCAAGCTCTGACTGATGGTGCAGCTCGCAAAGACTGCCAAGCCCAAGATCTTGGGCATCAGCGAGGACAAAATGGGCATGTCGGTTCAGGTGGAGGGCTTGGCGAATGCCGTGGCCACCGTGGCCGGAGGCATCGCCCACCACAGCTCCTTGCCCCCGCTACCGTTGCACCAACGTGCGCCCCTGCTACGGCGCTGGATGCAGCAGCCCAAAGCGCTGATCGCCGAGCACTCCGACGCGACGATGATCGTCGGCTGCGGCAATGCGGTGGCACCCCTTGTGCAGGCCTTCGGGGCGGCGACTGGCGCGTTCACCGTGTGGATCCAGCGGCCACCGCCAGACGTGAAAAAATTCGATTCGGTGGTTGTTCCGCAACACGATCAAATGGTGGGGGACGACGTGCTGAGCACCATCGGCGCGGTGAACGCGCTATTGCCTGAGGAACTTGCCGACCGCGAAAAAGTGGCACCGCACACGCTGCGGAAGTTGGCGCATCCACGCCTGCTACTATTGATCGGCGGTTCCAATCGTGCCTATGCGATGAATGCCGCTGTATGCGAGGCGCTGGTAGGGGAGTGCGTCCGGGCAGTGCGCCGAATCGGCGGCTCGCTAATGATCACGAGTTCCCGGCGCACAGATCCACAAAGCAGCGCCTACCTGCGAGGCATCCAAGCACCGGACATCTACCAGTGGCACCAAGGTGACTCAGGTGACAACCCCTATTTGGATTTCTTGGCCTTGGCCGATGTCGCCGCTGTCACCGTGGACTCGGTGAACATGATCAGCGAGGCCAGTACCGCCCAATTACCCGTGCTGCTGTTGCCCCTGCCAACCGTCCGCGGCAAGCGGGGTGCCTCGGCACATCGCCGCATCGCCGCCTTTCACCAAAACATGCAAGAGCGCGATTTGGCGCGCCCTTGGCTGGGGTGGATGGAGCGCTGGGATGTGCCCGGCCTCAATGAGACCAAGCGGGCAGCAGAATGGGTGTGGCGACGCTATCTAGGATCACCAAAGCGGAGCGATTAGACACCCCCCACCCCCCACCCCCCGGTCCGCCGCCTTCAATCATCCTTGTAGAAGTCTTCTTCGCTGTAGTTGGCGAGACGCTCCAGCCACCATTGCGGCGCATTGCCCATCAGGGTCTGGAGATCAAAATAATCACTCCAGCGCGTGATCTTGCCATCCTCGACCCGCTGCATTGAGACAAAAGGCAGGGAGACGACCTCGCCAGTGTGGAAATGCCAGTCCTCAACGTGCTCGGTGACCACATTGCCGCCCTCGTCGGAGACGATGGTCTTCAGATGGTGCACATGGTCATCGATGACCTCCAGACCAATTTTGAGGCGCTTAGCGATGGCCTTCGGCCCGCGGGCACCATTGTCTGGAGCCGGGACATCCTCGTAGAGGGCATCCTCGGAGAAAAAGGCCCCGACGGCATCGTAATCCCGCTCCCCGTAAAGCGTGTTCCAGAAACGGATGATGAGTTCTTTGTTCTGTTCTGCGACGCTCATGATGTCCTCATGTTGAGCAGATTCCAAATCGTATTCTAGAGCATGATGCCAGCCAAGCCCCCGCACGATGGCACCGTATAATCTGGCGGTGAGTTGCTCGGAGCAGCAGAAGCCACTCCGCCCACCAGCTGCCGTGTATCGCTCCATTGACTGATCCCACCCTGACCCTAGTCATCGGCAACTACAACTACTCGTCGTGGTCCCTGCGGCCTTGGTTCTTCCTGCGCCAAGCTGGCATCCCTTTCCAGACCGAGCGTATCCCGCTCAATTGCCCTGCCAGTGAGCAGGCGCTGGCGGTGTTGCCCTCCAACCACACAGTGCCGATACTGCGCGACGGCGCGCTGGAAGTGTGGGACTCGCTGGCTATCCTCGAACACATCGCCGAGCGCCACCCCGAGGCGCGGGCTTGGCCGACCGAGCCCGAGAAGCGCGCGCTGGCGCGCTCGGTCGCCGCCGAGATGCATGCCTCTTTTCACCGCCTGCGCCGCCAGCTGCCGATGAATTGCCGCCGTGCGCCGTGCGCCGTGCCACTCAGCCCAGAGGTCGAGGCCGATGTGCAGCGTATCCGCTCTATCTGGCGCAGCTGCCTTGAGCGTTGCGATGGCGATTGGTTGTGCGGCGATTTCAGCATCGCCGATGCGATGTACGCCCCGGTGGCCTCACGCTTTCACAGCTACGATGTGGTACTGGACGCGAGGAGCCGCGCCTGGGTCGATCGGGTGCTGGCCCTGCCGGCAATGCGGCAATGGTACGCCGCCGCCCATGCCGAAAGCGAGCGCATCGAGCTATTTGAGCGGCCCTGAGATCACCGCAGGGTGATCGGCGCTGGGCCGATGGCATGGTAGCGCCAACGCCCGGTCGCTCGGCTGGGCTAGAGCGATGGCGGCGACGGCCGCAAGGCCCAAGTCTCGCCTAGGGCCAGCGCACGGAACGCATCGGCTGGCAGTTCAGCGGCGGCTGCGGCGCTGGCCAAGTCGCGGGGCGGGGCATCGATCGCCTCGCCGGATAGTTGGAAGGTGCCCCAATGGATGCCAATGGCACGCCGGGCACCGATGTCTTGGAAGATCTGCACCGCATCTGCCGGATCGACATGCATCGCCTGCATGAATTGGCGCGGCAGATAGACCCCGATGGGAATCAGCGCCAAATCCGGTGCCACGAGGCGCTCGGCGATGGTGCGGAACAGGGAGTCGTCATAGCCGGTGTCACCGCCGAACCACAGTGTGAAATCATCGATGCGCACATGCCATGAGCTCCACAGGCGCCGGTTGCGATCCCGTAGCCAGCGTCCGCCCCAATGCTGCGCTGGCGTCGCCACCGCCGTCACTTCGGCCTCACCCTGCTGGTGGCGGCTCTGCTGCCACCAGTCCAGCTCGACGATGCGCTCCGCCGCGATCCCCGCTTGACGCAGCCAGTCAGCAATGCCTAGCGGCACCAGCCACAACGGCGTATCGCCGAGGGCCCGCACCGTCTTCAAATCCAGATGATCGTAGTGGTCGTGGGAGATCAACACGAAGTGCGGTGCTGGCAACTCCCGCAGCGGTGCGGGCGGCGGAAAAGTGCGCTTGGGGCCGAGGAAAGGCAGGGGCGAGCAGCGCTCTGAGAACATCGGATCGGTCATCAGGTTGACACTCCGGTACTGCACCAGCACCGTGGAGTGCCCGAGCCAAGTCGCCTGCGGGGCCTCACCCGGGGTGGCCAGTGCGACGGGATCCAAGTCGTGGCGCGGTAGCAGATGCTCTTGACCCTCCCAACTGGAGAATTTGCTACGCTCCCGCCGCCATGCCTTAGCACCGTCCCACAGCCGTCGCCGGGAATCCGGCCCGGACAGCTGGATGGCACCGGAGTCGGGGTCGTATTGATGCAGGTTGCGAAAGCCGCCCTCTGCTCGATGGTGCGCTGGCGCAGCATCCGCAGCGCCCTCTGCAGCGCTCATCACAGCTGGCACCGACAGCGCGACCAGCAGACACAAGACCAGCGGCAACTGCCCGCGCTCAGGTGGCATCGCCGACAACACAGCGCTGCCGAGAGGGCATACATCGAGCACTTTGAGCGACCCTGAGACAGCTGAGGACTCCCTCCTGATCCGGCTGAACTGAGTGGCCATCCGCTCGGGATCGGCCTAGTGTGCCAGCGCGGCATCGGCACCATCCGCTGCGAGATCCATGGATAGCGCCGACAGCGTGGCCGACAGGCACAGCGGCAACTGCCAACACACAGGCGCAGTCGGGATCGGCTGCAAGAAACACACCGCCGCGAAACTCTGCGGCTTTGATGCTGGCACGGTACCGTCGATGGATGCCGTAGCGCTCATGCCACCTCCGCCCGCCACGCCAGCTCCTCGCCAGCCGCCAACGGCACCAGCTCCTCGCCAGCCATATCCAAACTCTTCGGCAGCTGCCAGCTGCGGCGGTGCAGCTCGATGTACCCGGTATTCAACGGCAGGCCGTAGAAGTCGGCCCCGCGACGACTGGCGAAATCCTCGAGCTGATCCAAAGCTCCGGCCTGCTCAAAGACAGTGGCGTAAAACTCCAATGCCGCTGGTGCGGTATAACAGCCCGCGCAACCGCAGGCCGCCTCTTTATCGCCACGGCGGTGCGGTGCCGAGTCGGTGCCAAGGAAAAAGCGCCGATCGCTACCAGTGGCGGCGGCGACCAGCGCCTGACGATCGCTTTCGCGCTGGAGCAAGGGGCGGCAGAAGTAGTGCGCTCGCAAACCGTCGCCGAGCAGCGCATTGCGGTTGTGCAACAGGTGATGCGCCGTGATGGTGGCCGCCAGTGTCGGCGGACCGGCGCGCACAAAGTCCACAGCATAGGCTGTGGAAATATGCTCGACGACGACACGCAGAGCCGGGAAACGGCTCATCGCCGGTGCCAGCTCCCGCTCGATGAAATGCTGCTCGCGATCGAAGGCATCGAGCGTCGGATCCGGCGACTCAGCGTGCACCGACAGCACCAACCCGACCTCCTGCATCGCCTCAAGCACCGGATAGACATCCTCGGCGCGGCGCACGCCAGCGTCGGCACCGGTGGTGACGCCAGCGGGATACCATTTGATCGCTTGGATCAGGCCGCTCTCGCGGGCGGTCGCAATCTCCGCCACCGAGCTCTGCGCGCTGAGGTAGAGCGTCATCAGCGGCTCGAAATCGCAGCCGTTCGCGGCTTCCAAGATGCGTGTTCGGTAAGCGCGTGCCAGCGCCGTCGTCGTCACCGGCTGCTCTAAATTCGGCATCACCAGCGCGCGGGCAAAACAGCGGGCGGCATCGGGCACCGTACGATTCAAAGCCGCTCCATCGCGCAAGTGCACATGCCAATCGTCCGGGCAGATCATGTGGAGGACATTGCTCATGGCAGGGCAGATTACCATATAGCCCAAGCTGGCTGACGCACAGCGTGATGTCGCCGCTTGTTAGTCCTCCATCTACCCCCGCAACACAGATGTCCACAAAGCCCCCACGCAAAGTCGTTCTGGCCTATTCCGGTGGCTTGGACACCGCCGTGATTCTGCGTTGGCTACAACGGGAATACGGTGCCGAGGTCATCACCTTCACCGCCGACATCGGGCAGGGCGAGGAAACCGAGGATGCCCGCCGCCGGGCGCAAGCAATGGGCGTGGAGCGCATCCATGTCAAGGATCTGCGCGAGGAGTTCTGCCGTGATTTCGTGTTTCCAATGCTGCGCGCCAACGCCTTGTACGAGGGCGAGTACCTGCTCGGCACCGCCATCGCGCGCCCCCTAATCGCACGCCATTTGGTCGAAATTGCTCGCGCTGAGGGTGCCGATGCCATCGCCCACGGTGCCACCGGCAAGGGCAACGACCAAGTGCGCTTCGAGTTGGGGGTGGCGGCGCTGGCACCAGATCTGCACGTGGTGGCACCGTGGCGCGAGTGGGGCATCCGCTCCCGCCAGCAGCTGTTGGACTACTGCGCCCAGCACGATATCACCGTCAAGACGCGCCCAGCTGGCAAAGCACCGTACTCGATGGATGCCAACCTGCTGCACGTGTCCTATGAGGGCGGCGAGCTGGAAGACCCGTGGCAGCCGCCGCCGGAGCAGATGTGGCGACGGACCAAGGCACCGGAGCAGGCACCGGAGCAAGCGCTGGAGCTGGAAATTGAATTCGAGGGCGGCGACCCAGTGGCGGTGGCGGGCGAGCGGGCGAGCCCGGCCACCCTGTTAGAGCGCCTCAACCAGTTGGGTGGCGAACACGGTATCGGCCGCGCCGACTTGGTGGAAAACCGCTATGTGGGCATCAAATCGCGCGGCTGCTACGAGACTCCGGGGGGCACCCTGTTACTGCGTGCGCGGCGTGCGATCGAATCGCTGACACTGGACCGCCAGGCGGCACATCTCAAAGACGAGCTGATGCCACGCTACGCCGAGTTGATCTACAACGGCTACTGGTGGTCACCAGAGCGGCGCATGCTACAGGCGGCGATCGACGCATCACAGGAAGGGGTCGACGGCAGCGTGCGCCTGCGGCTCTATCGGGGCGGCGTGCAAGTGATCGGTCGCCGCTCCCAGAATGGCCTCTACGATGAGCGGCTGGCTACTTTTGGCGATGACCGAGACGGCTACGACCAGCGCGATGCTGGCGGCTTCATCCGGCTGTCCGGTCTGCGCCTGCGCTCGGCGGCTCGACGCGGCGAGCGCTGATCACGCGCACCCCCACGGGTAGACATTCGGGCAGCTGTGACCCAACGCGATCATTGACACCGTCTGCACCCTGTAGTAATCTGAAATTGTGCAGTTGGCTTGCCATAGCGTGGCAACCGAACTGGGATTGCCAGCCACATTGACTGGTGCGTAGCGAGATGAGGAAAGCAAGCAACCATGGCCAGAAACCGAGAACCCCGCCGCATCATCGCGGCTCCCATCGAAGAGCGTTACGCACGCGGTTGGCATTGCCTCGGGCTCGCCTCGGACTACACCGAAACCCCCAAGCTGCTCAAGAACTTCGGCACCGAGCTCGCGGTCTACCGGGGCGAGGACGGCCAAGTGCACATCCTCGATGCCTTCTGCCCGCATATGGGCGGCAATCTGTCGCTGGGTGAGGTCTGCGGCAACTCGCTGGTCTGCCCTTTCCACCACTGGAGCTGGGGGGCGGACGGGGTCTGCGACAACATCCCCTACGCCAAGAAGATCCCACCGGAAGCGGTGATCCGCTCGTGGCCAGCGGTGGAGGAGAACAAGCTGCTGTTCGTCTGGCACGACCACGAGGGCAATCCGCCCCTCCCCGAGCAGAAAATTGAACGCATCGAGGATTGTTTTTCAGACGATTGGACTGACTGGCAGGTGGGGCATCAGGTCATCCACACCAACTGCCGCGAGCTGATCGACAACATGGGGGATGCCGCCCACTTCGGCCCGGTGCACGGTGCGCCCTGCAATGGCTTCACCAACACCGCCGACGGCCACAAATACACCCAAATGATGAAGGGTAGCAGCGAGAGCCTGTCCGAGGGGGAGCTGGTTAGCACGGCCATCTACTACGGTCCGGCCTACATGAACACCTATATGACCGGTCAGCTCCGCGGTGTTGAGATAGCCTCACGGCTGTTGGTGACCCATGTGCCGATCGATGTCGACAGCTTCGATCTGCGTTTCGGTGTCATCGTCAAAAAAATCTCGGGTGGGAGCGATGCCGAAAACGAGGCGATGGCACAGCAATATGTCGATCTGAATAATATTGCCTTTGGCCAAGATGTCGATATCTGGCACACCAAACGGCGTGTCGACAACCCGGTGCTGTGCGACGGCGACGGCCCGATCCACATGGTGCGCAAGTGGTATAGCCAGTTCTACATGGACATCGACAAGGTGCCCAAGGCGCTACAGAGCAAAAAGGAATTCGTGCTAGACATCTAGCGCCCGCTTGGGGCCCGGGAACAGCCTTGGCGGCGCGGCGTGCGGCAAAACACGGGGAAAGCAAGTCATGGCCCGGAACCGAGAACCCCGCCGCATCATCGCAGCTCCCATCGAAGAGCGTTACGCACGCGGTTGGCATTGCCTCGGGCTCGCCTCGGACCACACCGAAACCCCCAAGCTGCTCAAGAACTTCGGCACCGAGCTCGCGGTCTACCGGGGCGAGGACGGCCAAGTGCACATCCTCGATGCCTTCTGCCCGCATATGGGCGGCAATCTGTCGCTGGGTGAGGTCTGCGGCAACTCGCTGGTCTGCCCTTTCCACCACTGGAGCTGGGGGGCGGACGGGGTCTGCGACAACATCCCCTACGCCAAGAAGATCCCACCGGAAGCGGTGATCCGCTCGTGGCCGACGATAGAAGAGAACCATCTGCTGTTCGTCTGGCACGACCACGAGGGCGGCCCGCCCCTCCCCGAGCAGAAAATCGAACGCATCGACGAGTGCTTCTCCGACGACTGGACTGACTGGCAGTTGGGGTATCAGGTCATCCATACCAACTGCCGCGAGCTGATCGACAACATGGGGGATGCCGCCCATTTCGGCCCGGTTCACGATGCCCCCTGCAACGACTTCAGCCTCACTGCCGATGGCCACAAGCTCACTCAGGTGATGAAAGGTAGCAGCGAGCATTTGGGCGATTCGCTGGTCAGCATCGCCACCTACGCTGGCCCAGCCTACAGCATGAGCTACATGAGCTCCAACATGGACGGTGTCGAGCTGGTTTCGCGCCTGCTGGTCTCGCATATGCCCATTGATATCGACAGCTTCGAGCTGCGTTTCGGGGTCATCGTCCGCAAGATCCCGGGGATGGCCGATGCCGATTGCGCGGCGATGATGCAGCAATACACCGACCTGAACAACAAGGCTTTCGGCCAAGATGTCGACATCTGGCACAGCAAGCAGCGCGTCGACAACCCCTTGCTGTGCGATGGTGACGGCCCGATCCACATGGTGCGCAAGTGGTACAGCCAGTTCTACATGGATATCGATCAGTTGCCAGAATCTCTACAGGGCAAAAAAGAATACGTGCAGTGCTAAGCAACCAGCCACTGCCGGTGGCCGCGCATCGCGCGGTGCTAGGCACGGCAACTGTATGTGGCACAGCAATCGATCAGGGAAGGAAGGCCCGAACGAAACACAAATGAAAATTCACAGCTTGGGCTATGCCCGCATAGAATCCGCCGACCCCTCTCGCTGGCGCGACTTCGCCACCGAGGTGCTCGGCCTGATGGAGGTGCAAGGCCCCGACTCGGCGCAGGGCACCGTCTACCTGAAGATGGATGAGCGCCCATGGCGCATCGCCATCTGTCCGGGTAGCGAGGAGCGGCTGATCTGTGCTGGCTGGGAGATCGCCAACAGAGACGACTTTGCCAATGTTGCCCCTTGGCTGAGCACGCAGGGCATCGATGCCACAAGCGGCTCGGCGGAAGAGTGCCAAGAACGCGGCGTGCGCGACTTGTTGCGCTGCCAAGACCCGGCGGGCAACCACTTGGAGCTGTATTGGGGCGGTGCCCTCGACTTCGCCCCCTTCGTCTCGCCGCTGGGTGTATCGCGCTTTGTCACCGGCGATGAGGGTGCTCTGGGCTTCGGCCACATCGTGTTGCCCGCTGGCGATCTCGAACTCACCCACCGCTTCTACCGCGAACTCGGTTTTGGTGACAGCGACTACATGGAAGTGCCCAACCCTCAGACCGGCGGTGCCGACGGCATCCGTTTCATGCACGCCGACAACGCCAGGCACCACAGCGTGGCACTCTACGGCGTGCCCGCTTGGCCCGGCGGCTGCGTGCATTTGATGGTGGAAGTGCCGACGGTGGATGAGGTCGGCCACTGTTTGGAGCGTGTCAACGAACGCGGCATCCACATCTTCTCGACGCTGGGACGGCACAGCAACGACCACATGCTGTCCTTCTATATGATGACCCCCAGCGGTTTCGCGCTGGAATACGGTTGCCAAGGCCGGCTGATGGACTGGGGCGACTATCAGCCCAGCATCACCAGCGGGCGTGGCAGCCTCTGGGGGCACGCTTTCCAAATGCCAGAGATGCCCGAGGCAGCGGACGGTTGAGGCTGCACGGCGCACCCGGATGCGCCGCCAAATGGCGCAGCAGCCATCGCAGACCGTGCCTCCGTCAGCGCAATCGCGCACAATAGGCAATTCTGCTTAGAGCGGGCAACCATGGGTCTATACGCAGTCACGGGCGCGGCCAGCGGTATCGGCAACGCCGTGTGCACCGCCTTGCGGGCAGCCGGACATGAAGTGATCACTATCGATCAACAGGACAGCGATATCGTCGTCGATCTGTCCACCGCCGAGGGTGTGGCCGAGGCCATCGCCGGCGTCAAGGCACGGGCACCGGACGGCCTCGACGGCTATGTGCCCTGTGCTGGCGTCGGACCAGCAGTGGAGCCGGTCAAATTGGCAAGCATCAACTACTACGCGGTGGTCGACACCGTCAACGGCCTGCGCGAACTGCTGGTCAAGCGCAGCGGGCGCGTGGTGCTGATCTCCTCCAATTCGGCACCGATGGACTTCCAAAACGAGGAATTGGCGCAGGCTCTGCTGAATGGCGAGCGTGCGGCAGCCGAACAACTGGCCGTCTCTGTACACCAGGTGATGAGCGCTGTCTACGGTGCCACCAAGCGGGCGCTGGCGCGCTGGATGCGCCATAACTGCGCGGCATGGGCTGCCGACGGTGTTTCCATCAATGCGGTGGCACCGGGGATGACGCGCACCCCGCTGGTCACCGAACAGATGGATGGCGGCAGCCAAGAGCTGCAAAACGCGCTGATGGAGTACGAGAAGTCCATCCCCTTACAACGCATGGCCGATCCCTCGCAGATCGCCAATGCCGTCGAGTTCCTGCTCGATGCCAAGCGCGCCAGCTACTGCTGCGGCACCTTGCTATTCGTGGACGGCGGCTCCGATGCCGTCGCCCGACCCGAAGACTTCTAAAGGCTCCACCCCCGGGCGATGGCGGCCTCTTTCACCCCGCGTGGGAGCATCGTCGCCCTCGTCACACCGATGACAGCGGACGGCGCACTGGACTGGTGTGCATTGCGCCGCTTGGTGGACTGGCATGTCGAAGCTGGCACAGCGGCTCTCGGCGTGGCGGGCACCACCGGCGAATCGCCGACGCTGGATGTGGACGAGCACTGCGAGCTGATACAGCGCTCGGTGGAATACGCCGCCGGTCGCCTGCCCGTGCTGGCGGGAACCGGTGCCAACGCCACCGCCGAGGCGATGGTGCTGACGCGGACAGCGCAGGCGGCGGGTGCGGATGCCTGCCTCAGCGTTGTCCCCTACTACAACCGCCCCATGCAGGAGGGCTTGTACCGACACTACCGTCAGATCGCCGAATCGGCCGACATACCGCAGCTGCTCTACAACGTGCCAGCGCGCACCGCCTGCGATCTGATGCCGGACACCGTGATGCGCTTGGCTGAGCTGCCGGGCATCATCGGCATCAAGGAGGCCAGCGGCGATGTGGCGCGGTTGCGCGCCCTGCTGGCCAGGCGTCCCTCAACTGATTTTTTGGTCTATTCGGGCGACGATCCCACCGCCACGCAGGCGATGCTGGACGGTGCCGACGGCGTGATCTCGGTCAGCGCCAATGTCGCGCCCACGCAGCTGGCCGAACTGTGCGCCGCCGCCTTGAGCGGCGACGAGGCGCGCAGCCGAGCACTGGATGCCCAGCTCGCAACGCTCTACCATAGCTTGTTCGTGGAGAGCAACCCGATTCCGGTCAAGTGGGCACTGAGTGAGATGGGACATATAGAGCGCGGCATCCGCCTGCCGCTGACAGCACTGTCGGAAGTGCATCACGCCACATTGCGCCAAGCCCTCAATGACAGCGGGGCGCTGTGAACAGGCGCAGCACCGCAGTGGCGGCGACACTGGCAGCTGTGCTGGGGCTACCCGCCTGCTCGTACTTGGGGCTGGATCGGCTGTTGCACGACTACTCCAAAGACTACCTGTCCGCCTCGTCGGTCGAGCTGATGCGCATGCCGCCGGGACTGGATGCGCCCACCACCGACCCAAGCCATCCGGTGCCCGGCGATGCCAACCAGCCAGAGTCGTCCGCCCCTCCCTTTGAGCTGGGTCCACCGCAGCGGCTGTTTAACCCCGCCTTGGGGGAAGTGCGCATGCAGCGCCTCGGCGAGCGCTTTTGGATTGTGGTCGATCTGCCCCCCGACCGCGTTTGGCCCTTGGTGAGAGCCTTCTTCAGCGACAGCCAATTGCCGCTGGCCAAGATCAATACCCGCAGCGGCAGCTTGGAAACCGGCTGGCTCAAACCCGAGCATCATCCGCCAGAGCGCTACCGCCTGAAGCTGATTCCCGGCTTGCGCCCCGACAGCTCCGAAGTGATATTGGTGCAACACAACGGCAAGGGCACCAGCTGGCCTGAAAGCGCCAGCGACCCGGCACGCCGCGACGAAATGCTCAAAGCCTTGGCGACTTATATGGTGGATGCCCCCACCGCCAAAATCTCCCGCCTCGCCGCCAGCCTGACGCTCGCCACCGAGCGCTCACGCATCGAAGACAATGCGGCGGGCCACCCCCAGCTGTTGATCGATCTGCGTTACGACCGCGGTTGGGCGACCCTCGGCTTTGCCCTTGAGCACGCCGAATTTAAAATCGTGGATCGCGACCGCAGCACTGGCATCTACTATCTGGAACAGCCCTCGAATAAGCCCAGGCTGTCGCCCTTGCGCCGACTGCTACCGCAGCGCCGCAAGAGTCAGGGCAAAGAGCAATCAGCCGATGTCGACCAGCTACCCCCCGAGCGCCGCTTGGAGCTGCGGGTGCAGCGCGACGGCGACGAGCGGGTGCGCAGTTCCTTCCACGGCCCCAACTTGACAGCAGATGTGGCGAGGGTCTTGCTCAAGCGCCTGCGTCGGAAACTACCCTGAGTCGGGCGCGGCAAGGCCGACCGCCCACGCGACGACAGAGAAGCGACATGTCGGCAACAGAGCGGAATCCACAGCGAGGCGAGCTGCTGAGCGAAGGCAAGGCCAAGACACTGTACGCGACTGACGACCCGCGCCTGCTGGTCATGCACTTCCGCGACGACACCACCGCCTTCGACGGCGCCAAACGCGCCAGCTTGGCGGGCAAGGGCGAGATCAACAACCGCTTCAACGCCTTCATCATGCAGCAGCTCGCTCAGGCCGGGGTGCCGACCCATTTCGAGCGCCTGCTGGCCAGCCAAGACAGCGCGGTGCGCCGTTTGGACATGTTGGCGGTGGAATTCGTGGTGCGCAACATCGCGGCGGGCAGCCTGTGCAAACGCCTCGGCTTTGAGGCGGGCGCCACGCTGGACCCACCACTACAGGAGTTATTCCTCAAAGATGACGCGCTCGGTGATCCGCTGATCAACGAGCAGCACGCCATCCGGCTCGGCTTGGCGACCATGGAGCAGCTGCAGCGAGGTGCCGAGTTGGCGCTGCGCGTCAATGAGATCTTGGCACCACTGATGGCCGAGGCCGGAATGTTGCTGGTCGACTACAAACTGGAATTCGGGATGGCTGGAGACGAGCTGCTACTCGGCGACGAGTTCACCCCCGACGGTTGCCGCCTGTGGGACACCAAGAGCCGCGAGAGCTTGGACAAAGACCGCTTCCGCCAAGACTTGGGCAACATTGTCGAATCCTACCGTATCGCCGCCGCACGTTTGGGAGTGGAAGGAGCGACGGCCTGAGCAGTGGTGCAGCACCCAGCGCGGCGCCAATCGCGCGGACAGACAGCGGGTGACATAATGCAATCGTGCAATTGGATAGGAGAGGTGCCAGAGTGGTCGAATGGGGCGGTCTCGAAAACCGCTGACCGCGCAAGCGGTCCGAGGGTTCGAATCCCTCCCTCTCCGCCGGGGGTTCTGAGCAACAACATTCAGCTCGTGCGGGCAAGAAGGGTCTGAGAAATCTTAGTGCTAGGCTAGACGGCACTACGAACGATCTGCCGAATAGATTTTTCTGTATCAACGCTCCGCATAATTCTATTGACCATTATGTCCCTAAGGTGCCATCCCCCCCACCGTCAGCCCCTGCGTCTCCGGCAGGCCGAACATCAGGTTCATATTCTGTAGCGCTTGGCCCGCCGCGCCTTTGACCAAATTGTCGATCACCGACAACACCACCACCACCGCACGTCCCTGTGGGCGGTGCACCGCCAAGCGGCATAGATTGCCGCCGCGCACATCGCCGCTGCGCGGGTGCCCGCCCGGCGGCAACACATCGACAAAGGGCTCGTCGGCATAGCGCCCCTGCAGGGCACTGCACAGCGCCTCGTCATCCATCGATTCATCGGCCAGCACGGCACACAATGTGGCGTGGATGCCGCGCGCCATCGGCCCCAAATGCGGCACAAAGGTCAATTCCGCCGCCCCGTCCTGCCCGCGCAAAGCCTGCTCGATTTCTGGCAGATGGCGATGGCCCTGCACCCCGTAGGCTCCGATGCCACCACCGGCCTCGGCCAGCAGTTGCGGTACCGCCGGAGCACGGCCGGCACCGCTGGTGCCGGAGACGGCGCTGGCAAAGAGTGGCGCGGGGCGCACCAAGCCCAGCTCCAGCAGCGGTGCCAAAGCCAAGATCACCGCCGTCGGGTAACAGCCGGGGTTGGCGACCAAGCGCGCTGTGGCGATGGCCTCGCGGTGGTACTCCGGCAAGCCGTAGACCGCCTCGGCCAACTGCTCTGGTGCCGTGTGCGGCTGGCCGTGCCAACGCTGCCACTCGGCACCGTCCCGCAGGCGGAAATCGGCCGAGAGATCGACCACTTTGAGCGCTGGGTTCAGCGCCAATAGTTCTGGCACAAGGCGCATGGCGACGCCGTGTGGGGTCGCGGTGAACACCACATCGCAGGCCGCCAAGCGCTCGGCATCCACCGCGCTGAAGTCCAAATCGACGACACCGCGCAGCTGGGGATGCGTCGCGGCCACCGCCTCGCCTGCCAGCTCGCGCGCCGTCACATAGTCGAGGCGCAGCTCGGGATGCCCCGCTGCCAAGCGCATCAACTCGGCACCGGTATAGCCAGTGCCGCCGACCAGACCCACCGCTATCGTCATTTGGCCTCCCGTCGGGCGTGTGGCACCAAAGCGCAGTATCGGTCGTCCAGCAAGCTGGAGCGATGCCACCACACGAGGCACCGCGACTCTGGTCGGCCATTGTCGCGCCGCTCAGACAGCCACTAACGCCTGCGCTCCTAGTCTATAATTTGGCTCAAGCTCCATGATAACAGCCTGTAAAGGCACCGAGCCGCCATGCTCTGGATCAAAGCACTGCATCTCGTCTTCGGCATCAGCTGGTTTGCTGGCCTTTTTTATTTGCCACGCCTATTCGTTTATCTGGCCGATTGCGAGCACGAGGAGACCCGGCAACAGTTGCTGCTGATGGCGCGTCGCCTGTACCGCTTTTCCTTGCTGCTGATGGTGCTGAGTTTGGTCTTCGGCCTGTGGCTGGTGCTGCTCAACAGCTCCGTCTATATGCAGGCGGGCTGGTTTCACGCCAAATTGACATTGCTGGTGCTGCTGATCGGCTACCACCATGTCTGCGCACGCTTCCTGCGCCAGTTCGAACAGGGCGACAACCAACGCGACGCACGCTTCTACCGTGTCTTCAACGAAGTGCCCGCCCTGCTCCTGCTCGCCATCGTAGTGCTCGCCGTCGTTCAACCCTTCTAAGCTAGACCCATGGCCGCCACTGCCGCGGAATTGTTCCGGCGCGCCGAGCGCCATTTGGTCGGCGGTGTCAATTCGCCGGTGCGAGCCTTCACCGCTGTCGGCGGCACCCCGCCGTGCATCGTGCGCGGTGACGGCCCCCGGCTCTACGACAGCGAGGGGCGAGAATACTTGGACTATGTCTGCTGCTGGGGGGCGGCACTGCTCGGCCACGCCCACCCCGCCGTGCTGAGCGCCTTGCGCGAGCAGCTGCAAAACGGCCTCGGCTTCGGCGCACCCTCTCCAGGCGAGATAGAGCTGGCAGAGCTGCTGTGCGAGGCTGTGCCGACCATGGAGCAGCTGCGGCTGGTCAGCTCCGGCACCGAGGCCACCATGAGCGCCATCCGCCTCGCCCGCGGTGCCACCGGTCGCCCCATGTTGCTAAAATTCGCCGGTGGCTACCACGGCCACGCCGATGCGCTGTTGGTGGAGGCTGGATCCGGCGCACTGGGACAACCGGCCTCGGCCGGTGTCACAGTGGATGTCGCCAAACACAGCTTGGTGGCCGACTACAACGACATCGACACCGCCGCCGCGCTCTTCCAGCGCCACAGCGAGCAATTGGCCTGCGTCATCGTCGAGCCGGTGGCGGGCAATATGGGCTGTATCCCGCCGCGCCAGGGCTTCCTCGAAGGGCTGCGCGAGCTGTGCGACAACAGCGGCGCACTGCTGATTTTCGACGAGGTGATGACGGGCTTCCGCCTCGGCTGGGGCGATGCCGGGCAACGCTTCGGCGTGCGTGCGGATCTGGTGACGCTGGGCAAAGCCATCGGCGGCGGCCTGCCGATCGGCGCTTTCGGTGGACGGCGGGAGCTGATGGCCGAACTGGCACCGCTGGGCCCGGTCTACCAAGCTGGCACGCTGTCGGGCAACCCGCTGTCGGTGTGCGCCGGTCTCGCCACACTGGCTGAGGCACGCCGGGAGGGTTTCTATGAAGCCTTGCAAGCGCGGGCAGAGCAGCTGGCCGATGGCCTGCGGGCGCGGGCACAGGATGCTGGCGTAGCGTTGATGGTGACGCAAATCGGCGGCATGTTCGGGCTGTTCTTTGGTGCCTCGAAGCCGGTGTGGAATCTGCGCGACATGCAGGCTGGCGACAGCGATGCTTTCCGTTGCTTTTTCCATGCCATGCTGCGCGACGGTATTTATCTGGCACCGGGTACCGCTGAGGCCGGCTTTATCTCCGCCGCCCACGGCACGGCAGAGATCGATGCAACGCTGGCGGCAGCGGAGCGGGCTTTTGCTGTCGTCGCGGCGCAGCGGGAGGCGGCGGCATGAGCGCTGCCGGTCGCTATCCGCGCACCCGCCTGCGCCGCAGTCGCCGCAACGCCGCGCTGCGGGGACTGCTGCGCGAGACCCAACTCAGCCCATCACAGCTGATCTGGCCGCTATTCGTGCGCGAAGGAGAGGGGGTCGCAGAGCCGATAACGACCATGCCCGGCCAGCACCGACTCAGTGTGGATCGACTGGTGGCGTCGGCACGCGAAGCAGCGGGGCTGGGCATCGCGGCCATCTGCCTGTTCCCAGTGGTGCCAACAGCCGCCAAGAACGAAGCTGGCAGCGAAGCGGCAAACCCAGACGGCTTGGTGCCGAGGGCGGTGCGGGCGCTGAAAGAGGCCATCCCGGAATTGCTGGTGATCACCGATGTCGCGCTGGATCCCTACACCAGCCACGGCCAAGATGGCTTGGTCGATGCCACCGGCGCGGTGCTGAATGACCCGACCGTGGCCGCGCTGCGCTCCCAAGCGCTCTGCCATGCCAATGCTGGTGCCGACATCGTGGCACCATCGGACATGATGGATGGGCGCATCGGCACCATCCGCGACGCGCTGGAAAGCGAGGGCTTCCAAGATACCTTGATCCTCGCCTATGCCGCCAAATACGCCTCGGCCTATTACGGTCCATTCCGCGATGCGCTGGGCTCGGCGGCGGCGCTGGCTGGCGGTGACAAGCGCAGCTACCAGATGGATCCGGGCAATCTCGACGAGGCCGTGCGCGAATGTCGCTTGGATTTGGAGGAAGGTGCCGACATCCTGTTGATCAAACCCGGCATGCCCTGCTTGGATGTGGTGCAACGCGTCAAGCGCGAGTTGTGCGCCCCGCTCTTCGCCTATCAGGTCAGCGGAGAGTACGCCATGCATGTCGCCGCCGCCGAGCGCGGCATGATCGACCGCGAAGCCGCGCTACTGGAGTCGTTGCTGTGCCTGCGGCGCGCCGGAGCCGATGCCGTGATCAGCTACTTCGCCTTGGAGGCGGCCACGCTGCTCGCGGCTTGATGCCGCCTCAGCGCGATATGGTCAGCGACACCTCAATGCGAAAGCCGCCCCCGACACCCAACTGGCAACGACAGCGCCAACCACCCCGCCTCAGCCGCGGCCTCGGCCCCGCCGCCTGCCTGCTGTCACTATTGCTACTGTATGGCTGCGCCCCGGAGTGGGTATGGGCTGAAGACACCACCACCATCGCATGCACAGGCAACAAGACGCCCGCTATATTTTCCTACAGCGTCGCGGCGCAAGGGATTCAATTTCCCGGGATGAACACAATGCTCAAGCGCGACATCCCCACATGGGTGCAATATCTGTGGGTGGAAGAAAACCGATTTCTGGTGATTTACAGTTCGCGCAAGCTGCACTGCGACAATCTTGCTGCAATGAAGCGCAATCCCTCCACCGTGGGCTGCGAGGGCCATCGCGCCGTCAGCGGACACGAGATGCTGAAATACTCCGACGGACGCATGCGCCATTGGGATCCGGCAGGTGCGCGGCTGTTCTTCGCCAGCAATATCGATTTTGAACCCGTTGAGGCACCGATCTTCACCGCAACGGATTGTAAAAAGAAATTCAGTTATCTCTACACGCTATTCCACAGCATACGATGGCAGCTATGGGATTTGGCCCGCCAATTTTGAGGCTCATCATCGACCAAGCAACCAACCGACGAGACAGCGCGCGGCGAGGGGTGCACAGCGCGCACGACCACTGGGCATGAGCGTTGCGGTTGCACGGGCGCAGCGCATGCTGTTCGAAGCCTGCGAATACGACCCCGTGCGCGGTGAGGCCGTGCTGCGTTACCGCTTGGATCGGCAACCCTTTGTCGAGCGCCTGCGTTTTGTCGACGCACCGACGATCGGCGGAGCACGGCTGGCGGCTCTGCGCCATGCGCTGGGCTATCTGCACCTCGCTGCCGGAGTCAGCTATTACAAGGCGCTACTGCCGCGGCAGCTGGAGCTGGCGGTCGAGCTGCCATCGGCACGCTGTGCTGCGTTCATGCGTCGCTTCTACCGCGAGGGCCTCGCCGAGTTCGCATGGCGCAATGGCGTGGATTTAGGCGATGGACCGGCGTTCCCCGCCGGGGCGGGGGGTGCAGCGGCGGCAACCCAATCGCCACCACTGCGCCGCCTGACGGCAGCGGCCTGCGGCGGCGGCATCGGCTCCGCTGTCACGCTAGAGGCTTTGAAGCAAGTCAGAGAGCCGTTGACCGCGATCACCGTCAACTGCCATCCCGCCGCAGAGCATGTGGCCAGCACGGCGGGGGTGCCGCTACTGCGTCTCGAACGGCACTTGGATCCAGCGCTGAGTGCGCTGAACCGCCGCGGGGCTTGGAACGGCCATGTGCCCATCACTGGCATCCTCAGCTTCGCCATGGTGGCAGCCGCGCTGATCTACGACTTTGATGCCATCGCCATGTCCAACGAAGGCTCGGCCGATGAGGGTAATTTCCCCGCCGGAGCCGATGCGAGGGCACTTCAGATCAACCACCAGTGGAGCAAATCCCAAGCCTTCGAAGCCCCGCTGCGGGAATTGCTGGCGGCCGAACTGTGCCCAGGGCTGGAGTACGCCTCTGTGCTGCGGCCATTTGACGACTTGCAAGTGATGCGCCACTTCGCCACAGCACAAGAGATGCAACGCTACCACAGCGCGACACTCAGCTGCAATCGCGCTTTCAGAACGCATAGTACGAACCGACATTGGTGTGGTGATTGCGACAAATGTCGTTTTGTTTTCCTCGGTTTGGCCGCCTTCATGGGGGCAGAGCAGTTGCTGGGGATTTTCGGTGCCGACCTGTTGGGGCAGCCCACACAGCGCGATGGTTTCAGGCAATTGCTCGGCCTTGGCGAACACAAGCCTTTCGATTGCGTGGGCACTGTGGCCGAGTGCCGCTCCGCGTTGGCGCTGGCACGGCAGCAACCAGATTGGGCTGGCCACGCACTGCTGGGAGAGTTGGCGGCCGATTTGGCCACAGCTGGCATCGACCCCGGTTCGGCCGAGCTGCCAAGCGGTGTCGACCAGCAGGCGCAAGCAGCTTTGCCAACGCGCTGGCGTGTGGCACTGAATACCAGATGAGCGCGACAGCGGCGAAATGAGCCGCTCCCCGCTGCGACTCGTCGAGCTGATGGATCGCCGACTGGCGATCTGGGGGCTGGGGCGCGACACCACTGCTTTGCTGCGATTGTTGCGCCAGCGCGGACTGCGCCAACAGGTCACTGTATTCGATGCACAGCCGCCGCATCTCCAAAGGCAAGGGCAATTGGAGGCAGCGCTCGGCCCGCTCAGCTTCGCCGCGCCGCCAACACCCCCGACGGAGGCCTTGGCCAATGCAGAGATCCTGTTGAAAGCCCCCGGTGTGCCGTTGCACAGCGGGGCCTTGCGCGACACTTTGCGTTGCTGTCCGCAACTGCGCCTCACCTCGCCCTCTTCGCTGTGCTTGGCCGAACCCGGCGTCGCCTCCGCCGCCATCGGTGTCACCGGCACCAAGGGCAAGAGCACCATCGCGGCTTTATTGCATCACGCCCTGCGCGGCCTCGGCGCGGATGCCCAACTGGGCGGCAACATCGGTACACCGCTGGCAGCTCTGCTGGAGGGAGCAAGCACGTGTGCCGACACGCTGTGGGTAGTGGAGTTATCCAGCTACCAGATCGCCGATCTGGAAGTGATGCCCCGCATCGCCGTGCTCAGCAATCTGTCGCCAGCTCACCTGCCATGGCACGGCGATGCGGCACGCTACTACCAAGATAAATTGCGCCTGCTACGCCCGGCACCTGGCCGCATCGTCCTGCTCAATGCGGGCGACGCGACGACGCGGCAACTGTGCGCCGACTGGGAGGGTGTGCGCTACTACCAAACGGCACGCGGTGCCCACACCCGGGGTGGGCTACTGTGGCACAACACGCAGTGCCTCGGCGCGCCCCCCCCGACCCTGCTCGGTCGCCACAACCTGCTCAACGCCTGTGCCGTGTTGGCAGTGCTGGAGGCACAGGGACACGAGCCGCAGAGAGCTTGGCAGGCGCTGGCCGATTATCCGGGTCTGCCACACCGCCAACAGCAGCTGGGGCAACGCGGGGGGCACCACTATGTGGATGACAGCGCTGCCACCGTGCCGGAAGCCAGCATCGCCGCGCTACGGCATTTTCGCCGATGCCACAAACAGCCACTAACACTGCTGGCTGGCGGGCAAGAAAGCGGTCTAGATTATCTGCCGCTGGCACGCGAGCTGGGGCGACGCAGCGGTGATACCGTGATCACCATGTACGAGGGTGGCGAAGGGTTGCGGGTCGCCTTGGCGGCAGCAGTGGGCCATGGGCAATGCCATGCGGGGGTGGCAGATTTGGCCTCGGCGCTGGCACGGGCACGGGAACTGACGCCAGAGGGCGGGCTGATCCTGCTATCGCCCGGAGCGCCAAGCCGGGATGCCTTCGCCAACTACCGCGAACGAGGGCGGCTATTTCAGACGCTGGCGGGCTTCGACCCGCTGCCCGAGGACGCG
This sequence comes from Gammaproteobacteria bacterium, assembly GCA_965237805.1. Taxonomy (GTDB): domain Bacteria; phylum Pseudomonadota; class Gammaproteobacteria; order JABABF01; family JABABF01; genus JABABF01. The sequence continues at coordinate 1,003,690 of OZ250153.1, forward strand.
GGCTGAGCTGGCGCGAGCCATCCCGTCAAGCCTCCGAGCTCGGGCTCAGGATGTGGCTGTGGCATCCTGCAGCCATTGGGTCTGTGCCCCGTCGGCGAGATGGCCACTCTGCTCTAGCCAATGGCGCCGCTCGGCGACTCGCTTAGCGCCGAGCAGACAGTCGAGCAGAGAGTCGGTCTCGTCCTCGTCCGCCAATGTCAGCTGGATCAGGCGACGGCTGGTCGGCAACATAGTCGTCTCCCGCAACTGAGTCGGATTCATCTCTCCCAAGCCCTTGAAACGCTGCACATGTATCTTCGCTGCAGGCGAGCGCTCTCGCAGACTTGCCAAAATGTGGTCGCGCTCAGATTCGTCGAGCGCGTAGCGCGCCGCATTGCCAATGTCGATGCGAAACAGCGGCGGCATCGCCACAAAGACATGGCCGGCGTCGACCAACTGCCGGAAATGCCGCAGGAACAGTGCGCATAGCAACGTGGCGATGTGGCGACCATCGGGGTCGGCATCGGCAAGGATGCATACCCGCCCATAGCGCAGGCCATCGAGCTGTCCCCCACCAGCTTCGATGCCCAAAGCGATGGTGATATCGTGGATTTCTCGTGACTTCATCGCGCTGACTGCGTCCAGCTCCCAAGTGTTGAGGATCTTGCCCCGCAATGGCAGGATGGCTTGGAACTCTCGATCCCGCGCTTGGCGCGCCGAACCGCCAGCGGAGTCGCCCTCGACCAAAAACAATTCGCTGCGCGAGCGGTCGGCACTGGCGCAATCAGCCAGCTTGCCGGGTAGCGTCACGCCTCCGCGCGGGCGCTTGAGCGCCGCCGCCCGGCTGAGACGGCGGCGCACTTGGGCGCGCTCCACCGCCAGCGCCGCCAATTGATCGCCCGCTTCAGTGTGTTGATTGAGCCACAGCGCCAAGCTGTCGCGCACGGCACCGCACACCAACGCGATGCAGCTGCGGGTGGCGCAGCGGTGCTTGGTCTGCCCGCTGAATAGCGGTTCTGGAATGCGCACCGACAGCACATAAGCCAAGCGTGCGCTGACATCCTCGGTTTTCAACTTCAGGCCGCGCGGCAACAGCTTGCGCAGTTCGCAATACTCGCGCACCGACTCGAGCAAGCCGGTGCGCAGACCGCTGACATGGGTGCCACCCTCTGGGGTCGGCACCAAATTGACATAGCTTTCCATCAAGGGCTCGACACCATCGTCCATCACCCACTGTAGCGCCCAATCAACATAGGCCTGCCCATCTGCCGCCGCATGGTGCCCGACCAGTGGCTCCGACGGCAAGGCCGCCGACCCCACCGCCCCGGCCAGATAGTCACAGAGGCCATCACGGTAGCACCACTGCTGGCGCTCGCCACTCGCTTCCTGGAGCAAGGTGGTCTCCAAGCCGGGGCACAAGACCGCCTTGGCTCGCAATAGATGGCTGAGCCATGCGGGATTGATCTGCGCCGTGTCGAAGTAGGACGGATCTGGCAGGAAACGCAGCAAGGTGCCCGTGGTGCGCGCCCCGCAATCGTCTACTCGTTCGAGTTCCGAGCGCTTCTCGCCATTGCCATAGCGCATGTGGTAAACACCGCCTCCGCGCCACACGGTGACATCGAGCTCCAACGACAGGCCGTTGACTACCGACACGCCGACGCCATTGAGCCCCCCCGAGAAACGGTAGTGACGATCCGAAAACTTGCCACCAGCGTGCAGAGTTGTCAGGATCAGCTCGACACCGGAACATTGCTGCTCTGGGTGCTGATCGACTGGCATGCCGCGGCCATTGTCGCGCACCGACAGACTGCCGTCGCTGTGCAGCGTCACCAGAATGCGGCTGGCATGGCCCGCCAGCGCTTCATCGACTGCGTTGTCTATCACCTCTTGGGCAAGGTGGTGCGGCGAACGCGTATCGGTGTACATACCGGGGCGCTTGCGCACCGGTTCCAGCCCCGTCAGCAGCTCGATGGATGCCGCATCGTAGCTGTCAGTCATAGCGGGACGCTCCAATAAGGTGGGGCGCACCACGCCGCAAGGTCAAGAGAACGCTCGTGGCCAGCACCGTGCCCCGGCAGCGGAGCCCCCAACTATCAGAGGGCGGCGATGCGCTCGAAGAAAGGCGGAAAATCCTCTGGCGCACGCACATACATATAGGGCAAAAACTCGATGTGCGTGGCACCGGCCTCAACTAAGGGCTCCACCACTTCCTCCACGCGATCGAGATCCGGCTCGCCCTGAGCATTGAGCGCTGGTGGCGCAACCGCACGCACGCACAATGTGGACGGGTCTCGGCCCGCGGCTTCAAAGGCTGCGCGGATCAGGGAACTGCCCTCCCTGATGAATTTCCGGCTACCTTTGATCGGCACCCAACCATCGCCAAATTCGGCGATACGACGGGCATTTTCCTCCGTCGGACTGATGCCAAACCACAGCGGCACCCCGCCCTCCTGCACTGGCAACGGCAGGCTGTAGAGTTGCTCGATATTGACTGTCTCGGAGTGGAAAGTGACTGGTGACCCGCTCCACAGCGCACGCATGGCCCGCACTTGATCGTCCAAGCGCGCCAAGCGCCCTTCGAAGGGCAGGCCACAAGCATCGTACTCCTCGCGTTGCCAGCCAGTGCCAACGCCGAGGTCTAGACGCCCGCCCGACAGCACATCGAGCGTGGCCGCCATCTTGGCCAACAGAGCGGCCGGGCGCAGCGGGGCGATCAACACCCCAGTGGCGACGCGCACACGGCTGGTGCAGCCAGCGATCATCGACATCAGCACCATCGGCTCGAACCACGGATATTGCGGTGCCACTGGGAAGTCGCCGAAAGGGTAGACGCCTGTGTTCTCGCTCATGATCACATGGTCGGTGAAATTCAACTGGTCGATGCCCGCCGCATCAGCTTGGCGCGCCAAGTCCAGCAGCTTTCTGGGATCGCCGCCAGCAAGATCATGCGTTCCCCACATGCCAATACTCTTTTTGTATGTCGCCATCTTCGTGTCCTCGCTGTCGTGTTGCGGATGCTCTATGTGCGCTGCCAGTGTGCTAGACCGCACCGTCCCCGATCTCGGCGACCGGACGCTGACCGCCGCAGAGTATCTCAGTGACCAGCTCTGTGTCCATGTACTCTTTGAGGCGCAATAATTTCCTGCGCCGGAATTCGAGCAGGAAATGGTAATGGTTGTTGTACAGCTTCCCCGAGGAATGGCGACCGCGAGACTCGGCCTCCACCGCCACCCGATCGCCCTCGGCGGTCATGGCGTGAATGGTGAAGTCCAAGCCTTCGGGGAAAGCCTCCAACACGGCACCAGCACCAGCGCGGATCTGCTCCTTGCTCAAGGTGCCGGAGATCAGGGTGCGCCCGGAAGTCCAGCAGCTGCCATCCTCATCGTAGGCATCGACAATGGCTGCCACATCACCGCGACTAAGCGCTTCAAAAAACTCCCGCGTCAGGCGTCGGTTGGTGTCTTCCAGCGTGGACATGATGGCCTAGTCTGCAAACCCATTGATTGCCCGCAATATAACACAAAGTGATGGGGCAATGGCGGCCATCAGAAACCGGTCGCACGGTGCATTCAACTCGATGGTAGTGGCGGCGCACCCAAACCCAATGGCTGGCCGTAGCTGAACTCCACATGGTTGCCATTGGGGTCGCGCAACCCGCAGTAATAACCGACCGGGAACGGCTCCTGTCGCGGCGCCCAGATGAGGCAACCAGCGGCGGTGCCGCGCTCGGCGACGGCGTCCACTGCCTCGTGCGACGCCATGGCGAAGCCAAAATGGCGGTAATCATCTGCTGGCAACGCCAAGTCCCGCCCTCCATCCATCAGCACAAAGACCATGTCGCGCTCGCGCTTGGGCTCGGCGAGCCAGACGATGCGCTGGTGCCCGGCGCGGCGCTGGTGTACAACCCGCAAGCCGCAGAAATCCCGGTAGAAAGCGAGGCAGGCCGACAGATCGCGCACATGCAGCGCCAAATGTGTCAGACGCGGCGTGGCATGGGAGGGGGGCATCTCTAGCTATCCCGCTCGGCGGCGCGGCAGCTCAAACTGTAGGGTCAAACATGGCACCAGGTCAAGGCCGCCCAGCACGGCGGCTGGCCGCCAGCGAACTAGTGGTACACCGGTGTCAGGTCGGCGTAGCCCGCCTTGACCCCCTTGGGCTTGAACAGCCGGATGTGGTCTATTTTCATGTAGATGGGGTCGAGCCCAGTATGCAAGTGAGCAGCGGGCATATTGAGGCGCAGGAGCAATGGGGAGTGGGGGATGCCGCATGTGATGTAGGGGTTGCGATTGACGCTGTGCGGATATTGATTGCACTCCACTCCTATAGGATTTGGATGAAATTGATTGCTGCCATTATTGATGAACTTGCCGTTAAAAAAGAATTTGTAGCCCGCTGGCGTTATCTCGTAACCCATTTTGTATGATTTCTTGGTGGCCGGATCGTTATCATTGATGCCCCATTTCTGGCCGTAGACCCGCGTGGCCCCTGCAATGGGCCAAGACCACGAGTCGCCCAATGCGACCGCGTCCGCTCTGCCTACCGCATCTAGCCCCCCGAGATGGTTGACTAGGAACTGTAAGCCCCCTCCGCTCCCGCCAGCAGTATATATGGTTGTTTCGTGATTTTCAAAAAGATCCACCTCGGTTCCTTGCAGCTCCAACTGCTCGCGCGCCGTGTTCGGGAACATGAAGACCGGCATCCCCACCATCGCGGTGGAGTTTGGCACCGAGCGTTGCGCCGTGCTGCCCGCAGCCCCCTCAGCCAACCAGTAGGCCCTTACGTCAGCTCCCACAACAGCTGGATAGCGCGCATGCAAAACAAGCCCCGAAGCGGGCGTGTCCGAACCATAGACGATCGGCGCTTCCATGGCTGGCAGGGTGTCCGCGACCTGCACTTCGAAGTAGCCGTATTTGAACTCCACCTCGCTGGCGAGAGTGGCCGCAATATGTGAGCAACCCGCCGTCTGAGTGCTGGTGCAGGGCAATGCGGAATAGCGAGGGGGACGCCGCGCCACGCCCAGCCACAACTCGCCGTCCCGCACATCCAGCGCACGAGTCCATGCCGTCGGGTAAAGTTGCTCAATCAATGCGTGCCGATCGCCATACCGCTCCTCATACCATGCTGGCAGCAGGCCGATGCGCCGCAGGTATTCGATGACGGTTTCGGCCTCCTCGTCGTAGTCGTTGAACTCTGCAGACCACACCAGTTCGTAGTGCTCTTTGGCATAGCTGAGCCCGGACTGCAGATCGGCGAGGATGGCTGCCCGCTCGGCATGGTCCAGCGCTGAGCGCCGGACATCCAGCGCTTCCGGCATCCACGCCCGCATCCAGCATTGCCGCTTCTCTGCCCGGCTCATCTGGTCGAAGGCCGCCGATACCATGTAGGGTGAGTGCGACGCGCAGGGATTCAGACTGAAACTGCCAACAAAGGCCAGTGTGCCCTCCAGCACCGCATCCTCGTAAACCAACCGCAACGACAGCTCCGCGCCCCTCAGCAGCTGCTGTTGCGAGGCCGTCAGCGTCGTATCCGTCCAGATGCCCCCTTGCCGATCGATCCGGAAGTGGAAGGTCTGCCCCCCTCTCGTCAACTCCGCCACCATCAACTCCCAACGGAGCGGCGCACGCTTCACCTCATAGCGCGCCAGCAATCCAGTGATATCCGAGGCGGCTGGCAAATAGACGCTTTGCCGCATCGTGTGAAACTCGGAGTAGGGCGAGTCCTTCACCGTGATCAACAGTTCGGTCTCCACCACTTCCGAGCTGTTAGCCACCCGCAAGGTCACGCGGTGCTCTCGCCACTGCTCGTAATCCAACTCCCCCTCAATGCGCAGCCAATGGCTCTCCCCTTGCTGTTCGATACTGAAAGCCGTCGCAGGCAGCGCCGACTCCACCGATCCCAGCGACCAGCTCAACTCGTCGCCACCCGCATCCCATGCCAGCAACGGCCCGCAGCGGCGCACCGCAGACTCGCCATCGCGCTCCTCAAAAGCACAGCTGGTCGGCCCTGAGTAAACCGGTAGCGCATGACCGTCATCCAGCACCCGCAGCAGCAACCGCTGTTCGGCAGTCTCGCCCCAGCGATCGGTCACCGTCAGCACCAAGCGGTGTAGAGAGGACTCCTCGTAGTCCAGCCGCCCCGCTATCTGCAGAGCCGCCGTCTGATCCGCTGTACTCACCGGCACCACCGAGAAAGCGCCAGCCCCCAACACCGAATCCTCCACCGCGACCGAGAAATGCGTGTAATCCAAGGACGCTGGCCAAGCGTCCACCGCGCTCAGCCCCCCGACGACGGCAGTGCTCTGACCCGCCCCTTCCAAGACGGAATACTCTGTCCAACCGGTGTAGACCGGATCGGGGCGGTCGCGCACAAGTAGCAGCAGTGAAACCTTGGTGGGCTCCCCCTGCGCATCGGTCACCGTCAGCACCAAGCGGTGCTGCGAGGACTCTTCGTAATCCAAGGCCGGCGAGGCCTTCAGATAGGGGGTGAACTGATCGCCGCTCCACCGCACGATCGTGAAGCCATCAGCCGCCAGCACCGAGTCCTCCGCCACGACCGAGAAATGCGTATAGCCCACAGCCGCCCCAGCCGCATCCTGCGCCGACAGCCCGCCAATCCAGCGCGCTCCCTCGTCGACAGAAATCTCTGTCAAGCCGGTATAGACCACCGCCCCGGGGCGGTCGAGTACCCGCAGCAGCAACCGCTGTTCGGCAGTCTCGCCCCAGCGATCGGTCACCGTCAGCACCAAGCGGTGTAGAGAGGACTCCTCGTAGTCCAGCCGCCCCGCTATCTGCAGAGCCGCCGTCTGATCCGCTGTACTCACCGGCACCACCGAGAAAGCGCCAGCCCCCAACACCGAATCCTCCACCGCGACCGAGAAATGCGTGTAATCCAAGGACGCTGGCCAAGCGTCCACCGCGCTCAGCCCCCCGACGACGGCAGTGCTCTGACCCGCCCCTTCCAAGACGGAATACTCTGTCCAACCGGTGTAGACCGGATCGGGGCGGTCGCGCACAAGTAGCAGCAGTGAAACCTTGGTGGGCTCCCCCTGCGCATCGGTCACCGTCAGCACCAAGCGGTGCTGCGAGGACTCTTCGTAATCCAAGGCCGGCGAGGCCTTCAGATAGGGGGTGAACTGATCGCCGCTCCACCGCACGATCGTGAAGCCATCAGCCGCCAGCACCGAGTCCTCCGCCACGACCGAGAAATGCGTATAGCCCACAGCCGCCCCAGCCGCATCCTGCGCCGACAGCCCGCCAATCCAGCGCGCTCCCTCGTCGACAGAAATCTCTGTCAAGCCGGTATAGACCACCGCCCCGGGGCGGTCGAGTACCCGCAGCAGCAACCGCTGTTCGGCAGTCTCGCCCCAGCGATCGGTCACCGTCAGCACCAAGCGGTGTAGAGAGGACTCCTCGTAGTCCAGCCGCCCCGCTATCTGCAGAGCCGCCGTCTGATCCGCTGTACTCACCGGCACCACCGAGAAAGCGCCAGCCCCCAACACCGAATCCTCCACCGCGACCGAGAAATGCGTGTAATCCAAGGACGCTGGCCAAGCGTCCACCGCGCTCAGCCCCCCGACGACGGCAGTGCTCTGACCCGCCCCTTCCAAGACGGAATACTCTGTCCAACCGGTGTAGACCGGATCGGGGCGGTCGCGCACAAGTAGCAGCAGTGAAACCTTGGTGGGCTCCCCCTGCGCATCGGTCACCGTCAGCACCAAGCGGTGCTGCGAGGACTCTTCGTAATCCAAGGCCGGCGAGGCCTTCAGATAGGGGGTGAACTGATCGCCGCTCCACCGCACGATCGTGAAGCCATCAGCCGCCAGCACCGAGTCCTCCGCCACGACCGAGAAATGCGTATAGCCCACAGCCGCCCCAGCCGCATCCTGCGCCGACAGCCCGCCAATCCAGCGCGCTCCCTCGTCGACAGAAATCTCTGTCAAGCCGGTATAGACCACCGCCCCGGGGCGGTCGAGTACCCGCAGCAGCAACTCTTGCTCACGGTAGGCTCCCCGCGCATCCGATACCCGCAACACCAGGCGGTGGAGCGAGGATTCCTCGTAGTCCAAGACCCGCAAAGCCCGCAGATAGGGGGTGAACTGATCTTGACTCCACGGCACGATCGTGAAACCCTCAGCCCCAAACACTGAGTCCTCCACCCGTACTTCAAAATGCGTCCAGCCCAAGGCGACGCCATATTGATCCGTCGCACCCAACCCGCCGACTGCACGCACCCCCTCCAGCGCCGAGTGCTCTGTCCAACCCGTATAGCTGGGCGGCACGCTGTCATCTGGTAGCACCCGCAATGTCAATGGTACCAGCACATGACCGCCGCCACCACCGGCAATATCGTCGACGCGCAACACCAAGCGGTGCAGCGAGGACTCGGCATAGCTCAACACCTGCGAGGCTCGCAGATAGGGGGTGAACTGATCGCCGCTCCACCGCACGATCGTGAAGCCATCAGCCCCCAGCACCGAGTCCTCCACCGAGACCGAGAAATGCTCCCAACTCAAGGCCGTGCCATCCTCACCCTCAGCGCTCAGGCCGCTGAGCCAACGCGAGTTTTTGGCAGCGAGCTCCGTCCACCCCGTGTAGAAGGGGCCGGGACGATCGAGCACCCGCAGCAGCAATGCCTGCTCGTGGTAGGCTCCCCGTGCATCCGATACCCGCAACACCAAGCGGTGTAGCGAGGACTCCTCGTAGTCCAAGACCCGCGAGGCCTCTAGCACCGGCGTGAAACCATCGCTGGGCGCAGCCACCACCGCAAAGCCGTTTGCACCCAGCACCGAGTTCTCCACCTGCAGCGCAAAGCGCGTGTAGTCCAAGGCGACGCCGTACTGATCCGTCGCGCTCAACCCATCGACCAAACGCGCACCCTCTAGCACCGAGAGCTCCGTCTGGCCAGTGTAGCTGGGCGGCACACTGTCATCGGACAGCACCCGCAACGTCAATGGCACCAACACATAGTCACCACCGCCGCCAACAATGTCGTCGACGCGCAACACCAAGCGGTGCAGCGAGGACTCGGCATAGCTCAGCACCTGCGAGGCTCGCAGATAGGGGGTGAACTGATCGACGCTCCACGGCACGATCGTGAAGCCATCAGCCGCCAGCACCGAGTCCTCCACCGAGACCGAAAAATGCTCCCAACTCAAGGCCGTGCCGCCCGCATCTTCAGCGCCCAAACCGCCGAGCCAACGCGAGTTTTTGGCGACGAGCTCCGTCCATCCCGTGTAGAAGGGGCCGGGGCGATCAAGCACCCGCAGTGTCAAGGTGGTCTGCACATAGTCGTCGCCACCGGCAATTCCGTCCCCATCGACGCGCAGCACCAGGCGATGCAAAGCGGACTCCGCATAGTACAGAACCCGCGAGGCTTGCAGATAGGGGGTGAACTGATCGCCGCCCCACGGCGCCACCGTGAAGCCCTCAGCCCCCAACACAGATTCCTCTACTGAGAGCGAGAAGTGCCGCCATCCCAAGGCATTGCCCTGAGTATCCTCAGCGGCCAGCCCGGCAATCCAGCGCCGACCCTCGGTGATAGAAATTTCCTGCAAACCGGTGTAGCGCGGCGGCTGGTCGTCGTCGTCCAGCACCCGGATCAGCCACTGCACATCGACATAGTCCCCCTGCGCTGCCGTGATGCGACCCACCACCCGGTGCAGCGAGGAAGCCAAGTAATACAGCGGCCCCTCAATCCGCAGCGTCACCGAGGCCGGATTCGCCGCATCCGGTACCAGCGAAAACGCCGCCGAGCCCAACACCGAGTCCACCGACCACAACTGGTAATGCGAGAGGCCCAACTCGATACCGTCAGCGTCCAAGGCCACGATACGACCGGCGGACGCGCCGCCACCCAAGATGCGCGTCGGTGCCCCCCCCTCCAGCAACTCGAACTCCAAATCACCCACATAGCGCGGCGGGGCACCGCCGACATCCAACACCCGCAACTCCCCCACCCAATCGAAGTGATCTCCCAGTGCGTCCGTCGCCCGCACTGTCACTTCGTGGCGCGTCGAACTCTCGTAGTCCAACGCCACATCCAACAGCGTCAGGCCCCACTGCTGCGCCGCACCTGCCACGTGCGGATACAGCGCCATGCGCACCGAGCCCGCGCGCAGCGGCGGTGCCACCCCCGTCACCTCCAAACTCACTGTGCCCCCCTCGTGATCCGACACCGACAGCGGGCCGCAAAAGTGAAACGATGCCGTCTCCTCCATCACGCAGTCCCAATCCCCAGACACCACTGGCAAGTGGTTCACCGACAACTGCAATATTCGTTCCGTGCGGTTCCCCGCGCTGTCCCGAAGCTCCAGCGCCAGCGCGTAACTGTCGCCTGCAAACTCCGCCCCCGCCAGCGCCCACAACCGACCGCTCTCGCTGTCCACCCGGAACAGGCCCTCCTCGGCACCGGCCGCCAAGTGGTAACTCAGCGCACCGCCATCCGGATCCATCCCGCTCAGCCGACCCAGAGAGCGATCTACCGACAGCCGCCTCGGCAGCACCGACACTTGCAGGCCCGCGCCCAACATCGGCCCGCCCAGGTCGCCGACCTCTCTCACCGCCGCCCGCAGCCGCAACAACACCTCCTTCGCATTCAAATACGGCAGACCCAGCACGACCGACTCCGGCTGCAAGCCAGCACGGTGCGCCGTGTAAACAATGTAGCGACCGATCAGCAGACCGTCATCCGCCCCTACCGCCCCATCTCCCGTCACATCCCACAGCCCCTCCACCGCCGCCACTGGCGCACGCCGCAGCTTGTCCATCAACACCAACTCCGCATCCAAACTGTCGGTACGACCGTCTTTGTTTACATCCAAATCGCCGCCCGAACCCCGCACCAGCAACTGCACCTGCGCTGGTGCCAACGCCGCGCCGCCCACCTGCTCCACCGTCAACTCCACGCTCCCATGTAGTGCGTCCTGATCGTGCAACACCGCCGTCAACTCCACGCTCAGCGTGCCGTAGGCACCACCGATCAAAGTCGTCTCGCCAACTATCCCCCCGTGGAAGGATGGTGTCGTCCCAGTGGATGTCACCTTCTGCGACACCCGTACCCGGTAACTGCCATCCACCTCCACCACGCAGGGCAGGGTCGCAGCGCGCAAATGGCACGTCGCGTCCCCCGCCACCGCATGCACCGCCAGCTTCACCGTCGAGCGCTCGCCATGCCCCACACGACCACCCATCACCACCACCAGCAAACGCTCCGCCGTCACATCCACCGCTGGCCCCCTCGCCGCCGACAACCAGCCGCCCAAGGACACCGAAAACTCCCCCGCACCGCCATCGCTGGTCGGCCAATAGCGCAACTGCAAGCGCGCCATATGCGGCGCTCCGGTCAACGCTTCCAACTGCACGCCGGACACTCGACCCCGATCCACCTGCACCGACAGGCTGGGAGCCAACGCGGCTATATCCACCGACGTATCCACGTCGCCTGAAGCGTCAGATACCCACAACTTCCAACTCAGCAGTGCGCCGCCCAACTCGCGCGACGCTGTCTCCTGTGCGCTGAACTCCGCCGATAACTGCAAGGCAGGCGGCGCTGCCCACGCCCCATTCACCAGTAGCGGAGACGGCAACAGCACAGCTAGCACAGCCAGCACAAGACCCACTCGAAGCACAGACATCGTCTGCAAAACCAATCTCAATACTTAGCGCGGGAACACCGCGCCACGGAGATCCTCACAGTCACTGGCAGACACAACGACCAGCCAGCTCCATGCCGCTCCGCGACTTAGGCGGCCAGACCGCATGGCTTTGGGACATACATAATATGCCGTGATCCCCCCAAAAAATCTATTTACTATAACACCACACCGTGGACCATACAAGCGACAATGTGAAGAATGATCGCATAGCGGCATGCCGCAAAATTCTATATTGCAAGGTGTGGCAAAGCAGCTGTAGCGAGGAGTCGCCTCAGGGGCGGAACAACTCTAACCAAACAATGTGGTGCCTTGTCAAAGCCATTCTTCGCGCCAAGCTTGGCCTTAGCTTGAGGCAACCGACCCCCTTAAAGGAGGCATCATCAAGGATCGTGACGGCAACATTTCAACACCAATTGACATGCTAACATAGCGTGGATGCGGTCAATAGCACCAAGCAATTATGGGAAGATTGGCAACAACTCTGCCAGCGCTCAGGGGCGCGGCGTGACTGCCGCCCTGCCGCAGGACACCATGGCGTTGCGGCAGCTGGAAGCAGAGTTAAGCGCGTCGTATGTAGCGTGGCGACAACGCGGCCTCAAGCTGGACTTGACACGCGGCAGGCCCGGACCGGAACAAGTCGCCTTGGCCTCGGCGCTGGACGGTGTGCTGGGTGGCGATTTTTGCACCGAGAGCGGCACCGATACCCGCGGTTACGGCGGTTTGCTCGGCATTCCCGAAGCGCGACGCCTATTGGGCGAGCTGTTGCAGGCACCCCCCGAGCAGAGTTTGGTCGGCGGCAACAGCAGCTTGGAGCTGATGTATCGTTGCCTCAGTTTCGCCTATCTGCACGGCATCGGCAACCAGCCACCATGGCGCGAGCAGGGGACGGTGCGCTTCCTGTGTCTGACACCGGGCTACGATCGCCATTTCCGCATCTGCGAGGCATTGGGCATTGAGATGACAGCCGTGCCTTTGGGCGCGGCAGGTCCCGACATGGATGTCGTCGATGAAGCCGTCGCCGACCCAGCGGTGAAGGGCATCTGGTGCGTACCGCGCTTCTCCAACCCCTCTGGCATATGCTACAGCGAGGAGACCGTGGTGCGCATGGCTCGGCTCGGGCAACGCGCGGCCCCGGATTTCCGCCTGTTCTGGGATCTGGCCTACGCCATACACGCTTTCTCCCCAGACGCACCCGAGCCACCCTCGGGACTGCTCGGCTTGTGCAGCCAAGCTGGCACCGAGGACAGCGCACTGCTGTTTGGCTCCACCTCGAAAATCAGCTTCGCCAGCGGCGGGGTGGCAGCCTTGGCCAGCTCGGCAGGCAACCTCGAGTGGTTCAGCCGCCACTTGGCGGTGACCACCGTGGGACCAGACAAAGTCAACCAGCTGCGCCACACACGGCTCTTCCCAAACCTCGATGCCCTGCGCGAGCATATGCGCGGCCACGCCGCCCTGTTGCGCCCGCGCTTCGCCGCCGTGGACAGCGTGTTGAGCGCCGAATTGGGCGATCGGGAGCAGAGCCCCTACGGACGCTGGAATGCACCGTGCGGCGGATACTTCGTACTATTCAACACACTCCCCGGCTTGGCCACCACCGTGATCCAGCTGGCCGCCGAGGCGGGCCTCGCGCTGACACCGGCCGGTGCTACATGGCCGCTGGGCTTAGATCCGGCCGACAGCGACATCCGCATCGCTCCCACCGTGCCGAGCATCGCCGAACTCGAGCAAGCCATGGCGCTGTTCGCAAACTGCGTGCGCCTCGCCACCGTGCGGGCGGCGCTGGCCGAGCGCGGCGGCTGAGCGCCATCTCAACAAGACCAGCCAAACCGAATCATTGCGCCGATGCGGGGCGCGCAAGCTGGCTCAGTTGTTGCCATCCCGATTCGGCAGCTTGGACAGTGAGCTCGGCAAGGGCAAGCGGGTGATATTACTCTGATCGCTATTCTTGCCATCGGTGATGCGGGCAGTGCCGCGACGCTCGACCTCGTCGATGCGCAATACCGATGCGATCGGCAGGAAAACCCGCCCCACATCTTGAAATTCGGCTCGCAAACGCTCCTCAGAAGTATCGACAATCGTGCGGCCGCGCTCACCGAATAAAAACTCCTCCACTTCGATGAAGCCGTAGAGGTCGCTCTGGTAAACCCCGCGCACATAGACCTCGTAGACTCGACCCTGTTGCGCGAACAGTACGCGGTAGACGGGGTTGGGTTCTTTTTTCTTGCTACGGCTTTCAGCCATCTTGCAATGCACTCCGGCGAGTTAAGGATTTGACACTGCGGCACCCCGCCGCCACTACAGACTCTCTGAAGCCTGCGGCAAGGCGGCAATAACGCACCGCAACACCGTTGAATTCTAGCACAAAGCGGCGCTTGAGTTCAGCCGCTCATCGACGCGTGGTGGATGAATTGCACCGAGCTGCCATCCGGGGCGCAGCAATAAAAACTGCGTGCCCCGTCGCGGTGAGTGGCGGGTGGCTTCAGCAGTTGCACACCGGCCGCGCACAGATAATCGTGCCAGCAATCCACGGCCTCAGCACTGACCATGGCGAAGCCGATATGATCCAAGGCTCCGGGCGGAACCGCCCCCCGCCGCCGGTGCAGGGCCAGATTGTCGCTACCCGAACACAGATAGGCATTGTCCTCGTCAGGACGCCATTCCACCGCCATGCCCACCAAGCGCGTGAAGAAGTCCAGCGTCGCCTCGTAGGCATCATCGGACACATAGAGAGCGACATGTCGCAGACCCAGTAGCCCCCCGGGGCGGGACGCCCCCAGCTCAGCGGGTACCGTGCGCGCGCTCACTCAGCCACCAGCTCGTAGGAGTGGCTGATCGCAACACCAGCCGCCGCGAGCATGATGGAGGCTGAGCAATAGCGCGTGGCCGATAGCTCCACGGCACGGGCCACGCGATCCTCGCGCAACGCCTTGCCACGCACCGAGAAATGCATGCGCAATGCGGTAAACACCGCCGGTTCGGCCTCCGCACGTTCGGCCTCGATGCGCAGCTCGCAAGCGCTGACCTGTTGGCGCGAACGGCGCAGGATGTGGACGATGTCAAAGGCGGCACAACCGCCGACACCAAGCAACAGCGTCTCCATCGGTCGCGGACCTCGATTCTCACCGCCGTGGGTGGGCGGCCCGTCCATGCGCAACGTGTGTCCACTACCGCTCTCGCCCTCGAAGCAGGCTGCACCGCGCCAGTGCACGGTGGCACTCATCGTCTCGCCCATCGCTCCTCCGCCCGGCACCTCAAGTTCAGTCGAGCATAGCGCAAAGCGGGCAGAAGTGTCGGCAAACCGTCCCCAAGCCTGCGCAGCCTAGGCTCAAGCAGGCCCCAAGTTGTCACCGAACAATGCATGCAGGGCATCCCCCGGCATCTCGGCACGCATCAGCGCTTCACCGACCAAAAAGCAATGTACCTCGCGGGAGCGCATGGCGACGACATCTGCCACTTTGGCAATGCCGCTCTCGGTCACCGCCAATCGCCCCGGCGGCAAATGCGGTAGCAGCTCCCAGGTGGTTTCGAGCCGGATCTGAAAATTGCTCAGATCGCGGTTGTTGATGCCGATCAACGGTGTCTCAACACCATGAGCAACGGACATCTCAGCTGCGCTGTGCACCTCCAACAATACATCGAGGCCGAGCTCCGCGGCGTGCGAAGCCAACGCTGCCAGCCGCTCCGGCATGTCAGTGAAGGCCGCGGCAATCAGTAGCACACAGTCGGCACCCAAGGCACAACTCTCGTAGAGCTGATACTCGTCGACGATGAAATCCTTGCGCAACACCGGCAACGCCGTGGCGGCGCGCGCCTGCTCAAGATGCGTGTTGGCACCGTGGAAGAAGTGCTCATCCGTCAACACCGACAGCGCCGCCGCGCCGTGCGCCTCATAGTCGGCGGCGATGGCGGCGGGCCGGTAATCCTCCCGCAACACTCCAACGCTGGGCGAAGCCCGCTTCAGTTCGGCGATGACCCCCACCGCGCCAACCTCCAGTCGTTGCCGCAAGGCATCGGCGAAGGGGCGGCGGTCACGGCGGCGCGCCGCCCGACGCTCCAACGCAGCCCGCGGCTCAGCGGCGGTGCGGGCGGCAACTTCGCGGCGCTTGTGCGCGATAATGCGCGCCAACATACCGTCCGGCGGGGCGGCGGTCATGCGTCCTCGGTGCTGTCCTCTGCCAGCACCCGCGTAAAAGCCGTCAACTCGCGCAGCTTCTCGGCCGCTTGGCCGGTGGCAAGCAGATCCCGCGCCAATTCGCAACCCAGCGCCATGCTGTCCGTGATGCCGCCCAGATAGAGCGCCGCGCCACCGTTCAGCGCCAAGATCTCGGCGGCATCCGATGCCTTGCCCGCCAGTGCGGCACGCAGCAACTGAGCACTGTGAGCCGGGTCGCGCACCGTCAAAGCAGCCAGCGAGGCCCCCTCGCAACCCAGTGCCTCCGGGCGCAACTCGTATTCGCGAATGTCGCCATCGTCGCACAATTCGGCCACCGCTGTCGGTGCGGCGGAGCTGATCTCATCCAAACCATCGTGCGAATGGACGACCAAAGCGCGCTCCGCACCCAGCTCGCGCAACACCTCGGCCATCGGCACCAGCCAACGCGCCGCGAAGACTCCCACCAGCTGGCGCCGCGCACCGGCCGGGTTGGATAGCGGGCCGATCAAATTGAACACCGTGCGCAATCCCAGTGCGCGCCGCACCGCGCCGACATGGCGCATCGCACCGTGGTGGTGCGGCGCAAACAAGAAGCCGACACCGACTCCCTCTATGCAACGCGCCACCTGAGCGGGACTCAAAGTCAAATGCACCCCCAGCGCCTCCAGCACATCGGCGCTACCACTGTTGCCACTGGCGGCGCGGTTGCCGTGCTTGGCGACAAAAGCGCCGCCAGCCGCCGCCACCAGCGCCGCACCGGTCGACACATTGAACAGCTGGGCACCATCCCCACCAGTGCCGCAAGTATCCAGCAAAGGACCTGGCACATCGACTTGCACCGTGGTCATCAGACGGCGCAGCTCCAACGCCGCCGCCGCGATCTCTGCTGGCACCTCGCCTTTGATGGACAGTGCTGTCAGCAGGCCGCCCAGTGGCACCGGATCGGCCTCGCCCGCCATGATCTCCCGCATCACCGTCGCCATCTGCTCGCGTGACAAGTCGGCACCACCCGCCACCCGTGCCAGTGCATCCTGCAGACTGTAGGCCGCTGCCATCGCGCCCCGCCTCAGTGTGCCGACACGGCAGGCAGGGTGTCGAGGAAATTGCGCAACATCGCGTGGCCCCATTCGCTGGCGATCGATTCGGGATGGAATTGCACGCCCTCCATCGGTAACTCCCGATGGCGCAAGCCCATGATCTCGTCGACATCGCCGTCTTCGTCACAAGTCCAAGCGCTGATCTCCAGACAGTCTGGCAGCCCCTCGTGCGCCACCACCAAAGAGTGGTAGCGAGCAGCTGTGAATGGACTCGGCAACCCCCGGAAGACACCGCGGCCATCGTGGCACACCTCCGAGGTCTTGCCATGCATGACACGGCGTGCGCGCACCACACGCCCGCCCAGCGCTTGGCCGATGCTCTGGAGACCGAGGCAGATGCCGAACAGTGGCAGCTGACCGCTGTGGCGCACCGCCGCCATTGAGACCCCCGCCTCGTTCGGCGTGCAAGGTCCCGGCGAGAGCACAAGGCCGCGTGGCGCACGGTGCCGGATATCCTCCACTTCTATGGCATCGTTGCGCACCACCTCAACTTCAGCACCCAGCTCCTCCAAGTACTGAACGATGTTGTAGGTAAAAGAATCGTAGTTGTCGATGACTAGCAGCATGGTGCCCTCCAGCCCGCGTAGCGCTCAAAGTGCGGGACGATGGGGTGGCTCTAGTGTAGCGCCCTAGGCAATGGCAGTGGTGACGGCGCAAGCGGGCAAGCGCCTCTGCCCAAATCGAGCCCCACTTCTCAAATGATGGAGCGGATAGCTCGTTTGATGCTGGTTGACGCGATCAAGCTGATCTGCAGCTATCAACCAATCTGCCGTCACAAGTCGAGCAACATCTCAACTGCTCCCCAGCTCCCGTCGCACCACCGCAACCGCCTTGCTGGGTGCCTGTGAATATCGCATGATCTGTGGATGAATGCGGTGACCGATGATCGGCACCGTCGATCTCAGGCGGGTGGAACGGTAGCCAGCGCAAAGTGTAGCGCCCCGTCAAGCGGCCACGGGCGGGGGACGCGACTCAGCTGGCGGCGCTGCGAGCCATGGCCACGGCACGCAGCATCACGCGAGCCTTGCTCGCGGTCTCCTCCCATTCCAGTGCTGGCACCGAATCGGCAACGATGCCGCCACCGGCCTGTGCGAAGACGGTGCCATCCTTGACCACCGCCGTGCGAATCGCCACCGCCGTGTCCATATCGCCCTGCCAAGAGAGGTAGCCAACGGCACCGCCATACATACCGCGCCGCACCGGCTCCAATTCGTCGATGATCTGCATCGCTCGTATTTTGGGTGCCCCGCTCAGGGTGCCCGCTGGCAGGATGGCGCTCAGCACGTCAAGGGCATCGCTGTCCTCGCGCAGCTGGCCAATCACCGTGGAGACGATGTGCATGACATGCGAATAGCGCTCCACCACCATGTACTCCGACACCGCTACCCGCCCGGGACGTGCGATACGCCCGACATCGTTGCGCCCCAAATCCACCAACATCAAGTGCTCGGCCACCTCCTTGGGATCGGCCAGCAATTCGAGTTCCAAGGCGCGATCCTCCGCCGCATCCCGCCCGCGTCGTCGGGTTCCTGCGATCGGGCGCGTCAACACCGTGCCACCGCGGCAACGCGCCAAGCTTTCCGGCGAAGAGCCGACAATGTGGAAATCCCCAAAATCAAAGAAATAGAGATAGGGTGAGGGATTCAACTGGCGCAGGGCGCGGTAAAAATCCAGCACACTTGCACCGAGCGGCAAGGACAGACGGCGCGAGGGCACCGCCTGCATGATGTCGCCGGCGATGATGTACTCGCGGATGCGCTCGATACCAGCCTCGTAGACTTCCCTGCCAGTGCCGCAGCGGGCCTCGTCCTCAATCGCCGCATCGGTAGCGACAGCGGCGTCCAGCGGTGCCAGAGCTGGCCGTGCCACTGTCAGCTGCTGCTCGAGCTCGTCGAGGCGACGGCCAGCGCGATCCCACGCTCCCGACTCCTCCGTGTCCGCGTGTACCACAAGGCGCAGACGGTCGCGGCGGCGGTCGAAGACCACCAGCTCACGGGCGACGATCAGCAAGGCATCCGGCGTGCCAAGGGGGTGTGCGGCCGGTGCGGTGACAGCCAGCCGCGGCTCCACATAGCGCAACATATCGTAGGCAAAGTAGCCGGCGAGGCCACCGCAGAACGGCGGTAGATCGGGCAACGCTGGCGCTTTGTGACAGCTCATCCAGCGGCGTAGTAGCTGCCACGGGTCGCCCTCCCACCGCTCTGCCAGCTCGCCATCTCGATAGCGGTGCAACTCCCCCTTGTCCACTACCAAAGTATCCCGGGCAGGCAACAACACGATGGAATGATGACCCCAGCGCTCGCCACCGCCGACCGATTCCAGACAACCGGAATTGGGGCCTTGAGCCAACTGCGCGTACAGCTCGCAGGGTTCGTGCTGCCCGCGGGGCAGGTCGCGGATGCGCGGAACATAGCGAAAGCCTTCGCGAGCCAGCCGTGCGTAGTCGGCAGCGCTGGTCATGACAGTACACCGTAGGCGGCATGGAGGGCGGTTCGGCACGCTGAGTGGCCACAGGCACCGGCATCGCGACATTCCCTGATAGGGGCGCTGACAGACATGGTGGGCATGGCTTCGTCGACGCGGCGAGGATAGTGATCGGTGGCAGAGAGGGTCGGCACCGACCGAGACCAACGGCGTGCGAGATGCCGGGAAAGTGACCGAACGGCGCACTAAATTGTAGCGCACAGCGGTGATGGTGCCCTGTAGAATGCTCCACTATGGGCGTTTTTGAGCAACTGCCTGACACTGCGCCGGTACTGGTTGGCGTCGGCTCGGTGACGCGGCGCGACGGCCCGCCGGAGCAAGCCCCCGAAGCGGTGGCGCTAATGGCCGAGGCACTGCGCCGCGCCGAGGCCGACGCCGACGCACCGGGGCTGTTGGCCGAGGCCAACTCAATCCGTGTGCCGCGCGGCTTCTGGGGTTACCGTGACCCCGGCCACCTGCTGGCCCAAACCCTGCGAGCCCAGCGCTCGCGCAGTGTGCTGGCCGAGATCGGCATCTTGCAGCAGAGCCTGATCAGCGCCGCCTGCGCAGACATCGCTGCTGGCGAGGAAGAGGTGGTGCTGGTGGTGGGCGGCGAGGCACGCCACCGGGCGGCGCAGGCAAGACGCGCTGGCGTGGCGGTGGCCGAGCACGAGCAGGGGGAGGACATTGAGCCAGATCAGACACTGCGTCCGAGCAGCGATTTCGGCTTCAGCTGGGAGGGCGAGCGCGGCCTGATGCTGCCGGTGACCTGCTACGCCGTACTGGACAATGCGCTGTCCGCCCATCTGGGGCTGTCCGCCGCAACACATCGACAGGAGCTGGATACGCTCGGCGCGGCGCTGAGCGCGGTGGCGGCAGACAACCCCGAGGCGTGGAGCCGCGAGGCGCTGGACGAAGCGGCACTGCATCCGGGTGCCGACAACCCCTACTTAGCCTATCCCTACACACGACTCGACGCCTCGCAGTGGAATGTGGACCAAGCGGCGGGACTATTGCTGTGTTCGGCGGCGACGGCGCGGCGCCACGGCGTGGCCGAGCAACGCTGGCTATTCCCGTTGGCCGCCGCCGAAAACAATCATATGACCACTTTGCCAGCACGCGCCGAGCTGCACCGCTGCCACGGCATGCGGCTGGCCGTGGAGCGCACGCTGGACAACGGCGGCACGACGCTGGCCGAAGTGGATCTCTTGGATCTCTACAGCTGCTTCCCGTCAGCTCTGCGCTTGCAGCTGGAGGAACTGGGGCTGGGGCGCGGACTCACACCGCCACCCACCATCACTGGCGGCATGCGCTTCGCTGGCGGGCCGCTCAACAACTATGTATTGCAAGCCACAGCGCGCATGGCCATGCGCCTGCGCGGTGGCGATGGTCGCCGCGGCCTGATCAGCTGTGTCAGCGGTATCCTGCACAAGCAGGCGGCGGCGCTGTGGGGCACCCAAGCACCGACAGCACCATTCCGGAACGAAGAACTCGGCGCGGCGGTGGCCGCGACAGAGACAACGCGCCCGCAGCGTCCCGACTACTGCGGGGCAGCCACCGTGATCGGCCACACCGTCAACTTCAGCCGCAACGGCGAGCCACAACAGGCAGTGGCCATCTGCGAGGGCAGGGGTGGCGAGCGCACTGTCGCCTGCTCCGAGGATGTGGCGCTAATGGCCGCCATGATGGCCGAGAACTGGTGTGGCCGCGCCGTGGCGATCAGGACGGCGGGACGGTTGGAAGCTGCCTAAGGCCTCGGGCAGACCAGCCAGCTCTTGGTGCACAGTGGCTCGGTGGCAGCGCATCGCGACAGCTGATGCGCCCGCACTAAGCGGGCGGTGTCACCCTCAACCGCCCACCCGCACCGACAGCCGGCCACGCTGCTCGCCAGCCAGTAGTGCTGCCGCCCGTCCCGACACATCGGCCAGCGCCAGCTCCTCCGAAGCGATGGCATCCAGTGCTGCGTCGGGCAGTTCTGAGGCCAAGCGGTGCCAAGCGGTGCGGCGCAGCTCGGCCGAGCAGCTGACCGTGTCCACCCCCTGCAGGCGCACGCTGCGCAGGATGAAGGGCATCACATTGCCAGGCCATGCCGTCGCCCCGGCCAAGCCGCATGCCGCCACCGCGCCGCCATAGTTGGTCTGCGCCAATAAGCGCGCCAACACCAAGCCACCCACCGTATCCACCGCCCCGGCCCAACGCTGCTTCTCCAAGGGTCCCGAAGGGGCCTCGGCTTCCTCGCGCGACAGCAGTGCGGTGGCACCGAGGCCACGCAGATAGTCCCCCAAGGCTGAGTGACGCCCGCTGAGCGCCGTCACCTCATAGCCCAGCGCCGCCAGCAAAGCCACCGCCACACCACCGACACCACCGCCAGCACCGCTGACCGCCACCGCGCCCGCTGCCGGCCGCAGACCCGCATCCTCCAGGGCCATCACACAGAGCATCGCCGTCAGGCCAGCGGTGCCCACACGCATCGCCCAACGCGCATCGCGACCCGGCGGCACCAGCGTCAGCATGGCCGCTGGCAAGCGGGCACGCTCGCTGTAACCGCCCCAACGCCGCTCGCCCAAGCCCTGTCCGGTGGCCAGCACCTGCGCACCCACCGGATAGTCCGCCACCGAGGACACCAGGACCTCGCCAGCCAGATCGATGCCCGGCACCATCGGGTAGTGGCGCACGATGCCCGGACGCCCGACCAGCGCCAGCGCATCCTTGTAATTCAGTGAGGAGTGACTAACCGCCACCAGTACCTCGCCCTCGGCGGCCTCGTCCAAGGCTCCGGCATCCAAGCGACGCAAGGCGGCAACCTCGCCCTCGGCCTCCAACACCAAGGCCTGAAAAGTGGTCATCGTGCCGCGCAGCGCGGCGGTGCAACGCTTAGAAAAGGACGATCAGCAACACCGCCACCGCCAAAGCGAAGTTGCTGAAAAATCCCACAGCGAAGCAGAGCGAGCGCAGCGGTGGCCGGTTGGCAGCGTAGGCCGCCCAGTGCCCGACGCGAGCCACGACATAGACACTCGCCGACAGGTTGACCCAGAATGGATCGACCGCGAAGATGATCGCGAGCGCGATGGTGACGATGAAGGCGCCGAAGTTTTCGAGCGAGTTCCCAAAACTTCGCGCCAAGCGGTAGGAGGTGTCGGCGTGGTCTGGCTCCACCAAAGAGCCGGGCACATGCGTACCTTGGCTGGCGCTATGCCGGATTGAGGCGCTGGTGATGTTTTGCAACATCACCATGAGCACCAACACAGATACGGCGATCAAGGACAAGGAGTAGGGGGAGACTAGTTCATGCATGATTGGATTCCTCGCTACCGATCGGCGAGGGTCCTCGCCGTTCAGATATGCCCCAGTATAGGCAATAGTGTCACTGGGTGCTACCGAGTGGAAGTAGTTAATGGCATCGGCCAGTTGCCACACAGGGAGTAGGGCACCAGTTGGCGGTGATAACGATTCCTGTGCCCATGCCGTGCACCCTCACAGAACCAAGCTTCTCGGTTCCAAGCGTTGCCCCAAGCCACCACAGCCCCGCGAACAGCCCCTAACATCACGGGAGTGGTGATGCGTTCCCAAGGCAGTGTGTGGTGTAGAATATTTCCAACTGTGCCCGCCACGCCTCTCTGCACTTGCCTAGCGCAAGTCATGATGCGCACCTCGGCGGGCCTTTTCATATCCCCGAACCGCGCTGGATGCTGCCCGCACCATCCATATGATGAGCCTTATTCTAGGGCGGTGGCAGAGCTTTTATCCCGACTATAGCACCACCCCCTTCAACCAACCCCCAACTCCTTCGCCCCCGCCACCAACTGCTCCACCACCGCCGGATCGGCTAGGGTCGAGATGTCGCCCATATTGTCGAACTCGCCAGCGGCGATGTGGCGCAGGATGCGGCGCATGATCTTGCCGGAGCGGGTCTTCGGCAAAGCCGGTGACCACTGCAAGCGCTCCGGTGTGGCAATCGGCCCGATCTGCGAGCGCAGCCAGTCGCGTAGCTTGGCCCGCAACGCCTCACTGGGCTCGGCATCGGCCACCAAAGTCACATAGACATGTAGCGCCTCTCCCTTGACCTCGTGCGGGCAGCCGACCACCGCCGCCTCGGCCACCTGCGGGTGCGCCACCAGCGCACTCTCCAACTCGGCGGTGCCCATGCGGTGTCCGGAGACATTGAGCACATCGTCCACGCGGCCGGTGATCCAGTAATCTCCGTCGGCATCGCGGCGGGCACCATCACCGGTGAAATACAAGCCCTCAAAAGTGGAAAAATAGGTGTCGATGAAGCGCTGGTGGTCGCCGTAGACCGTGCGCATCTGCCCCGGCCAGCTGTCCGTCAACACCAACTTGCCCTCGGCCTCGCCCTCCAAGCGCCGCCCGGCATCGTCCACCAAGGCGGGCTGAATGCCAAAAAATGGACGCGTGGCGGCACCGGGCTTGAGCGGCGTCGCCCCCGGCAATGGGCTGATCATGATGCCGCCAGTCTCGGTCTGCCACCAAGTGTCGACGATCGGGCAGCGTCCCCCGCCCACCACCTCGTGGTACCAGCGCCAAGCCTCCGGATTGATCGGCTCGCCGACCGTGCCCAACAGCCGCAGCGAGCTGAGGTCGTGGCGGCGCACCGGCTCCTCGCCCTCACGCATCAACGCACGGATGGCGGTCGGGGCAGTGTAGAAGACATTGACTTGATGGCGCTCGCAGATCTCCCAGAAGCGGCTGGCGTCGGGATAGTTCGGCAAGCCCTCGTAGACCACCGTGGTGGCCCCGTTGGCCAAGGGGCCGTAGACGATGTAGCTGTGGCCGGTAATCCAACCCACATCGGCTGTGCACCAGTACACCTCATCGTTCTGATAATCAAAGACATGCTGGTGGCTCAGCGAGGCATAGACCAAGTAGCCGCCGCTGGTGTGCAACACCCCCTTGGGGCGACCGGTGGAGCCGGAGGTATAGAGGATGAACAGCGGGTCCTCCGCCGACATCGACACCGCCGGGCAGTCGGCGGGCAAGCTGGCGGACAGCTCGCCATAGTCGACATCGCGCCCCTCCTGCCACGGCACATCGGCACCGGTATAACGCACCACCAGCACCTTTTCCAGCGACTCGACACGCGGGTCGGCAACCGCCTCGTCCACCGTCGTCTTCAGCGGCACCGGGCGACCGCCGCGGCGACCCTCATCGGCGGTGACGACGAAGCGCGAACCGCAGTCGGCAATGCGCCCGGCCAAGGAATTGGCGGAAAAGCCGCCGAAGACCACCGAGTGCACGGCACCGATGCGCGCACAGGCCAGCATCGCGTAGACCGCCTCTGGGATCATCGGCAGGTAGAGTGTGACGCGGTCGCCGCGCGCCACACCGATGGCCAGCAAGGCATTGGCGAAACGGCACACCTCGGTGTACAGCTGGCGGTAACTGATGGAGCGGCTCTGCCCCGGCTCATCGCCCACCCACAACAACGCCGTGGCATCACCGCGCTCGGCCAAGTGGCGGTCGACGCAGTTGGCGCAGACATTGAGTTCGCCGTCGCTGTACCAGCGGATACGCAGGTCTTTGCTGGCGAAGGACACATCTTTGACCTGCCGATAGGGCTTGATCCAGTCGAGACGACGCCCCTGCTCGGCCCAGAAGCCCTTGTTGTCATCCACCGATTTGCGGTAGAGCTCCCGATAATCCTCCGCCGTCACCGCGGCGCGCTCTGCCATCTCCTCTGGCACCGGGTAGATCCGTTGCCGTCCATCTGCCGCCATCGTCTAAGTCTCCCAAGCCAGTGCGAACGGACATGTTGCCGCATATGGCCGACAGACGCAACGCAAAGCATGGGCGGCGGCACGCAAGGGGGATCTTGCTAAAATGGCGCTTTGAACAATACAGTGCGACATCTGGAAAGCGCTATGGAAATCGCCTTGATCTGCGGGAGCCAACGACCGGACTCTGAGAGTGCGCGTGTGGGGCATTTTCTGGAACGGCGGCTGCATGAGGAGGGCTTGTGCGAGGCGACTTGGCGGCTGGAGCTGGGTGAGACGCCGTTGCCGCTGTGGCGACCCGGCGTGCAACAAGATCCAGCACATGGCGAGCGGCTAGCCGAGCTCGGAGAGCGGCTGGCAGCGGCCGACGGCTTGGTCATCATCAGCCCTGAATGGTGTGGCATGGTGCCCGGAGCACTGAAAAACTTCTTCCTGCTCTGGGGACCAGATCAACTCGCCAACAAACCAGCTCTGCCAGTGGCGGTCTCCAGCGAAGACGGCGGGGCCTATCCCATCGCCGAGCTGCGCATGAGCAGCTACAAAAACAGCCGCCTGCTCTATGTGCCCGAAAACCTGATCGTGCGCTGGGTCGGCGAGCGACTGCACAAGACCTTGTCCGCAGAGCATCCCGAAGCCGACCGGATGCTACGCGAACGCGCCGACTACGCCTTGGGGCAACTGTGCGCCTACGCCAAGGCGCTGGCCCCGCAACGAGCCAGCGGCGCACTCGATGTCGGCAACTACGATAGCGGTATGTGAGTGCCCAGACACAGCGATCAGGGCGCGGCGGTGGCCCCGTCGTGAGCAGCGTCGGCCGCGGCCGCTTGCCGCGCTCTCTCTCGCAGCGCCTCGCCTTTGACATAGCGCTCGTAGCGCTCGTGCGCGACCAAGTAGTCGACAACGCGCAGCATCTCCTCCATGTCGCGGCTGGCGCGCACTTGGTAAGTGCCAGCGATGATCATGGCCGGCGTGCCGCCGATGGCGTGGGCGCGCATGCGCGCCTCGGCCTGAACCGGTGACCTAGCGACGCTGAAAGATGACCACGCCCGCTCGAAATCCGCGCGCGGCACACCGGCCTTGACAAAGAAATCAGCCAGTGCCGAAGCCGTGTGCAATGGCTGTTGTTGCATCGCCAAGGCGCTGAACAAGGCCTCGTGGATGTCATCCAAGCGCCCCAGCGCCTTGGCCGTGTAATAGGCGCGCGCATGCGGCTTCATCAGATCGCGCCAGACAGCCGGTGCCGCGCTGAAGCGCACATCGGATGGCTGGCGGGTCACCCAGAGACGCAAGATTGGCTCGAACAGCGCACAGTGCGGACAGCCATACCAGAAAAACTCGATGACCTCAATGCGTTTGGATGAGCTGGGCTGCGGAGTCTGCAACCGGGCATAGTGCTCGCCCTCATGGTAGATTTCTTCCGGTTTGGGCGGTGGTGTACGACGGGAGGGGGGGGCGCGCTTGGCGACTGGCGCGGCGCGGCGCGTCTGCTGCTGGCGGACAACAGCGGGCTTGGAAGCGGGCTCGGCGGCTTCCTGTTGTGGCACCTTGGCTGGCCCAAAAAAATCGCCCGCCCAAGCCGGGGCGGCCACCAGCCCCATCAACAAGGCGACCGGAACCAGCACCCCAAATGGCCGCTGCACCGGGGAAGTGCGCCGCAGCTCAGCGCAGACCTTGGGCATAATTGGCCACCGCCTCCATCTCGCTTTCACTGAGGAATTGTACTACCCCGGCCATCACCTCGGCAGTGGCATCATGAAGACGCCGACGCTCACGGTAATCCTTG
Source organism: Gammaproteobacteria bacterium (assembly GCA_965237805.1). Lineage (GTDB taxonomy): Bacteria > Pseudomonadota > Gammaproteobacteria > JABABF01 > JABABF01 > JABABF01. The sequence continues at coordinate 1,030,547 of OZ250153.1, forward strand.
AGTCTGGCAACAATGTAGTCGGCGTGCTGGCCAGCGATGCGCGGAAACCCCGCCGGCGCGTTGCCAGCTCCGTGCGGTGAATGGCAGGCGCTGCAAGCTGGCACACTCTTCGCGGCGATGCCAGCACGGTAGATGCGCTCGCCGAGCGCCAACTGCTCGCGCCGCGCAACACCGGCACTCATCGCCTGGCTCGCGAACCATGCCGCTATATCGCGCAAGTCTTGCCCGTCCATGCCATCCAACTGGCCAGCCATGCTTGGCACCGGATAGGTGCCGCTCTGGATGGCGCGCAGCTGCCGTAGCAAATATTTCGTGTTTTGACCCGCCAGCTTGGGGAAAATCGGGCTCAGGCTGTTGCCGTCGACATTGTGGCAGGCGACGCAGGAAGCGGCCTTGACGCGGCCAGCGGCAGCGTCCCCACCGTCGGCAGCCGATGCATCGACCAGAACTAACGCGCCGCACAAGGCAAAGACCATCGAGCAGGGCGCTGGGATCGTACGCCTCATCGCTGGGATTCCATCATGTAGACAATTAACAGGCGCAGATCTTCGTCGGCGCAATCGGGGCAAGCGCCCATCGGCGGCATCGCATTATACCCCTGCCGTACATTGGCCACGAGCGCCGCCATGCCCTTTTGAGCCACCAGTTCCCCCCAGCGCGGGTCGCCGAGGCGCGGCGCATTGGCGACACCAGCAGCGTGGCAAGTGATGCAGCTGCTGAGGAAAAGCCCCTCGATGCGCGCGCTCTCGGTGGCATCCTCGACACCAGCACCCACCGACCCAGCCCGCTCGCCACAGCTGGCGGCCAGTGTCAACGACAGGGCGAGGCCGAACAGACCGCCGCGCTGAACCGAGCGCGGCAAAGCGATCATCCCTGTCGCCCCTGTGCCAGATACTCCCGCGAGCGCATTTCCACCAGTCGGCTACGAGTGCGCTCAAACTCCGCCGCCAAGCGCTCGCCGACATACAAGTCCCCCAGCTGCACCGCCGCCGACAGCACCAAGTTGACGCGGCTGTCATAGAGCACATCGACCAAGTTGACGAAGCGCCTCGCCTGATCGTCGCTGGCCGCATCCAAGCGTGGCACGCCGCTGAGGAACACCGTGTGGCACTCCTGAGCCAGCTCCAGATAGTCGTGTTGTGAGCGCGGGCCATCGCACAGCGCTGCAAAATCAAACCACATGACATCGTCACCCGCTCGCCGCAGCGCGATCTGGCGACCGTTGAGTTCGACCGAAGCCCCGGGCTGGTCGGCGTGCGGGCCACCCGGCGAGATCCCTTGAAAACGCTCGGCCAAAGCTTGCTCGGCACACTCATCCAAGGGGCTATGGTACAGCGATACTCCGGCCAAGACCCGCAGGCGGTAGTCTTCGCCCGCCGCCATATGGTGCACTTCGCATTGCTCGCAGAGCAGCTTGATGGCGGGCAGGAAACGCGGTCGTTGCAAGCCGTCCCGGTACAAGTCGTGCGGCGCTATATTGGAGGTGGTCACCAACACCACATCATTGTCGAACAGCGCCTGTAACAAGCGCTTGAGGATCATCGCATCACCGATGTCGAGAACCAAGAACTCATCTAGGCACAGCACCCGCGCCCGCTCGGCGATGCGCTCCGCCACCGATGCCAATGGATCGGCCCGCCCAGACAACTCGCGCAACTGACCGTGCACACCGCGCATAAAGCGGTGAAAGTGCTCCCGTAACCAAAGATCAGCGGGCAGGCAATGGCACAACAGATCCATCAGCCGCGTCTTGCCGCGACCGACGCCGCCAAAGAGGTAGAGTCCGCACGTCGACGACTGGCCGCGCTGGAAATACCGCCAGATGCGGTGCGCAAAATTGTCCGGCAAGACTTCGCTGTAGACCCGCTGTATGCTCTGCATCGCCAGTCTTTGCGCAGGATCTGGCCGCAACTCACCACTGTGCAGGGCGCGGCGGTAGGCTTGCGCTGGATTTGTCGACATGTTTAAACGCCCGCGCCGATGCCGGACTACAACGATTGGCGGGTACCGAACAGAGCGGATGCAATGCGAGGCGAGGGACACCGAAGCATGCGGCATGGCCATGGCACGACAGGATTAGACTGTAGACACGGCGGCGCAACTATAGCACAGGGAGGGGGTGCAGGATCCGTCAAACCGGATTGTCGATGTCGATGTTCTGGTGCTCAATGCCAAGCGCATCGGCCAAGTAGTCGCCGACGGCACGCGCACCGCCACGCTCGGTGGCGTGGTGCCCAGCCGCATAGAAATGCATCCCGCTCTCGCGCGCCAAATGCACCGTCTGCTCAGAAACCTCACCGCTGAGATAGGCATCGACACCATGCGCGAGCGCTCGCTCGGCCAGTGACTGCGCCGCACCGGTACACCAAGCCACCGTGTGCACCATGGCATCACCATCGCCGATATGCAATGGTACGCGCCCCAAGCGCTCGCTCAGCTTCACGGCGAAGGCCGCTGCCGTTATCGGCTCGGCCAAGCGACCGACTGAGCCGGGCGTCGACGGGTCGTCGGCCACCAGCGGCCCATCGGTCTGCAAGTCGAGCATGAGCGCCAATTGGGCGTTGTTACCATAGCGCGGGTGCGCGTCCAGCGGCAGGTGGTAGGCCAAAAGGCTGATGTCGTGCTGCAACAGCAACGCGATGCGACGGCGCTTCATGCCGACCAGCTGCGGTGCCTCGCCGCGCCAAAAGTAGCCATGATGCACAAACAGCGCGTCGGCCTCGACAGCCACGGCCGCTTCGATCAACGCTTCGCTCGCCGTCACCCCGCTGACCAAGCGCCGCACCTGCGAGCGCCCCTCCACCTGCAGGCCGTTGGGACAGTAGTCATTAAAACGCTGCGGCTCCAGCAACTTGTCAGCCGCCGTCACCAAGGTTTGCAAAGCTGTGCTCATGGTGCTTTCGCCCTCTTTTTCATACGTCCAGACGCACTGGTCGCATCGCCAAACATTCCCCCAGCGCCCGCAGAAAGGTGGCATTCTCCGCCGGTGCACCGATGGTCACCCGCAGACAGCCGCCGAGTGCCGGATGACCGCCATGCAGGCATTTGATCGACACCCCGCGTTCACGCAAGCCCTCCCACAGCGCCTCGACACGCTCGGCATCGACCCGAAACAGCAGAAAATTCCCCGAGCTGGGCCACACCTGCACCCCGGACATTGAGGCCAGCGACGTACACAGCGCCTCGCGCTCTTCACACAGCATCTCTGCTCGGCGACGAAACTCCCCGTAATGCTGTAGCGCCAGCTCGGCCGCCGCCTGCGTCAGCGCACTCAAATTGTAGGGCAGGCGCAATTTAGCAATCTGCTCCAGTGCCGCAGGTGCCCCGACCAAGAACCCCAGCCGCAGCCCGGCCAAGCCCAGCTTGGACAGCGTGCGCAACACCAGTACATTGCGGTAATCATCGAGCAAGGGCAGGTGATCCACGCCGCTGAAGACCATATAGGCCTCATCCAAGACCACCAAGCCGGGAGCCGCCTCAATCAACCCGCGCAGCTCGGCCAGCGGTAACAACGCACCGCTGGGATTGTGCGGCAACGCCAGCAAAGTCAGCGCGGGCCGCCGTTGCTGCAGAGCCGTGCGCAGAGCCGCACTGTCCAGTTGAAAGTCCGCATCCAGCGATACACCGCAATAGCTGGCACCAGCGGCCTCAGCCAAAATGCGGTACATGGCAAAGCCGGGCTCCGGACTCAACACACAGCGCCCCGGTCCGGCCACTGCCACCATCAGCCATTGCAGGATTTCATCCGAGCCGTTGCCGAGCAACAGCTGCCAGCGCTCTGGTATATCCAAGGCAGTGCGCAAAGCATGGCGCAGCTGCCGCGCCTCGGGATCTGGATAGCGGTTGATCGGCACCGAGGCGAGCCGCTCGCGCCACGCCGCGACCAACGCCTCGGGCCAACTCCACGGGCTCTCCATCGCGTCGAGGCGCAGGGTCCCGGCGGGCGGCGGGGGCAAGGCACTATAGGCCTTGAGCGCACGCAGCTCGAGCCGCAACCACTGCTCTGGCCCCGGGCCGCTACCGGGGGCCGCCTCAGCACACATATTGGACAGCCAGACTCAGCACAGCACGAGGCACCTCCCTCTGCCGCCGGATGCTGGCACCTCAGCGACGGCGAGCATCTGCGCTGCGGGCATGTGCTTCCAAGCCCTCGGCCCGCGCCAACTCGGCCGCCGTCGGTGCCAGTGCCGCCGCCGCTTGGGCTCCGCAACGCAACAACGAGCTGCGGCGCAGGAAATCGCGCACCCCCAGTACCGATGCGTAGCGCGCCGCGCCTCCCGTCGGCAGCACATGACTCGGCCCAGCGCAGTAATCGCCCAAGACCTCGGCCGCGCTGTGCCCCAACATCACCGCGCCAGCACAACGCACTGCTGGCAACAGTCGCTCCGGGTCGGTGACACAAAGCCCCAAATGCTCGGGTGCCAAGCGATTTGCCAAGGCCACCGCCCGCTCTAAGTCGGCGACTTGAATCAAGGCACCGTGGCGGCGCAGCGACTCGGCGATGATATCCCGCCGCGGCAACTGCTCGAGCAATTGCCCGAGGCGCTTGAACACAGCCGCAATCAGCCCGGCATCGGGACTCAATAGCAAAGCACGCGCCTCGACATCGTGTTCCGCTTGAGCACAAAGGTCCAGAGCCACCCAATCGGGATCAGCACTACCATCGGCGATGATCAGCACTTCCGAGGGACCGGCCTCGGCATCCAAACCGACATGGCCATAGACCAAACGCTTGGCGGCGGCGACATAGCGGTTGCCGGGGCCGACAATCTTGTCCACCCGAGGCACGGTCTCGGTGCCAAAAGCCAGTGCCGCCACCGCCTGCGCACCGCCGATACAAAACAGACGATCCACCTCGGCCAAAGCGGCGGCGGCAAGCAGTAGCGGAGCGGGCTCTCCAGCCGCTGTCGGCGTGGTGACGACGATCTCGCCAACCCCCGCCACCCGAGCTGGCAAGGCCGTCATCAGCACGGTGGAGGGGTAGGCACCGCGGCCACCCGGCACATAGATGCCGACCCGCTCCAGCGGCAGCTGGCGCAGACCCGTGGCCACGCCCTCGGCATCGGCCTGCAGACTCAAGCCCTCGGCATCGGCGGCAGCGCGCTCGCGCTCGTGAAAAACGCGGATGCGGGCAGCCGCATGCTCCAGCGCCTTAGATTGCGCTGCCGGCAAGGCCGCCAAGGCCTCTTGGCAACGCGTTGCAGGCAGTTCGAGCTCGGCCACGCTGGCCGCCACCACGCCGTCGAGCTCAGCGGTGTGCTCCAGCAGGGCGGCATCGCGTCGGAGGCGCACATCGTCGACAATACGCGCCGCAATACGCGCAGCATCGGCATCGTGTACATCCGACACCGCCAGCAGAGCTGCCAAAGCGGCATCGAAATCCGCTGACGAGGCATCCAAGCGACGCACCGGCTCGACAACGACAGTCGCCACTGTCCCGCCCTCAGTCGCCGGCACCGCCCACCGCCTCGGCAAGGCGCTCGCACAGGGATTCGACCGCCTCGGTATCGACGCGCAATGCCGCCTTATTGACAACCAAACGGGCGCTGACGCAAGCGATTTCCTCCACCACCTGCAGCTCGTGACGGGCCAGCGTGGCCCCGGTATCGGTGATGTCCACAATCTCGTGTACCAAGCCGCAGAGCGGCGCCAATTCCATCGAACCGTGCAATTTGATGAGCTGCGCTTGGATGCCGCGCTCGGCATAGAAGCGGCGTGCCACCGCAATGTATTTGCTGGCCACACGGCGTAGCCCCGGCGGTGCCTGATCTACATCGACCCGCGCCGCCCGCACCAGCCGACAACGGGCGATGCCCAAGTCCAGCAGTTCACACAGCCCAGCACCGCTGTCGGCAGCGATGTGCTCAAGCAGCATATCGCTGCCGATCACTCCCAGCTGAGCAGCACCCAGCTGCACATAAGTGGCAACATCGGCTCCGCGCACCACCAGCAGGCGGTGGGCACCATCAGCGCTGTCCAGACAGAGCGCGGCACCCGTCCCGGCAGCAGGGACGGGCAGCTCCACACCCGCCGCCGCCAACAGCGGCAAGCTCTGCTCGAGCAGGCGCCCCTTCGCCACAGCCACCGTCAATGGGCGCGCCATCACAGATCAACCCGGGGACAGCGCATCGGGCCGACGCTGGATCTGGGCACCGAGGCGGCTCATCTTTTCCTCGATCCACTCGTAGCCGCGGTCGATGTGGTAGATGTGTTCGATCGTCGTCTCGCCAGATGCCACCAAGCCAGCGATCACCAAACTGGCCGAAGCGCGCAAATCGTTGGCCGCCACCCTGGCCCCATGGAGCACAGAGCCGCCCCGCATCCGGGCCTCATTGCCCACCACCTCGATGTCGGCACCCATGCGGCGCAGGTATTGAATATGGATGAAGCGATCCTCGAAGATGCGCTCGACGATGCGCGACGGCCCCTTGGCGATGGCGTTCATAGCTGTGAACTGAGCCTGCATATCCGTTGGAAAGCCCGGATAGGGTGCCGTTTCGATGTCCACCGCCCGCGGCACCTGCCCGCCCATATCCAGCGCCACCCAGCGATCGCCAGTCGTCAGCTCCGCGCCGGTCTGTTCCAAATGGTGCATCACGGCTTGGATTGTGTCGACGCGGGCATTCTCGAGACGCACCGAGCCACCGGTGACAGCGGCGGCCACCAAGTAAGTGCCGGTTTCGATGCGGTCGGGCATCAAATCGTAGTCGCAGGCACTGAGGTGATCCACGCCCTCGACGGTCACCGTCGAGGTGCCGATGCCATCAATGCGCGCCCCCATCGCCTGCAGACAACGCGCCAGATCGACGACCTCCGGCTCGCAGGCCGCATTTTCGATGCGCGTCTCGCCGCGCGCCAGCACCGCCGCCATCAAAATGTTCTCGGTACCGCCCACCGTCGGGCCATCAAAGCGGATCCGAGCACCATGCAGGCCAGCCGCCGCCCGCCCGATCACCTGCCCATCGCTCAGTTCGAAGGAAGCCCCCAAGGCTCTCAAAGCACGCAGGTGCATGTCCACAGGACGCTGGCCTATAGCACAACCGCCGGGAAGTGACAGGCGCGCTCGCCCAAAACGCGCTAGCAATGGCCCGAGCACCAAGAAGGAGGCGCGCATGGTGTTGGCCAACGGCTCCAGCATGATGCCATCGCTGCGTACTGCATCAGTGCGCAGTTGCAAACGGCGGTGATCATCGGCAAATTCCACAGTGGCTCCCATCGCCATCAACAACTGGTTCATGGTTGTGATATCCGCCAAATGCGGCAGATTGCCCAGCGAGATCGAATCATCGCTGAGCAGGCTCGCCGCCATGATCGGCAGGGCGGAATTTTTCGCCCCCGAGATCTTGATAGTGCCGGAAAGACGGTTGCCGCCTTGAATGATCAGGCTATCCACGCACCCCTCCCGTCCGCGCTCCGGCTGCCACAGCATCGCCAGCCTGCAGCCAAATCCACGGCACCAATAGCAGGGTACCAAGTGTGCCGTAGAGGTGGGCGGCAACTACAACATCCATCTGCAACAAATCCGAAGTGCCGGGAGTGGCCCCGAACAGATACTCCCACAACAGTTTGCAGGCGATCGACAACAATAGCAGCAAGCCGGTCCAATCACCCAGCTGGCGCCAACGGTAGAATCCCAGAATGGCCGCAATGCCGTGCAGGGGGCCGGAGAAACCGACGACCCAGTCCAATCCGGGGTTGAAAAAATAAAGGCCGAGACCGCAAGCGCTACTGGAAATGAGCGCCGTCAGCACCCAGATCGACACCGGCACTGCGCCTTGGGCGTAAGCGCACAGCAACAGCCAAGCCGCCAAATTCAACAGCAAGTGCCCCAGTTCGGTGTGCGCAAAATGGCCTGAGATAAGCCGCCACCACTCGCCAGCCGCGACCAAGTCGCGGCGATAAAAAAACCACTCCTGCCATTCGCTGCCAAATAGCGATGCCATCAAAACCACTGGCACCGCAACGACAAGACACTGGGCGACAAACCCTCCCCGCCAACAAATCGACTGCGGCACCGCGCTGCCCTCAGCGCGTGGCACCAGTGCCACGTGACGGCTTGGCCTTCTCTGCGGAACGCCCGCCGCCTGACGCCTCGGTCTGCACTGTCTCTAATTGCGACCATTTCCCGATCACCTGGTCCAGATCGCCATCATGCTCTGCTGACAAGGCGTAGAACTGGGAGCGGAACAACTTGCCGAAGTTCAATTTGTCCAAGGCGATGTTGAGCAGCTCCCAGCGTCCTTCTGCTTGGCGGCGTTGCAGGCGGTAATAAATGTGGATCGGCTCGCTACCGACGCCGGCGACCAACTGCTCGACCGTCACTTTGCCAGTGGCACTCGCCGCCTTGCCAGGCAGAGTTTCGACTGTGATATCACCCAAGCGCAGCACCGTGAGGAAGATGCCACCGTAGTTGCGCACCAACCCGACGAGGAACAGCTCGGCAAATCGGTCGATTTGGGCGGCACGCAGCTCGAGCTCAGCAGGCGACAGTGCCGCCAAGGACTTGGCGCTACCATAGACGCCCATCACGCCGAGCGCGAAGTGGCGGAAACTCACCATTTCGGTCATCGTCTGCGCTATTTGAGCAAAAAATATATCTTGATCGCCGCCGTCTTTGATCTGGGCGCGACTCTGTGCCAACAGGTATCCGGTGAGCTCGCGCACGACGAGCTGTGCCTCCACCGCCAAATCCGCTGCGGGCGAGGGCTTGGCCGCGACCGCCGGTTTCGCAGCTGGCGATACTTTGGTCGGGGGGTTGGCTCTATCCACCGCACGGGTAGTAGGGCTGAGGCTCAACACCACTGCCATCGCCACGGCGCACAGACCGACAGCATGGCCTCTCGCCGACCAAATTCCCTTGCCACGCAGTTGCATGCCCGCCATTATACGCACCAACCATGGCCATACCGCTAAAGTAAAATAGCTATTGCACACTCATGTACATGAACATACTCACAGCACTGGCGGGTCTCGGACTATTGATCTGGAGTGCCGAACGCCTACTCAATGCCTCATTGGGTATCGCGGCACGGCTACGGCTACCCCCTGTCGCCATCGGTGCCACCGCCCTCGCACTGGGCACCTCCTTGCCGGAGGTGGCTGTGGCGATCAGCGCCGTATACGGCCAGCACAGCGACATCGCGGTCGGCAATGCCATCGGCTCCAATATCGCCAATATCGGGCTGGCTCTCGGTGTGACCGCGCTGTTGGTGCCGCTGTCTGTGAATGCTGCCACGCTACGGCATGTCTTACCGTTGTCGCTGTTAGCGGTTGCGGTGACCTGCGCCGTGCTGGTCGACATGCAACTCAGCCGCATCAATGGCTTCGCCTTGCTCGCCGGATTCGCATGCGCCACTTGGCTGATGCTGAGCCCCTCCGAGCCCCCCGTGGATGCCGACGAGCACGGTGGGTGGTCGGACTGGTTGTGGTTCGCCATCGGCGTGGCCATGCTGGCCTTGGGTGCCAAGCTGTTGGTGGCCAGCAGTTCGCAGCTGGCACTGGATTTCGGCGTCAGCGAATTGGTCGTCGGTGTCAGCGCCGTGGCCATCGGCACCAGTCTGCCAGAACTCAGCACCTCGCTACACGCGGCGCGGCGCGGTCAGCACAGCATCGCCTTCGGCAATATCTTGGGTTCCAATGTGTTCAACCTGTTCGGCGTGCTCGGCTTGACGGCTGTGATGTCACCGTGGCAAGCAACCGACAATACTCTCCTTTACCGCGATATCAGCGCCTGTCTCGTGCTGAGCATGGCCATTGCCACACTACTGTGGATACAGCAATGGCGCGGCATCGCGCCGCTGCGACTGGGGCGCTTTACAGCCATCTTGTTGTTGGGCTTCTACGCTGGCTACCTTGCAGTGCTGCTGACCCCCCACTGAGCCGAATGGTGCACACCACTAGCGACCCCGCCACGCTGGTTGAAATCGGGCGCCGCACGTTGCGCCTTGAGCGCAATGCCATGGCGCAGCTGGAGCAACGCATCGGCGCAGACTTTGCACAGGCCTGTGAGTTGATACTGCACTGCACGGGGCGCGTCATCGTCGCCGGTATGGGAAAATCTGGACATGTGGCACGCAAAATTGCCTCCACACTGGCCAGCACTGGCACACCAGCAGCATTCCTCCATCCGGCGGAGGCCTGCCACGGCGACTTGGGTATGGTCATGTCCACTGACTTGGTCATCGCGCTGTCACAGTCCGGCAGGGCGGCGGAGCTGCTCACTGTGGCACCACTACTCAAGCGCCAGCAGATCCCCTTGATCTGCATGTCCGGCGACGGCAGCTCGCCGCTGGCCCAAGCCGCCACACTCTGGCTCGACACCAGCGTCGAGGCGGAGGCCTGCCCCTTGGATCTAGCGCCGACCGCCAGTTCCACCGTGATGTTGGCCTTGGGTGATGCCCTCGCCATCGCGCTGTTGGAGGCGCGCGGCTTCACCCGCCAAGACTTCGCTTTGGCTCACCCGGGAGGTGCCTTGGGGCGCAGACTGCTGCTCCAAGTCGACCAACTGATGCAGAGCGCCGAGAAAATGCCCCGGGTGAGCCGCAATGCCAGCTTGGCCGATGCCATCGTCGAGATGAGTGCCAAGGGGCTCGGCATGACGACCATAGTCGATGATGACGGCATGTTGCTGGGAGTGTTCACCGACGGCGACCTGCGACGCGCTTTCGACACCAACTTGGCACCGCAACAAGTGCCGATCCGCGAGCTGATGACCCCTGGCGGACGCACCATCGCCCTCGACACACTGGCGGCGACGGCAATGGCAGAAATGGAACGCCATCGCACGACATCGCTGGTCTGCGTCGATGGCTCGGGGCGGCCAGTTGGCGTCGTCCATCTGCACGCGCTACTTAATGCCGGTGTCGAGTGATCGCGATGCGGCGGCGCTAGGTGCCGCCGCATCGCTGGATCGTTGCCCCCCCCAGCTGCGGCAGCGACTGGCGCGCATCCGTTTGCTGTCGCTTGATGTCGACGGCGTGCTGACCGACGGTCGCCTCTATCTCAGCGGCGATGACGAATTCAAGGCCTTTAATGCCCGTGACGGTGTTGGCATCATGGCGGTGCGCCGCGCTGGCATCGAAGTCGCGATCTGCTCTGCCCGCCCCTCGGCCGCCACCGTCGCCCGCGCCCGCGACTTGGGCATAGAGCACCTGAGACAAGGCGATGAAGACAAGGCTCAGCTGTTGCTGGCACTGTGCCAGCAGCTGAGTATCGATCCCAGCTGCGCCATTCATATGGGTGACGACTTGGCCGATTTGTCGGCGCTACGCTGTGCCGGGATCGGTGCCACCGTCGCCGACGCCCACCCCGCTGCACTGGCCACAGCCGAGTGGTGCAGCATGAAAAAAGGTGGTCACGGTGCCGTGCGCGAGCTGTGCGACCTGCTGCTGGCAGCCCGCGAAGCCGAGGACAAACCCTGAGTCGTTTTGGCCGCACGACGCTCGGCTTGGCTTGGGTCGTTGCAATCGCCGCCGCACCCGATGCCACCAGCGCAGATGGTGTTTTCCATGGTGTGGAGCTGTTGCGCTTCAAGCATAAGCAGGGCACGGCGACGCAATTGCTCGCGCAACGTGCACGGCAGTTGCCCCGAGATGATGCGTGGCGGGTGGAGCAGCTGCAACTGCGTGGTTTGGATGCCCACGGCGCGCCTTGGCAGCTGAGTGCGGCAACTGGCGAGCTGCGCTCAGGCGACGCCCTACAGCTGCGCGGTGATGTCGTGATGGAGGGTCGCGGGCCGGACGGTGCGGCGCTGCATCTCAACGCCCCGCAGCTACTTTTGCAACTGGAGCGGCAACACGGTAGCGGGGATGGTCTGCTGGAGTTGCGCTGGGGCAATCGTCGATTGCGCGGGTACGGCTTTGAATTCTCCCTTGCAGAGCGGTGGCTGCAGTTGTCGCAGGATACGCAGAGTTGGATCGGAGATGCAATGGCAACGCAGCATAGCGGACATGCGCTGGAGCTGCGAGCCGACTCCGCACGCTGGGAATGGCGCCCAGCTGGGCATCTGTTGCGCTACGATGGCCGTGTGCACTATGTGGATGAAGCGCTAGAATTGCATGCGAAACAACTGTCGCTCCGACATCGAGAGGATGACGCCGCGGTCGTGCAGAGCGCCGTCGCCACTGGCGATCCGGTACATTTCCGCCACACTACCACCGAGCTCGGCAAGGTGGTGGATGGCTATGCGCGGCACATAGAATACGATCGCCAACAACAGCGCATTGTGCTGCGCGGCGGAGCGCGTCTGCAGCACGGAAAACGCTGGCTGGAGGGAGCACGCATCGACTACCACGAAGCCACCATGCATGCCGTCGCCACCGGCACCCCAGCACGCTTCCACCACATGCCGACGGGTCATGGCAAGGTAGTAGACGGCCAAGCGCGGCGCATAGAATACGATCACCGTCTGCAACGCATCGTGCTACAAGATGCCGCTCGCCTGCGGCGCGACGAACGCTGGCTGGAGAGCGAGCGTATCGACTACCACCTGCCCACAACCACGCCGGGTGCCGCGCCATGATTTCATTGACTGCCGACGCCCTGCACAAATCCTATGGCAGCCATACAGCGGTGCAGGGCTTGTCGCTGCAGCTGCGCGGCGGCCAAGTCTGCGGCCTGTTCGGCCCCAACGGTGCAGGCAAGACCACCGCCTTCCAAATGATGGCGGGCCTGATCACCCCGGACAAAGGGCGGGTATTGCTCAACGACCAAGACATCACCGCTTGGCCCCTGCCCCGGCGTGCGCGCCGGGGCATCGCCTATCTGCCGCAAGACCCTTCAGTATTCCGCGGGCTGTCGGCGCGGGATAACCTCTTGGCCGTGCTCGGCAACACGCGCCACACCCGGCGGGATGCCGACGAATTGCTGGCACGCTTCGAGCTCGATGCCCACCGCGACACGATGGGTGGCCAATTGTCCGGCGGCGAGCGGCGGCGGCTGGAAATTGCCCGCGCCATCGCCTTGGCACCTGATTTCCTGCTGTTGGACGAGCCGCTGGCGGGTATCGACCCGATTGCGGTCGAGGGCATTAAGACCTTGATCGAGCAGTTGCGCCAAGAGCGGGGCATCGGCATCCTGATCGTCGACCACAACATTCACCAAGCGCTGGCGATGTGCGACCACAGCTGGATTCTGAACCACGGTGCCGTCATCGCCGAAGGTGATACCGACACCGTGGCGCACTCGGCAATAGTGCGCAAACGGTATCTAGGGGAGGATTTCTAGGGTGTCGCTTTGCCGAATGGGGCGCGCAAGCACCGGCACCATACAGCGGTTTGACCTCGCCTCGACAACATGAACGCAGAGACCGAGCCACAACTGATCATCATCAGCGGGCGCTCCGGCTCAGGCAAGAGCGTCGCCCTGCGGGTCTTGGAAGATGCAGGCTACTACTGTGTGGACAACCTACCCGCCAGCCTGCTCGACGCGCTGATCCACGCCACACTCGGCGACAGCAGCTCGCCACATCACAAAGTCGCCGTGTCGATCGATGCGCGCAATGTTGGTGAGGACACCCGCGCCATTGTCAAGCAGATCCAACACCAAAAGAAACGTTTCGCGAATATAGCGATCTATTATTTGGATGCGGCCAACGATATCTTGGTGCGACGTTTCAAAGAAACCCGTCGGCGCCATCCGCTGAGCTCGACGCGCATCAGTCTCAAGCAGGCCATCGAATGGGAAGACTCGTTATTGGAGTCGCTGCGCGAAAATGCGTCGCTACTCATTGATACCAGCACGACCAACCTACCCGAATTCCGCCAATCCATCATAGATCGCATTGTCAAGCAAGACGGCTTTAGCGAAATCGCCCTACGGCTGATTTCCTTTGGCTATAAAAAAGGTCTGCCGATAGATGCCGACATGGTGTTCGATGTGCGTTGCCTGCCCAACCCCTACTGGCGCGAGGCGCTACGCGAGCTCGATGGATGCGACCGCGCCGTGCAGGCTTATTTGAGCAAGAACCGTGATGTTATCAAAATGCGCAAAGGGATCGAGAGTTTCATCAGCGACTGGATCCCCGCCTTCCAGCGCGAGCATCGGCATTACCTATCCATCGCCATTGGCTGCACCGGCGGGCAGCACCGCTCGGTGTATCTGTGCGAGGCACTGGCCAAGCAATTCCGGCGTCAATTGGGCAATGTCAGCGTCCAACACCGAGAATTGATGGGCTGATCGCGGCCAGTCAGTGTGCGCATTTGTGTATACTATGCAAAGCTGGCGGCACGAAATACGGCATTTTAGCGATGGCTAAAGCGTTATCTCAAAAGTCCGGCTCGAAGAAAAAATCGCTCGAACTCCTTGCCAGCGCATTGGGCGAGCGTACCGAAACTATAGAAAAAGTGCGGGATTTGCTGCGTGGCTTGGTGCCACATCGCACCGCACAACTATTGGAAACACTCCCGCAAGCTAGCCGGCTCGTCGCTTGGGAGGTGCTGCCGCTGCACCGGCAAACCGAGGTGCTCCAATTCCTGCGCCAAGATATGCGCGACCAATTCCTGCGCAACGCCAAAGTCGAAGACCGCGCCACCCTGTTTGCCAACATCCCCCAGCGCGAGCTGGCCGAGGTGATACGCAAGATGCCGCAAAAATTGGTGCCGGAGGTGTTGGACACGCTCGACGAGCAGGAAAAAGATCGCATCAAACGCGTGTTGTCCTTCGACGAGCAGCAAGCGGGCTCCCTGATGCGCACCGATGCGGTCACCGTGCGCAAAACCTTGAGCATGGAGGTGGTGGTGAAGTTCCTGCGCCGCCACGCGGCTCTCCCAGAGAGCTTCGAGTATCTCTTCGTCGTCGATCGCACAGGGCTGTTGCTCGGCATGCTGCCTTTGCCGGAAGTGTTGCGGAGCACCCCCGATGAGACCGTCGAGCAGCGGATGACGCCAGCGGCAGATATCTTTCCCATCCTCGGCGACTCACTGGCCGATGAAGCCGCCCAACTGTTCCAGCGTCATGAGTTGAAAGCCGCGCCAATCGTCGACGAGCAGGGAATCTTCGTCGGCTACCTGAGCTCCGACGATGTCAGAAACTATGCGCGCGACAACGCCGACCAGATGATGCGACGCCGTGGCGGCATCAGCGATGATGAAGCCGATACCTTTGCCCCGGTGTTGATGGCAGCACCGAACCGCATTATTTGGCTGTGCATCAACTTGGCGACGGCGATCATCGCCTCGGCGACGATCCGAGTGTTCGAGGACACCTTGGCAAAAGTAGTCGCTCTCGCCATCTTGATGCCGATCGTCTCAAGCATGGGCGGCATCGCTGGCACCCAAACCCTGACGGTGATGATTCGTGGCCTCGCTCTCGGCAATATCGCCCAACACAACACCCTATGGCTGATCAATCGCGAACTGTTGCTGAGCGCGCTCAATGGTTTCGCTTTGGCCAGCTTGGTGGCGATCGGCGCGGCATGGTGGTTCGATGACCCCCTGCTCGGCCTGATCATTTCCTCCGCCCTGTTGATCAACCTGATGACAGCTGGTCTCGCCGGAGCCTACCTACCGCTGATGTTGAAAAAAATGCGCATCGATCCTGCCGTCGCCAGCGGGGTGATCTTGACGACTATCACCGATGTGGTCGGCTTCGCATCCTTTCTCGGCTTGGCCACCATCGCCTACTGAAGGCAGCTGCCACTGGCAGAGGATGCGGCTCACTTTGGGTGCCGCTCGACTCAGGGCTCTGTCAGCTCGGCATCCGCAGCTTGCTCGGATAACACAGCGGCCGTCTCTGCGGGCGGTGGCTCAGCCTGTCGCTTGCCCAATTCCAAGTCTGCCCACGGCCCCTTGATGGTATAGACAACATGTGCCAAGCGGTTCACCCCAGAGCCGACAATTTTGCTTGCCAGCCAAGTGCCAGCAAAAAGCAACGGCACACTACCGACAGCAATCAGCGCCATCAACGGTAGATTGTCGGCCAAATACAGCGTCACATCCAGCTCGCCATCGACAGTCCCCGCAACCAAGTCAGCCTCGCCACGCAACACAAACTTTCCCTCATTGGCACCGACTGTGGTGCCGTAATCGGGGTCGAAGTGCAAGCGGCCATCCGCCATAAAGGCGCGTGCCTGCACTTCCTGGAAGCGCAGGCCATGGCTCTCCAGAGAGCGCAGGCTCGGCAACACGCCACGCAAGATATTGCTGAAGCTGAGCAAGCCGATCACCTTGAGTATTCCCGGTCGCTCGACATCGGGGAACTCGCCCCGCCCCAGCTCGAAGCGTATGTCGCCGCGCAATGTTTGCAAATCGAAGTCGGCCAGCTCCCCGGGCCAAGAGAGTGTGGCGAGCAAATGCCCGTCTTTGCCTGTCACGACTGGAGCCACGCCCAGCTGTGTGAACAACTCGCCCATATCCGGTATTTCCAAGCCGCCTTCAAACAGCGTTGTCCAGCCATCTTCGTCCAGCCATTGCACCATCTTGGCACCGGTGCCGTCTGCGGCACTGCTGCGTAGGGTGATCCCCGCTTTGTCCGCGTACATGTTTTCTACCAGCATCCGGCGCACACCCGCATAGACATCGAAACGCCAAACACCGAGATCGTACTTGCCCATGTGAAATGAATCGACCGTGACTGGCACCCACACCGTATCGGTAGATTCCGGCAGACGGCTGGGTCGGAAGGTCCTCATCGCAGTGGTGGTCACCGACGGCAGTGTTGACTGCGCTATCGCCAACAAATTGGGCAGGCGGACGAATTCACAATGGCCGTATACCTGCGCATCGCCATAGCGCTGCGAGAAAACCGCACGGGCATAAGGAGCCTCTATGCTGAGGGTCCAGCTGCTCTCCGTCGTGCGCAACACGCCGAGCCCACTAGGCATCGGGGCTCGGAATATCTCGGCCGCGTCATAGTTCATTGTCACTGCGCCTAACACCCCATCGAAATCGATAACCCCCGATATGTTGTCGAAGATCAGCCCGCGGATGATCATCAGATCCCAATTGTCGTAATGCCCCGTGACCCGGATGCGATTGGACACATCCAAGATATCCCCCGGTTTGTCCAGCGCCATGTCCACAGACAGTTCGCGCAATACACCTGCGCTGGTGCCCGTGGCAAACCACTCTGGCATCACTTCGTCAAAGGCCGCGATGGGCATATGGTTTATCAATTCGATGAACTCCAGCTCGCGAATATTTGCTTGGCCTGATACGCTGTCCAATTCGCCGGTGTTCGACAGCCGCAATTGGAGATTGCTCACCGTGGCGACGCCGTCGCCCTGCGACATGTGCAGCTGGGCCGAAGGGATTTCAACCACCGCCGCATCCTCATAGAAATTGATGTGCACTTTGGCATCAAACTCACGATAAGGCAGCACGGTGCCGTAGACCGCAGGCACCCAAAGTGCCAGCTGCATCCCCTCCAGCGACCTCCCTGCCAGCTGCGACCCTTCCAGCTGCAACCCCTCCAGCTGCGACCCCTCCAGCTGAGCCCGGATCAAGCCCGGCACGGCCAACAGCTCGCCGGACACACCGGCAAAGCCCGGCACACCAGCGATCAAGGGGACGGCTTGCAGCCCCTTGAAGCGCATGGAGATTTCCGGCAGCAACGGTTTACCCGGTCGGCTGCGGCTCAGCGACAGCCGCAGTTTGCTCACCGTGCCGCCAATCTGCAGTTGCTTCAGTGCAGACCAGCCCAAGGCCTCCGCCATACCGGAGTCGGACAAAGAGGCGGCCAAAGTGCCGAGATCCAAATTGTCTATGTACATGCTGTAGAGATCGGCATTAGGCCATGCGACCGGGATATCCGGCACCCGCACCGAACGCCCCAAGTAGTCAAAACGCAGCGCACGCAGACTACCGCGCCAAGTGTCCCGCCCCGAGCTGAAGCCATCGACAGTACCCTCCACCGCGCTGGCCGCCATCTCGGCTTCGCCCGAACGCAACGTCAGTTGCGGGCTGTTAAAAGCGGCGGCCCGCGTGGTGATGCGGTGCCAGAAGGGGCCCGCCCGCCCGCTGCGTAGATAGACATGCAAAGCGGGGGCATGTAAAGAGGGCGCAGCATCACCACTACCAAACTGCATTGCGATGCTGCCACGCAAGGAGCTGTGCCAAGACAAAGGCCCCAATGGTGCGTTTAATGCCTGCTCGATCGAAATGCGCAGCTGCGCACCGCCCTCCTGCTCGACATGCAGGCGGCAGTCCCGCAGCTCGTGGTTGGTAATATGCAACCGTCGTAGCAGCTCCCCAACACCCCATGCGGACTGCTTGCTCGCAGCGGACGCGCTCGGTGCCAGAGCTAAGTTCAGCTGGCAACCACGCACCACCACGTGGCTCAGCGATAGGCTCCGCGTCCACAAACTGCGCAACAAATTCACTCGCAGCTCGATATATGCGCTGCTAAAAATCCCACTGGGAGCGGTGATATGGAGATTGCGCAATACAATGCGTGGGTGCCATTGAAAGCCGTCTGTTTCCACTTCGGCAGCGAGGGAAGCTCCGGCGTGTACGCGTGCGGCTGCGACCAATTCATCCCATCCATCCTCAAGACTGTGGACGTAGACTCGAGCCAAGTTGACCGCTACCGCCCCCAAAGCCAGCACCAGCACTAGGCTGATCAGAGCTAGGCGTAATGAAAATTTGAACATGGTGCTCCACAGCTGCTTAAACACCCTGAGAACAAATGTCGGATCGGGCCAATCCACCGCTCGACACACCGCAATGCGAACAAAATATGGCTTGCGCCAAAGCACGTCGGGCTCGGCTGGCTATTTTACAATAGACGCTGATTGCATCGCATATACTTTAGTCAGAAAACGCAATGTCTCAGCAACCATATCAGGGCAATCACGCCGATCATGTCCCAAGGTGACGCATTGCCTCCCGATGAGTTGGATCGGCTCCAACAATTTGCCCGCCTCCGGTTGGAGGAACGTGACGTGGCGATCTTGCGCAACGACATCGCCGCCATCTTGCGCATGGTAGATCAGATGCGCGATGTCGATACCGACGGCGTGGAGCCGCTGACTCATCCATTGGAATTGCACCAACGCCTGCGCGACGACCACAGCCAATCGCTTGATCCCGGACAGGCTGAAGCGGAGCGACGGCAAAATACTTCGGCGTTGCGTCAAGGCTTCTACTTGGTGCCCCGAGTCGTGAGCTGAGCGGCATTGCGCCGTGGCCGCAACTGAGACCGCCACCCAGCTGCTTGCAGGGTTGTGCGACAAGACCTTCAGTAGCGAAGAGCTGACCCGGTACTATCTGGATCGGATCAAGGATCGCGCCGCTCGCTACAACTGCTTCATCACGCTCAATACCGAGGCCGCAATGACACGGGCCAAGGCGATGGACCGCGCTCGCGCAGTTGGTCGGGGCGGTGCGCTGTGCGGGCTGCCGCTGGCGCACAAAGACATCTTCTGCACCAAGGGCTTGCGCACCAGCTGCGGTTCACGCATGTTGGCGGATTTCGTGCCGCCTTACGATGCCACCGTGGTGCGCCGACTCGATGCAGCCGGTGCCGTCATGCTGGGCAAGACCAATATGGATGAGTTCGCCATGGGATCGTCCAACGAGACCAGCCACTTTGGTCCTGTGCGCAACCCTTGGGATGTAGAGCGTGTACCCGGCGGCTCTTCTGGCGGCTCAGCCGCCGCCGTCGCTGCCGGGCTCACACCGGCCGCCACTGGCACCGATACCGGCGGCTCCATACGCCAACCGGCAGCGCTGTGTGGCATCACCGGCTTCAAGCCCAGCTATGGTCGCGTCTCGCGTTATGGCATGGTGGCTTTTGCTTCTAGCTTGGATCAGGCCGGGCCGCTGAGCCGCAGCGCCGAGGATGCCGCGCTACTGTTCAGCACCATGGCAGGCTTTGATCCCATGGATTCGACCAGCATCAATGCGGCGGTCCCCACGCCGAGCGAGCTGCTCGATAGCGCGGGTACCGCGCCGCGCATCGGCTTCATCCGCGAGCAGTTGGAAGAGGATCAGCTGCACCCCGCCGCAGCGCAGGCGGTACGCGAAGCCATGGCGCTACTGGCTGGTGACAACGGGGGGCAAACGCTCAGCCTGCCACACGCCAATCTCGGCATCGCCGCCTACTATGTCATCGCCTCGGCCGAGTGCTGTAGCAACCTCGCCCGCTACGACGGTGTGCGCTACGGCCACCGCAGCACCTCGGCACAGGACAGCATCATGTTGACAGAGCGCAGCCGCACCGAGGGATTCGGACTCGAGGTCAAGCGCCGCATTCTGTCGGGCAACTATGTGTTGTCTCAGGGTTACTACGAGGCCTATTACCGCAAGGCGCAGAAATTGCGCCGCCTGATCCAGCAAGATTTTCAGCGCGCTTTCGAAACGGTCGATCTGCTGATCGGGCCGACGGCTCCCGGCCCCGCTTTCCGCCTCGGGGAGCAGGTCGACCCCCTGAGCATGTACCGCCAAGACCTCTACACCATCCCGGCCAGCCTCGCCGGACTACCCGCCGTATCGGTGCCAGCTGGCTTCGCCGACGGCCAGCCGCTAGGCCTGCAAATCATCGGCCCCTACCTAGGCGAGGCGCAAGTGTTGGCGGCCGCACACCGCTTTCAGCAGCGTAGCAATTGGCATCTGCAATCACCGGCTGCGGCGGCATGATGGCTTGGGAAACGGTCATCGGGCTCGAGGTGCATGTCCAACTGGCAACCGCCAGCAAGCTGCTCTCCAGCACACCGACCACCTTTGGCGCGGCACCCAACGAACACGCCAACCATTTTGATCTGGCACTGCCCGGCACCCTGCCAGTGGTCAATGCTGAGGCGGTGCGTTGCGCCGTGCTGTTCGGCTTGGCAGTCGATGCCGAGCTCGCGCGACGCTCTGTTTTCGCCCGCAAGCACTATTTCTATCCGGATCTGCCCAAAGGCTATCAGACCAGCCAATACGAACAGCCCATCGTCGGCCGGGGCACGCTCTGCGTATCGCTTCCGGACGGGCGTGAAAAGATTGTCGGCATCACCCGCGCCCACCTCGAAGAAGACGCCGGAAAATCTCTGCACGACCGCTTCGCGGGCCAGACTGCGCTCGATTTCAATCGCGCTGGCGTGCCATTGCTGGAAATCGTCTCGGATCCTGATATGCGCTCGGCAGCAGAGGCGGTCGCCTATCTGCGCAGCCTGCACGAGATCGTCCGCCGCATCGGCATCTCCGACGGCCGTATGGCCGAGGGGTCGATGCGCTGCGATGTCAATATTTCGCTGCGTGAAGCCGGGCAGCTCAGCTTGGGCAAGCGAGCCGAAATCAAGAATGTCAACTCATTCCGTTTTGTGGAACAAGCCATCGAACACGAAACCAAGCGCCAGCGGCTACTGCTGGAGAGCGGCGAGACACCGCGGCAAGAGACCAGACTCTACGACCCGGGCCGCAATGAAACACGCGCTATGCGCAGCAAAGAGGAGGTGAACGACTACCGTTATTTCCCCGACCCCGACCTGTTGCCAGTGGTGCTGTCTGAGGAGTACATTGAGAGCTTGCGCCAAGCGCTGCCCGAGCTGCCAGCCGCATCTCGACAGCGGCTGCGCGAACAGCACCAACTCAACCCGCAAATCGCCGCACAGCTGGCCGACGACAGTGCCACGCTACGCTTCTTCGACGCGGTGGCCGACAGCTGTGGGCACAGCACCCTAGCCGCCAACTGGGTGACTGGTGCACTGCTGGCCAAGCTCAGGCACCATGGCCTCGATATCGCGCACAGCCGGGTGAGCGCAACACATTTGGCCGAGTTGTTGCGGCGGCTCGCCGACGGCAAGATGTCGAGCAAAATGGCCAAGGAGGTGTTTGCCGCCATGTGGGAACAGCAATGTGATGCTGGGCGCATTATTGAGCAGCAGGGCTTGTCACAGATCTCGGACGAAAGCGAGCTCGACACGCTGATCCAGCAAATACTGGCAGAGCACGCCGCGCAGGTGGAGCAATACCGGGCGGCCGCCCCGGAGAAACGCAAAAAAATGCTCGGTTTCTTTGTCGGCCAGTTGATGCGAAAAAGCAGCGGACAGGCCAACCCATCCCTCGCCAACACCCTTTTTCTGCGCCGCTTGGAAGTCAACTAGATCATGAAAAAGGACAAGCGGGTAGTCATCGACGAGGTGTGGACAGAGCAGAGGGTGCGGGGATTTTTGCGGCTACAGGCACCGGTAGGCGTGGATGGTGATTTTTTCACACTACTGCGCGCCTACCAGAGTATGCGGCTTGAGGATTTTGAGCGGTTCATCGACTTTTTCCAAGCTGAACAGCGCAATCTCAGCGCTCGCTCGCAACATGGTGAGACCATCCTCAGCATCATCTCAAAGCACCGCCGCAGCGGAGCCTATGCCGAGCTGTTGCAACGCGCGGGAGCGACGGGCGGGTAGCGCCCCCGGCAATGGCGACCAGACAAGGCAAACTCTGGCAGAGTTTGCCACCACGGCAGCGGGACGCGGCGCTACATTTTGGGAGGCAAAAAATCCTCATTTAATTGTCTGCAGATCTGCTCCGTCAACCGCCCCCCATGGAGCTTCGCCAAATGCGCTGCGACATAATTGGCAAAATTCCCCGCATGCAGCAGCGAGTAGCCCCTGATCAGGCTGTAGAGAAAAACGCCGGCAAAGGCATCGCCAGCGCCGTTGGTGTTGATGGGCACAACGGGGTGCGGCTCAATCTGAGTCGTCTGCCCCTCATGTATCAGTATCGCGCCATCCGCACCAGCGGTGACAACGACACAGCGTGCGAGCGCGGCCAACGCCGGCGATGCGCTCTCCAGCGTGTCGGCACCGCTCCAAGCCAAGGCCTCGGCGCGATTGCAGAACAGCAAGTCGACGCCATCGTCTCCGAATAGCTGGTCTAGGCCCTCGCGACAATGTTTGACGATATTGACATCGGACAAGCTGATGGCGATTGGGACAGCAGCGGCGGTGGCCAAGCGGCGCGCATGCAATGCCACTTCCAAGCCGTTTTCAGAGCCGACCAAATAGCCTTCTATATAGGCGTAGCGGGATGCGGCCAAGGCTGCGGCATCGATGTCGTCGGGAGCGATGTCCAGATTGGAGCCGAGTGCCGTCTGTAGCGTGCGCTCGGCATCACCGGTGAGTAGAACCAAGCAACGTCCGGTAGGCTGACCACCCTGCACCCCACCCAGAGGACGGTATCCGATTCCAGCCTGCGCGAGGCCGCGCAAAAAGATCTCACCCATCGCGTCGTTGTCGACACGGCAGGCAAAGTAGGCATTGGCACCCAAGTGGCTGGCCGTGATCACCGCATTGGCCGCCGAGCCGCCACAGGACTCACCGTATATCTTGCCCTGTGCACCGAGCTGTTCGATATTCCGTTGCACGTCCTCATGACTACTGAGCGTCATGGATCCCTTGTCCAAGCCAAGCTCGGACAACAAGGGGGCGTCGACATGGCATTCTATGTCGAGCAAGGCGGCACCCACGCCAAATAAATCGTAGCGACCGACCATCTCAAGCAACCCAGACAATCGCGGAATAAGCGTTTTAGTATAGCAATGCAACAGTGCAAGGATCGGTGCCCATCATGGTGATAGGTGCCGAGCACGTCCAGCTGGTAGCGTGTGGCGCACCGGACACAGACCGCAACCAAGGCCGAGCCAAAGCGGCGTCAAGTGGCTACGGGTGGACTTGAACCACCGACCCCGGCATTATGAGTGCCGTGCTCTAACCAACTGAGCTACGTAGCCGCTCGGTAGCAGCTGATTAAGAGTTTAATTGTCGCCACTGGCAGGTCACCATGTCAAACCGCCATGACCTCAACCGGTTGGTATTCCCGCCGCAGTACAGCGTCGCTCGCGGCGAGCTATCCGTCACTGAAGCGGGGGTAGATATCAAAGCGCACCAGTTTGCCCCGCAAACTGTGGGCGGGCGGGTGACCCGACAACGGTGGCGAGCGCAGGGGGCGTTTGACCACCACTCGATAGCGTGCGCTGCGCAGTGCCAAGGCCAACAAGGCATCGTCCTGCGCTGACTCGACAGTGCTGGCAAGCGCCCACAGAGCGCGCGCCGACTTTTTTGTCAGCGCAACCTTGCGTCGCAATGGAAACATCGGATCCAAATAGACCACATCAAAGCGGGTGTCGGGCAATAACAAGTGCGCATCGCAAACCCGCAAGGACATGCGCGCCGCAATCGCCGCCAGCTTGCCGCTGGCCGAACGAGCACGGCTCAAAGCGTCTAACAACAGGGTGGCGACCACCGGATGCCGCTCACACATGGCCACCCGGCAACCGGCCGAGGCCAGCACATAGGCATCTGTGCCGAGGCCAGCCGTCGCGTCCAGCACTTCGGGTGCCCGGCCACCAACGGTGCCGACGGCGCGGCGCAACAAGCTCGCCCCTTGGCTGCGCCGCCGCAAATTGGGGGCGCTGAAATCTTGGCGCAGCGAGGCGGCAACACCGCTGTCATCGCACAGCACCAATCCTTCCGGGTGCAAGCCCAAGCGCCAACCTGCACCGGGCGAGCTGGCGATGCGGGCATCGCGCCGACGGCTCAGGAGCAACCCTCCCAGACCGCCCGCAACGCTGGCTCATCGTCAAACTCGAGCAAGCGCGAGCTACCGATGGCATCGAGCAACACCAGACGCAACCGCCCCGCACGCCGCTTTTTGTCTTGCCACATGGCCGCGATCAACGCATCCGTCGCCAAGCCGGGCGGCGGGCGCACTGGCAAGTCCAGCGTCGACAACAGCGCCTCAATACGCTCCGCCGCTGCACTGTCCAACATGCCGCAGCGCACCGACAGGCGAGCGGCGAGAGCCATGCCCACCGACACTGCCTCGCCGTGCCTAAGCCCTCGGTAGGACTCCACCGTTTCGATGGCATGCGCAAAACTGTGCCCGAGATTGAGCAGAGCACGACGACCACCTGTCTCGCGCTCATCAGCGACGACGATGTCCGCCTTGTGCGCGCAGGAACGCCGTATCGCCTCGAGCTGAGCTCCCGCTTCCCGCTGCAACAGCGCCTCGCTATGGCCTTCCAGCCAGCCGAAGAAAACGGCATCTCCCAACAAACCGTACTTGATCACCTCGGCGAGGCCAGCGCGGTAATCGCGTAGCGGCAGGCTGGACAGCGTGTCGACATCGGCGATCACGCAACGCGGTTGATGGAAAGCGCCGATCATATTTTTGCCAGCGAGATGATCCACCGCTGTTTTGCCACCCACCGAGGCATCCACCTGCGCCAGCAGCGTGGTCGGCAATTGCAAATAGTCGACGCCGCGCAGATAGGTCGCGGCGGCAAAACCACACATATCGCCGACCACGCCGCCACCCAAGGCCAATAAGCTCACATCGCGGTCGGCACCGGCCTCAATCAGGGCGTCGTAGATGCGTGCCAAGCCGGTCAAATTCTTGTGCTGTTCGCCATCTGGCAACACCAGTGCAGCGCAACGTAGCCCCGGCAACGACGACAGCACCGCCCGCAACGGCTCCAAGTACAAGGGTGCCACCCGTTCATCGCTGACGACCATGGCCAGCGGCCCCGGTATCGCCGCACGCAACAACTCGCCATCGCCGAGCAGGCCTGCACCGATGTGGATATCGTAGGCGCGCTCAGCCAACGCCACGGTCAGGCGATGGCGCTCCGAGCGACTCACGACATCAGCCCAGTTGATCCATGATGCACTGGGCGACGACGGCAGGAACACCGTCGCCATCCACCTCGTGGTCGGCAAGCTCTCGATACAGCGGATCGCGCTCTGCCAACAGCCGCCTCAGCGTGTGACTGGGATCGTCATCGCGGAGCAGCGGGCGCGACGTGCTACCGCTGAGACGTGTCAATGCCTGTTCCAAGCTGACGCGCAAGTAGACCACCTCAGCACAACGCTTCAACACGGCGCGGTTGCCCGCCGCCAACACGGCACCGCCACCAGTGGCCAACACGACGCCGCGCTGCGCCGCCAGCGCAGCCAGCGCCTCAGCTTCGAGGCGACGGAAGTAGGGCTCGCCGCGACCTTCAAACAATTCCGCAATGCTACAACCGGCGCGGCGCTCGATTTCCGCATCACAATCCAAGAAAGGGCGCTGCAGGCTCTCGGCGAGACAACGACCGACGGTGCTCTTGCCCGCCCCCATCAAACCGATTAATGCGATATTGTCGCGCCCACGCACCGCCATCATGACTACCGCCGCAACACATCCCGCCACCCTAGTGCCAATTATCCCACAGCGGCAAGGCGGTGGCGACAACCCCACGATGACTCATTCGCCGGGCAAAATATGTGGAGTGATGAACACCAAGGTCTCTGTTTTTAGGCTACTGCTGGTCTGACGGCGAAACAACCGTCCCAGCAATGGCAGGCTGCCGAGCAACGGCACGCGCAACTCTGAGCGTAGCAGCTCCTCACGCAGTATGCCGCCCAACACCACCGTCTCGCCATTACGCGCCAGTACGCGGGTGCGCAGCTCGGTAGTATCAATGCTCGGCAGAACCGCGCTACCACTATCCACCACACTACCGGGTGCATCTTGATTGACCACCAACTCTAAGAGGATGTGATCGTCTGCGGTGATGGCTGGCGTCACCTCCAAAGCTAATACTGCATCCTTGAAACGCACAGTAGTGCCGCCGTTTTCAGCTGACTCCTGAAAGGGAATCTGGGTGCCCGAACGCACCGTCGCTGTATGCCGATCGCTGGTGACGATGCGCGGACGGGCGATGACTTCGCCCAAACCTTTGCTTTCCAGCGCCGCCAAAGCCAGCGAGAGCCACGCCGAATTGCCAGTCACACCGATGCTGAAGCCAGCCTGGCCACCACCGAAGTCCACAGCGAGGCCAGTGGCATCAGCGAGCGCCCCGCTATTGCGGTGGCTGCGCAATAGCGCTTGGGTGGAATCGTCATCCGCCCCAAGCGCGACCGAGGCGGAGCCCAGGCGATCTGCAGCCGCCAACCGCCAACGCACCCCGAGCTGGTTGACAGCATCGGCGCGCACCATGACGATGCGTGCCTCTATCGACACTTGACGCACCGGCACATCGGCCAGCGCCACCAATTCCCGCAGGCGATGCCGCTGAGCGGCATCGCCGCTTAAAAACAGTGTGTTGATGCGCATATCCACCGCCACATGCGCTCCCTCGACGGCCATCCGCAACAGCTCCGCCACATCGGCGGCGGCGGCAAAGTGTAGCGGCAATGCCGACACCTCCATAGCTGCTCGCGCCGCCGCTCGCCGCCACACGCGCAACAGCCGCCCATCACGGCTCGCGCTGAGGCTGTGCTGCTCCAGCAACAGCTGCCATGCCTGCTGCCACGACACCCTCACCAAGCGCAGCGTTACCCGGCCATCGAGCTCTGGTGCCAACAGCAAGTTCAGCCCGCGCAGCTCGGCCAGCTGATACAGCAGCGGGCGCAGGGCAACATCGCGCAATTCGAGGTCCCAAGAACTCTCCTGAGCGGTCGGCGATGGCTCCAATGCCATACGGCGCAGGCTGCCGTCGGCAGCGGCGTGCAGGCTCCAGCGCCGCGCACCATCGCGCAGCAAGCCCACCGCCAAGCCATCCGCTGCCGCTGTGCTGAGCGCCGGTTGTAGCGCAAATGGGGAGGCCAGCTCGGCCAGCGGCGCAGGGGATGGTTTAGCTGACGTCCGCGCTGTGAGCACAGCGGGACAACACAGCACCAAACAAGCCCAAAGCGCACAACGTGGCCACAAAATATCGACCAGCTGTCGTCTCCGCAACGGATTCATCACTCAGCTGGCCCGTCACAGCAGATCGCCAGCTCTGTCTCCAAGCGCAACGGTGCCGAGAGTTGCTCCGGAGACGCTGGCACCAAGCGGATCCAGCGCGGTTTCACCGGCCACGGCAAGCTGCCCAGACGGCGAAAGAAGCTGGCGATGCCGACATAGGATCCGTCAGCCGACAGCCGCAACACAACGGCGGTGCCGTCCTCCCGCGCCGTCGCCGGTGCCACAACTAAGCGATGCAGCCGCAGGCCACCCCGCTCGGCGGCGGTAGCGATCCCTGCCAACAGCTCGGCGGAATCCAGCGCTGGCAACGCCCGCAGCGCAGCAAGCGTCGGCCAGCTAGGCGGCGCGGCCAGCTCGCGTGCGAGCTGCTCGGCCTCGACTCGCTCGCGCAACAGTGCACGCTGCACCGGCCATGCCAACACAACACAGCCAAGGCTAAGCGAGCACAGAAAAACCGCGGCTAACAGCCAGCGCGGGTGCCGCTGCCAAGCGGCGGCGGGACGCGGCCAGCTAGCGACGAGAACCGTCACGGCGATGGCACCGCCAAGCCACCGGTATCCAGCGACAGCGAAGCCTCCAATACAAAGTGTTGCGCCGGGGGGCCGGACGCCAGCGCCTGCAACTGCCGCAGCTCGACACGCCGAAACAATGCTTGTGCCTCGATACCCTCCATCAGCTGCGAGACGGCGGCCAGATGCCTAGCCCTGCCCTCCAGCCGCAACACCTCGCCCTGCAGCTCGACACGCTCGTAGCGCGCAGCCGCCGGACGCACTACGGAAAGCGGTACCCACAGCTCCTCCGCTATTCGCTGGGCGCGACGCCAACGGGCGCGGCGCTCGACCTCAGAGGCGCGTCTAAGCGCAGTGCGCTGATGTCGAAGACGGACTTTGTCAGCGCGTTGTCGCACCGTGCCGAGCTGATGGCGATGTGCCGCATTTTGCGCTAGCTGTAGCGTGCCGCCGCGTTGCAAAGCACCGCGTACGGCCAGCGCCGCGCCTTGGCCGAGCAACAACAGCACCATCGCTACGGCGAGCCAGCGGCTGCCAGCTCGGCGGCGGCGGCGAGCCCGCCACGGCAGCAGATTATGGCCACCACCAGCGGCGAGGCCGATCGCAACGCGCCACGACTGAGACAGCTCGCCAACCATGCCATCCCCGATCCCCGACACGCGCAAGCCTCCCGCCAATAACTGTGCCCCGCGCCGTTCGGCCGCAGCGGCTGGCATCAAGCGCTCAAGTCGCAGCCCGACAGCCCGCGCCAGCTCGATCGCAGCTCGGCACTCCGCACGATGACACGCGACCAACTCCAGCGAGCGCTCGGCAACCCCCGCCACAGCGCCGGGCACCGCCATAGTCGGGGCGGCGAGGCCCCCGCCTCGCCATTCAGCCACCCCGATCGCGTGCTCCGTGACACAGCCGCCAGCTGCGGCCTCAGCCACAGGCCGCAAAACCCCGGCACCAAACGTTGCCAGCGACTCCCCACGAACCACGACACCGCCGTCCGCCGCGGGCTCGGCAGCTGCCGACAGCACATAGTCCAGTGCCAATTCGGAGGGTGGCAATGGCACCATGCATTCAGCCTCGGCCAGCAGCGCCAATGCCAACTCTCCCTCTGTCATCGCCTCGCTGACAGCGAGCTGACGCCGGACCACCACCGCTTCTGGCAGCGCCATCGCGACCCGGCACGGCGCTGTGGACAGCTGCCGCAAGGCGCTGGACAATGCCCCCGCAAGCGACTCTGCCGAGCCCCACTCCCAAGCAATCGCTTCACAGACGGCTGGTTGTGTCCCGCCGCGCTGCAACGCCAGCGCGGCCAAGCACAGCTGCCGCCCGGCAGTATCCACCACCACCCCCAACTCCGGCACCGAAGCACGCCGCCACCGAAGTCGCCCCGGCCATTGCCACACAGCGAGCTCCCTGTTGTTACTCTGCCCTCTATAATCTAGCGAAGAATCCTCCCTTCCCAGCCCATCAAATAGGGATGCCATCCTCTCCTTTTGACAGCGCGGCCTCGCGCCCGCGGGGATTCCACCTATACGCGCTGATCGTTCACACGAGTTTCGCCAGTCTCTGCGGCGGCATGTTGATGCTGGCCGGCGCATGGCTGTACCTGAGCCCGCAGCTACCTGAGGTATCAGCGCTACGCGACATCGAATTGCAGATACCGATGCGAATCTATTCAAAAGATGGCCTGCTGATCGGCGAGTTCGGTGAGAAGCGCCGTATTCCAGTGGCCTATGGTGATCTGCCGCAGCAGTTGATCGATGCTTTCCTGACCGCCGAAGACGACCGCTTCCTGAGCCATCCCGGCATCGATATCACCAGCTTGGCGCGGGCCATGCTGCAATACCTGAGCAGCGGCGATTTCAAAAGCGGCGGCAGTACTATCACGATGCAAGTCGCCCGCAACTATTTCCTTAGCCGCGAACGCACCATCGCCCGCAAACTCAATGAAATCCTGCTGGCGCTACAGATTGAACGCGAACTACAAAAAACTGAGATCTTGGCACTGTACATCAACAAAATCTACCTCGGCCACCGCGCCTACGGAGCGGCAGCCGCCGCCCAAGTGTATTACGGCAAAAATCTAAAACAGCTCAGCTTGGCCGAGTGCGCCATGATCGCCGGCCTGCCCAAAGCACCGTCGGCCATCAACCCGCTGAGCAACCCTGAGCAGGCACTGGTGCGGCGCAACTGGATCCTCGACCGCATGTTCGCTTTGGGCTACGCCGACGAAGCGGCTTGGCGCGAGGCCAGAGTGGCTCCGGTGACCGCCTACCGCCACGGGGCCCCCATCGAATTGAACGCCCGCTATGCGGCCGAGATGGCACGCCGAGAGGTGATCCGCGACTTTGGCCTCTCCGCCTACACGCGCGGGCTACGCGTCTTCACCTCCGTCGATAGCCACCTCCAGCGTGCGGCGCAACAGGCGACGATCACCGGCTTGCAAAACTACGACCGGCGCCATGGCTATCGCGGCGCGACGCCGCTGCTCGCCCGGCCAGCCACAGCGGATACCCCAGGCGAGCCAGTGCGCCCAGATGACAAGATAGTGACGCTGCTGGATGCTTTGGCGCAACATCGTCCGGTGGCAATATGGCAACCGGCCATGGTGCTCGAATCCACCGAGCGGCGGCTGGTCACGCTATTGCGGAACGGCGGCCGAGCGACGCTAAACTGGGAGCAGGGCTTGTCCAAAGCGGCACCATATATCAATGAGAACCGCACTGGCCGGGCTCCGAAACAGGCAAGCGATGTGGCATTGCCCGGCGATTTGGTATGGCTGTGGCGAGAGGAGCTCGACGGGGCAGACACAACAACAAACAACGGTTGGCGACTGGGGCAGCTGCCCGATATACAAGGCGCCCTAATCTCTATGGATACTGGTGACGGAGCCATCCGCGCCATGGTGGGCGGTCTCGACTTCAGGCGCAGCAACTTCAACCATGCCACCCAAGGGGAGCGTCAGCCGGGCTCTGGCTTCAAGCCCTTCATCTATGCCGCAGCACTGGACAGCGGGCTGAGCGCCGCCAGCATCTTCAACGACGCTCCGGTGGTCTTCGAAGATAAATTCCTAGAGGACTTCTGGCGCCCCTCCAATGCCAGCGGCCGCTTCAGCGGCCCGACGCGACTGCGGGTGGCGCTGCGCCACTCCCGCAATTTGGTGTCGGTGCGCTTGCTACGCCATGTCGGTATCGGCAAGACGGTGGATTACCTCGCGCGCTTCGGCTTCGACACAAAGGCGATACCGCGCGACCTGTCCTTGGCGCTCGGTAGCTATGCCGTGACGCCACTGAAGCTCTGCACTGCCTACGCCAGCTTGGCCAATGGTGGCTATCGGGTCGCACCCTATCTAGTCGAACGCATCGATACGGATGACAAGCGCACGATCTTCCAAGCAGCGCCGAATGTGGTGCCCGACAGAGTCACCGCCTCGACCGCCGGGGTCACGACTGGCGCGCTGGCACCGCGCATCCTCGACAAGCGTGTCTCCTACATCTTGGATCACATGATGCAGGATGTGATCCAGCGCGGCACCGGACGGCGCGCCCGGGTGCTGAGCCGCAGCGACTTGGCGGGGAAAACGGGTACAACCAACGGCCCGCGCGACGCTTGGTTCTCCGGCTACCACCCACAGCTGGCGACCATCGTCTGGGTCGGCTTCGACCAAAACCGGCTGCTCGGTGCCCGCGAACAAGGCGCGGCCACTGCCCTGCCGATATGGATCGATTATATGCGTGAAGCGCTGGCCGGAGTGCCGATCAAGACGCGCGAGACACCAGACGGTGTGGTGGTGGCGCGCATCGACCAGACAACCGGTAAACCGGTGGCTCCGGGTCAAGCGGGCGGCATATTCGAAGTGTTCCGCAGGGAAAACACCCCGCTGCCAGCGACGGCTGCCAGCGACCGCGTCGAGGCAAACAGTCCACCCGCAGAGCAACAGCGTGATGCCGCCCAAACTCGGGAAAACGAGCGCCTGCTAGAAGATCTGTTCTGAGGGACGCGCACCGACCCGGTCACTCAGACGCAAGCGCTCAGTCGATGTTGCCAGCATGCGGCATGCGCAGATAGCCGCCGGGAGTGCGGCGCACCAAGCCTTGCAATTCCAGCTCAGCCAAGGCTGCCGAGACCGCCGCTGGCGCGAGACGGCTACGGGCAATCGCCAGATCTACCGGCGTCGGCTCAAAGCCCACCGCTTCGAGCAGCACCCGCAAGCCCGCATCCAGTGGCGGTGCGGCGGCAACGCGGCTGGCATCGACCGCCGTGGCAGCATCCCCCGCTGCGGGTAGCGGACGAAACTGGGCCGTCAACTCCGCCAGCGCATCCTCGGCGCACTCGACCAGCGCCGCTCCCTCGCGAATCAGGGCATTGGCCCCACGTGCCATCGGATTGTGCGGCGAGCCCGGCACCGCCATCACCTCGCGCCCTTGCTCGCGGGCGCAACGCGCCGTGATCAGCGAACCGCTGCGCTCTGCGGCTTCGATCACCAGCACCCCCAGCGACAGGCCGCTGATGACCCGGTTGCGACGAGGAAAATTGCCGCGCAGCGGCGGGCATCCCGGCGGAAACTCCGAGACCACCGCACCGCTGGCGGCAACTTCCGCAGCCAGTTGGCGGTGTTCTGGTGGATAGATGCAATCCAAACCAGCACCGAGTACCGCAACGCTACGCCCCCCCGCCACCAGCGCGGCGCGATGGGCAACGCTGTCGATGCCACGCGCCAAGCCACTGGTGACGACCAGCCCGCGAGCGGCCAAGGCCGCTGCCAGCGAGCGCGCTGAGTCGGCACCCCCCGGCGTCGGCTGGCGGCTGCCAACCAAGGCCAGCTGTGGTGCCGACAAGGCGGACAGGTCACCGCGCACGAAGAGCAACGGTGGCGGCACAGACAATTCGCGCAAGGGCGGTGGATAAGTGCTATCGTCCAGCGCCAACAACGAGACCCCCTCCCGCTCCAACCATGCGGCATCGGCATCGCGCTGCCGCCACAGGGCATCCCGACGCGCGCCGCCATCGCGCCATACGGCGAGGCTCTCGCAGAGATCCTCCCCGGCTCCGGCGCAGAGCAGCTGGGCTCGGGGGGCCTCCAGCATGGCCTCGGGGGTGCCGCAAAGCGCCGACAAACGGCACAGCACAGCGGGCGAGGCACCGGGCAGGCGCAACAGGAGCAACCAGGCGAGGACGCGGGCATCAGCCATGGGTGCAGGACGGTCATGTGGCGGTGGCGGCAAGTGGATTGTCGAGGATGCGACAGGCTATTGAACACATCAAATGGGGTGCTGCCCACAGTGCTTTGCCGCCGACGCGACAAGGCGCTGCGCCGAGCTGTGCATCACGAGAGTACTTGCCCCTACACTAGGGTCCCAATACCGTCGCTCTGTCACTCCAATGCATCCTCACATCACCATGGTCACACTCGGCGTGCGCGATTAGACCGCGCCGTCGCCCGCTACCGAAACAGCCTCAAACTGCCCCAAAAGCCCGGCACCGAAACAGGGATCGCCTTTTTTGCAACCGACGGCTGCTTGTTGGGCCTTTATCCACGCGATCAGCTGGCCGCGGACATCACAGTCGCCGCAGCTGGCACCGGCTTCTCGGGCTTCGCCCTCGCTCACAATGTGGCCTCTCCCAAAGCGGTGGATACCGTGTTGGACGAAGCCGTCTCGGCTGGTACCACTCTGGTCAAAGCAGGGCAAAAAGTGTTCTGGGGCGGCTATTTCGCCGATTTGGACGGCTTCTACTGGGAGGTGGCTTGGAGTCCGCACTGGCAGGATGCCCACCAAACGAGCTGAGCGCCAGCCACAGCCTTATATAATAGTCAATGGTGTCAGATGAGCCAGCGACGATGCAGCGTGAGATAGCACATGCGGACATCAGCGAGCACCGCCTCCAGCTGCCACCGTACTTCACGCCATGACCGTTCGCACCATCCTCTCTTTTCCAGATGCGCGGTTGCGACAACGGGCAGTGCCGGTCGAGCAAGTGGACGACGCAGTCCGCCAGCTGATCGACGATCTGCTCGAATCGATGTACGCCAGTGGCGGCATCGGTCTCGCGGCCACTCAGGTCGATGTGCATCAACGAGTATTGGTGGCCGATATCTCAGAGCAGGGCTTGGAGCCGATGGCCTTCGTCAACCCCAAGTGGCAACCCGCCCCCGGTGCGGAAATGTGCTTGAACGAAGAGGGTTGTCTGTCGGTGCCAGAGGTGCGCGCAGAGGTGCAACGGTATAACCGCGTGCAGCTGCAGGCGCTGGATCGCGACGGCCAAGCCGTCGAACTGGAAGCCGAGGACTTGCTCGCCATCTGCCTACAGCACGAGACAGATCACTTGGACGGCAAGCTATTCGTCGATTACCTATCCCCGGTCAAGCGGGCTATGATCCGCGACCGGCTACGCAAGCGGCACCGAGCCGCCTAGGCGACGCTTCACCCCGCTCCGCCAAGGGTCATCCTGAACACCGTCTTCGCCGGCACTTCCGCGTTCGGCGCGGCACAGCTGCATGCTCTGTCGCACGAGATGGCCTGCCGGGTGTGCGCCGTCTACACCCAACCCGACCGTCCGGCGGGGCGCGGCCACTCGTTGCGCACCAGTCCGGTCAAGCGCCTCGCGCTGGAGCTTGATTTGCCTCTGCTACAGCCACACAGCCTGCGCGATGCCGCGACGCTGGCGACGCTCTCCGCCTTGGAGCCGGAGCTGGTGGTGGTCGCTGCCTACGGCATGTTGCTGCCTGCCTCGTGGCTGGCGCTACCGCGTCACGGTTGCATCAATGTGCACAGCTCTCTGCTGCCGCGCTGGCGCGGGGCGGCACCAGTGCAGCGCGCCATCGCCAGCGGCGACAGCTATACCGGCATCACCATCATGCAGATGGATAGTGGCTTGGATACCGGCGACATCCTCAGGCAACGCAACTGCGCCATCGGTGCCGACGAGACAGCGGGCGAGTTGGAGCGGCGACTCGCTGCCTTGGGGGCCGAGGCTTTGGTCGAAGTGGTGTGCAACTTGGCAGAGGGGTCGCCGCTGGTGCCGCAGGCGCAAGATGCCCGCCTCAGCTGCCCCGCCCCCAAAATCAGCGTGGCGGAGGCGTGGCTGGACTGGACGCGACCGGCAACAGAGCTGTCCTGCCAAGTTCGGGCAATGAACCCGGTGCCGGGAGCCCGCTTGCGCACCGGAGAGCAGCAGCTCAAGTTGTGGCGGGCAGAAGCGCTACCAGAAGAAGCCACCGAGCTACCATCCGGCACCGTGCTGGGTACCGCTGATAGCAGGCGCATCGAGATCGCCTGCGGGCGGGGAGGGCGGCTACGGCTGTTGCAACTACAACTGCCCGGTAAGCGTGCGCTGGACGCTGCGGATTTTCTCAACGGCCACGCCCAGCTGCTCCGCCCCGGCCTGCAGCTCGACAGCGGCACTCCATGAAAGAGGCGCAGGTGGCAGCGGCGATGGCAGTCAGCGATGTGTTGCACCGCGGCATGTCGCTGGATCGGGCACTGGACGCGCGAATGACGGCGCTGCCCCATAGGCAACACGCCCTGTTGCGCGAGCTGAGCCGCGGCGCGCTGCGCTGGCAGCCCTATCTGCTGGCGATGCTGAAGCGACTGCTGCGTCGACCGCTGGCGCAACAGGAGCCACGCATCGTCGCCCTGTTATTGGTCGCCAGCTACCAGCTCGATCACTCCAAGCTGCCGCACTACGCGGTGGTGCAACAGGCGGTGGAGGCCTGCCTGCTGTTGGGACAGAGTTGGGCCAAGTCCATGGTCAACGGCGTGCTGCGCAGCTGGCTACGCCGCGGCGATGCCCTGCGCGGCCAGCTGAGCTGGCATGAGCGCGACGCGCTGCCCGCCTGGCTGGCCCGGCAGCTGCGCGCCGAGTGGCCATCGCACTACGCGACCATCGCCGAGGCGGCTCAACAACGCCCACCGCTGGCTTTGCGCGTCAACCGGCTACGCTGTGAACGCCAAGAGTATATGGCACAATTGCAAGATGCGGGCATCGCCTGCCGTCCCTGTGCACTGTCTCCGTCGGGAATTTGGCTACAAGAGGCGCGACCGCCAATGCAATTGCCGGGCTTCGACGATGGGCTGTTTTGCATACAGGACGAATCGGCACAGCTGGCGGTACCGTTGCTGCCCGTGCAGGATAGCGCACGGGTGCTTGATGTCTGCGCCGCGCCGGGCGGGAAATCCACCCATCTGCTAGAACTGGCACCACAAATGGATCAATTGACCATGCTGGATATCAATGAGGATCGCCTGCAGAAGCTGCGGCAAAACTTAAACCGACTCGGCCTGCCAACCAGCGACACGGCCGTGCGCCTAGTCGCTGGCGACGCCACCCATCCTGAAGACTGGTGGGATCAACAACCCTACGACCATATACTGCTGGATGTGCCCTGCTCAGGCACTGGCGTGATGCGCCGCCATCCAGACATCAAGTGCTTGCGTCGCGCCGACGACATCGCTCGCTTCGCCACCCTGCAACAGCAGCTACTACACGCACTGTGGCCCTGCCTGCGCCTAGGCGGTCAATTGCTCTATGTCAGCTGCTCGCTTCTGGAGGAAGAAAACAGCGCGGTGATACGGCGCTTCCTCGCGCAAGAGCCGACGGCGCAAGCCTGCGAGTTGGCCGTGGACTGGGGCGAGGATCGCGCACCGGGGCGAGCCATCGCGCCGACTCCAACGGGCGGCGACGGCTTTTTCTTCGCCGCATTGCGGCATTGGCACTAAACGACGAGCCCCTCATGCGCATCATCATCATCGGCCTCAACCCTGTGGGCGTCGCGCTGGTTCGCCATCTCGCACGGGAAGAGCAAAACGACGTCACTTTGGTGTCCAACGATGCCGAGTCGTTGCGCCAATTGCAGTCGCGGGTCGACATCCGCACCGTACACGGCCTGCCCTCGCATCCTCAAGTGCTGGAACGCGCCGGGGCCGCGGATGCCGACATCCTGATGGCGGTGACGAACAACGATGAGACCAATATGGCCGCCTGCCAAGTGGCGCACAGCTGTTTTGACACACCGACCAAGATTTGCCGCATCCGTTCGCGTGCTTATTTGGAAAATCCGAATCTGTTCGCGCGCAGTGCTGGCGGCGTGCCAGTAGATATCCTGATCCGACCGGAGCAGATGGTCACCAACGCAATCGGTCGACTACTCCAGCTGCCCGGAGCCTTACAAGTGCTGGATTTCGCCGAGGGGCGGGTGCAGCTAGTCGCCGTATCTGTCACCGAGGATGCCCCCATCGCTGGCCATCAAATCGGCGAGCTACCCAATCGCATGCCGGGTGTCGAATGCCGTGTAGCGGCGATCTACCGCCAAAACCATCCACCGTTAATCCCGCACGGAGACACCACGATAGAAATCGGAGACGAGGTGTTTTTTATCGCCGAGAAGCCCAATATCCCCGAAGTGATGCGCTGCATCAGGCCGATGGATCCAGGCTACAGCAACATCGTCGTCGCCGGTGGCGGCCAAGTGGGCGAACGGCTGATCACCGATATCGAAGCGAACCATCATGTCCGCGTCATCGAACAATCAATGGAGCGATGTACCTATCTTTCCGAAGAGCTCAATCGCACCATCGTGTTGCACGGTAATGCGGCCGACAGCGAATTTCTTCACGACATTGAGATCCAACGCGCCGATGCCTTCTGCGCGCTGACCAATGACGATGCCGCCAACATCATGTCTGCGTTGCTAGCTAAAAACCTCGGTGTGCGCAAAGTCATCGCACTGGTCAACGACGATGCCTACACAGATCTCGTGCACGGTGGCATGATTGACATCGCGCTGTCGGCGCAGCAATTTACGATCAGCGAAATATTAGCGCAGGTGCGACAGGGGGATTTCTTGATAGAGCACTCGTTGCGCCGTGGAGCGGCTGAGGCGATCGAACTGGTCGTGCACGGCGATCGGCGCAGCTCACAAGTCATCGGACGACCACTGGGCGATATCAATCTGACCGGCATGACCATCGGTGCGCTGGTGCGTGGCCAAGAGGTGCTGATCGCGCACAGCCATACGGTGATCGAAGCCCGCGACCATATCATCTTATTTGTCGTCGACAAAAAATGTATCCCGGAAGTTGAACGCTTGTTCCAAGCGGGCACCAACTTCTTTTAAGCACTGCGATCCAACCGCACGAGCAACGCTGTGCACATTTGGCTCGTCGCCCACCACTTCGGTGTGTTGTTGCTACTGTTCAGCTCGGTCTTTGTGCCGCCCATGCTGTTCGGTATCTGGGAGAGTGGCAATGCATGGCAAAGTTTTGCCACCGCAGGCACCGTCGTTTTCGGTGTCGGACTCGCATTGTGGCTAAGTACCAGAAGGCTGATCCGCACTAATGTCTACCTGAGCCTGCGGGACAGTTTCCTGCTCACCGTTTTGTTCTGGATTGGGCTCAGCTGCTTCGGCGCATTACCATTTATTTTATTAGTAGATTTACAGCTATCCATCACCGATGCCGTTTTTGAATCCTTATCCGGCCTGACAACAACCGGTGCCACCGTGATTGTCGGTCTGGATCTGTTGCCGCGCTCAATATTGTTCTACCGCAACCTGCTACAGTGGATTGGCGGCATCGGCTTGGTCGTCATCGCCGTCGCGATCCTGCCGCTACTAAAAATCGGCGGCATGCAGATGTACCGCACCGAAGTACCCGGCCCCACCAAGGATGCCAAACTGACTCCGCGCATTGCCGACACCGCTAAATTCCTGTTCCTGATTTACTGTGTCTTCACTTTTTTGTGTGCCATCGCCTACCGAATTTGCGGCATGAGCTGGTTCGATGCAGTCTGCCACGCCTTCTCGACCATCTCCATCGGCGGCTTCTCCACCCACGATGCCAGCTTTGGCTATTTTGACAACCCTCTAATCCTGCTGGTTGGATGTTTCTTCATGGTCGTGGCTGGCATCAACTTCTCATTGCATTTCTTCGCATGGAAAAGGAAACGTATAACACGCTATTTGAGTGATATGGAATGTATGACCTTCCTTGGGATTTTGTTGGCCATCGCCACCATTACCATGACGACGCTGTACTTCCGCAATGTGTTGCCATTGGACAGCAGCATTTTGCACGGTCTGTTTAATTCGATCTCACTGGCTACGACTACAGGTTTCACCAGCACTCCGATGGCTGGCTGGCCAAATTTCCTGCCAATTTTCTTGCTGATGATGGCCTCCATCGGCGCTTGCTCCGGTTCGACCGGTGGCGGTATCAAAGTGATCCGCGTACAAATTTTGTTGTTGTTCGCTCTGCGCGAGCTGCGTCAGCTGTTGCACCCCGGATCGGTCTGGGGGCTCACGGTGGGGCGCCATCCGATCTCCACCCGTATGGCTTTTGGCACATTGAGCTTCTTTGCGGTCTACGCGCTGGCATTCCTTGCCTTATTACTCGCCTTATTGGTCACCGACATGGATTTCTCTTCCAGCGTTTTTGCGGTGATCGCCACCTTAAATAACTTGGGGCCTGGCTGGGGTGTGGTTGCTGAAAATTATCGGGAAATTGACAACGTGCATAAATGGGTGCTGTGCTTAAGCATGCTCTTAGGGCGTCTGGAGGTATTCACTCTGCTGGTCATTTTAATGCCGGGATTTTGGCGGCGTTGAATGGCGTTGCCAAGGCTCAGCATCGTCATTTGCAACTTTAAATCACGGCGGCATTGCGCTTGGGCATGTGTTTAGCGAAGTGAAGGCGGCTCCCCTTGTTATAATACGGGCTTGATCACCAGATCGACAGTAGCGTGTTGAAAATGACTGGGTCACCACAGACTTTTCAAGCGCTGATCGCCTCTCTGCAAGATTTTTGGGCACGACAAGGCTGTTGTCTGTTACAGCCTTTCGACATGGAAATGGGGGCCGGCACTTTCCATCCGGCCACTTTTTTGCGAGCACTGGGGCCCGAGCCTTGGCGGACAGCCTATGTGCAGGGCTGCCGACGGCCCACCGATGGCCGCTACGGTGCCAATCCAAACCGGCTCCAACACTACTATCAATATCAAGTGCTGCTCAAGCCAGCGCCAGCGGATATCCAATCGCTCTACCTGCAATCGCTCAGCGCCATCGGCTTGGATCTGCGCCGACACGATGTGCGCTTCGTCGAGGACAACTGGGAGTCGCCGACACTGGGGGCGTGGGGGCTGGGTTGGGAAGTATGGCTCAACGGCATGGAAATCACCCAGTTCACCTATTTTCAACAGGTGGGCGGGATCGCCTGCAGCCCGGTCAGCGGCGAGATCAGCTATGGCCTCGAGCGGCTGGCCATGTACTTGCAGGACAAAGACAGCGTCTACGAGCTGTTGTGGAGTGACGGTGCCGCCGCCAGTGGGCAGGCTGTCCGCTATGGCGAGCTATTCCAGCGCAACGAGCGGGAATTATCGCGCTACAACTTCGAGGAGTCTGATCCCAAAGCGCTGGTCGCGGCCTTCGACCAGGCCCGATCGGCCTGCCAAGCGCTGGTTGAGCGCGAGCTGCCTGTGCCTGCATACGAGCAGGTACTACGCGCCTCGCATTGCTTCAATCTACTGGAGGCCCGCGGCACACTCAGCGTCGGCGAACGCCAACGCTACATGCTCAACGTGCGCCAACTGGCGCAAGCGGTTGCACAGTGCTGGTGCGGCGACGCAGCAACTGAGCAAGCGACGCCAAGCCGCGCTCGCAGCAAGTTGTCTACCGCGCCCAAGCACAGCGCAACCACCGACTTGGCCACCGGTCCGCACTGCTGTTTAGTGGAATTGGGTTGCGAGGAGCTGCCAGCGCTACAACTGAGGGCAATCAGCGAGGCCTTTGCGGTATCCATGGCCAGCAGTTTGTGTGAGCTGGGTGTTGGATGCCAAAAAATTGAGCGATTTGCCACGCCACGACGACTCGGCTTGCTGTTGCATGGCCTGCCGGAGCGGGTGCCCCGGCGGGAGATTCTGGGGCCACCCGCAGAGCAGCTCCGAGGCGTGGATGGGGAGCCCCTGCCAGCGGCACTCGGCTTCGCACGCAAAAACGCTCGATCCGTTGAAGAGCTGGTGTTGCGCGACACAGCAAAAGGTAAGCGCCTAGCCCTGCCCGCACCCGGCAGCGAAGAGGAGCTGAGCGAAGTCCTGTGTCAGCGCGTGGAGAACGCTTTGCTGTGCATGGCGCGTGATTATCCGATCCGCAGCATGCGATGGGATGTTGGGACGGACGATGCCGAGGAATACAGTTTCTCTCGACCTGTGCGGTGGGCCCTGCTGATGCTGGATGATAAGCCGCTGACAGCTCGCCTGTTCGGCCTCAACGTGGAGCCTCAGAGCTATGGCCACCGCGTGCACGCTCCCAAGCCATTGCGCTTGAAACGAGCCTCGGACTACGCCAAGACACTCAGAGATGATGGCTATGTGATAGCGGATTTTGACGCAAGGATTGAAGAAATTAGGCACCAAATCGAGGAAATTACCGTCTCATTTGATACCGCTGCCGAAGCCCGTTTGGAGCGGGATGATGCCGCCCGCCAACTGCTGGAGGAAGTGGCAGCGATCTGCGAGTGGCCAATGGCTCAACTGTGCCAATTCGAGCCGCGTTTCCTCGACATGCCAGCAGAGCTGCTCCGCATCGTACTGCAGAAGCAGCAACGCTATTTCCCACTGTGGCACCGGGACAGCGGCGAATTCCTGCCTCAGTTTGTTGTCATCGGCAACTTGGACAGCAACGCCCCAGAGGAAATCGTGGCCGGCAACGAACGGGTGGTGCGGGCGCGTTTGGAGGACGCGCTGTTCTTCTACCAGAACGACCTGAAAGTCGCGCTCGAACAGCGCCGAGAAGGGCTCAGGGCTCGCGTCTTCCAAGAGGGCTTGGGCAGCCTGTACGACAAGACCCAAAGGCTGGAATCGCTGGTGGAGCAATTGATGCAACTGGCGGGACAAGAGGGGCCGGAGATTGCGGTGGCCCAGCGTGCTGCGCGTCTGTGCAAATCGGACTTGGACACCGAGCTGGTGCGTGAATTCCCCGAGCTGCAAGGCATTATCGGTGCCCACTTGCTCGCCCGCCATACTCTGACTATGGACAATCCAGATAATCAGGTACTAGAAAGCGCAAAGGCCATCCGCGAGCATTACCGATCCCCTTTCTCCGGCACGGTCGTCGGCAGCTCCTGCGCCAGCCAAGCATTGGCCATTGCCGATCGGCTCGACAGCTTGGTTGGCCATTTTGCCAAGGGCAATCGGCCGAGCGGAAGTGGCGACCCCTTTGCTTTGCGGCCTGCGGCGTTGGGTGTGCTGGCCAATCTGCTGGCGGACGCCGACTTGGCAGCTAGCCCAGACACACCGCCACCCCGCTGGGCAGAGCTGGAAATCATGCGCATCTCGACAATTTGTGCCAAGGGCTTTGAAAACAAAATATTCGAAGCTCGCGTCGAGTCAGGGGGCGATGATAGCTGCAGCCATGCCCTGCCCCTGGTCGAGTTCTTTATAGAGCGCCTGCGCTCTTTCTGTCGCCAAGAGCTCCAAATCGGCTCCGAGTGCTTCAACGCGATCTTGGCCTCCCCGCTACACCGCCCCCACATTTACCCAGTGGCCTTTGTCTGCTGCTCAGGTCGCTTGAGCCGCTTCTTAGCAGATCATACCGAGCAGGCAAAAGCAATGGTGGCGGCGTGGAAACGTGCCACCAAACTGCTCCGCAAGGGGGCGCCACAGCCACTGGGCAAAGAAGCCGCAGACGGCGCGGGCCCCGGTGCGCAGCATTTGCTTGATGCCGTATTGCAATTCCGCAGCGCCCACCCCGTAGCGCCAGGGATTGCGGAGGGCGGGGCCGCAGCCTGGCGCTGGAGCTGCTTGCTGGATCAACGTTTGGTAGCTCTCGGCGAATTGGCCACTCCGCTGGCCGATTTTATGGACCATACCTTGGTACTCGCTGAGGCTCCCGGCGAGCGTGCAGCCAACCTCTACGCCCTGCAACAGTTGGAAGGACTGTTCTCCGAAGTGGCCGATTTCTCCCAGCTGAGCCTCTGAGCACGGCACCGCCCACGTCTAGCGACCAAGGCACGCACTTGAGATGCAAGAATTCCCCTCTCCAATAATCGTGCTGCGCAGCACCGCCTTCTATGTTGCGGCGACTGCTATCACCCTGCCTTGGTTGCCCTTACTGCCAGCCTGTCTGCTATTGCCTATAGACCACCGACAACGCTTCATGGAGAGCCTTTGGAGCAATGCCCTCTTGGTCGTATTGCGCATCTGTTGCGGCATCCGGCTACGGGTGGAGGGACTGGAACACCTGACACGCAACAGCTGCGTCATCATGTGCAATCACCAAAGCCCCCTTGAGACGCTACTGCATATGCACTTCGCCCCGGGGCATATTATCGCCGTGTTGCTAAAACAGGAGTTGCTCAACATCCCGGTCTTTGGTTGGGCCCTGCGGATAATACACACCGTCGCAATCGACCGCTCCGAAAAGCGCAAAGCCCTTGAAGATTTGTTGCGCCAAGGGCAACAACACTTGCGGGAGGGGCGGGATATATTGGTGTTCCCCGGCGGCACCCGCTCACCCTATGGCCAAAAAGAGCGCTATCTCTTGGGGGGCTTTCGCCTCGCCGAGCAGAGCGGCGTGGCGATACAGCCCATCGCACACAATGCCGGACGCTACTGGCGCGGCTTTTTTAAGTATCCCGGCGAGGTGCGCGTGCAGATCTGCCCGCCGATCGCACCCCAAGGCAATGCCAATGTGTTGCGCGCTCTAGTCAAAGCACAGATTGAGGCGGCGCAGGAAGATTTGGCGCGACTTGAGGCCAGCACCTGAGCCAACGCCAGCCACCATCACTCTAGGGCACGCAATGCTGTGGGGTGCGCCTGCTCGCCCCGGGCCAGAACCCCCTATGTTTCACGTGAAACAGGGGTGACAGGCCGCCTCAGATATCTAGGTTCTCAGCTTTAAGGGCGTTTTCCTCGATAAAGCTGCGACGTGG
Organism: Gammaproteobacteria bacterium; assembly: GCA_965237805.1. Classification (GTDB taxonomy): domain Bacteria; phylum Pseudomonadota; class Gammaproteobacteria; order JABABF01; family JABABF01; genus JABABF01. Next base: position 1,074,614 of record OZ250153.1, read on the forward strand.
ATCCACCCGCTCGCCCATCAACACATCAAAAATATGGTCCGCACGCATGGCGTCGCCCATCGACACCAAGAGCAGGGTGCGGTTTTCCGGATCCAGTGTGGTATCCCACAATTGGCTTGGATTCATCTCGCCCAACCCCTTGTAGCGTTGGATGCTCCAGCCACGGCGCGCCTCTTCCATCAAGCGATGAAAGGCTTGCTCCACAGATTGCACGCTCTCCCGGCGCTCGCCCAGCGCCAAGCAGGCGCCTTCGCCCAAGAGGTCTAGCAGCGGCTCGCCCAGCCTACATAGCTGCCGATACTCCCCAGAGCGCACAAAATCTTCGCCCAACGCATGCTGCACCACCACCCCAGAGCGGCGCAACTTCAGCAATGGCAAAAAGATGTTGGGCAAATCCTGCGTTGTCTCCGACTCGACCGCATCCTGTGGCTGTAGCTCGCGCAACGGCTCCGCCACCTCCCCCGCCTCGATCGACAAATGCCCCTGCAATGTATTGCGCCACTCCAGCATCTCCTCACGGTGATGTAGCGACTGTGGCGCGAGATAAGGCAGCTTGGACAAGGCCCACAACAGCTCGGGTGGCTGCCGTTTGGACAGGCGATCGACATGATCCTGCAAGCGCTTGCAGGCGACCATCATGTCCTGCAGGGCAGCAGCCCGCATCGGTGGTGCCCCGGCCTCTGGATGTAGCGCCGCTTTCTCCATGGCGATTTGCAAGAAGATCTCCTGCAGGACCTTATCATCCGGGACATGGCGCTGCTGCTTGCCCTTGCTGATCTTGTACAGCGGCGGTTGAGCGATATAGACATGGCCCTGCTCAATCAAGGGCCGCATCTGGCGAAAAAAGAAAGTCAGCAACAGGGTGCGAATATGGGCACCGTCGACATCAGCATCCGTCATGATAATCACACGGTGATAGCGCAGCTTCTCCAGCTGCATCTCCGCCTCGCCTATGCCGCAGCCCAAAGCGGTAATCATGGCGGCAATTTCATCGGAGGCCAGCATCTTGTCCAAACGCGCACGCTCCACATTCAGGATCTTGCCCTTCAGTGGCAAAACCGCCTGAAAACGCCGATCCCTGCCCTGTTTGGCCGAGCCACCAGCCGAGTCACCCTCGACGAGAAACAGCTCCGATAGCGCCGGATCTTTCTCTTGGCAATCGGCCAGTTTGCCGGGCAGGCCACCCAGATCTAAGGCCCCCTTGCGACGGCTCAGTTCGCGTGCCTTGCGGGCGGCCTCACGTGCCCTAGCGGCATCGATAATCTTCTGACAGATGCGTTTTGCCACGCGGGGATTTTCCAACAGATAGTCGCTCAGCTGCTTGCCCAACAGCTGCTCCACCACCGGGCGCACTTCGGAAGAGACAAGGCGATCCTTGGTTTGTGAGGAGAACTTTGGATCCGGAACTTTGACCGATACGATGGCGGTGAGACCCTCGCGGGTGTCATCGCCGGTAGCGCTGAGCTTGGCCTTGGCCGCCAGCCCCTCTTTGTCCATGTACTGCTTTAGCGTCCTAGTCAGGGCACTGCGAAAACCGGCCAAGTGGGTACCACCATCCCTTTGCGAGATATTGTTGGTATAGCAATAAATGCCCTCTTGGTAGCCGTCATGCCACTGCAGGGCAGCCTCCAAGACAATGCCGCCACTGCCCTCAGCATGGAAGTGCCACACCTTTTGCAAAACTTGGCGCCCCTCGTTCAACTCCTCGACAAAGGCCGCCACGCCGCCCTCCGAAAAGAAAGTCTCGCTGGACTCCTCTCCCGATGAGACGCGCTCATCGCGCAGGACGATGGTCAAACCGGCGTTCAAATAGGCCAACTCGCGCAATCTGGTAGCCAGCAACACTTGGCTAAAGTGGATATTTTTGAATACTTTGGACGATGGCCTAAAGCGCACCGTCGTGCCCGAACCGGACACCTTGGCACCAGTGCTGAGCGGCCCCACAGCCTTGCCGTCTTCATAGCTCTGTTCGTGGCGATGACCATTGCGGTCGATGCTCAGCCACAATTTGGAGGATAGGGCATTGACCACCGACACCCCGACCCCGTGCAGACCACCAGAGACCTTGTAGCTGTTATTGTCAAATTTGCCGCCAGCATGCAGTATGGTCATGATCACTTCGGCGGCCGACACCCCCTCCTCGTGCATTTCGGTCGGCATACCGCGACCATCGTCCGAGACGCTGGCCTCCTCTCCCTCCTCGCCATCCAACAGACGCAGCTCGATATTACGGCAGTGGCCAGCCAGAGCCTCGTCTATGGAATTGTCGACCAGTTCGAAAACCATCTGGTGCAGGCCGCTGCCATCATCGGTGTCACCGATGTACATGCCCGGCCGCTTGCGCACAGCCTCCAAGCCTTTTAGCACCTTGATGCTGGAGGAGTCGTAGTCAGCCATAGTGGTCTATCAGGCAGCTCGCCGAGAGAGCTGCCCCTGTTGCAACTGAAAATCGCAGCGCGAATGCTGAGGCAAGAAGGGGTTGAGGTCATCCAGCTCGATACAGCTGGCAAAGATTTGGTGCCCACTGTGCTCTAGCAGCTGACACAGGCGTTGCTTGGCATGGCGATCCAATTCGGCAGCCAAATCGTCCACCAAAAAGATGCAGCGCTTACCGCAACTTTCCAGCAACTGGCGGCCAGCAGCCAATCTCAGGGCAACTGCCAACAGCTTCAGCTGGCCGCTGGACAATCGATCCACCGCCGTACTGCCGCGGCAATGGAAGCGCAAATCGGCGCAGTGGGGGCCGTGACGCAAATGGGCCGCTTCCCGATCCTTGGCCCAAGAGTCCTGCAGATAATCGGCTAAGGATTGGCTGCCGGGCCAGCCACGGAGGTAACGCAGGCTGATGTCGGCATCCAGTAGGCCAGTACACGTCACCGACAAAATGGCTTCAAATGCCTTCGCCCAACGCGATCGCGCGCCATCCAAAGCCGCTCCGGTCTCAACCAGCTGCTCCGCCCAGCCCGAGCGCTGCGCCTGCGCGCTGGCTTGGCTAGGTAGCCGCAACAGACGGTTGTATTGTTTCAGGCAGCGGTGATAACGGCGCCATTGCTGTAAAAATGTAGGTTCCATGTGGAACATACACCAGTCCATGAAGCGCCGCCGATCCATCGGTGCACCGCTGAGCAGGGACGCGGCGCGTGCATTGATCAGCTGTAGCGGCAACTCGGCAACCAAAGCTGCCTTGGAGCTCGGCATCTCGCCATCGATACGCACAACCGTCTCACCCCGGCGGTGGCGGCTCAGCCCCAAGTGCGTCGCCCCGCGAGCTTCGGCACCGCTTGGCTGCAATTCCGCCGACACCACGCACTGCTCTGCACCATGCCGGATCACTGGCTGCATACCGCGACCGCGCATCGGTCGACCCAGCCCTAAGAGGTAGATCGCCTCCAAAACCGAGGTTTTGCCACTGCCATTGGGGCCACAGAGCAAGTTGATGCGCTCTAAGCGATGCATCGACACCGACTGCAGATTGCGCAGATCCCGAATCTCCAAATGGTGGAGCAGCACCTCGGTCTCATATGCGCATAGGCATCAGCACATAGACGGTGTCGGAAACCTCGGCGGAGGGGTCATCCATCAAAACACTGCTATTGCTATCAGTGGCGCTAAAGCGCACTTCATCGCCACCAAAGATCTTGTCCAAGGCATCCAATAAATAGCGCACATTGAAGCCGATTTCCAAATCGGGGCCGTCGTATTGCACCTCCAGCAGCTCCTCCGCCTCCTCCTGCTCGGAGTTGGTGCTGTGGATGCGCAGCTCTCCGCTCATATTGTCCCCTCCGGACTTGAACCTGAGCCGCACCCCGCCAACATCAGTGCCACAGATCACTTCCGCCCGCTCTAAGGCGCGCCGGAAAGCATCTTTGGGGATCGTCGCCCGCGGTTCGGATATTTGTGGGATCACCCGCTTGTAGTCGGGATAGTTGCCATCAATCAACTTGGAGCAAAAATAGCGGCCACCGGCTCGCACCCAGAGCGTATTGTCGTTGCAGGACAAGACGGCCTCGGTATCGCCGCCAGCATCTTCAAGCATATGGCGCAAGGCTTGCACGCTACGGCGCGGCAGGATCAGCTTGGGAGTGCCATCGCCCTCGTCGCCCCCCATCTGTTGCTTCGAACCAGCATCGACTGTCGTTTGGCGGCGGCACATGGCGAGCCGATGCCCGTCTGTCGCCACCGCACGCAATTCCCCAGTGCCATCTTGATCCCCCACCTCCAACAACAAGCCGGTGAGGTAGTAACGCACATCCTGTTGCGCGATGGCGAACTCCGTCTGCGCGATCAGGCGCACCAAATCACGGCAGGGCAAGCGCAGTGATATGGTGGGCTCACCCGGATCGATCAGCGGAAAGTCCTCGGCAGGGAGCACGGCCAGCTTGTAGCGGCTACGGCCAGCGCGTAGCAAGGCACTATCCTTGCCGTCGAAATCCAGCTCGATACCGCAGCGATCTGGCAGCCTTTTGCAGATATCTAGCAGTTTTCTTGCTGGCACGGTGAACTTGCCTGAGGCTTCTTGAGAGAGCTCGGCAACGTGACTCATCTCCACCTCGGTGTCGGTGGCGCTCAGGCTGAGGCCTTTTTCTGGATCCAGGTCTAGCAGCACATGTGAGAGTATCGGCTGGGTGCTCTTGCGCTCGACCACGCGGCTGACCAAAGATAGCGGTGCGATCAAAGCCTCTCGGTTCAGTTTGATTTTCATGAATTTGCCCCTTTCGTCATCAGGCTAGAGTACGGGCAACGGGCAGGCCACCTCCAACAGTGACTCGCCTGTCGGCTCCGGATCGACCACTACCGCCGCTAGGTCGTCAATTCTCGCAACAGGTATTCGTAATCGCTGTTCAGTTGCGCTTCCGCCTGCCGCAACTGCTCTATTCTACGACATGCGTAGATCACTGTGGAGTGATCCCGACCGCCAAAGGCGTGACCGATCTCCGGCAAACTGCCGGGTGTCAATTCCTTGCACAAGGCCATCGCGATATGGCGCGGTCTGACGATGCGGCGCTCGCGCTGGCTGGATTCCAGCTGGCTGACCCGCAGCTTGTAATAACCAGCCACCGCCTGCTTGATCTCCTCTGGCCCGATGCGGCGCTGGTGCAGGGCGAAGAGATCCAACAGCGCCAAGCGTACGGTGTCGTCGTCTATCGCTTGCTGGCCGCTGAATTCCACGTAGGCGTAGAGGCGGTTGAGCGCCCCCTCCAATTCGCGCACATTGGAATTGATCCGCTGCGCGATGAGCATCGCCGCAGCCGCCGTCAGCTGGGGCTCTCTGCCTTCGGCCTTGCGCATCAGAATCGCAGCCCGCGTCTCCATATCTGGCGGTTCAACCACCACCGTGATACCCCAACCAAAACGCGATTTCAGGCGCCCCTGAAGGCCGTCAACCTCGCGCGGATAGCGGTCGCAAGTGGCGATCAGTTGGCAGCCTTGTTCGTGCAAGGCGTTGATGGTGTAGAACACCTCTTCCTGGCAGCGCTCCTTGCCCGCCAAAAATTGGATATCGTCCATCAACAGCACATCGGGCGTGCGGTAATGATGTTTGAACTCGGCCATTTCGTGGCTGCGGATCGCGCGCACCATCTCGTTGACAAAGCTCTCGGTGGAGCAGTAGACAATGCGGAAATCGTGGTCGGTGCTGTCCCCGCGCAGGGCATTGCCCACCGCCTGCATCAGATGGGTCTTACCCAAGCCCACGCCACCGCAGATAACCAGCGGATTATGCTGGTTGTCCCCAGGCCGATGCGCCACCCGCTGAGCCGTGGCCTTGGCGAGGCGGTTGGAGGCCCCCTCGACAAAGTTTTGGAAGCTGAATTCGGGGCGCAACAAAATGGGCGTATCGCGCTCCCTGCCGCGACTGGATACTGGCGCTTTGAGAGGCTCTTGATGTCCCGGTTCGTCATAGCCCAAGATACCCAGCTGCACCGAGATGCTGGCAGCGCCAGCTTGGGCCAGCGCTTCTTGAATGTGTTCCATATAGTTCTTCGCCACCCAGTCGCGCAACGCGGCGTTGGGGGCGAGCAGCTGCAAGCTGTCCGGAGCACTCGATAGCGGTACCAAGGCATGCAAAAAAGCATCGTAACGCGCTGGTGTCACCAAATCCCGCAACCGGCTACGGCAATCATTCCAACAGTCTACAGCACCAATCATTACTCTCACCACCCAGCATCTCGATGCAGCTGTTTAAAAAAGAGCTGGCAGCCCAAGCAACCCGCCATCTGCGCTATTCTAAACCCCTTTAAAGCATTTGTCCAGCAATGAAAATACTATTTATAGTCAATGGCTTATCATTTTCCAGCCCGATGATGTCAGCGCGGGGCGCAGCGACGAGGCCCAAGCGGGCACCATCTTGCATAGTGTGCATAACTTGTTGTCAAAAAGGTATCGCCAACAAGTTATGCACATACTTTGCGCTTTTAAAAGCATCTCTAAACCACTGTTATTGCAATAAAATATAGGGTGCCCTAGGCGATTTTCAACCAGTGGCTAGGGCCATTATGGGCCCCGCAGTGCCGTGCTCTCAGACGCACCCGCCGATGCCTAGGCCATGCCATCCAGCGGTGCCGCCGTGCGGTGTAGCACAGCGCATCGTGCTACAATAAAGGGCTGCAAGAACGCGTGGCATGGCGGCGCATAGTCAGCGCCAACGCCCGGCAATGGCAGGCTAAGAAGCATCGGCTCAGCGCATGAAAAGAACCTTCCAAAACAGCGTCGTCCGCCGCAAGCGCACCCACGGCTTCAGGGCGCGGATGGCCACCAAGCGTGGTCGGCAAGTCCTAAATCGGCGTCGACGCAAGGGGCGGCGGCGGCTCAGCGTTTGAACCCCCGCACCCAGCGGGCCATGCGTTTCGGCTTCGCCAAGGAGTTGCGACTCCTACAGGGTGCTGATTTCCAACGCGTCTTCGGCGACAAGCCCTGCCAATTCCGTGCCAACGGCATCATGCTCTTCGCCACCCCCAACCAGCTGGGCCGCCCACGGCTGGGTTTGATCGTCGGGCGCAAAGCCTGCGCCAGGTCAGTGGGACGCAACCGCATCAAGCGCCTGACACGGGAATCCTTCCGCCTCCACCAAGCCCTGTTGGGCAGCAACGACATTATCGCGCTGGCGCGCCGCGGGCAGCAGCGCCCAGCGACAGCCAAGCTGCGGCAAAAATTGGATGAGGCTTGGCCTCAGCTGGCACAAAAGCTGAGCACTAGGCGCAACGCAAAGGAGCCGGGAACACAGTGAAACGGCTCAGTGCCACCGTGCGGCTGTTGATCGCACTGGTGCGCGGCTACCGGCTACTGGTAGCACGCCCGATCCCGGCCTGCCGTTTTCATCCCAGCTGCTCGCACTATATGGAGGAGGCCCTGCGCCGATATGGCGCTTGGCGCGGGCTGTGGCTGGGCCTGCAACGGCTGGCGCGATGCCATCCTTGGCACCGAGGGGGCTTGGACCCTGTCCCCCAAACCCCGCCACACTGAGCGGCTCAGACGACGGTGAACAGGCAACGCGCCATATTGCTGAGCTGCATCCTCGCAGTTGCGCTACTGCTATTGATACGTTGGGGCGAATTCCAACACCAAGAGGCGCAGCGGGCACGCCACGCCACCCCAATAGCGGGCGACGCGGCAGCGCAACAACAACCGACACCGGCCGTCGCCGAGACCTTGCCAACGCCAGCTGATATCCCTTCGGCACCGGCGGCGATGGCCGCCAGCGACCGCCAACAGCCACCAGCCCCCGTTGCTGGCGGCGAGTTCATCGACATCCAAACCGAACAGCTCCAACTGCGGGTCTCGCTACACGGTGGCGACATCCTCCACGCAGAACTGCCGCGCTATCTCACCACCTTAGCAAGTGATCAGGCTTTCGCGCTACTGGAACAAAGCCCGGTGCGTCATTACATCGCACGCAGCGGTCTAGTCGGCGCACAGGGCACCGACCGCAGCGATGGTAGCCGGCCGCTGTTCAGCACCGCCGACAACCGACGCCACTTCGACTTCGCCGAGGGTGAGGATACATTGCAGGTCGAACTGCTGTACAGCGACCCACTCGGGGCCTCCATCACCAAGCGCCTGAGCTTGGAGCGCGGCAGCTATCTGATGCGGATCGACTATCTCATCGACAACCGCGGCCAGCAGCCGTGGAGCGCGGCACTCTACGGCCAATTCCAGCGCGATGGCAGCCCCGACCCCCAAGCGGCGAGCGGCAGTTTCCAACCGGCCGCCTTTCTCGGCTTCGCGCTACACACCGAAGACAAGCCCTATCTCAAATTCGATCTCGACGAGCTCGATAAAAAGACGGTCGATCTATCGCTACAGGGGAGTTGGCTGGCACTGGTGCAGCACTATTTCCTAAGCGCGTGGATTCCTGCTGACGACATTGAGGCGCGCTACCAGTTGCGACGCAGTCAACGCACATCCAATCTGTATCTCGGCAACTTCGCCACCCCCCCGATTTCGGTCTTGCCAGGGGAGCGTGCCACCATAGGTGTCCAGCTGTACATGGGCCCCAAAAATGCCGACCAATTAAAAGAAATCTCCGAGGGCTTGCAATACACCGTCGATTATGGCTGGTTGTTCTGGCTGGCTCGGCCGCTATTTATTGTGCTGGTGAAATTGCATGAGTGGACGGGCAATTGGGGTCTGTCGATCATCCTGTTGACATTGATCGTCAAGCTGCTATTTTTCCGCCTCTCTTCCATCGGATTCAGGTCGATGGCAAGAATGCGCAACTTACAGCCACGCATGGAAGAGCTGCGCCGCCTACACGGTGAAGATCGGCAAAAGCTATCACAAGAAATGATGGCACTTTACCGGCGCGAGAAAATAAACCCGATGGGTGGCTGCCTGCCGATTTTGGTGCAAATGCCAGTATTCTTAGCACTCTACTGGGTTTTGCTCGAAAGCGTTGAATTGCGCCACGCGCCGTTTATTTTTTGGATTCAGGACTTGGCTTCCAAAGATCCGTTCTATATCCTGCCACTGCTGATGGGCGCATCCATGGTCTTGCAACAGCGGCTCGGCCCACAACCACCAGATGCGAACATGGCTTTTGTCATGCGCTGGATGCCAGTGGTATTCACCATTTTCTTCCTGTTTTTCCCGTCCGGACTGGTGCTGTATTGGCTGAGCAACAACTTGCTCTCCATCACGCAGCAATCGTGGCTGAACTGGCAAATCAACAAAGAGGGGAAACGTGCTGAGCGCTGACCCGGAAACCATCGCCGCCATTGCGACCCCCCCGGGCCGGGGAGGCATTGGCATCATTCGCATTTCCGGGCCGCTGAGCCGCCGCATTGCCGAACAAATACTGGGCTGCTTGCCCGCGCCGCGTTATGCCCACTACGGGCCTCTGTGCGATGCCGACGGCAATCGTTTGGACTTTGGCATCGCATTATTTTTCCCGGCACCCAACTCCGTCACCGGTGAAGATGTGCTGGAGCTGCACGCACACGGCGGCCCGGTGCTACTGGACATGCTGGTGGAGGCCGCACTTACCACCGGTGCCCGTCCCGCCAAACCGGGAGAGTTCTCCGAGCGCGCTTTCCTCAACGGCAAAATCGACTTGTCGCAAGCCGAGGCGGTCGCCGATCTGATCGACGGTGAAAGCCGTGCGGCAGTCAAAAACGCAGCGCGTTCACTGGGGGGGGCTTTGTCGCGCCAAGTGGCGGCGTTGGGGTGCCAGCTGACTGCGTTGCGCACCCGCATCGAGGCGGCGCTGAACTTCGATGAAGAGGCAGATGTGCCCGGTCTGATTCCCGTCGCCGAGCTGCGTGCGGAGATCGACTCAGCGCTCAGCGATTTGGAGCGTGTGCGCAACGCCGCCGAGCGCGGCATGGCGCGGCGCGAGGCGCGGCGCGTGGTGCTGTGCGGCCATCCCAATGTTGGTAAGTCCAGTCTGTTGAACGCGCTCTGCGGCGAGGATGCCGCCATCGTCAGCCCGCAACCCGGCACGACGAGGGATGTGGTGCGCGCCGAGCTGCAAGAATCTGGTTGCCTATTGCAGCTGGTGGACACCGCTGGCCTACACGACAGCGATGAGGATATCGAGCTGGAGAGCATGGCGCGCACCCGACGGGCCTTGGCCGATGCCGATCACATCCTTCAGGTGGTCGATTCCAGCGCACCGCCAGTACCCGCATTGGGGGTGCCCATACTGGGCGATCAAAGCTCGCTGAGCATCGTCGAAAACAAATGCGACCTCAGCGGGGCTCGGTCGGGACTCGTTCAGGATGATAGCGACTTGGAACGAATCCGCGTCTCCGCCCTACGCGGTGACGGCATCGATGAGCTGCGGGCGCTGTTAGCACGCCAAAGCCGGGGACACAGCGTCACCGAAGGGGAGTTCAGTGCCCGACGACGCCATGTGGAATGTATGGAGCGGGTGGCTGACAGCCTACAGCGAGCGCGGTCCTTGGCGCAGCTGGATAGTCAGCTGCCAGAGGAAGAAATTGCCGAGTGGCTCGCCACCGCGCATCGGCAGTTGGGAGAGATCGCTGGCGAGTTTGACGACGAGGCCCTGTTGGGGGAGATCTTCTCTCGCTTCTGCGTGGGTAAATAATGCAAAAACCGTGCAAAGCTTGGGCATAAAACAAAACTCCACAAATCGTTTACTGGTCATGCTCGACATTCTCCCCCAGACCCGGTATGCCAAAACACCGCCAGCAGTGGTCAAACGCCAACTTTTCATGTTTTTCACACCCCCTATTACTACTACTACCTAAAACAATTTATGGTTATTCATAATAAGATGCCGGATATAATTATCAGCAGTCCCATCTGCGTCGAGGCTCGCCTGCGTGGCTATGCACGAGGAGTTTGATGTCATCGTCGTCGGCGGTGGCCACGCCGGAGTCGAAGCAGCGCTGGCCGCAGCCCGTTGCAATGTGCGTACTTTGTTGCTCAGCCACAGCTTGGACACTATCGGCCAGATGTCTTGCAATCCTGCGATTGGCGGCATCGGCAAGAGCCACTTGGTACGTGAGATCGATGCTTTGGACGGTGCCATGGCGTTGGCGGCAGATCGGGCTGGCATCCACTTTCGGGTGCTCAATGCCAGTCGCGGCCCGGCTGTGCGGGCGACGCGTGCTCAGACCGACCGCGATTTGTACCGGTGCGCCATCCGCAGCGCAGTCGATGCCCAAGCCAATCTTCACTGTTTACAACAGGCAGTGATCGATCTGCATTGGCAGGGAGGCACGGTTTGCGGTGTCGAAACCGACTCTGGGCTGTCCTTTGGTGCCCGCACGGTGGTATTGACCACCGGCACCTTCCTCAACGGCCGTATCCACACCGGTCGCCAGAGCAGCTCAGCCGGGCGCGCTGGCCACGCCGCCTCGAATCGTCTGGCAGATCGCCTACGCGAAGCAGCTCAGGGGGTGGGCCGACTGAAGACAGGCACACCACCACGTTTGGTGGCCGCTACCGTTGATTTGTCACGTATGGTCGAGCAACCCGGCGACAGCCCAGCTCCATTGATGTCCTTCCTCGGCCGTGTCGAGGATCACCCGCCGGAGCGCTCTTGCCACATCACCGCCACCACCCCGGCCACCCACAGCCTAATCCGCGCCCACCTGCACGAATCGCCGATGTACAGCGGTGCCATCGAAGGGGTCGGGCCACGCTACTGCCCATCAATAGAAGACAAGGTGGAGCGTTTCGCCGACCGTGACGCACACCAAGTCTTCATCGAGCCCGAAGGCCTGCACTCAGGCGAGCTCTATCCCAACGGTATTTCCACTTCACTGCCCTTTGCTGTCCAAGAGTCGATGGTGCGCACCATTCCAGGTTTGGAGCGCGCGCGCATCAGTCGCCCCGGCTACGCTGTGGAGTACGACTACTTCAACCCGTGCAGCTTGCACCCTTGGCTGGAGCATCAACAGCTGCCGGGGCTGTTCTTTGCTGGCCAGATCAATGGCACCACTGGTTATGAGGAGGCGGCGGCCCAAGGTCTGTTGGCCGGGCTCAACGCCGCCCAACGCGTACGCGGACAAGAGCCTTGGTACCCGCGCCGAGATGAGGCCTATCTCGGCGTGCTGGTGGACGATCTCAGCCGGCGCGGAGTGACTGAGCCCTATCGCATGTTCACCAGTCGCGCCGAGCACCGCCTGCTGCTGCGTGAAGACAATGCCGATGCGCGTCTGACGCCAGTCGGTCGACAGATGGGCTTGGTCGGCGAGCGGCGCTGGCGCAGCTTCGGGCGCAAAACCGAGTGTCTGCAGGGCGAGCTGCAACGCCTTCGCACACGGCGTGTGCGACCGGAGGATGCCTTGGCCCAAGCTTTGTCGCCCACGCTCAGCGCGCCGCTGCGCCAAACACGCTCGCTGGCCGAGCTGCTGCGCCGCCCCGAGCTGAGCTATCGCCAGCTGCGCACGGTGGACGGCGACTGTGTCGACGACGATCTGTTGGCCGCACGCGTTGAAGCCGAGTTCAAATACGAGGGCTATATCCGCCATCAGCAGGTCGAAGTGCAACGTCAAGAACGCCGGGCTGGACAGCGCTTGCCCACGCAGCTGGATTATGCGGAGGTGCGCGGCCTGTCCACTGAGGCACGGCAACAGCTGCAGGCCGTGCGCCCGCACACCATCGGCCAAGCCACACGCACCCCCGGTGTGACACCTGCGGCGATTTCCCTACTACTCGTCCACCTGCGCAAGATCGGAGCCCGAGGCGACCGTGCTGCCTGAGCCCGGGGGTGCCGTCCCCGCCGATGCCCGCGCCACCTTGCGAGCTGGTCTGCGCGCATTGCAATTGGGCGATGACGATCGCCTTGAGCGCGGTTTGTTCGACTACGCCCAGCTGCTACATCGCTGGAATCGGCGCTACGCGCTCAGCGGTGCGCGCGAGTTGCCGGAGCTGATATCACGCCATCTACTCGACAGTTTGACTCTGCACAGCCACTTGGGTGCCCCCCACCACTGGCTCGATGTCGGCAGTGGTGCCGGCTTGCCGGGCTTGCCGCTGGCGCTGGCCAGTCCCTTGCGGCACTTCACTTTGTTGGATCGCTCGCTCAACAAGGCCCGTTTCCTGCGCCAAGCCAAGTTGGAGCTGGGCATTGACAATATCAGCGTGGCGCACACCGAGCTGCGCAGCTTCGACCCACAGCCCCCACCCGAGGGCATCTTGGCCCGCGCCGTCATGCCGCTGTCGGTGTTGTTGAGCAAACTGCGTCATCTCTGTCGCGGCGGCACCCGCCTGTTGTTGCCCCACGGGCGCTACCCGGCGGCGGCACTGCGCTCGCTGCCAGCCGCCTTCCACCTGCTGGGTTGCCCCCGAGTCGCCTTGCCAGGGGTGCGTGTCGAGCGGCATGTGCTCATTCTGGAAGGGCGAGGCTGAGCGATGACGGCGACAGAGCAGGGCGCGGCGTTGCCGGTATTGGCAGTGGTCAACCAGAAAGGCGGTGTCGGCAAAACGACGACGGCGGTGAATTTGTCGGCCGCCTTGGTGCGGCTGAAGCGGCGCGTGTTGCTGATCGATATGGATCCGCAGGGCAACGCCACGACTGCCAGCGGCATCGACAAACGCGCTTTGGAGCACAGCGTGTCGGAGCTGTTGTTGGGGCAGGGCGGTGTGCGCGAGTTGCGGCATGCTACCGAGGCGGGCTACGCGTTGTTAGCTGCCAATGCCGAGCTGACGACGGCCGAGCTCGAATTGTTGGGTCGGGGCGAGGCGGGCTACTTGGGGCTGCGCGATGCCTTGGCCAGTGTGCAGGACGATTACGACTATGTGCTGATCGACTGCCCGCCGAATCTCAATGCCCTGTCGCTGAGCGCGGTACTGGCGGCCACCGGCTTGTTGGTGCCAGTGCAATGTGAGTATTACGCGCTGGAGGGTTTGTCGATGCTGATGGACACCCTGCAGGAGCTGCGGGATTACCGCTCTGACTTGCAGCTATTTGGCGTAGTGGGTACCATGCACCAGCGTCGCCAGCGACTTGCCGCCGAAGTGCTCCGGCAGCTGCGCGTACACTTCGGGGAACTGTTGTTTGACACCATGATCCCGCGCAATGTGCGGCTTGCGGAGGCACCTAGGTACGGCCATTCGATTTTTGGCTACGATGCTTGGTCGCACGGCGCACGGGCCTATATGCGGTTGGGGCGCGAAGTGCTCCGCCGCCGAGAGGGCCGGTCGCCGCACGATTTTTCCAATTGGCGCAAGCTGTTGAGCAGTTGATGAACAAGGGCAAAGATAAAGGACGGGTGCTCGGGCGCTTGATGGTGGGTTTGCAACAGGACGGCGGCTTGCAGGAGTTGCCGCTGGCTGCATTGCGGGCCAATCCATGGCAGCCACGGCAGGATTTCGACGAAGAGGCTTTGCGCGAGTTGGCGGCTTCAATCCGTGAGCACGGCCTGTTGCAGCCGGTGTTGGTGCGCCCATCCTCCCCGGAGGATGGCAGCTATGAGCTGGTGGTTGGAGAGCGGCGCTGGCGCGCCTGCCAGCTGGCGGGCTTGGCGACGATTCCAGCCAAGATCCGCGCCATCAGCGACCGTCAAGCCGCGCTGATGGCGCTGGTGGAAAACCTGCAACGCGAGGATTTGCGGGCCTTGGACACCGCCCACGGTCTGCGCCGCTTGGTGAGCGATTTCAAGCTGTCCCACGAGCAGGTGGCCGAGCTGCTCGGCAAATCGCGCAGCACGGTCAGCAATCTGTTGCGCTTGTTGCAATTACCCGAAGCGTTGCGCGAGTCGCTGGCCTCAGGCCAGCTCGAAATGGGGCATGCCCGCGCCCTGCTCGGCATTGCCGAACCAGCGCGCCAGGGCAAATTGGCGCAGCAAGTGATCCGCGAGTCGTTGACGGTGCGCGAAACGGAGGCACTGGTGCGCAGTGAGCGCGGTGGCGAGGCCGTTGCGGCGGGGGGTGCGTCGACGGCCTCGGTCTCCAAGCTTCCTGTCAAGCCAGTGACCACGCCGCGCTTGGATCCGGATTCGCGCTACCTCGAAGAGCGTCTCAGCGAGCATTTGGGGGCTTCGGTACAGCTGCGTCCCGCTACTGGCGGCAAAGCTGGCGGCCATGTGGAACTGCACTATCACGATGTCGAACATCTGCAGGAAGTGCTGCGCCGCATGGGCTATGCCGACGAGCAGTCGGATGCTGACACCGCGTCGGCGGATTGGGCGTGAGCGCCCTGCTGCGCACGGTCCATGGCTATCTGTCGGTGCTGGCTGTCACTGCCATCGCCGCCAGTGCCTTGCTGGCTCTGATCGATCCGGTTTGGGGTTATTCGGCACTTATGGGGGCGGCCTGTGGCTTGGCGCCCCAATGGTGGGCTGCTTGGCGTTTGTTGCGAGTGGGTGCGGCCTCCGCCGCCCTCGGGGCCTATCGCATCGAGCTGGGCAAATGGCTGCTCAGTGCCGCCGCCCTCGTCTTGGCCTTCGGCGTAGAGCCCTTGGCCCCGGCGCTGCTGTTCGTGACCTTGGTGCTGTCGCTGGCCGGTGCCATTGCCTGCGTCGCCTTGGCCGATCTCCGTCAACGGTCGCTCAGAGTTTGAGCCGTGGCGAGCGATGGGCAAGCGGTGGGCGAATATATACGGCATCACCTGCAGAACCTGTGCTTCGGGCGCTTGCCGGAGGGTTATGAGCGCGCCGACGGCAGCATCTTGGCGGAGCAGACTTGGACCTTGGCGCGCAGTGTCGAGGAAGCCCATAGCATGGGCTTTTGGAGCCTGCACTTGGATACCTTGGGCTTCTCTGTGCTACTCGGGGTATTGTTCTTGTGGTTGTTTCGCCGCGCCGCCAGTAGCGCGACCAGTGGCGAGCCGGGTGCTTTGCAGAACTTCGTGGAGCTGGCGATAGAATTTGTCGACGACAATGTGCGCGGCGCTTTTGGCGAATCTGGGCCCCCGCTTGTCGCGCCCTTGGCGCTGACCATATTTTGCTGGGTATTGCTAATGAATTTGATGGACTTGGTGCCGATCGACTGGTTGCCTGGGGTGGCCGGAATGCTCGGCATCCACTACCTGAAAGTGGTGCCGACCACCGATGTCAATACCACCTTTGGCCTGTCCTTGTCGGTGTTCGCGCTGATCTTGTTCTACAGCGTGCGCATCAAGGGCCTAGGGGGCTTTCTGCGCGAGTTGGCCTGCCATCCCTTCCCGGTGTGGCTGATGCCGGTCAATCTTTTCTTGGAGGGCATCAACTTGCTGGCCAAGCCGGTGTCTTTGTCTCTGCGCTTGTTCGGCAACCTCTATGCTGGCGAGATGGTGTTTATCCTGATCGCCGCTCTGATCCCATTTTGGGCGCAATGGTTACTGTCGCTACCTTGGGCTATATTCCATATTCTGATCGTGGTGTTGCAGGCTTTTATTTTCATGATTCTGACCATCGTCTATTTGGGGCAGGCACATGAAACAGAACACTGAGCCGGCGGGTGGCCCGTGCGGTGCCAGCCCAGTG
This sequence comes from Gammaproteobacteria bacterium, assembly GCA_965237805.1. Taxonomy (GTDB): domain Bacteria; phylum Pseudomonadota; class Gammaproteobacteria; order JABABF01; family JABABF01; genus JABABF01. The sequence continues at coordinate 1,090,987 of OZ250153.1, forward strand.
CTACGGTATAGACAGAACGAACGTAATGCAACAGCAAACAGGAGACAGTTGTGACAGAAGTTGAAGCCACACTCTATTTGGCCGGAGGCATACTGATGGGGCTTGGCGCCGTCGGTGCCGGTATCGGTGTCGGTATTTTGGGAAGCAAATTCTTGGAGGGCGCAGCGCGCCAGCCGGAGCTGATCCCAATGCTGCGCACCCAGTTCTTCATCGTCATGGGATTGGTCGACGCGGTGCCGATCATCGCCTTGGCGATCGCGTTGTACATCATCTTCGCGCTATGAGCCGCAGCGTTGCGATGTACGCAGCTAGCTGGTGGCTGAGGTTGGGCTAAGGCGATGCAATTCAACCTCACTTTGCTGGGGCAGTCCATTGCCTTCGCGCTGTTCGTCTGGTTCTGTATGCGCTATATCTGGCCGCCGCTGAGTGCCGTCTTGGCCGAGCGCCAGCAGCGCATCGCCGAGGGCTTGGCGGCCGCCGATGCTGGTCTGGATAGTCAGCAACGCGCCGAGCGCGAGGCCGAGCAAGTTTTGACCGAAGCGCGCGGCCAAGCGCGTGAGATCGTCGATCAAGCCAACCGCCAAGCAGCGGGGGTGGTGGAGGCGGCGCGTGGCGAGGCTGAGACCGAGGGCAAGCGCCTGTTGCGGGCTGCCGAGGCCGAGATCGATCGCCAGCAGGTTCAGCTGCGCGATGCCCTGCGCCGCGAGCTCGGCGAATTGGTGGTCGACGGGGCTGCACGAGTGTTGGGACGCGAGGTGGATGCAGCGACACACCGCGATTTGGTCGAAGCCTTGGGCCGTCGCCTGTAGGCTATAGCTGCGATGGACACAGAGCACAGTACTTTGGCGCGACCCTATGCGCGCGCCGCTTTTGGTTATGCCGCCGACGCTGGGGACGGTGCCGCCGACGCTTGGCGGGCGGCCTTGGATACACTGGCAGCTGTGGTGTGCGAGCCGCCTGTGGCGGTGCTGATCGCCGCCCCGCTGGCTGCCGCCGACAAGGCTGCGCAGCTCGGCGGCTTGCTCGGTGAAGCGCTGGACGGCAAGCAGCGCAATTTTGTGCGCCTGTTGGCCGACAACGGTCGCTTGGCCTTGTTGCCAGCCATCGCCACCGCTTTCCGGTGCCTGTATGCGGAGCGGCGCGGCGAAGTGGCGGTGGAACTGCGCTGTGCCCGTGCGCTGGACGACAGTGTTACCGAGATGTTGCGCGAGCGCCTCGGCCAGCGCCTCCAAGGGGAGGTGCTGCTCAGCGTCTCCGACGACCCGTCACTGCTGGGTGGCGCTACATTGCGCATCGGTGACCGGGTCATTGACGGTTCCCTGCGCGGGCGCCTCGCCGCTTTGGCCAACGCCCTGCGCGCAGCTTGAACCATCTCTCTACCCATGGACACCACGCCACTTTGGAGCCCCGATGCAAAACGCTTTGAATCCAGCTGAGATCAGCGAGCTCATACGCCAACGAATCGCACGTTTAGAACTGGGCGAAGAGGAGCGCGAAGAGGGCGTCATCGTCAGCTTGATGGATGGCATCGTTCGCATCCACGGTCTGCGCAGCGTGCTCTACGGCGAGATGATCGAATTCGACGGCGGGGGTTTTGGCATTGCGCTCAACTTGGAGCGGGACTCGGTCGGTGCGGTGGTGCTCGGCGACTACCTGCAGCTGGGCGAAGGCCAGAGCTGCCACTGCACCGGGCGCATCCTCGAAGTGCCGGTCGGGCCAGCGCTGGAGGGTCGCGTGGTCGATGCCCTCGGCCACCCGCTGGACGGCCGCGGGCCGCTGGGCGAGACGCCTTTCGCGGCGGTGGAGCAGGTGGCACCGGGCGTGATCACGCGCCAATCGGTCAGCCAGCCAGTGCAGACTGGTCTCAAGGCGATAGATTCGATGGTGCCGATCGGGCGCGGCCAACGTGAATTGATCATCGGCGACCGCCAGATTGGCAAGACAGCCGTGGCGGTGGACACCATCATCAACCAGAAAGGCGGCGATATGAAGTGCGTCTATGTGGCCATCGGTCAAAAGCAATCCTCCGTTGCTGCTGTGGTGCGCAAATTGGAGGAGAGCGGGGCGATGGCACACACCATCGTTGTCGCCGCTCCGGCGGCGGCGCCAGCCTCAATGCAGTATCTGGCTCCATTCGCCGGTTGTGCGATGGGCGAGTACTACCGCGATCGCGGCGAGGACGCGCTGATTATCTACGACGATTTGAGCAAACAGGCGTGGGCCTATCGCCAGATTTCCCTGTTGTTGCGGCGTCCGCCTGGCCGCGAGGCCTATCCGGGGGATGTCTTCTACCTGCATTCACGTCTGTTGGAGCGCGCCGCCCGCGTCAACGCCAACTATGTGGAGAAGGTCACCGGTGGCGAAGTCAAGGGCCGCACTGGCTCGCTGACCGCCCTGCCGATTATCGAGACCCAAGCTGGCGATGTCTCCGCCTTTGTGCCGACCAATGTGATCTCGATCACCGACGGGCAGATTTTCCTCGAGACCAACCTGTTCAATGCCGGGGTGCGCCCGGCGATGAACGCCGGCCTATCGGTGTCCCGGGTCGGCGGTGCCGCGCAGACACAGATCATCAAGAAACTGGGTGGCGGCATTCGTTTGGCGCTGGCCCAGTACCGCGAGTTGGAGGCCTTCTCGCAGTTTGCCTCGGATCTGGACGAGGCCACCCGTGCGCAGCTTGAGCACGGCCAGCGCATCACCGAACTCATGAAGCAGCCGCAGTATTCGCCACTATCGGTTGCCGCCATGGCGATCAGCTTGTTCGCCGCCAACGAGGGCTATCTCAAAGCGGTGCCGGTGTCGCGTATCCGTGACTACGAGGGGGCCTTGCTCGAATATATGCGTCGCGAGCACGCCGGGCTGATGGATCGCATCGATGCCACCGGCGATTGGGATGAGGAGATAGAGCAGGCCTTCCGCGCCGCTCTGGACAGCTTCGCCAAGACTTGGAGTGCATAGGCCGTGGCAGTAGGCAGGGAGATACGCGACCAGATTACCAGCATCTCCAGCACGCGCAAGATCACGCGGGCGATGGAGATGGTGGCGGCCAGCAAAATGCGCCGCGCCCAAGAGCGCATGAGTCGCGGGCGCCCCTATGCGCGCCATCTGCGGGAGGTGATCGGGCACCTTGCCAGCGGTGGGCTGGAGTTTAGCCACCCCTATCTGGAGCAGCGTGAGCCACGAGCTGTGGCGTATTTGGTTGTTTCGACCGAGCGCGGCCTGTGCGGTGGCCTCAACATCAACCTGTTCAAGGTTGCGCTTGCCGATATGCAAGCTTGGTCGACGCGCAGCGTCGCTGTGCGTTTGGGTCTGATCGGTGCGCGCGGCATCTCATTTTTCAACAGCATCGGTGGCGATGTCATGGCTGGTGTGCGCGACCTGGGCGAGCAGCCGCGCATGACTGAGCTGGTGGGGGCGGTCAAGGTGGTGCTGGACGAGTTCTCTGCCAGCCGGCTGGACCGGCTGTTTTTGGTGTTCAACGAGTTTGTCAACACGGTGCAACAGATCCCGTGCATCCGCCAGCTGTTGCCGCTGGAGCCGGGCGAAGAGCACTCAGAGAAGCGCATTGCACGCTGGGATTACCTCTACGAGCCAGACGACGCCGCGGCCCTGTTGCACACGCTACTCACGCGCCATGTCGAATCGCAGCTGTATCAGGCGGTGGTCGAAAACGGCGCTTGCGAACAGGCGGCGCGGATGGTGGCGATGAAGAGCGCCACGGAGAACGCTGGCGAGCTGATCGACGATTTGCAGCTGACTTATAACAAGGCGCGCCAAGCGGCGATCACCCAAGAGTTATCGGAGATTATCGGTGGTGCTGCGGCGGTATGAGCGCGGTGCCTCGTGTGCCCTCATTCCGGTGGCGCTACTGATGGCGCTGGCCGCGTGCGCCCCGGCGGTGCCAGACTGCTCGGATGCCGCCACCGCAGCGCTGTTGCGCCAGAGCGTGGAACGGCAACTGCGCTCCCTGCCGGGCAGTGCGGCGCTGGAGCAGCTGGCGGTGGAATTCGACGCGGTGCGAACCCTGCGGCGGGATTTTCGAAGTGGTGCTTGGCAGTGCGCGGCAGAGCTTCAGGTGCATGCCAGTTTTGCCAGTGCCAGTAACGGCTTCGATGTCCTCGACCTCGCCATCAGCGCCCTGGGCGGCAACCAGCGCCTGCGCTTTTTTGTCGAACAGGGCCCCCATGAGCTGCGCTACACTAGCCAGTTCACCGACGCTGGACGACATCATGTGTGGTCGGAGTTACGATGAAAGCATATGGCCGCTGGTTGCCGCTCGCCTTGCTGGTGCTGCCTTTGTTGGCGGGTTGTGATACCGAAAACTGGACTTGGCAGGCACCGCTCTGCGATGCGGAGCAAAACATCACCTTGGTCCGAACTGAAATGTTCGCCCAAGGTCGCGAGCGCTACGGCAACCTGACCAAGTACGCCAGCTATGACATCACCGAGATCAATGAGCGGAATTTTGACTGGCGCAGCGGCGATCGCCAATGCTCCGTCTATGTCCAGCTACGGGTGGAATTTCCCACTTCGCTGGGACCGATGGAGGTCGCATTGCAGATCGATTTCACCAGCCGCCGGGATGGCTGGGACGGTGAGGTGTCGATTGAGGCGGGCAAGGTGCAACGCCTGTGAACGGTGATCGGTCGGTGCAACCCCAGTCCATGACACTGCCAGCTGAGCCCGATTTTGCGGAGTTGTTGCCACAGCACCTCCCCCGCAAGCCGGTGGCCGAGCCCTGTGCCCCCCGCGACCTTAGGGTCGCCAAGGAGTTGGATCTACACGGCTACAGCCGCGATGAGGCTCTGCGATGCCTGCGCGCCTTTGTGCGCGCCGGGGCGGCGGCGGGGCACCGCCAGCTGCTCGTCGTCCACGGGCGCGGCGCGCATAGCGAGGCCGGTGCTGCCGTGTTGCGGCCCGCGGTGCGCAGCTGTTTGCGGGAGCAGTCGATGCGTGCTTGGGTGCGCACTATCAAGCCGTCGGCGAAGTGTGCCGACGGTGCCACCACGATTTATTTGCGGCGCGTCGTCGGATGCCCGTCCAGTCGATAGCGAATTGCGGAGAGCAAGCAATGGCAGAGAGCCCAGAGCAACAAGGGGAAATTATTCAAATCATCGGTGCGGTCATCGATGTGGAGTTTGCGCGCGATGCGGTGCCACGTATCTACGACGCCCTGTCGGTGGAGCTGTCTGCGGACGGCGGCGATAGTGGTGAAGCCGCGCGCGGCCTGGTGTTGGAAGTGCAGCAGCAGCTCGGCGACGGCGTCGTGCGCGCCATCGCGCTGGGCACCTCTGAGGGTCTGTGCCGAGGCCTGCGCGTGAGCAATACCGGGCAACCGCTATCGGTGCCGGTCGGCGAGGCGACGCTGGGGCGCATCATGAATGTGCTGGGCGAGCCGATCGACGAGAAAGGGCCGGTGGTTACCGAGGAGCGGCGCCCCATCCACTGCCCGCCCCCCAGCTATGAAGACCAGTCTCCCGCTGTTGCGCTGTTGGAAACCGGGATCAAGGTCATCGACCTGATCATGCCTGTCGCCAAGGGAGGAAAAATCGGCCTATTCGGCGGCGCTGGTGTTGGCAAGACGGTCACGCTGATGGAGCTGATCCGCAACATTGCCATTGAACACGACGGGGTCTCGGTGTTCGCTGGTGTCGGCGAACGCACACGCGAGGGCAACGATTTCTACCACGAGATGCGCGAGTCCAAGGTCTTGGACAAAGTGGCGTTGGTTTACGGCCAGATGAATGAGCCGCCGGGCAACCGCCTCCGCGTTGCCCTGACCGGCCTCAGCATCGCCGAGCACTTCCGCGATGAAGAGCGCGATGTTTTGATGTTCATCGACAATATTTATCGCTACACGCTGGCGGGCACCGAGGTGTCGGCACTGCTCGGGCGGATGCCGTCGGCGGTGGGCTACCAGCCGACGCTGGCCGACGAGATGGGGGCGCTGCAAGAGCGTATCACCTCGACTCGCACTGGTTCGATTACCTCCTTCCAGGCGATCTATGTGCCGGCGGATGACCTGACGGATCCGTCGCCAGCCACCACTTTCGCCCACTTAGATGCGACTTTGGTGCTGTCGCGGCAAATCGCCGAGCTGGGCATCTATCCGGCGGTGGACCCGCTGGATTCCACCTCGCGCTTGCTCGACCCGCAAGTGGTCGGCCAAGAGCATTACCAAGTAGCGCGCGGCGTGCAGTCCGTGTTACAGCGCAACAAAGAGCTCAAAGACATCATTGCCATTTTGGGCATGGACGAGCTGTCGGAAGAAGACAAGCTGACCGTGTCCCGGGCGCGCAAGATACAGCGCTTTCTCTCGCAGCCCTTCTTCGCTGCCGAGGTGTTCACCGGTAGCGTCGGCAAATATGTGCCGCTGAGCGAGACCATCGCTGGCTTCAAGGGCATTCTCGACGGCGACTACGATCACCTTCCCGAGCAGGCTTTCTACATGGTTGGCGGCATCAAGGAGGCCGAGCAGCGCGCTGAGGCGATGGCTGCCAAGAGGCAAGCTGCCGCATGAGCCAAGCCAGCTTCCGTTGCGATATCGTCAGTGCTGAGGAGGAGATCTTCTCAGGTGAAGCCAGCTTTCTGGCCGCCACGGGCGAGCTCGGCGAGCTCGGCATCACCCCGGGCCACGCGCCGCTACTGAGCGCTTTGCGTCCGGGGCCGGTGGAGTTGCGCCCGGTCGATGGCGAGCCCCGCTTCTACTATGTTTCCGGTGGCTTTCTCGAAGTACAACCATGGCAGGTGACCATTTTGGCCGATGTTGCCCAGCGCGCTGACGACATCGACATAGCGGCTGCCGACGAGGTGCGTCAGGCGGCCGAGCGCGATATGGCAGAGCACAAGTCGGAGACGGATTACCAGCAGGCCGCGGTGCGCTTGGCCGTGGCCAGAGCGCAGTTGCGCACCCGGCACCAGCAGCGCCCCAAAGGCTGAGCAGGGACTGAGCCGTCCCCTAGCTGTCTTCTCGCCGCCGCCGAAGCGCCTGCAATAGGCGCTCGGTGGTTGCCGGAGCCACGCGCTTCAATGATAAGCGGATGGCCCCTTTGAAAGCCTCCCAGTCTTCGGCGAAGAGGGATGGGTTCAGAGCTCCCCGCATGGCGTTGGTCGAGCTGCGCCAGCCGATATGGCGAAACAGGAATAAGTGGTGATCATTGATGGTACGGCCCCGCTTATCGAGTAGGAAGTCGATCGGCTCCACTCCTTGCTGATGCCGCACGCTATGGTGGATTTGCGCGAGGTAGTCGCGCAGATTTTCGAGGTCGAACAGGATGGAGGTGGCCCCGGACTTAAGCGAGAGCAGTGCGGTGGTGCGAGGGAAATGGCCGTAGCACTTTAGCCGCAGGACGCCCCCTTGGCGCGTCAGTGCTGCGGGACCCTCCCGCGCTAAGCGTTGCCAGCCCTCTCGCCGGGTGAGGGCGCAATCGTCTTCCAGCATCAGATAGCCCCAAGCCGAGAACTCGGCCATCCGTTCCAGCAACAAAATGCGATCGCAGGCTAGCTGCGCCTGCCAGCGATGCCATGGGTGGGATGCCATCGGGTGTTCGGGGATTGCTTGGTCGCGCTCGGCGGCGACTTCGTAGCGGCGCACGGCATCCCTGTCAGCGGGTTCTTCGATCCGCAACAGCGCTTCACAGCCCAGCTCTCGTGCCAGCTCGGGGAGGCGCTGCACCGCCCCGTGCCGCCCGGGCTCGCGATCCAAGTTATAGACCAAGACCATGAGCCGTAGCCCCTCTGGGCGCGGTGCTTCGAACAGGCTACGTACCACTTGGCACAGCAGGGGTTCCCCGGGAACCGTCGGGCGGCGCACGGTGGGAATGCCGACCACAATGTCGTAGGATTCGCCGGCAACCGGTGGCGGCGTCATGGTGGCAGCAGGGATTGTTCTGCGGGTAATGGCTGTGCTTGGCGCACGGGGGATGCCGACCAAGAGGTCGCTGGCTCTGAGGGCGGCACCACTTGGCTGTCGCCTCGCTGCGCAGGGGCATCGGGCATGGGCGGCATTATAGCGGCCTGCCATTGCTGCACGACTGCGATCAGAGGGGGCGAAGCGTTAGAATAACAGCCATCTCGTCCTCGCCTCAGCGCAGAGGTGGCCGCTTGCTCTCAGACATCGTGATACTCGCCGCTGGCCAAGCGCGGCGCATGCACTCGAGCCGTGGCAAGTTGTTGCAGAGATTGGCGGGCAAACCGTTGTTGCAGCCCCTGTTGGACACCGTGGCAGAGCTGCCGGGGGGGCGGTTGCACGTGGTGGTGGCACCCGGTGCCCGTAGCGCCCTTGAAGCGGTGCTAGATTTTGGCGGTTTGGAGCCGTGTTGGGTGGAGCAGCCCAGCCCCCAAGGCACTGGCGATGCCTTGATCCGTGCCGTGCCAACTTTGGCTGGCACTGCCTCGGGCGGCACGGTGTTGGTGCTGTGCGGTGATGTGCCGCTAGTGCGGCGCGAGACGCTGGAGGAGATGGTGGCTGAGGCCGAGGATGGGCGCAGTGTGGTGCTGTTGACTGCCACGCCGCCGGATGCGACCGGCTACGGGCGCGTCATCCGCAGCGCCGACGGCACGGTAGAGGCCATCGTCGAGCATGTGGATGCCGATGCCACCCAGCGCGCCATCGGTGAAATCCACACCGGTGCGTTCGCCCTGCCAGCCGAGCCTTTGGGGGATTGGCTGGGGGCCTTGGACAACGACAATGCTCAGGGGGAGAAGTACCTTCCGGCCCTGTTGCCGCTGGCGCTGGCGGCGGGCTATACCGTGCGGGCCTGCCAAGCGCCGCTGGCGATGGAGGTGTTAGGGGTCAACGACCGCGCCCAACTGGCGTTGCTGGAGCGCCACTGCCAACGCATCCAAGCCGATGCGCTGATGCGCGAGGGCGTCGGCTTGGCCGATCCGAGCCGTTTTGATCTGCGCGGGCGTCTGCGCGCCGGGCGCGATGTCTTCATCGACATCAATGTGGTGCTGGAAGGGGATGTGGAGCTCGGCGATGGGGTGCATATCGAGCCCAACTGCGTGTTGCGCGACACGCGGGTCGGTGCTGGTAGCCTGATCCGCGTCGGCTCCCTGCTCGAGAGCGCCGAGCTGGCCGCCGGTACCACCATCGGCCCCTATGCCCGCCTGCGCCCGGGCACCGTGCTGGGTGCAGGTGCCCAAGTCGGCAATTTTGTCGAGGTCAAACAATCCACGCTGGGTGCTGGCAGCAAAGTCAACCACCTGAGCTATGTCGGTGATGCCGAAGTGGGTGAGGGCGCGAATATCGGTGCCGGGGTAATCACCTGCAACTACGACGGCCAGCACAAACATCCCACGCGCATCGGCGACCGCGCTTTCATCGGCTCTAACAGTGCCTTGGTGGCACCGGTCTCAGTTGGCGATGACGCGGTGGTCGGGGCGGGTTCAGTCATCACCACGGATGTACCGGCCGACAACTTGAGCGTGGGGCGCGGTCGCCAGCGCAATGTGGCGGATTGGGCGGCCAAGCGCGGGCAGCGCGACACCGAAAGCAAGCGCTGAGACGATGTGCGGCATTATCGGTGCCGTGTCCCGGCACCCGGCTGAAGCAGCGCTGCTGGCGGGATTGCGCCTGCTGGAGTATCGCGGTTACGATTCGGCGGGGGCGGCAACGCTCAGCGACAACACGCTGCATTGCCACAAACACGCAGGTCGAGTCGCCGAGCTAGAGCGCGCCTGTGCTGCGGATCCCCTGCCGGGCACGATCGGCATTGCCCACACGCGCTGGGCCACGCACGGCCCCCCGAATGATGCCAATGCGCATCCGCACTGTGTCGGCTCCGATTTGGCGCTGGTGCACAACGGCATCGTCGAAAACCACGCTGAGTTGCGCGCCGAGCTGGCGGCCGAGGGCTGCCACTTTTCCTCGGCCACCGACTCCGAGCTGATCGCGCATTTGGTGAAGGCCGAATTGTCGCGCGGCGTGCCGACCCTGTGGCAGGCGGTGCAGGCCGCGACCGAAAGCCTCGAAGGCTCCTATGCCATCGCCGTGCTCAGCGCAGCGCATCCAGAGACCATCGTGGCCGCCCGTGCGGGTAGCCCGCTGGTGATCGGCTGTGGCGAGGCGGGGCACTTCCTGTCTTCGGATCCATTGGCGATCAGCGGCCAAGTGCAGCGCGGGCTATTTCTCGAGGACGGCGATATCGCCGAGTTGCGTGTCGACGGTTACACCCTGCGCACAGCTGACGGTAGCGAGGTCGAGCGCGTCGAGCAGCCGCTGGCCGGACCGCTGGAGGCTGTTGGTGAATACGGCGAGTACAGCTGCTATATGGAGAAGGAGATATTCGAGCAGCCTGCCGCTCTGCGCCAACTGTTGGAGGGCCGCTTGGCCGATGGCCGCATCGATATGGAGGCGGTGTTGGGCGCAGGTGCCGAGTTCTGGTTGCCGCAGGCGCGCGCTGTGCACATCGTCGCCTGCGGCACCAGCTACCATGCCGCTTGCATCGCTTCCTATTGGTTTGAACAGCTGCTGGGACGGGCCTGCCGCGTCTTCATCGCCAGTGAGTACCGCTACCATCTGCCAGCGGTCGAGCCCGGCACCGTGCTGGTGGTGGTCTCCCAATCTGGCGAGACAGCGGACATCTTGGCGGCGGTGCGCGCGGCGACTGCACGAGACTACCTCTGCCGCTTGGCGATCTGCAATGTCTCGCACAGCAGCTTGGTGCGCGACAGCGAATCCGTGTTGCTGTTGCGGGCGGGGGTCGAGGTGGGCGTGGCTTCGACCAAGGCCTTCACCGCCCAGCTGGCAGCTTTTTTCCTGCTGATGACGCTGCTCGGTCGTCACAGCGAGGCGGCCAGTTTCCCCGGCGAGGCCGCCTGCGTCGAAGCGCTGCGCACCTTGCCGGAGGCGATGGAGCGAACCTTGGCCTTGAACGACGAGGTGCGCGACTTGGCCGCGCTGTTTCGCGACAGCGAGCAGGCGCTGTTCATCGGCCGCGGCGTCAACTATCCATTGGCGATGGAAGGGGCCTTGAAGCTCAAAGAAATCTCCTATATCCACGCCGAGGCCTTTGCCGCTGGCGAGCTGAAGCATGGCCCACTGGCCTTGGTGGACACAGACATGCCGGTGGTGGCCTCGCTGAGCGATGACGCGCTGTTTGGCAAGACCATGTCGAACCTAGAAGAAGTGCGCGCCCGCGGCGGTCGGCTGGTGTTGTTTGCCGACCCGGGCCTGCGCCTGCCCGACTACATGTCAGATGTGTTGCATTTGCCGGTGGCTGCAGCGCATCTGGGGCCATTGCTCCACGCCGTGCCGCATCAGCTGTTGGCCTACCATGTGGCGACGATGCGCGGGCTGGATGTGGATAAGCCGCGCAACTTGGCGAAGTCGGTGACTGTTGAATAAAACAAGATGATTTGCATTAAAACCGACATACCTCAAGCAATATGCGATATTGACGATGAGTTAAAAGCAATTTATCACAGCAAGGATACGGTATGTATTTGGGTGTTTAAAACAAGAGAAGATCGAAATAGATTTATGGATGAAGTCATGCGAGATTGATATGATACCAAGCGGGAGCTATTGTATAATAACAAGGAATATACGAAGAAATATGACAAAATAAATTATGGACAAAATTGATATAAATTTTGATGTATATTCTGATACCCCCGAGGGAAGAGACCCAGACTCATACAGTCCCACACTCAGGAGATATCATAAAAAACTTTGGAGCAAAGCTTTGCCGAGTGGAAGGATTTTCAACCTAAGCGACAACTCTCCAAGAGTTCTTCAGCATAAATCAGCAATAGGTTCTTGTGTTCTATCCAGTGATTCAATTAGTCACACTTATAGCAGAGTAAAAAGCATGGACCACATTGTTAAACAAGTCCCCAGAGACGAAATAAATTGCTTTTTCTCCATTTCAAGCACTATTGGTGGATATATTATTTTCCCATCAAAAAAGATTAATAAAAAAATGACAATCAATGGTTCTAGAGGAATAAATAGTAGCATTAAGGATAGATTTGACCTTACACTAGAATGTATAAGACTTTTTTATCTAGATGAAAAAAGTCCTTTAACAGATACTTTTAATAGATACACCACGTTCTTTGAGTTGTTCGAAGATTTTAGAGGATACGTTAAATTCTTTCTCTTACAGGACCTGGTCAACGAAGATTGCTCAACAATTAAATTTGCTATTCCTTTTAAAGATTTCTCCAACCGCCCATTACCAAAAGATTTAAATGAGTATCAACTTTACAAAAAAAACATGATCAAATTTGTTAAGTCTAGAAATCAAAGAATACTCAAAGAGGTGTAATGCTCTCGACCTCGCAGCACTTTGTGAGCAATCACGATCACGCTATAGAAGAAATCACACCGATCAATGAACTAGTGGCATTCATATAACTCAACGATGCGACATTTTTTGCTTGGCTTCGCCTACTTGTTGGCCTATACCACCCCTATTCAGCTGGGGCTCTTGTTATGGGTTCTATGGGCGATCCTCGCCACCGATTACACCATCCTATTCCACTATGCCACGCAAGGGCTCACCATCGTCATCCCGGCCAGCCTCGCGTAGGCGGTGGAGCATGAACCACGCCGACTTTTGGGTAATGCCAAGCTCTTTTGACATCTGCAACGATGACACACCTTTGCGGGCTGTGGCAAGCAAATACAGGGCATAAAGCCACTTATCCAGCCCAATGTGTGAGCGCTCCATCACTGTGCCAGTGCGAACAGTAAAGACCTTGCGGCACTCGCGGCACCGCAGATATTGCGGATTCTTCTGGCGCGTAGCTTTGTGGCTACCACAATGCGGGCACTCTATGTTAGACTTCCAGCGACGCTCCTCCAAGTAATCCTGTGCCGTATCTTCAGTTGGGAACTCCTTGATGAACTCATACATGCTGATGGTATCTTTGCTCATGGCTGGCCTCATCCAACGCTCTATATACATATCTTTCCACGCTCAGGCTGGAAAGCCAAGTATATTATTCCCAAATTTTATCTATGATACTAATACTTGCTGCAGCACCTAAGCATTAAAACAACAGCTCTATACAAACACTTTCTGTAACGATAGAATAAGGTATTTCCATGCCTCAGATAATCTACATACTTAGCAACCCCGTGATGCCGGGCCTGATAAAAATTGGTAATACAGGGGATCTTGAAAAGCGGGTCAAAGATTTGTCCAGACACACAGGAGTGCCAGTGCCCTTTGAGGTGTTTTATGCTTGTGAAGTCGAAGATGCAGACGAAGTCGAAAAACGTATTCACGACGCGTTTGATGACCTCAGAATTAATCCGAAACGAGAGTTTTTTCGGATTAACCCAGCAAGAGTGTTGTCGATACTGAAATTGGTAGAGCAGCGTGACGTTACGCCTGGCGATGCGATCGTTGATGATGAGGATGATCGTCGGGCTTTGGATAAAGAGCGCGGGAGGCGCTCAAGCTTTAAATTCTCTATGGTGGATATACCGCCCAAATCACAGTTAACCTTTATTCATGACCCATCAGTCGTTGCTACAGTTGTTGATGATCGAACCATTGATTTTGAGGGTGAGCAGACATCTCTGTCCATGGCTGCCCGGATTATATTACAGAGAACTCGGGGTATCACATGGAAGCAAGTTGCGGGCCCGCAGTACTGGCAGTTTGATAATGAAACATTGATGGATCGCCGCCTTCGATACGAATTAGAAGAGTAATGACCGTGTCTTTGCAGGCAGTGCTTAGAAATGGCCAATAAATCTGTAAAGGAAAAATAAGCTAAAAGGTGTATTTTCTATACCAACTTTAAGACCATCTAATTGTAGCAGCATTTATGGATCGACCAATGAATAATTCCAAGATTCAACCATGCAAAAAAAACACCATTAGAAATTTACTTCTCTTGAATTTACTTTTAATTTTTGTTTCTCCGAATAGTTTTGCCGAATTGCTTTTATTTTCTGACGATAGCAATGAGTTTTTGGGGTGCCTTGATTGCAGCGCATATAGTTCCGACTCTATTTGTAATGAATATGGACTCCATGGAAACGAATATAGTTCCAAGTCAATATGGAATGAATATGGAACTTATGGAAGCAAGTATTCAAGTCACAGTCCATGGAATGAGTATTCTGGATCAGGTCCCAAAATAGTTGATAGAAATGGAAATTATTATGGAAGATTTTCGATCAATCAATATTCCGGGTTTAACAACTCTTCAAAATTAAATAATATCTATGAAATCTTTGACGAAGATCTGGATAAAGTAAGGAATGCTTTTTGTCATTGATCCTTATGCACGATCGAATCTGATACAGTGGGGTAGTAATGCGCCCCCTCTTACTCGGCTTCGCCTACTTGTTGGTCTATACCACCCCTATTCAGCTGGGGCTCTTGTTATGGGTTCTATGGGTGATCCTCGTCACCGATTACACCATCCTATCTCTGACGGGGCATCTCTTTTTGCAGGAAAATCTGCTGTTTCTCTATGATTGGCTATATTCATGGCTTTGGAATGCCTATCTCAATTTTTGGTATGCCTTTCCGGCGGTCTTTCCCGTTGCTCTCAAGCTGGTCATTAACACATGGCTGGGCATCTGGTTGCTGAGGAGACTCAAGGAGAGCAACAGCTGATGGAATCTCAACAAAACACCACCCTGAGCTACATCCATAAATTACTGCTCAACACCATTGTTCTGTTGCCCAGCATCTACATGCTATTCGGCTTATTTGCGGATGACAGGTGGGTTGTCCTATGGGGGTTGCTGTGGGGTCTGCCCTATCTTGCCATTGGGGGGCTCATCTTATTTGGCGGGCTCAGTTTTCATGTGTCGATCATTGTCGGACTGTATCTGTTGCATGGCTTCTACGGCCTCTATCACGATCTGTTGTTTATCAATAGCGGCGTTTTTGCTTGGTATCCGTGCTTGTGCGCCATCTATGATTTCGGGGTGTGCCTGCTGATTTTGCTATCCTATCGTCTGTTGCAGCGGGCAATAGATTTATATGCGAGCTCCAGCCCCCTATTCGCCAAGGCTCGGTGACGGCGCGATGATGCCGCTCCGCCGCCGCAACTGTCGTTCGCTTTGCGCCGCCGCGCTCGCCGCCGTCGTGCTGGTCGGGACGGGTTGCGCCTTGTTGTATCAACAGGCTAAGTTGACGCTGGCAGAGATCGACGGCTCGATGATTCAGCGCCACTTTGTCGCCGGTGCCGAAATGCTGCGCTCGCAGGGCGGCCAAAGTGAGGTGCATGTGCATCTGCCGCGCCTGATCCAAAGCGACGCGCCAATACGCTTCACCGTGATGGTACGCAACACTGGCGACGACCCGCTGGATGTGGACATCGACCGCGCCAGCGCTACCTTGGATGGCAGTTATCACGAGATCTACACACTGCTAGAGTGGGCACGCCGGGTGCGCGCCGAGCAGACATGGGCGGCCTTCTTTGGCACGCTCAGCGCCATCGCCTTGACGGTGGGTGGCTTCGTCCTCGAGGATGAGAGTCACCATGGCCGTCGTGGCCATAGCCACGGCTATGCGGCGCTGGGCCTCGGCTTGGCCTACTGGGATTTGGCGGAGACGGATGCCACATTGCGCAGTTTGAAGCGCGAGTGGCGCGCCGCCAGCCAGACCTTCCTGCAGCGCCACACGCTCGAGCCCGGCACATGGTATGGCGGCACGGTGGTGCTGGATCCGGCGTGGCCGATCGGCATCAAGGGCCGGATGCTAGAGTTCAGTATCTCCATCGGCGACGACGAACACTACTTCCCGTTGCGGGTGGGGGTGCGCTGAGGCTGCTACCCGCTACCCCGCTGCCCACCTAAAACCCCCAGCTCTCCCGCCAAGCGGCGAATTCGGTGGGGCTGATTTTATGGCGTGCGTAATTGCCTTCATGCAAGGCGAGCAGCTCGCTTTTGACGATCTCGCTGAATTCCTTGCGTGCGGCTAAGGGTATATTGCGCATGGCCCATGATGCGATGTGCGCAGGCACTTCCTTTCTGCCGATGCGGTGGCGAACCATGTTGCCGACGAGCTCGCGAAGCGATTCGCTGTGTTGTAAGCGGAACTGATCGGGCTCGGCTGGCGCTGCCCTGACGGCAGCGTAGTCTGCGGCAGAGCGCTCATAGGCCCAGATAAACAGCTCCTTGATCAGATCGATTTTGCTCAGCTCGTAGACAGCCAGCATGGCATCGGTATAGGTGCCGCGTGGCACGTCGATGAAGGAAAGCGGCGCCAGATTCCCTTTGCTCAGCGGGATGTTGGCGGCGAGCCGAGAGCAGCGCTTGTTGACATCGTCGAAGGGCTGTAGGTAGGGGAGCTGCACCATCAGGAAGAGGGCCTGTTCGAAGGGATCGCCGATGGCGGCCGCCTTTGCCAGTAGCTGCTCAAAGCACTCCTCTATCAGTTGCGGTATTGCGAGCGGGACAAAGACAGATTTTTTGATGTCGATCGGGATGTGGCGCAATTGGCCCGCCGCTTCGTGTGGTAGCAAGTTGTTTGCGAGGATCGCATGCAGGTTGAGCAGCGTATGGTGGTTGTAGCCGATCTCCCCGGTCGCACCGAGCAAGAATTCAAGCGCATCCTTATGATTGAGGATCATCTGGGCTTCCAAATGATCCCGCTCCTTGGCCTCTTGGCCGAATTCGATCAAATCCCTAGCGTTGAGTCGCGAGTAGCTGTTGCCTTCAAGGCGGCTTGAGTTCCAAGACAGCTCGATCAGCAAGCGTCCAAGCTGCTGCTTCGCGTGGTTCCCCGTCGCTGGTGGGCGGTGTTGCACACGGCCAATCTTTGCCAGATGCGTGCGCTCTTCTGCCGACAGATAAAAGGTGGTGTTAGCCTGGTAGGCAGCTAGAAAGCCGCGGTCATAGCTTACTGGCTCTCGCTGCGCCAGCGGTCGGTGCAGATGATCGCGAATCGCGACACTGTTCTCAGAAAGTGGCACCGTCGCCTCGGCCTCGGTTTGCCCTCCCCCTGTCGACGTGTATGTGCTCAGTGCTTTGCGCACTGTCACAGACCGAAGCCGGCTGCTTGCCCAGTGCCCCTGCCATTTTTTGCTGAGGTGCCCGGTCTCCACCAGCAGCTGTTGGAGTCGCTGCGGGAGCTGGCGTGGCAGTTTATCGCGGACTTGGTCCCTAAGCGTCACAGCAATCTGCTGAGCTTTCACCCTGCCCGGATGGTTCCGCGTTGCGCCCTCAACGGCCTTCAATGCACTCGCTATACGCTGCTTTGCTATCGGCCATGCCTGTGCTGTGCGTAGACGCTGCTCTGCCGATTCATGCGGCAGCGGAATCAGTGTCGCACGTCCTGCCGTGGACGCACAGCTGTAGCACGTCCAGCGTCCGGTGCGCACTTTGTCGAGACGCCCGGCCTCCACCAAGTGTTTTAGTCGGTATTGCAGGGTGCGGCGTGGCAATTCATCGCCGAGTTCTGACGCGATCTGCTGGAGGCTCACCCCATCAGGATGGCTCCGCACCGCGTCTTCAATCGCTTGTAATGCCGCTTCAGAAATGCGCCGCGCCATTTCAATCCCCTTGTTGCGCGTAGACCGTATGCGTCATTAAAACACATTTTCACGCAACATGCAAGTTCACGCGCCATTGACATTGCGCATATATGGGATCGTTGTACAAACAGTGTGGCAGCGTAACCGCTGCCGCTCCATCACCCAGTGAAGACCATCACATAAGCTGCGATGCTGGTATTTCAGCAAGCTGCCACGCCAGCCACCACCAATTACTGCGCATATCCGTTACGCGCAATAAAAACGACCGCCCAGCATGGCCCCGAGTGATTGCGCCTGCCCTTGGGCGGCAGCCTCAAAGGCACCCACGCGCAACTATTGCTTCTGGTTGCGCCGCCGCCCCCACCACGCCCACAGATACAGGCAGGCGGTGCTGCGGTGGGGCGACCAAGAGCGTATCAGCTCCGCTGCTGGGCCGCCGTCGGCACCCTGTGGCAAAATGCCGTACAACTCCCGTATCGCGCCGTACAGGGCGGCATCGCCGTGCGCGAAGACATCTGGGTGGCGGCGGTGGAACAGCAGGAAGCTGTACGCCGACCACGGCCCGAAGCCGCGCAGCGCAATCAAGGTCGCCATTGTCTTCTCGGCTGGCATCTCGGCGAGGCGGCGCAGAAAGCCGCGCTGCTCTCGGCAACGCTGGGCGACGCCGAGCAGTGCGCGCGACTTGGCACCAGATAGCCCGCAGCCGCGCAGACCCACCTCACCCAGTTTCAGCACCCGCGCGGCGCTGAGCGGTCGCCCGGCGGCGGCGCGTAGCCGCTCCAGCACGGTGTCGGCTGCATTGGGGTTCAACTGCTGGCTGGTGATGATGTCGGCGAAGGCATCAAAATTCACCTGCTTGTCCGGCAAGCGCACAGTGCCGATCTCCGCCACCACTCGCGCCAGCACCGGATCGACGCGGCGGAAATGGTGCCGCGCCGCACGTAGCCGAGCCTGCTGATTTTCCGTCGTCACTTCGCCATCTCCGCCAATGGCACCCCGCGCCTGCAGCTCAGCTCGGTCGGGTTGCGTTTGGCTCCAGTGTAGCCGTCGTATTCAGACTTTGGGCACGGGCGCTAAAATGTTCTGTTTAGCGCTGGATGCAGGCGCGCCGAGTATTCGGTGAGTCGCTTCGGCCATGCCCTAGCCGGTGCCTCGACGCATGAAGGATTGGCTCGACTCTGATAGCGCATTCGAGCGGGCACCACCCCCCGCCCCCGCAGATGACGCGCTACTCGACGGGCTGAACGACCCGCAACGACAAGCCGTCACCAGCGAGAGCCGCTCGCTGTTGGTGCTGGCCGGTGCTGGCAGCGGCAAGACCCGCGTCTTAGCCCACCGCATCGCTTGGTTGTTGCACGCCCGCGCCGTGCCAGCCGCCGCCGTGCTGGCGGTGACTTTCACCAACAAGGCGGCGCGCGAGATGAAAGAGCGCATCGAGCGGCTGAATGCCGCCCGCGCCCCCTTCGGGCTGTGGGTCGGCACTTTCCACAGCATCGCCTTGCGATTGCTGAAACGGCACTGGGAGGAGGCTGGCTTGGAGCGTGATTTCCAAGTGCTCAACAGCGAGGATCAGCGTCGGGTGTTGCGCCGCCTCGCCAGCGCGGCCCAGTTGGATCCAGACGACTACCCGCCCCGCCGCATACAGCAGTACATCAGCAAGCTCAAAACCCAGGGCCTGCGGGCCCGTCATGTGGCGGAGCGCGGTGCCAAGCGCGGCGATGATGGGGTGCTATTACAGCTCTACCAGAGCTACGAAGAGGCCTGCAAACGCAGCGCATTGGTGGATTTTGACGAATTGCTGCTGGGGGCGCTGGAGCTGTGGCAGCACCCGGAGCTGCTCGCAATCTACCAGCGTCGCTTCGAGCACCTCTTGGTGGATGAGTTCCAAGACACCAACGATCTCCAATACCAATGGCTGAAGGCCTTGGCCGGGGATCGCACCCACTTGTTCGCCGTCGGCGACGACGACCAATCGATCTACGGCTGGCGCGGCGCACGGGTAGAGAATCTGCGCGGCTTGGAACACGACTTCCCCGGCACCGAGATCGTCCGCTTGGAGCAGAACTACCGCTCCACCGCGCCGATTCTCGCTGCCGCCAACGCCGTCATCGGTCACAACCGTCAGCGCCTCGGCAAAGAGCTGTGGACCGATGCCAGCACAGGCGAGCCACCGGCCGTGTACCGCGCCCGCGACGAAGAGGACGAGGCGCGCTTTGTCGCCGAGCGCGCCCGCACGCTCAGCGAGCGCGACGGCGAGGCTTGGCAGGATATCGCGGTGCTCTATCGCACTTCGGCCCAGTCGCGGCGGGTCGAGCAAATCATGCGCCGACTCGCCGTCCCCTACCGGGTGCACGGTGGGCAGCGCTTCTACGAGCGCCAAGAAGTGCGCGATGCCTTAGCCTATCTGCGCCTGCTGCGCAACCGCAACGACGACGCCTCCTTCGACCGCGTCGTCAACACGCCACGTCGCGGTCTGGGCGACACCACGCTGGAGCGGTTGCGCACGGCG
Source organism: Gammaproteobacteria bacterium (assembly GCA_965237805.1). GTDB lineage: Bacteria > Pseudomonadota > Gammaproteobacteria > JABABF01 > JABABF01 > JABABF01. Next base: position 1,110,953 of record OZ250153.1, read on the forward strand.
GCGCGCCAGCAGGGGTTGCCACTGTGGCAGGCGGCGCACACGCTGCTACAGCGGCAGGAATTGCCGCAGCGCGCCGCCTCGGCGCTGGCCGACTTCGCCGAGCTGCTGCAGGCGCTGGCCGAGTCGGTGGCAGAGCTGCCCTTGGATACCTTGGTCGAGCGTGTATTGGAGCGCAGTGGTTTGCTGGAGCACTACGGCAATACGACCAGCCCGCGGCGCTCCGAGCAGCTGCTCGACCGCCGCGAGAATCTGCACGAGCTGGTGGCGGCCAGCCGCGGCTTCGTCGAGGAGCGCCGCCACGAGTTGATGCGTGATGGTGGCGACGGCGAGGAGGATCCCGCCGCCACCCTGCAGGCTTTCCTCGATGCCACCGCTTTGGATGCTGGCGAGATGGTGACCGAGGGCAGCGCCGAGCACGGCGTGCAGCTGATGACCCTGCACGCCGCCAAGGGCTTGGAGTTTCCGGTGGTGTTTATCCTCGGCTTGGAGGAGGAGCTGTTCCCACACATCTTGTCCTTGAGCGATCCGGAGAAAGTCGAGGAAGAGCGCCGCCTGTGCTATGTGGGCTGCACTCGCGCCATGCGTCTTTTGTACCTGTGCACTGCCGAGCTACGCGCCGACTACGGCGGTTCGCCGCGACCGCGCCGTCCCTCGCGCTTCCTCGAGGAGATACCGCCGCAGCTGTTGCGCGAGATGCGCGGCGGCGCGCCGCGACCGATGCCGCCGCCGCGAGTCCCGCGCGGACATCGCAAGGCACCCTCTGGCTCGACATTCGCCGCCCCCTCCATCGCCATGCCTGCCCCCGAACACGGCTTTGCCTTGGGCCAGATGGTGAGCCATGTACGCTTCGGTCGCGGTGTCATCGAGCGTTTGGAAGGGCTCGGTCCCGGGGCGCGGGCGCGGGTCAATTTCGAGCGCCATGGCGGCAAATGGCTCGTGCTATCCTATGCCAAGCTCAAAGCGCTGAGCTGACGACACAGTGGGGCTGCGCCCCGGATGGCCAAGCGGGGCGCGGGATCGGGACAATGCGGCATGGCACAGATTCCTTGTTGAACACAGTGGCTGGCTGCGTGCTGGCACGTACACCACTGTGCTTGGCAGTGGTGATGGCCGCCTGCTTGCTCGCCGCTTGCGGCGGGGCGGAGCAGGGTGATGCCGCTGGCGGCGCAGCTGCGCCCGAGCGCATCCACAACTGGAAGATGGTGACTTCGTGGCCGAAGAACTTCCCCGGTTTGGGTACCGGTGCCGAACGCTTCGCCCAGAGCCTTGAGGCGATGAGCGGCGGTCGCCTGCGGGTGCGGGTCTACAGCGCGGGCGAGTTGGTGCCGGCGCTGGAAGTCTTTGATGCGGTCTCGCAGGGCACGGTCCAGTTAGGCCACAGCGCCGCCTATTACTGGAAGGGCAAGCTGCCAGCGGCGCAGTTTTTCACGGCGGTGCCCTTTGGCCTTACTGCCCAAGAGATCAACGGCTGGCTACACCACGGCGGCGGTTTGGCGCTGTACCGCGAGCTCTACGAGCCCTTTGATATCCTGCCGTTGGCGGTCGGCAACACCGGCGTGCAGATGGCGGGCTGGTTCAACCGCGAGCTCGTCGATGCCGACAGCCTGCGTGGGCTCAAGATGCGCCTGCCCGGCCTCGGTGGCGAGGTGTGGCGGCGCGTTGGCGGTACGGCGGTGACCCTGCCCGGCTCGGAGATCTACACCGCGATGAGAACCGGCGTCATCGACGCCACCGAGTGGGTGGGTCCCTATAACGACATGGCGCTGGGCCTGCACGAAGTGGCGCGCTACTACTACTACCCCGGCTGGCACGAGCCCGGCAGCTCGATGGAGTTGAGCATCAATACCGACGCTTGGGCCGAACTTCCGCCGGACTTGCAGGCCATTGTCGAGGCAGCTGCGCGGGTGGCGAATCAAGACATGCTGGACGAATACACGGTGCGCAACGCCGCCTCTCTGCGCGAGCTGCGCGAGCGGCATGGTATCGAGCCAACGCCGCTGCCGCGCTCAGTGCTACGAGCCTTGTGGCACGCCTCGGTCGAGGTGGTGGCAGAGCTGGCGCGCTCCGACCCCAAGGCCGAGCGCATCTACCGGCACTGGAAGCGCTACGCCGACGATGTCTATGACTACCATCGTCTGAGCGAGCAGGCCTATCTGGAGGCGCGTGAGGTGGCGCGCGACGAGAACGCTAGCGTGCGCTAGTCCTCATCTTCGCCCAGCGCTGTTTTGTTCAAGTGCTCCGGCACGAGCCGTGGTTCGCCAGCGTCATCGACGGCGAAATAGGTGAGCACACTCTCGGTGACCTTGTTGCGCTCTGTGTTCGGTGTTTGTTGCCAGACCTCGACGGCGATGCTCATATCGCTGTCCTCGGCCTCCAGCAGGGCCGAGTAGATGCTGACCATCGCATCGGCTGCGACGGGCGCGAGAAAAGACATTTCGCTGATGGCTGCCATGACCACCTCGCCGCCAGAGAGCTGCCGTGCGGCCATGCTCGCCGCCGTCTCGATCTCGCTCAACAGCCAGCCGCCGTAAACATCGCCCGAAGGCCCGACATCGGCCGGGGTGGGGGCGACGGTTGTCAACAGGGTGCCATCAGGCCCCGGATCCTCGTGCAGTTGGATGATGTTGCCGCCGCTGTTGTCGGCCATGTTTTGCCTCTCGCTATGGGCTGACGCAGGGGGGAGGGTGTGCTAACGCAGAGCCGCAGGCAAAGCAGTTGCCAGTTGCGGCCATATCGCGAGCAGACTCAGTAGCGTCAATTGGATGATGATAAAGAGTATCACGCCCCGATAGGTCACATTATATTGTAGAGCAAGAGGGTTTGTGTGTGCCTGTATTTAGAAGAGATAGACAGCGATGTCTAGGGAACGGTTAGATCACAGCCTGAGTACCGACGGACCGTCAGTTTGGTTCAACTGGTTTGTTTCATATATTAGGGTGGGGAAAACCATGGCTATGAAAGTATTCGTATTTTTTGCAATGCTTAGCGTATTTTTTGAAGAAATCATCAAGAATTTTTAAAAGGGATTTTGTTGAGTTTCCTGCGCTTCCTTGAGAGAAATACTTTTTCATTTTGTCCTCTATATACTCTTCTTCAATGTCAACATTGGATGCCATTTCTTTTATTTGTGTTGCGAGGTTTTCACGCAATCTTTCAAACTTGTCGTCATCAAACCATAGTGCGTCGGGAAGCTGAAATTTTTCATAATGGTTATAGCTGCTCTCTAAAACACACAAAAATGCATAAACTTTAGATATGGATTCATCAAACCATTCTTTCCATTTTCTATGATTAGAACAAAACATCATGTCGTCTCCATATTCCCAAGGACCATTAAAAATATTTTTTATAACCGGAAGGTTAGGGAGAGCCATAACAAGGTATGGGTCGTCAACAATAACGGAAAGGTAAGAGAAATCGAAAAAGCAATCATTGCGCAATAAATCACCTAATCTTTTCGTGGAATTCAACTTAATTTTTCCTGTGTCTGGATTTCGAAAGTCGCACTGCAACAATCTACCATGATGGTTTTCAGATAAGCTATAGACGCATAAATTAAATATAGCGCGTTCATATTTTTCAAATGGTTTATACAGGTCATCCATTATTAGATGATCGTGCTCTAACAGCCAATGGGAGACAAAAAACTTCAGCCAAAAAGTCCTATAGGTCTGTTTTTTTGCATAACCTGGCATTTGAGAGTCAACAGGGTCATTCATGCTTCGATATTTACTATTGACAAGAAAAATATTTGACATGCCACAGGTGCTTTGTTGATAATATCGTTGACCATTCAAATGGGAATATAATATTACCATCCAGCCATATGCGCTTTTCCCCACTTCATCTGTGCTGCATAGAAGCGTTTTTCGCCACAAATGAATGATATGACGAAGGTTATTTGGTCTAAGATACAGGGGCGTATAGCTACATATTATCTTCGCTCTTTCTTCTAATTTATGTAGAAGCTGATCTGTCATTAAATGTGGCCCGGATTTCGAAGACCAACTCCTAAGAAACTTTATCCGCTCAGTCGCCACTTCTCTTATAAATTCTTCATCATGAGGAGATTTTATGTGTATTTTACGGTGACTTGGGAGAGTGGCCAGCATGTCTATTCCGGTTATTTCTTTGCTCCGGACATCCCATGCCTCGAGAGTTTCACTCCTTAATGCGAAAACAAATCTTATATTATTACCAGAGATATTTTCAGCCCGTCTATCTAATATCACTTTAATTAGCCGGCATGCTATATGGGGCATTTTGCTTCCATGTCCATTAAACCATTCCCTAAACTCATCTTGATGATCTGGGCTACTTAGTAGCATTAGTGCAGAATCATCATATATCATATCCAGGTTATCTATGTAGAAAGTAATACATCGACCTTGGAATAAAGAAGATAGATTATTTAATAATCTTGTCAACCCAAGTGAGGGCGTTATTCTATGCTTTTCTAAAGTCTGTACATGGATGCTTCTTTTTAATGAATCCACAATTTTGGAACATAAAAAGTGCTCAGTTTCCACATCTCGTTGGTTTGAATTCGGCTCATCTATTAGTAGATTGATGTCAATATCAGGTGTCGCTTCCCTAGACTTAATGTAACAGTGCTTGGTTAGAAGAGTCGATTTTCCGCAACCAACATCTCCAACGATAAAAATAATATTCTCATCTATAGTATCTAAATTCTCAGTCTGCGCATAATATCCATCGGTGTCTTCTTGATACTGGAACTTCACGCAGTGGTTTTCGAAAAATTCTGTATATAAGGGATTCACGGGAGCTGGTGCTTGCCTCAATTCTGGCTTCATACCCCTTATATTTTCTTGACTTATATTGTAAAAATCTACAGGCTGATTCATTCCGGAAAACACCTCCTTAAAGGGAAAATTTTGCGGCATTTGATCTTCTCCCATATCCCTCGTCACGCCATGATCGTAGTTGCGCGGCATCTCGTTAGGAAAACATTCCTGCAAGCGCTTCAATGCCTGCTCGCGCACACCTGGCAGCCTATGTTTAATTAGCCAAGAGAGTCGGAATATGTGTAGTGCATTCCATCCTATTATGTGAATTTTGGATAATTGACGGAGTGACAACAACATTAGCACAATGGCTATTGGTGTTAGTATGAGTGTTGGTATGATAAGGATCAATTCCCAGTTCATCACTATAGAATCAATTATGGTGGTCAAGCCGCTAGAATTTATTGACATTTACTCTTCCCTTAAGGTTGTTAACCTAATTATTAGGTTCAAAATCACTTTCTGCGTGACGAATTGTTAAACATCCGTGAGGATGTTATATCACAGTGTCTCGCAACTAGCGCAGGGCTGCCGGCAAAGCCGTTACCAGTTGCGGCCATATCGCAAGCAGAGCCAATAGCGTTAGCTGGATGATGATAAAGGGTATCACGCCCCGATAGAGTGCGCTAGTAGACATGGCCGGCGGCGCCACACCGCGCAGGTAGAACAGCGCGAAGCCAAAGGGCGGCGTCAGGAAGGAAGTCTGCAGATTGACCGCCAGCATGATGCCGAGCCACACCGGGTCGATGTCCATGGCCAGCAGGATCGGGCCGACGATGGGGACGACGAGGAAGGTGATCTCGATGAAGTCGAGGATGAAGCCGAGTAGGAAGATCACGATCATCACCACCAGCATGGCAGCGATATGGCCGCCCGGCAGGTTCTCGAACCAAGCGCGCACGACTTCATCGCCGCCAAAACCTCGGAACACCAGCGAGAAGATCGTGGCACCGATCAGGATCAGGAAGACCATGGCCGTGATGGCCATGGTGCTGCGAGCGCATTGGCGCAATATGTCGAGATCCAGCTGCCGGTGCGCCCAAGCCAACAGCGTCGCGCCGAGGGCACCGATGCCAGCGGCCTCGGTGGGCGTGGCGGCACCGGCCAAGATGGAGCCGAGGACAGCGCCGATCAGTAGCAGAGGTGCCGCCAGCCGCAACGCCAGCGCCTTCCCCGCCCCGGCGCTCTCTCCATCGGCCTTAGGGGGCAAGGGGGGAGCCAACTCCGGGTGCCGAGCTACGCGCAGCAGCACATAAGCGGCGTAGAGAGCGGTCAGCAACAGGCCGGGCACGATGGCACCAGCGAACAGATCGCCGACCGACACCGTCTTGGGCGAGAAAATGCCCTGCTGCAGTTGGGCTTCTTGGTAGGCGCTGGACAGCACATCGCCGAGCAGTACCAAGGCGATGGACGGCGGCACGATCTGGCCGAGGGTGCCGGTGGCGCAGATGACCCCGCCTGCCAGCGCCGGGTCGTAGCGGTGGCGGAGCATCACCGGCAGCGACAGCAGGCCCATCGTGACGACGGTGGCACCGACGATCCCGGTGCTGGCGGCGAGCAAGGCACCGACGGCGATCACCGCCAGCGCCAGCCCGCCGGGGCGGCGGCCGAGCAGCCGCCCGACATCCTCCAGCAGCGATTCGGCCAACCGCGAGCGCTCCAGCATCGTGCCCATGAACACGAACAGAGGCACGGCGGTCAGCGTGACATTGCTGAGTACACCGTAGATGCGGTTTGGCAGAGCCTGCAACAGCACCAGCTCGAATTGGCCGACGACGGCACCGAGCATGGCGGCGCACAGCGCCACTCCCGCCAGCGTGAAGGCCACCGGATAGCCAATTGTCAGCACTGCGCAGACGCTGGCGAAAAGGAGTAGCGAGGCCATTCAGTCGCCGTTGGGCGGCGCTGAGCCACCCGCTTTGCCTGCCAGCCACAATCCGCGGCGCATCATGTCGGCCGCGCCTTGGGACAGCAGCAATACGCCCATCACCGGAATCAGGCTTTTCACTAGGAACAGCCCCGGCAGGCCGCTGGGGTGTGGCGAGCTCTCCCATACCCCCCAAGAGCGCAGCGCGTAGGCGCTGCCGAAATAGATCAGGCAGACACAGAAAGGCAGTAGCAGCAAAAGGCCGCCGAGCAGCTCCACCCAAGCGCGGCGGTGCAGCGACATGCGCTGGTAGAGGAAGTCGACGCGCACATGGCCGTCGCGACCCCAAGTGTAGGCTGCACCCAGCGCGATCAGCAGCGCGTGTAGATAGCTGACCGACTCCTGCAGGGCGATGGAGCCGATCGAGAAGCCGTAGCGCAGCACGACGACGGTGGCGGTGATGAATACCATGCCGACCGCGCACCAGGCGACGGCAATGCCCAATCGGTGGTTGAGACGGTCGATGCCATCGAGCAGGGTGGAGAGTCGCTTCACCAGCAGGTGGGGGTGCCCGTCGGGGATGGATCCGACGAATTGCCCCAAGGGTGGCACGGGCTTGCATTATAGGGCGATAGCGGGCGATTACCCATCGGGTGGCGGGTCAACATGGTAATATCGCGACTACAGATGTGGCCACCGTGGTTTTGGGGTGGCATCTGCGGGCAAGCACGGGAGCAATAGAACATGGACGGACTGGGGAGCCTCGGTGGCGTGTCGATCACTTTCCTGCTGTTTGCGCTGTTTATCGCGCTGTCGGTATTCAATGGGGTTCATATCGTTCCCCAGAGCAAAAACTATGTGATCGAGCGTTTTGGCCGCTATCGGCTCACGCTTAAGGCGGGGCTCAACTTCATCGTGCCCTTTCTCGACCGCGTGGCGGCGCGACTGAGCATCTTGGAACGGCAGCTGACCGAGCAAAAGCACAGCGTCATCACCCGTGACAATGTGACGATTGACATCAAGACCACCATCTTCTTCCGCATCCTCGATGCGGCCAAGGCGACCTACCGCATCATGCGCTTGGAGCCAGCCATCAACAATGCCGTCACCGGCACCGTGCGCTCCATCATCGGCTCCATCGAATTCGACGAGGTGCAGTCTCACCGCGATGCCATCAACGCCCGTATCCTCGAAAGCCTGCAGGAGACGGCAGCTGGCTGGGGGGTGGAGATTACCCGCACCGAGGTGATCGATGTGCAGGTGGACGAGGACACGCGCCGCGCCATGCAGCAGCAGTTGAACGCCGAGCGCGAGCGGCGGGCGACAGTGATGGAGGCGGAGGGACGCAAGCAGTCGGCGCAGTTGGCGGCCGATGCCGAGCTGTACACGGCGCAGAAGACCGCCGAGGCCAAGCGCACGCTAGCCGATGCCGATGCCTATGCCACCAAGGTGATCGCCGAGTCGATTAACAACGGCGGCGATGCGGCAATACAGTTCGAGATCATGAAGCGCCAAGTGGAGGCGATGGGCAGCATCGCCAACGCCGACAACACCAAGCTGCTACTGTTGCCGAGCAACATCGTCGATGCGCTGAGCGGCCTCAAAGATACGCTGGGTGCTGTCAAATCCGGCGGCAGCTGAGGTGGGGGCGAGAGGGGGTATCGGGCGATGTTAGACCTAGTACTTTCCATCGCGCTCGGATTTATCTTCACGGCAAAATTCTGGCTGGCCGTGGCTGCTGCGCTCGGCATCGCCGAGATATTGACTGGCACCTTCTACGCTTTGGCTTTCAGCGTGGCGAGCGTGGCGCTAGCTGGCCTGCTGGTGCTGTGGCCCGGCCTGATGACCCTGTGGTACCACGTGGTGTTGGTATACAGCGTGCTGGGCTTGGCGATGAGTGTGCTGGTCTATCGCTGGAATCAGCAGAGCGTCGGTCAGAAGACGGATATCAACGAAGATCTGAGCAGCTGATCTGAGGGATCGGCCAAGCATCGAATATCCCATTCCCATGCCCTGAGCTTGGCTTTTTGTTGCGAGAGAGACCATGCAAACGCAAGCTGCCGTAGCCGTGCAGGCGGGCCAAGCGCTCAGCGTGGAGACCGTGTCGCTGGATGGCCCCAAAGCCGGTGAAGTGCTGGTGGAAATCAAGGCGACCGGTGTATGCCATACCGATGCCTTCACCTTGTCCGGTGCCGACCCGGAGGGCATTTTCCCAGCCATCCTCGGCCACGAAGGTGCCGGTGTGGTGGTGGCGGTTGGCACGGGCGTGACTTCACTGCGCGAGGGCGATCATGTCATCCCGCTCTATACGCCGGAATGCCGGCAGTGCGACTACTGCACCAGCGGCAAAACCAATCTGTGCCAAGCGATTCGAGCGACACAGGGCCAAGGGTTGATGCCCGACGGTAGCAGCCGTTTTTCATTGGGTGGCGAGCCCATCTACCACTACATGGGCACCTCCACCTTTGCTCACCACACTGTCTTGCCAGAAATTGCGGTGGCGAAGATTCGTCCAGACGCGCCTTTCGACAAAGTCTGTTACATCGGTTGCGGGGTGAGCACTGGCATCGGTGCGGTCATCAACACCGCCAAAGTCAAGCCCGGCGACAATGTGGTGGTGTTCGGTTTGGGCGGCATCGGCTTGAATGTGGTGCAGGGTGCGCGCCTCGCCGGGGCGAACCAAATTGTCGGCGTCGATATCAATCCGGACCGACGCGAATTGGCCGAGCAATTCGGCATGACACATTTTGTCAATGCGGCGGAAGCCGACGGCGATTTGACAGCATATCTGGTGGATTTGACCGGCGGCGGTGCGGATTTCAGTTTTGAGTGCATCGGCAATGTCGAGACCATGCGCCAAGCGTTGGAATGTTGCCACAAGGGCTGGGGGGAGTCGGTCATCATCGGGGTCGCCGGTGCGGGACAGGAGATCAGCACCCGGCCATTTCAATTGGTGACCGGCCGCGTGTGGCGCGGCACCGCTTTTGGCGGCATGCGCGGCCGTAGCGATGTCCCCAAAATCGTCGATTGGTATATGGAGGGGAAAATACAAATCGACCCGATGATCACCCACACCATGCCGCTCGCCGACATCAACCGGGCTTTCGACTTGATGCACGCTGGCGAATCCATCCGCAGCGTCGTGGTGTTTTAGCGGTGGAGACCATCAGCAGCAATAAAAGCTTCGGCGGCATCCAGGGCATTTACCGGCACGAGTCGCACAGCGTCAACACACCGATGCGCTTTTCGGTCTATGTGCCGCCACAGGCCGAGGCGGGTGACAAAGTGCCGGTGATCTGGTGGCTGTCCGGCCTGACCAGCACTGAAGAGAACTTCACCATCAAGGGTGGATTCCAGCGCCACGCCGCCGAGCACGGAGTGATTGTCGTCGCACCCGACACCAGCCCGCGGGGAGCGGGCATCGCTGGCGAGGATGAGGCCTACGACTTCGGCACTGGCGCCGGTTTTTATGTCGATGCCACAGTCGCGCCGTGGAGTGGTCATTACCGCATGTTCAGCTATGTCAGCGAGGAGTTACCGGCATTGGTGGCCGCGCATTTCCCCGCCGACATGAGCCAACAGGGGATCATGGGATTTTCCATGGGTGGACACGGAGCGATGCTCTTGGCGCTGCGCAATCCGGGGCGCTATCGTGCGGTTTCTGCCTTTGCACCGATCTGCCACCTCAGCGCGTGCGACTGGGGGCATAAAGCTTTGAGCGGTTATTTGGGAGATGACCGCACAGCGTGGCGCGATTGGGATGTGGTGGAGTTGATCAAGAGCGGCAAAAGCTGCCCACCGCTATTGGTGGACCAAGGCACAGCGGACGAGTTTTTAGCGGCGGGACAATTACAGCCCCAAACTTTGCGCGCGGCCTGCGATACGACGGGGCAGGCTTTAACCTTAGGCCTGCAGGAGGGCTATGACCACAGCTATTACTTTGTGGCGAGCTTTATTGGGGAGCATATCGCCCACCATGCGCGGGCGTTTTCGGGGGGTGGGGCTTAGGCTGGGCGAGATTCCTTTTTGACTAAGGATTTGCGGCAACCCGATTGCCGCTACGATACACTTCGGCTTGCAAGTCAGCCCATACATCGACAGCGCCGGGGCGCGTGTACAGCTGTGGCGAGGCGGTGTCCTGGGTCAATTTAAAAACGCGATAGAGCCAATAACTATCGCTGTGCTCTTTGGAGGTGCTCAGTTCATTGCTGGTGATGAAAAATGGTGTGCGTATGCCCAACCGGGTGGTCTTGACTTCAATCCACTTCTCTTTGCCATGCTTGTCGTATGAGCGTATGTCATAACCAGCACTCGGCCCCTGCGTTTGGGCGACATGTTCCACTTGCTTGGCCAAATGAGTTAGCCCGCTGTCATGCAAGGCCTTGCGTTCATGCTCTAATACCAGCGCTTCGCCAGCTGCCCCCACCGCATGGTTCATCGCCTCGATTAATAGGTAATTTTTATTTATTTTCTGAGGCACTAAATAGCGTGCTTTTTGCTCGGCAATATTGAAAACAGGGGGCTTAGTCAACCGTAGCACCTGTGCGCTAGCAGCCACTTTGATAGCTGGAGTGATATCAGTGGCCCATTGATACATAGCGCTCTCTAATTGGCGGCCTTGTGCTGAGTCTAAATATTCCCGCACCACACCCCGCAAACTTTGTTGGTAATGTGCGCCTCCCCGCGGCGTATAGCCCATCAGATGAGGTTGCCCTAGCTGCACCATCACAGCGGATATATTCATATGCTTATATTCGATAGATTTTTTTGACCGCTGCACCAATTTCTGCAAACTCTCCCGATGCGCTGTCTTGGAGTATTTCTCCTTGCTCAACTCCTTGAGCAACATGGCGAAGTAATCAGCCACGATCGCCTCATTCTCCTGCTGGCTCCATGGCTCGCCCGCCATCCCCCCTCACTTCGCCTCCACCCACCGCACCACATCCGCCGGGTTGTCTGGCTGTTTTCCGTCTGGTGCATCGCCCATCATCTCGTCCAGCACTTTGTGCAGCCCGCAGGCGACGCACTCCAAGGCTGGCAGGCCGCCCTCCGGCGCAGCTAACAGGGCGATGCGATCCTCCGCCCCACACTCGGGGCAGATGGCCCCGGCGATAAAGCGCCGCTTGGGTTTTGCCGCGTCGCCCACGCGACCCTCGCTGGCACTCATGCCGCGGCCTGCTCTCGGCGCAGCTCGGCCAGCACCGGGGCGGTATCCGGCTCCACGCCGCGCCACAGCTTGAAGGACTCCGCCGCTTGCTCCACCAGTAGCCCGAGGCCGTCGCTGACGGTGCCGCCCTGCGCCTGACCCCAACGCAGGAAGGGCTGAGCAGCGGTACCGTATTGCATGTCGTAGCAGTGCCCGCCCGGCAATAGCAGCTCCTCGGACAGGGGCGGCAGCTCGTCCGTCTGGCCCGCACTGGTGCCGTTGATGATCAGCTCGAATTGCAGATTCGCCAGCGTCAGCGCCTCGAAATCGCGCACGGTGATGGGGCCGATATTGGCGAAATCCTCCTCTAGCTCCTGCGCCCGTGACGGTGTGCGATTGACCAAGACCACCAGCGCCGGATCCTCCAGCAACAGCGGCTCGAGTACGCCGCGCACCGCCCCGCCAGCCCCGATCACCAGCACCTGTTTGTCGGTCACTTGCCAGTCGAGATTGCGGCTGAGATCGCGCATCAGGCCAGCACCGTCGGTGTTGTCACCGCGCACCCGACCATCCCCTGCTGGACTCAGCGTGTTGACAGCCCCGGCCTGCAGTGCGCGCCCGCTCAGCTCGTCGGCGCAGATTAAGGCGTTGCGCTTGAATGGCAGGGTGATATTGAGGCCCTTGCCGCCGCTGTCAAAGAAGTTGCGCACCGCCTCATCGAAGCCGTCCAACGCCACCAGCTGGCTGTCGTACTCGATGGAGTCGCCGAGCGAGTGCGCGAAGGCGGCGTGGATGCGCGGCGACAAACTGTGCTCTATGGGGTTGCCGAAGACGGCGTAGCGCTCAGCCATGATGCTCTCCTAGGGGCTCTTCTTCTTGCAGCCAGTCGCGGGGGGCGAGGAATTCCGCCTCCAGCCGCGCCTCTGGCCCGTCGATCTTGATGGCGGGCTGCCGCGTCCAGCGAGCCGACGGCGGCAGCGACATCAGGATCGACTCGGTGCGACCGCCGGATTGCAAGCCGAAGCGTGTGCCGCGATCCCACAGCAGGTTGAACTCGGCGTAGCGCCCGCGCCGATGGGCTTGGAAGTTGCGCTCGCGCTCGCCGTAGGGGGTGTCGCGGCGGCGGCGCACCAGCGGTAGATAGGCCTCGAAGAAGCTATCACCGATGCTCTGGACAAAGCCGAGGCAGCGCTCGAAACCCCACTCGTTGAGGTCGTCGAAGAACAGGCCGCCGATGCCGCGCGTCTCGCCGCCCCGGTGCGGCAGCTGGAAATACTCGTCACACCAGCGTTTGAAGCGCGGGTAAACCGTCTCGCCGAAGGGAGCGCAGGCCGTGCGTGCGGCGGCGTGCCAATGGCGGCAGTCCTCGGCGAAGCCGTAGCAGGGTGTCAGATCGTAGCCGCCTCCGAACCACCAGGCCGCACCGCTCGTCGGCTCCGCGCTGAACACGCGAAGATTGGCATGGCAGGCTGGCACATAGGGGTTTTGGGGATGCGCCACCAGCGACACGCCAGCTGCATGGAACGGTGTCCCGACCAGCGCTGGCCGCCCGGTGCTGGCGGCATCCGGCAGCTGCTCGCCCCAGATGTGTGAGTAATTGACGCCGAGCTTCTCGAACACGCCACCGCCCTCAAGCAGTCGCGACTCGCCGCCGCCACCCTCTTCGCGTCGCCAGTGCTCGGGCTGGAAGTGCTGGCCGCCATCGACCTCCTCCAGCGCTGTGCACAGGCGGTCGCGCCAAGTCTTCAACCAGCTCAGCGCCGTCTCCAACGGCACCGATGGAGCGAGTGTCTCAGCCACGGCGTAGTACGGCTCCGGTGTCCAGATCGGTGATCGGCGTCGGCCCGTCGCGCCCGCCGAGCGGGCCGGGCAGCAGATAGACTGCGGTGCGTCGGCGGAACAGCCGCCGCGCTTGGAAGGCGTGGCGCGGTGCGCGGGCACCGGTGGTGTTGGCCGAGGTGGAGACCAGCGGTGCGCCGAACAAGCGGCACAGCGCCGCCGCTTGGGGGTGGGTGGTGACGCGCAGGGCGACGCTCTGGTGGCGGCCGCGAATCCACGGCGGCGCGGTGCCGTTGTCCGGCACCAGCCAGGTGGTACCGTGCGACTGTGCCGCTTGGAAGCGCTCCTGCAGAGCCGTTGGCAGGCCGCTCAGATATGGCTGGAACTGCTCGCTGTCGGCACCGATTAAGATCAGCCCGCGCTCAGCGCTACGGCGCTTGAGGCGCAACAGCCGCACCACTGCCACCGCGTCTTCCGGGTCGCAGCCCAGCCCCCAAACCCCCTCGGTGGGGTAGGCGACGAGGCCGCCCGCGTGCAGCACATCGGCGGCGATGCGCAGCGTTTGCTTGGCGCTCACACCGTGCCCGTGGGTGACTCGCCGGGTGCTTCTCCCGCCTCCTTGCGCAGCTTTTCCTGCAGGGCGCGGTCGTGCGCTGAGACCTTTGCGGATGCCGCCTTGAGTGCCGCTTTCAGTTGCGTCGCCAGTGCCTCGTCGCCGAGGGCGAGGATGCGTGCCGCCAGCCAGGCGGCATTGGCGGCACCGGCTCGACCGACGGCCATGGTTGCCACCGGCACTCCGGCGGGCATCTGCACTGTGGCGAGCAGTGCGTCGAGGCCGCCGAGGCCGCTCTCCAGCGGCACCCCGATAACCGGGCGTTGGCTGTGTGCGGCCACCGTCCCGGCCAAGTGTGCGGCCATGCCGGCGGCGGCGATGTGTACGGCGGCACCGCGTTCCTCGGCGTCGGCGAGGTAGTCGACCAGCGCTTGGGGGGTACGGTGTGCCGAGAGGATGCGCGCCTCGAAGGGAATCTGCAGCTGGCGCAGCACGGCGATGGCCGCGCCCACGGTTGGCCAATCCGAGTCGGAGCCCATCAGCACCGAGACGAAAGGCTGGCTCACGGCGAATCCCTACAATATTGGGAGCGTTATCAGCTGTTCACTGTACGGTATGGTGGGGGGATTGTCCAATTAGCGTGGCACTTTGGCATCGGCGTGATTTATCGATGCTGCTCGCAATACCCGGCCAAATCAAAGCCCTCCAGCCTGTCGCCGTAGCCCACCCGCGACGGGTGGCGCGGATGGCCGTCCCGCGTCGGCGGGCCGTAGCGTAGCCAGCAGGGTTCCAGCGGTGCCACGGCGGCGGCCAGTTGCGCCAAGGCTTGCCACAGCCATGGTCGCTGCGAGATGCCAGCGCCCCATGCCGCCCACAGGCTCAGCCCAACCCCGGCGCGGCGAGCCGTGGCGAGCATATGCTGCCGGTTGCACCGCAGCAGCTCGGGATCGGCCTTGAGGGGCAGCTCCCGAGGTTGGGTGGCGCGCAGGGGATAGAGGTTACAGATGGCGAAGCCGCCCCAGCCGGCCGCGCGGCTGATGCGCTCGATCTTGGTTGCCGTCAGGTCGCTGCGCTCGCGGCTGGCGGTGCTGGGATTCAGAGCCAGCACCACCAGCAATGGCCGACCGGATTGCCCAAGCAGATAACGCTCTCCATCGCCGTGGCCCGTGTAATAGAGGTCGTAGAGGGCTGTCATTAATTTAAGCGTATATAATAGGAACCCCATCTAATTGCACCCTAGATAGTAGCAATTTAACCAGCAGTAAGGGGCGAGAAGCTAGAGTACTTATGTCTATATCGGTTCGAGTGATTCACACGCTGTGCTTGGCGTTGGTCGTTTTCGTTGCGGGTTGTGGGTCTATTGGTCCAGTCGCCCAAATCTCTGGCGAACTGGAGGGGGTCGCCGCGGGAGTCGAGGAACTCGCCGAAGGAGTCGATGGCATTGCCGAGGAACTCATCGCGGGAATCGCGGGAATCGAGGGCATCGCTGTGGGCGTCGATGAGAGCGTCGGGGGACTCTCTAAGGATATCCAAGATCTCTCGAAGCAGCTCGGTCGGCTCGATTCCAGGTCTGGGGGATTCTCTGGAACGATCCAAGATCTCTCGCAGGGGGTCAATCAGCTCAATGCGAAAGTCGACAATATCTCCGGGCAGGTCCGCAGGATCTCGGCGCAGCTCGAGCAGGTCCCCGAGGATAGCCTGAAGAGCCAGCAGACATCGGCGCAATGCATCGCCGTCACCTTTGCCAATGTGCTAGACCGCACTATAGTTTTGGGGCTAAAGGGTGCGGTTTCTCTTTCCATTGTGAAATTTAGCACCGCCATTATCAATATGCCGCTGAGCGTTGTGTCGATTCCTTTCGAATTGGCTAAGTGCTTGGGCTGAGGCGCTGAGCGCTGTTGGCTTGCCGCTGGTGTGCGGCCTCGAATAGGCAGATACCGACGGCGACCGAGACATTGAGGTTGGGCACCTGCCCGGCCATCGGCAAACGTCCGAGTAGATCACAGCGTTGCCGCGTCAGCTGGCGCAGGCCGCGACCCTCGCCGCCAAGTACTAAGACCAAGCCGCCGCTGCCCATCTCCAGTTGACGGAAGTCCTCTGTGGCTTCTGCTTCCGCCCCGACCAGCCACAGTCCGGCCTCCTTGAGCGTTTCCAAGCTGCGCACCAAGTTGGCGGCGGCGACCAGTGGCACGCTCTCGGCGGCCCCGCTGGCAGCTTTGCAGCACAGTGGCGACAGTGGTGCCGTGCGACTGCGCGGCACGATCACGGCCTTTGCGCCAGCGGCGTCGGCGCTGCGCAGGCAGGCGCCTAAGTTGTGGGGGTCGAGCACCCCGTCCAGCACCAGCAACAGGGGATCGCCGCCCTCGGCCAGTAGTGCCGCCAGCCAGCTGTCGCCGCGTGTTGCTGGTGGCGGACAGCGGGCGGCCACCCCTTGGTGGCGGCTGTCACGCAACAGCAGATCCAGCTCGCGGCGCGGTATGGTGCGCACGGTGATGTTGGCTGCTACGGCTTTTTCTTGTAGGGCGGCGTTGCCCTCGCTGCCCTCGCTCAGTACGAGTTCTTCCACCGCCTCCGGCCGCGCTGCCAGCGCCGCCGTCACGGCATGGCGACCGTAGAGCCACCCAGCCGTTTCGCTACCCGAATGCCGTGCCCTCTGCATCGGTTTGGTCGTGCCCGAGGACGATGCTCCCGCCGCTTCGCCGCCTCGGTTGGCCCACCGTATTGGGCGCAGGGCTGGATCGTCTCGGTGTCGCGCATCCCGACCGCCATCGCGCCGGTCATCGCGCCCGCGCTGTGCCCCGTAACCACCGCGCTGCCCGCCCCCGCCGTAGCGCTGCCCGCCGCCTTCGCCGCCGCGCCCGTCGCGCTGCCATGGCGCTGAGTCGCGCCTGCCGTAGCCGCCTCCACCACCGCGCCGGTCATCGCGCCCGCGCTGCGCCCCATAGCTACCGCGCTGTCCGCCGCCGCCGTCGCGCTGCCATGGCGCTGAGTCGCGCCTGCCGTAGCCGCCTTCACCACCGCGTCGGTCATCGCGCCCGCGCTGTGCCCCGTAACCACCGCGCTGTCCGCCGCCGCCGTAGCGTCGCCCGCCACCCTCGCCGCCACGCTGCCATGGCGCTGAGTCGCGCCTGCCGTAGCCGCCTTCACTACCGCGCCGGTCATCGCGTCCGCGCTGTGCCCCGTAACCACCGCGCTGTCCGCCGCCGCCGTAGCGTCGCCCGCCACCTTCGCCGCCGCGCTGCCATGGCGCTGAGTCGCGCCTGCCGTAGCCGCCTTCGCCACCGCGTCGGTCATCGCGCCCGCGCTGTGCCCCGTAACCACCGCGCTGTCCGCCGCCGCCGTAGCGTCGCCCGCCACCTTCGCCGCCGCGCCCGTCGCGCTGCCATGGCGCTGAGTCACGCCTGCCGTAGCCGCCTTCGCCACCGCGCCGGTCATCGCGCCCGCGCTGTGCCCCGTAGCCACCGCGCTGTCCGCCGCCGTAGCGTCGCCCGCCACCCTCGCCGCCGCGCCCGTCGCGCTGCCATGGCGCTGAGTCGCGCCTACCGTAGCCGCCTTCACCACCGCGCCGGTCATCGCGCCCGCGCTGTGCCCCGTAGCTGCCGCGCTGTCCGCCGCCGCCGTCGTAGCGCCTCGGGCCGCCACTGCTCGAGCCTCCTCGTCCAGCTCCGTGCCCGCCGCCTAGCCGTCCCCGATCGTTCATCGCCAAGCCCGCCGCTTGCCCCGGTACCCACGGCGCTGCCCGGAACGCTGCTGCTGTACACCGACCGGATCCAGATCAATGCGCCGCTGTTCGGTATCCACCGCTGTCAGTTGCACCCGCATCCGCGTCCCCACCGCGTAGCATTGCCCGCTGCGTTGAGCGCTGAGCGTGTGCCGCACCGCATCGTATTGAAAATACTCGGCACCCAGCCGCCGCACCTGCACGAAGCCAGAGACTGGCAGCCCGCTCAGCTGCACAAACAGTCCGCCAGAGATGACACCGTTGACGATGCCGTCGTACTCGTCGCCCAGATGCCCGCGCAGATACTCACACACCAGCTGCTTCTCGCAGTCCCACATCGCCTCGTCGGCGCGTCGCTCGGCCTGTGAGCATTCCTGTCCGAGGCCAGCCATCGCCGCGCCGTCATAGGGATAGATGGCCTGCCGTGTGATGGCCTCGGCCTGTGGCTGGCGGCGCAGGTGCCGCCCGGAGCCGCCGTCCCGACGCCGCAGCAGGAAGCGCAGCGCGCGGTGCACCAGCAGATCGGGATAGCGGCGTATCGGCGAGGTGAAGTGTGTGTAGGCAGGGTAGTTGAGGCCGAAATGGCCGATGTTCTCGCTGTGATAGGCGGCTCGGCTCATGGCTTGTAGCAGCAGGGTCTGTACCACTTCCCGGCGCTCGTCATCTGCGACTTTGTCGAGTAGGCGCTGGAAGTCCAAGCCTTGGGTGGCGTTGCCACCGCCGAGGCTGAGCCCCAGCTCTTGCAAGCTGCCCCGCAGCGTCGCCAAGGCATCATCGCTGGGGCGGTCGTGCACCCGGTACAGCGCGGGCAAGCCCTGCTCGCGCAACAGCCGTGCGGTGGCGACATTGGCGCACAGCATGCTCTCCTCGATCAGCCGGTGGGCATCGTTGCGGTGTAGCGCGTCGATGCCGTCCACGCGCCCGCCAGCACCGATACGCAGCGTCAGCTCCGGCCGCTCGAAGTCCACCGCGCCGCGCTGCTGGCGGGCGGCGAGCAGGCAACGGTAGAGGGCGTGCAGGGCGCGCAACGAGTCGCCGACTCCGGCGGGCAGAGCCTCGCCGCCGCTGCCGCTGTCCAAGAAGGCGGCCACGCCGCCGTAGCGCAGTCGCGCCTGCGAGCGCATCACGCCCTCGAAGAAGTCGAAGTCCTGCAGCTGGCCGTCGCCGTCGATGTGCAGCTCGCAGGCCAAGCACAGGCGGTCTTGCTCCGGACGCAGCGAACACAGCCCGTTGGATAGCGCCTCGGGCAGCATCGGCAGCACTTTGTTGGGGAAATAGACCGAGGTGCCGCGGGCGGCGGCCTCGGCATCCAGCGCTGTGCCCGGGCGCACATAGTGCGAGACATCAGCGATGGCCACCCACAGCTTGAAGCTGCCGTCGGCTTCGGCGACACCGTACACCGCATCGTCAAAATCTTGGGCGTCCTCGCCGTCGATGGTGACCAAGGGCAGTGCGCGCAGATCGACTCGCTGCGCCTTGTCCACCGCTGTCGGTGCCGCTGGTAGCGCCTGTGCCTCGGCCTGAGTTTCCGGCGGCCATTCGCTGCGCAGCTGATGGTTCAGCGCCGCCACCGAAGCCGCCGTCGGCGCGTCGCGTGACTCGCCGAGCAGCTCGCGCAGCTGGCAGCTCCCGGCGCGTCCCGGCTGCGGGGCCGTCACCACCTCGGCGCGCACCAGAGCGCCGTCCGCCGGCTTTGCGGTGTCGCCAGTGATGAGCCGCAGCCGCAGATGCCCGTTGCGGGGGTCGTCCGGCTCCAGTGTCAGCGCCCGACCGACATGTCGGCAGCGCCCGGCCAGCTGGTGGGTATGGCGTTGCCGCAGCGTCGTGATTGTGGCCTGTGGCAGGCCGCCGCCGCGCGCGATGCCACCGCTGCGCTCCACCATGACCTCGTCACCGTGGAAGACCACGGCCATCTCTTCGGCCGACAGCGCCCAGCGGCGACCGTCGTCCAGCTGCACCGCGCCGCCGCCACGGGTACCGCGACTGCCTTGGACGATGCCGTGGCGGGCAGCGTCACCAGCTTGATGGCCGAGCTGCAGTGTGTCATCGGCCTCGCGCCGCAGGGTGCCGGCGCGCACCAGAGTGTCCAGTCGCCGTTCCAGCGCGTCTAGCGCGCTGTCGCCGTCGACACCGAGCGCTGCGGCCAAGGCTGTCGTATCTAGGGGCGCGGGGCTAAGGCGCAGGTAGCGCAGAATCGTCTGCCCGGAAGGGCCGTCGGCGGACATTGGGGAATCCTCGGATCAAGCTCGGGTAGGTCGGTTGCCGCAGGCTGCGGGCTAATTTGACCACCTACCGAGACTTGGCTTAATATTCTACACCTAGTCTTTAGGAAATCAGCCTGTCGCCATGCCACCGTCGACGCGCCAGCCACAGCCTCCCGAGCTCCGCGCAATGGAGCAGCTGGAGAAGAAAGTTGACTTGCTGGTTAAGTTGTGTCGGCATTTGGAGCGGGAAAACAAGGACTTGCACGGCGGTAGCGAGGCGGTGGAGGTGCGGCGGCTGCAAGCCCGCCAGCAGAAGGTGGGCGCGCATCTCGACCAGCTGATCGGGCGCCTGAAGCAATTGGAGCAAAGCTTGTGAGCAATACTCCCAAAACCATTTCGGTGTTCATCCTCGGCACCGAGTACCAGGTCAGCTGCCCGCCGCAGCAGGTCGCGGCCTTGGAAGAAGCGGCTCGCTACTTGGATTCGCAGATGCAGCACATCAGCGATGCCGGCCAGCTCAGCGAGCGCGACGAAATCACCGTGCAGGCGGCCATCAACATCAGCCATGAGCTGTTACAGGCCGCAGGGCTGCCGGGTGCCGACCTCTCCGACCCGCTCAAGCGCATCAACGCCAAGCTGGATGCCGTGCTCAAGCGCAGCCAGCACATCAAGGCGCAGGTCATCAACTGACGGCGTTTGAGAGCGTATAATCCGGACGTGGCTCCCTGCGATGCGCGCCAGGCGACTTAGTCCCTCGGACCGTTAAGCATTGCTTAAGGGGAACTGCCAGCGCGCAGGAGCGCAAGCCCGCCTCGAAGCGGGAAGCCAGATCGCGTGTTCGGTGGGCCCCGCCTTGAACCTATGGGTTCAAGGGTCTAGCTGCCAGCGGCTTGCGTGGGGAGTCCACCTGTCGCCAGTGCTTTCGGCACGCTTGCCCCCGATGCGGTGGTTGCCATCTCTCGCGGCTCTTGGGTCACTGCTTAGATCGCCCCATAACGGCGCGTCCCGTCACCATGCCTGATGCCCCGCTTGCCCCCGCCCCACAGCGCACCGCCCTGCGTGCCGCTCGCCGCGCACTGCCGGTGTGGTGCCAGCGCCGCCACGCCCGCCAGCTCGCCCTGCGCTTGACTCGCCGCCTGCGCCGCGGCCGGTACCACCGCATCGGAGCCTATGCTGCCGCCGATGGCGAGATCGACCCGGCACCCTTCTTGCGCGCCGTCCACCGCCGCGGTCGACGCTGCTATCTGCCGACGCTGGCTGGTGAGACCCTGCGCTTCGCACGCTGGCGACCGCACGGGCGCTGGCGGCTGAACCGCTTCGGTCTGCGCGAGCCGCGGGGGGCGCGCTGTTCGGTGCGGCGCTTGGACTTGCTGTTGGTGCCGCTGGTGGCCTTCGACCGCAGCGGCGGGCGGCTCGGACGCGGCGGCGGTTTCTACGACCGCAGTTTGGCGGCGGCTTCCGGCCCTCTGCGCTTGGGCTTGGCGCACCAGTTACAGGAGCTGCCAGCGCTGGCGAGCCAGCCTTGGGATGCCGCCTTGGACGGCGTGGCGACCGAGCGTCGGCTGCGCTGGTGGCCAGCGACGCGCTAGCGGTCTATCGGGCTATCTTCCTCACAGGGGCGCCCGCTCGCCGAGGACGTTTTGATTGGCGGTGTTGTCGGTTTCCTCGTAGTGGGGGAAGCGCCCTCGCTACCGCTTGGGCACTTGCAGACCGATCAAGACTTGGGGGCATCGCCTGCTCGCCGAGGAAGTCCTGATAGGCGGCGTTGTCGGTTTCCTCGTGGTGGGGGAAGCCGATGCGCGACAAGCATTTGCGCAGCCGCCCCCGCTGTCGCTTGGGCACTTGCAGGCCGATCAAGACTTGGCCGTAGGTGGCACCCTGCGAGCCGTAGTGGAACAGGGTGACGGACCAGTCCGGTGCCAGCCCCGACAGGAAGTCCAGCAGGGCCTGCGGGCGCTCCGGAAACTGCACCCGATACAGCACCTCATCTTCGAGCTGCCGTGCGCCGCCGATCATATGCCGCACATGCTGCTTGGCCAGCTCGTTGTCGTTCAGGTCATTGACGGCGAAGCCTTGATCGCGCAGCTCTTGGCGGATCTCGGCGCGCACATCCTCGCCCTCGCGCTCGTCCACCGTCAGGCCGACGAAGAGCTGCCCGATGCGGCCATCGCTACGCCGGTAGTTCAGCTCGCTGATGTTGCGCTCGCCGAGGCAGTGGCAGAAGCGCAGGAAGGCACCGTTTTCCTCCGGCAGGGCGACCGACATCACGGCCTCGCGGCGTTCGCCCAGCTCGGCGCGCTCGGCGATGGTGGCGAGGCGGTCGAAGTTGAGGTTGGCACCGCTGTGCAGGGCCAGCAAGCGCTGCCCGCTGCAGCCGCGCTCGGCGACGAAGCGTTTGAGGCCGGCCAGCGCCAGTGCGCCGGAGGGCTCGGCCAGCGAGCGGGTGTCGTCGAAGATGTCCTTGACAGCGGCGCAGATCTCGTCAGTGCTGACCGTCAGCACCCCGGCCACCTTGGCCGCACGCACGACGCGGAAGGGCTCGCGCCCCACTTGGGCCACCGCCGCGCCCTCGGCGAAGACCCCCACCTCCGCGAGCTTGACACGGCGGCCGGCGGCCAGCGCAGCGGCGAGGCAGGCGGCATCCTGCGGCTCGACGCCGTAGACCTCGATTTCCGGGCGGCTCAGATGCAGCCAGGCGGCGATGCCAGCCAGCACGCCGCCGCCGCCGACCGGCACGAAGACAGCATCGGGCGCATCCTCACCCCTGGGGCACTGCTCGTCGATTTCGCGGCCGATGGTGCCTTGACCGGCGATGACGGTCGCATCATCGTAGGGTGGGATGAAGCAGGCACCGCTGGTGGCGGCCAGCTTGCGGGCGTGCTCGGAGGCCTGCTCGTAGAAGTCGCCGTGCAGTACCGCGGTGGCACCGCGTGCGCGCACCGCATCGATCTTGATGCGCGGGGTGCCCTTGGGCATGACGATGGTGGCCGCGATGCCGAGCCGGTCGGCGGCCAGCGCCACACCTTGGGCGTGGTTGCCCGCCGAGGCGGCGACGACGCCGCGCCGTCGCTTGGCCGCTGGCAACGAGGCGATTTTGTTATAGGCACCGCGCAGCTTGAAAGAGAACACCGGCTGCAGGTCTTCGCGTTTGAGCAGCACGGTGTTGCCGAGGCGCTGCGAGAGCAGCGGGGCTTCGTGCACCGGCGTGCGATTGGCAACATCGTAGACCCGCTCGGCGGCGATGATGCGCTTTCTATAGGCTTCTACTGCCGATGCTGCCGCTTCCTCAGGCCGCAAGACGACATCATGGGGGGTCTGCATAGTCGCGTTGGTGCGCTTTTCAAGGCGATAGCTAGTGCTGCGGCCACCGCCTTGGTTCTTAGCCAGCCAGCCGCTTGCCAGCAACTCACGGATATCGCGTAGCGCCGTGTCCGTTGAGCACTTGGCCAGCTCGGCATATATCGATGTGGTCACTGGGTTCGAATGATCCTGCATCCAGTTGAGTACCGAACGCTGGCGCCGTCGCAGGCCATCGTGATCAATGTGGGCGTGGCTCGCACTAGATGCGCGGACTTTTGCTGCGTCAAGTGGTGCGTCTTTGAAGGACATGATCACACCTCCTGCGGTGATTATAGCCCCCAACCACCGAAATAGCAATATTCACCGCATATATTGCGGCGAATAAGCCATTTATTCGGTGCAGATGAGGGGTTTATGGGGGAGCATGTTGTCTGCGGCTTGACAGCTGTCGCTCTGTGCGGCGTAGACTGGTTTAGCGCCATGTGCCGATTGGCTGAAGCTCATATATAATGGGTATCTGTGCCGCACTGCATAGAGAGATACCGCTTTGGATCGCGAAGCACAGAAACAGGCTGTCGCCGCCGCCGCCGTCGAGTGGCTGCGCGACAAAGTGGTTCCAGACACCGTATTGGGCGTGGGTAGCGGCTCGACAGTGTGCCATTTCATCTTGGCATTGGCCGCATCCGAACTGCGCGTTGCCGGTGCCGTGGCGGCCTCGGAGTCCAGCGCCGAGCTGTTGCGCGAACACGACATCGACGTGGTCGATTTGAATGAGGCAGGGGAGCTGTCTGTTTATGTGGACGGTGCCGACGAGGCCGATAGAGAGCTGCGGCTGATCAAGGGCGGCGGTGGGGCTTTGCTGCGCGAGAAGATCATCGCCAGCGCCTCGCGGGAGTTCCTGTGCTTGGTGGATGAGGGCAAGGTGGTGGAGCGGCTGGGGGCTTTCCCCTTGCCGGTGGAAGTGCTGCCGATGGCGCGGGGAGTGGTGGAGCGGGCTTTGCAGGGCTTGGGCGGGGCGCCGGAGCTGCGGGCCGGATATACGACGGATAACGGGAATCAGATACTGGATGTTAGGGGCTTGGGTTTTGGCGAGCCAGAGGTGTTGGATGAGGAGCTGAACCAGCTGCCTGGGGTGGTTGGAAATGGGGTGTTTGCGCGGAGAAAGGCGGACTGTTTGTTGGTGGCGGGAGAGGGTGGAGTGCGGGAGGTGGGGGGCGCGCGCAGCAGTGTCTGAAAACTCTAGGGCAGCAATTAAGGGCAAAAGCGCGGCACGGGCACTAGCCTCAGCAGCATCACCATACCGACTCTAACCTCCAGCCAGAATCGTGATAGGCGAAGGCATTAGGCGATTAGAATCCTTGCCCTTCTCACCCCACCTCGGAGAGTGCGACCAGTTCCTCAGCCATCTCCCGCAAGCTAATAACTTCCACACCCCCACCCTTGGGGTAGCGTTCATCGCCCCCATAGACGATAAAGGTACGATCCGGCTTGATGTCATCGTAGGCCTGCCGCAGGCCACGGCTCAGCGTCGGTGCGGTCGTGCGCTTGATCTCAATGGCCCAGAGGCACCGCAGGGTGTTTGCCGGGATGCGTGGCCCCAGCAGTGGGATGTCGTGCGTCTCGCTGGGACACACCGGTCGGATGGCCAGGACGGCTGATACTCCCTACCCCTCTATATGATAGGATTTGTTCATCCCTGTTCGTCCCCAAGCGTGGCATGATCTAATTATAAAAAGAGGATATGAAGATGGAAACACAAAAACGCGGCTTATCAATCGATACTGAAAGACTTGAAAGTGACTGTTTGATCTCTATCAAATCTCAAGGGAAACTCACACATCAGGACTATGTGGCGCTAACACCGGTGATTGATTCAGCGCTATCGACTGTTAAAGACCCTCAAATAAAGCTCTTTATGGATATCACTGAACTTGATGGTTGGGAGCTTAGGGCATTATGGGATGACTTCAGACTTGGATTAAAACATGGCAAGAAGTTTCACAAAGTCGCAATCTATGGCTATATCAGATGTGGCAACTTTCTCGCAAAACTAGGGTCTTTGTTTATTGCAGGTGAAATCCAATTTTTTGATCATGAAAGCGATGCATTGGAATGGTTAAACGAGTAAACCTATAACCAAGGCTTGACATTCAAATCGATTAAAGGCGTGATGCTGCCACAGCTCTGCTGGATCGTGGCCTTCACGATTTTCACAGTGCTCTATTTCCCCATATTGACGCGCCCGCGGGTGGACGGCCAGGACGGCTAGCAGCCCCTAGCTCCCCCGCAACACCCCCTCCTAAGCGGCCAAGCCAGCCCCAGCGGCACCAGCCCCAGCAGCATCACCACCCCCACCCCAGCCCCCCGATCCACCGCAGCCCGAAGACCAGCGGTGCCGCCGCCGCTACTGCGGACTATTGGTTGGCAGTTGGGGGGCGGATATGCCAGCATCTCCAGTTAGAATGCCCAGTAACCCCCTAATCAGAGCCGTAGCGAGGAGACACCAGCCATGCCACTACTAGCACTGGGCTTTCGCCCCTTCTTCCTAAGTGCTGGCATCTTTGCTGTCCTTGCCATCGTGCTGTGGGCGGCAGTTTATCCCGCTCATGTGGTATTGCCGCTACAGGGCATTTCCAGTTTCCAATGGCATGCCCACGAGATGATCTACGGCTACAGCCTCGCTGTGATCGCCGGCTTTCTGCTGACCGCTGTGCGCAACTGGACCGGCATACAAACCACCCGCGGTCCGACACTGGCGGCGCTGGTCGCCCTGTGGTTGGTGGGGCGGGTGGCGCTGGTCTGTGGGCTGCTCTCGGTGGCCGGTCTCTTCGATACACTGTTCCTCGCCAGTTTGTGTGTCGCTGTGGGGCGGCCATTGATCCAGAGCAAACAGTGGAAGCAGATGGCGATTTTGGGCAAGCTGACTTTGCTGCTTGTTTTCAATTCACTGTTCTACCTCGGTGCCTTTGCGGTGGTCGAGCAGGGCATTTACTGGGGCATCTACGGCGGCTTGTACGTGGTGGTGGGCTTGATCATGATGATGGGCAGACGCTTGCTGCCTTTCTTCATCGAGAGTGGCTTGGATAACCCCGCAGCTCCGTACAACTCCCAATGGATCGATATCGCCAGCTTGGCGATGTTTCTGGTCTTTTTCGGCTCGGAGCTGGTGGCGCGTAGTCCGGCGCTGTCCGCCTATGTGGCGCTGCTGTTATTTGGCGTTAACGCCTTCCGGCTGCTGCGTTGGAATCAGCGGGGGATTTGGCAAAAGCCGCTGTTGTGGAGTCTGTACCTGTCGCTCTGGAGCATCGCGCTGGGCTTCCTGTTATTCGCCGGCAGCCATTTCTGGGGTCTGTCAAAATATGTGGCCATCCACGCTTTCGCCTATGGTGGCATCGGCACCATCACCTTGGCGATGATGTCGCGTGTTGCGCTGGGGCACACTGGTCGGATGATCGGCTCCCCTCCCGCCGCTCTGGTGCCAGCCTTTGGCATTCTCTTTTTCGGGGCGATACTCCGGGTCGCATGTCCGCTGCTGTTCCCGCAGCACTACGCGCTCTGGATGATGCTGTCACAGCTCTGCTGGATCGTGGCCTTCACGATTTTCACAGTGCTCTATTTCCCCATATTGACGCGCCCGCGGGTGGATGGTCAGGACGGCTGATTCTGCGCCCGCAAACGACCGTCTACGCAGGCCGATTGGCGCTTGCCCTTAGGCCATGCTCTGGCGTGGTGTTAGGCACCCCGAAATATAACTTATACACAAAGGCCAACAGCGCCAACACACCGACCCCAAAAATGGCATCTCCTGGCACCCGCAACCACACCAAAGACTCAATCAGATCACTGTGCATGAATTCGGCTGATCGCGCCGCATGATAGCCAAAGGTGTAGCTTCGGTAAGTCTGCAATATTCCGATCGGAAAGAGCGACAGTAGCAACATTAACGCTAAGCCGATATTGAAAGACCAAAACGATATTTTAAGCAATCGGTCATCCCAGCGAGCGTTATCAGTTAATCCTTTCAAACACAAGAGCATCAGCCCTATACCCAGCATTCCATACACCCCAAATAATGCGGCATGTGCATGGGTGGCCGTGGTATTCAAACCCTGCATGTAGTAGAGCGCCAGCGGTGGATTAATGAAGAATCCAAGTATTCCGGCACCGACCAGATTCCAAAATAATACAGCTCCTAAGAACATAAATGGCCAATGGTAGTTGTGATGCCAAGTCGCTTGCCGTTCAATCTTGGTGTTGTGATAGGCCTCAAATCCAATCACGGCAAGTGGGACGACTTCCAATGCCGAGAAAACCGCGCCTAAAGCTATCACCCCAATCGGGGTGCCACTGAAATATAAATGATGGAAGGTGCCCAACACTCCACCACACAAGAAAATAATGGATGCGAACAACACCATCATGACAGCAGTTGCGGAGCGCACCAAGCCCATCATGACCATAACATAGGCAACAACCGTGGTCGCAAATACTTCAAAAACACCTTCAACCCATAAATGGACCACCCACCAACGCCAGTACTCCATAATCGAAATGTGGGTGTGTTCTCCCCACATTAATCCAGACAGATACAGCAGGCCAATGGCGGCAGTAGAAATGGCCAATAACCATATGAGCGACTCACTGTCTGCTGTTTTTAGAGCAGGCCATAGCGAACGCAGTACCAGCACCAACCATAAGATCAACCCAAGGGCTAAAAATATTTGCCAAAACCTTCCCAAATCGACATATTCATAGCCTTGATGCCCAAACCAGAAATTCATAGTCAAATCTTTGAAGTATTGATGAATGCCCAACCATTCTCCGGCAAAAGATCCGACAATAATAAGCAGCAGGCAAACAAACAAGAAATTGACCCCAAAGCGCTGGAACTTTGGCTCGTGTCCAGAGATGATGGGAGCAAAATATAAACCTGCTGCTAACCAGGTGGTGGCGATCCATAAAACCGAGAGTTGTGTATGCCAGGTTCTGGATACGGCGTATGGCAGGATTTTTGCCAGAGGAATACCATAAAGGTGTTGCCCTTCAATCGTGTAATGAGCGGTCAGCACACCAAGCGCTACTTGCACAGCAATGAGTACAGTCACGGCCCAAAAATACTTGGCCGTTGCCCGCATTGACGGAGTCGGTGTCACTGCAGCAAATACATCCTTCTGCG
This sequence comes from Gammaproteobacteria bacterium, assembly GCA_965237805.1. Taxonomy (GTDB): domain Bacteria; phylum Pseudomonadota; class Gammaproteobacteria; order JABABF01; family JABABF01; genus JABABF01. The sequence continues at coordinate 1,139,504 of OZ250153.1, forward strand.
GGGGGCCTCCTGCCGGGACTATATCATCTCGCCAGTTGTCGAATTGCATGGCATAAAACCAAACCAATACACCAATACCGAATAACAGGAATGCAATACTTAGAAAAGTCCATAGGAATAGACTGCTGGTAGGCTTGTTGTCTATTAAGGGCTCATGTGGCCAATTATTGGTGTACGTGATATTGTCATTTGGTCGATCGGTAGAAGCGGCCCATGATGTCCAAAAGAAAAAAGCACTTAGATCATGAAGGTCGTCGTCTGGTAAATGGAGATCTGGGGAAAATGCGTATTGATTGCGTATCGTTCTGGAAAAGTCACTATCAAGTTTTTGAAAGACATTTTGATAGTATGCCTTAGTTTTTTTAATCGCTCGAAGCCGCTCACGGCTGACGAGGATGGCCCCGGTGGCTTCTGAATATGTGTTATTTTTTATTTCCGCTTTATGCTCGGCTATGAGGATATCCTGCTCTATCTGGGATAGCGAATCAAAGCCTTTTGAGTGTTTTCTTCGAGCATAAATATCCAGCAATGTGGTGACCTCTCTATGCAACCAATCAGCACTCCAATCAGGTGCCAGATAGCTCCCATGTCCCCAGATAGAGCCGCGTTGCATGCCACCTAAGGATTGCCAAATATTTTGCCCGCGTTCAATGTCTTCCTGCAAATAGATCACATTGCCATTGTGCGACATCACGGATTTTGGGATAGGGGGTTTTTCCTGATAGATCTTGCCGCCAAAAAACAACAGAGTAGAAAACATCACCGCCATTGAAACGGCGAAAATCCACCAAAGTCGATTAATATTAAACAGCGCAGAATAATGCATACTTGATTTCTAATGTGGTGCCATCAATCGCTAAGGATGGAGCAGTATTTGCTGCAACATTTATGAGAGCTGTACCGCTGCCATCTTTCGGTCGCTTTGTGGCTGCTATCTTATCAGACTGATGGTGTGGCTGCACGTGTTGGACATCCCCTAGCTCCCCCGCAACACCCCCCTCCTAAGCGGCCAAGCCAGCCCCAACGGCACCAGCCCCAGCAGCATCACCACCCCCACCCCAGCCCCCAGATCTACCGCCAGCCCGAAGACCAGCGGTGCCGCCGCCGTCGCGAACATCAGTGCGGAGGACACCATCGCGTTGATCGCGCCGAGGTGGCGGGTGCCGTAGAGCCCGGCCCAAGCGGCAGCGCTGACTGGCATCATCATGCCCCCCGTCAGTCCCATCAGCCCCAGCAGCAGATGTGCCCCGACGATGTGGTCGACGAAGGGGAATAGCGCCAAGCCCATGGCTATGGGTAGCAGCGCCCAGCCGAGCCAGCGGATCGGGCCGATGCGATCCACCGCGATGCCGGCCAGCGGTGCCACCGCCGCCCCCAGCAGCGCACAGCTGATGAAAGCCAAGGCCCACTCCTCCAGCGCCCAGCCCTTCTGCTCCACCAGCCACACTTGGTTGAACAATACTCCGGTGAAGATAAAAGGCACCGCCAGCACCGACACCAACAGGGCGTGGAAGCGCCAGTCGCGCAACACCTCGCCGCGTCGCCATTGGCGCTGGCTGTCGCCGTCGGTCACATCGCCCTCGCCCGCTGCCATGCGCTGTAGATGGGCGGCGTGCAGCGAGCGGTAGCCGCCCTCGCCTTCGGCTCCCAGCAACAGATGCGCCAGTAGCCACCACAGCGCGATCATGCCGGCGACGCCGAGCCAGACCGAGCGCCAGTCCAGCCCCCAAGACTGCATGGCGAAGACAGCGATCAGCGGCAATAGCATTTGCCCCAAGGGTCTGCCCAGCCCGCCAAAACCGGCCGCCCGTCCACGCTGCGCCCCGAAATAGCGGCCGGTGGTGGTCCGCACCAGATTGTCCATCAGCCCGCGGGCGCATAGCCGCACGCCGCAATAGGCTGGCAGCAGTAGCCACACCACCGGCATCCATGCCATCAGCAGGCAGGAGGTGGCCAGCCCGACGAAGCAGAGGGCGCTGAACTGCGTCAGTCGCAGTCGGTCGATCAGTGCGCCCACCCAAGGCAGCGCGGCACCGCTGAGCAGGGTGGCGGCGGCGAATAGCCCGCCCAGCTGGCTGGCGCTGAGGCTGAACTCCCGCTGCAGATGGCCGTTGAACAGCGAGAGATAGGAGGTCAGGCCGATGCAGGAGCAGAAGTTGACCAGCAGGCAGAAGCCGAGCAGCTGCCGGTGCTTGCGCAGGAAGTGTCGGTAGGATGCGCTTGGGGTGTCCATCGGCTGGCCTAGTGGGCCGCTCCACCCGCAGGCGAGTGCGCGCCGATGCTTAGGCCACCCCGCTGCGCAGCACCGCCCGCCGCAGCGGCCAAGCCACCAGTAGCAGGGCGAGGCTGATCAGCACGATGGCTCGCAGCCCGCCGCCGCGGTCCACCAGCAGCCCGAAGATCAGCGGTGCCGCCGCCGTCGACAACACCAGCGCGGCCGAGACCATGGCGCGGATGGCACCGATGTGCCGGGCGCCGTACAGCGCCACCAATGAAAGGCATAATCGACGCCGCTCCTGCGGCGATTATAGCCCCTCAAGCGCCGGGATCGCAACAATCGACGCATCTTGTGCGGCGAATGGGCGGGTTATTCGCCGCAAATGGGGGTTGCGGCGGGGTTTCGGCAGTGGGGTGGGATCTTGCCTTGGCAGCGCTAGAGCCCCCATGCCTGCGCCCAATCCTCGCCAGCCTTATCAACAAGCTGATGCCGAGCTGTCGGAGCGCGTGGCATGAGCCGCAAAGCGCAGAAACGGGTCGCCGCCGACGCTGACAGCGCATTGCAGCTGGTCAAGGGCTGCGGCGGCGCCTTGGTGCGCGAGCAGGTGATCGCCAGCGCGTCGCGGGAGTTCCTGTGCTTGGTGGACGAGGGCAAGGTGGTGGAGCGGCTCGGTGGGTCTCCGCTGCCGGTGGAGGTGCTGCCGATGGCGCGGGCGGGGGTGGAGCGCTCGCTGCGGGGGCGTGGGGGGGAGCCGGTGTTGCGGGCTGGTTATACGACCGATAACGGGAATCAGATACTGGATGTTAGGGGCTTGGATTTTGGTGAGCCGGAGGTGTTGGAGGGGGAGTTGAACCAGCTGCCTGGGGTGGTTGGGAATGGGGTGTTTGCGCGGAGGGGGGCGGACTGTTTGTTGGTGGCGGGAGAGGGGGGAGTGTGGGAGATGAGGAGGAAAATGCGTTTGGATGAGATAAAAAGTCTAAATTAATGGTACCGATATGCGTCCGAAAATCTTACGGAGATAGTCGTCTTGTCCCAGTATCCCATTAATTTTTCCATCGGGATTTCCCCGGTAGGCAAAATTTATTCTTACGGCATGCAAAAATAATGCCTTCTTTTTATTATCACCATCATCATTAAGTGGATAAAGTTTCGCCAAATCTTCAGGGAGAGATTGCCAGTCATAATCATCTGTCAGAGTGGGTGGGTTCTTTATAGGCGAGGAGTCATCGTACCAAACCTTTTCTAGGGCATAGTCATGAGGATTAAAATTAGGACTTTTATTGCATCTATCTAATACGCCTCCAATTTCCCAAGAAAGCCCGGAGCGGGCTAGTAATGTGGCCAGATGGTCTTGTGATTCCCTGTCCATCATCTTGTGCTTTATATTTGGAAGGTTGATATAATACCCACTTACAGAACTCAAATAATTTAAATTAAATTCCGACTCAGACAAATCCGCGCCGTGCAATTCTGCACGAGTCAAATCCGCGCCGTGCAATTCTGCCATAACAAACTTCGCGCCGTGCAATTTTGCGCCAGTCAAATCCGCGCCGTGCAATTTCGCCCCAGACAAACTCGCGCCGTGCAATTCTGCGTTAGTAAAATCCGCGCCGTGCAGTTCAGCCTTATATAAATCCGCGCCGTGCAATTCCGCTCTAGTAAAATCCGCGCCGTGCAATTTCGCCCAACTCAAATCCGCGCCGTGCAATTTCGCCGAAATTAAACTCGCGCCGTGCAATTTCGCCCACCTCAAATCCGCATTTTCTAATTGGGCATGCCACAAGCTAACTTGGTCAACCCATTGTATTTCAGTGCCAAATTCTATATTTCTGAAATCTGCATGGTTAAAATTGATATCAGATCCACCCACTTTGCCTTTGCCGGTTTCTTGAGATAATTCATCCAGATTCTTTAGTGCTGAAAAAGCTGTTTTGACATCCTCGCGCAGGCGGTATCTATTTAATTCATTTGAATTCTTGCCAGCGCTTTCTTGGGCGTTGTTGCGGATATAAGCCACTAAGGTTTTCATCACTGTGGAGTTATATTTCTCTAGGTTAGATTTTGCCAGTGATTCTAGGGCATAGATGCCGCCGATGCGAGCTTCTAATGCGTGTTCGTTGTCGCCACGCACCTGTGCGAGCAGCTCTACGCCTTTAGAAAATTGCTCGCTGGCGTATCGCGCCCTGTCCAGTTCGGATTGATTTTGGGCATTCTTAGCATTTTCTAGCGCTGCCTGCGCTGTTGCATTTGCTGCGGTGGCTTGTTCAGTTGCTGCGCGCGCTTGTTGCTCTAAGGCTCTATTGCGCCATCCAGCCATCACTAACCCTGTTAATGCGGCCATTGCAATCAGTGCATCACGGGCAAAGCGCGCCCGTATAGACAAACCATCGCTAGCTTTATAACCAATACGCGATCCTAATGTCTCCCCGCAGTATAAGATTAGTCCGAGAATACAGAGGACACCAACGACGACAACGACGACAACGACCCACTTTGACCATCGTTCTAACCAGCGCTTTAAGGTTAGTACGAGAATACAGACACCACCAACGACGACAACGACCCACTTTGGACATCGTTCTAACCAGCGCTTTATTGTTGGCCAAGCCGTCTCCTTTTCGGTCATCATTGAGCATCGCCTGAAACATCCTTGCAATTATAGAGGATCGCCCCATAATTGAAAGGCTGTTGCTTGAGGCGCTGCTTTGTGAGAGGCTCCTGCCGTCGCGCTAGGCCGCCGTCCTTCGCCCTCCCCTCAACACCCCCTCCGAAGTGGCCAAGCCAGCCTCAGCAGCATCACCACCCCAATCCCAGCTCCACTGCCAGCCCGAAGACCAGCGGCGCCGTCGCCGTTGCGAACAGCAGTGCGCCCACCCAAGGCAGCGCGGCACCGCTGAGCAGGGTGGCGGCGGCGAATAGCCCGCCCAGCTGGCTGGCGCTGAGGCTGAACTCCCGCTGCAGATGGCCGTTGAACAGCGAGAGATAGGAGGTCAGGCCGATGCAGGAGCAGAAGTTGACCAGCAGGCAGAAGCCGAGCAGCTGCCGGTGCTTGCGCAGGAAGTGTCGGTAGGATGCGCTTGGGGTGTCCATCGGCTGGCCTAGTGGGCCGCTCCACCCGCAGGCGAGTGCGCGCCGATGCTTAGGCCACCCCGCTGCGCAGCACCGCCCGCCGCAGCGGCCAAGCCACCAGTAGCAGGGCGAGGCTGATCAGCACGATGGCCCGCAGCCCGCCGCCGCGGTCCACCAGCAGCCCGAAGATCAGCGGTGCCGCCGCCGTCGACAACACCAGCGCGGCCGAGACCATGGCGCGGATGGCACCGATGTGCCGGGCGCCGTACAGCGCCACCCACGCTGGCGTGTTGGCCGGCATCGCCATGCCCACCGACAGGCCCAGTGAGCCCAGCAGTAGGTGTACCCCCCAGAGGCTATCTATATAAGGGAGCAACGCCAAGCCCACCGCCATCGGCAGCAGCGCCCAGCCGAGCCAGCGGATCGGGCCGATGCGGTCCACCGCGATGCCGGCCAGCGGTGCCGCCGTTGCCGCCAGCACCGAATAGCTGATGAAGCCCAGTGCCCACGAGCTCAGCGTCCAGCCTTTCTGCTCGGCCAGCCACACCTGATTGAACAGTACGCCGGTGACGATGAAGGGTGCCGCCAGCATCGATAGCATCAGGGCGTAGAAGCGCCAGTCGCGCAGGGCCTCGCCGCGGCTCCAATCGCGCTGGGCGGTACCGCCGCTCACCTCGCCATCGCCCGCTGCCAAGCTGCTCAGATAGCTACTGTGCAGCGTGCAGTAGTTGTTCTCGCCGCCGCCGTGCAGGAAGAAATGCCCCTTCAGGCACCACAGGCCGAGCAGCACGGCGGCGATCAGCCAAGTCGTTTGCCAGTCCATCCCCCAATGCTGCATGGCAAAGACTGCGCTGACCGGCAGCACCATCTGCCCCAAGAACACGCCGAGCGGGCTGAGGCCAGCCGCCCGCCCGCGGAACCCCCCGAAATAGCGGCCGATGGCGGTCTGCGCGAGGTGTCCCATCAGCCCTTGGCCGAACAGTCGCAGGCCGAACAGTGCCACCGGCAGCAGCCACAGCGCTGGCAGCCAAGACATCAGCAGGCAAGAGGCGGCGAGACCGGCGAAGACGAGGCTGGTGTAGAGCGGTAGCCGTATCCGGTCGATCAGTGCGCCGACCCACGACAGGGCGATACCGCTGAGCAACGTGGCGGCGGCGTAGATCGCGCCGAGCTGGCTGGCGCTGAGATCGAATTCCTCCTGCAGATGGCCGTTGAACAGCGCGACATAGAAGGTCTGGCCGAAGCTGGAGCAGAAGGTGGCCAGCAGACAGAAGCCGAGCAGCCGCCAATAGCCGCGCAGGAAGTCGCGATAGGAAGAGGGGGCGAGGATGTCCATCTGCTGCCTAGCCGTCTGCCGCGTCGTCCGGCGGTAGCAGCTTGCCGGGGTTGAGGATGCCGTGGGGGTCGAATAGGCGCTTCAAGCCGCGCAGCGCGTCCAGTTCAGCCGACGAGCGCGAGCGCGCCAGCCAGCCCCGCCGCAGCAGGCCGATGCCGTGCTCGGCCGAGGCGCTGCCACCGAGCGCCACCAGCAGCTCAAATAGCGCAGCCTCGAAGTCGCGGCAGCGCTGCCCGAAAGCCGCCGCCGCCCCCGTGCCGCCATCTGGTAGCACATTGAGATGCAGATTGCCGTCGGCGGCGTGGCCAAACCACAGCCACTCATCAGTGGGGAAGTGCGCCCGCAGCAGCTCCTCGCAGCGCGTCAGCAGTTCGGCTTGGTGCGTCGGGCGCACCGACAGATCCCACTTGTGCGGGGACAGCGGGGCCAGCGCCGGGCTGAGCCCCTCCCGCAGCTGCCACAGTGCCCGCCGCTGGCGCTCGCCACCGGCGGCGAGCACAGCGCGCGCCCAAGGCGCATCGCATAGTCGCTGCCACGCCGCCGCCGCATTGTCACCCGCTTCGTATTCCACCAGCAGGTAGCCGGGGGCCGGTGGCAGCACCGGCCCGGTAGCGACGGCGGCCCGCGCACGGGTCATCGCGGCGGCGTCGAGAAACTCGCAGGCCAGCAGCTGGAGCTGCCCCTGCAAGTCGCGCAGCGCCGCGCCCAGCATCGCGGTCTGCTCCAGTGCCACCAAGGCGGTGTCGGTGGGCGGCGGTGGTGCTGCCAAGCGCAGTTGGGCCTCGGCGACGATGCCCAGTGTGCCCTCGGTGCCGATGAACAGCTGGCGCAGCTCGGCACCGCTGTTGTCCTTGAGCAGGGCGCGATCTAAGTCGAGCCGCTCGCCGGTGCCGGTGACGACGCACAGCCCGGCGACTTGGGCGCGGGTCATGCCGTGGCGCAGCACGCGCATGCCGCCAGCGTTGGTGGCGATGTTGCCGCCGATGTGGCTGGTGGCGGCGGCGGCCAAGTCGACCGGATATTGCAGGCCGCGCTCGGCGGCGTATTGCTGCAGGCTGCGGGTGCACACGCCAGCCTCACAGCGCACGATGCGGTCGGTGGCATCGAAGTCGAGGATGCGGTTCATGCGCTCCAGCGACAGCACCACCTCACCGTGGGCGGCGACGGCTCCGCCGCTGAGCCCGGTGCGCCCGCCGGAGGGCACCAGTGGCGTGCCACTGTGCGTCGCCCATCGCACCAGCGTTTGGATCTCATCGACCGACTGCGGGAAGGCCACGGCAGCCGGTGCTGTCTCGGCGGCCCGGCTCCAGTCGCAGCCGTAGCGATGTAGCGCTGCGGGCTCCTCGGTGGCACGACCGGCACCGATCAGCGCCTCGATGTCGCGGGCGGTGCTACGGCTGTGTAGCGGCTGTGCAGCGGGCATGGTGTGGCCAGTGCACCCGCCGCCTCAGCACACTTAGTGCACTTGGGGCTGCAACTCGCCGCTGGCGTAGCGCGTGAACATTTGCTCGAGGCTGAGCGGGCGAATCTTCACGGCCTGCCCGGCGGTGCCGAAGGCCTGATAGCGCGTGATGCAGATCTTCTTCATCTCGACCAGCGTTTCCTTTAAGTATTTGCGCGGGTCAAACTCTGTCGGATTGGTGGCGAGGAAGCGGCGGATGGCACCGGTGGAGACCAGCCGCAGGTCGGTGTCGATGTTGACTTTGCGCACACCGTGGCGGATGCCCTCTTGGATTTCCTCCACCGGCACGCCGTAGGTCTCTGCGATCTCGCCGCCGTGCTCGTTGATGGTGGCCAGCCATTCCTGCGGTACCGAGGAGGAGCCGTGCATCACCAGATGGGTGTTCGGCAGGCGCTCGTGGATGGCCTTGACGCGGTCGATGTCGAGGATGTCGCCGGTGGGGCGGCGCGAGAACTTATAGGCCCCGTGGCTGGTGCCGATGGCGATGGCCAGCGCGTCGACTTGGGTTTTGGCGACGAAGTCGGCGGCCTCTTCGGGGTCGGTGAGCAGTTGCTCGTGGCTCAGCGTGCCCTCGGCACCGATGCCATCCTCTTCGCCGGCTTCGCCGGTCTCCAGCGAGCCCAAGCAGCCCAGCTCGCCTTCCACCGAGACGCCGCAGGCGTGTGCCATATCCACTGTCTGGCGGGTGACATCGACGTTGTAGCTGTAGTCGGCAGGGGTTTTGCCGTCCTCGCGCAAGGAGCCGTCCATCATCACCGAGCTGAAGCCCAGTTGGATGGAGCGCTGGCAGACAGCGGGGGAGACGCCGTGGTCCTGGTGCATCACCACCGGAATGTGCGGGAACTCCTCGATGGCGGCGAGGATCAGGTGGCGCAGGAAGTTGGGCCCCGCGTATTTGCGCGCTCCAGCCGAGGCTTGGACGATGACCGGGCTGTCGGTCTCGTCTGCCGCTTCCATGATGGCGCGCATCTGCTCGAGATTGTTGACATTGAAAGCTGGCACGCCGTAGTCGTGTTCGGCGGCGTGATCCAGCAACTGGCGCATACTGATCAGGGCCATGGCATCTCTCCTCACTCGTGCTGGTAGCAGAGCATTAGATGATAAGCGATTGACGGTGTCCACCACCCCGGCGCTTGGCTCTGGGGCGTTCTGCCTTTGAAGCATCGGGGGATATGAGTAGCGGTGATTGGTATAGAAAATATGGAAAATGCAGCTAATACGCTATAATACATATCCAAAACAGCCATTTTGTATATGCATTGTCATAAAGCATATATAAAAACGCATATAAGGAACCCCGCCATGCCAATCTCGGGCCCCCACATAGACCCCCTGCCACCGGCGCAGCAGCTGAATACGATCCCTGTACTGACCGCATTGGCGGATGCGCGCTCCGCTTTGGGAGAATTGCGCGGCACAGCCAAAAGCCTGCCCAATCAGAGCGTTGTGATTGATACGCTGTTCTTACAAGAGGCGCTGGCCAGTTCGGAGATAGAGAATATCGTCACCACACAAGACGAAGCATTTCGGTCCGGTTTGTTTGGAAATACCGGCACGGTGGAGGCCAAAGAAGTCGCCCGCTATCGCGATGCCATGCAGCGAGGCTATCAAGCATGGCGGGAAAACCGCTTCATTAGCGAGAACATGTTGATCGACATGTTCCGCGTTCTCAAACAGCGCAGTGACGGCTACCGCCAAGCTCCCGGCACAGTGTTGCGGAATCAACAAACGGGCCGCGATGTCTATGTGCCCCCGCAGGACGCGCAACAAATCGTCGCTTATATGCGCGACCTTGAGGCCTTTATCAATGGGGACGAAGCGGCGCTCGACCCGCTGATAAAAATGGCGCTCATCCACCACCAATTTGAGAGCATTCACCCTTTCCCGGATGGCAACGGGCGCGTTGGGCGTATCTTGAATGTGCTGTATCTATGCCATGCCAATTTATTAGACGCGCCGATACTGTACTTAAGCCGTGCGATCAACGCCACCAAGCTGGAGTATTACCGCCTGCTACAAGCGGTGCGCGATGACGGCATTTGGGAAGATTGGGTGATCTATATGCTGAAAGCGGTGACCAAAACGGCTCGATCAACGCTTAAGCTGGTTGAAGATATCCGGGGTCTGATGCAGCAGACTAAGCATCGCCTGCGCAGCGAACTTCCCAAAATCTACTCGCAGGATTTGTTGAACAATCTGTTCCGATACCCGTACACACGGATTGCTTATTTGGCGCGGGATTTGCCACATGGACACCAAACGGCCCGCAGCTATCTCAAGCAATTGACGAATGCCGGATTTGTCCGCGAGGTGCGACAGGGTCGCAATAATTATTACATCAATGAACCGCTAGTCGCCTTATTCCTCAAGGTTGGCGCGGAAGATGAATCGCACGGAGCCTAGACCTTGCCGTAGAAGCGTTCCGGATACTTCTGCTCGGCATCTTGGTTCAGATAGTCGTCGAAATATTTGAAGGATTGCCGCAACCGCAGCACATCGCGCCAATCGATGATCATGACGCGGGTGGGCTCCAGTGCACGCACCTCGCTGTGCACCACGGTTTCAAAGGATTTGAGGCGGTCGCCGATATGCTCTTGCGGCCCCACTTCACGTCGGAACTCCTCGCCGTCCGGGGTTGTCATGCGCAGCTCCAAGCGTCCGGATTGCACCAAATAGAAGCCGTCCAGCAGCTGGCCGGGGCGCAGCACGTGGTCGCCGGTGCCGTAGTGGGCGAAGCGCACTGCCGGGCGTCGATCCTGCTTCAGCTCGACGATGCTGCGTGGCATGATGTAGTCCAGCATCCAGTCCAGTGACACCCGTAGCCGTGTGGCGATGCCCGGCAGCATCATCAGGTAGAAGCCGCGCCACAGAAACCAGGCCAGAAAGCCGGTGAGATTGATGCCGAGCAGCTGCGCCACCCCACGGTAGGCACCGATTGAGGCCATCGCGCCCAGCGGCCGGTAATTGAAGCGCTGCAGCGGGCGGCCCGCCACGGTGGCGGCGATGTTGCGGGCCAGCAGCTTGGCCTCGCGCACTGCGAACTGCGCCGTCGGCGGCGCATAGCGCGGCGGAGCCCCCGCCCCCTCGGCGGGTAGCGGGATCAGCGCCGCATCGCCCAGCGCCCAGATGTTCTCGCTGCCGCGCAGGCGTAGCTGCCCGTCGGTGACGAGGCGGCCGCGCTCGCACTGCGGCAGGCTGGCGGCCAGCGGCGTCGGGCCGCTGCCGATGGTGGCGACGACGGTCGCCGTGGCCAGCTGCTCGCCGCCATCCAGCTCGACATAGGTGGCGGTGGCGGCGCTCAGCGAGCAGTTGAGCCGCACCTCAATGCCGCGCCGCTCCAAGTGCCGCTGGGCATAGCCGCCGAGCGCCTCCGGCAACTCGGCCAGCAGTCGCTCGTCGCGCTGTATCAGTACGAAGCGCAGCTCTTCGGCGCGCACATTGCGGTAGTAGCGCAGCGCACGGCGGGCCATATCGGCCAACTCACCGATGGTTTCGACACCGGAGAAGCCGCCGCCGACGACCACAAAGCACAGTGCACGGGCTTTGTGTGCCTCGAAGCGGGTGATGTCGGCCCACTCCAAGCAGTGCAACACATGGTTGCGCAGCGCGAAGGCATCGCCCAAGTCCTTCATTCGCAGCGCGTGCTCTTCCAAGCCCGGCACCCGCGACAGCGCGGCGGTGGTGCCGCCAGCGAGCACCAGGTGATCCCACGGCACTTCGACCAAGCGCTTGCGCTGTCCCTGCAGCACCGCCAGCGTGCGTGCTTCGACATCGACCCGCATGACCTCGGCCAAGCGGAAGTGGATGTTGGGGCCGAGCAGGGCGCGGTGTGGGGTGACGGCATCTTGGGCGTTGATGGTGCCGGAGGCCACCTCCGGTAGCAAGGGCTGGAAGACGAAGTAGTTCTCGTCGTTGATCAGCTCGATGTGGAGCTCGGAGGGGCGGCACAGCCGCCGCAGGGCACGGGCCGCGAAAGCACCGCCGAAGCCGCCGCCCACGAAGACGACACGTGGCGTGGAGGCGCGATTTTCTGCCACGGGTGCTGAGGTCCGGAGAGGGTCTTAATCCGTAGTCTACCAGCCCCGACAGTCCCAAGGGGCACTCGCGACTGCGCTCGCTATTGCGGTGTGGGCAATGCTCATTAGAGCGGAGTACTGCCAAGCACCCCAGCAAATGGCCACATAGGGTGCGGTGATGTGCTATACTGGCTTCCAGTGGTCAGGAGGTGAGGCTTTCGGTCTAGCTACTACCACCTAAAAAAACTCATTACCCACCAAGGTATTACCCAATGAAAAAATCGATTTTGACACTCGTCATCCTAGCTTCTCCCCTGATGTTGTCCGCTTGTGACTATCTGCGGGAAATGATGGGCGGTTGAGCCAAGTTTAATTTGGCTTTAGCCAAATCCCAAAGCGTGTGGATGCGCGTCTTCTAGCCGTTGCATCCACACGCCACCAACTCGGGAAAGCTCCGAGTCCCATAGTCAATATGGGAATAAAGCACTGTGCAGCTGACAGCCTCACAGTGTTTTTTCTGTGTACTAGGCTAGTTTAGCAATCCTTGACGCCCCTGCATTTTGTGCGCCACATCTGCCACTTGTATGGTGGCAATGCAATACAGGCATGACACAGCGCTTCTAGCAGCCGTGGGTGCCGAGCCTAGCAGAGCGTACCCGACGGCGTATGAGGAACTTGGGCCTGCTGTTGGATGAATTCTTGCAATAAAGGCAGGCCGAAAGTGTAGCGACCGTGTCGATTTTTGAACAGCCAGCCCTGTTCGGCCAGCCTCGCTAGCATTTGGTTGATATTGCTGGTGCTGAAGGGTTTGCCGAGCCCCTGCGATGCCTGTGCGATCTGCTGGATGGAGAATTCTTCCTCGTGGTGTTCCAGCTGCGCGATGATCTGCAGCAACTCGCGTTGGCGGTCAGTGGCTTTTGCCCAGCCCCTACTCCCCCAACGGATACCAATCCGGGTACCCCAGCCGGGCCACGCCGCTGTCCACGGCGGCTCGTGCCACGGCACCAGCTATGCGGCCCAGTAGTCGTGGGTCCAAGGGCTTGGGAATGATGTAGTCCGGCCCGTATTCCAACGAGTTCACGTTGTAGGCTTGCAGCACTTCTGCGGGTACCGGCTCGCGGGCCAACTCGGCCAAGGCTTGGGCGGAGGCGACTTTCATTTCCTCATTGATGCGCCGCGCTCCCACATCCAGCGCGCCGCGGAAGATGAACGGGAAGCCGAGCACGTTGTTCACTTGGTTGGGGTAGTCCGAGCGGCCGGTCGCCATGATCAGATCGTCGCGCAATGCCAAGGCTGTCTCCGGGGCGATTTCGGGGTCGGGGTTGGAGCAGGCAAAGATGATGGGCTTGGGAGCCATGCTCTGTAGGGCTTCGCTCGGTAGCAGGTTGGCTCCGGACAAGCCGACGAAGACATCGGCACCCATGCAGGCATCCGCCAAGCTGCGGGCATCGGTGTCGCGGGCGAATTCCTGTTTGTAGGAGTTCATGCCCTCGCTACGCCCTTCGTAGATCACGCCCTTGCTGTCCACCATCAGCAGCTGGTCGCGGCGCGCGCCAGCGGCGATGAAGATCTTCATGCAGGCGATGGCTGCCGCACCGGCACCGAGGCAGACGATTTGCGCATCCTCTATGCGTTTGCCCTGGATGTCGAGCGCGTTCAACAGGCCAGCCAAGGTAACCAGCGCGGTGCCGTGTTGGTCGTCGTGGAAGATCGGGATGTCGCATTGCTCGATCAGTGCGCGCTCGATCTCAAAGCAATCCGGTGCCTTGATATCCTCCAAGTTGATGCCGCCGAAGCTGCAGGAGATGCGCCGCACGGTGTCGATAAAGGCTTGGGGGTCGGTCTCGTCGACTTCGATGTCAATGGAATCCACCGCCCCGAAGCGCTTGAACAGTAGCGATTTTCCCTCCATCACTGGCTTGCTGGCCAGTGCGCCGAGATTGCCCAGCCCCAGTATCGCCGTGCCATTGGAGATCACGGCCACCAAGTTGCCCTTGATGGTGTAGCGGTAGGCCTCGTCGGGGTTTGCGGCGATCTCGCGTACCGGCTCGGCCACGCCGGGGCTGTAGGCCAGCGCCAAGTCATGTTGGCTCTCGGCCGGGGTGGTCAGCTCCACGGAGATCTTGCCCGGTTTGGGCTTGGCATGATAGTCCAGTGCTTCTTGTTTTTTGTAACTCATTGTTCTTGTCCTACATGGGATTTGTTTGGCTAATCTGTCTTTGCTTGAGATGGGATAGCCGCACCGCGTCGTGTGCGTGTGCCCCCTCAGGGGGCATCAATGCCGTGGCAGTCCTTGTCTGGGCGGCGCATCAGTAGGGCGGGATGATGCAGGGACATGCGCAACCGTGCCAGCCCGTCGCCACTGCGTCCCGCTATCACCAGCCAACCGCGCAATTCTATGCAGGTGCCGCCCGGGGTATCCCACAGCCAGTGGTCGCGGAAATACACCAGCGAGGCGCTGGGTACCGGCAGATAGAGCCGTTTGCCCATCAGCAGCGCCGAGCGCCGTCGCTGGCCAAAGGTGCGCGCAACGCCCAGCACGCGGCGGAATCCGGTGTCGGCGCTGCCCAGCGAGGCCACCGGGCGTGCCGCGTAGTAGGGTTCGTCCCACACGCCACGCAGCGCTTCGCGCGCCTCGGCCTCGGCCGCCGCATATTCTTCCCAGTGTGCCGTGTTCGGCGGAATCATCGCCTGCATCCCCAGCCCTTGGCGCAGCAGCTCCGCTGCCAGTAGCCGCCCGTCGGGGTGGCGCGCATGGGCCAGCAGGCGACCGTAGCGGTCTCGCCGCTCGCTGCCGCTCTGTAACAGCACCCGGTAGCGGGGATTGTCCGTCCCGATCAGGGTTTGCAATGCCGACCGTGCTGTCTCTGCCAGTGGTTCTGGCATGCCCCTGCGCCGACCGCGCAGGCGCAGCTCGGGGGTGTTGATGCCGATCAGCCGCAGCTTTTCGCCATTCTTGAGTCGCAGTGTGTCGCCGTCCACCACCTGCAGCACTTGCCGCCACTCGCTCTGTTGGACCCCGGGTACCGCAGCATTCGCCGCCATGGCCGCTGAGCCCAGCCACAATGCGGTGAGCAAGGCAGTCCATCTGTGGGCGCACACCATATTGAAGCACGATGGATGGTGACGGGGACGGCGGGCAAAGCACCCGCCAGCGGAGTACCCGCTCAGTCCGTCGCAGGCTCCTGCCCCGTGTCACCGAAGCGTTTTCGGAAGCGATCCACCCGACCGCCCGTATCGATGATTTTCTGCTGGCCAGTGAAAAAAGGATGGCACTTTGAGCAAACCTCAATGGAGATCTGCTTGGCGGCGAGTGTCGAGCGTGTCTGCAGCTCATTGCCGCAGCTACAACGCACGGTGATGTCCTGATAGTTGGGATGGATGCCAGCTCTCATAATTTACTCCAAGCTGCCCCAATGGCATGCTGATTTCGCTTCTTGTCTCTGACTATTTTAGCAAAATTTGGCGACGGCGGGCGATACAATGCCAGAGTCGCCGCCACGCACCGAGTCCTTGCCCCCTGCCTCCAAGTCTGCGCGCAAGCCGCAGCCCCCGCAAAACGGGTTTTCCGGCACTGTATTGCGAGTCGCCCTGCCGGTGCCGTTGCGGCGGCTGTTCGACTATCTGTTGCCAACGGATGCGCCGCCGGGATCGGTGTTTCCCGGTAGCCGTCTACAGTTGCCTTTCGGCCCGCGCCAACTGCTCGGTGTCGTTGTCGAGTCGGCGGCGGGTAGCGATTTACCGTCGTCTAAGCTGCGTGCGGCCACCCGTTTGCTGGATGCCGAGCCGGTCTTTGACCCAACGCTGCTATCGCTGTGTCGGCGCGTGGCCCGCTATTACCAGTGTCCGCCCGGCATCGCATTGCACACAGCATTGCCAGCGGCGTTGCGCCGAAGTCGCGCCAAACGCGTGGTGCGCTACTGTCTGAACCACGCTGGCGTCGCTGACAGCCACCCGCGCCGAGCCGATATCTGCGCTGCGCTGGCGCGGGGGGTGGCGCTGTCGACGGCGGAGTTGGGCGCGCTCGGGATCAGCCCTGGGCGGCTGCGCACGGCGCGTCGGGCGGGGCTGATCGAGCTGGCCGCCGCCGCGCCGCTGTCGCTGCCCACCCCCGCCGTGCCGCCGATACTGGGGACGGGCGACGAGCCGCCCTTGGCGCTACGCGCCGAGCAACGCCAAGTGGTGGCGGCGGTGCGGGATGCCTTTGGCGGTTTCCGGCCCTTCCTGCTGCACGGCATCGCTGGTAGCGGCAAGACGGAGGTCTATCTGCATCTGATCGCCGAGGCTTTGGAGCGCGGCCTGCAGGTGCTGATACTGGTGCCGGAGATCGGTTTGACACCGCAGCTGCTGCGCCGTATCCGCCGTCGCTTCAAAGTGCCGATTGCGCTGTCCCATTCCGGCCTCAGCCCGCGCGAGCGGCTGGATTGCTGGGCCGCCGCGCGCAGCGATCAGGCACCAGTTGTCGTCGGCACCCGCTCGGCGGTCTTCACGCCGCTGGCGCGGCCCGGGCTGATCATTGTCGACGAGGAGCACGACCCTTCTTTCAAGCAGCACAGCGGACTGATGTATTCGGGCCGCGATGTGGCGGTGATGCGGGCGCAGCAGCAGGGGGTGCCGGTGCTGCTGGGATCGGCCACGCCCAGCTTGGAGAGCTTGCGCAACTGCCATGTCGGGCGCTATGCCCTGTTGCGTTTGGAGCAGCGCGCCAACGAGCGAGCGCCGCCCGTGCCGCAGCTGATCGACCTGAGCCAGCACCAAGAGCTGCGCGGCGGCCTGTCGCAGCCGCTGATCGAGGCGGTCGGCGATGTGCTGCATGCGGGCCGTCAAGTGCTGTTGTTCCTGAACCGGCGCGGTTATGCTCCAGCGCTGTGCTGCAAGCAATGCGGCTGGCATGCGGACTGCCCGGATTGCGATGCGCAGCTGGTGCTGCACGAGGGTCAATCGGGGTTGTGCTGCCACCACTGCGGGCGCAACGAGCCGGTTCCCGGGCGCTGTCCCAGCTGTGGCGTCGCTTCGCTGCGTCCCAGCGGCTATGGCACGCAGCGCAACGAGCGGGCGTTGCGCGGCCTATTCCCTGGCGTGCCAATCCACCGCATCGATCGTGATGCCACTGCTGAGAGCGGTCAAGAGGAGCTGCTGGCGGCGATACCGCGCAGCGGGGCCTGCATCCTGCTCGGCACGCAGATGCTGGCCAAGGGGCATCATTTCCCGGAGGTCACGCTGGCCTGTGTGCTCGATGCTGACAGTGGCTTGTTCAACCCCAATTACCGTAGCATTGAACGCTTGGGGCAGCTGCTGGTGCAGGTGGCCGGACGCGCCGGGCGCCAGCGCCACAGCGGCAAGGTTTTGGTGCAGACCCTGCATCCGGCACACCCGTTATTCGAGACGCTGTTCCAGTTTGGCTACACGGCCTTCGCCGAGCGCCTGCTGGCCGACAGCGAGGCGCGCGGTCGCCCGCCCTCAGTGCATATGGCGCTCCTGCGCGCCGCCGCTCCCAAGGCGGAGTTGGCGCTGGACTTCCTGCGCACGGCGCGGCGCTGGGTCGAGGGCGGTGCCTGCCGCCTGCTGGGGCCCTTGCCGGCCTTGCCAGCACGCCGCGCTGGACGGCACCACTACTTTCTGTCGCTGGAGTGCCCCCGGCGCGAGCCCTTGCAGGCTGTGTTGACGGAGCTGTGCCAGCGGCTGGAGGTGCGGCGTCGCCCCGCCGGGCTACGCTGGACGGTGGATGTGGGATGTGGATATGGAGGCGGGTAGCGTGGAGGATATGGGCTGAGGGATGCGTGCCGACGGATTGTCCCGCGCTACTTCAGCGCTTCGAGAAAAACTCGTCGACGACTTGCTTGACCGCGTTGTCGACCGCTAGCGAGATCGCTTTTTTGCGTGAGCTGGCAACCGTGATGATGGAACCGTCCCGCGCACGATTGGGGATGCCCTCCTCACAGGCATCTACCATTCCGTAGCCGATAGCCTGCCCAGCGTATTTCACTGTCGCGGTCTGTACCTCAATCAGCTGCAGCTGCAGCGTTGCTGTGATTTCCACCACTTGGCAGGCCACTGTGATTCGGTAGGGGCTCAGGTCGGGGTTATAGCCGGAATTGAGCTCATTTTGGACGTGCAGTAGGTTGATGTCGTGGTGCCAAATATGAGCCTCGTATGACACTTGGCCTGAGGCGACGTGATCAAATCCGATCAGTCTGCCCACCTGCGCCGCATTCGCCAGCTGTATATCGTTCAGGTTGCCGGTCTCGCGCCTGCCCAAGAGGCGATTCAATTTTTTGCGACCGAGCACATTGAAGAAGGGCTGGCCTGCAACTTTTTTACGGCTCATGGCACGGGTGAGCTTCGTGGCGGCGATACCGGTACCCAGCGCCCCCCGCCACTGTTTGTTGTAATGTTCCTCGAATGGAAAGATGGCGATCCGCGCCCCTTGGGGCAATGCATAGGAGACAGGTTCAGCGGGCGGCGCGGCGAGCTGCTCCGACGGCACGCCACCGCAGGCCGTCCCCAGCAGCGTCGCGAGGGTGATGGCCAGGAAAAGTAGCACCGGGGAGCGGGAGTTTTGCTTGGCGGGCATTTGCTGATGGTGGGGCTGACGGTGGCGCGTTGGCTTGTTTGTTGCTGCCCCGTACTATAGCGGCATACAGGAGTGGCATCACAGGCGCGCGGTCATCGATCTTCCCCTGTTGGTATCGAGTGCCCGCGGTGGCGGGTGGCAATCAATTTGTCTTCGACGCAGCTGTAGCTCCGGGCAGCTGTTGCCTGGGGGGCTCGATGATTGCCGCGCAGCTCTCGGTGTCCGAGGTGCAGGAGCGAGACCATGCTTTCCTCCCTGCTAAAATCTCTCTACTTCGCCTCCCGTGCGCTTTTGTTGGCCGCGTTTCCCCCGCTATGAAACAAGCCATCGTCGAGTTGCTCAAGGCCGGGATGCGGCAGTTGCAGGCCGCCGGGCAATTGCCCGCCAGCGCCGAGCTCCCCACCCCGCGCGTCGAACGCCCGCGCGCGGCGGTGGGGGGCGATTACGCCAGCAACGCCGCCTTTTTGCTCGCCCCCTTGCTCGGTGCCAAGCCGCGTGAGGCCGCCGAGCAGCTCTGTGGTGTCTTGCAGCTGCCGCCGGAGATCCAGCGGGTCGAGGTGGCGGGCGCGGGCTTTCTCAACTTTTTCTCCAGCGAGGCGGCGGAGTTCGCCGTGCTGCGCGAGGTGCTGGATGCCGGTGCGGACTATGGCTGCGCCGCACGCAATGGCCGTAGTGCACTGGTGGAGTTTGTCTCGGCCAATCCCACCGGGCCGCTCCATGTGGGACATGGCCGCGGGGCGGCCTACGGTGCCAGCCTCGCCAACATGCTTGCGGCGGCTGGCTATGAGGTCAGCTGTGAATACTATGTCAACGATGCTGGCCGTCAAGCGGATTTGCTGGGGCTCAGCGGTTGGCTGCGCTATCTGCAGCTGCGCGGCGTGGCGCTGGACTTTCCCGACGGCGCCTATCGCGGCGACTATCTGCAAGCACATGCCGAGGCGCTGGCTGACAAGTGGGGCGATGAGTTGTGTGTTGCAGCCGATTCCCTACCAGCTCGTGGTGTTGCGGCGGGGGCGGAGCCAGAGAGCGACGATGCCTATCTGGACCGGCTGATCGTCGCCGCTCGCGAGGCGCTGGGGGCGGCTTTCGATGATGCCCGCGATTTTCTGCTGGAGCGGGTGCGCAGCGGCATCCAAGCCGAGCTCGAGGCCTGTGGCGTGTACTACGACCGCTGGTTTTCCGAGCGCGAGCTGCTCGCAGAGGGTGCTGTGGAGCGCGCTGTGGAGCGCCTGCGCGAGGCCGGTGCAGTCGAGCAGCGCGAGGGTGCGCTGTGGTTCCTGGCCAGCCGTCACGGCGACGACAAGGATCGGGTGCTGCGCCGCAGCGATGGGCGTTTTACCTATTACGCCGCCGACATCGCCTACCACTTGAATAAATTCGAGCGTGGCTTCGATTTGGCGGTCAATGTCTGGGGTGCAGATCACCACGGCTATATCGCGCGTCTGCGCGCCGCACTGGAGCAGCTGGGCATTGAGCGAGCGCGGCTCGATATCCACTTGGTGCAGTTTGTCGCGTTGTGTCGTGGTGGCGAGCGGGTGCAGATGTCCACTCGCAGCGGCGAATTCGATAGCTTAGAGCAGCTGCGCGAGGAGGTCGGCCGCGATGCGACGCGTTTCTTCTATGTCATGCGCCGCGCCGACCAGGCGGCCAACTTCGATTTGGAGTTGGCCTGCTCCAACAGCCGCGACAACCCGGTCTACTACATCCAATACGCCCACGCTCGGGTGTGCAGCCTCGACCGCGAGCTGGCCAAGCGCGAGCTGAGCCACGACCGCCAAGGTGGTCTGGCTGCCGTCGCCCTCTTGGTAGAAGAGGAGGAAAAAGCCTTGGCGCAGCGCGTGGCCGAATATCCGGAGCGGCTGGCGCGGGCGGCGGCACAGGCTCAGCCGCACGAGTTGGCCAACTATCTGCGCGAATTGGCGAGTCTATTTCACGCCTACTATCACCGCTGTCCGCTACTGGTCGACGATGCCGCCCTGCGCGATGCCCGTCTGTGTCTGGCCTATGCGGTGCGCCAGGTACTCGCCAATGGTTGCGCCTTGCTCGGCGTGACGGCTCCGGAGCAGCTGTGATGGTCAGCTCGAGTCAAAGTTCCGTGCGCCGTAGCCAGCGCCGCGTCGAGTCCCAAAAATCTATCCAGTGGGGGATGCTGGGGGCCGGTTTTGCCGCCGGGCTGATCGTCGGTGCCGTGTTGGCCTCGGTTTTGCGCCGTCCGCCGCCCGAGCTGCCGCCGCCCGAGCCCATCGCTGCCGCACCGCCCGTCGCTGTGTTGCAGTTCCACAAGCTGTTGCGCGAGACCGAGGTGACAGTGCCCACCGATCAAATCACCCCGTGGCAGTCGCGCGACCGCTCCGAACGTCTGTTGCAGGTGGGGGCTTTCCGCAGCTGGCACGAGGCAGAGCTGCTGCGCAGCAGGTTGTTCTCGCAACGGCTCAAGCCTTTTATCGACTCGGTGCAGAGCGATACCGGCACTTGGCATCGCGTCCAGCTCGGCCCCTTTGATACACTGCTACTGTTGCGCACCACGCAGGATAAACTGATCGCACTCGAGTTGGACTCCATCGTCGTCTTGCGCGTGGCGGAGAGGACCGATGCGGGCACCGTCGAGGCCCCCTTAAAATCAACGCCATGAACTCACTCCACGGTACCACTATCGTCTCGGTGCGCCGGAGCGGTCGCGTCGCGGTCGCCAGCGATGGCCAGGTGACACTCGGCAGCTCGGTGGTCAAGGGCAATGCCGACAAAGTGCGCCGCCTGTACAACAACACGGTGTTGGTCGGCTTTGCTGGCGGTGTTGCCGACGCGATGACGCTGACCGAACTGTTCGAGGCCGAGTTGGAAAAGTACCGCGGCCATTTGGTGCGTGCCGCGGTGGAATTGGCCAAGACCTGGCGCACCGAGCGGGCGCTGCGCCGCCTCGAGGCGCTGTTGGCGGTGGCCGACATCAAGACTTCGCTACTGATCAGCGGCACCGGCGAGGTCATCGAGCCGACGGATGGCATCCTCGCCATCGGCTCCGGCAGCGATCCGGCGTTGGCGGCTGCCCGCGCCCTGTTTGCGCACACTGAGCTGGCTGCCCGCGAGGTGGCGGTGGCGGCCTTGGCGGTGGCCGCCGAGATCTGCATCTATACCAATACGCACCTCTGCGTCGAGGAGCTGGGGCATGACGGCGATGACAGCTAAGTTGGCGGCGGCAGAGCGCGAGGCTCGCGACTTGACGCCGCGCGAGATTGTCGTTGCTCTGGACAAGCACATCATCGGCCAAGTTGCCGCCAAGCGCGCCGTTGCCATCGCCCTGCGCAACCGCTGGCGCTCCCGCCAGCTGTCCGACGAGCTGCGCGCTGAGATCACGCCCAAAAATATTCTGATGGTCGGCCCTACCGGGGTGGGCAAAACGGAGATCTCGAGGCGCTTGTCGAAATTGACCGGAGCGCCGTTCATCAAGGTCGAGGCGACCAAGTTCACCGAGGTCGGCTATGTCGGCCGGGATGTGGAATCCATCATCCGAGATTTGGCCGAGGCGGCTTTCAAGATGCTGCGTGAGCAGGCGATGGGGCAGCTGCGCGAGCGCGCCAAAGGCGAAGCCGAGGATCGCATCGTCACAGCGCTGCTCGGCGGCAGCAGCAATGCCGCGCAGCCGGATAACCAGGACCGGCGTCTGGCGTTGTTGCAGCAGTTGCGGCGCGGCGATTTGGACGACAAAGAGATCAAGGTCAATGTGCGCAAAGGGCCGGTAAACATCGACATCGCGATGCAGCCCGGCATGGAGCGCCAGGGCGTGGAGGAGGCCACGCAGCAGATTCAGAATATGCTGTCGAATTTTGCTGGCAAGAACACCCAGGAGCAGCGCCGCATGAAAGTGCGCGACGGCATCAAGCTGATCGAAGAGGAAGAGGCCGCGCGCATGATGGACAAAGACGGCCTGCGTCAGCGCACCGTCGAGCTGGTGCAGACCCAAGGCATTGTCTTCATCGACGAGATCGACAAAGTGACACACCGCTCTGGCTACGACGGTGGCAATATGCAGGTCTCGCGTGAGGGGGTGCAGCGCGATCTGTTGCCGCTGATCGAGGGCTCCACGGTCAAGACCAGCCACGGCATGATCCACACCGACCATATCTTGTTCATCGCCTCCGGCGCTTTTCACCTGAGCAAGCCCTCGGACTTGATTCCAGAATTGCAGGGGCGCCTGCCCATTCGGGTGGAGATGCAGCCCTTGGGTGTCGAGGAATTCGAGCGCATCTTGGTCGAGCCGGATTACTCGCTGACCGAGCAGTACCAAGCCCTGCTCGCCACTGAAGGGCTGCAGCTGCGCTTCACTACAGATGGCATCAAACAGCTGGCGGTCGCCGCCTCGGAGCTGAACGAGCGCATCGAAAATATCGGTGCCCGCCGCCTGCATACGATCATGGAGAAATTGCTTGAGGATGCCTCTTTCTCGGCGGCGGAATCGGAGGGGGGTGAGCTGGTGGTCGACGCCGCCTATGTCGATGGGCAACTCGGTGAATTGACCGAGGAGCAGGAATTGCGCCGCTTCATTCTCTGATCGGGACCATGGACGACGAGGGACGAGTCGCTTTCGGCTATCGCCGCGTGGCGCCGGATGAAAAGACACGGCTGGTCGACGGTGTGTTCAGCTCCGTCGCCAGTCGCTACGACTTGATGAACGACCTGATGTCGGGCGGCTTGCACCGGCTGTGGAAGCGTTGTGCGGTCGAGTTGAGCGCTGTGCGCGCTGGCCAGAGGGTGCTTGATTTGGCGGGTGGCAGCGGTGATATGACGGCGTTGCTGGCACCGAAGGTGGCAGCTGGGGGGCGCATCGTGCTGGCTGACATCAACCGCGACATGCTCGTGCGCGGTCGTGATCGCTTGGCGGATCGGGGGCTTGTCTCCGGCATTGATTTCGCACGCGTCAACGCCGAGCAGCTGCCCTTTGCCGATCACAGCTTCGATCTGGTCTGCATCGCTTTCGGTCTGCGCAATGTCTCCAACCAGAACACCGCGTTGGCCGAGATGCGGCGGGTGCTGCGCGTCGGCGGGCGGGCGGTGATTTTGGAGTTCTCCCAACTGGCGGTGCCGTCGAAGTGGCTCGGACGGCTTTACGACGCCTACTCGATGCGGGTGCTGCCAGCGCTCGGCAAGCTGGTTGTTGGCGATAGCGACAGCTACCGCTATCTGGCGGAATCGATCCGCACCCATCCCGGCCAACAGCAGCTGTTGGAGATGATGCGCGAGGTGGGTTTCGCTGACTGCGATTACCACAATCTCAGCGCTGGCATCGTCGCCATCCACCGTGGCTTCCGCATATGAGCGGTGCATCTTGGGTGCGGGGTGCGCATGGTGGTTCGCGCCGTGTGTTGGAAGTCACCATCAATGGCTTGCTGCGGCGACACCCGCCGGCCAGCGCTGGCCTCGCGGCGCTGGAGGGGCGGAGATTTTTGCTCTCATCAACCGAGCCGTCGGTGCAGCTGGTCTGCCGCATTGCCGGAGCCCAGCTCTGTTTGTTGTCGCCCGAGGCGGGGGAGGCTACGGAGTACTGTGCCGAGCTGAGCGGCGCGGGCGCGGCTTGGCGTCAGCTGTGGGAGGCGGCGGATTGGCGGGCGGCACTGGCGGATGGCGTGCTGGAGCTGCGTGGTGACACGGTGGCGGCGGGCGATTTGCTGGCGGCGTTGCAGAGCCTGAGGGAGATCGACTGGGAGCGGCCACTGGCGGAGCTGTGTGGCGATGTGGCCGCCCACCGCGTGGGTCGAGGTGCGCGCTGGTTGGCCCGCTCGCAGGCACAGGTCGGGCGCTCGCTGCGGCGTCAGCTGCGTGAATTTCTCGACGAGGAGACCACTGCCGAGCCATTGCGCAAGGGGGCGGCGGTGTTTTTCGATGCGGTGGGTCGAGGCGCTCGGCGCATAGCCGATGCCTTGGCGGCGCGCCGCTAGTGCGCTCACTGTGGCGCGTCATCCATATCGCGGCGCGGCATCGTGCCGATACCATGCTCGTGCGCTGCCCACTGGTGCTGCGTGTGATCCTGCTGCTGTCGCCGCTGTCTTGGCGGGCGAATACGGCTCCGCGCGCCGAGCGCCTGCGCCACATGTTGGAGGATATCGGCCCGATCGGCGTTAAATTCGGCCAGGCGATCTCGACGCGCCGCGATCTGCTGCCTCCCGACATCGCCGATGCGCTGGCCGAGCTACAAGATCGTGCGGCACCTTTCCCGGACGACCAAGCGCATGCACTGATGACCGCTGCGTTGGGCGATGCGCCGGAGCAGGTTTTTGCCCAGATCGATGCCGAGCCGATGGCTTCGGCCTCGGTGGCGCAGATTTACGGTGCCCGCCTGCACAGCGGTGAGGCGGTGGTCGTCAAGTTGTTGCGCCCCGGAGTGGAGCGCATGGTGGAACGAGACTTGGGCCTGCTCGCTACGGCCGCGCGCTGGCTCGAGCGGCTGGTGCCAGCCAGCCAGCGGCTGCGGCCGATAGAGGTTGTCGAGCGCTATCGCACGGCGGTTCGGCGCGAGATGAATCTGCTGATCGAGGCGGCCAACAGCTCACAGCTGCGCCGCAACTTCGCCGACTCGCCCTTGCTCTATGTGCCCGCTGTGCACTGGCAGCTATCGAGCCGCTCGCTGCTGGTCATGGAGCGCATCGACGGCGTGCCGATTGACGATATCGACGAGCTGCGCCAGCGCGGCGTCGATTTGGCGCTGCTCGCCAAGCGCGGCGTGGAGATCTTCTTCACCCAAGTGTTTGACCACAATTTCTTCCACGCCGATATGCATCCTGGCAATATCTATGTCGATTCCAGCGATCCCGACGATCCGCGCTACTTTGCCTTGGATTGCGCGGTGATGGGGTCGCTCAGCGCGAGCGATCGCTACTATCTGGCGCGCAATATGTTGGCGGTATTCGAGCAGGACTACCGGATGGTGGCGGAGCTGCATGTGGAGTGTGGCTGGGTGTCGCCGGACACGGAGCTGCACGCGCTTGAGGATGCCGTGCGTGTTGCCTGCGAGCCGATCTTCGCCCGTCCGCTGGGCGAGATCGAATTTGGCTTGCTACTGGCGAGTTTGTTTGAGACGGCACGCGCTTTCGACATGGAGGTGCAACCCTCGTTGGTGCTGTTGCAGAAGACGCTGCTGCAGGTGGAAGGTCTGGGGCGCCAGCTCTATCCCGAGCTCGATTTCTGGACCATCGGGCGACCGCTGTTGCGGCGCTGGATGGCCCGCCGCTTGGCACCGAAGACGCTCTATCGGGGGTTGCGTCGCCGCCTGCCGGGCTTGGTCGAGCAGGCCGCTCAGATCGGTGACAGGCTGCTGTTGGCAGTCGATGGCGAGACCGCCGACCGCCGCGAGGCGCAGCGGCTGCGTCGGTCGCTGCGACGTTTGCGGCGGCGCTTCGCCTGGGTGGTGCTGCTGTGGTTGGCGAGTGCCGCCGCCGCGTGGTGGTATTGGCAGCAAATCGGCTGAGCTGTGCGATAATGACCGCCCGCCCCTCTCGTGCCCGCCATTGTGGAGCCCCTGTCTGAGGATGCGCGCCGAGCCCTGCGCTGGGACGGTGACGGTTTGGTGCCGGCAATTGTCCAAGATCGGCGTAGCGGTCGTGTGTTGATGCTCGCTTGGATGAATGCCGAGGCGCTCGACGAGAGCCTGAGCAGTGGTCGCGCCGTGTTCTGGTCGCGTTCGCGGCAGAGCCTGTGGCGCAAGGGCGAGTCTTCCGGTTGTTACCAAGAACTGCACGAGCTGCGCCTCGACTGCGATGGCGACGCGCTGTTGCTCAGCGTCGATGCGCGTCACGGCGTCGCCTGCCACACCGGTCGTGCCAGCTGCTTTTTCCGCTGCTACGATGGTGGCCAGTGGAACACGGTCGATCCGGTGCTGATTGATGCCGAGGAGTTATATCCGGATCGTGGGGGAGCGCTTGAAGATGGCTGAGGATATCCTGCAACGCTTGGATCAGCTACTGGCGGAGCGCCGTCGTAGCGGCGATCCGGGCAGCTCCTATACGGCTCGCCTGTACAATGAGGGCTTGGATGCGATCCTGCGCAAGATCGGCGAGGAGAGCGTGGAGGTGGTGTTGGCGGCCAAATTGGTGGAGGCCGCCGAAGCGGGAACCGCCGCGGGGGGGGCAGACCGGACGGGTGGCGATGAGCTGTCGCGCGCCGAGTTGCGCGCCGAGGTGGCCGACCTCTGGTTCCACTGTTTGGTCATGTTGGCGTATATGGGTGAAGATAGCACTGGGGTGCTGGAGCTGCTGGAGCGGCGGCGTTCCGGCGCTACGGCGACCGTGCCGCCTGCTAAGGGCTAGTGAAGATCGCAGAGAGGAAGCGCTATGGGAAATATCGGCATCTGGCAACTGCTACTGGTCTTGGCCATCGTCCTACTGCTGTTCGGCTCACGCCGGCTGCGCGGTCTCGGCGGTGATCTTGGCAAGTCGATTCGCGGTTTTCGCGAGGGGTTGCGCGGCGACGCTGAGGGCAGTGCAATGTCTGAGGACAGCGATGTCGCGCAGCGCGAGGCGGACGAGAAGCGTGAGGCGGGCGGCGACTGAGTGCCCGCCGTAGCGCCGCCGGAGAAGGCGCTGTGTTTGATATCGGTCTAAGCGAGCTATTATTGCTCGGCACCATCGCACTGATCGTGATACGTCCCGAGCAGTTGCCCGGTGTTGCCCGTGCGCTGGCGCGCCTCATTGGGCGGGCTCAGCGCGGCTTCAATGCGGCGTTGCGCGGGGCGGAGCGGGAGCTCGGCATCGAGGAGGTGCGCCGCGAACTGCGCAACGAGGCCATCGTCCAAGACATCGACGGTGCCGAGGCCGAGATGCGCAAGTTGCAGGCCGAATTGCGTGCTGAACTGCGTCCGGGAACCGAGCCGCGCCCGGTGATAGAGCCAGACGATGCCGCCAGTGACGGATCGCACTGACACCGCTATGCCAGCGCCGGACGAAGATAGGCCGCAGCCGCTGTCGGAACACTTCCGCGAGCTGCGCACACGGTTTTTGCGTTGCGCTATCGCGGTGCTGTTGGCTTTCCTCGCCCTGCTGCCCTTTGCCCGGCAGCTGTATGAGTTGCTGTCGGTGCCGCTCACGCGCCTGCTGCCGCCCGGCAACTCGATCATCGCCATTGAGGTCGCTGCGCCGCTGATGATCCCGCTTAAGCTGGCGCTGAGCGGGGCGGTCTTCGTGGCCGCACCCTATCTGCTCTATCAGCTGTGGGTTTTCACCGCGCCGGGCCTCTACCGACATGAGAAAACTTTTGCGCGCGCGTTGCTCGCCTGTAGCGTCGTCCTGTTCTACGCCGGGGCAGTGTTCTGCTACGCGGTGGTCTTGCCACTGGTGTTTGGATTTTTCACCGGCATCATCCCAGACAGCGTGGCGATGATGACCGATATGCGGCATTACTATGATTTCGTCTTGCGGCTGTTCCTGCTCTTCGGGCTCGCCTTCGAGGTGCCCGTCGCCGTGTTGTTGTTGATCAAGGCTGGGATCGCCGATGTCGCTGCACTGCGGCGCTCACGACCCTATATCATCGTCGGCGCTTTCGCCCTATCGATGCTGGTCACCCCGCCGGATGTGCTCTCACAGATCTTGTTGGCGGTGCCGGTCTGGCTGCTGTATGAGATTGGCCTGCTGTTGGGCGCGCGCCTGTCGCCGCCCGCCTTAGGTCAAGTGGTGGATGAATGACATGCCGCCCCCGGTGTCGGGTGACCAGCTGCCCTAGCACAGTGCTTGTGGCGACGACTGGGTGCAGTTGTCATCGATGGGAAAGCGGGCTGGAATATGCTGGCTTGCGAGCGGATGGTAATGGCCACGATCTAGGAAGTAAGACAACCATTCGCCGAAGATACCGTCCAGTTTCCACTTTTCCTCAGCTGATAAGCACTCCTCTTCCACCCTTTGCCCGCCCTTGCCCTCGTGCCCGCCGTAGCGCACCACCTCGACGCTCTTCAAGTCGTGGTAAATGTGTAGCGCCAACGACAGTGGCGGTGGCGGTGCCGCACTGTCGGCATCGCGTATCAGGGCGCATCGGTAGCTCTCGGTATAAGGGCCTTTCGGTAGCGGTGCCAAACTCAGGTGCAGTCTCAGCTCCACGCTGCCCCGGTATTGGGCCGCCAGTGAAAAACGACGGCGGCCAGCACCGCCCGCTTCCAACAAGCGTTGCAGACGCAGGTAATTGAGATCCCTGAGCGCGAGCTGCTGCGCCAAGCTGCGGTGTCGGCGGAGGCGATTGATACCATGCCATCTCCTGCACTGTTCGGGGTCGCGGTGCTGTGTGCAGTGTGGAGCGGGAGCGTGTTCGTGCATGGCTTAATATTGTGGCGGTGTGGATGGCGGAGCGCATTGCCAGCGGCTACGCGCCCGCTCCCCATGGCCATAATATAATGCCAATCACATGTCTTGGTTCCGCTTGATGCCCCCAATGCCAGCGCTGGCATCAGATTTAACTTTTTCGCTGTATGCGGTGTCCCGTCGCGCCGTGTTTTTGTGCGCCGTCGCGCTGTGGCTCGGTGCGGCCTGTGCGACGGCGCGGGCGAGCGAATCGCTGGCAGAGATTTACAACTTGGCGGTGGAGCAGGATCCGATATTGCGCGCTAGCGTAGCCGATACCCGCGCACAACAAGCGGCCATCGGCGAATCGCGTGCCCGCCTGTTGCCGCAGCTGGCGTTGCAGTTCACTTATAGCGACATAGACCAAGGCGGGACGTTCAACGGCGTGCCGGTTGCTCATTTCAACGATCTCGAAAACTGGGACTATCGAGCGGTGCTACAGCAGTCGCTGTTGTCGCTGCCCAACTGGTACGAGTGGGCGGCGAGTCGCGCCACCGGGCGGCGTGCGGAGATGAGCTTGCGTGCGGCGCGGGAAAGCCTGATCCAGCGCGTTGCCGATGCCTATTTCGGGGTTTTGCGCGCCAGCGATAATTTGGCCTCAGCTCGGGTCGAGGCCAAGACTCTGCGCGAGCAGTCCGCCAAGATCAACCGCCGCTTCGCTGCTGGCTTGGTGTTGGCGACTGAGGTATTGGAGGCGCGCGCCGCAGCCGATTTAGCCGATGTCAACCACTTGGTGAACGAAGACAACTTGGCGACTGCGCGGGAGTCGCTACACGTGATCACCGGGCGCGAGCACACACAGCTGTGGCCTCTGCGGGAAGACTTCCCCGCTTTGGGACCGCAGCCGGACACGCTGACCCCTTGGCTCGAATGGGCGCTACGGGACAATGCAGATTTGCTCGCCGCCAAGCATGCGCTGAGAGCCGCCCGCCGCCAGCTGGGCGCTGCTCGTAGTCGATTGGTTCCCACGCTGGTGGGCTCTGTGCAATACGGTTTCAACGAACGCAATGGCCTCGCCCAGACGCTGGCCATCGACCAGCGCTACGACGGTTACACAGTGGCTGTGGAGGCGACTGTTCCGCTCTACCGAGGGGGAGAATATTGGGCTCGGAAAAGGCGTGTGCGCGAACAGTCATTGCAGGCCCGTGCCAACTTGGACAGCCAGCGGCGGGAGGTCGCCCGCCAGCTCCGGGCACAGTTTGCCTCGGCGGGCATCTTGGAGCGTCAAGTGAAGGCGCGGCAGCGTTCCTTGGTGTCGGCGCGACAAGCCTTGAAGTCAGTGCGGCACGGCTATGAGACCGGTACCCGCGACCTGATCGATGTGCTGGATCGAGAGACTACGCTCCATGCAGCTCAGCGCAACTATTCCGATGCGCGCTACGATTTGATCCTGAGCCTGTTGCAGCTCAAAGCCTTGGCTGGGCAGCTCCAAGACAAGGATTTAGTGCAGCTGAACGACTGGTTGATGCCACCCAACAAGCGCTAGCGCCCGCGCCTCAGAGGGTCTCCAGCAGCTGCTCCAGCTGTGCGGCCACCGCATCGCGTTGCTCGCACACCATTTTCCGTGCCGCCGTGCCCGCCTGTTGCCGCCGCTGTGGGTCGCTCAGAAAGTTGCGCACCAAGCGGGCTAAGGCGGCGCCGTCGCTGGCCAGCGTCAATGCGCCGACACCGCGCAGCTGCTCGGCGATGTCATGGCAATTGAACAGCTGCTCGCCGCTCAGCACAGGGACGCCCCAGACGGCGGCCTCCAGCATGTTGTGGCCGCCGACTGGCACCAAGCTGCCGCCGATGAAGGCGAGGTCAGCCGCCCCGAACATGGTGGACAATTCGCCGATGGTGTCGACCAGCAACACTTGGCTGTCCGCACTCGGGGGCCCTTCGCTGTGGCGTTGCCAGCGCAGGCCGCGTTGATGGCACAGCGCAGCGACATCGGCGCAGCGTTCCGGATGGCGCGGTGCAAGCACCAACAGTGTGTCTGCCAAGTCGCCTTCCAAGCCGAGCTGGCTGTCCAGTACCGCACTGTCCTCGCCGTTGTGGGTGCTGGCCGCAATCCAGACCAAACGTCGACCCTGTGTCCAAGCGGTACGCCATTCCCGTGCCCTGCGCTGCGCCGCCGCGTCCGGCTCCAACGCGGCTTTCAGGTTGCCACCGAGCTGCAGGCGCTCTGCTGGCAGCCCCAGTGCCACAAAGCGCTCGCCGTCTGCTTGGCTCTGAGCGCTGACGCCGGACAGTTCGGCGAACATCTCGCGCAGCGCTGGCAAGCGGGAGTAGCGAGTCGCCGAGCGCGGTGACAGACGGGCGTTGGCGAGGAATACCTGCAACCCGGCGCGTCGGCAGCAATGCACCAGATTCGGCCACAGTTCGGTCTCCATCAACACCAGCGCAGCCGGACGTGCGCGGCGCAGGAAGGCGTTTAGGCACAATGGCAGGTCATAGGGCAGCTGCGCCAGCTGGACGCTGTCGCCGAACAGATCTTGTGCCAAGCGATAGCCGGTGGGTGTGATCGTGGTCAGGATCACAGCTCGCTCTGGGCGGTGCTCGCGCAGTGCCGCGATCAGCGCCCGTGCGGCCTGTACCTCGCCGACGGACACAGCATGCACCCAGAGGCCTCCCGCCATCGGGCGGTGCGGGAATAGGCCATGCCGCTCTGCCAAGCGTTGTCTGTAGCCAGCATCGCGACGGCTTTTCCACAGTAGCCGTGCGATGAACAGTGGCCAAGCCAGTGTCAGGCCAGTGGTGTACAGGGAGCGCCACATAGAATACGATTGTCAAAGAGCTATGGCTAAAATTGTAGGGGGTTGGCCGATGGCCGCCACCGCTTGGGCAGGAGAGCGAGCTGATGCAATTTGATATCGTGCCACAGACGGTCAAGGGTTTTCTCGACCCGGTCGAGGGCGAGGCGCTGTACCGTGCCGCAAAAACGGCCTGCCGCTTGCGCAAATGCTGCCTCGAGGTGGGCAGTTACTGTGGCAAATCGACTGTTTACTTGGGCACGGCTTGCCGCGAGCGCGGTGCGGTGCTGTTTGCCGTCGACCACCACCGCGGCTCAGCAGAGCACCAGTTGCACGAGGAGTACCACGATCCGGCGCTGTACGATGCCGGGGCGGGGGTGATGGACAGCTGGCCGGAATTTCGTCGCACCCTGTGCGCCGCCGGGCTGGAGGACACGGTGGTGCCAATTGTCGCTGTCTCCGAATTGGCGGCGCGTCACTGGAACACCGAGCTGGCGATGGTTTTTATCGATGGTGGTCACAGCCTCGAGGCGGCCCTCGCCGACTACCGTGGCTGGGCGCGGCATATCGTGCCCGGCGGCACGCTGGCCATCCACGATGTTTTTGAGCGCCCCCAAGACGGTGGCCGGGCACCGTTCGAGATTCGGGAGCTGGCGCTGGCCTCGGGTCTGTTCAGGCCCGTGCGGCAGCTGAAGTCGCTGGCTTTATTGCGCCGTGTCTAGGGGAGCTCGACTGCCAGTTGGGTGATCGGTTGTTGCGCTGTTGTCAGTACGGTGGCTGCCATCGATTCATCGCGCAGCGCCATCCCCGCCAACACCACTGCCGCTGCCGTCCACGTGGTGCGCTCCGCTGGCCACGGGATTTCCATGGCGAATTGGCGACCGGTCCAGTACGAGCTATCCGGCAGCTTCCATTGGTGCAGCTTGTGGTACAGGCGGCCCGCACGCTTGGTCCAGCCGACGGTGATCAAGGCCATGACCAGCTCGCTGGACTCGGCCACCGCCACCCATGGTTGATCGGTGACGCAGCGGCACCCCAGCCCTGCCACGACGAACTCGTCCCAGCGCTGCAGTAGCTGCTTGCGGCCCGCCGTACGGGACAGTGCACCCGACAGCACGGGATAGAACCAATCCATGGCGAAGCGCCGCCGGTCGGTGCCGTCGCTGTCAAAATCGGTCGGCGCGTCGCATTGCAAGGCGCTACCTAGGCGACGTTTTGCATCCAGCCAGTCGTCGTGTGTCTCGCCGACGGTGGTCGCCAAGCACAGCGCGCACTCCAAACTTTTGTGTACCGAGCTGCACACAGCGCGTAACGCGATAGGTAGCACCTTGCCGCTGGCACCGACACACCACGGCACCGTGCCATCCGTCATTTGCAGCGCGACCACATGATTGATGGAGGCGCACACCACCGGCCACATTTGGCTCAGGAAGAGCTCATCGCTGGTGGCGAGATAGTGTTGCCACACGCCGGTGGCCACATAGGCGGAGAAATGGCTTTCACTCCACGCGCCGTGCGCCTTGGTGTTGGCGGGATAGGAACTCCACCAAGCGCCGTTTGGCAACTGTTCAGCGCGTAGCCAGTCATAGGCTCGCCCGGCCGCTCGCTCGTGGCCGCACAGGCTGAGCGCCATCGCTGCTTCGGTGTGGTTCCACGGATCGGTGTAGTGGCCCGGGAACCATGGAATGGCACCGTCGGCGCGTTGGCACGAAGCGATGTAGCTCGCCGTCTTGCGCAAGCTGTCCAGCGGTGGCTGGGGGACCGGGCGGGACGCTGGCGGCACGGTTTAGCGATCTGTTTGGCGGAGGAAGTACAGCACGACACTTTTGCCGCACAGCGGGTTGAGCAAGCGTTCGGCGAGTCGCGTGATGCGCGGGCGGCTCAATAGATCCCACTCTAGAAAACGGCGATACAGCGCCACCGCTCGCGATTGCTCGCGCTTTTGCCACAACAGGCATTGCAACCACCAGTACGGGCTGTGCAACGCGTGTGCCCAGTGTTGGCGATAGCACTGGAAGCCGATTCGCTCGAGTTCGCCGCGCAGCTCGCGGGCGTTGAAAATGCGCACATGGCCGCCGGGCTCGTTGCGGTAGTCTTCGCTCAGCTGCCAGCAGAGCCACTCTGGCCAAGCACGCGGCACGCTGACGCACAACAGGCCGCCGGGTTGCAACACGCGATGGAGCTCGCGTAGCGCTTGCGGGTAGTCGTGCAGGTGCTCCAGCACCTCCGCGCAGATCACATGGCTACAGATGCCGTCTGGCAGCGGTAGGCGCAGAGCATCGCCGCGGCAGCTCAGCACGGTGCTACGTGCCGCAGCGGGGTGGGGGCCCGACACTTCCCGCCAGCGCTTTGCTGTCGTCTGGGCATTGTCGTGGCTGAAATCCAAGGCAATGGTGCGCAGACCAGGCCTGAGCGCGGCGGCGGCAATGGCGTGGCGACCTTCGCCGCATCCGACATCTAGTAGCAGCTGGCCAGCACCCGGTGAGAAATGGGCGAAATCCACGGTTTCCATCACGGTATTCGGCGCGGGGTGTTAATGGGAGTCGGCGGGAACAGACGCGGTGTTAATCGCCGTGTCGATATCGCCGTCGCGCTCTTTTTTTTGCCCGGCCTTGACCAGAGATTGGAAGGCGGTGGATTGCGCCATCAATTCATCGTAGCTACCTTGAGCTTGTAGCCGGCCGTCTTCGATGAAATACAGAATATCGCTGTCTATGATTGTGCTGAGCCGGTGTGCGACCATGAGCAGGGTTTTGCCTTTGAACACCCGCTTGATGCACGCCATGATGTCGACTTCAGTTTCATAATCCAGCGAGCTGGTAGCTTCGTCAAAAATGAGGATTTCTGGAGCTGCATACAGCGCCCGTGCGATCACCAAGCGCTGTTGCTGGCCGCCGCTGAGTTGGATGCCATCTTCGCCAACCAATGTGTCTATGTGGTCAGGCAGGGTCTCGATGAAATCTTTTAACTGCACCATTTCCAAGCAGTGCCAGATGCGCTGGTTAGCCTCATCTCCCCGTTCCCGACCCAACAAAATATTATCGGCTATGCTACCGTCAGTGAAACGGGAGCTTTGTGATACATAGCCGATGATGTTGTACCACTGGAGCACATTGTCTTGTGTCAGTTCTTGGCCATCCACGCTGAGCTGTCCGGATGAGGGGCGAATGAAGCCCAGCGCCAATTTCAATAAGGTGCTTTTCCCTCCACCCGAAGGACCACAGAAACCGATGTGTTGGCCCCGCACAAAAGATACAGACAGTTGGGATAGGGCGGGCTCGCCCACTCCCGGATAACAATAGCTCACATCGGAAAAGTCGATAGAGGATGCAAATGGAAATCGCCGGCCTTCGTGTGGATACGCGGTGTGTTGTAGGCTGGTGACCAGATCGTTGTTGATGACATCAAAATTGGCCAAGCCTTCAATGATAAATAGGTAGGAATCAAAAAATGTGACGACGTATGGTTTCAAGCGATAGAGAACCAACGCGAATACCGCCATGGGAACCAGTAGATCTTGGCTTGGCCAGAAATAAGCGAAGCTTGTCATCACCGCGATCAGTGTGCCATAAATTGATAATTCCAAGGCGGTAGGGAACAGCTCTCCGATGATCAAGAGTTTAATCCTTCCTTGTTCGGTTGTGGAATTGAGTTCATCCACCTGCCCACTGATTGCACGTTTCCTCCCGACCAAGGTAAAGTCTTCGTGCAAGCGCATCGATTCTATCAATGCCGTGTTAATTGCGCCTTCTTTTCGCACGAGCTCTTGATTGATCTGCGAGGTAACGCGTCGCGAGTACTTGATGACTAAAAACAACAATGTGAAAATGAGGATCGAGCTGGTGATGGCGAATATGGGGTTGATCCACAGCAAGCCGCCGATGCTTAGCGCGAACAAAATGCAACTGGTGTTCAGCCTGATAATAGTCTGCATGATGCCCTGGATCGCGCTACCGAGCCGGGCCCTGATGTTATGAACCAGCGTGGCGCTGTTCTTAGTGGCATGAAACTCATAGCTTTCATCTAAATAATAGTCAAACATTTTTCTAAAAAAACTCAGCCGAACCGTCATGTTCAATTTGGCGATTGCAATGGAGACCAAAAGTGTGCAGATAGCGCTGGATACTAATAGCAGTAATGAGCCGATGCCTAAGAATAGTAGGATTTCGTGGTATTGCTCCACACCAACAAAATCAAATAATGTGCCGAGTATTTTATTCTTGCCGACATCTCGGTTGATTACCGCCATCATGAATGGCACGACAGAGAGTGTCGACAGTATGCCGAAAGCAGCCGCGACTATCATCAACAGCTGCAACGCTAGGATGCTGTGCTTGATCGGGCGGTCCAGCAAATAATAGATGGAGCGCAA
The DNA here is from genome assembly GCA_965237805.1 of Gammaproteobacteria bacterium. Taxonomy (GTDB): domain Bacteria; phylum Pseudomonadota; class Gammaproteobacteria; order JABABF01; family JABABF01; genus JABABF01. The sequence continues at coordinate 1,175,593 of OZ250153.1, forward strand.
CCGCTGTATGGTATGAAATAGTTGCGGGGCACCACGGCGCAGCAATTTTGAGGCCAGACGCAATAAAGCGGTCATTCGATTGCCGGCTCTGCCGAGCTGATCGCACCACTGGAATCCGTTTTGGGGGATGTGCCGTCGCTCTTGACAGCGCGGGTGGACAGCATATTGCGGTAGCAGCATTCCAGTGCGCGCACGGTTTGCGCCCATGTGAAGTGACGTTGTATGCGTTCGTGGCCAATTTTCCCCATATGGTGCCGCCGGGCGGGTGCTGCCAGTAATTCGGTGATAGCTCGAGCCAGCGCAGCACTGTCTGCGGGTGGGACTAACAGCGCTGTGTTGCCAGTCACTTCGGGTAAGGCACCGATGTTCGAGCAGACCACCGGCGTGGCGCAGGCCATGGCCTCGCCCGCCGGGAAGCCAAAACCTTCGTACAACGATGGCACGATGGCCATCGTGGCGCTGGCATAGTGGCGCGCCACTTGCTTTGCCGTCTGTTGACTGAATAGCTTGACATGGTTTTCCAAGCGCAATTCGCGCAACAATCGCGCTGCTGGGCCATCGCCGCGGAAACGACCGATAACCCGTAATTGCAGTTGTGGGAAAGATGGCACCAAGAGAGCCAGTGCGCGCAGGAGATAACTCAGGCCTTTGAGCGGTTGATCGGCGGAGGCCACCGTCAACAATCGCATTGGATGGCGCTCGACTTGAGGCTGTGGGAAGTAGTTCGTCGTATCGATACCGTTACGAGCCAGCGTGATGCGCTCTTCGGGAATATCGAAGTCTCGTGCCACATCGCGCCGTGCGCTGTGCGACACCGAGACGATGGTGTCGAGTTGTTGCGCCACCTGTTTTTGCATCGTGAGAAAGCTGTACCAGCGCTTGATCAGCAGCCGGTGCTTATAGTCTTGCGCCTCGCTGAGCGCGATTTCCAAGTCGCGTGTGATCGGATGGTGGATGGTGGCCAGCACCGGGTAGCCGCTACGCTGCAACCGCAACAGCCCCCAGCCCAAGCTCTGGTTGTCGTGGATGACATCGTAGTGGTGCCCGCAACGCGGCAACCAGTGGGCGACGCGTTGGCAAAAAGTGTAGGGTTCGGCGAAGCCGCCGCTCAATTTTGAGCACCACTCAACAATGTTGTTCCAGTCCCGCAGATGGTGTGCACGTAGCGAGCCGAGGCCGCGCTCGTACAGATTCATGCCAGGCATTCGAATCAGGCGCACACCGTCGTCTAGTTCTGGGTAGGGCTCGCCAGCGACGACATCGACTTTGTGCCCTGTCGCCACCAGCGCACGGCTCAGGTGGCGCAAATAAATGCCTTGGCCGCCGACTCGCGGCGCGGCGCGGTAGCCGAGTAAGCAGATGCGTAGCGGGCGTATTAGCGGTGACGCAGTTGGCGAGCTGCTCGCCAGCTGATTAGTAGGGGCTTGCATCCCGGATTTTGAGGGCGAACAGCCGCGCTGGATCGGGTGTTCAACCCTGAGCTAATGCACGCCACTATGATTGATTGGAACCTGATAGTTTAAACGTTTGTAGCCTTAGGGGCAAGCCGTAACATACCGATGATGCCGCACAGCGCACAAGCGGCAAAAGCCAGCAGTGACCACGCCGGAATGCTGAGCCCTCCAAAGCGCCACTGCACTTCGGCGCAACTGCCGTCGCCAGCTAACAACAGCGGCAGTATATCTCGCAAGGGTAGCACTTCGAGCATGTAGTTCAAACCCGGGGCACAGGGGGGTACTTCTGTCGGTGGCAGATTTTGCAGCCACAGCTGGCGGGCGGCGCTCGCCGCGCCGATGGTTGCGCTGAGCGTCAAGCCAGCTGCCCACAAGCGCTCGCCGAGGCTGTCTGGCCGTTGCCAAGCCGCGCCAGCGGCGGCGGCCATGACCAGTAGGAACAGGACGCGCTGCACGATGCACAACGGGCAGGGTTCGAGCCCGAGCTGGTGTTCCAAATAGAGGCCAAAGGCCAACAGCAGCACACAGGCCACGGTCACCGCTTGATAGCAGCGTTGTCGCGTCAGCAGGCTAAGGGTCGGACTCATCGTGACTGGCTCAGATCGAGCTGGCGATATTGCTCGAAATACTGCTGGAGATAGGCCTCCAAGCCGCCAGCGAAGGGAGTGCTTTCTAAATGCCGCAGCTGTTTCTTGGAATCCTGTGCCAGCGCATGGTAACGTCGTCGCAGTTGCGGTGTCAGCGCCGCTGCCAACGTGTGGCACCAGTGCGCGGAGCGCCCCGCGATCAATGTGACGAAATTCGTGCCTGCCTCTTCCATGTCGCGCAGCAAAAGGGCCGCCGGGGTATGCTCTGGTGCTTCCAATTTGCGCCGCTGCTGCGCGCAGCTATGTTGGTGTGCATCGCCGCCGTGGGCGGTGTCGAGCTGGCGGGCGCACAACTCAATGTCGTCGAGTATGCGCAGCCCCCAATCACGCAAGCTCACCCGGCGCGTGCCGTCTTCGAGCGACAGCCCGCGGCGACGCCCGCCGCGAGCCGTGCGCTCCAAATTGCGTTGGTCGCGGCGCATGCTGTGCCGACTGCCATCCGCCGCTAGGCAATAGAGCAGAAAGCTGCTGAGAAAGCGCATCTGGGGGCCGTCTACTCCCAATGGGGATCCCGGGTCGAGGTCAAGGCAGCGCAGCTCTAAATATTCCACACCACCCTGCGCCAATGCGCACAGCGGCGGCGTGCCCTGTGAGGCGGCGCACTTGGGCCGCGCCGAGCCATAGTACTCATTTTCCACTTGTAGCAGACTCGCGCTGAGCTGTTGTGGTTTGCCGGATGCAGTGCGATCGATCGCCGCATAAGCGGGAAAGGGGTCGATGATGGCGTGCCGCAAGCTGTTGACATAGCTATCCAGCCGGTCCATGCGCGCCAGCAGATGGCGGTGCTGGGCAGTGCTGTAATAACCGGCGCGGCTGAGCCGTAGCGAAGTGGCCCCCGGCGTGCCGTAGTCGTCGTGAGCTAAGCGGCGCAGACCGATCCCTCGCTGTCGCGGGAAGCTCGGCGGCATCACTGGCGAGGCGCCGAACAGGTACGCCAGCAGCCAACTCCAGCGATGGCAATTGCGCAGGATGTGGAACCATGCATCATCGCGCAGCTCGCGCAATGGGCAGTGTTCACCGAGTAGGGCGTGGTAGCGCTGCCAGAAGTTGTCCGGTAGCGAGAAATTGAAGTGTAGCCCAGCGATGATCTGCCGACGGCAACCGTAGCGATGACTCAGTCCGGCGCGGTATAGCGTTTTCATCTGTGCCGAAGCCGAAGTGCCGTAGTGAGCCAGTGCGATATCGCGCTCGTCGTTGGGACAGTGGGGCATACTGGCCGCCCACAGTGCCTCGCCCGGTGCCAACGCATCGCAGCTGACGGCGAACATATCCCGCAACTGCTTCAGCGCGGCCTCGGGCGAGCGATGTGGCTCGGTAACCAGTTCCAGCAGGGCTTCGGAGAAATCGGTGGTGATGCGCGGGTGCGTGAGCGGTGCGCCGAGCATCTCGGGGTGCGGTGTTTTGGCTGGCAGGCTCTCCGCATCGACGCGCAAGGCCTCGCGTTCCAAACCGAAGCGGATGCCGTGCAGGGAGGCATTCAATTGTGGGTCGGCGAGCAGCTCGAGATAGCGGCGCAGACGGTTGGACATAGACAGCCCCGGCACCCTTAATGCGCTTTGACCCCGACCATTTGGCCGGTGCCAGTATAGTAGCATCATCACCCTCGACCAAACTGAACCGGTACTGCATATGTCTACTACTCCCGTTGCGCTTCCCGAGCCCGAGAACGCCCTGTCCCTACCACAGACGCCATTGGATGCAGGCCACCTGAACTCAGAGGATCTGCCGTGGGTGGAACAGGCCCCAGGCATTGAGATGAAGGTATTGCGTGTCTCCGATGACTTTGGCACTTGGGTGGTCATGAACCGCTTCCAGCCGGGAACCGTCTTGCCAGCACATCGCCACAGTGGCGGCGTCACCGCCTATACCCTGTCGGGGCGCTGGGGGTACCATGAACACGATTTCATTGCCACGGCTGGCTCTGTGGTACGCGAGCCCGCCTGCTCAACCCACACCCTGATGGTGCCTGCGGACAGCGATGAGCCCGCTGTGGTCTTCTTCGTGATCGAAGGCAGCTTGACTCATATCGGCGACGATGGTCAGCTGTGGGGGGTGTCGGATGCCCAGACCGAGTTGGCACGTTACCGCGAGATGGTTGCCGACCAGTGTGGTACGCCGCTCGCTGACGACGCCATCTTGCGGTAGCCGCCCGCGACTTTAGAGCGCGAGTCATGAGTGCCACCGCCGCCGTTTTGGCGTCTATCGATGTCTACGATCCCGACCGCTATGTCGAGGCTCCGCCCTACGAGGATTTTCGCTATCTGCGTCAGCATGCTCCGGTGTACCGCCACCCCCACCCCGACGGTGGTTTTTTCTGGGCGGTGACGCGTCACGCCGAGGTGAGTGCGATATCGCGCGATCACAAGACCTATTCCTCCCAACGTGGCTTCGTGATGGTCGATAACCTAGAGCCGGAGCTGCTAGCGGAGACGCAGAATCAGCTACTGGGCATGGATCCGCCGCAGCACGGGCCGGTGCGCCGCTCGGTGCTGCGCCATTTCACTACGCGCATGGTGGAGGGGATGACACCGCGCATCAATGAGATCGTCAAAGACTTGGTGGCGCGGGCGGTGGATCGCGGAGAGGTCGAATTCATCGAAGAGATCGTCGCGCAGTTGCCGACGCAGGTGATCTGTGAATTGATGGGCATTCCGTCTGAGCACCACGATCAGATCCGCCGCTGGGCCGATATGCAGACCTCATCGGACGATCCCGATATCGTCCCGAGTCCGGAGGCCTCGCGAGAGGCATCGCATGCGATGGGGGCACTGGGCTACCAGCTGGCCATAGACAACCAGCAGCGGTGCGGTGATGAGGAGGGAGGGGGCTTGATGTCCCTGCTGTTGTCTACCGAGCTGGATGGCAAGCCGGTAGATCCGATGCAATTCGCTTCTCTGTTCATCCAGATCACGACTGCGGGTAATGAGACCACCCGCAACCTGATCGCCAATGGTCTGCTGGAGCTGATGGCACGTCCTGAGCTCTACCGCGAGCTGGAGGCGGCACCTGAGCTGCTACCCGGTGCGGTCGAAGAGATGTTGCGCTTCACCTGTCCGCTACATTATTTCCGCCGCACGACGACGCGTCCGGTCACACTCTGCGGCGAGCGGATCAAGGCGGATGACCGGGTGGTGTTGTTCTATATCTCGGCCAACCGCGACGAGACCGTATTCGACGATCCAGAACGTTTCGACATCCGCCGCCACCCCAATCCCCAATTGGCTTTCGGCCACGGTCCGCATATGTGCCTCGGCGCTTGGTTGGCGCGGCTTGAGACCCAACTATTTTTCGCCGAGTGGTTTAGGCGCGTGGGCTCGGTGGAGCTGAGCGATACCCCGCGTCGCGTCCGCTCCAATCTGATCAACGGCATCAAATATATGCCGTTGCGCATCGTGGCTCGCTGAGCGCCTCAACGGGGCGGTCACAGCTACAAATCGCCTGCGCCGCTGTCGAAGGCTTTGGCATAGCGGGCGGCGGCCTCGTCATCCTCCTCTTCGACCACTTCAGCAAAGCGCATGTGCCGGCCGTCGAATTGCAACATGCAGTGGCCGGTGGGGCCGTTTCGCTGCTTGGCGACAATCATCTCGATCTTCCGCTGCCCCGGTGCTTCGCCGCTCTCCTTGGCTTTATCCCGGTGTAGGATGATGACCACATCGGCATCCTGTTCGATGGCACCCGAGTCGCGCAAGTCAGACAGCTCCGGGCGGCGCTCGGCAAATTCTAGACCGCGGCTCAGCTGGGAGAGTACCAGCATCGGGCAATGGAATTCCTTGGCCAACGCTTTCAGACTGCGGGTGATGCCAGCCAACTCCAGCGTGCGGTTCAGTAGCCGCCCGTCCTTGGGCCCTTCCATCAATTGCAGATAGTCGATGACGACCAGTGCTAGCTTCCCGGTGCGGCGCTCCAACCGACGCATGTGGCGGCGCACATCGCTGATCCGCAGCGTCGAGCTGGGATTGATAAACAGCTGGGTCTTTTGTATTTGACCGGCAGCTTGTGAGATGCGCTCCCATTGCTCTTGCTGCCAGCGGCCAGCGCGCAATAGGCTGGCCGAGATGTTGGCCCAGTCGGCGATGAGGCGGGTCATCAGCGCGCTACCCGACATCTCAAGGCTGAATACCAGCACCGGTTGCTCGGCACTTTCGCGGATCACCTGACGCACGATGTTCATCGCCAGCGCTGTTTTGCCGGTGGATGGCCGCGCGGCGAGAATCACCAAATCCTCTTCCTGCAGGCCGTTGGTGATCCGATTCAGCCATGCAAAACCGGTGCCCAAGCCGCTCAGCTGACCGCCGCGCTCGAACAGAGCCTCCAAACGGTTCAGCATTTCATCGGTCACTACCCGAGCGGGCTCCGGGCCTTGCCTGCCACCAGCGCTGTCGCTGAGAGCGAACAACGCGCTTTCGGCCTCCTCCAGCAGCTCCATACCGGCGGCACCTCTCGGCTCCTTAGCACGGGCGGTGATTTGTTGCCCGGTGCGCAGCAGTGCGCGGCGCAGTGCGCAGTCGCGCACCAGCTGGGCGTAGCTGAGTATATTGGCCGCGCTCGGCGTGTTGGCGGCCAGCGTCTGGAGGTATGGGATGCCGCCGATCTGCTCGAGCTCTCCCTTGCTCTCCAAGACTTGCGCCAACACCACGGGATCTAGCGGTTGGCCCGTGGCATCCATGTGCAATGCGGCCGCGTACAGCAGGCGGTGCCCGGGCTTGTAGAAATCCGTTGTTGTCAGCAGCCCGTTGACTTCTTCCCATGCTTCATCCGCCTCTGGTCCGACCAGTAGCAGGCCGCCGAGTACGGCTTGCTCGGCGGCGATGTCGTAGGGCGGATCAACGGTATCGTTTGTGCCAGTGGTCGGGATTTGCATCGTCCCGTCCCCGTCTGCGAGGGGTTCCTCGGCCAGTGGTCGCGAATCTGGCTGCACGGCGTTGTCCTATCGTAGCTGCTGCCAGCGTCCTCAGGCGGGCAATACGGCCAATTTCAACTCGACAGGCTCTTCTCCCGCGATGCGCAGGTGAATTTCGTGCTCGCCGAGCTCGCGTATCGGCCCATCGGCCAATTCCACCTGCGTTTCCTGCGCTGTCACCCCAACATCGGCCAGCGCGGCGATCACTTCAGTCGGGCCGACCGAGCCGTAGAGCTTGCGCTCCTCGTTGACCTTGACCTCCACGGTGAGGGTTTCGACAGCCTCCAACTGTTGCAGCAATGCTTGGGCGGCCGCGTGCCGTTCCGCTTCGCGTTGCTCCAATTGGCCACGCTGGGCCTCGACTTGAGCGCGGTTCTCCTCGGTTTCTGGCACCGCTTTGCCCTGTGGGAACAAGTAGTTCCGTGCGTAGCCCGGGCGCACTTCGGCGGTGTCGCCCAAATTGCCAAGTTTTTGTATTCTGTCCAGTAAGATGACGCGCATGATCTGGCCTCGCAATCGCTATATTTCTGAATCTGGGGAGTGGTTATCCGACTGGTCGGTTGGGGGTGTCTCGTCGTTCTGCCGAGCTTGCGCCAAGCGTTGGCGGAAGTTGAAAACACCGTCCAGCGCTAACAGCGTGATTGCCACCACCGGCACCACTACCATTATTCCATAGTGTACGCCCAACCAAGCGCCGCTCAGCCGCCCGGCGGCCACAGCGCCGTGTCCCAGTGCCGCGCTGGCGAACAGCAGGGTCGGCAGCGACAGGCTGAACCACTCGCGCCAGCCCTGTTGTGCAGCAGCCAACCACAAAAGGCATAGCGGCAACAACAGCCATGGCGGTAGCCGCAGGTTGCGGAATTCCTTGCCAAAGCCGCCGGGATTGAATAACAGCGCCTGCCAGTAACGTGCCAGTACCAGGCAGAACAGAGCGAGCAATCCAGCGGATGCAGCGAGCAGTGCCGCCAGCAGCGGCGCTTCTAGAGTAGGGGGCAGCTGCTCGATGCCGGACTCCTGCCACAGTTCGCGCACCAGCGCCGAGAGGCGCATGGCTTCCATCGACAGCGCTTCCGGGCTGAGGCGGAGCAACAGCAGCTGCGCCAACGACACCAGCAACAGTTGGGTGATCAGCACCACATTCCAAGACCGACCGCCATGGAGTAGCGCGGCGCACAACAGCGCCAGCGCGATGGGCCATTCCCACGGCATCAGCGGCTGTCCACCGCCGAAGCCGATGGAGCCAGGCATGCGACCGCTCAGTGTGGCGTCCAGCAACCAAGTCAAGGCCACCGCAAGACCGAAGGGCAGAGCGAGTGCGGGGCGACCACGATTTAAGTAGGCGAGCAGTAGTAGGGCAGTGCCCAAGACCAGCGCCGCCGGGACATGCAAAAACAGTAAGGCGGCGGCGATCAGTGCCGTGCGCAGCGGCCTTGCGTGCAACCATTCCAGCAGGGTGTGCATCTGCTGGTGCCTATGCCAAACCGCTCAGAGGCGGTGGTGATCCGTATAGGGCAGCAGGGCGAGGAAACGCGCCCGCTTGATGGCCACCGCCAGCTGTCGCTGGTAGCGGGCGCGGGTGCCAGTGACCCGGCTCGGCATGATGGAGGCGATTTCGCTGATGAAGTCGCGCAACACGTCTATGTCTTTGTAATCGATTTCCTTGACACCTTCGGCGGTGAAGCGGCATTTGCGCCGGACGCGGAAGCGACGTTGTGGGGCTTTGCTCATGACTGTGCCTCCTCGGTCACTTCGTCCGCATTTTCAGGCTGGTCATCGGACGGCGCTTCTGCGGGAGCTGCCTGCTCCTCGTCGTTGCCGGTCGCCGCGTCGTCATTTTTCGCCGGGGTGTCGCCTGCCTCGGCCACTTCGTCCGCATTTTCAGGCTGGTCATCGGACGGCGCTTCTGCGGGAGCTGCCTGTTCCTCGTCGTTGCCAGTCGCCGCGTCGTCATTTTTCGCCGGGGTGTCGCCTGTGTCGGCTGCCTCGGCCTCGTCGCTCTGTGCGGCGCGGAGCGCCTGTTGCTGTGCCCAGCGTTGTGCTCGGGTCGCCTCGCGGTCATCGTCGAGGCGTTTTTTGCGCATGAGCACCGATTCCCCCGTCTCCGCCTCATCGCGTCGCAGCACCAGATGGCGCAACACGGCGTCGTTGTAGCGGAAGATGCGCTCCAATTCGTTCAGTGTGTCCCGCCCGGCTTCAATATTCATCAGCACATAGTGAGCCTTGCCAAGTTTGCCGATTTGATACGCCAGCGGGCGGCGTCCCCAGTCTTCGAGGCGGTGCAATATGCCGCCATCTTTGCCAACCAGTTCCTTGTAGCGCTCGATCATGGCGGGCACCTGTTCGCTTTGGTCCGGATGGACCATGAATACGATTTCGTAATGTCTCAAAGTTTGCCCCGTGGATCTTGCCCCAGTGCTCGGCACTTAGAGCGAGGAATCGATGGCCTCAGAAATTTTTGCCGGATGCGAATTATAGTCGCATCCCAGCGCGGTCGGCAAGCCGGGCGGTGGTAGCGGTGGCATATTCAGTCTCTGGCGGCACCGCGCTTGAAGGGCAACAGCTCCGCTGCGGCTTCGCGGTATTGGCCGACATGCTCCGCTTCGTGGGCGACGAAATCTGCCACGGCGCGGTGGAAAGCGGCGTCGGCCATCCAGTGACAGGAGCTGGTTTCCACTGGCAGAAAGCCGCGGGTGATCTTGTGCTCGCCCTGCACGCCCGGATCGAAGCGCTCCAGTCCCTCCCGCAGGCAATAGTCGATGCCTTGGTAGTAGCAGGTCTCGAAATGCAGATGATTCACTGCTCGTAGCGTACCCCAATAGCGCCCGTAGAGCGCCTTCCCGCCGCGCAGGCACAAGGCCACTGCGATGGCCTCGCCACTCTGCTTGGCGATGAACATCACCAGTGCTTCGGGCATCGACTGCGCCAAGCCAGCGAAAAATTCCGGTGACAAATAGCCGCCGTGCCCGCTGTGGCGGGCGTAGGTCTGTTGGTAGCAACGATAGAACAACGCCCAGTCTGCGCTGCCGATCTCATGGCCGACGCGCGTCTCATGGTCGACACCCTGCTCGCGCACCAGTCGCCGCTCGCGGCGCAGGGTCTTGCGCCGGCGCGAGGTGCAGCTGGTCAAGTAGTCGTCGAAGTCACGCCAGCCCTCGTTGCGCCAGTGGAAATTGCAAGCGCTGCGGTGCAACATACCTTGGGCTGACAGCAGGGCGTGGCTGTCTGCGTCGGGGAACAGCACATGCCAAGAGGATATGCCGCGCCGTTGCGCCAGCTCGCGCACGGCATTGCACAGCGCGGCAGCCACCGGGGTGGCCTCCACTGCCGGATCAATGGCCAAGCGCGGGCCGGTCACTGGGGTGTACGGAATCGCACTCAGCAGCTTCGGGTAGTAGCGCCTGCCGCTGCGCTGCCAAGCGTCAGCCCACAGATGGTCAAATACGAATTCGCCGTATGGATGGCTTTTGAGGTATAGCGGCATCAACCCCAGCAGGGTGCCGTCACGCCGACACAGTGCGTGGTGGGGTTCCCAGCCGCTGTCGGCGGTGGTCGCGCCACTGTGCTCCATGGCAAGCAGGAACTCGTGCCACAACAGGGGGTAGTCACGACCAGCCAGCGCATTCCACTCCGCCGCATCCACCTCGGCTATTGAATGGCAGAAGCTCACTGCCATCGCGGCGGGGCTCATGCCATTGCGGTGGCGAGGCCAGCAAAGACAGCGGCTCCGACCCAGTTGTTGTTGCGAAAGGCGCGGAAACAGCCCTCCCGTTCGCGCCGTCGCGCGAGCCACTGCTGATAGCCGAACAGCGCCGCTGCCACCGCGATGGCGGCGACATAGGCGACTCCCAGCCCGGCATCGCTCCCGAGCCGCCACAACAGCGCCAGCGCACCCAGCTGTAGTAGTGCCGTGCACAGCAGATCGGCGCGCCCGAACCACAGCGCCGTCGAACCGATGCCCAGTATGCGATCGTCCTCGCGGTCCACCATGGCATAGAAAGTGTCGTAGCTGACCACCCACAGCAACACCGCCGCGTACAGCCCCCAAGCCTGTGGTGGTGGCGGCGCGTTGTGCACAGCGGTGTAGGCCATCGGCACAGCCCAGCCGAAGGCAAGGCCCAACACCAGCTGCGGGGCCTTGAGCCAGCGTTTGGTGAATGGGTAGAGTGCTGCCAGCGCGGCACCGACCACTGCCAGCGCCATGGTCAGGGGGTTGGTCAGAGCCACCAAGGCGGCGGCTGCCAGCGCCAGCACCAGCGCCGCCACCAAGGCCTCGTGCGGTTGCAGAGCACCGGTGGGTAGCGGACGGTGTGCGGTGCGCGCCACCAGGCCGTCGATATTGCGGTCGGCGTAGTCGTTGATGGCGCAGCCAGCGGCGCGCATCAGCCATGCACCGGCGATAAAAATGGCCAGTAGCTGCCCCGACGGCCGCCCCTCGCTTGCCAGCCACAGCGCCCACAGTGTCGGCCACAGCAGCAATAGGAAGCCGATCGGATTCTCGCCGCGTAGCAGCTGCCAGTACGCCGTGATGCGGCTGGTTGCGGCGCTCACATCGTGTTACTGCTGCGCTCGAGCCAGCGTTGGAAGATCGGCATGAAGACCTCGCTGAGCAGCATCGATTGGCCGTCGAGCAGAAATAGGGAGCGCCGCCCCCAGACACTTTGGGCGCAAGGCAGACCGCTGGACAGGGGCGGTGCGTCGCCACCGAGCTGTGCCACTTGGAAAGCGCTACGCGCAATGCGTGGGCGCTGTGAGAGCGCTGTTCCCAAGGGGCGCTCGCCGAGAGCTCCGAACCAACGGAAGGGGCCGCGCAGGGCGCGCCGCAGGGCAACGGTGCGGGCCAGCATCCACAGCTCGGAACCACACAGCAGCTGCACTTCGCGCACCAATGCGGGCTGCGGCTGACGCAGCCCCAGCGCCCGGGCCTCGGTGCGGCTCAGCGGCATCCAAGCGCAGCGCGTTACGCGCACCCGCATCGGCAGGCCGCTGGCCTCCTGCATCAGGCGACTGGTAGAGCGGCGGTCGAACAGCCAGCGGGCGACCTGCGGCGGCAGCTGATGGCGGCGGCGCACGCCGTCGCGCCAGCGTGGCTGGCCGGGAATGGGCTTGGGCGGTGGCAGGCTGCGTGCCGCAACGCGCGGCGCACGGCGGCGGCTGGAAATGATGCGACGGTACACAGCAGAAATTATAGAGGGCGGTGGTGGCAGGGGCGTGCAGACCTGCGTGGCGAGTGCTGGCTGCGGCTTATAATGGCGCTACTGGTGTCTCGACGCACACAAAGCGTAGCGCCCTGGCGGCGCTTTAGGCAGGGGCGGGCGGCAACGATGCGCGCTATGTCCGCACGTTGCCACCCCCCACAAGCGATCGTGCCATAGTGGATAGAGCAGATGAGCGATCACGACCCCATTCTTGTCATCGGTACCGGCCTCGCCGGTTGGAACTTCGCCAAGGAGTTCCGCAAACACGACCAAGAGACGCCGCTGACCCTGCTCAGCGAAGATGACGGACGCTTCTATTCCAAGCCGATGTTGTCCACCGGCTATACCCGCGAGCAGACCCCGGAGGATTTGGTGATGGCCGAGCCAGCCGAAGTGTCTGAGCAGCTGAAGTTGCAGGTGTTGGCCCCCGAGCGCGTCCTCAGTATCGACACCGCTGCACGCAGCCTACAGGCCGAGCGGGCTGGCAGCCTGTCGTGGAGCAGCTTGGTGCTGGCGCAGGGCGGCGAGGTCATCACGCCGCCGCTGGAGATCGAGGAAGCCGCGGTCGGGCGGGTGTTTTCGGTCAACAGCCGGGTCGACTATGTGCGCTTCCGCGAGGCTTTGGAGAGCAGCGGGGCGCGCAAACTGCTGATCATCGGTGCCGGCCTGATCGGCACCGAATTTACCAACGACCTGATCAACGGCGGCTACGAGGCCGAGGCGGTGGATCCACTGGGCTGGACCCTGCCCACGCTGTTGCCGGAGCAATGCGGCAAGACCGTGCAGGCGGCGCTGGAGCGGCTCGGTGCGCGCTTCCATTTCGGCACGGTGGTGGATCGCATCACCGTCGGTGCGGGCGGTGCGGGGGTGGTCGGCCATCTCGCCAATGGCGAACAGGTGGCCGCCGACCTAGTGGTGTCGGCTGTCGGTGTGCGCCCCCGGGTGGGATTGGCCCGCGAGGCTGGCTTGGAGGTGCATCGGGGCATCGTCGTCGACCGCCAGTTGCGCAGTAGCGCCGAGTATGTCTACGCCCTCGGCGATTGCGCCGAGGTGGCTGGCCATGTGCTGGTCTATGTGTTGCCGTTGATGGCCTGTGCCCGCTCGCTGGGCAAGACGCTGGCCGGTGAGCCCACCGATGTCATTTATCCGCCGATGCCGGTGATGATCAAGGTGCCAGCCTGTCCGGTGATTGTCTCGCCGCCGCCGCAGGACGTGGATGGGGAATGGAGCATCGAGCAGGACGGCGACGACACGGTCGCCAGGTTCAGCGATGCCGACGGTCAGCTGCGCGGCTTCACCCTGACCGGGGCCGCCGGTGTCAAGCAGAAGATGCGCCTGCAGAAAGAGCTGCCGCCGATACTGGCCTGAACTCTGCTGGCTCCAGCCGAGCCGCGCTGAGGATGCCTCCAAGCGCGGGCGCTATGCTTACAATAAGAGCTAGGCGTTGCGGTTTGCATGGCATGACGCGCTTGCGCTGAGCGCCAGCATCCGGTAGCGATCACGGGAGCTCAGTCATGGCACCAACACTTTCTCTTTGGCGGCAGCTAGCCGAGCGGCTTGGCTCGATCTTTATGTATCCGGCACCCCTGTGGCGCAGGTGGCAGGCATTGGCCTTGCACTGGCAGATCCTCATCGCCGTGTGCTTGGCCGTGCTGGCGGGGCTCGGCACAGCGTCGGACTCTTCGTGGTTGGGGGTTTACTCCTTCATCGGCACCTTGTTCCTGAACGCATTGAAGATGGTGGTGGTGCCGCTGGTCAGCGCCTCCATCATCTGCGGCGTCTCGCGCCTCGGTGGCCGCGATCTCGGTCGCTTGGGCGGCAAGACCTTGGTGTTCTACTTGGCGACCGGGCTGCTGGCCGTCACGGTAGGCTTGACGGTGATCAACATCGTGCGCCCCGGCTTCATCGACGGCGCACCGGCCGGGGCGGTGCTGGGAGCCCATGTTGATTCCGCGCAGATCGAGAGCAGCTTGGAGAAAGTCGCCGGCCGCGGCTTGGGCGACTTGGTCGGTGTCTTCTTGCGCATGGTGCCGACCAATGTGGTGGGGGCGGCTGCTGGCGGGCAGATGCTGGCGCTGATCTTCTTCAGCCTACTGTTCGGATTCTTCCTGTCGCGCACCGAGAGTTCGGGTGGCGAGACCATGCGCCGCTTCTGGGAGGGATTGCTCGAGGTGATGATGAGCATCACTTGGTGGGTGATGCGTTTCGCCCCGCTGGGGGTATTCGGTTTGGTGGCGAAGACCGTCACCATCACCGGCTTCGGGGCGTTTGCCTCATTGCTGTGGTTTTTCCTCGGCGTGCTACTGGCGCTGGCGCTCCACGCCTTCGTCACCCAGCCGTTGATTTTGCATTGGTTCGGCGGTTTTAGCTGGATGCAGGTGCGGCGACACTACCGCGCCGTGTTTCCGGCGCTGTTGACGGCGTTTTCCACCGCCTCGTCCTCGGCCACACTGCCGGTGACATTGAATTCCGTGCGCCGTCGCGCCGGGGTTTCCGAGCGCACCTCCAGTTTCATCGTGCCGCTGGGCTCGACGGTGAACATGGACGGCACCGCGCTCTACGAGTGTGCGGCGGTGCTATTCATCGCGCAGGCCTACGGTGTGGATTTATCGCTGGGCGGGCAGATCATCATCGTGCTGACAGCCTTGCTGACCTCGATCGGCGTGGCGGGCATCCCCTCGGCCAGCTTGGTCGCCATCACGGTGATCCTCACGGTCTTGGGTTTACCGCTGGAGGGCATCGGCCTGCTGTTGGTGACCGACCGGGTATTGGACATGTTGCGCACAGCGGTGAATGTCTTCGGCGACACCTGTGGGGCGGTGGTCATCGCCCGCCTCGAAGGCGAAGAGGGGGTGTTGGAACGGGAGCCGGAGGATTAGGAGGTGGTTGGGGGAGGGGTTTAAGAATCATTTTTGATAGATGTGTCATCACGCAAAAATGGAATAGATATGGCATCTGAGTTGACTTGGGATAAAGCCATACGAAAAATGCTTGGCGATTCCCCGCGGCCGCTTCATTCTACCGAGATTGCGGAGCTGATTCAATTGGCAGGGCTTCGTGCCAACTATGGAGCAACACCCAGCGCCACGGTGGCGGCAAGAATTTATACATCGATTAAAAATAATAGGGAAAAATCCCCGTATATTCAAGTTTCCAAAGGCATATTTAGCCTGCGGGAGCATAGTGTCAGTCAGCCAGTGCAGGAGGCAAGTGCTGCGGTTCAAGACGAGGGGGTGCAAATTCCCATGGTGTCTTCTTTCGGCATATATTGGAAACAGGATGGTGTGGATTGGTCCAAGAGCTCACCACAGTTATTGGGTGTACAAGGACTAGGTGCAAAACCTGTTAATTTCTGTGAACAAGTCGGTATCTATATGCTATATGATGTCAGGGAAGTGATTTATGTTGGTCGCGCTGAAGATTCTATTGGAAAAAGGTTGTACGCACATACCAGAGACCGTCTCTCTGCCAGATGGGACAGATTTTCTTGGTTTGGCATGAAGCCCGTTTCTGAAGGAGGTAAGCTTGGGAAAACCCCAACTAAATACGCCGCGAAAAACTGTATCCCGACTCTTGAGGCGCTCCTCATCGAGGCCCTCGAACCTCGGCAAAACAGAAAAAGAGGTGATGATTTTTCTGCGTTTGAATATTTGCAGAAACTAGATCCTGTTATTGAAAAGAAGAGAGTCCAGAGATTTATCGCTGACAAACTTTAGTGCATGAGAAATCTGAGCGAGCCGGGTAATCTCCTGGGCTTTATCTTGGGCGTTGATCGGGCTGTACTCAATATCCTTTTCGACTTATGGGGTTCGCTCCAGAGAGCTTATCCCTTAAAGAGCTCGGAATGTGAGCCAGTGCGCGCCAAGTGTAGCTTGTCTTTTTCAATACGATAAATCACGAGCCAGTCTGGCGCGAGATGCCCCCGGTAATTCGCCCAATTTCCCTGTAGCCGGTGGTCGCGATAGCGTGCGGGCAACGGCCTTTTCTGCTGAATCAACAACTCCAGAAACACTCTGAGCTGATTTGGACCATGGTTGCGTGAGTGGGCTTTTTTCACGTCGCGCTTAAACTGCGCGGATCGTGCGATCTGCATGATCTCAGATGCCTAGGTCGCGGAACATCTCCTCGGCGTTATCGAACTGCTCAGCTTTTCCCGCATCCAGCTCTTTCATGGCTTTAATCGTGGTGGGGTTGGGTGTTGGTGCGGTGTCTGGCAACCACTTTGCGCCCGCTACCGTAGCCCGCAGTTTTTGCGCTTTGGCTTTGCTCTCAACCTGCTGATGCACCCCTGCCTCTGTACTCATCACATCTGCTCCTGTATCTGGGAGCTAAATATAGTTGTCAACACCTACCATGTCAAATAAAAGCCCCCCTCAAACCGCCCCATACCTTGCCTTCTCCCCTAGCCACCTGCGCACCAGCGGGGCCACGCTCTCGGGGTGCTCGCGCATCAGCTGCGCGGCGTAGCGGCGCACTTCCGGCTGTAGATCGAGGTCGCGGCGCAGCTCGGCGATGCGAAATTGCATGATGCCGGTCTGGCGGGTGCCGAGCACTTCGCCCGGTCCGCGTAGCTCCAGATCGCGCTCGGCGATGACGAAGCCGTCGTGGTGGTCGCGTATCGCCTCCAGCCGTGTGCGTGCGTTCGCCGATAGCGGCGAGCCGTAGAGCAAGACGCAGTGGCTCTGCTCGGCACCGCGCCCGATGCGCCCGCGCAACTGATGCAGCTGCGATAGGCCGAGTCGCTCGGGGTTTTCGATCACCATCAGGCTGGCGCTGGGCACATCGACGCCGACTTCCACCACGGTCGTCGCCACCAGCAGTGCTGTCTCCCCGGCGCGGAAGGCGCGCATCACCGCCGCTTTTTCGCGCACGCCGTGGCGGCCGTGCACCAAGCCGATCTGCAATTCTGGCAGCGCTTTGCGCAGCCGTGCGGCGGTCTCCTCGGCCGCTTGGCATTGCAGGTTCTCGGATTCTTCCACCAAGGTGCAGATCCAGTAGGCTTGGCGTCCTGCGGCGCAGGCGGCGCGCACTCGGCTCATCACCGCATCGCGGCGGCTCTCGCCGATCAATACGGTGCCCACCGGTTGGCGACCCGGCGGCAGCTCGTCGATCACCGAGCAATCCAAATCGCTGTAGGCGCTCATCGTCAAGGTGCGCGGGATCGGTGTCGCGGTCATGATCAGCTGGTGTGGCGCCGCGTCGCTGCCCTTGTCACTCAGCGTCAGGCGCTGGTGGACGCCGAAGCGGTGCTGCTCGTCGATGACGACCAAGCCGAGCTGCGCGAAACGCACATCCTCCTGCAACAGCGCGTGGGTGCCGACGGCCAGCACGGCGTCGCCGGTCGCCAGCTCGGACAGCAGTTTTTTGCGCCGCTGGCCGCGAGCGCGGCGGGTCAGGCTGATGACGCGCAGCTGCAATGCACCCAGCCAGCGCTCAAATGACAGCAAGTGCTGCTCGGCCAAGATTTCGGTCGGTGCCATGATGGCGACTTGGCAGCCAGCGGCGATTGCCTGCACCGCCGCCAGTGCCGCCACCGCGGTTTTTCCGGAACCGACATCGCCCTGTAGCAGGCGTAGCATCGGCACAGCGCGCGACAGGTCGCCTGCGATTTCGGTCGCCACCCGCTCTTGCGCCGCTGTCAACTCGAAGCCGAATTCGTCGCGTAGGGCGGTCTGCAGCGCGGGCGCTGGCGGCAGTGCTGGCGCGGTGCGGCTGCGCACGGCGCGGCGCACTTGCAATAGGCTCAGCCGGTGCGCGAGCAGTTCCTCAAAGGCGAGCCGCCGCTGGCAGGGGTGACGCCCAGCTTCCAACTCCGTCAGCGGTGCGTCGGGCGGTGGGGCGTGTAGGTAGCGCAGCGCAGCGGCCAAATCGCTGCCGCTGCCGCCCAGCTGTGGCGGTGTCGGCAGCCAGTCCGATAGCCCGCCTGCGGCCAACTCTCGCAGCGCGGCGGCGGTGGCGCGGCGCAGGGCGTATTGGTTGAGGCCGGCGGTGGATGGGTAGACCGGGCTCAGGCATTGCTCGGCCTCCGGCTCGCCGACGCGCAGCACATGCACTTCCGGATGAGACATCTCGAGGCGGCGGCCCTGGCTGCGCAGCTCGCCGAAGCAGCGCACCCGGGCACCGGGCTGCAGCAGGCGGCGCAGCCACGGCTGGTGGTTGAAGAAACGCAGCCGGAGTATCCCGCTGTCGTCGGCCACCTCGCAGCTCAAGCTGCGGCGTCCTCGGTAGACTTCGTCGCAGCGCAGCACCTGTCCGACGATCACCGCCTTGCCCGCTGCTGTCAGCTCGGCGATGGGGCTGATGCGGGTGCGGTCCTCATAGCGCATCGGCAGGTGGAACAGCAGATCTTGAACTGTGTCGATGCCCAAGTTCTCGGTCAGCAGGCGGGCTGTCTGCGGATCCATCTTGGGCAGGGCCGCGACGGAGAGCTGCTCCAAGGGGAGGTTCACGGGGGTGGATCTTGGCGCTGGCGACATGCGGCTATTCTAATTTGTCGCCGGTCGCTCGCAGGCCGCTGTCGCGGTGTCCTTGTACACTGCCATCCACAACACGGGGCAGCTGGCGGGAGACAGCGATGGCCAATGTTTTGATCGCCGGTTGTGGGGATGTCGGCAGCCGCGCAGGGCAGCGCTTGGCGGCGGTCGGTCACCGCCTGTGGGGGCTGCGCCGACGGGCGCTGGCGCTGCCCGCGCCGCTGCAGACGCTGGCGGCGGATCTCGCCGACCCCCGCGCGCTGCAGCGCGCCTTGGATGGCTTGAATTTCGACTATGTGCTCTACAGTGCCGCCGCAGATGAGTTCAGTGAGAGTGCCTATCGGCGCATCTATGTGGACGGCCTGCGGCAGCTGCTGGCGGCCTTGGAGCAGCCCCCTCGCCTGTTGTTGTTCTGCTCCAGCACCAGTGTCTACCACCAAGCCGACGGTGAGTGGGTGGCTGAGGACAGTGTCACCGAGCCGTCCGGCTTCTCCGGTCGCTGCATGCTCGAGGGCGAGGCGCTGCTCGACGGGCGGGCGGCCTCGGTGCTGCGCCTGTCGGGCATTTACGGGCCGGGGCGCACGGGCCTGCTGCAGCGGGTGCGCGGTGGCGCGCCCTGCCCGCGCCAACCGCCGTTGTACAGCAACCGCATCCACAGCGAGGACGCGGCCGGTGCCATCGCCCACCTCGTGGCGCGTGCCGAGGCGGGCACAGCAGCTCCCGCCCGGCTGCTCCTGAGCGACAGCGAGCCAGCACCGCTGCGCGAGGTGGTGGATTGGCTGGCAGGGGAGCTGGGTGTGGCACCGCCTCCCGACAGCGGCGATGCCGACGCGTCTTCATCGCGCCCACGCGGCAGCAAGCGCTGCCGCAACACCGCATTGCTTGCCACTGGCTACCAGCTGCGCTATCCCAGCTTCAGGGAGGGCTATGGGGAGTTGATCAGCGGACGCTAGCGCCGCGCCAGACAGCCTCAGCCCTCGTCCAACACCAGCACGGCTTCCACTTCGATGGCCGCGCCCTTGGGCAGGGCGGCGACGCCGACGCAGGCGCGCGCTGGGTAGGGCTCGCTGAAATACTCAGCCATCAGCTCGTTGACACGGGCAAAATCGCCCAGATCTGTCAGCGAGATGTTCAGTTTGACGGCGTTGTCCAAGCCGCCCCCAGCTGCCTCGGCGACGGCTTGCAAGTTGTCGAAGACGCGCCGGGTCTGCGCCGCGATGTCACCTTCGACCAATGTCATCGTCTGTGGATCCAAGGGAATCTGTCCCGACAGATAGACGGTGTCGCCGCAACGCACCGCCTGCGAATAAGGGCCGATCGCCTGCGGTGCCCGCGGGTTGTGAATGATGGTGCGCCCGCTCATCTCGCCCACTCATCGCGGTGGCGTTGCGCTGTTGCCAGTGCGGCTGTCACTGGTTGGCCTGCCGGTGTACTTGGCTGACATGCGACATGCGGTGGATGCCGCGCATGATGCTGGCCAAGTGCACGCGGTCGCGCACGCCAACCGTCAGCAAGATGCGCGCCGAGCCAGCTTCTTGATCTTCGATGTTGATGCCCTCGATGTCGCTTTCGCACTCCTGCACACGGCTCGCCAACTGCGCTAGGGCACCGCGTCCGTTCTTCATCGCCACCGCCAGCCTAGCGCTGAACTCGCCGTCCACTTCTTCGGCCCATTGCAGGGGCACCAGCTCCGCCGCCTCGGTGCCGCCAGCGGACAGATTGTGGCAGCCCTGTGCGTGTACCACCAGCCCGCGTCCGGCACTCAACTGGCCGATGATCTGGTCGCCGGGCACCGGCCCGCAACAGCCGCCGAACTGGACCACCAAGCCCTCACTACCGTGGATGCTCAGCGGCTGGTGGCGCGATCGGATGCCGAAGTAGCGCGGCAGGTCCCACCAGCTCCGGTCGCTGCCCACATCCGAGGCATGCACCAAGCGGTGTGCGACGAGCAGTACCGGTAGATCACCGAAACCGATCTCAGCCAGCTGTTGCTCGAAATCCCCCGGCTCGGCTGGGCGGCTTTTGCCACCTGTGCCATCGTTTCCCGTCGCATCGCGCAACAGTTGCGCGGCTTTGTCCTCACCGCCCAGCGCCGCCAGCGAGGTGCCCAAGCTGATCAAGCGGTTTTCCAGCAGCTGGCGGCCGAGGGAGATTGCATCCTCGCGTTGCCGCCGCCTGAGCGATTGGCGGATGCGCGCACGCGCCTTGGGAGTGACCACCCAAGCGAGCCATTCCGGTGATGGGCGGATCTTGGAGTCGGTCAGGATTTCGACTGTTTGGCCACTGCTCAGCGGTGTCGAGCGTGTGCTGATGCGGCGGTTTACCTTGCAACCAGCGCAGTGGTCGCCGATATTCGAGTGGATGGCATAGGCGAAATCCAATGGTGTGGCCCCGCATGGTAGCGAGCGAATGGCTCCCTTGGGGGTGATGACGAAGATCTCGTCCGAATAGAGGTCGGCGCGCAGTTGTTCGAGGAACTCTAGCGAGTCGCCAGCTTGTCGTTGCATCTCCAACAGGCCGCGCACCCACCGGCGCAAGCGCTGCTGGTCGGCGACCCCGCCCGTCTGGCTGTCGCTACCTTTGTACAGCCAGTGTGCGGCGATGCCGTGGTTTGCCATCTCCTCCATCTCGTGGGTGCGGATCTGCACTTCCACTCGCACTTGTTGGCGCCCGAACAGAGCGGTGTGCAAGGATTGGTAGCCATTGGGCTTGGGAATGGCGATGTAGTCGTCGAAGCTGCTGGGCACCGGTTTGTAGAGGCTGTGCACCACGCCCAGCGCGTGGTAGCAAGAGCGCACGTCGTTGACGATGATGCGAAAGCCGAACACATCCATCAGGTCGGCAAAGGAAGTGCCTCGGCGCACTTTGTCGTAGATTGCGTAGATGCTTTTTTCTCGGCCGTAGACGCGTGCCTCGATGCTCTCTTCCTGCAGACGCTGTTCGATCTCCCCTTTGATGTCGGCGATCAGCTCGCGATGTCCGCCGCGTGCCCGCTCCACCACCGAGCTGATGAGCCTTGCCCGCATGGGGTAGAGCGCGCTGAAGGCGCGTTCCTCCAGCTCGACACGCATCTTGTCCATGCCCAGCCGCGCGGCGATTGGGGCGTAGAAGCTCAATGTTTCGCGGGCGATGCGCCGCTGGCGTGGGCGCGGCAACACGCCGATGGTGCGGATGTTGTGGAGGCGGTCAACCAGTTTCAGTAGGATGACGCGGATATCCCGCGCCATCGCCAGCATCATTTTCTGGAAGTTGTCGGCCTGTTGTTCATCGCGGGTTCGGTCTTCGATTTGGTCCAGCTTAGTGACCCCATCGACCAGCATGGCCACGGCATCGCCAAAGAGTTGCCGCAGCGTTGCTGGCTCGACGCTGCAATCTTCCTGTACATCGTGGAGCAGGCCAGCGGCGATGCACTCGGCATCCATGCGCATATCACCCAGAATGCCAGCGACCGCCAGCGGGTGCATGATGAAAGGCTCGCCGCTATCGCGCTGTTGTCCGTCATGGGCTTGTGCCGCATAGCGGGCGGCTCGTGCCACCAATTGCGCTTGCGTCGGCGACAGGTAGTCTTGAAGTGCCGCGCTGAGCTGGTCGATCGCCGCGCCCACCGCATCTGCGGGGGCGTTGCCGACCTGCGGCGTCAAAGGGAGGAGACAGTCAGGCTCAGTCGCCAGCTGGGGTGCTTTCGCTTTTTGTCTGGCCCGCTTCGGCACTGTCTGAAGCCTCGTCATCGGTGTCATTTGCCACGCTGTCGACGGCATCTGCGACGCTGCTGTCTGGTGTAGCATCGCTCAGCGCTTCTGCTGTGTCCGCTTCGACCTCGTCCTCTTCATCGTCAAAACCGATCGGGGTGACGGGCGGCTGCTCTTTCAAGCCGCTGAATTGGCTCAGCAGGTCTTGACCGAAGTCGAAGTGTTCTTCGACGCTGTCGGTGGTCACCTGCCCGGCTTCCACTTCTCGCAGGGCAATCACTGTCGGCTTGTCGTCTTCGACGGCGACGAAGGAATCGCCGCCCCGTACCAATTGCCGAGCCCGTTTTGTCGCTGTCAGCACCAAGTCGAAAGCATTGCCCATGCCCGGTTGCCGCAGGCATCTTTCTACCGTAATTCGTGCCATTATCAGATCTCAGCTGCGTTAGCTTGCGGTGGTCTCAGGGTCGGTAATTATAGCACCACCGCCTATCTCGACCTTTCGCACTTAGCTGGCATCGGCTTCCCACAGCTGCTGTAGCAGTGCGTCGTGGCGGGCTTCTTGGCAGCGGCGCAGCAGTGCACCGCCGCTCAGTGCGCGGCGCAGGTCCGCCAGCGCCTGCTCGAAGTACTCGTTGATGATCAGGTAGTCGGCGCTGCGGGCGTGGCGCATATCCGCCACGGCGCTCGCCAAGCGGCGGTGGCGCAGCTCGGGCGCTTCGCTGCCGCGCCCGTCGAGGCGTGTGCCCAGCGCGCCGAGGCTGGGCGGCAAGATGAAGACCCACACCCCTTGGGGCATTGCCTCGCGCACCTGCAGAGCACCTTGCCAATCGATTTCCAGCAACACATCGCGCTCGTCCGCCAAGGTCTGCTCGACCCATTGGCGAGAGCTGCCGTACTGATGGCCGAAGACCTCGGCGTGCTCAAGGAACTCCCCCGCTGCCACCATATCGGCGAAGTGTGGCGGGTCGATGAAGTGGTACTCGACCCCTTCGGTCTCGCCATCACGTTTCGGGCGCGTGGTGTAGGACACCGACACGGCGATGCGGTCTTGGTCACGTGCCAGCGCCGCCACCAAGCTGGATTTGCCGACGCCAGAGGGGCCGGAGATCGTATACAGGGCGTTGCGTGTTGTGGGGGTGGGGGGCACGGCGGAGTCACAGCCGATGGGTGTTGGCGGTTATTCTAGTGTTTGGCGGTGTACGGTGTGGATCGCTTGTGCCGTCGGTGTGCAGGCTGTGGCAGGAGGTGGACGATGTCGGCTGGTGAGCGCTCTGGGAAAGCGTGGCGGGATGCTTTCCTGCACCTTGCGCTGGAGCGCGAAGCGTTGCGGCGCGGTGATTTCACGCTGAAGTCTGGCCGCCGTAGCGATTTCTTCTTCGATATGGGGCGGCTGTGTCGCGGTGGTGACCTGGCGCTACTCGGTCGCGCCTTTGCCGCCGAGCTGCTGGCGATGGAAAGCACCGGTCATGTGAAGGTGGACATACTGTTCGGCCCGGCCTACAAGGGCATCCCATTGGTGGCGGCGACCGCGCAGGCTCTGGCCGTCGAGCACGGTCGCGATTTGGCGTGGGCTTATGACCGCAAGCAAGAAAAGGATCACGGTGAGGGCGGGAGCTTGGTCGGCGCTGCCTTGCACGGCCGCCGCGTGGCGATCATCGACGATGTGTTGACGGCGGGCACCGCCGCCCGTGCTATGGCGGGGCGGCTACGAGATGCCGGTGCCGAAGTGGTGCTATTACTGGTGGCGGTGGATCGTGAGGAGCCGGGGCCGGGTGGCGGCCTAGCAGCTACAGAACTGGTGGCCGAGGGTTGGGTCGGCGCGGTCGGGCATATCGCCCGCCGCTCGGATTTTGAGAGCCTCAGCAATTCCTGAAGGATCCCAGCGCGCTGACTTGTGCGTGCGATTTAGCAGCGACTTGCCAAACGTTGTCCGCGGTGCTCTATAGCCTGCTTCGCACCACTCCCTAGCCCAACTCCTCCGCCTCGACCAGTGTGCCGATACCGTGGTCGGTGAAGATCTCGATCAACGTCGCGTGCGTTGCGCGCGCATCGATGATGTGGGCGCGCGGCACGCCGTTGGCGGTGGCTGCCAGAGCGCTCTCCAGCTTGGGCAGCATGCCGCCCGCCACTGCCCCGGCGGCGATCAGCTCACGGGCGCGAGCCGATGTCACCGCCGCCAGCAGCGCGCCGTCAGCGTCCCGCACGCCCTCGACATCGGTCAGCAGGATCAGCTTGACGGCCTCCAAGGCGCTGGCGAGCTGGGCGGCCGCGGTGTCGGCGTTGATATTGAAGAGGCCGCCAGTCGGATCGTCGGCATCCACGCCAAGCGGGGCGATGACCGGAATCTGATCAGCGCTCAGCGCTGTGGTGATGGCGTCCGTCGCCACCGAGCGCAGACGCCCGACCCGCCCCAATTCTTCCCGCCCCAGCGATTCGGCTCGTAGCGGGCTCTCGCTACCGCCGCACCAAGGGCAGGGGGAGGCCCCGGCCTCGGTGAGGGCTGCGACCACCTGCCGATTGACCTCGCCCAAGGCCTCGGCCACAGTTGCCATCACTGCGGGTGTCGTCACCCGCAGACCGTCGATGAAGCGGCTCTCTATCCCGCGCTCGCGCAACAGGGCACCGATGTTCTTGCCGCCTCCGTGCACGACGACGGGCTGCGCACCGACGGCCTGCAACAGCGCGATGTCGGCGCTGAAACGTCGCAGCAAGCCCTTGCCAGCCAAGGTGCTACCACCCAGTTTGATCACCAGCGGTCGGTCGATCAACGGGCGCAGATAGGGCAGGGCTTCATGCAGCACCTCGGCGATGCGGATGCCGCTGTCGCGAGCCTCGTGTCGAGACTGGGCAGCTGGTTTTTTCTGCTGCATCACAGTGCCTTGAGCGGTGGGGCATCGCGGTTGACCATTGTATAGGCTACGTCGCGCACCGCTTGATATGGTCGCTGTTGTGGTAGTATCCACGATGGTTTTTTGCTAGGTGTTTAAGAGCCTTCTGATATGTCCTACGATCACGAATACGACATCGTCGTCATCGGTAGCGGTAATGGTGCGCTGACGGCGGCCATCTGCGCTGCCAAGGCGGGTGCACGAACTTTGGTCATCGAAAAGAGCGACCAGTACGGCGGCACCAGCGCCACTTCGGGCGGCGGTGTTTGGATTCCCAACAACCGCTATGCGGTGGCTGCTGGTGCCGACGATTCGCCCGCGGAGGCCACCACCTATATCCGCCATGTGGCGCGTGAGGAGGTGCGCGACGAGTTGATTGATGTCTATGTGCGCGAGGGGCCGCGCATGATCGACTATATGCACGAGAACACCGACTGGGTGCGCTACCTGAATTTGGTGCACTACCCAGACTACTTCCCCGCCGACCCCGGTGGACGCTCCGGTAACCGCTCGATGGAGCCGGAGCCGCTGGACGGCCTGTTGTTGGGCAAGGATCTGTGGCAGCTGCGCGAGCAGCATCCGCAGACGCGCCTTCCCGGTGGCATCAATTTCACTCAGGTGGAGGGGCAGGTGTTGCTCGGTGGTTTGCCGGGCTGGAAGCTGATGATGGCCAAGAGCATCTGGGCTTATTTGTCTGATCTGCGCATGCGAGTGCGCTCTTTACGCGACCGTCGTTTGACCATGGGAAACGCCGGCATCGCACGTCTGCGCTTGGCGATGCGCGATCTCGACATCCCGCTGTGGCTCAACTGTTCACTGAGCGAGTTGATCGTCGACGACAGTGGGCGCGTCAGTGGCATCGTGGCCGAGAAGCAGGGTGAAGGCACGCTGCGCATCGGCACCGCCAAGGGGGTCATCCTCGCTGCCGGTGGCTTTGAGCGCAATGCCGAGCTGCGTGAGAAATATTTGCCTGCGCCCACCAACACCCAGTGGAGCGCCGCCAATATGCACAACACAGGCGATGCCATTGTCGCCGCACAGCAGCTCGGTGCCGCCACCTCGCAGATGGACTGGGGCTGGTGGACAACTACCTGTGTCATCCCCGGTCGCGAGAAGGCGCAGCTGATGATGATCGAGAAATCCATGCCCGGCAATTACACCGTGAACCAGAAAGGCGAGCGCTTCAGCAATGAGTCGCAGAACTATGTCAGCTTTGTCGAAGACCTTTTCCGGGAGTACAACCAGGGCAATCCCTGTGTGCCCTGCTACATGATCTTCGATGCCGATTTCCGCAGCGAGCGTCCTTGCGGGCCGGTACCCCAAGGCAAGCTATTCCCAGATTTCATGGTGCCCCGTAGCTGGTGGGACAAATCTTTTTTCAGCAAGGCGCACACCTTGGAGGCGTTGGCGCGCAAGATCGGCATCGATCCGGTCGGTCTGTTGGAGACCCAGAACAAGGTGAATGGCTATGCCGAAGAGGGCGTGGACCTGGACTTTCACCGTGGCGAGGACGACTACGACCGCTACTACGGTGATCCCCGCTTCAAGAATCCTTGCCTCGGCCCGTTGCGCCGACCGCCTTTCTATGCGATGGCGATGTATCCCGGCGAGATGGGCACCGCTGGCGGTTTGGTCATCGACCCGCATGGTCGGGTGTTGCGCGACGATGAGAACGAGACGCCCATCCCCGGCCTCTACGCCACTGGCAATTGCACCGCTGCGCTGTTGCCGCGCTATCCGGGCCCCGGCTCGACGCTGGGGCCGGCGATGGTCTTCGGTTACTTGGCGGCGCGGCACGCTATGGGCGTGACCGAAGCCGTGGCAGCCGCCTGATGGCCGTGCGGTGACACCACAGCCCCCCAAACCGGCGGCGCGCCTCGAGAGGCGCCGTGCGCTGGTTACCGGCGGTGGCCAGGGCGTGGGGCGGGGCATCGCGCTGGCGTTGGCGGCGGCTGGGGCGCACTTGGTGGTTGCCGGGCGCACCGAGAGCAAGCTGGTCAATTGCTGTGAGGAGATCGCCGAGCGCGGCTATCACCAAGCCATCCCGCTAGTCTGCGATGTCGGCGACGGCGAGCAGGTGCAGGCCTGCGTGGCCAACACGCTGGCGGCGTTGGGCGGTTTGGACATCTTGGTCAACAACGCCCACAGCGTGCCGCTGGGGCGTCTGTTGGAGGTGGATGACAAGCTGTGGGACATCGGCATGGGCACAGGCCCGCTGGCGACTTTCCGTTTCATGAAAGCGGCCTATCCGGCACTGTGCGAGAGCGAGCACGCCGCCATTATCAATCTCGGCTCCTCCTCGGCGCTGCGTTGGGACACCGCCACCTACGGTGTCTACGCCGCCACCAAGGAGGCCGTGCGCGCGCTGACCCGCGCCGCCGCCAACGAGTGGGGATCAGATGGCATCCGCGCCAATTGTGTGTTGCCGATTGCGATGTCGCCGGGCATGGAGTGGTGGTGCGCGAACAATCCCGAGGAATCCAAGGCTTTCCTTGCCACAGTGCCGCTGGGCCGCGTCGGCGACTGTGAGACCGATATCGGCCACGCGGTGGCTTTTTTGTGTAGCGACGACGCCCGCTACATCACCGGCCAATCGCTGCTGCTGGACGGCGGACAGGCGAGGTTGGGGTGAGGGTTGGGGCAATATGCGCCAGCGGCAACAACGCGTCGCCTCCTTAGGCTGATCCGTAGCGCTTCCTCCAATAGCGCATCAAGCGGTTTAGTAGCCGAATTGGTAGTGTTTTAATTGGTACTATTCCAAGATGTACCCACCACCACTTCAGTATCATCATGCGTCCCGCCCATGTTTGGGTGATCGGTGGGGGGGTGCCCCGGTCTATGCGCTCCACGATTTGATCTATGCGCTCTAATATCGCTTCAGGAGAATGCTCATAAGAAAACAATTTGGAGTCTGGCAATACGGCTGGCTGTTCAGTGTATTGGCGGTAGAGTTCAGGGTTGCCCTCCACCTCCATGACATGGTCAATCACGGCATCCAGATCGTCGTAGTCATGGCAGTTGATAAAGCGTGCCGGGTTGA
This sequence comes from Gammaproteobacteria bacterium, assembly GCA_965237805.1. GTDB lineage: Bacteria > Pseudomonadota > Gammaproteobacteria > JABABF01 > JABABF01 > JABABF01. The sequence continues at coordinate 1,203,879 of OZ250153.1, forward strand.
AATACTCGCTGATTCGCGTGCTGCCGTAGTAAATTGGGATACTGCCGGCCATCAATGCTTGCGGCAATTTTTCCGCCATGAAAAAAGGAGCACTTATGGTTTCAAAACATATGCTGAATCGGTAGTGTTTTAAAAATTCCATTTTGTTATTAAAATCAGGACAATTGGGATCATCTGGTGATGGCATATTGTTCAGTACTTGGCCGGGAGAATCGACATGTTTTCGCGCCGTCAGCGCACGGAAAAAATTGGCGCGCAATTCGGCTGTGCTAACCCCCTGATTTCTATGAAAGAAATTGCAGAAGCGGTCTTTGGGATGAGCAGTCAATTCATCGCAATAACTAGACTCTCCGCGCAACCATGCCGGAAAAGGCTCGTCCCACACATATTTCCAGTAGTGGAGGTGTGTAGCATCCGTAGGCTCGGGGCTAACAGCATAGTCACATAAAAACCCGCGGTTGCGATACCACAGCGGATGTTCAACTCCTAACCAACACTTGATGCAATCGTAGCGCGAATGCTTCCGTCCCCAGCTATCTGAACAAAACAGCAGTTCAGGTTCTTGGCTATGCTCCAAGTCGTATTTCGTGCTGAGGACATCAAAAAATCCCTTATGTAATACCGCTGGCGCATCTTTGGCTTCGTGAGGCCAGAAGTCTGTCAAGGCAATTTTCAGTTTTCGTTTCGTCATGATATTAGCGATCTTTTTGCCACAGCATTGGATGGTTTTGGCAATGATCAGATCTGAGGGGGTTCAATCTCCTGATCCACCCCCACTGGATTTGCACTCTTTGCACTCGTGGCTGAGTACTTGCCAGTATACTCAATTAGTGTGATGTTGACAGCAGGATGATTGCTGCTCGCAACGCGTCGCCTCCTTAGGCTGATCCGTAGCGCTTCCTCCAATAGCGCATAAAGCGGTTTAGTAGCCGCATTGGTAGTGTTCTAATTGGTTTTCTTCTAAGATATCCCCACCACCACCTCAGTATCATCATGCGTCCCGCCCATGTTTGGGTGATCGGTGGGGGGGTACCCCGGTCTATGCGCTCTACGATTTGATCTATGCGCTCTAATATCGCTTCAGGAGAATGCTCATAAGAAAACAATTTGGAATCTGGCAATACGGCTGGCTGTTCAGTGTATTGGCGGTAGAGTTCAGGGTTATCCTCCACCTCCATGACATGGTCAATCACGGCATCTAGATCGTCGTAGTCATGGCAGTTGATAAAGCGTGCCGGGTTGAAATATTCACTGATTCTCGTACTGCCGTAGTAAATTGGGATACTGCCGACCATCAATGCTTGCGGCAATTTTTCTCCCGTGTAAAAAGGAGCGCTTATGGTATCAAAACATATGCTGAATCGGTAGTGCTTTATAAATTCCATTTTGTTCTTCCAATGGAAACAATTATGATAATCTAGTGGTGGCATATTGTTTAGTAATCTGCCGGGAGAATCGACATGTTTTCGCGCCGTCAGCGCACGGAAAAAATTGGCGCGTAATTTGGCTGTGGTAACCCCCGGCATTTTCTGACAGAAATTGCAGAAGCGGTCTTTGGGATGAGCAGTCAATTCATCGCAATAACTAGACTCCCCGCGCAACCATGCCGGGAAAGGCTCGTCCCACACATGTTTCCAGTAGTGGAGGTGTGTAGCATCCGTAGGCTCGGGGCTAAAAGCATAGTCACATAAAAAGCCGTGATTTCGGTAAACACCCGGGGATTCCCATCCCAACCAACACTTGATGCAATTGTAGTGCTGGTGTTCCATGAGGTATACGGAGTGATCTGAACAAAACAGCAGTTCAGGTTCTTGGCTGCGCTCCAAGTCGTATTTCGTGCTGAGGACATCAAAAAATCCCTTATGTAATACCGCTGGCGCATCTTGGGCTTCGTGAGGCCAGAAGTCTGTCAAGGCAATTTTGAGTTTTCTTTTGGCCATGATATTGGGGATCTTTTCGCCACAGCATTGGGCGGTTTTGGCAATGATCAGATCTGAGGGGGTTCAATCTCCTGATCTACTCCCACTGGATTTGCACTCTTTGCACTCGTGGCTGAACGCCTGCCAGTGTACTACAATTAGAGTGACGTTGATCAGCAGGATGATCGCTGCCCGCAATGTGTCACCCCTTAGGCTTAGCAGTAGTGCTTCCTCCAATAGCGCATACAGCGGCTTGGTAGTGTTCTAATTGGTTCTCTTCTAAGATATCCCCACCACCACTTCAGTATCATCATGCGTCCCGCCCATGTTTGGGTGATCGGTGGGGGGGTGCCCCGGTCTATGCGCTCTACGATTTGATCTATGCGATCTAATATCGCTTCAGGAGAATGCTCATAAGAAAACAATTTGGAATCTGGCAATACGGCTGGCTGTTCAGTGTATTGGCGGTAGAGTTCAGGGTTATCCTCCACCTCCATGACATGGTCAATCACGGCATCTAGATCGTCGTAGTCATGGCAGTTGATAAAGCGTGCCGGGTTGAAATACTCGCTGATTCGCGTACTGCCGTAGTAAATTGGGATACTGCCGACCATCAATGCTTGCGGCAATTTTTCTCCCGTGTAAAAAGGAGCGCTTATGGTATCAAAACATATGCTGAATCGGTAGTGCTTTATAAATTCCATTTTGTTCTTCCAATTGACAGAATTATAATTATCTAGTGGTGGCATATTGTTTAGTAATCTGCCGGGAGAATCGACATGTTTTCGCGCCGTCAGCGCACGGAAAAAATTGGCGCGTAATTTGGCTGTGCTAACCCCCGGCATTTTCTGACAGAAATTGCAGAAGCGGTCTTTGGGATGAGCAGTCAATTCATCGCAATAACTAGACTCCCCGCGCAACCATGCCGGGAAAGGCTCGTCCCACACAAATTTCCAGTAGTGGAGGTGTGTAGCATCAGTAGGCTCGGGGCTAACAGCATAGTCACATAAATATCCGTGATTTCGGTAAACACCCGGAGATTCACAGCCCAACCAACACTTAATGCAATTGTATCTCTTGTGATCCATTTGGTACACGGAGCTATCTGAACAAAACAGTAGTTCTGGTTCTTGGCTATGCTCCAAGTCGTATTTCGTGCTGAGGACATCAAAAAATCCCTTGTGGAATACCGCCGGCGCATCTTGGGCTTCGTGATGCCAGAAGTCTGTCAAGGCAATTTTCAGTTTTCGTTTCGTCATGATATTAGCGATCTTTTCGACACAGCATTGGGCGGTTTTGGCAATGATCTAATCTGAGGGAGCTCAGTCCCCCGACCCGCCCTCACTGGATTTTCACTTTTTGCATTCGTGGCTGAGTCCTTGCCAGTATACCCAATGAGTGTGATGTTGACCAGCAGGATGATTGCTGCTCGCAACGTGTCACCCCTTAGGCTTAGCAGTAGCGATTTCTCCAATAGTGTATACAGCGCTTTAGTAGCCGAATTGGTAGTGTTTTAAAATATCCCCACCACCACTTCAGTATCATCATGCGTCCCGCCCATGTTTGGGTGATCGGTGGGGGGATGCCCCGGTCTATGCGCTCTACGATTTGATCTATGCGCTCTAATATCGCTTCAGGAGAATGCTCATAAGAAAACAATTTAGAGTCTGGCAATACGGCTGGCTGTTCAGTGTATTGGCGGTAGAGTTCAGGGTTGCCCTCCACCTCCATGACATGGTCAATCACGGCATCTAGATCGTCGTAGTCATGGCAGTTGATAATGCGTGCCGGGTTGAAATATTCACTGATTTGCGTACAGCCGTAGTAAATTGGGATACTGCCGGCCATCAATGCTTGCGGCAATTTTTCTGCTATGAAAAAAGGAGCGCTTATGGTTTCAAAACATATGCTGAATCGGTAGTGCTTTAAAAATTCCATTTTGTTATTCAAATCGGGACAATTGGGATCATCTGGTGATGGCATATTGTTTAGTATTTTGCCGGGAGAATCGACATGTTTTCGCGCCGTCAGCGTGCGGAAAAAATTAGCGCGCAGTTTGGGTGTGTAATATCCCACGCTGGACTGAAAGAAATTGCAGAAGCGGTCTTTGGGATGAGCAGTCAATTCATCGCAATAACTAGACTCTCCGCGCAACCATGCCGGGAAAGGCTCGTCCCACACATATCTCCAGTAGTGGAGGTGTGTAGCATCAGTAGGCTCGGGGCTAAAAGCATAGTCACATAAAAATCCGTAGTTGCGATACGACAGCGGGGGTTCAGCTCCCAACCAACACTTGATGCAATCGTAGCGCCAATGCTTCCGGCGAATGGCATCTGAACAAAATAGCAGTTCAGGTTCTTGGCTATGCTCCAAGTCATATTTCGTGCTGAGGACATCAAAAAATCCCTTGTGTAATACCACTGGCGCATCTTTGGCTTCGTGAGGCCAGAAGTCTGTCAAGGCAATTTTGAGTTTTCTTTTAGCCATGATATTGGTGATCTTTTCGCCACAGCATTGGGCGGTTTTGGCAATGATCAGATCTGAGGGGGTTCAATCTCCAGATCTGTCCCCACTGGATTTGCACTCTTTGCACTCGTGGCGAGTACTTGCCAGTGTACTGCTATTGGTGTGATGTTGACCAGTAGGATGATTGCTGCTCGCAACGTGTCGCCTCCTTAGGCTGATCCGTAGCGCTTCCTCCAATAGCGCATACAGCGGTTTAGTAGCCGAATTGGTAGTTTTCTAATTGGTTTAAAATATCCCCACCACCACTTCAGTATCATCATGCGTCCCGCCCATGTTTGGGTGATCGGTGGGGGGGTGCCCCGGTCTATGCGCTCTACGATTTGGTCTATGCGCTCTAATATCGCTTCAGGAGAATGCTCATAAGAAAACAATTTAGAGTCTGGCAATACGGCTGGCTGTTCAGTGTATTGGCGGTAGAGTTCAGGGTTATCCTCCACCTCCATGACATGGTCAATCACGGCATCTAGATCGTCGTAGTCATGGCAGTTGATAATGCGTGCCGGGTTGAAATATTGACTGATTTGCGTACAGCCGTAGTAAATTGGGATACTGCCGACCATCAATGCTTGCGGCAATTTTTCTGCCATGAAAAAAGGAGCGCTTATGGTTTCAAAACATATGCTGAATCGGTAGTGCTTTATAAATTCCATTTTGTTCTTCCAATCAGGACAATTGGGGTCATCTGGTGATGGCATATTGTTCAGTATTCTGCCGGGCGAATCGACATGTTTTCGCGCTGTCAGCGCACGGAAAAAATTGGCGCGCAATTTGGCTGTGGTAGACCCCGGATGTCCCTGAAAGAAATTGCAGAAACGGTCTTTGGGATGAGCAGTCAATTCATCGCAATAACTAGACTCCCCGCGCAACCATGCCGGGAAAGGCTCGTCCCATACATATTTCCAGTAGTGGTAGTGGAGGTGTGTGGCATCCGTAGGCTCGGGGCTAAAAGCATAGTCACATAAAAATCCGTAGTTGAGATACGACAGCGGGGGTTCAACTCCCAACCAACACTTGATGCAATTGTAGCTCTGGTGTTCCATGAGTATTACGGAGTGATCTGAACAAAACAGCAGTTCAGGTTCTTGGCTATGTTCCAAGTCGTATTTTGTGCTAAGGACATCAAAAAATCCCTTATGTAATGCTATCGGCGCATCTTTGGCTTTGTGAGGCCAGAAGTCTGTCAAGGCAATTTTGAGTTTTCGTTTCGTCATGATATTGGTGATCTTTTCGCCACAGCATTGGGCGGTTTTGGCAACGATCAGATCTGAGGGGGTTCAATCTCCTGATCTACCCCCACTGGATTTGCACTCTTTGCACTCTTTGCACTCGTGGCGAGTACTTGCCAGTGTACTGCTATTGGTGTGATGTTGCTCAGCAGGATGATCGCTGCCCGCCACAGGCTCTGCATCGCGTTGCGGCTTTCCAGCTCCAGCGCGACGCGGTAGCTTTGCTCGCGTACGGCGGTAACTTCTTCTTCAGACATGGCGGCCAGTGCTGCATTGGATTGCTCACCGTAAACTGCTCTGCAGGCGGTGTTGCTCTGATGGCGCTCGTATTGGTAGTCTGGCAAAGAGTCTATTCCGGCACGCTCAGCTGGACAAAGTCGTACAGCACAACGCCCAGCGTGATTGACAGGGCGATGACGGCCACAAAACATACTGCTAGTGCATCAATGCCTACGGGGAGCGTTCCATGGCGATGCCTCTATATGGCCTGACGATAGACTTTAGTACGATCTTTTCTGCTGCAGCTGTCATCTGGTTGACCAAGAGCTGGTGGTGACCATGCGGCGTACTATATGCGGGTGATGTGGGGGCAAGTTGGTCATCTTGAGATGCGGTGCTGCGTTGGTGTCGGAAGCTGCGCATGAGTGGTGTGCGAGAGCTCGTATTGGCCAGCGGCAACGCTGGCAAGCTGCGTGAGCTGGGTGCTCTGCTCGAACCGTTGGGTTGGCAGCTGGTGCCCCAAGCGGAGCTCGGGGTGGCACTTGTCGAGGAGACGGGCGTTGATTTCGAAGCCAATGCGCTCATCAAGGCGCGTCACGCGGCGTGTGTCACCGGCCTGCCTGCGCTGGCCGACGATTCTGGTCTGGAGGTGGCGGCATTGGATGGTGCGCCGGGGGTGCGTTCGGCGCGCTATGCTGGTGGGTGCGCAGATGCTGCGGCCAATAACCGCAAATTGTTGGCTGCGCTAGATGGCCTGCCACCAGCGCGGCGCGGGGCCTGTTTCCGCTGTGCCATCGCCTTGGTGCGCAGCGCCGACGATGCCCAGCCCCTGCTCGCCCAAGGGCGCTGGGACGGTCGCATCCTAGAGCGGCCACAGGGTGGGGGTGGCTTTGGCTATGATCCGCTGTTCGCGCCCGTCGGTGAGCTGTGCAGTGCCGCCGAGCTACCCTTTGAGCAAAAACAGCGGCGCAGCCATCGCGGCCAAGCACTGCGTGCGCTGTTGGCGCAGCTCCGCGCCGAGTACGGTGGGCGCGCCGAGGTGGCGGGTCTCGACACATGAGCGCCACGCTGTTTCCGGCACCACAGCCCATAGCGCCGCCGCCGCTGTCCTTGTATGTCCATATTCCTTGGTGTGAATCCAAATGTCCGTACTGTGATTTCAACTCCCACACCATGGGCGGTGCGCTACCGGAGGACGACTATGTGGCGGCACTGCTCGCCGACCTAGAGGAGCAATTGCCCCGTGTGGCCGGGCGTTCACTGTGCTCGGTATTCATCGGTGGCGGTACGCCGAGTCTTTTCTCCGCCCACGCCATTGGTGCCCTGCTTGAGGGCATTGCACGGTGCCTGCCTTTCGCGCCGGAGTTGGAAATTACGCTGGAGGCCAATCCGGCCAGTGCCGAACAGCGGCGCTTCGCCGACTTCCGCGCAGCTGGTGTCAACCGCTTGTCCTTAGGTATTCAGAGCTTGGACGATACCGCGCTGGCGGCGTTGGGACGACGCCACGATGCCGCGCAGGCACGTGCGGCGGTGGCTGCCGCCAGTGCGGCCGGTTTCCAGCGGCTGAACTTGGATCTGATGCACGGCCTGCCGGGCCAGTCAGCCAGCGCTGCCCTCGATTCGCTACGCGAGGCGTTGGCGATGGCGACCGAGCACCTCTCTTGGTACCAGTTGACGCTGGAGCCCGGCACACCATTCCATCGCCGCCCGCCACCGCTACCCGGTGACGATGAGATCGCCGCTGTGCAAGAGCGGGGGGAGGCGCTGTTGGTTGCTGCCGGTTTGCTGCGCTACGAGATATCCGCTTTTGCCAGACCCGGTGGCGAAGCGCGCCATAATCTCAATTATTGGCACTTCGGTGACTACCTCGGTATCGGTGCTGGCGCACACGGCAAGCATTCTGACAGCGGCTTTGTGCGCCGTAGCGAAAGGCCGCCCCGCCCCGCCGATTATCTGCGCCGCCAAGCGGGTCGCGAGTGGGTGCCGCCCGCCGCCGAGTTGCCGCTGGAATACCTGATGAATGCACTGCGTCTGAGCGGCGGTGTACCCGCCGCTCAGTTCGCCGAGCGCACTGGCCTGCCCGTGGCCTGCATCGCCTCGTCGCTAGCTCAAGCGCGCGACGATGGCCTACTCGACCCAGACCCACAGCGCTTGGCTCCCACCGCCTTCGGCCAGAGCCATCTCAACGAGCTGTTGAGTCGCTTCCTACCGCTAGAATAGACAAATTGCGCCCGTAGCTCAGTTGGATAGAGTGTCGGCCTCCGAAGCCGAAGGTCACAGGTTCGAATCCTGTCGGGCGCGTTGGGAGTAGGGAGCGCAGCTCAGTTGGATAGAGTGTCGGCCTCCGCAGCCGAAGGTCACAGCTTCGAATCCTGTCGGGCGCGTTGGGAGTAGAGAGCGCAGCATCAGTTGGATAGAGTGTCGGCCCCCGCAGCCGAAGGTCCCAGCTTCGAATCCTGTCGGGCGCGTTGGGAGTAGGGAGCGCAGCATCAGTTGGATAGAGTGTCGGCCTCCGCAGCCGAAGGTCCCAGCTTCGAATCCTGTCGGGCGCGTTGGGAGTAGAGAGCGCAGCATCAGTTGGATAGAGTGTCGGCCTCCGCAGCCGAAGGTCCCAGCTTCGAATCCTGTCGGGCGCGTTGGGAGTAGAGAGCGCAGCATCAGTTGGATAGAGTGTTGGCCTCCGCAGCCGAAGGTCCCAGCTTCGAATCCTGTCGGGCGCGTTGGGAGTAGGGAGCGCAGCATCAGTTGGATAGAGTGTCGGCCTCCGCAGCCGAAGGTCGCAGCTTCGAATCCTGTCGGGCGCGTTGGATCGACTAAGCGCAGCTGACAGTAGGGTCTCAGGGGTGCGTCAGTGCTTGGAAGTCCCCGATCATGTGTTTGAGGCCAACCATCAACGGGGTTTGTGCACGCCAATCGAGCAGTTCCAGTGCGCGCGATGGGTCGCCGTAGAAGTGCGAAGCATCGAAGCTGCGTTGTGGGGCCTCGACGGCCTTTGCCTTGGAATTGGTCAACTCGATTGCCATATCGGCCAAGTATCCCAGTGTGGTCGGTACGCCGGTCACCAGCTGGATGGGCGGTGGCAGATCGCCACCATCAAGCAAGTCGACCAGCGTGATCAAGCCTTGTGTCACATCGTCGATATACACGAAGTCGAAAGTATGGCCTGCACCCTCGATCTGCAAGTTTGCGCCCTGCAATGCTGCGCACACAAAAGCTGGTACCACGCGGTCAGGGTGATCCGCCACGCTGCCGTAGACATTGGACAGCCGAATCACTGCCGTGCGCAGGCCAGCTGCGCACGCTTCTTGCGCCAAGTGTTCGCCAGCCACTTTGCTGTGGCCGTAGACATTGATGGGCCGCAAAGGCGTATCCTCGGTGACGGGCATCTTGTCGGGCTGTCCGTAGACTTCTCGGCTACTCGCGATAATCGCCCAAGAGCAACTGGTCGCCGCCTGCGCCGCCTGCAGCACATTGCGGGTGCCTTCGACATTAGTCGTGTGGCACTCTTCAGGTCGTTGTTCGCCCCATACCACCCTTGAGACCGCACCCAAATGCACCACGCCACGGCAAGCTGCGATGGCGTCTGCCACCGCCGCACGATCGCATATATCATCGCCCTCGCTGAGATCAAAGGCGCGCACTTCCACGTTGCGCTTGCCCAGCTGCTGGCTCAGCGCGGCGCCGATCAGCCCCCTTGCGCCGGTGATGAGAATCGGGTTACTCAAAGTGCAGAGGCCTTGCGCGTACTCGCGCCGTCCATGCGATGCAATTAATCATATCCAAGGAGTTGCTCTGGGGTTTGTTCAGAGGCCAAGCGCAACAGCCGACGCGCTTGCTGCGGCTTCCAGCGCCACTACGCCGGGCAGCTCGCGACCCTCGGCGAATTGCAGAAAAGCGCCGCCGCCAGTAGAGCGATAGGATAGCTGCTCGGCAATGCCGTACAGCTCGATGGCCGCGAGGGTGTCGCCGCCGCCAGCCAGTGTGAAGCCAGCGCAGTCGGCTGCAGCGCACGCCAGCGCACGGGTGCCAGCGCTGAAAGCTGGTTTTTCAAACAGTCCCAGCGGGCCATTCCAGATCAAGGTGCCAGCCGTGCCCACCTCGGCTGCCACCTGCGCTGTGCTACTTGCCCCGAAATCGTAGATGGCCTCTTGGGGTCTGAGCTCGGTGACCTGGCAGCAGCGCGTCTGGGGTGCGTCCTGGCCCTCAGCTACCACCACATCCTTTGGCAGTAGCAGCTTGTCGCCGAGTGTCCCCGCCAGTGCTTGTGCTTCGTTCACGCAGTCTGGTTCAAACAGCGAGCTGCCGATTTCGTGGCCAGCAGCGGCGAGGAAAGTGTTGGCGATACCGCCACCGACGATCAGCCGATCCACTTTGGTGGCCAGTCGCCGTAATACCTTCAGCTTGGTCGAGATTTTGGCACCGCCGATCACTGCCACTATTGGCTTTGCCGGTGCGCTAAAAGCGCGCTCCAAGGCGACCAGCTCGGCCCTCAACAGCGGCCCAGCACAGGCCGCTAGGGCGTGTCCTGCGATACCGCAGGTCGAAGCGTGGGCACGGTGGGCAGTGGCGAAAGCATCCATGACGAAGATGTCCCCCAGCGCCGCGAGGCGGCGTGCCAGCGTTGGATTGTTGTCGGTTTCCCCGGCCAAGAAGCGCACATTTTCTAACAGGGCGACGCTTCCCGGCGTACAGTGCCATGCGGCCATCTCTGCATGCGGCACCAGTGGCACCTCCCGTCCCAGCATTTGTCCCAGCCAGCTGGCCACTGGGGCGAGGCTGAAAGCGGCGTTATCCGCTGCCGATGCCTGAGGTCGCGGGCGTCCCAAATGCGACATCAACAGCGCGCCTGCACCACCGGCCAAGGCCGTGCGCACCGTTGGCAAAGCTGCCTCGAGGCGCGTTGCGGAGCCTATCGTCCCGTCGCTGTTCAGCGGCACATTGAAATCCATACGGATCACCAAGCATTTGCCAGCTGTCGGCACTTCGCTCAGATGGAGCACGGTGCGTCGCTATGCTGATTTATCGGCGGCGGTCATGACGCGAGCCAATTCCAGTACGCGGTTGGCGTAGCTCCACTCACTATCGAACCACAGTAGCAGTTTCAGCAGGGTGCCGCCGATCACTTGGGTCTGGGTCGCATCGACGATGGCGGAATGGATGCGGTGGCAGAAGTCGATGGAGACCAGTGGCTCCTCACTGTAATCCAAGCTGCCGGACAGCGCCCCACTGGCCGCTGTTGCCAGCAGCTGGTTGGCAGCTGCGACATCGGTGTCACGGGCCAGCTGCAAGACCATGTCCATGGCCGATGCGTACAGCATGGGCAAGCGCATGGCGGTGGCGACGAAGCGCCCGGCCAGCCGTGGCAACACGCGACCGATGCCCTGTGCCAGACCGGTGTACACCGGTGCCAGTGAGCTGCTGGCGCGATTCTTGCGCAGCTCTTGCCCATCGCGATAGGCATCGAGTACAGCCTGGTCGTTCATCGCCGCGTGCAAGGTGGTGATCAGACCGTGCTCCACGCCCAGCGCCCGGTCGATCACATCGATCACCGGTGCCACCGCATGGGTGGTGCAGGAGGCGCAGGACACGATGTCGCCAGCAGTCGCCAGCGCCTCGCTGTTGACGCCGAGGACGATGGCGGGTAGCTCCGCCACGCCGGGTTGGGACAGCAACAGTCGTTGGCTACCTGCTGTCAGATGACCGCCCAGTATTTCGCGCCCTGCGGCTTGGCCGCTGCACTCAAGCACCAGCTCGACTTCCAATTCAGCCCACGGCAAGTGCTCTGCCTGCCGCTCGCGGCACAGTTGCACGATGTCGCCATCGATGCACAGGTGGTTTGGGTCGTCGACTGCCACGGTGGTGTCAAAGCGCCCGTGGACGGAGTCGTGGCGCGTCAACTGCGCCATCGCTGCCGCCGTCGCCGCCGGAGCCGGTTCGTTGATGGCCACCACTTGCAATGCTTCACGGTGGCCTTGCTCGTAGAGCGCACGCAACACGCAACGCCCGATGCGCCCGTAGCCGCTGATGGCGATGCGGGCAGCTGGGTGGGCGCTCACGGCTGTCGTAGCAGAATCTGCTCTGCGGTCGTGCCTGCCGGCGATTGACTACTCACGCGGCCCCGGCATCCAGTACTAAGCCGCCAGCAGCTGGCGCAATTGGGCGGTGACCGCCTTGACGCTGAAGCCGAAATGCTCCAGTACCTCCGCCCCGGGGCCAGAGGCACCAAAGCGGTCGATGGCAATGATGTGCCCGCTGTTGCCAGCATATTTATGCCAACCGAATGAGCTGCCCGCCTCGACCACCAAGCGGCGGGTGACGGCAGCTGGTAGCACCATTTCCCGGTAGTCCTCGCTTTGGCTGTCAAAGACATCGGTCGATGGCATCGAGACGACGCGCACACGCCGCGGTTTTTTGCGCTCCGCCATCGCTTGAGCGGCGGCGATGGCCAGTGGGACTTCCGAGCCGGTGGCGATGACCAGTGCCTCGGGCAGCCCTTCTCCCGGCGGTTCCCAGAGGGTGTAGCCCCCTTGCGCCACGGCTTCCACTTGGCTTTTAGTGCGGGCTTGTAACGGCAAGGCCTGCCGTGTCAGCACCAGTGCTGTCGGCCCCTCGTGGCGCTCCACGGTGGCGCGCCACGCAGCGGCGGTTTCGACCAAATCGCAAGGTCGCCATGTCGAAATATTAGGTGTCGCACGCAACATTGCCAGATGTTCCACTGGCTGGTGGGTTGGACCATCCTCGCCCAGCGCGATGGAATCGTGGGTGTAGATCAAAGCACAGCGGCAGCCCATCATCGCCGCCATGCGCACGGCGCTACGGGTGTAGTCCGAGAACACGAGGAAAGTGCCGCCGTAGGGCAGGAAGCCGCCGTGGAGTGCAAGCCCGTTGAGAGTGGTCGTCATGCCGAATTCGCGCGCACCAAAATGGATGTAGTTGCCGCCGTTGCGTTCGCCGTTGGTGACCACGTTGCTACCGGACCAGCGGGTGTTGTTGGAGGAGCTGAGGTCGGCCGAGCCGCCGATCAACTCCGGCAATAGCGGGCCATAGTGTTCCAAGCACTGTCCCGAGGCTTGGCGAGTGGCGATGGACTCCCCGCTCTGCTGGCATCGGTAGATGAATTCAGCGGCCTCTTCGGAGAAGCCGATCGGCAGTTCGCCTGTCAGTCGGCGTAGCAATTCGCTGTGCAGATTGGGGTGTTTCTTGCCGTAGAGCGCCAGCATTTTTTCCCACCGCTCGCGCACCGTGCGTCCTTGGCGCGTTGCCAGCCACGCTTGCTGTATGGCTTTGGGCACCATGAATGGCGGTTCATTCCAACCCAGCGCCTCGCGCGTTTGCGCCACTTCGCTCTCACCCAGCGGTCCGCCGTGGGTGGAGGCTGAACCCTGCTTGTTGGGTGCGCCGCGACCGATGACAGTCTTGCAACAGATCATGCTCGGCGTATCGTTTTGTTCGCGCGACTCGCGGATTGCCTCGCGGAGCGCCTGCGGGTCGTGCCCATCCACTTCGTCGATCACATGCCACCCGTAGGCGCGGAAGCGCATCGGCGTGTCGTCCGAGAACCAGCCGCGCACACAACCGTCGATAGAGATGCCGTTGTCATCGTAGCAAGCGATCAGTTTGCCGAGGCCCAGCCGTCCTGCCAGCGAGGCGGATTCATGGGAGATTCCCTCCATCAGGCAGCCGTCGCCGAGGAACACATAGGTGTAGTGGTCGATGATCGGGAAGCGGGAGCGGTTGAACTTTGTTGCCAGCACTTTCTCGGCCAAGGCCATGCCGACGGCATTGGCAAAGCCTTGTCCCAGCGGGCCGGTGGTGGTCTCGACACCGGGTGTCATTCCGTATTCTGGGTGGCCGGGCGTGCGTTGGTGCAGTTGGCGGAAATTTCGCAGCTCGTCGATGGAAAGATCGTAGCCGCTCAAATGTAACAGCGAGTAGAGCAGCATCGAGCCGTGGCCATTGGAGAGCACGAAGCGGTCACGGTTCGGCCATTGTGGCCGCGATGGGTCGTGTTGCAGGAATTCGCGCCACAGCACTGTGGCGATGTCGGCCATGCCCATCGGCATGCCGGGATGGCCACTGCGTGCCGCCTGCACCGCGTCCATCGACAGGGCACGGATGGCGTTGCTCAGCTCGAAATGGTGCGGCACTTGTTGGGTATGTGGGCGCGTCACGACGACGCGACCAGATGCTGGAGCGGGGCGCTTGACAGGTTGCGACGACATCTGATTTGGCGCTTGACAGCCCTGCGTTGGGGTGGGCGTTGAAAATGATATACTAAAATCTCAATGCGCAATCATGGTGGCCGCTTAGTCACGCATTGCAAGAGCGGTGCAACTGTGGTTGCCATTCCGTGATTCTGGGCGATATCGACTGTCGGCAGGGCACCATAAACCTACCGCAGACCCAAGTGTTATGTCGAACAGCAGTTTGTTCACCTCGGAATCGGTTGCTGAGGGACATCCCGACAAAGTCGCCGATCAAGTTTCAGATGCCTTGTTGGATCATCTGCTGGCAGGCGACCCGGATTCACGCGTCGCGCTAGAAACCTTGGTCAAATCGGATATCGTGGTCATCGCCGGTGAGGTGCGGAGCGGGGCCGACCTGAGCGACGAGGTGTTGGAAGCGGTGGTGCGCGATACGGTGACGGGCATCGGCTATGACAACGAGGCGGTGGGACTGGATGGTCGCCATTGCCGCATTCTGAACTTCATCGGTGCGCAGTCGGTGGATATTGCCGCAGGTGTCGATGCCGACGCAGAGCGGGGCAAGGACCAAGGGGCTGGCGATCAGGGCATGATGTATGGCTATGCCAGCGATGAGACCGAATCGCTCATGCCAGCACCGATCCATTATGCCCATGCCTTGGTGCGCCGCCAAGCCGAGTGTCGTCACAGTGGAGTGTTGGGCTGGTTGCGGCCAGATGCCAAAAGCCAAGTCAGCGTGCGCTACGAGCAGGGTTGTCCGGTGGCGATCGATACCGTGGTGCTGTCGACGCAACACGATCCCGATGTCGACATAGCGACCGTGCGCGAGGCCGTGCGCGAGGAGATCATCGCCCCGATATTGCCAGCCGAGTGGCTCGGTGCCGACACCCGCTATCACATTAATCCAACCGGTCGCTTTGTCGTCGGCGGGCCGGTGGGGGACTGCGGGCTGACCGGTCGCAAAATCATCGTCGACAGCTATGGCGGCATGGCGCGCCACGGCGGCGGCGCATTCTCCGGTAAGGATCCGTCCAAGGTCGATCGCTCGGCTGCCTATATGGCACGCTATGTGGCCTGCAATGTGGTGCGCGCCGGTTTGGCTCGTCGCTGCGAGCTGCAATTGTCCTATGCCATCGGCATCGCCGAGCCGGTGTCGGTGGTGGTGGACAGTTTTGGCACCGGCGTGTTGTCGGACACGCGCTTGGCTGACTTGGTGCGCGAGCATTTCCCGTTGCGTCCGGCAGCGTTGACGCGGGCGTTGGATTTGACGCGGCAACGCTATCTGCCAGTGGCCGCCTACGGCCATTTCGGTCGACCGGAATTGGCATTGCCGTGGGAGGACACGCGACCGGCTGCCGCACTGGCTGAGGCGGCAGGGGGTGTCGCCCCCGGACCATGAGCGGCACCGGAGATTATCGCGTCGCCGATCTGTCTTTGGCCGACTGGGGGCGGCGTGAAATCGAGCTGGCCGAGACCGAGATGCCAGCACTGATGTCGTTGCGCGCACGCTATCGCGCCGAGCAGCCATTGGCTGGTGCCCGCATTATGGGTTGCATTCACATGACAGTGCAGACCGCTGTTTTGGTCGAGAGCTTGCAGGACTTGGGTGCCGAGCTGCGCTGGTCCTCTTGCAATATCTTCTCGACCCAAGATCACGCCGCTGCCGCGCTGGCCGCCAACGGTGTGCCGGTCTTCGCCTGGAAGGGCGAGACCGAAGAGGAGTACCTGTGGTGCATAGAGCAGACCATCCTGCATGATGGTGAGCCGTGGGGTGCCAACATGGTGCTGGATGATGGCGGCGACTTGAGCGAGCTGCTCCACACTCGCTTCCCCGAGCTGCTGGCAAGTGTGCATGGCATCAGCGAAGAAACCACGACTGGGGTGCGCCGCTTGGAGCAGATGCTGGCGCGGGGCGAGCTGCGGGTGCCGGTGATCAATGTCAACGATGCCGTCACCAAGTCCAAGAACGACAACCGCTATGGCTGTCGGCACGGCCTCAGCGATGCCATCAAGCGAGCTACCGACCATCTGCTAGCTAGCAAGCGTGCGCTGGTGATGGGTTACGGCGATGTCGGCAAAGGCGCGGCTCAATCTCTGCGCCAAGAAGGCGCGGTGGTGCGTGTTAGCGAGGTGGATCCGATCTGCGCGATGCAGGCTTGCATGGATGGCTACGAAGTGGTTTCGCCCTATGTCGGCGGTGTCAACACCGGTAACGATGACTGCGTCAACCGAGCTTTGCTCGGTGCCACCGACTTGCTGGTGACGGCGACTGGCAATGTCAATGTCTGCGACCGGCTCGTGCTGTCGGCACTCAAACTCTATGCCGTGGTCTGCAACATCGGCCATTTCGACCACGAGATCGATGTCGCCTTCATGCGCAAGCAATGGCGCTGGGAAGAGATCAAGCCGCAGGTGCACCGCATCTATCGTGCGGACAACGATTTTCTGCTGCTGTTGTCCGAGGGGAGGCTGGCCAATTTGGGCAATGCCACAGGGCATCCCTCACGCATCATGGACGGCTCTTTTGCCAATCAATTGCTGGCGCAGATGCATTTGTTCGCGCAGGGTTATGCCGATTGCCCACCTGAGGAGCAGCGGCGGCTGTTGCGGGTCGAGGTATTGCCGCGCACACTGGACGAAGAGGTCGCACGTCATATGGTGGCCGGCTTTGGTGGCATGATGACCCAGCTCAGCGCTGAGCAGAGCGACTACTTGGATATCCAAGTAGAGGGTCCGTTCAAGGGCGATGCCTACAAATATTGAGGGTGGCGAGCGCACGGGGGATGCACGCTCTCGCCCACCGCTGAGCTTTGAGTTCTTCCCGCCGCGCAGCGAGGCGGGTAGCCGCGACTTGGACGCTACACGTCGCAGCTTGGCCGCCTTTGAGCCGGAGCTGTTTTCGGTCACCTACGGTGCTGGCGGGAGCACTTTTGATGGCACCCGGGATACCGTGCGGGCGATACGCAATGATGGGCACCGCGTGGCACCTCATCTGTCGCTCAGCACCGGATCGGTGGATGGCGAGCGCATCGGGGAGTTGCTGGACGACTACCGCGACCTAGGGGTACGTGATCTGGTGGCGTTGCGCGGCGATGCGCCAGCGGCCGGGCGCGGACCGGTGCAGCACTATGCCGAAGAACTGGTGCGCTTCATTCGCGAGCGCACCGGGGATCATTTCCGCATCGCTGTCGCGGCCTATCCCGAGTGCCATCCGGACAGCGCTGACATGGCGACGGAGTTGCGCTTTTTGCGAAGCAAATTGGAGGCCGGTGCCGATCTGATGATCACCCAATTTTTCTTCAATAGCGATGCGTATTTCTATTTCCGCGATGCGCTGTGCCGTCTCGGTATCGAGCAACCGATACGCCCGGGCATCATGCCGCTGAGCAATCCTGAGCAGCTGTACCGCTTTGCCGCACGCTGTGGAGCCGATGTGCCGCATTGGTTGCGCGCCCAGTTGGACCACCGCGCCAGCGACGCTGCGGGGTGCGCTGAATTCGGCACCGAATTCATCACCGGAATGTGTCGTCGCCTGCTCGATGGCGGGGCACCGGGATTGCATTTCTACACCCTGAATCGGGCCGACGCGAGCGCCGAGATTTGCCGCCGCTTGGCCTGCTGGGGCGCTGGTTGAGCTGCGGGTTGCGCGGCGCGAGCTGAAACCGGAAAATTTGGACAGTGCGCCACCCACGGATCTACACCGATCAGGCGCTGGCCAGCGGTGAGTGCCTGCGCTTGGAAGAGGGCGCATCGCGTCATCTGAGCCTCGTATTGCGCCAGCGCGTCGGCGACACCCTGATCTTGTTCAATGGCAGGGGTGGCGAATACAGCGCTCGTGTACTCGATGTCGATGACAAGAATGCGATGGTCGAGGTGGAGCTCGGCAGCTTCGACGATGTCAGCCGCGAGTCGTCGCACCATGTGCATGTGGGCGCTCCAGTGCTGCGCGGTGCGCGCATGGATTTCCTGATCCAAAAGGCGGTGGAGTTGGGTGTCGCGGAATTGAGTTTGTTGCACTGTGAGCACGGCGGGACGGCGAGCCCGCGCCGGTCGCGCTGGTTGCAACAGATCGTCCATGCCTGTGAGCAGAGTGGCCGCACGCGGCTACCCATCTTGCACGCTCCGGTGCTGTTGGCGGATTGGTTGGCAGGGGTGGAGGCAGAGCGGCGGTTGTTGCTGTGTCCTCTGGGAGAGCCGCAACTGCTGCCGTTGCCGCCGCAGCGCGTCGCGTTGTTGTCCGGTCCCGAGGGAGGCTGGTCGACAGCCGAGCGCGAGGCGGCGTTGGCAGCGGGTTTTATCGCCTGGCGCTTGGGGCGGCGTGTGTTGCGTGCGGAGACAGCGCCGCTGGCGGCACTGGCGGCACTGGAGCAGCTGTCGGTTGCGGTCTGAAGCCGTCTGCCGCTGCGTTCGCGCCTGCTTTCAGCCTTTGGTGGCGCTACTTTTTGCCTCTGCTAGCAGCTGGTGGCTGTTAGCAAATTCTCCCTGTGCGGCGGCGACCCGCGACAGCTCGGCGAGGATGTCGGCATCCATGGCTCGCAGCTGCGCCGCTCGTTGCAGCTGTTCGGTGGCCTTGCTCAACACGCCTTGGCGCAGATATAGCCGCCCCAAGCACAGAGCCAAGTCGGGATCGTCTTGATGTTGCTCCAGCCATGCGCTGGCCGCTTCGATTTGGGCTTCCACTCGTTCCCCGGCGACCAGCCCGTAGAGGCGCACCAGTTGTGGGTGCCACATCTTCTTTAGCTGCGCTTCGATCTCCCGCGCCGCCATCTCAGCTCCGCTCTGGTTTGTCTGCAAGCCTGTCAACTCAAGGTAATGGGCGATGCAGTCGATGGAGTCTTTGATGCGGCCCGGCGCTTTGTCCCAACTGTGCTGCAACGATTGCAGGCGCATGGCTTGGTCTGCTGTGGCCGCTTGGTCCAGTCGGTGCATCCAGATTTGCTGTTGCCATGCCACATCGCTCGCGTTGCCGTCGCGGGGAGCTTGGTCGAACAACTGTTCCAGCTGCTCCGTCTGCCCCGACTCTTGGTACACCAATGCCAAGTGATGCCGCGCACCATGGTGCCGTGGATATTCTTCGAGAAAATCTGTCAGCCGTGTCGCCCGCTGCTCCGGTGTGGCATGCGCCGCTTTGCCGGGAGCGATGGCGCGGAGATAGGCGAGCGTCTGCTGTGATTCCTTGTCCAGCTCCATATCTTTGGCTTGGAGCAGGTAGTGGGCAAGCACATCCGCATCGCCCTGTGCCATGGCGGCTTGTGCAGCCAGCAGTATGAACATGGGGGCGTGCCGACCTTGGCTACGAGCGCCTTGCGACAAGCTGCGGTGGGCCAAGGGCCAATCTTCGGAGATGAAGGCGGCGAGGCCGGTACTCATGTGCTCGGCGTGGCTGTCGACGCGCTTGGCACGCCATAAGTTGCCGAGTGCACCGGGCAAGGAGAATAGGCCGATCAATACCCTGAGTAGCAGATAGCTGAAGAAGACGATGGCGACGAATAGGAACAGGCCAGTCAGCAAGGGAGTGCGGTACTCCGAGCCGTGCCACCGGATTTCCACATGACCGGGTACATTGCTGAACACGGCGGCGCTGATCATGACCAAGCCAGTCACGATCAGCGTGCCCCATAGATATGCTCTCATGGCATGGCGGCCTTGCTTGTGGTGGGGTTGAACGGTGCGGGATTGCTGGCTGCGATCAGCTGATCCAAGGCACGCAACGATGGTGGCTCTCGGAACGGCGGTGCCACGATTTGCAGCTTGCCCAACTGCTCGAGCAAAGAGCGCATTTGTGTTACTGGTTGTCCGTTGGGGTCAAAGTGTAGCGCAAGCCACTCGGCGGCTCGGTCGGCGTTCCCGTGTACCCCCTGCTTGTCATGTAGTGCCAGCGCCAGCTGCAGCTGCGTCAAATACAGCCGCAATCGTGCGCGTGGTCGCTTGGCCGCCTCCGCATCTGTCTCTCCTGTCGCGATAGCTACCGCCTCCACGGCGTGTACTTCCACCAGCGAGCCAAGCCGTTGCGCGATGTCATCCAGCCAGACGCCGACAGAGCCCAAGCGCGTCAGCAGCGGTGCCAAGCCACCGTCCCATGTCACTGGCGGGAGAGTGGTGGTTCGCAATGGCAAGCTGTCGACGGCGATGATGTGGTCGCCCAGCTGGTAGCGGTAGCGTCGCAGATCCGGCTGCTGCATGGCGCTTAGCGTGGTCTGTTCGGCCGCTATGGCGCGCCGCACATCGATCAGGCGGGCATCTGGCAATGTTGCCAGCATACTCAGGGCACCGCCGAGCAAGCGGCACGCCGCTGCCGTGTCATGGTGCATTTCCAACTGTGTGCTGACGCCGCTGAGCAGCATGCGAGCCGTTTCCACGCGCCACTGTGTCATCAGGGCGCGTCCCGGCTCGCGAAATTTCTGTTCCAGCGTGGCCAGTGCCGTTTGCTGGTGCTGCAGGCGTGCTGTCAGCGCATCGTGTCGGCGCAGTTGCTGTTGCCGCTCTTCGCGTAGCTGCCGCTGTGCCAGTTCCATGGCATCGTGCTGTCGCTGTCGCTCGTGATTTTGTTGGCTCAGCTGTTGCGCAAAGGCGCGCCGTTCTTGGCGCGCCTGTTGCAATTGCCCAAAAGCCCAGTAACCGCTGATGGTGGTGGCTGCGAATAGCACACCGATCAAAAATAGCGAGACGGCGAGACCCCAAGTGCGCGTTGGCGATGCGAACGCACGCTCAGCTTTGGTGGCCGCTGGCGTTGTGGTTTGGGCATTGCCAGCCTCACCGCGCCCCTCAGGGTGATCGGTGGGCGTGGCAACGGCATTTTTCATCAGCGCAAAATCCTGTTTTCTGGCAGGCGACCGCACTCAAAATATGACGCTGGCGATTATAGCAAAGCAGTGCTCGTGCTCCGCTCGAAACGCTTGGCTGTCATTGGGCAAAGGCTTGGGCCAACGCCCTGGCCAGCGGCTTGGCGGCGGCTGTCGGAGCGACGGCGATGCGTTGGAAGTTTGCTGCGCACGAGTGATCGTGCAGCCGTTGGCCGGGCACGCACAGCGGCAAGCTGCGCAGCGCCGCCACTTCGTCGCCTGCCAGCTGCACTAGGTTGTCGAGCATGGCAGCGCTGGTGGCGATGGTGGCATCGAGCTGTCCGTTGCTCAGGCAGTGTTGCAACGGTGCAGCGCTGGCCTCAGGGCAACCCCGTCGGTAGACTTCACAGTAGCTCAGCTCGGCACCGCGGGCGCTCAGGGTCTTGCCGAGCCACCGTCGCCCGCCGCAGCCGCGGACGATCATCACCGTCTGGCCGTCGAGCTGTTGCAATTTCGGGCGCTGGACTAGGGCTTGGCCACCGGCCCCGTCGGTCGCTTCGAGGACGCTGAGTCCCGCGGCGCTGAGCGCGGCGGCGGTGGCGGGGCCGATGGCGTGGCAGGGCGGCCAGTGCGAGATGCCATCGCCTAGCTCGTGGGCCAGTGCGACGGCGTAGCGCACCGCGTTGGCACTGACAAAAATGATGTGCTGACAGTTGTCGAAGCGCGCCAGCTGCGCCAGTGCCCGTTGTCGTGCGCGACCAGACAGCGCATCGATGCTCAGCGCCGGGATCGTTTCGCTCTCGGCACCGAAGTCGGCCAGCGCGGCGCACAGTGTGCGCTCTTGCCCGACCGGCCGCGGCACCAACACACGCCAGCCAGAGAGCGCGCCGCCGCTCATGGTGCCGCCCCCAACAGCTGGGCGACACCGCCCTGTTGCAAGGTGTCGGCCACAGCCTGTCCCAAGGCCGCCGGCACATGTCCCCGGGCTTCGGCGCGCAACAGGCGGCTGCCGTCGGCATTGCCGATGATGCCGCGCAGCCATAGCTCGCCGTCCTGCGCCGTTCCACCTGCGCCCCGCGGCACTGGGGCAGGATCTCCAGCAACCGTTGCCGCCATTTGCTTGACTGGTATGGCATAGGCACCGAGCGGGAGCTGACACAGTGGCAGCGCCATATCCAAGGCCGCTTCCAAGGCCACGCACAGAGCACGCTCCGCCGCCACGCAGGCACTGGTGAGTGGATCGCTCAGATGCTCGAGCCACGGTGCCCACTCGTCGCGGTCACTCTGACGGAATTCCACTGCCAGCGCACCTTGGCCACAGGCGGGAAGGCATAGTGACGGCGGCAGATATTCCGCGATGCGGTGCTTTAAACCTAGGCGCGCAAGCCCTGCGGCAGCCAAGACCAAGGCATCGACATCGCCCTGTTCGAGTCGCTCAAGCCGCGTGTGCATATTGCCGCGCAATGCGACCCATTGCAGCTCGGGATATGCTCCTCGCAGCTGGCTTTGGCGGCGCGGGCTGGACGTGCCGACCCGCGCCCCGGGCATCAGCGCGTCCAAGCTGCCAGCAGGGCTGACGAGGGCATCTGCCGCCGATGCTCGGGTTCCCACCACCGCCACGCTGAGCCCGGCTGGCAACACGGTGGGGACATCTTTCATGGAATGTACGGCGACATCGGCATCACCCGACAATAGGGCTTGCTCCAATTCTTTGACGAATCCGCGCTTGCCGCTTTCCTCGCCGCGATCCCCTGCGGTGCTGAGTGGTTGCAACACCGGTTGCCGTGTTGCTCCGGCAGTGCTGAGAGCCGTGCTAAACCACTTTGCTTGCCACATTGCCAACGGGCTTTTGCGGGTTGCGATACGCAACTGTGCCATGCCTTTGGTCATTCGCACGGTGTCCCTATGCGCGCTGGCATGATGATAACCTGTGGGGCGAGCATCGGTCTGGATGGGCTATAATTGCGCAGCAATTTGCGCCATGCTGGGGGGCATGACCAGCAAAACAAAACCCCTAGTTGTTGGATGTTCAAATATGGCCACCGACCCAGCCATCTCAAACGAAGCGATTGGATGTTGGGATCCCGAGCAGCTCATTGCCCATTTGCAGCGGACCTTGCACCACGATGGTGCCCCCGATCCTGTGGAGGACATGCAGCCTTTGGCCTTGTCGCCACACCGAGGTTTTTTTGCCGACTGGCTAAATGCCCATGCCAATCATGAAGAAGGCGGCTTGGCACCGGGGCAGGTGGTGCTGTTGAGCGCGGGTGCAGTGGCGCACGAGTTCTGTGCACTCTATACCAGTGATGCGCTCTATGCTGGCCACCCGACCTTACTGGTGACGCCGCGCATCAATCCCTCGCGCGTCTGTCGCAGCATCACTTCCCAGCAGCTGCCGGCAGAGCGCCCCGACAATTGGATGGGCAGCTGGCCACTGGACAGCGAGGAGTTCCCCGAGCACAGTCTCAAAGAATGGTTGCTGGCCAGCAGTGCCAACGAGCGCTTGAGACTGAATTGGCCCTATGTTACGGATGTGTTGCGCAGCCGCTTGTTGCAGATTGCTCCGACGGCTGGTGCCTCGGTGCTCTCACCGATCGGGCTCACCCGCTTGGCGCAGGAATTTGTTACTGAAGTGGCCAACAATGCGGCGTTGAAAAACCGCATCAGTCTATTGGTGATCAACCAGTTGGAGGGGGTGTCCCGTGCCAATCATCTGTCGGGCAATGAGGCGCGCCTAGAAGCGGTGGCATTGCTTTCCCGCCTTGCCTACAACGGGAATATGGTGCTGTTAGTAGTGGTGGATCAAATCGATTCAGAGCTGCATTCCTTGGCCGATTTCTCGATGCATGTGCAGCCAGTCAACAAAGCTGGCGGCGGTCGAGAATTTGGGGGGGCGGTCTACACTGTGGCCAAGCCAGCGCAGGTGGGCGGGGTATCGGTCGATGAATTGGCTGATATTATGCGCAACAATAGCATGGATAGTAGCGAACGCATGGTTACTAGCGAGAGCGATACAGGCTCTGCTCCCGTAGGCTCTGCTCCCGCAGGCTCTGCTCCCGTAGCGGAGCAGACCTATCGCCTCAGCTATCGACGCCATTATGAAGACAACCCCGAGCATATCTTGATCAGGTCTCACAACGGCGGCTTCAACATGCCGGTGCAGGAAATCGTGAAATGGCAGGATCGCGACTAGGTCTTTTGATTGTTGCGCCCGCCCAAATCCCAGCTACCATAGCCGTTTGCCACTGTCTTGGGCGGTTCTACGCTTGTGCTGTTGCCGGAGGCGGGGTTAGCGAATCGCTATGAGTCCATCTAAGAAGCCTTGGAGCGGGCGTTTCACCGAGGCCACCGATGCCGCCGTCGAGGCATTTACCGCTTCGGTGCATGTCGACAAACGCCTATATCGCCATGATATTGAGGGTTCTTTGGCGCATGCCGCCGCATTGCGTCAAGCCGAGGTGCTCGACAACGGCGAGCTGCGGCAGATCGAGCAGGCTTTGCGCGCTATCTTGGGCGATATTGAGGACGGGCATTTCAAGTGGCGCCTCGAGTTAGAGGATGTCCACATGAACATCGAAATGGCACTGATCGAACGCATTGGTGAGGTGGCCAAGAAATTGCACACCGGGCGCTCGCGCAACGACCAAGTAGCCACCGATCTGCGGCTCTATGCACGCGATGCCATCGATGGTCTGCGCGCTGCCATCGACGGTCTGCGCGATGTCCTGTTGCAGCGAGCCGATGCGGAGGCCGCCACGCCGATGCCCGGCTTCACGCATCTGCAGACGGCGCAGCCAGTGACCTTGGGGCATCATTTCATGGCTTGGGATGCCATGCTGGAACGCGATGCGGAACGCTTGGCGGATTGTAGGCGGCGGGTCAATATCTCGCCGCTGGGTGCGGGAGCGCTGGCTGGCAATGGTGTTGGCATCGACCCGGCTGTGGCAGCCGCGCAGCTGGGCTTCGACGGAGTGTTCGCCAATTCGCTGGATGCTGTCAGCGACCGCGATTTTGCCATCGAACTGGTGTCGGCGACGGCCTTGCTGATGGTGCATCTTTCGCGCCTGGCCGAGGAGCTGGTGCTGTGGTGTTCACCATTGGTCAACTTCTGTTCCCTGCCCGACCGCTTTTGTACGGGATCCTCGATCATGCCGCAGAAAAAGAACCCCGATGTGCCGGAGCTGGTGCGCGGGCGTTGCGCCCGGACACAGGGTCACCTGATGGCCTTGCTGACGCTGATGAAGGGGCAGCCACTGGCATATAACCGCGACAATCAAGAAGACAAGGAGCCGCTGTTCGACACGGTGGACACAGCGCTCTCTTGCTTGCAGATGCTCGCGCCGTTGATTGCCGCTTTGGAGCCACAGCGTGAGGTGATGGCGCGGGCAGCGGCTGGCGCTTTTGCCACTGCCACCGACTTGGCGGACTATTTGGCGCAGCGCGGCGTCCCCTTCCGCGATGCGCATGCCATCACGGGTCGCGCCGTCGCCCTCGCTGCCGACAGCGGTGTCGCATTGGAGGATTTGCCGCTGGAGCAGCTCCAAGCTTTGGCTCCGCAGATCGATGATACGGTGTACGAGCGGTTGACAGTGGCCGGCTCACTGGCCGCTCGCAGCCATGTCGGCGGCACGGCACCAGCGACGGTGCGCGTCGCCGCCCGTGCTGCCCGGGCACGGCTGCAGCGCGGCTAGTCGGCCCCACTGTGGCCAAGCAATCGAGCCCCCACCTCGGCGTTGTCGTCGAGCCATTGGCCAGTCTACAGCCCGCGAAGGACAGCACCATCGCTATGTTGCGCGCCGCTGTCGGGCGGGGCTGGCAGCTGTGGGCGATGGAGTGCCGTGATTTGGCGTGGGGGGATGACGGTGTCTATGCCAGTATGTCGGCATTGCAGCTGGTAGAGGATGCCGATAGTGGCGGCTCTTGGTATGAGGCGCAGCCACCGGCTCGACGCTCGCTGGCCACGCTCGATGCCCTGCTGATGCGTGCCGATCCGCCAGTAGACACACGCTATCTGCACGCGACCCAGCTGCTGTCGGAGGCGGAGCGCCACGGTTTGGTGGTGTTCAACCGACCGCAGAGTTTGCGCGACTGCAACGAGAAGTTGTTGGCGCTGGAGTTTCCGGAGGATTGCCCGCCGACGCTGGTCAGTGCCGATGTGCGGGCACTGGCTGAATTCCGAGCCGAATTTGGCGCTGTGGTACTCAAGCCTTTGGACGGCATGGGTGGCCGCGGTGTCTTGGTCATGCAGCCGGGCGACCCCAATTTCAATTCTGCTGTCGCGTTGCTGAGCGATAGTGGGTGCTCGCCGATCATCGCGCAGCGTTTTCTCCCAGAAGTGCGTGAGACGGGAGACCGGCGGGTTCTGTTGGTGGATGGCGAGGTGCCTTCGCACGCGTTAGCACGGCTGCCGTCGGTCGACGATATCCGTGGCAATTTGGTGGCCGGGGCGCGAGCCGAGCTGCACCAGATCGGTGCCGACGAGCGCGCCTTGTGCCGCCGTGTGGGAGCGGTGTTGATCGAGCGTGGCATCACCTTCGCCGGGCTCGATGTGATCGGCGGCCGGCTCACAGAAGTCAATATCACCAGTCCCACTGGCTTGTGCGAATTGCAGCGCTTGGGTGCCCCCGACTTGGCCTCGTCCTTGCTCGATGCCTTGGAGCGTCGCTGGGCAGCGCGCTGAGTCGCTTTGGTCGTCTGCCGCTGCCCGGTTTGTCATGACTGAGCTCGCTGCGGGAGCCGCAGCAGGTGCTGCTATGGTGCTGTGTTTTGACTTTGGCACTACCGCCATCGGTGTGGCGGCGGGCTCGGGCGGGGCAGCGGGACAGCGGCCCGAGGAATTGCCCGCGTTGGCGGCGCGCGATGGTCGTCCCGAGTGGCGGGTGGTGGACGCGCTGGTGGCCGCATGGCAGCCGCGGTTGCTGGTGGTGGGACTGCCCTTGCATGCCGATGGCAGTGACAGCCCTATCGCTGCGCGGGCGCGTCGCTTTGCACGGCAGTTGGGAGGTCGTCTGCAGCTGCCGTGGCGGATGATGGACGAGCGGCTCAGCACGGTGGCGGCGCGCGAGGAGCTGGCGGTGGTTGGCACTGCTGGTCGCGCCCGTTCGGTACACAGTGTCGCGGCGCGCTTGGTGCTGGAGGCATATTTCCGCTCGCCGGAGTCGGCAGGGCAGTAGCAGATGGCCAGTCGGCCTCAGCTCGGTGACGCGTCGTTGGCGGGATGCAAAATGTCGGTGGAGGCGCGGCTGAGGCAGGCGGCGCGGGCCGCTGGACGTCGGCATGGCGATATTCTGTTGCTCGCGGCCACCAAGGGGCGCGATGCCGCCACACTGCGTCGCGCCCATGCTCTGGGGTTGCGCCACTTTGGCGAAAACTACCTGCAGGAGGCGCTACCCAAGATCGAAGCGCTGGCCGAGCTGGCTCCCTGCTGGCACTTCATCGGTGCTTTGCAATCCAACAAGACCGCTGCGGTAGCACGGAATTTTCTGTGGGTGCACAGCATCGACCGTCTGCGCATTGCTGAGCGCCTCAGCGCCCAGCGCCCGCCCGAACTGCCACCGCTCGAAGTCTGCCTGCAGCTGCGGCTCGATGACGAGACGGCCAAGTCCGGTGTCTCGCCAGCGCAGCTGCCAGCGCTGGCGGCAGCGGTGGAGACCCTGCCGCGTCTGCGTTTGCGCGGTCTGATGGTGTTGCCAGCTCCGCGCAGTGGTTTCGGCGCGCAACGTCGTTCGTTGTCGCGGGCCGGGGCTCTGTTGCGGCAGCTGCGGGAGCAGTTGCCAGCACTGGACACGCTGTCGATGGGCACCTCGGAGGACATGGAGGCGGCCGTGGCGGAGGGGGCGACGCTGTTGCGCATCGGCTCAGCCCTGTTCGGGGCGCGTCGGCAGCCCTGAGCGGCATCGTTTTGAGCACGGATGATGTCGGTATAATTGCACTGTAGGAATGGCAGGCAATTTCAGGGAGTGGGCAATATGGCTCGGACACCGTCCACCATGCCGCCGTTGGGCTTCCTCGCCCCCGATTTCCAGTTACCGGAACCGGTCGCCGACGGTCGCTTGCGCAGCCGCGATGACTGTTGTGGCGAGCGCGGTTTGCTGGTGATGTTCATCTGCAACCACTGTCCCTTCGTTTTGCATATTGAAGCGGGGCTCTTGGCTTTCGGGCGCGACTATATACCGCACGGTCTCGGCGTGGTCGCCATCAATGCCAACGATGCTGACAGCCATCCTGAGGATGCCCCCGAGTTGATGGCCGAGCGTTGCCGCGAGCGTGGCTACCCTTTCCCCTATCTCTATGATGAGAGCCAGCAGGTGGCGCACGCCTACCAAGCAGCTTGCACGCCGGATTTCTTTCTCTGCGACAGTGATCTGCGCTGCGTGTACCGGGGTCGTTTCGATGCGGCGAGGCCGGGCAATGATGAAGTGTCGAGTGGTGCCGACCTGCGCTGTGCTGCCGACCAGCTGCTGGCTGGCGAGCCGGTGACGACGGCGCAGCACCCGAGCTTGGGGTGCAATATCAAGTGGAAGGCAGCTTAGGCGACTCGCCGCCCAGTGTCGGCTTCATCGGCGCTGGCAATATGGCGCTGGCACTGGCCAGTGGCCTGTGCCGCAATGGCGTGCCGACGACTTCCCTGTGGGCGGCAGATCCCTATGCTGTCAGCCGTGAGCGCTTCGCTGGCGCGCTGCCCGGCGCGGTGGTCGGGGCGGACAATGCCGCTGTCGCCAGAGCCGTGGATGCCTTGGTGCTGGCGGTGAAGCCGCAGCAGTTGGGTGCTGCCATCGTCGACTTGCCCCCTGCTTTGGAGCTGCGCCGCCCGCTGGTGTTGTCGATTGTTGCCGGGGTGGAATCCGCCCAGCTGGCGGCGAGCCTCGGCATCGGGTTGCCATTGGTGCGCTGCATGCCGAACACGCCGGCATTGGTCGGCAAAGGCATCACTGGCCTTTATGCAGCTGCCACTGTGGGTGTGACCGAGCGGCAGCTGGCCGAGCGTGTGTTGGGTGCGGTCGGAGCCACCTTTTGGGTGGAGGACGAGGACAGCTTGCATGCGGTGACAGCTATTTCCGGCTGCGGTCCCGCCTATTTCTTCCGTCTCATCGAGGCCTTGGAGGCGGCGGCTGTGGAACTGGGGTTGGAGCCGTCGTTGTCGCGGCGTTTGGCACTGGAGACTGCGCTGGGGGCAGCGCAGCTGGCGGTGGACAGCGATGAGGCGGTCGGCGAGCTGCGTCGCCGCGTCGCTTCGCCTGGCGGTGCTACTGAGGCTGCTCTGGCGGTGTTGGAGGATGGTGCTGAAGGTGCGGGCGAGGGTTTGGCGGCCTTGTTGCGGCGGGCGGTTGCCGCTGCCGAGACCCGCTCGCGGCAATTGGCGGCCGTCGCTGGTTCCTGAAGGAGTTTGGGATGTCGATCGCAGCACCTATTCGGTGTGACGGGAAGCGCTGAGATGGCACTGGACATCACTGCCCAGCTGCTCCGTATCAGCTTTTGGCTGTATACCGTGGCCTTGGTGCTGCGTTTCATGTTGCATTTTTCCAACGCTGACTATTACAACCCGCTCTCGCAGGGCTTAGTGCGGTTCACGAAGCTGCCGGTGGAGCTGCTGGGGCGCTTCCTGCCAACGCTGATGCGGGTCGATTTTGCGGTGCTGGCGGCGGCGATTCTTTGCGGCTTCTTGGCGATTGTCTTTCAAGCCGCCCTGCACGGTTATTCGCTGGAAGGGCATTGGGGCGTGGCCTTGCTATGGAGCGCCATCGGCATCGCCCACTTGGTGCTGGACATCGCTTTTCTATGTCTGCTGGCATCGATTCTCATCAGCTGGCTCAACCCGCATCAATCCCACTACATCTTGGATGTGTGTCAGCAGCTGGTGGAGCCAATGATGGCACCGTTGCGGCGGGTGCTACCACCGCTAGGCGGCTTGGATTTTTCCCCGATTTTGCTCTTTGTGCTGATCAATGTGGCCGAGGCGGTGCTGAGCAATTGGGCCGTCCGTGTCGGCTTGCCTTTCCAACTGGTGATAGGCATTTCCAGCTGATGACCCGCCGACAGGCCGACTAGCAGCGCGATGCCCCCGTCACAGAGCTTTGCTCCCCGGTTGTGCGGGATTGTGTTCGCATCGGCGCGTCGCTATCCCGCGCCACCGCGCACAGTGCCCGCTGGCGGTGACCACCGTGCTTGATTGGCCAGCCGACTCTGTCGGCTTGGTGCGGCCCGAGCGGTGGCGCTGCGACGAGCCGTTACTGCTGGCTTGTGGTGTCAGCCTGCCGCACTACGAATTGGTTTACGAGTGTTACGGCGAGCTGAATGCCGAGCGCTCCAATGCCATCTTGATCTGCCATGCGCTGAGCAGTGACCACCATGTCGCCGGTTATCACGAGGGGATGGAGAAGCCCGGCTGGTGGGAGGGCTATGTCGGCCCCGGCAAACCATTCGACACCAACCGCTTCTTCATCATCTGCGCCAACAATATTGGCGGCTGTTCTGGCAGTACCGGGCCGACCAGCGAACAGCCCGGCGGCGGTTCCTATGGGGCGGATTTTCCACCGGTCCGGGTGCGCGACTGGGTGCAGTGCCAACGACAGTTGATGGTGGCCTTGGGCATTGAGCAGTGGTCGGCAGTGGTCGGCGGCAGCTTGGGTGGCATGCAAGTGCTGCGTTGGGCGCTGGAATATCCCGCGGCGATGCGTCACTGTATCGTCTTGGCCTCAGCGATGAAGTTGACAGCGCAGAACATCGCTTTCAACGAGATCGCGCGGCGAGCCATCAGCGCCGATCCGGAGTTTTGCGATGGGCACTATCTGGAGCGCGGCACGAACCCCGGCAAGGGTCTTGCCATCGCCCGCATGATCGGCCATCTGACCTATATGTCTGACGATTTGATGGCTTTGAAGTTCGGTCGAGCGCTGCGTGAAGGTAGTTTTGAGCGGGGTCAGGCAGCAGATGTACGCTTTCAAGTGGAGAGTTATCTGCGCCACCAAGGCGACAAGTTTGCCGACAATTTCGATGCCAATAGCTATCTGTTGATCACCCGCGCGTTGGACTATTTCGATTTGGCGCGCGAGTACGACGACGATCCAGTGCAGGCCTTTGGCGAGGCGCGTGCGGAATTTCTGGTGGTGTCGTTCAGTAGCGACTGGCGCTTCGCGCCGGAGCGTTCGCACGAGATAGTGCGGGCCCTGTTGGGTGCGAAGCGGCGCGTCAGCTATGCCGAGATCGACGCGCCCCAAGGGCACGATGCCTTTTTGTTGCCAGTGCCACGTTTCGATGCCGTGTTGCAGGGCTATCTGCGGCGGATGGTGCAGGAAATAGGGCTGTGATGGGCGGGATACGGGACAGGCGCGACCTAGATCGCTTGGTGGAGTGGGTGCCGGTGGGCGCACGGGTGCTGGACTTGGGCTGCGGTGACGGCGGCCTGCTGTTGCGGCTTGAGGCCGAGCGCAATGTGCAGGGCTTGGGGTTGGAGATCGATGCAGACAACATCACCGTCTGCTTGGAGGCGGGGCTACAGGTGGTGGAGCAGGATTTGGACCGCGGCTTGGCCAATTTTGCTGACAACAGCTTCGATGTCGTGGTGATGACCTACACCTTGCAGGAAGTGGCGCGACCGTTGCGCTTGGTAGATGAGATGCTGCGTGTGGGGCGGCACGGTATCGTCAGTTTCCGTAATTATGCCCATTGGCGCAACCGCTTGGCGACTCTGCGTGGCGGCCCTTTGCCCGGAACCGAGTCGCTGGTTACGAAGAGTGGGGCCGAGGCTGAGCAATATGCGGTGCGCCCGTGGACGGTGGCCGATTTCGAGCAGCTGTGTGGTGAGCAGAAGATACAGGTAGATGGGTGCTATATGCTGGACGAGTCGGGAGCCCAGAGCTGGGCGGCGCGGCGTTGGCCACGCCTGTGCGCACACACGGTGATTTACCGTTTCAGCCGGCGCTGATGCGCTAACAATATAAAAATGCGGATTTTAGCACTATTATCGCTGATTTTATCTGCCATTTCGCCGGTTTTAGCAACATCTCAAGCGCAGCAGGGCGGCTCATGGCGCGCTGGTGTCCGCGCAGAGCTCGAGCAGGCCGAGCGTCGCCGTCATCAAGCAGTGGCTGACAGCGAGCGACACTTTGGTGATTATGTGATCTACTACAGCGTCTTTTACAGCAGTTTCCTGTCGCCAGAGATCGCTGAGGCCGCCGGTATCACCCGTTCCCGCAACCGTGCCGTGGTCAATGTGTCGGTGCGGCGGGCGGTGGCGGTGCCAAGTGCCGTGACGGAGGGCGTTGTGGTGGCGCCGCCACCCATTGCTGAGGGTGGTGCCGAGCCCTTGCCAGCGATTCCTGCCGGTCTGAGTGGTGTGGCCGTCACCGCCGAGCTCAGGGGGACGGTGTCGGATTTGGTACACCGGCGCCCCTTGAGATTCCAAGAGCTGCGGGAGCCGGGGGCAGTCTACTACTTGGCCCCCCTGCGTTTTGGACACCGGGATCGTCTGTATTTCGAGCTGCAGCTGCTGGCCGAAGGGGCGCAGCAACCCTATCGGCTCAAGTTTGACCGGCAGCTCTATGTGGATGGGCGCTGAGCGCGATGGCCACAGTGCTCGGTTTTGGGGGTGTACGAGACGGGTTGCCGCCCCCGGCGGCTCGCTGGGCGTGTCCATAGCGCCCATCAGCTATTATTGTGGACGGCAGTCTACTCAGGGGACAGCACGATGCCGACTGGCTATCGAGCGACCGTGACCATGTGGGCTTTAGGGCATCAGCATAGAGCAGGAGGCACTCCCATGGTGTGTCGATTACAAAACCGCCCGAGGCGGCACCACATTTTGTCGCTGGTCACGGCTTTTGTGCTCAGCTGGGGCTTGCTCAGCGCTGTGCCCGTCGAGGCTGCAGAGAAAATTCATGTTGACAGAGAACTGCTTTTGCGTGTCAACCACAACCCCAGCACCCGTCTGCAGCTGATGCATATTTTGGGCATTGCAGGCAACCCGAACCAGCACGAAGTACGAGACATCAAATTGGGGGGCAACGCCAAAGTGGAGCTCGCCCGTAGCTTCATGGATCGAGCGGCAAGCCAATACCAGTACATCACTGCCACGACCTACGACAATTGCCGTGGCGTTGCGAACAGTCGCGACATCCAGCTCACACACGGTGTGGACACCGGTGTCGAGTGGTCCGTTGCGAACAGTTTTGGTGACAAAGTCAGCGCTGAGGCCGAGCTCCCCATAGGCGGCACTGCTTTTGGCAGCGGCCTCAGCGCTGACTTCACCCTCGGCGACGGTGGCTCTGAGACGACATCCACCTCAGTCAGCGCTGAGCAGGAAGTGGACTTTCCCGACGTGCGGGGAGTCTACCTGTTCGCCTTGTATGCGCACACGGTGTCCAGTGGCCAAGACTGGATCCCATTCTGGATCGATTTCATACCGAGCGACGACACGGCCATGACCTTTGTCTTCCGCGATTTTGATCCCCGCAACTCAAAGGCGGTCGTGACTTTCTATGTCGATCAGAATTGGAAAGGGGGATCTATCTCCTACCGAGTGGGGGATGTGATTCGACCCTTGCCCGATGTCTTTCACAACAATATCGAGAGCATGAAGATCCCCGAGGATGTGCGGGTGCGCTTCTATGTCAACACACAGGACGATTGGCGTTTCTATACAGCGGGCTGGTTTGAGAGCCTCTACGACTGGAATAATCGCACTCAAGGCGCTGCCATCGAGGCTGACAAAAACGTCGAGAAGGACACGACGTGGGCTGAGGTGGCCAGCGCTTTTCCCGCCGCAGATCGCACATTCAGGATCCACGGGCGTATGAGGTTCCATCAGGTCGATGGCAAAGATGTCAAAATGCTTGCCTATCGATTAAGTGATGAGGCGAGTGCCGAGGCCTGCGCATCCTTGGAGCAGCCACTTGGGAGCCGCAGCCGTCGCCGCTCTGGCAAGTCAGACCACCACAAGAGAGGCCTGCCTTCCGACACCGGCCACGGCAAGCGCATATCACCGACCTATTTCAACAAGATAGTCGCCGCAGGGGATGTGCACAGTGTCAATCTCTGAGTGCGGCGGGTTGCTGTATGCGTTCAAGCGCCGGGCTGCGGGGCGAGACTGCGGCCGAGAGCGCTCGGTGGGATAGCTGAGGTGGCAAGCGGCTCGGCGTGGCCCGGCGTCGGTGATAGGCATGCCGAGCTGCGGCAACCGGGCTTGTCGGCACTGGCCTTGATGTCGGTATCGCTCGCCTTGTTCGGTTGTGCCGCCATGATGGCACCGGTGCGGGAGCCCAAGATTGTTGATCGTGGCGCTGTGAGCGTCATGGTCGAGCTGCCGTCGGCCAAGACCGCTTTATTGAAGCCCCATGAGCATATGGAGCGCTTTTGTGCGGCTCGCGCCACAGATTTCATCGCAGCGAAAGCTGTTGGCGCAGGCATCGGTGTCAGCGACGGCGGCGCTGCGGTCAAGGCATCGGATTCGATCGCAGCCAATGTCTTGGCCTTGGGCGGGCGCAATCCTGCCGTGTTGATCACGCGCGAATTGATCTATAGAGCCTGCGAGATGGCGATCAACATCAATGCCGAGCCGGAGCAGGCTGCCGCGCTATACCTCGAGTTCTTAAAGCATGCCGACACGATCGCATCCAAGCAGTCGGGCGCGGGTAGCGCGGTGGCGGCAGCCACTTCTAGGGGGCCATCGGCAGGGGGGGCAGCAGCTACTGGTGACAATTAGCGGGGGCAATCGCGATTGAGCGAGTTATATACTCCTTCTTTACAGGCTTCTATGGCACGATCTTTGTCTTCCCTCCTGACTGATGTGTTAGCTGATTTCCCGGATTCATATATCAGCTTGTGGGCAATAGCTGCCGTGGCACCTGTGATCAAATGATTGTCCGGCTGCCACATAGAATTTAGAGAGCGGCCACAGTTGGCATAGCTCAGATGAATGGCGTCACCAAATCGTTTGCTGTGTTTTACAAACTGTTGCTTAGTCTTGCCGCTAGGCGGGGCAGTCAATATATCCTAGAGACTTTGCCTGTGGCGCACTCATCGCTTGGGTAATGCGGGCGCTAGCCGAGCTCGCAGCAGCCACTGCTCCGGTGCCGCTCGTAGCGCTTCGGCATTCACTGGCAGCTCGAGCCACAGTGTGTGGCGGCCGGGACCGCGGCTGATGCCCGGCGGGGCGCTCGGAGGCTTGAAGCCCAAATAGTGGTTGTCGCCAGCACCCAAGTCAGCGAAGAACCCGAAATTGAGACGGTCGCGCTCGTCCCAGCCGCGTTGCGCACGCAGGTTTTGGTAAGTATCATCACCGCCGCCGTCGATGAATAGCGCCACGCTATCCACTGCAGCGGTGCCTTGGGCGAAGTGCAAGGGACGGCGGCCGTAGTGATCGTCTCCGCCACGGTCGATGAATAGCGCTGCGCTGCGGTCCCAAGCGGCGGCCTGCACCACGCCAGCGAAGGTGGAGCGATAGCGGTCGTTGCCGCCATCCTCGATCATCGCACCCAGTGCGTTGTGGGCGGCGCTGCCCTGGCCATAGCGCGAGGCCAAGTAGCGATCGTCCTCTGTGCCGCCTTGGAATAGCGCCCCCAAAGCGTAGTAATAACCGGTGCCTTGGGCAAAGTTGCCCGCTTGCAGCTGGTCGCGCCCACCCTCGTCCTGCAACAGGCCGATGCCGCCAGCGGCGTAGAAGCGCAGGCCGATGCCCAAGCCTTGACCGGAGCCGCGGAACACGCCGCCAGTGCCGTAGGAGCTGAGCTCGCGCCCGCCGCAGAAATAGCGGTCGTCACCGCCGCGATCCAGCAGCAGGCCGACGGCGCGCGGGCCGCCGACGCCTTGGGCGAATTGGTTGCCGTGATACAGGTCGTCGCCGCCGCCGTCGACCAGTGCGGCGAGGCCGAAGAAGGCCGTACCCTGCAAGTACTCCTCGCCGCTGTATTCGTCATCACCGTCCCAGTCGACGAGCAGGGCACCGCCGCCGATCGTCGTCCCTTGGGCAAAGCGCGTCGCTCGGTAGCGGTCGTCGCCGCTCAGATCCATCAGCAAGGCCACGCCCAGCAGGGCACCGCCTTGGGCGAAATCGGCGGTGGCGCTGTATTCGTCGTCGCCGCCCAAGTCGAGAATGGCGGCGGCACCCAACTCGCCGTCGACCCGTCCGGTCGCATTCAAGTAGACATCGTCGCCGCCCAAATCGATCACCAGCGCGAAGCGTCCCGTGTACCGGTTCTCGCCGCGCCCGCCGACGACGATGCGTCCGGCGCTGGTAGTGGCGGCGTAGAGCAGCTGGCCACTGGCACCTGGCACGGCTTCGCGCAACGGCGTGGCTCCGTCCAGTGCGTTGGCGAGGCGTTGCAGGGGTTCTAGCTCGGCCAGCCGTGCGAGCCATAGCAGAGAGCTGGCCATCGCCTCTTCGTCTATGCGCGCCAGCAGTGCCAGCAGTTCCTCGCTGCGCTGCTGCGCGACCAGATCATCGCCTGAGTGTAGGTAGTAGCTGGTCGCCAGCGCGGCGAACAGGGTCGGTGCCTCGCTGTGCAGGCGTCTGAGTGCTGCCGAGTCCAGCTCCCTGAGCGCCCGTTGGCGCTCGCTGTGGGCTCGCTCAAGCAACCAGCTCACTCGCGCCAACTCGGCTGTTGCGCCGCTGGCTACCGTCGCGCCTACTCCAGCGGGTGGTGTGACGGTGGTCGGTGGGCTGTCAGCGCGCCCAGCGCGCAGCGCGGCCAGTGCCGCCACCAGCGCTGCGGGGTGTCCGGCATGGCGGCGCAGGGTGACGCGCAGTTCTTCCAGCAGGCTGTCCATGCGCAACGGTTCACGGCGCAGATAGCTGACCAGCGGCAATAGCTGGTGATTGCGCCACCACGGTGGATCAGACCATTTGGCAAGCATCTTGAGGTAATCTGCCTCCATGTCAAAGTGACGCAGTGCGGGCTTCAGCCAACGGCCACTACGATCTGGTGGCAGCTCGTAGAGTGGATTGGTCGGGCTGAGCTGCAGCAGCTTGGCGCGCTGGCCCAGCACGACTGCGAAGCGCAAAGCGCGCCAGCGTACTTGGCGCTCAAGGCTCAGCGCACGGTTCTGGTCGCCGCTCAGCAGCTGTTGCCATTGACTGTGGCCGTCCACCGTCACCGAGCGACCATCGATCCGTGTTCGGTAGTTGCGCTCGGGTCGCAACAGCTCCAATTGCAGCCGCTCTCCGGGTTGATAGCCTTGCACTCTGCTCGCCAGTAGACCGGTGCGCGTCGCTGCGGGGGTATCGCTCACCGCCTGCCGGTCGATGGCGACAATCAGATCGCCGCCCCGCAGTCCGGCGCGATCGGCAGCGCTGTCCGGTACCACGCGCTGCACGAGGATGCCCTCGCGCTGATGCCGCCCCGCATGCGTTGCGATGGTTGCCGGTCGGCTCAAAACACCGAGGAAAGCTTTGGTGCCGCCCAGCAGCGGTGTCGCCAGCTCCGCCGCAACGGCCAGCGATTCCTGTGGCAGCTGCGCACAGGAGGCGAGCATGGCGGCGAGTGCCAGTACCGGGGCGGCCTTGACCGTGCTTTCGGCTAGGCGGCGGTTTTGGCTGAGGCCGCGTGGTGACATGTCTGCGCTGCTACAGTAGCGGGCAGCGCACGGCGGGGCTCCGGCGCGACGGCAGCTCAGCTGCCCTCCACTTTATGCACTTGTTTCCAGATCAATCCCGGGATCAGGCGGCGCGCCCAGTAGCCCTGCTTGGCACCGCGCGTCGGCAACACCATGAACTCGCCACGTTCCAAGCTGCGCTCGATCGCGTCCAGCACCAGCTGCGGCTCCAGTGGCGGTGCCAAGTCGAGCATCTTCGGCCAGTGCGTGGCGTGGCCTTGGTCGAGCAGTGGGGTGTTGACCACTGGCGGGCAGACCGAGGCGAAGCGCACACCGCTGTCACGGTTCTCGTGGTAGAGCGTTTCGTTGAAGAAGGTGACGGCTGCCTTGGTGGCCGAATAGGCACCGGTGTAGAGCGTCGGCATCAGTCCGGCCATTGAGGCGAAGCTGACGAAATCGCCCTTGCCGCGCTCGATCATCGCAGGCAAAGTCGCATGTGCGATGTTGACCAAGCCGCCGAAGTTGATCTGCATCAGCCGGTGCATGGTCTCTGGTTCCTGCTCCAGCAATGCGCCCAGCGGCATGATCGCCGCACAATTGAAGACGCGGTCGATGGGGCCGAGCTCGCGTTCCACCTGAGCGACTATCTGCTTGAGCTGGGCGATTTCGGTAATATCCGAGGGATGGCAATGGATCTTCTCCTCGGCACCCTTGGTGGCTGCCAGCCCATCTGTGTTGATGTCCAGCGCTGCCACCGAGGCACCCGCGGCGGCAAAATTGCGGGTGGCCAGCTGTCCCAGGCCACTGCCAGCTCCCGTCACCAGCGCCACCTTCCCTGTATAAGCCATCATTTGCCCCTGCGCGAGCCGCTCGCGACTCTCCTGATCTGCATCCGCTCTATTCTAGCGATGATGGCGTACCGTGGCCGTTATACTGGATGCCACTTTCGCCCAGCTTTATGATGTCCCTCCATGCGCATTGTTTTGATCGGGCCACCCGGCGCGGGTAAGGGGACGCAGTCGCAACGGCTGTGTCGGCGCTGCGCCATCCCCCAGATCTCCACTGGCGATATGTTGCGCGCCACGCGCGAGGAGCAATCGGCGCTGGGTGAGCAACTGCGGGCAGTGATGGATGCCGGGGACTTGGTCTCCGACAGCTTGATCTTGTCGCTGATCGACGAGCGCCTTGCCAAGAGCGACTGTGCGTCGGGTTATCTGCTCGATGGTTTTCCGCGCACGATAGCGCAGGCTGATGGCATGCGCGAGCGCGATATTAAAGCCGACCATGTGGTGCAGATCGATGTCGCTGAGGGCGTGTTGCTGAGTCGCCTCAGCGGGCGCTGGTCGCACTCAGGTTCGGGGCGTGTCTACCACGAGCAGTTCAATCCGCCACGCCGCACCGGCATCGACGATGAGACCGGTGAGGCGTTGGTACAGCGTGAGGATGACCGCGCCGAGTCGGTGCGCCACCGTTTGGCGACCTACCACGAGCACACCGAGCCGTTGATCGACTACTACCGGCAATGGAGCCAAGCGGGCGGTCCGCGCTTCAGTGTCGTCAATGGGCTCGGCGAGGTGGCGCAGATCGAACAACGCCTCGCCGAGGCGTTGTCCTAGCAGCTTGCCTGAGTGCCAGAGGGGGAGCCTTGCAGGACACCGCGGTGTTGCTGGTCAATTCCGGCACCCCAGAAGCCCCGAGTGTCGAGGCAGTACGGCGCTTCTTGCGCCAGTTCCTGTCCGACCCTCGTATCGTCGATCTGCCGCGCTGGTTGTGGCTGCCAATACTGCGGCTCATCGTGTTGCGTCGGCGTCCACAACGGATGGCGCGGCGCTACGCTGCGATTTGGTGGCCGACGGGGTCGCCGTTGCGGGTGATCGGCGAGCGCCAAGCCAAAGCCCTTGAGGCGCAGCTCGGCGGCGAGGTGGCGGTACGCTTGGCCTTTCTCTGTGGCCCCCCGCAGCTGGAACGAGTCAGCTCAGAGCTATATGCCTTGGGATGCCGCCGCTTCGTCGTGCTGCCGCTGTTCCCTCAGCTGTGCACCGCTACCAGCTGTGCTGTCTGTGATCGGGTGGCGGGCTTGGCTGGACGGCTGGACGATGCGAGTGTGGTGCAAGTGGGAGCTTATGCCCTGAGGGCGGCCTATCTCGACGCCTTGGCGGCGGATTTAGAGGATTTTTGGCGTGTGCATGGCCGCGGCGAGCATCTGCTGTTCAGCTTTCATGGCATCCCGGAGCGGCGTGCGCGCTCGGAAGGCTACGCTGAGCAATGCCGTGCCACCGCAGAGGCTGTGGTGGCGCGGCTCGATAATCCGCCGCGGTGGATGCTTTGTTTCCAGTCGCGCTACGGGCCAGCACCGTGGCTGCGCCCCTATACCGATGAGCTGTTGGCGCAGCTGCCGGGGCGCGGTATCAGACACATCGACCTGTGCTGCCCTGGCTTCGCCGCCGACTGCTTGGAGACGCTATACGAGCTGGGTGTGGAGGGCCAGCAACAGTGGCGAGAGGCTGGTGGCGAGGTACTTCGTCTGGTGCCGTGCCTGAATGACGCGCCGCGGCACATCGAGCTGCTGGCGGGGCTGGTCGGCGACGCTCTGTCCAGCACATCGCCATCCTGTGGCGACTTCTGCCGCGATTGTCCCCGTGCCGCGACAGCCTGATGGGCGGCATAATAGCTTGGATTGATGCGCTGGCGGTTGCGCCGGGCACCCAGCAGGAGATCAGATGATGACAGACCAAGGCAGCTGCCATAGCGGTGTATTGCTCGCGTTACTGATGGTGTCGCTGGCGGGTTGTAGCGGTGGTGCGGATCCGGTTGCCTTGACCTCTAAGGGCTGTGTGGCGGCCGCTGAGATCGCGGTGGTCTGCGACTTCAAAAATCCCGAAGACATCGTGTACTACAACAGCGATGATGGTTGGCTCATCATCAGCCAGATGGGTGCTGGCGAATTCGCTAGCGAGTCCGGTAGCCTCGTCGCTTGGCAACCGAGTACGGGTCGTCGCCAGCCGCTGTGGCCGCCCGCGTGGAGCGGGCCAGACTACACCGCCTTGGGCAGTGTCCAGCCAGTGCACTGGGGCGATGCATCGTGTCCGCGTCCGACGCAGTTTTCACCACACGGCATCGATCTCGGCAAGCGTGCCAGCGGCGGCCAAGTGTTGCTGGTGGTGAATCACCGCGAGGCCACTCAGGACAGCATCGAGCTCTTTGAGCTGCGGGCGGGCACTGGTGTTCCGCGTCTGCAATGGCGCGGTTGCGTGCTGACACCGCTGGATGCGGAGATGAACGATGTGGTGGTGGCCGGGGACGGCCTCATCACCTCGCGGATGTATGACGCGCCTCTCCCCACATGGCTCGGTGCCTTGATGGTCATGGGTTGGGATACCGGTAGCGTACACGAATGGCAGCCGAGCCTCGGTTGGCATGACATCCCGAATTCCGCGGGTGCTGTGCCCAATGGCATCGCGCTGTCGTCCGATGGTCAGCAGTTATTTATCCACCACTACTTTGGCGGCCAGCTGCTGAAGCTGGATCGGCACAGCGGCGCGCTCCTCGGCAGCGCTCCCGTCGTGCGCGGCGACAACCTGAGCTGGGCACCGGACGGCTCGCTGCTGTCGGCCTCACACCCCTCAGGATTGGAGGAGCTGGGGGTCTGTCATCAGCTGGAGGAGGGGGTGTGCCTCAGCGATTTTTTGATTCAGCGCATCGACCCAGCAAGCATGCGGGTGACCGCCGCTTTCCGCCATCGCGGCGAGCCTTTTGGCATGGCGACAGTGGCGGTGGAGAATCGCGGCACGATCTATGTTGGCTCCTTCCGTGCCGATCGCTTGGCCTATTTTTCTGCTCAGCGTCTGCAGGCGGTGACGGCAGCCCCTTAATTGTTGCGCTGAGCGCCCCGCAATGCGGTGCTGGCAGCTACCCAGTGGTGCCTCGCAGCTGGCCGTGCGGTCACCAATAGGCAAATGATGGCTGCCAATGCGCTGCCTCTTAGCACCGTCCTCGTTGGGTCACCGGGCGATCAAGCGCCTGCCAGCGCACCCCGTAGCGCGGTGATGGCTGCCGCCCGGTCGCTCTGGCCGAAGACGGATGTGCCGGCGATGAAGGTGTCGGCACCGGCAGCGCCGACGTGCGCAATATTTGAGCTATCGATGCCGCCGTCAACAGCCAGGCGGATCGTACGGCCCGACGCGTCGATGCGTGCGCGCACCTCGGCGATCTTGTCCAGCACGGCGGGCAGGAAGGCCTGACCACCGAAGCCCGGATTGACAGACATCAGCAACACTTGATCCAGCTGCTCTAGCGTGTAGTCGAGCGCCTGCGCGCCAGTGGCCGGATTCAGCGCGAGGCCTGGCTTGGCACCGCAGTCGCGGATCAGCCGCAGCGAGCGATCCAAGTGCGTCGTGGCATCGGGGTGGATGGTGATCCAATCGGCACCGGCTTCGGCGAAGTTGCGGATCAGTTCATCGACTGGCGAGACCATCAGGTGCACATCCAACGGTGCCTTGATGCCAGCCCCGCGCAATGCCCGGCACACCAACGGCCCGAAAGTCAGGTTCGGCACATAGTGTTGATCCATGACATCGAGGTGCAGCCAATCGGCACCGCTGGCAAGCGCCTCCTGCGCCTCCGCGCCGAGGGCGGCGCAGTCGGCGGCTAACAGGGAGGGGGCGATGACATGGGGTTGGGTGGACATGGTGCTTGGGCAGGGCGCTGATGCTTTCATGCTAGCCGATTATGCGGGGGCGGGCTGTGCGTAGTGCCGCACGGCCATGGTTGGTGGCCTAATCCTTAAGGACCGATATACTCCGATTTGGGCAACATGGACAGACTATACTGAACCTCGAGCTTGATGACAGGACAGGGGGGAGGGTTATGGATTACAAGACGGTGACGTTGCCCGGCAGGTGGCCAGACAATGAAATTCAAGGCCTTATAAGTATTCTAAATGCCGAGCTGGAACCTGGTGTCAGCATAGAGCAGCGACGAGGGGACGATCAAGTGGACATCAATCTACATGAGGTCGATTTCCGACAAATGAAAGCATTGTTCCATGAGGTGACGCAATCGAGCATTGAGCAAGCTTTTGCAGATAGATTTATTGCTTATATCGAGTCTATAAAAAGCTATGGTATGAAAAGCGGTAAGCGGTTATATGTCAATTATAATTCAGAAAGAAAAGTCCAAGGAAGACAGCAAAAGGTGCAGAAAAGGAATGCACAGTTCTATGCCGCAGAATTTCCGGAGACCTTCAATATATTGCCATCAGAATATCAGGATAAATTTATCTGCGGAGACAGCGAGGAAGTATTGAAGAATTTGCCTGATAATTGCATTGATATAATCTTTACTTCGCCTCCGTATAATTTTGGGTTGTCATATGATAATGCGGGTGACGATGCTGATCATTGGAGTGCATACTTCAAAAAATTGTTTGCAATATTTGACCAGTGTATCCGGGTATTGAAGTATGGTGGTCGCTTTGTAATTAACATACAACCATTGTTTTCGGATTATATACCAGCACATCATTTTATTTCGAACCATATGACTGGTCGTGGCATGATTTGGAAAGGCGAGATTCTTTGGGAAAAGAATAACTACAACTGTAAATACACAGCATGGGGCAGTTGGAAAAGTCCAGCCAGTCCTTATATGAAATACACATGGGAGTTTCTGGAGGTGTTTTGCAAGGGAGATCTGAAAAAGGTTGGCAAGAAAGAAAACATCGATATATCAGGAGATGAGTTCAAAAAGTGGGTGTATGCAAAATGGTCTATTGCGCCCGCACGGAATATGTCCGAGCATGGCCATCCAGCCATGTTCCCAGAAGAGCTAGTGCGCAGAGTGCTGCTATTGTTTTCCTATCAAGGGGATATTGTCTTGGACCCATTCATGGGGGTTGGCACTACTAGCTTGGTTGCGGCGAGGCTAGATCGACATCATATTGGAATTGATGTATCGCAAGAATATTGCAAAAAGGCCGCAGATCGATTGAAGAAGGATCCCCCGCGGCTTCTTTAGTGTGACGAATATTATGGCCGCAGATTGTTCTTTGACAAAGCGAGCTCTAATAGCAAGATACAATCAAGTCCTTTGAGATATGGATGACGAGGTGCGTGATCTTGATTCACGCGAGCGGCGTCCCCAAGAAAGGAGTTTAGGGGGCAGTTTGCGCCACAACAAAAGTGCACTGGTTGAATCTTTGGCAAACGATTTGATGCGGATGGCTTGGCATGATTTGGGCGGGGATCCTCGCCGCTTGTCTATTAACAAAAGAAAATTAAATGCACCTATAGAACCAAGCTATATTTCCAAACTTCCAGATACAATTCAGAGACATATTTTGTCAAATCCGGACGAGTATTTTTTCGCTGTAGTGTTGACTGTGGCATGTTCTTGTTGATGAAAGATTGGTGTTGGTGGTCGAATGCAAAGCATATGCGGAAAATGCCATGATGAAGCGGATTCTTGTAGATTTTTGTCTTTTGCGTCGACTCCATCCTAATATGGCCTGCGTGCTCCTACAACTAGAGAGTCAGTTGGGAGGTGATTATGGTGAAATTTCGTTGCCTATTATCTATGGCAGTTCCTCGACCAATACTCTCATGTCATATTTTCCTGCTGTCGCTTTGGATATTGTGACATTGCTCGCTGGTGATCGCAAAGTGGAGGCGACAATACATCAATCTAAGTACTTTAAACCTTTGACTGAGGCCGCATTAGCCCAAGCTTTGGACATCTTTAAATGGCACCCGTGCGCAATAGCCACATACCCACGATTTGCAGTGCGCCCATGGTGTTGCCGTCGGTCAAACTGATAGTCGCCCTCAGCTAAAAAGCTCGCCACTCTTCGCCCGATCCAGCAGCAGCTGGGGCGGTTCGAAGTCCCCCGCGCCGTAGCGTTCGGCCAGTTCGCGGCAACGCGCCAGGCTGGCCTCGAGTCCCCGGTAATTGAAAAACTGAAATACCCCGCCAGTGTGCGCTGGAAAGCCGGGGAGGGGTGGCTAGTGATTAGTTTGGCGGCAACAGCGACTGGTGGCATGTGGGGTGGGCTTGGCAGGTGGGTGGTGTGCGCCGATGGCTGCTACTGATTGATCGTGTCAGTGCTGGCTCGGGTAAAGAGCCGCCGATCGGGGTTAGGTGCTATCAGCTGGAGTGACAGCTTACCAGTGCGACTGCGCCACTTGACATGCTAAGCGGTGTGGGTGAACTGGCAGAGCTGGTCGCCCACCATTTGCGAAGAGCCTACAGCGCTGGCTTAGTTGCCGC
Organism: Gammaproteobacteria bacterium; assembly: GCA_965237805.1. GTDB lineage: Bacteria > Pseudomonadota > Gammaproteobacteria > JABABF01 > JABABF01 > JABABF01. The sequence goes on from OZ250153.1 coordinate 1,248,545, forward strand.
TGTGTGCCTCAATGCGCAAGATGATAGCCGTCTCTTGGTGGCGTAAGCCCGGGGAGCCGGCCACCACGACATTTGGGAAAGTGCCGTCCTTGATTAACTGGCGAATGGGGTCGCTAAAGCCCAGTGCGCGGAAGATCATCAAAGCATCCGTTTGGTTGACCACACCGTTGAGATCCACATCCATCTCCATAAATCCAGAGGCGTGGACTGCCACAGCCACCCCTGAGGAGCAGTTATTGGAGGTGCTGGATTCGCTGCTTAGTGCATCGACACAAGCTCCCACATAGTAAGCCGTGCCAGCAGTTACCGAAGAGGGCACAGAGCAGGTTTGGGATTCTGCGCTGGTGCCACCAGCAGATGTGCTCGCCACAGAATCCGTGCACAGCTCGGTATCAGCCGTCGCAATGGTCGTATCCGTCGACCATCGATAGCGCATGGTGGTCGAGCCCGCCGTTGCTGTTCCCGAATTCCGTGCTGTGGCAGAAATCGTGATCGACTGCCCCGGATCCACTATGGTATCGCTGACAGACACGTCATCATCTACCGTCCAGTCGGGGGCGTTGACTGTCACAGCCATCCCGGAAGAGCAGTTATTGGAGGTGCTGGATTCGTCGCTTAGTGTATCGACACAAGCTCCCACATAGTAAGTTGTGCCAGCAGTTACCGAAGAGGGCACAGAGCAGGTTTGGGATTCTAGGCTGGTGCCACCAGCTGGTGCGCTCGACACAGAATCCGTGCACAGCTCGGTATCAGCCGTCGCAATGGTCGCATCCGTCGACCATAGATAGCGCATGGTGGTCGAGCCTGCCGTTGCCGTGCCCGAATTCCGTGCTGTGGCAGAAATCGTGATCGACTGCCCTGGATCCACTGTGTTATCAGTGACAGAGACAGTGTCTACCGTCCAGTCGGGGGCGTTGACTGTCACAGCCACTCCGGAAGAGCAGTTATTGGAGGTGCTGGATTCGCTGCTTAGCGTATCGACACAAGCTCCCACATAGTAAGTTGTGCCAGCAGTTAGCGAAGAGGGCACAGAGCAGGTTTGGGATTCTGCGCTGGTGCCACCAGCAGATGTGCTCGACACAGAATCTGTGCACAGCTCGGTATCACTCGCCGTAATGCTCGAATTCGTCGACCATAGATAGCGCATGGTGGTCGAGCCTGCCGTTGCTGTTCCAGAATTCCGTGCTGTGGCAGAAATCGTGATCGACTGCCCCTTATCCACTGTGGTATCGCTGACCGAGACACTGTCTACCGTCCAGTCGGGGGCGGAGTTGATCGTCACAGCCACCCCGGAAGAGCAGTTATTGGAGGTGCTGGATTCGCTGCTTAGCGTATCGACACAAGCTCCCACATAGTAAGTTGTGCCAGCAGTTACCGAAGAGGGCACAGAGCAGGTTTGGGATTCTGCGCTGGTGCCACCAGCAGATCTGCTCGGCACATTATCCGTACACAGCTCTTCATCACTCGTCGTAATGGACGCATTCGTCGACCATAGATAGCGCATGGTGGTCGAGCCTGCCGTTGCTGTTCCCGAATTCCGTGCTGTGGCAGAAATCGTGATCGACTGCCCTGGATCCACTGTGTTATCAGTGACAGAGACAGTGTCTACCGTCCAGTCGGGGGCGTTGACTGTCACAGCCACTCCGGAAGAGCAGTTATTGGAGGTGCTGGATTCACCGCTTACCGCATCGACACAAGCTCCCACATAGTAAGTTGTGCCAGCAGTTACCAAAGAGGGCACAGAGCAGGTTTGGGATTCTGCGCTGGTGCTGCCAGCAGATCTGCTCGACACATCATCCGTACACAGCTCTTCATCACTCGTCGTAATGGACGCATCCGTCGACCATAGATAGCGCATGGTGGTCGAGCCTGCCGTTGCTGTTCCAGAATTCCGTGCTGTGGCAGAAATCGTGATCGACTGCCCCTTATCCACTGTGGTATCGCTGACCGAGACACTGTCTACCGTCCAGTCGGGGGCGGAGTTGATCGTCACAGCCACCCCGGAAGAGCAGTTATTGGAGGTGCTGGATTCGCTGCTTAGTGTATCGACACAAGCTCCCACATAGTAAGTTCTGCCAGCAGTTAGCGAAGAGGGCACAGAGCAGCTTTGGGATTCTGCGCTGGTGCCACCAGCAGATCTGCTCGGCACATTATCCGTACACAGCTCTTCATCACTCGTCGTAATGGACGCATTCGTCGACCATAGATAGCGCATGGTGGTCGAGCCTGCCGTTGCTGTTCCCGAATTCCGTGCTGTGGCAGAAATCGTGATCGACTGCCCCGGGTCCACTGTGTTATCGCTGACAGACACGTTATTATCTACTGTCCAGTCGGGGGCGGTAGTGCTCGCGTTGACCGTCACGGCCACTCCCGAGGAGCAGTTATTGGAGGTGCTGGATTCGCTGCTTAGTGTATCGACACAAGCTCCCACATAGTAAGTTCTGCCAGCAGTTACCGAAGAGGGCACAGAGCAGGTTTGGGATTCTGCGCTGGTGCTGCCAGCAGATCTGCTCGACACATCATCCGTACACAGCTCTTCATCACTCGTCGTAATGGACGCATCCGTCGACCATAGATAGCGCATGGTGGTCGAGCCTGCCGTTGCTGTTCCAGAATTCCGTGCTGTGGCAGAAATCGTGATCGACTGCCCCGGGTCCACTGTGTTATCGCTGACAGACACGTTATTATCTACTGTCCAGTCTGGGGCGGTAGTGCTCGCGTTGACTATCGAGTCATACAAATAGTTGATGGGGTCTATGTTAGTAGGAGAAACAGTTGCGCCAGCCCCGCCTGATCCCACTACAGCACTCCCTGCCCGCACTTCAACATGTACATGCTCACCTGTGACACCCGCTTTACCCTGTGTCCCCAACTGGGTGCCCACAGAGACTGCATTGCCTACAGATACCGCTATCGAATTGGCGTGTAAATACAGCACCGTCCGATCATCAGTTGCATTGTAAACTGCCACCTCACTATATGATTGACTCCCGGCTGCGACCACTTGTCCAGCTGTCAGAGAATAAAATGCTCTGTTATTATCGTTTGTGTAGTCAAAGTCGATCCCTGAATGCCCGCCATAATAGCCCGATGTTTGGGAGCTGGTAGGCGAGCAATCGCTAGGGTCTGGGCAGTGGCCGTAGCCATTGTAGTCATGCGCTGTATTACTGGCTACAGCAGCCTTAGCTATGTTATACAAAGTGGCTTTGATCGTTTGTTGCTTGATGGGATCCTCAATCGTCACCGTCAGTATCTCGCAGTTGTTGTCTGTGGTCGTTTCTCCAGTGGCCGTCCCCACACAGGCACGAACATAACTTGACCCAGCTTGTAGTGAAGAGGGCAGTCGGCAATCCTTGTGTAATTCTATGGAGCCAGACACCGATAGGCTCGCAAGAGCGTCGGTGCATAGGCCAGTGCTAACAAAAGTAGCACCGTCGGCAAGCGGGGTAAATACTGTTTCAGAAACGTCTTCGTCAACACCGTAGAAGGCGATCGTTTGGGCATCAGCTTGTGCCGACCCTATATTCTCCACCGTCAGCCTTATGGAGATATCTTGACCTGGTGCCAACTCAGAGTCACGGCCATTATTGATGTCCTCTATCTTGAGGTATAAATCAGGAGCGTTACTATTGCCACTCGCATTGACCGTCACGGCCACTCCCGAGGAGCAGTTATTGGAGGTGCTGGATTCGCTGCTTAGTGTATCGACACAAGCTCCCACATAGTAAGTTCTGCCAGCAGTTAGCGAAGAGGGCACAGAGCAGCTTTGGGATTCTGCGCTGGTGCCACCAGCAGATCTGCTCGGCACATTATCCGTACACAGCTCTTCATCACTCGTCGTAATGGACGCATTCGTCGACCATAGATAGCGCATGGTGGTCGAGCCTGCCGTTGCTGTTCCCGAATTCCGTGCTGTGGCAGAAATCGTGATCGACTGCCCCGGGTCCACTGTGTTATCGCTGACAGACACGTTATTATCTACTGTCCAGTCGGGGGCGGTAGTGCTCGCGTTGACCGTCACGGCCACTCCCGAGGAGCAGTTATTGGAGGTGCTGGATTCGCTGCTTAGTGTATCGACACAAGCTCCCACATAGTAAGTTCTGCCAGCAGTTACCGAAGAGGGCACAGAGCAGGTTTGGGATTCTGCGCTGGTGCTGCCAGCAGATCTGCTCGACACATCATCCGTACACAGCTCTTCATCACTCGTCGTAATGGACGCATCCGTCGACCATAGATAGCGCATGGTGGTCGAGCCTGCCGTTGCTGTTCCAGAATTCCGTGCTGTGGCAGAAATCGTGATCGACTGCCCCGGGTCCACTGTGTTATCGCTGACAGACACGTTATTATCTACTGTCCAGTCTGGGGCGGTAGTGCTCGCGTTGACTATCGAGTCATACAAATAGTTGATGGGGTCTATGTTAGTAGGAGAAACAGTTGCGCCAGCCCCGCCTGATCCCACTACAGCACTCCCTGCCCGCACTTCAACATGTACATGCTCACCTGTGACACCCGCTTTACCCTGTGTCCCCAACTGGGTGCCCACAGAGACTGCATTGCCTACAGATACCGCTATCGAATTGGCGTGTAAATACAGCACCGTCCGATCATCAGTTGCATTGTAAACTGCCACCTCACTATATGATTGACTCCCGGCTGCGACCACTTGTCCAGCTGTCAGAGAATAAAATGCTCTGTTATTATCGTTTGTGTAGTCAAAGTCGATCCCTGAATGCCCGCCATAATAGCCCGATGTTTGGGAGCTGGTAGGCGAGCAATCGCTAGGGTCTGGGCAGTGGCCGTAGCCATTGTAGTCATGCGCTGTATTACTGGCTACAGCAGCCTTAGCTATGTTATACAAAGTGGCTTTGATCGTTTGTTGCTTGATGGGATCCTCAATCGTCACCGTCAGTATCTCGCAGTTGTTGTCTGTGGTCGTTTCTCCAGTGGCCGTCCCCACACAGGCACGAACATAACTTGACCCAGCTTGTAGTGAAGAGGGCAGTCGGCAATCCTTGTGTAATTCTATGGAGCCAGACACCGATAGGCTCGCAAGAGCGTCGGTGCATAGGCCAGTGCTAACAAAAGTAGCACCGTCGGCAAGCGGGGTAAATACTGTTTCAGAAACGTCTTCGTCAACACCGTAGAAGGCGATCGTTTGGGCATCAGCTTGTGCCGACCCTATATTCTCCACCGTCAGCCTTATGGAGATATCTTGACCTGGTGCCAACTCAGAGTCACGGCCATTATTGATGTCCTCTATCTTGAGGTATAAATCAGGAGCGTTACTATTGCCACTCGCATTGACCGTCACGGCCACTCCCGAGGAGCAGTTATTGGAGGTGCTGGATTCGCTGCTTAGTGTATCGACACAAGCTCCCACATAGTAAGTTCTGCCAGCAGTTAGCGAAGAGGGCACAGAGCAGCTTTGGGATTCTGCGCTGGTGCCACCAGCAGATCTGCTCGGCACATTATCCGTACACAGCTCTTCATCACTCGTCGTAATGGACGCATTCGTCGACCATAGATAGCGCATGGTGGTCGAGCCTGCCGTTGCTGTTCCCGAATTCCGTGCTGTGGCAGAAATCGTGATCGACTGCCCCGGGTCCACTGTGTTATCGCTGACAGACACGTTATTATCTACTGTCCAGTCGGGGGCGGTAGTGCTCGCGTTGACCGTCACGGCCACTCCCGAGGAGCAGTTATTGGAGGTGCTGGATTCGCTGCTTAGTGTATCGACACAAGCTCCCACATAGTAAGTTCTGCCAGCAGTTACCGAAGAGGGCACAGAGCAGGTTTGGGATTCTGCGCTGGTGCTGCCAGCAGATCTGCTCGACACATCATCCGTACACAGCTCTTCATCACTCGTCGTAATGGACGCATCCGTCGACCATAGATAGCGCATGGTGGTCGAGCCTGCCGTTGCTGTTCCAGAATTCCGTGCTGTGGCAGAAATCGTGATCGACTGCCCCGGGTCCACTGTGTTATCGCTGACAGACACGTTATTATCTACTGTCCAGTCTGGGGCGGTTGATGTGATTTTTTCGATATATGCCACACCATTGATGAAGTATCCAGCAGACCAGCCTGCTGCATTGCTATCCCATGAAATATAGTACCAGCCATATGTTGCGCCTAAAGAATAATAACTGCCGCCACTAGTAGTAATAGAGCCTTTTTCATTCAGACCTACGCTCCCCGTCTTCCCATAAGAAGTCCCAGGCCCACTGCGAATATTGAGGCCGCTTGGGTTTATCACCTTCACGCGATCCCCTACAGCAAGACCCAACTGCCCTTGTTGCGCCACAGCATGCGCGGGCATCTGCAATACCATGCCCAGCAATAAACCTACTGCTAACTTAGCATAAACATTTATAAGAAGGGGAGGGGGGGACATATTGAGTCTCGTTATTGTTGGAAAATGTAACATGGGCTTTTGTGGCAACTGGATGACTGAAGATATCCTAGTGGAGGTTTAACGACTGCCAAGATACAGCAGAAATCGTATGGTAGCCACTCAAATTATCGCCGTCAACCCTTGCCTAGGTGCCCCTTAGACAGTGCCCCATACCACTCCTCAAACAAAAGCTTCCCCTGATTTTGCCCGATCCACCAGCAGCTGTGGCGGCTCAAAATCCGCACCGTAGCGCTCGGCCAGCTCGCGGCAGCGAGCCAAGCTGGCCTCCAGCCCCTTGTAGTTGAAGAACTGGAACACCCCACCAGTGTGTGCCGGGAAGCCGATGCCCATGATCGAGCCGATGTTGCCGTCGGGCACACTCGTGATGATGCCCTCCTCCATCGCCCGCAAGGCCTCGACCCCCTCGGCGAACAGCATGCGGTCTTGGACATCCTCCAACGATATGTTCCGCCCCGGGCCGTCTGCATACAGCTCTTTGAGTTTGGGCCACAGATATTTGTTGCCATCCTCAGGGTATTCGTAGAAGCCGCTGCCAAAGACCTTGCCCCGGCGGTCGAACTCTTCCACCATGCGTTTGCACAGGCGCATCGAGGCGTCTAGCAGGGGTTTGCCCTGTGCATCGGCATCCTTGACCGCATCCCCGGAGGCCTTCACCGCGGTGTCTAGGCTGATCTCGTCCATCAGCGTCAGCGGGCCGACAGGGTAGCCGGCGAAGCTCGCGGCATTTTCGATCAGCACCGGCGGTACGCCCTCGGTCACCATCGCCAGCCCTTGCCCTATCAGCTTGCCGAAGACACGGCTGGTAAAGAAACCGATGCCGTCGTTGACGACGATGGGTGTTTTGCCCATCTGCCGCCCGAGGTCAAAGGTGCGCGCCAGCGTCTCTTCGCTGGTGAGCTTGCCGCAGATGATCTCCACTAGGGGCATGCGCTCGGCCGGGGAGAAGAAGTGCATGCCGATGAAGTTGGCGGGTCGTTGCACCGCCTCGGCTAGTTCGGTGATCGGCAATGCCGAAGTGTTGGAAGTGAACAGCGCGTCCTTGTCCCGCAATACGGCTTCGGTCTCCGAGTTCACCTCAGCCTTCACGGCGCGATCTTCGAACACCGCCTCGATGATGGCATCGCAATCGGCCAAGTCGCCGAGCTCCCCAGTGGGCTGGATGTGCGCCAAGATCTCGGCGGTCTGCTGCTCGTCGATGCGGCGGTTCTTCTCGCAGGATTTGCGCACATAATCGAGGCCGCGCTCGGCGGTCGCTTGGTCGACATCCTTGAGCACCACATTGATGCCGCCGCGGGCTGCGGCCATCGCCAGCCCCGCTCCCATCTGCCCGGCACCGAGCAGGCCGAGGCGCTGCACCTTACGCTTGGCCACTCCTTTGGGTCGGCTGAGCCCGCTGTTGACGGCGTTCATCTGCACGAAGAAGGCCGTCATCATGTTGCGCGCCACCGGATCCAGCAGCAGCTTCAAGAAGTAGCGCGATTCGATCGCCGAGGCGGTGTCGAAATCCGTGACCCGTGCGGTGTCGCAGACGGCTGCAAATATGGCCTGCTGTGCCGGCATGTTGCCGTGCGTCTGGTTCATGACATTGATCGGGCCAAAGAACATCAGCCCCTGCAAGCCTTGATCCTCCGCTGCATCTTTGGGCGCGCCGCCGGGGATGCGAAAACCCTTCTTGTCCCACGGCTGCACCGGCTCCGGTTCAGATAACAGCCAGACGCGTGCCGCCTTGCGCATCTCCTCTTCGCTGGCGGCCAGCTCGTCCACCAGCCCCTTGGCCAGCGCCTTGTTCGCTTTGAGGCGCTTGCCGGTGCTGATCAGCGTGATCGCCTCCTGCATCCCCAGCATACGCGTCAGGCGCACGATGCCTCCCGCCCCGGGCAACAGGCCCAATTGCGATTCTGGTAGGCCGACTTGCACCGAGGGATGATCCAGCGCAAAACGGCGGTGACAGGCGAGGCAGATCTCGTAGCCGCCGCCCAGCGCCGCCCCGTTGATGCCCACTGCCACCGGTACGCCCATCGTCTCCAGCTGGCGGAAAGGGCGTTTGGCTGCCATCATCGCCTCGAATAGCTGTCCCCGCTCTTCGGCGGACTGATTCAGCGGCATTGTCAACATCTCCTTGACATCGCCGCCGGCGAAGAACTGCCCCGGCTTGGCGCTGCTCAGATAGATGCCCTTGATATTGTCCTTATCGGCTTCCAGCTCGGCGATGGCCGCTTTGAACGCCTTGTCAAAGGCGGTGCCCATGACATTGACTTTTTTGTCGGGCTGGTCGAAGACCATCTCGACGATGCCCTCGGCATCCTTTTCGAGGCGAATGTAGTTGCCGCCATTTCCCTGAGTCATGATGTTCCCTTGATTTGCAGCTAGTGTTTGTTGACTGCGCACTGTGACTGTGCGCTGACGCGAGGCCAGCGTGTGGCACAGTGCGCGGTTGCTCTAAACGCGTTCGATGATGGTGGCGATACCGATGCCGCCACCAGCGCACAGCGTGGCGACGCCGTAACGCAGTTGGCGCCGTTCCAATTCATCCAGCAGGGTGCCGAGGATCATCGCGCCAGTGGCACCGATCGGGTGCCCCATGGCGATGGCCCCGCCGTTGACATTGATTTTCTCAGCCGGGATGCCGAGCAGTTTTTGGTAGCGCAACACGACGACGGCAAAGGCTTCGTTCAGCTCGAACAGGTCGATATCGTCGACACTGAGGCCAGCGAGCGCGAGGGCTTTTTCGGTGGCCGGGCCGGGGCCCGCCAGCATGATGGTCGGGTCGGTGCCGGTCAGGGCGCAGGCTACCACTCGTGCGCGCGGTTCGAGGCCTTGGTCGCGACCCGCTGTTTCGCTGCCGACCAGCACCGCGCTGGCACCGTCGACGATGCCCGAGGAGTTGCCGGGGGTGTGGATGTGCTCGACACGCTCCACGTGCGGGTAGCGGTGCTTGAGGTGATCGTCGTGCCCGAAGTCACCGAACATCTGAAAGGCCGGGTTGAGCGCGGCCAGCTTTGCCATCGACGTGCGGCGGATGGTCTCATCGCGCTCCAGCACGGTCACGCCGTTGAAGTCCGTCACCGGTACCACCGAGCGTGCGAAGTGCCCCTCGTCCCAAGCGGTGGCGGCCAGCTCCTGTGAGCGCAAGCCGTAGCGATCCACATCCTCGCGGTCGAAGCCGTCCAGTGTGGCCATCAAATCCGCCGCCACGCCTTGCGAGATACCGATATTGCGCTGATCCATCATCACCCATGGGTCGCCCAAGGCACCGCCGCTGGCACCCATACCGAGCCGTGACATCGACTCGACACCGCCGCCGACCACCAGCTGTTCGAAGCCGCTGCGCACTTTCATCGCCGCAGTGTTGACGGCATCTAGCCCACCGGCGCAGAAGCGGTGCAACTGGGCACCGGTGGTAATATGATCCCAGCCGGAGATGATCAGCGCGGACTTGGCGATGTTCTGGCCCTGCTCGCCCACCGGCTCTCCGGTGGCGATCACGACATCGTCGACTCGCGTGGTGTCTAAGTCATTGCGCTCGCGTAGCGCTTGCAAGAGATTGACGACCATTTCGATCGGTTTGACACCATACAGGCCGCCGCCGGGTTTGCCGCGGCCGCGCGGTGTCCGCACGGCATCGTAGATATAGGCTTCATTGGTACTCATGATTCGTTTTTTCCACTTTGTTCAACTGGGGTCTGCAATCAAGCAATGATGATCGCCAGCTTGGGTCGCCGTCTCGGATCCTTATTCTACGATAGCCTGCTGGTCGGTTCACTGCTCGCTTTGGTCGCTGCCACCGCTGTCACGCGGCAGGCCGTGCTCAGCGGTGAAGTCATGTCTCCAGACACTGGTCCGATGGTCTCGAGCCCTTGGTTTAGCCTCACGCTGCTGGCAACGCTATGCCTGTATTTCATCGGCTTTTGGCACCGTTCTGGGCAGACACCGGGCATGCGCGCTTGGGGTCTGTGGCTGGTGGCTGTGGACGGCTCCGCACCCGGCATCGCGCGCAGTGCCCTGCGCTTGGCCGCCGCCGTCCCGGCGCTACTCTGCTTGGGCGGCGGTTATTGGTGGCAGTTATTCGACCGACGCGGCTGTTTGCACGACCTGTTGTCGGCCACCCGCGTCATGCGCCTACCCCATACTACCGTCGCCTCAGACCCGTCGGTCGAGCAGCCACAGGCTGGCGATTAGGCTCAGCAACGGCACTACTGCCACCCCGGCGAAGGGGCTGAAATCCAATGCGACACTGGCGGTGCCGCCGAGGTTTTGCAGATAGCTGAACAACACGCCGATCAAGATGCCACCGCCGGTGCGCAGCGCGATGCTGGCGTTGCGCCCGGCACCGATCAGCATTGCGGCGATCAGCGCCACCAGCCCGATGGTGGACAGCGGAATCAGTAGGCTACGCCAGCAGGATAGCCAATGGCGTGCGCCGATGTGCGTCCCGTAGCGGCTCAGGGACTCGGCTTCGCGCCAGCGTGCGAACAGTGGCAGCTGTGCGGGCGGTAGCGCGGCACTGAGCAGGTTGTCGGGCGTCGGCAGCCCAGTCAGCCTCAGTTCGTCCAGCTCGCGCTGCTGCAGCTGCACTGCACCGTCGTCATCCTCCGCCACGCTCAGCTCATGCGCTCCGGGCAGTAGCCATACGCCGTTTTCCCAGCGCCCCCGCCCGGCTCGCTTTAAAGTTTGCAGTCGGTGTCCGGCATTCAGCTGGTAGAGGGTGAAACCGCTCAGCTCGCTGCCGTCTGCACTCAGCTCATCGATTTGCAGATAATCGCCAGCGGCGGTGCGCCACAGCTGGGGCGTGGCCAGCTGCACCCCAGCGCCCATTTGCGCCGCCTGCCGCAGGGACCAAGGCACTGCCTCGAAGGCCAGCGCCACCGCCACCGCGCTCAGCAACAGCCCCGGCAGCAGTGCGGCGACGGCGATGCGCAACGCGCTGTGGCCGCCAGCGCGCAAGGCGATCAGCTCGTTGTGCTGCGCCAGCGAGGCCAAGCCGAGCATGGCTCCGCACAGGGCGATGAATTGCGTGTATTCATGGATGGTGGCGGGTAGCAGTAGGAACTCCAGCTCCACGGCGACGCGCCAACCGATTTCATGCCCCTCCTCGACGATGCGCCAAGCGACTGATAGCAACAACAGGCCCAGTAATACCAGCGCTGTGGCGCGGCCGACGATGCTGGCCACATAGCGGTCGGCGGGGTGCATGGTCATCGCTTGGCGCGCTTGCGCAATACGCCAGATTGCCACAGCAGCGCGGCGGTGGAGATGACGGCGATGGTGGCGGGCAGCGGCCAGAAGGCGGTTGGCGGCGGTCGGTCGGTGGCACCGCTCCAGATACCGAGCGCGGCCAAGCTGAGTGCGTAGACCATGACCACCACTAGGCTCTGCCACTGGAAGCCCCAGCCCATGCGGGGCGGCCTCAGCGCCCCGGCGCAGGCTAGAGACAGCAAGGCCAGCGCTGGGGGCAGTAGCGGCAGAGCCAGCCGCCGCTGCAGCTCGGCCCGCGCCTCGTTGTGCTGATCGGCCATCAGCGCGGGCGTCGACCGAGCTTGGGCGCGCATCGAGCGCCGCGCGGTGTCGAACCAGTCTTCTACGGAGCGCGAAAAAGATGCGAAGCGCAGCACCGTGAAATCGCCGCCCGGCTCCGCTCGATAGGCTGTGCCGCTGTGCAGCTTGAGCTGGAAGCCGCTGTCGGGATCAATGTCGATGTACCCGCTGTCGGCCAGCACCAGCAGTGGCGGGGCATTGTGCTCGTGCGGGGTGAGGACGACGACATCGCGCAGTGCCGTGCGTGCCCCCTCGCGCTGGCTGTGCTCGGCGTAGACGATGGCCCTGCCGCCCGCCAGTGGTCGCCCGTATGCGGGCGGGCGCACCAAGCCGATCACCTCTGGGCTGCTCAGTATCTGGTGGCTGCGAGCCGAGCCGAGGGGAGCCAAATAGAGGCTGCACAGCCCCGTCAGTGCGGCGACGATCAGAGCGCTACCCTGCAACAGCCAAGCCATTCGCCCTAGGCCGATGCCAGCCGCCGAGGCGGCCAGCAGTTCCGAATAACCGCGCAGCCGCGCCAAGGCGATGGCAACGCCGACGGCGAAGGCTCCAGGCAACAGCTGGGCGATAAACTCCGGCAGGCGCCAGAGGATCACTGGCACGATGAACTCCGCTGGCAACTGAGTGCTGACCGCGCTCTCCAGATAGCGTGAGCTGCGGATCAAGACAATGCCAGCCAGCAGCACCGAGGCCGTCAACATTGAGACTGCCATGACTTGACGCGTTATATAGCGCAGCAGCACGGTCTTCCTCGGTGAGGCAGCATGCCCCGCATTATAGAAGCGCCTCGGGCTCAGCTGTGGACGCCGCCCCATATACTAGATGCTCTATGCGCCTGAGGAATCCTGCATGTCCGCCATGAAGACCCGGCTTAAGGCTACCGCAGATGTCGCCACAGTCGCCACGCCTTGTGCCGTGGTGTTCATCGGTACCGATGGCAAGCTGTCTGCTGCAGCGACGGTGCTGGATCGTGCTGGCAAGGGTTGCCTAAAGCGGCTCATCCGTTCCGGCGAGTGCAGTGGCAAGCCGGGCAAAACGCTGTTGCTGCACCAGCCGCCTGGTCTCAAGGCCGCACGTCTGCTAGTGGTGGGTTGCGGCGAGGCTCCGCGTAGCGCACTGGCCGTGCGCAAGGTGTTGACGGCCATGATTGCAGCGTTGGAGCCACTGCCCGACGGCGGTGCGCTGATCTGCCTCGACGGCCTCGTCTCGGGTGCTGTGGGCGAGTTTGCACTGCTGCGCCAGCTGACTTACCTCGCCGGGCTCAGCCGCCCAGCACCCGGCACCGCTGCCACTGTTCGCAAGCTGCGCGTGCGACATTTAGATCTCGTCCTGCCGGGTCGCAACAGTGCCGCCCGTCGTGCGGTGCTGGCCGCGGGCACGGCGATGGCGCTGGGTGCGGACACTGCTCGCGAGCTGGGTAATCTGCCGCCCAACAAATGCACGCCGCGCTATCTCGCCCGCCGTGCGCGCCAGCTGGCGCGAGGCTATCAATCACTGTCGGTGCGCGTCCTCGGCGAGGCTGAGCAGCGGCGTCTGGGCATGGGGGCGCTGCTGTCGGTCAGTCAGGGCAGTCGCGAGCCATCCCAAGTGGTGGTGCTGCGCTACAGCGGTGCCGCGGCGAAGCAGCCGCCGGTGGCGCTGGTCGGCAAGGGCGTCACTTTCGACAGCGGCGGCATCAGCATCAAGCCCGCCCAGGCTATGGATGAGATGAAATACGACATGTGTGGGGCGGCTGCCGTCTTCGGTGTGCTGCACGCTGCGGCCGAGCTGGAACTGCCGCTGAACTTGGTCGGCGTGGTGCCGAGTTCCGAGAACCTGCCGGGCGGCGGTGCCACGCGCCCTGGCGATGTGGTGACCAGCATGTCGGGCAAGACCATTGAAGTGCTCAACACCGATGCCGAAGGGCGCCTATTGTTGTGCGATGCTCTGCACTACACGCAACAGATTTTCCATCCCGCCTGCTTGATCGACATCGCTACGCTGACTGGCGCCTGTGTCGTCGCGCTCGGCAAGCATGCCAGCGGCCTGCTCTCCAACCGCGATGACTTGGCCGATGCGCTGCTCGCCGCCGGTGAGGAGACGGGAGACCGCGCTTGGCGTCTGCCGCTGTGGGATGAATACCAAGAGGAGCTGGTCAGTAACTTCGCCGATCTGCCGAATATCGGTGGCCGCGGCGCTGGCACCATCACCGCCGCCTGTTTCCTGTCGCGCTTCGTCGATGCCGACATCCCCTGGGCTCATCTGGACATTGCTGGCGTGGCCTATCGCGGCGGTGCCGGTCGCGCCAAAGGTGCCACCGGTCGTCCGGTGCCGCTGTTGGTGCAGTACCTGATCGAGCGCTGCCGCAGCCGGTGAGCGGGCAGCTAGACTGCTATCGCGTCGCGCCCGGGGGCCGCTCCCCGGAACAGGTGGCCTGCGCGCTGGCCGAGAAGGCTTTTAGGCAAGGCTATAGGGTGCACCTGCAGGTGCCGGATGCCGCCGCCGCTGAGGCGCTGGACGAGCTGTTGTGGACTTTCCGCGCCGACAGCTTTGTGCCCCACTGCCTGTTGTCGTCGGCGGCAGATGCGAGCGCGCCCGACACAGCTCCGGTGACGGTGGGGGCGAGCACACCGCCGCCACCTTCAGAGCGCAGCTTGTTGTTGCTTGTCGGTGCCGTGTCGGGGGCTGGCGGCGAGCTTTTTCAGCGTGTTGCCACCGTGATGGCTGAGGACGATGCAGCGGCCTTGGATGCGGTGCAACAGCTCGCGGATGCGGCTCGCGAGCGCGGTGTCGAAGTGCGCGAGCATCGTTTGTCAGGCGGGCGCTGAGCGTGGATCCGGCCTACAATCCGGCGGCTATAGAGCGCCACTGGTACGAACACTGGGAGCGGCAGGGGCATTTCGAGCCGCACGGTGACGGCGAGCCTTGGTGCATCCTGTTGCCGCCGCCCAATGTCACTGGCAGCCTGCACATGGGGCACGGTTTCCAGCAGACGCTGATGGATGTGTTGGTGCGTTGGCAGCGTATGCGCGGTCGCCGCACATTGTGGCAGGGCGGCACCGACCACGCCGGTATCGCCACGCAGATGGTGGTTGAGCGGCAGCTGGAGCGCGCCGGCGAATCGCGCGCCGAACTGGGACGCGATGCCTTTGTCGAGCGCGTGTGGCGCTGGAAAGAGGAATCCGGTGGCACTATTACCCGCCAGATGCGCCGCCTCGGTGTGTCGTTGGACTGGTCGCGCGAACGCTTCACGATGGACGAAGGGCTCTCGCGTACGGTGCGGGAGGTCTTTGTGCGACTCCACCGCGAGGGGTTGATCTACCGCGGCCAGCGCTTGGTCAATTGGGATCCGCAGCTGCGCACTGCCGTCTCCGATCTCGAGGTGGTCGCCGAGGAGGAGCAAGGGCATCTGTGGCACTGTCGCTACCCGTTGGTGGATGGCGATGGTGCAGTGGTGGTGGCGACGACACGGCCGGAGACGCTGCTCGGCGACACTGCGGTGGCCGTACATCCAGAAGATGAGCGCTATCGCGCACTGGTCGGCCGCCGCGTGCGCTTGCCGTTGGCCGGGCGCGAGCTGCCGATCATCGCCGATGATCAGGTCGATTCGGAGTTCGGCACCGGTTGCGTGAAGATCACCCCGGCTCACGATTTCAACGACTACGAGATGGGTCTGCGCCACCAGCTGCCGATGATCGACATCCTCGCCGAGGACGCGACCCTGAACGACAACGCGCCAGCAGCCTACCGCGGTTTGGATCGCTACGAAGCGCGGCGGCGCGTGGTGGCAGCGCTGGCAGCTGAGGGGCTACTGGAGAAAGTGGAGCCGCACCGGCTCAAGGTGCCGCGCGGCGACCGCTCTGGAGTGGTGGTCGAGCCCCGGCTCACCGACCAGTGGTTTGTGCGCGCCGGGCCGCTGGCTGAGGAGGCGCAGCGCGCGGTGGAGGACGGTCGCGTGCGCTTTGTGCCCGACCATTGGAAGAACAGCTACTTCGCGTGGCTGCGCGAGATCAAAGACTGGTGTATCAGCCGCCAGCTGTGGTGGGGGCACCGCATCCCGGCTTGGTACGGCCCCGATGGCCAGCTGTGGGTGGGGCACAGCGAGGAGGCGGTGCGCCGCGAGCATCAGCTGCCGGCCTCGCTGCCGTTGCGCCAAGATGAAGATGTGTTGGATACATGGTTTTCCTCGGCGCTGTGGAGCTTTTCGACCTTGGGGTGGCCAGAGCGGACACCAGAGCTGGCAGACTACCACCCGACGGCGGTGCTGGTCACCGGCTTTGACATCATCTTCTTCTGGGTGGCACGGATGGTGATGATGAGTCTGCACCTGCTCGGCGAGGTGCCGTTTCACGATGTTTATGTGACCGGGCTGGTGCGCGATGCCCGCGGTCAGAAGATGTCGAAGTCGCGCGGCAATGCGCTCGACCCGATCGACTTGGTGGACGGCATCGGCCGCGAGGAGTTGGTGGCCAAGCGCACAGCCGATTTGATGAAGCCAAAGCAGATCGAGCAGATCGCCGAGGCGACACGGCGCGAATTCCCTGAGGGCATCGCCGCACACGGCACCGACGCACTGCGTTTCACCTTCTGTGCCTTGGCCTCCACGACCCGCGATCTGCGCTTCGATATGGGGCGGGTCGAGGGCTACCGCAATTTCTGTAACAAGCTGTGGAACGCAGCGCGCTTTGTCATGCAGCAGGCCACAACAGGCACCGCCCTAGCCGAGCCGGGGGGCGAGGCCAGCACTGTCGGTATGGCTGAGCGCTGGATTGTCTCGCGCCTGCAGCGGGCGGTGGCTGACTACACGTCGGCGCTGGATGACTACCGCTTCGATTTGGCATCGCAGGCCTTGCACGAGTTCTGTTGGCACGAGTACTGCGACTGGTATCTGGAGCTGGCCAAGCTCCGCTTGGCTGATTTGCCACCGGACAGCGATGCGGCGCGGGAGATCCGGCGCGTGTTGGTACAGGTGTTGGAGCAGGCCTTGCGACTCGCCCATCCGATGATGCCCTTTATCACCGAGGAGCTGTGGCAGCGTCTGCGACCGCTCAGTGGTTGCGTCGGGGACAGTCTCAGTCTCGAGGTGGCCCCGGTGGTCGACGACGCATTGCGCGACACCGAGGCCGAGGCCGAGATCGAGTGGCTCAAGGGAGTGGTCGGCGCGGTACGTCACCTGCGCGGCGAGTTGCGGGTGCCGCCGGGGCGGCGTGTTTCGCTGTTGCTGCGTGGCGGTAGTGCCGACGATCGGGTCCGCAGCGGGCGCTATGCTGCGGAGCTGGGCAGCTTGGCGGGTCTGGCCGACTGCCGTTGGCTGGAGCAAGGGGAGGTGCCGCCGCCGGTGGCCGCCCATCTGCGCGCTTCCTTAGAGCTGCTGTTGCCGCTGGCAGGGCTGGCCGACCCAGCGCAGGAGCGGCAGCGTTTGCAACAGACATTGGAACGGTTGGAGCAGGATGCCTTGCGCCATCGGGCCAAGCTCGAGCGCGGCAGCTTTGCGTCCAAGGCACCGGTGGAGGTGGTCGATGAAACGCGACGGCGATTGGCTCAAGCCGAAGCCGAGGCAGAGCTGCTGCGTCGCCAGCTGATCCTGCTGGCAGGGGCTTCCTAGCGCGGTTCTTGGCCTTGTTATGGCTGGCATCTCGGCGCTGCACCTTGGGGCGCTTTGCTTAGGTAGTCATGGATTTTGGGCAGCGTTGGCCGTTCGCTGGGTCGCTTTGGTGTTATACTTTATTTAGGTGCCTTTTGTGTTGCGGGCATTCGCTCGGCGATCCCATGTGATTCGCTGTTCGACCTGCCAGCTCAAAGGCAATTCTGTGGACGGAGGAGTCCACGAAGTTGCGGCCAAATACAGGCAGTTCACACAACCCGGCACACCGGTGCTCCGCGCAGGCTGATGCCAAGTGGGATATCAGGCAGTTTCTGGTGTTTGTTCGCGACCGCGCGAGTGCTTTCATTGGAGGTAATGGAGATGAAAAGTTCGACTAAAATCAAGATTCTGGAGGCCGTGCTACGGCATGCGGTCGTCTTGTTACTGGTATGGCTGGGAACCCTTGCACCCGCGCCTTATCTACTCGGCAAGTTGGCCGAGCTGGGGACCGTCGACAAGTGGGGAGCCTTGGGCTTTGCGATGGGCATGGGGGTCTTGGGCGTGGTGCTCGCTGACTTGATGCTAAAGCGCATCCTAGGCCAGAGTGCAGCTCTAGTAAGCGGTAAAGGCGCGGGTAAAGCCCGCTCTAGGGGTGGTGCATCGAGCAACCAGGGCAATGCCCAGAATGCTGAAGAGCACGATGGCGTGATCATCCGCTACAACTCTGAGAAAGGCTACGGTTTCCTGCAGGCATCCGGTCTGCGTGAGGAGCCATTTTTTCACCGCAACGATGTGGCCGGTATTCCTTTGGAGCAGTTGAGGCCCGGCCTCGGTGTGCGTTTTTCCGCTTTCTCTGGCCCCAAGGGCATGCGGGCGCAGAAAGTCTGGATACCATCACCCAGCTGAGCGTTGGCCCGGCGGTACTGTTCCCCGCACACCGGGCGGCGTGGCACCATCAGCCCCGGTGGCACAACAGGATAGCGCGACTCCCTCCTAAGGAGTAGGTTGCAGGTTCGATTCCTGCCCGGGGCGCCAGTGTGGTGGGTGGAGCCGCACTTTGCATCGCCCCCACTCTTTGCTTGAGTTGATCGCTTCGGTTTTAAAATAATGCGCCCTTAGCCGATTTTGGGGCTCGTTTTCAGCTGCTTCATTGACCACAAGTTCAAGAATTTCTAAGGCAATGCAAAGAGCCCTCATGTTTTTGCATCAGCGGATGCTGATCAGCCCAGCTTGACCGCCAATTCTGCCGCTTCTTCGATGGCACCTTCGATATAACTCACACCCGTACAGTCACCGATGGCGTGGGTGGGGATGCCCTCTGCTTCAAACTGTTCTCGCAGCGTGGTATTCGCGCTCGCGCCTTTGGCCACAATGACATGGTCGGCTGCCAGCGTGCGCTGCTGGCCACGATAGTTGGTGTAGCTGACTGTATGGTCCCCGATGCTGATATCACGGGCCTTCGTCAACAGGCCGACGCCGAGCTGAGCCAGTTCATCCAGCAAACGCAAACGACGCACCAGATACAAGCCTTTCCCCGCCCGAGACGGCGCATCGATCACGGTGATCTGGCGACCCCTTTCAGCGAGATACTCGGCCAGCTCCAATCCCACTAGCTCACCGCCAATGATCACGATCCGCTGGCCCAGCGGCAGCCAGATTTTGGAGAACAGCCGTACCAGTCGGCCATTGGCAGAGATGCGGGTGAGCGCGCCCAGCCGGGTGATCAGACGTGTCAGTGTGGTGGTTTTGCGCACCAGACCAGGATTGTTCTGCGCCAATACCAGTGCCTGCATTTCATCGCCACTGAAGACAAAATCATGCTCGTTACCGGGGATCTCCGGCATGTCCCGTTTGGCACCGGCCGCAACAATCACCGCATCGGCACCCAGTTGCTTGACCAGATCTGGCGTGGCCGTCGTGTTCAGCTTGACCTTGACCTTGGACTGGGCAATCTGCCGTCGTAGCCAGTGCAACAGGCGTTCGTTTGGCGGATAGGCAATGCTGGCAAATTGCAAGGTGCCGCCGAGACGATTACTGCGCTCTAATAAGGTGACCTTGAAGCCACGTTGATCGAGTCGCCGCGCAACTTCCATCCCGCCCGGACCACCACCGACAACGACAAAGTGTTTGTCGGCGTCGCTGGCGATCAGAGCCCGTTCCCGCTCGCGTCCGGTTTCGGGATTAACCGCGCACTTGACCGACTTCTTGATATAGATTTGGCTGACGCAACAGTAACAGTAGATACAGGGCAGAATCTGCTGCGGTGTGCCGGCGGTAATTTTATTGGGCAGATCGGGGTCGGCCAGTATTTTCCTGCCCATGGCCAAGAAATCAAAATGCCCCTGCTGGATATGGCGATCTGCGGAATCCGGCTCAATCCGGCCTGCGGTGATCACCGGAATCGTGACGGCCTGTTTGATTTCGATGGCGTTGGCCACGAGTCGCTCGGGCACATGCGGGATGTTCGATTCAGAGTGCATCAAGCCCCGGCCGCTATCGTGATAAGCGCTCACCGTGATCGCATTCGCGCCCGCCGCTTCCGCCATTTGCGCGGTGGCTTTGGCATCCTCCAGTGAGATCCCTTCGTCGGTGCCAAACTCAGCTGAATCGAGCTTGCACCACACCGGATAGTCGGGGCCCACCGCCTCGCGTACCGCCCGAATGACCGCTATTAAGAAACGGGCGCGGTTTTCGAGGCAACCACCGTACTCGTCGTCCCGTTGGTTGGTGCGCGGCGACAAGAACTCGGAAATGATGTAGCCATGGCCGCCGTGGATTTCCACGCCATCGATACCGGCGATTTTTGCCCGCGAGGCGGCGGCGGCAAATTTTGCCACCAGCGTGGCGATGTCGGCGGTGGTCATCACATGCAACTCCGCCTGCGGAGCGTTGGGATCGAACATCTGGGCCACTTCAGACTCAAGGAATCCATTCAGATAGGCGCTCCCGCTGTCGACCGGAATCGAGGGTGCCCAGAGCGGCCGACCGTGCTGGATATCCTCAACGGCCACCAAGCCACCGTGGTGCAACTGAGCCGCCAGCTTTGCCCCATGGGCATGCACCGCATCGGCCAACGCCGTGAGGCCGGGGATGAAGCGGTCATCGGAAATTGCGACCTGCCTCGGTAGATTGCCGCCCTCCGGCCAGGCCACACCGGTCACGCCCATGACGATCAAAGCGGCGCCGCCCTTGGCCTGTCGTTCATGGTAATCAATGGTCCGCTCGCCGCAGAAGCCATCAGCGTCGGCCAGATTCACCCCCATGGCTGTCACCACCATGCGATTTTTCAAGGTCATGGTGCCGATTTGGCCAGCCTGGGTTAACGCGGGGAAATTACTTTTCATCAGCTGATTTCCAAAATTTCGAAAGCCATCAGAAATTGCCCGCTTGAGAGTGCAGCGGCAGCTCGCTGGATGGCACCGTTAGTATACTGAAATTACTGGCCTCGCCGGTAAACAGTCGCGCCTTCCTTGATCGTCTCCAGCACCATGATCTCGGCCAAGTTGGCGGTGTTGGTGGTCAGTGGATTGCGATCCAGAATCACAAAATCCGCTAGTTTCCCCACTTCCAGAGAGCCCTTTAGATGTTCCTCGAAATGCTGGCTAGCAGCGTCGATGCTAACTGCGCGTAGCGCCTGTGCGACGGTGGCTTGCTGTTTCCTGCCCAATGTTTTTCCGCTACGGGTTTCGCGATTGACAGCAGTCCAGAGCAGCAGCGCCATATTGGGCGGCACAACCGGGGTATCGTTGTGAATGGTATAGCGGATTCCCCGCCGGGTGGCGGACTGTAACGGGCTGATCCGTTTGGCACGTGCATTTCCCAGTACCGAATCACGGTGCCAGTCGCCCCAGTAAAATGTGTGGGCGACAAAAAAGGATGGGATCATATTCAGCTCGTTCATCACGTCCAGCTGATCGTCGCGTACTGTCTGGGCGTGGATCATGACCGTGCGCCGATCTGCCGCACCCTGAACCGCAGACACCTTGCTGACCGTGCGGATCAACTGGTCTGCGGCAGCATCTCCGTTGGCGTGTGCCAATACCTGCCAGCCCTCGGCAAAGAACTCGCTGATATAAGCTTCCAGCTCCTCATCCGACAGAATCGGATAGCCGCGATACTCTTTTGGCTTCCCGGCTGGCGGTAGGTGGTAGGGCTGGCTCAGCCAGGCCGTCTTGCCCTGTGGAGAACCGTCCAATACCAATTTCACACCGCCGACACGGAAGTGCTTTCGGTAATCCGATTGCGGCGAAAATTCACCCCTAAGCTGCTCCAGATACACCCATGCGGGGTAGGCAATAACATCCAGCTTGAGCCGATCTAGGCGAGCGGCTTCGCGCAGCAGTGCCAGGCCCGCCGGGTTTGCCGCTCCGTCCTGAACACTGGTAATACCATAGCGGGCGTAATAATCCTGCGTCTTATCCAGCAACGCCATACGGGTTTTGCGGTCAAGCTCAGGCAGAATTTTAAAAACCGGATGCATCGCCGTTTCTTCCAGCACACCGTTGGGCTCGCGATTGCCGGGCCCCCGGCGAAACGTCCCGCCTGCGGGATCTTCTGTCGCCGCCGTAATGTTGGCCAACTCTAGACATTTGGAGTTGCATACGCCCAAGTGGCCGGACACATGACGAATGAATACGGGATCTTCGGTTGAGATCTTATCCAGATCAAAGCGTGTGGGGTGGCGCTGTTCCACCAGTAGCGATTCATCGTAACCAGTGCCAATAATCCACTGGCCAGCAGGGATTTTTCCCTTGGCGGCCCGCAGAACCCTAATGATATCGGCGACTTTTTTGACCGGTCCTACCGGTGCTGAGGCCACATTCTCGTAGGCCAAATAATCCAGTGTCATCATAAAATGACCGTGGGCATCGATAAATCCTGGGAGTAGTGTGCTGCCCTGTAAATCGATCACTGTGGCTTCTTTACCAGCTGCCATTTTTACCATTTCTTCCATTCCCACAGCCAAGATCTCAGCGCCGCGCACGGCGATGGCCTCAGCGGTGGGCTGCTGCTCATCCATGGTGATGATGGTGCCATTGGTATAAAGCCGAGTTGCCGCTCCAGTCTGTGTCGCAGAGTCGGCTGTTGTGATCGCTGTCAACATTTGGGGTTGACCACAGGCGGCGATCAACACGGTGGCACTCACTGCACTTAATGTTTTTAGCGTTGCAAGTAAATTCATAGGCAAATTTTCCATTGGGGGATGCCTGAATCCTGCCCGAGGTGTCGCAGTGGTGGGTGGAGCATAGCGCTCAACTCTCCACCCGCTCCCGTAGCCAGCTGAGGCGCTCGGGTGTGCCGACATCGCACCATAGGCCGCGATAGTGTTGTCCGCCCACCAAGCCGCGGCGCACGGCGCGGTGCAGGGGCTCGCGCAATGGAAAGCGCATGGAGCTCTCCTCGGCCAGCAACTCGGGAGACAGCAGCGCGATGCCGGCGTAGAGCAGGCTGTTGCCGCCTGCCGCCATCTCTTGGGCTGCCTCCCGCACAAGTCCCTCTTCCCCGAGCTGGAAGTCCGCCGGCCTTGTTCCCCAAGGCGGCTCCACCAGCACCAGCTGTGCCAGTCGTCCTTGCGGCAGTCCCGCCGCCAGCAGCTCGCGGTAGGGGAACTCGGTCCATACATCGGCGTTGCACAGCACAAAGGGGCTTGGTGGCAACAGCCCGGTGCGCAGCGCCCGCATGATGCCGCCGCCAGTGCCGAGCCGCTCGTCCGGCGTCGTCGCTTCGCGTGACCACTGGATGTGTAGCCCCACGCGCTCGCCGTCACCGAAATGCCGCTCTACGGCATCGGCGTGCGGCCCCAAGTTGACCACTACTTCGCGAATACCACCGTCGCGCAGCCGCAACAGCTGCCACTCCAACAAGGGCTTCCCCTGGACCTCGACCATCGCTTTGGACATGGTCTCGGTCAGCGGCCGCAGCCGCGCACCGTGCCCGGCTGCCAGCACCATGGCTCTCACGCTGCGCCCCCGCTGTGACCGCCGTCCGCCGCTCCGTCGCCGCTCAGTGCCACTCCCAGTGCCTCCAGACGGGGCTGTAGCGACGGCCCCAAGCGCTCGCTAAACCAGTGGTGGAAAGCATCCAGCTCGGGATGGCGCCCACAACAATCGTGCACATAACGCAATACCTGTGGCAGGTCGCCCAAGTAGCGTGGCTTGCCGTCGCGCAACCACAGCCGGGCGAAGATGCCCAGCACCTTGAGATGCCGCTGTAGCCCCGCCAAGTCGACATCGCGCAGGAAGCGCCCGGCGCCGATGGCCTCGTCCAATACGCCCGCCGCCACCGCTCGCTGGCGGTAGTTTTCCACCCAACGCTCGACTTGGTCACGTTCCCAAGCGATGTAGCAATCCTTGAACAGCGAGGCCACATCGTAGGCGGCCGCCCCCCAGACGGCATCTTGGAAATCGATGACGCCGAGGCGTCCGTCCGCTGTGGGGATCAGATTGCGCGAGTGGTAGTCGCGGTGCACGAATACCGCCGGTTGCGCGAGCATCTCGTCTACCAGCAAGCCGAACAACTCGTGCAGTAGCCGCTCGTCCTGCGGCCGCAATTCCAGCTCCAATAACTCACTGACGAACCAGTGTCCGAATAGGCTCAGCTCGTCTTCCAGCAAGCGCTTGCCGTAGCGTGGCAGGCGGTGTCCCTCGAATTCGCGCGGGCAAGCTTGCAGCTGGATCAGGGTTGCCACTGCCTGCCCGTACAGCTGCTCTGCCGCCGCTGTGTCGCTTGCCTGTAGTCTTTGCAAGAGCAAGCTGTCTCCGAAGTCCTCCAGCAATAGGTAGCCACGCTTGGCCTCGACTGCATGCAGGGCGGGCACGGTGACACCGCCCGCCTCCAGCTGTCGGCGCACGGCGATGAAGCTGGTGACATCCCCCTGTTCCGGCGGTGCCCATACCGCCAGCAAGCCCTTCCCCGGTGGTGTTAGCAGGCGAAAGTAGCGCCGGAACCCCGCGTCCCCGCCACACTCCCGCCACTTTGGCAAGACCCCCAGCTGCGCTGCGCACCAATGCCTTAACTCGTCCACCTCGTCTCTCTCGCTGGGCAGCTGCTGGCGCTATTCTGTAACATTGTGCGCAGGCGGTGATCAGGCTGCCCAACTGCCTGTGGGGTGGGGCGGGGCATCCGAGGGGGTATAGCCATGTCAGATCGGGCGGCATCGGCTCACAGTGTGGACGGCGGCACATGGTTCGGCCATCCGCGCGGCCTCTATGTACTCTTCGCCACCGAGATGTGGGAGCGCTTCAGCTACTACGGCATGCGCGCCCTGTTGGTGCTCTATCTCACGCGCCACTTTCTGTTCGACGATACGATGGCAGCGCACAGCTATGGCGCTTATGCTGGTTTGGTCTATGCTCTGCCGGTGGTCGGTGGGTTGATCGCCGACCGTTGGCTCGGTCTGCGCCGGGCGGTGGTCTTCGGCGGGGTGCTGCTCTGCTTGGGGCATTTTGCGATGGCGTGGGAGGGCATGCCAGCGCACACGCTTGCCGGTGGCGGTGTGTGGCGCGACGATAGCGGTATCGCCATGACCTTCTTCGCCATGGCGCTGATCGCAGTTGGTGTCGGCTTTCTCAAGCCCAATATTTCCTCGTTGGTGGGGAGACTGTACCCTCCGGGTGACCCGCGTTGCGACAGCGGCTTCACCATTTTTTATATGGGCATCAATCTGGGTGCGGCCTTGGCCACGCTACTGGTTGGCTGGGTCGGCGAGGTCTGGGGCTGGTCTTGGGGCTTTGGCTTGGCTGGCATCGGCATGCTGTTGGGCTTGGGCACTTTCCTTTGGGGACAGCGCTATCTGCAGGGCTTGGCCGAGGCACCGGATCCGGCGTGGTTGGCGCAGAGCCATTACGGCTTGCGCCGCGAGCACTGGATTTACCTCGCTGCGGCAGTAGCCGTGTTGCTGTGCCAGCAGGGTCTGAGCCACCACCAGTGGGTGGGCGGTGCGCTGCTGGCCACCTTTTTGGGCAGCTATGTCTTTTGGGGTTGGTTTTGTCTGCGGCTGGCCAGTGCAGTCGAGCGGCGTCATGTGATCTTGATCATCGTTTTGACTTTCTGCTCGGTGCTGTTCTGGGCGCTGTTTGAGCAGGCTGGCAGCTCGATGACGCTGTTCGCGGATCGCGCTGTGGATCGACAGCTCGGCGCTTTCGAGCTGCGCGCCTCGCAGATTCAAGCGCTGAACCCGCTCTTCATCTTGCTGCTCGGTCCGCTCTTCGCCTGGCTGTGGCCAGCGTTGCGCAGTCGCGGTCTGTTGCCCAGCTATTCCACTCGCTTCGGCCTCGGTATCACTCAGGCCGGGCTCGGCTTCGTGGTACTGGCTTTCGGTATCGGCCTCGGTGCCGATGGTGCCAAGACGGCTTTGCTGTGGTTGGTGCTGGCCTATCTGTTGCACACCACTGGTGAGTTGTGCCTGTCGCCGGTGGGTCTGTCGATGGTGACGCAGCTGAGCCCGGCGCGGTTGGTGGGGACGATGATGGGCACTTGGTTTTTGGCGGTGGCCTCGGCCAGCTATATCGGCGGCCAGTTGGCGGCGCTCGCTGACATCTCTGCCACGCAACAGGCGGCGGGCACAGTCTACGGCGAGCTGTTTTGGATACTGGGGCAGATGGGGCTGGTTATCGGCATTGCGGTACTGTTGGGCAGCTGGTGGTTGAATCGATTGCAGCGAGATTGACCGCTTTGGCACCACCGTGGGTTGCGTGCCGCTTGGCGCCGTCGGCGACCCTGCTCGTTGTCGCGTCGCTCTTCTTTGCTTTGTCTCCGCCAGCTGTGGGGCAAGTAGCCACGCCCGAGGCGGGGGCGGTGCTGGCTTCCGCCGCTGGCGGTTGCCCGCGTTCTGACGCTCCCTATTGGCAACCGCAGTCCGGCAGACCTTGCTGTGGCATATTCGCGCCGCCGCCGTTGACGGCGCTGGGTGTCGAGGAAATGCGCGTCAAAGCGCTACACAGCAGTCTGCGTCCAAACGGGGAAACCCACCTCAGCGGTGGTGCCAGCGTCGACCTTGGGGCGATGCGCCTGCGCGCCGACGAGATGGTGATCGATGCCGATGGCGATAGCGTGAGGCTCAGCGGTGGGGTGCGCGTCGAGCGGCCAGAGGCTGCATTCAGCGCTGATAGTGCGACCTTCAACCGGCACAGTCGTGACTTGGAGCTGCGGCAGCTGCGTTATGTGTTGTTCGACTTGCAGGCTCATGGTGGTGCCGAGCGCGCCGCATGGTCCGCCGGGCAGCTGCGCCTCGATCGCGCCAGTTTCAGCCTGTGTCCGCCCGGCGAGACGGGCTGGCGCTTCGAGCTCGGTAGCCTGCGCGTCGATCGCGAGCGCGGCTATGTGGCGATGCGCGATGTACGGCTCTATTGGGGGCGTCGTCAGCTGTTGCGCCTGCCGGCTTGGTGGCTGCCGATCGACCGTCGGCGCAGCGGTTTATTGCTGCCTGACATCGGCTATTCCAGCGACGGTGGGTTGCGCTGGCATCAGCCGTTCTACTTGAATCTGGCACCTCACTACGATGCCACGTTGGCGCTGGCTGCGATCAGTCGGCGTGGCGCACTGCTGGCGGGAGAATTCCGCCGCCGCGATCGTTTCGGCTCGTGGCAGGCGGCGGCGAGTTTTCTGCCGGATGATCGTGTTGCCAGTGCTCGGCGCTGGCACTATCGGCTGGAGCATATGGGTGGCATCGGTGCCTGGCAGACGGAGGCGGATGTCACACGCATCAGCGATCGGCGCTATTTTGACGATCTGAGCTATTTGTCGGCTGGGGTGGACGAGCGCCGCCGCACATTGCCGCAGCGTGTGCAAGTGCGCCACAGCGGTTCGGCGCACCATGTGGCGCTGGGTTGGGAGCGGCATCAGAATCTCGCTGAAGATCTCTCCGACAGCGGTTATCAGCGCGAGCCGTGGCTGTCGGCCAGCACCCAGTTCGGCGTGCCGGGTGCTGGGCCAGCGCTGGCCGTGGTGCTGGACTACGCCCACTATACCCACGCCGATGGCGTGCTGGCCGATGGTGGCCGCCTGTACACCAGCGTGGAGGCGGATTGGACACGGCAGTGGGGTGCGTGGCGCTGGCGTCCGTGGTTGCGCTTGGCACAGCTGTGGCACGGGGGGCACGGCAGTGTGGTGGCTCCTGCGACGGGGGTCGATTTGGAGTGGTCCGCATGGCGGCAGCTGAGTGCGGGTGGCGTGCTACGGCAGCTACGCCACCGCCTGCGTTATCATTATGTGCCTCGCCGCGAGCAGGGGAGCCGTCCGGTTTACGACAGCCAGAGCTTGCGCTTCGACCGCCACCAGCTATTTCGTGATGGTCGTTTTAGTGGCTTTGATCGCATCGCCGACACCAATCGCCTGTCGTTGGAGGCCAGTGCCGAGTGGTTGTGGCCACGACGTGATGCGGAGCTGCGGCTAAGCCTCGGTCAGATACACTATTTTTCTGATCGGCGTGTGGCGCTGGCAAATGGTGAGGGTGCAGCCAGTACCACGCGTTCGCCGCTGGCCATCGCTTTTGGGGCACGTCTTGCACCGTGGGAGTTGGCCTTGGAGCTGGCTTGGGATGAGCGCGCTGGGCGCTTGGACATGTCGGATTGGGAGTTGGCGTGGCGTTCAGAGGGCGGTGCCGAGTTCGCCGCCCAGTGGTATTTCGCCCGCGGCGAGGTGGCATTCGGGCAACAGGCAGGGTTGCGCGCCGAGCTGCCGCTCGGCGCGCGCTGGCGGTGGTATGGCGCTTGGCGCGGCGATCTTGAAGGCGGCGGTTTGATTGACGCAGAAATGGGACTGGATTACCGTAGTTGTTGCTGGAGTGCCGGACTGAGTTTCCGGCGTAGCCTGCGCACAGAAGGTCACCATACGGGAGATGTACTGTTGAACTTCCGCTTTGGTCGTCCGCGGTCTATCGCGGTGCGCGATACGATGGCGCATCGCGATGACTAGATTGCTTTGGGTGCGGGGATCGGTCGCCTCTGCCACGGTGCTGGCGGCCTTGGCCGTCGCTTCGCTGGCGCTGGTTCTTGCGGTCGTCGTGTTGCTGTCGGCGCGGGCTGATGCCGAGGTTTTGCTTGACCGCGTGCTGGCGGTGGCCGACGATGAAGTCATTTTGCTGGGCGAATTTAATGCGCGCTATGTCGAGCTGCACACGCGGTTGCAGCAGCGCGATCCGGAGCGCGTGCCGCCAGCCTCGGAGTTGCGCCGACAATTGCTCGACCAGATGGTGCTCGAGCGTTTGCAGCTACAACTCGCCGTGCGTGCCAGTATCCAGATCAGCGACCGCGAGCTGAACGAAGCGCTGAGCCGCATGGCAGCAGAGCAGGGGCTCGAGATCGACGGCATGATCGACCGGTTGGAGCGAGAAGGTGGCGATTACATCGCGTTGCGCCAGCAGCTGCGCGAGCAGATGATCATCGAGCGCGTACAGCTGGTCAATGTGCGCCGTCGCCTGCATCTGAGCGCACAGGAGATCGAGGACTATCTCGCTTCGGTGGCTGGGGCGGCACTGCTGGAGACGCGCTATCACCTGTTCCATGTCCGCTTGCCGCTTGCTGCCGATGCGTCGCCGACGCGCGAGGAGCGGGTGCGCGAGCAGCTGAGCCAGCTGCGTGAGCGTGCCGCAGGCAGCGATCTGCTACGCGCGGCTGCAACTATCGAGAGTCAGCGTCTGCGATCGGCCGATTTGAAATGGCGCACACGTAGCGAGCTGCCCTATCTGTTTGAGCAAGTGGTGGCTAAGATGACAGTCGGTGAGATATTGGGGCCGCTGCGCAACGAGAGCGGCCTGCACTTGATCCAGCTGCAAGGGCGGCGCGGTAAGGGTGAAACCGAGACGGAGCTGCATGTGCGGCACATCCTATTGGTGCCATCGGAATTGCGTGATGCCAGCCAGTCGCGCGCAAATCTGGAGCGGCTGCGCCGCCGCTTGCTCGACGGCGCGAGTTTTGCCCCATTGGCGCAAGAGTATTCCGAAGACAATCATTCCAAGCTCAGCGGCGGAGATTTGGGCTGGGTGCGTGCGAAACAAGTGGATGCTGACTTCGCCGAGGCGATGTTGGCTTTGGCGGTGGGTGAATTGAGTAGGGTGGTGCAGAGTCGGCACGGCTTCCACCTGATCGAAGTACTGGAGCGCCGCCAACGTGATGTCGCCGAGGAAGAGGCGCGCCGCCGGGTGGGGGAATTCCTGTATCGGCAGCGTTATCCTCAAGAGTTGCAGACTTGGCTGGATGAACTGCGCGACAGCGCCTATGTCGACCTGCGTTGGTGAGCGCCCCGTTCGCTTGGCCCTGACACCGGGCGAGCCAGCGGGTATCGGGCCGGATTTGGCGGTGTTGGCCGCGCAGCGCGAGCGCGCAGTGGAGTTGGTGGTGGTCGCTGATCCGGAACTTCTCCGCGCACGTGCGAGCCAGCTCGGGCTGGGGTTGGAATTGCAGGCTTTTGAAGTCGCTGCCGAGCGGCCGGTTTGCCGTCGGGCGGGGGCACTGTCCTATGCCGCCGAGCCGCTGGCGGCGGCGGTGGTACCCGGTGAGTTGGAGCCGGCCAATGCCCCCTATGTGTTGGCGACGCTGCGGCGGGCGGCGCAGCTGTGCTTGGGCGGCAGCTGCGAGGGCATGGTGACCGGGCCAGTGCACAAGGCTGTCCTCAACCGGAACGGTCATTCCTTCAGCGGTCACACCGAATTTTTGGCAGAGTACACTGGCGCGGGGCAGGTGGTGATGATGCTGGTGGCTGGTTCGCTACGGGTCGCTTTGGCTACCACCCACCTGCCATTGTCCGAGGTGTCAGCCAATATTTGCAGCGATTCGCTGGAGCGCATATTGCGGGTATTGGTTGTGGGTTTGGAGCGCTATTTCGATTGTGCCACGCCGCGCATCATGGTTTGTGGGCTCAACCCCCAT
Source organism: Gammaproteobacteria bacterium (assembly GCA_965237805.1). Taxonomy (GTDB): domain Bacteria; phylum Pseudomonadota; class Gammaproteobacteria; order JABABF01; family JABABF01; genus JABABF01. The sequence continues at coordinate 1,278,924 of OZ250153.1, forward strand.
GCTGGGGAGAGCGGTACGCTGGGCCGCGAGGAGATCGAGGTCATCGAGCCGTGCTTGGCGATGCTGCGTGCCGAGGGCTTGAGCATCGAGGGGCCGGTACCAGCTGACACAGCCTTCACGCCAGCGCGCCTTGCAGGGGTGGATGCCGTGTTGGCGATGTACCATGACCAAGGCTTGCCAGTGCTCAAGCACAGCGGTTTCGGCAACGCTATCAACATCACGCTCGGTTTGCCGATACTGCGCGTCTCGGTGGATCATGGCACGGCACTGGATCGCGCTGGTGGGCACGGTGGGGCGGTAGACGAAGGCAGTCTCAGCGCTGCCATCGACACCGCGGCGGTGTTGGCGCACCGTGCGCGCTAGCGGTACGATGATGCGACGACCCCGGCTCGGGCAGCATTTCCTGCACGATAGGCGCATCATAGGACGCATCATCTCGGCGCTGGCACCCGGCCCCGGGCAACGCGTGGTGGAGATCGGTCCCGGCGGTGGCGCGCTGACGGCACCATTGCTAGACAGTGGTTGCGAGTTGCACGCGGTGGAATTGGATCGCTCGCTGGCGGCGGAGTTGACGGCGCGCTTTGGTTCCCATCCCCGTTTCAGCTTGTACTGTGGGGATGTCTTGGACTTTGACTTCCGAGTGCTGGCCGGAGCCGGTGCGGGGTCTTTACGCATCATCGGTAATCTGCCTTACCAGATATCGACGCCGTTATTATTCGCGCTGTTCAGCTGCGCCGATGTGATTGAGGATATGCACCTGATGCTACAGCGCGAAGTGGCTGATCGCTTGTGTGCCGAGCCAGGTGGGCGCGACTACGGTCGCCTCAGCGTGGCAACGCATTTCCAGTGTCAGGTCGAGCGGCTGTTCCCGGTGGCACCGGGGGCATTTAAACCACCACCGGCGGTGCGCTCTGCCGTGCTGCGCCTGCGTCCCCGCGCTGCGGAACAACGCGCTTGGGGCGGTGGCATGTTGCCCTGCGTATTGCGAGCGGCTTTTGGCCAGCGACGCAAGACCTTGGGCCGATCGCTGGCGACATTGTTGCCGGCTGAGCGCCTGCGCGATTTGGGCATCGATCCTGCGGAGCGGCCAGAACGGTTGGCTCCTGCGCAGTTCGCGGCTATCGCTGCGGCGATGAGTGATGATGCGCGCACACGATGAGCATGCGCCCGAGGTGGTGGTTGAGGTCGAGCCACGCTATCTGGTGGAGCACTCGGAGCCAAGTAGCGATCGCCATGCTTTTGCGTACACGGTCACCATCCACAATCGCAGTGCGGAGGCAGTGCAGTTGCTACGTCGTCACTGGATCATCACCGACAGTGATGGCAATGTCGAAGAAGTGGAGGGCGAGGGCGTGGTCGGGTTGCAGCCAGTGATCGAGTCTGGGCAATCGTTCCGCTATACGAGCGGCACGGTAGTCGGCACGACTGTTGGCTCGATGGAGGGTAGTTACCAGCTGCGCAGTGAGGGGCGCGGGATATTCCCAGTGCCGATCCCAAGCTTTACGTTGGCGGTTCCAGGCAGCTTGCATTGAACTGCGCGCCCACTACACTATTGTGCTGATAGTCGGTGTCGAGCGGGATCGTGTTAAACTGGCCACAGTGGCATTTTGGGCGGCTTGCTGGCATGTTGCCGTGTGCTTTAGGCAGCAAAATTGGACGATTGCTGTGGTCGATGTCAGCACAGGCTGGGATTGGATGGTGGGGAGACAGGGCACGGTGAGGGAGTGTAGCATCTATCATGCTAAACGATACTGAACCCAGCGTGGTGAAGATCACAACTATTGCCGAGTTTATCACTTGGATTGAGCAACGGTTACCGTTGCAGAATGATCAAGGCTCCTATATCTATCACGGCTTCAGAGATGCGCGGTGGCTGCCGCAGTCGGCGATCTATCGAGAGATCGCTGCCGATAACGAGGATCCCGCAATCTATACCACTTACAGAACCAAGGTGGAGTTGCTGTTGCGGGGAGCTAAGGAGAGACGATTTAATTATTCTGGGCCGCAACAATCGCTGTCCGATTTGGAGCTGATGGCAGATCTGCAACATAATCATGCCCGCACTATGCTCATTGATTTCAGCTGCAGCCCATTGGTGGCATTGTGGTTTGCTTGTTGTGCGTCGGATCACTCCGGACGATGGGAGCCAGTAGACGGGAGCATCGTGGCACTTAATACCGGGCAGCTGCTTTTCAAAGACATTACTCCTGCGGCCTCCGAATTGACCATGACCTTGGACCAATGCATGGAGGTGGCAGCAAAAAGAGAGGCGGCTGGATGGAATGCGACTCAGGGGTCGTCCCCTAAGTGGTATATATGGCGGAGCCAATATTTGACCGAAAGGACAAAAGCGCAAGATTCATTCTTTATATTTGGTTGGCCAGAACACCCTGTCGACTTGCTCTCGGCAGGTGATACTGTATTGATCGATTGCCATGCCAAGCACAATATCTTAGACCAGTTAGATCGGTACTTTGGTGTCAAAGCGGCCGAACTGTTTCCAGATCGCCATGGCTACGCACGATGGTACAAGGTGCCCACACCCACCGCCCCATTATTTTTGCGACAAGGTCTCAAGCTATTGCAGCAAGGTGAATACGCACAATCCATTTTGGATTATAACAAGGCAATTGACCTAGATCCAGATAATCCGGTCGCCTATAACCATCGCGGCTTTGCCAAAGGCCGTTTAGAGCAATATGAGGATGCACTCACCGATTACGACCGAGCGCTTGCGTTGGATCCCAACTATGCTGCAACCTACAACAACCGTGGCTTCGCAAATCGGAGTCTGGAGCGGTATGCAGAGGCTATTTTGGACTATGACCAAGCCATCGCTCTCGATCCAAGCGTTGCTATGGCTTATAACGATCGTGGCTTTACCAAAGGTATTTCGGGGCAATATGAGGCGGCGATATCAGATTATGACAAATCGATTGAGCTGGATCGCGGAAATGCCGTGGCATATAACAATCGTGGATTTGCAAAACGTCATTTGGATCAATATGAAGAAGCGATATTGGATTATGACAAGTCGCTTCTGCTTGATCAAAATTATGCTGTGGCGTATAACAACCGTGGTTTTTCCAAAGGGAGTTTAGGGCGCTATGAGGATGCCATCTTGGATTATAACAAGGCAATCGAGTTGGATCAAAATTATGATTTGGCGTATAACAATCGTGGTTTTGCCAAAAGTTGTTTGAAACGTTATGCAGAAGCCATATTGGATTATGATCGTGCGATAGCACTTGATTTCGACGATGCGGTGGCTTATAGCAATCGCGGTATTGCCAAGCAACATATGCAGGAGTATGAGGCGGCCATATTGGATTACGACAAGGCGATTGAATATGATTCGGACGATGCGGTAGCGTATAACAATCGCGGCCTTGCTAAGGCTAGTTTAGAGTGCTATGAAGAAGCGATATTGGATTATGAACAGGCGATACGATACGATCCTAAAAATGCTGCGGCATACCACAATCGTAGCCGCGCCTACAGTCAATTGAGCAACACCGAAAAAGCACAGGCGGACTTTGATATGGCCACCAGTCTGGAAAAGGAGCAAACTGCGGCTCCACCCCCTGCTTGAATGACGGGGCATCTTATCGCTAGCGCCGATGCGCCACACTGAGGCGTCACCAGCTGCAACCATGGTTAGCGATTTGTTGGTTTTTAATTTGTCTATAGCGCGGCATTTTTGACTGTGCCATGGTGCAAATAACGATCCATGAACCTCTAACTCGTCACGGCATCCAATGGCAAGCTACATCATCGGTGATATTCATGGTTGCGATGCAGAGCTCGCTTGGCTACTGGATATGGCTGACTTCAATCCCGACAGCGATCGGCTCTTTTGTACGGGCGATCTCGTCAATCGCGGGCCTGATTCGTTGGCGGTGCTGCGTCGCCTGTATCGTTGGTCCGAGTCGGTCACCGTCGTGTTGGGCAATCACGACTTCCACTTGCTCGCCTGTGCCCAAGCGAACCAGCAGCCACGCGCTGGCGATACACTGCAAGCCATCCTTGAGGCTCCCGATCGTGACGAGTTGCTCGATTGGTTGGCCTCGCAACCGCTATTGCACCGTGCGGGTGCCGCTGAGCTGCCCCCGTGGACGCTGGTACACGCTGGTATCCCACCACAGTGGAGTCTCGCTGCGGCTGGCCGCTATGCCCAAGAAGTCGAAGCGGCCCTGCGCGGTTCCGGGCGGGGCGCGCTACTGGAGGCTATCTATGGCGACGAGCCCACACGATGGAGCGAGCAGCTGCGCGGCGCGCCGCGCCTGCGGATGATCGTCAATTACCTCACTCGCATGCGCTTTTGTGGTCCCGACGGCGAGCTGTTGACGGCCGTATCCGGCGGTTCGCTGCGGCCGCCCCGCCCCGACCATCGCCCTTGGTTTACTTTTGAGCCGCAACGCTGGGCTGGCGAGCAGCTGATGTTCGGCCATTGGGCGGCTTTGCGCGGGCATTGCGCGGCTGTCGGTGTACATGCGTTGGACACCGGTTGCGCGTGGGGTTACCGCCTGCGTTGTCTGCATCTGGAGAGTGGCCGCTACATCGAATGCCCGTTTGGCGGGGCTCGCTGAGCGATGCGCCTGTGTTGCAAGGCATGGCCTTTTAGTGTGCTCACGTTCGCCCTTGATCTGGGCAGTGATCGGTTGGCTAGAATAGCAAGACTGCCAGCGAGTGTATGCCCGCACCCAGCCATGCGTCGGGAGCGGCTGTCGGTGGCGCATCACATGATCGGGAGGTGCTGACGCTCCCGCCGGTGGTGGCACAGGACGCAGAACATCTTCCCCATACGGTGCTCGGAGCTATCGCCGATTTCAGCACAGCGATCGAACTAGATAGCCATAATTTTGGGGTTCTAGCGGCCAGACATCGCCTAAAAAGTCGCGCAGCGTGTGCCAGTGCTATTTGGGCAATGGATACGGCGATAGAGCGCGACTCTATGCACTTCAAGCTCGATGCAAGGCGTGGCATGGAAAAAGTTGATTGCGGGGGTCTCGACGAGGCTATTTTGGATGATGACAAGGCGATCGAGTTGCGTGTTGATGGTGCGCCCGGCACGGCGTACTACCATCGCGGTTTTGCGCGAGCTGTGCTCGGGAAACATCGAGCGGCCATTGAGGATGATAGCTCGGTGATTGCGATGTATCCCGAGGGGCATCCTGATGCGCATTACAATCGGGGACGATCAAAAATGGTACTGGGGCGCTACCGAGAGGCGATTGCAGATTACAGCCAAGAATTGGCAATATTTGCTGGGGCACCCGTCTATTACGCCCGTGCTTTTGCCAAAGCAGCGCTCCAGCAGTATGAGTCTGCCATTGCCGATTATGATCAGGCGCTCCAAGTTCACTATGCCAGCTGCCATGCCCATCACGGGCGCGGCGGGGCTCATATCAAATGAGGCAGCGGTGGATGCTGATGATCGGGCGCTTGTGCTCAATTCCCACGCAGCTGCCGCCTATCACAATCGGGGCCGTTGCCAAACTTCGCCTCGGCCCAATGGAAGCGGCGCGGAATGATTTTCATGAGGCGACAAGCGCCGCGCTATTAGCGGACTAGAACATCCCCCAAACGGTGGTGACACCATATCGGCATCGGTTCTTGGTCAGTGCCGAGGACAAGTGCCCGTGCTGTCGCGTACCAGCTCCTTCGAGCTGTCGTCATGCAAGGTGTCCGTTCCTGTCCCTCCGCGTGTGGCACTGGCATGCCGCTGAGTCCGCTGCCATTCCATCCGCACATTTGTCTTTATACTGCTCACTGTGGGCGCGGCGGTGCGTTGGGCGAAGTGGGAGCGGTGGTCGGCGTGGAGGTCTATTTGGTTGGCGGCGCAGTGCGCGATCGCCTATTGGGCTTGGAGGTGCACGAGCGTGACTGGGTAGTGGTCGGTGCCACTCCGGAACGTTTGCTGGCCGATGGCTACCGTGAGGTCGGGCGGGATTTCCCGGTTTTCCTGCATCCGAAGACGGGTGAGGAATACGCATTGGCGCGCACGGAACGCAAGCGCGGTCACGGTTATCGCGGCTTTGATTGCAATGCCGATGGCGTGACACTGCTACAGGATCTCAAACGGCGCGATCTCAGCATCAACGCCATAGCCGAGGCACCCGACGGCTCGCTGATCGATCCCTGTGGCGGGCAGCGTGATCTTGAGGCACGGCTGTTGCGCCATACTTCGCCCGCTTTCGTCGAGGATCCGTTGCGGGTGTTGCGTGTGGCGCGCTTTGCCGCTCGCTTCGCACCGTTGGGTTTCAGCGTCGCTCCCCAGACGCTCGATCTGATGCGCCAGATCACCTCCGACGGCGAGCTGAAGTACCTGACAGCCGAGCGTGTCTGGCGCGAGCTGGAGCGTGCGCTGGCAGCTCCAGCCCCGGCCGAATTTCTGCGTGTTTTGCGTGCCTGCGATGCTTTGGCAGTGGTGCTCCCGGAGGTGGATCGGCTGTTCGGCGTGCCGCAGCCGGAAAAACACCATCCGGAGATCGATACCGGTGTGCACACCTTGATGGCGCTTGAGCAGGCGGTGCGTCTCGGTGCCTCCCAGACGGCGCGATGCGCCGTGTTACTACACGATCTGGGGAAGGGCACAACGCCGCCACAATACTGGCCGAGCCATCGTGGTCACGAGCAGCGCAGTGCTGCGCTCGCCGAGTCGCTGTGCCGCCGTCTGCGCACGCCGAATCGCTATCGCAAGCTGGGGAAGTTGGTGGCGCGTTACCACACCCATTGCCATCGTGCGTTGCAGCTGCGTCCGGAGACCGTGCTCGAGTTGTTGGAGGCGCTGTCCGCTCTGCGCCCGGAACTTGGGCCGATGGAGGACTTCCTAGTTGCCTGTGAGGCCGATGCCCGTGGGCGCACCGGCTTTGAAGATCGCCCCTATCCACAGACTGACTATCTGCGCGCCTGCCGCAAGGCGGTTCGTCGCCCATCGTCCAAGGATGCGATTGCTAGCGGTGTCGCCAAAGGGCCAGCGCTAGGTGCCAAGCTGCGCGAACTGCGTTGCGCCGCCATCGCGCAAGTGCCCAAGCCGCCGCTTGTCGCATGAAAGGTTGGGCGCTGGTCACCGGTGCCGCTCGCCGTATCGGCGCGGCGATTGGCCGCGAGCTGCACAGCGGTGGTTGGGACTTGTTGCTGCACTACCGCCACTCGCGGGACGCAGCACAGATGCTGGCCGAGGAGCTCGAGGCGGTGCGGGCTGGTTCGGTGCAGCTACTGCAGGCCGATTTGAGCGATGTGTCGTCGGTGCAACGATTGACAGCTAGCGTCGATGCGCTGTGCGGCGACGCCGGACTTGCGGTGCTGGTCAACAATGCTTCCTCCTTTTATGCCACGCGCTTGGGGGCCATTGAAGTGAGCGATTGGGAGGAATTGATGGGCAGCAATTTGCGCGGTCCACTGTTTATGAGCCAAGGGTTGGCCCCGGCCTTGCGCCGCGCACACGGGAGCCTTGTCAACATCATTGATGTGCATGCCAATGGCACTTTGCGCTACCACTCGCTCTACAGTGCCGCCAAGGCTGGCTTGGCCACCCTGACCCGCAGTTTCGCTCTGGAGCTGGCACCAGAGGTGCGTGTCAACGGTGTCGCTCCAGGGGTGATTGTGTGGCCAGAGCCTGTGCCCGGGCACGAGGCCGATCACGAGGCGCTGTTGCGCGAGCGGCGCGAGGCGGTGGCTGAGATCCCTCTGCGGCGCGCGGGGGAGATGCAGGACATCGCCCGCACGGTGCGTTTCTTGGTTGCCGAGGCAAGTTATATGACCGGCCAGATCCTGCCCGTGGACGGCGGTTGGCGCTTGGTGCCGCCGCGCCTCAGCCCGCCAGTCTGAGCGCGCCGGGCTCAGTGCAACTGGCGATCAATCCGTATCGCTGTGTCTGCTCGCCGAGCGCTCGATTTCGATGCCTGCTTCCGCGGCAGTGGGCAGGACCCCGGGTTTGGCGGCGCGGATGCGCACACGCTGAATCGGGAGTTCGCGCAGTAGCAAGGCAGCCATATTTTCAGCCAAGCTTTCCAGTAAACGGTAGTTGCTGGCAGCGGCGAATTCACGTGCCCGTGTCGCCACCGTGCAGTAGTTGACGGTGCTGTTGATGTGGTCTTCGCTTGCTGCTGTGCGGGCGGCGATCTGGCACTCAATATCCAGCACGATTTGGCGCGGCATGGTGCGCTCGATCTCATTGATGCCGATGATCGTTTCGACCTTGAGTCGGCGCAGGTAGACCAAATCACTCATTGCGGTGGTCCCGTCAGCCCATGGCCAGCTGAGCGGTTGCTACCGGCGGTCGCTGTGTCGTCAGTGACCAGCGCGGGTACACCTGCAGGACTCGATCACCGGCTTGTCCGGCGGCTAGGCGCAGGCAGCCAGCGTGGGCGATCATGGCACCGTTGTCGGTGCACAGCGCCGGGGGCGGGCAATAGATTGCAATGTGATCGCTGTCCAGCAGCTCGGCCAATCGCTCTCGTAGACGTTGGTTGGCACCGACGCCACCGGCCACGACCAGCGTATTGAGGCCGCTTTGCGAGAGCGCACGGCGGCATTTTTCGGCTAGCGTGTCGGCCATCGCTTCTTGGAATGAGGCGGCGATGTCAGCCACCAGTTGCCGGGGTGGTGGCCCGCCACCCCAGCGCTGCGCACCCAGCGTGTCGCGCACGCGGGTTTTGAGGCCACTGAAACTGAAGTCGCAACCGGGGCGGGTGGTCATCGGTCGTGGCAGCTTAAAGCGCTGCGCATCACCGTGCTCGGCGGCGGCCGCCACCGCTGGCCCACCAGGATAACCCAAGCCCAGCATTTTGGCGACCTTGTCGAAGGCCTCGCCAGCGGCGTCGTCACGGGTATCGCCCAAGATCTGATAGCGGCCGATACCGTCGGCCCGAACCAGCAAACTATGACCACCGGAGACGAGTAGGGCGATGAAGGGGAAGTCCGGTGCCCGTGGCATCATCATCGGTGCCAACAGATGTCCTTCCATGTGGTGCACGCCCAGTGCTGGCAGCTGCCGGGCCAGCGCCAGACCGCGAGCCAAGCTGGCACCGACCAGCAGGGCACCGACCAGCCCCGGCCCCGCTGTGTAGGCGATGCCCTCCAGCTTGCCAGCTTGATCTAGTGCCGTACGCACTAGTGGCCCCAAGCGGCGGATGTGGTCTCGAGCGGCTAGCTCCGGCACCACACCGCCGTAGACCGCGTGCAGTTCAGCTTGGCTGTAGAGCGTCTCGTACAGCAAGCCCTGCCGACTGTCGTAGACGGCGACACCAGTCTCATCACAGGAAGTTTCAATGCCGAGGACACGCATTGGAGTGTCGACCATGCCACATAGATTGATGCTGTCTATTTTATAGGGTGCAGCAATTTGTCGGGATGGGGGCGGTGCTGGCTTGACTTGCCGGTCTGCGATCGCGTTGATCGATGCCCGCCGTTGCTGCCGATTCAGCCGATTTAGCCGTGCTATACTGAGCGGATGCCTAATGTAAAAGTCGGCGAGCACGAGGCCATCGACACGGCGTTGCGGCGCTTCAAGCGCAGCTGTGAGCGCGCCAGTGTGCTGTCGGAGATTCGTCGCCGCGAGTACTACGAGAAGCCGACCACGACGCGCCGCCGCACGGCGGCGATCGCCGCACGCCGCCAACACAAGCGTTTGCTACGCGAGCAACGGCGCTTCAAGCGACTGTACTAAAGCACTTTACTCAGTGCGTTCCCGCTGTCGCGCTGTCGACAGTATTTGGGCTAGGGCTATAATCCAATTCTTGTCGATCCCCTCTGGTGCGGTGCGCCGCCATGGCTGGGAACATTCCGCGCGACTTCATCGACCAGCTGGTGCAGCGCGCCGATATCGTCGATGTCATCGGTGCCCGCGTCGCGTTGAAGAAGGCGGGGCGCGACTATAAGGGGCTGTGCCCGTTTCACCGCGAGAAAACCCCCTCTTTCACCGTCAATCGACAAAAGCAGGTCTACTACTGCTTTGGTTGTAGTGCTGGCGGCAATGTGCTCAGCTTCGTCATGGAGCATGACAAGTTGGACTTTGTCACTAGCGTGGAGAGCTTGGCCGCATCGCTCAGTCTTGAGGTGCCGCGCGAGGGCGGTCGTGCGACGGCACCCCCTCTTTTGCCGATGTACGAGTTGTTGGAGCGTGGTTGTCGCTTTTACGAGGATCGATTGCGCCGCCCTCCGGAGAGTGCACGAGCGGTGGAGTATCTCAAGGGGCGCGGCCTCAGCGGTGCCACCGCCAAGGCCTTTCGCCTCGGCTATGCGCCGTCTGGACGCGATGTCTTGCGGCGGGCGCTGTGCGATGGTGATGGCGGCTACCGTCCCGAAACACTGGCCGACTGTGGTTTGTTGCGGCGCGATAGCGATAGCGATGGCGGGGAGCGGCTACGCGATCATCTGTGGAACCGGGTGGTCTTCCCGATCCGCGATCTGCGCGGGCGGGTCTTAGGCTTCGGTGCCCGCGCACTGGCTGACGATGTCCAGCCCAAGTACCTCAATTCACCAGAGAGCAAACTCTTTCAAAAGCGGCGTGTCCTCTACGGCTTGCATGAGAACCTGCGTGCCCACCGCCGCCTCTCGCGGCTATTGCTGGTCGAGGGCTATATGGATGTCATCACTCTGTTTCAGTATGGCGTGCCGGGGGCGGTCGCCACATTGGGCACGGCACTGAGCGAGGAGCACTTGGAGCTGGCCTTCCGCCATGTGCGGGAGCTGGTGTTCTGCTTCGATGGTGACGAGGCTGGTCGGCGGGCGGCGGCACGCGCCTTGGCGACAACTCTGCCAGCGATGCGCGACGGTCGCCAAGTGCATTTTTTATTTTTGCCCGAGAGCCACGACCCAGATAGCTGGGTGCGCGAGATCGGTGCGGAGGCTTTCACCGAGCAGTTGGAGAGCGAACAGTGCCCACTGTCGCGCTTTTTGCTCGACCAACTTTCCGATGGGTTGGATTTAAAGACGCCGGACGGGCGCGCCAGTTTCTGGCAGCGGGCTCAGCAGCAGCTCAGCCAGCTACCGGCGACGATGTTCCGGGAACTGTTGTTGCGCGAGATCGCCCCGGTGGTGGGCATAGAGCTGGAGGAATTGCGCGCTTTCTTGCCCACCGAGCCAGCCGCAACTGCCTGGTCCACATCCAGTGCCGGGCTTGCGTACGAGCGCCCGCCACCGGAGGCCTACCAAGACGATGCCGCCGCTAGCCGGAATAGCGCAGTTGCGCCCGCTGAGCTGGAGAGGGCACACACCCACACCCCAGAGCGCGACCTGTTGCTGTGTCTGTGTGGCGAGCCAGCATTGGCACAGAGCCCCAGTGCCGATGTGCTATTGCAGGCTTTGGAGGAGCGCCGCAAGGAGCCGCTGGAGCACGTGCTCATCAAAGCGATCGGAGGTTTGCGCAAGCGCCCGGGAGACAACAAGGGATGGCTGTTGGGCTGGCTTCAGGGTTCACGCGATATGGCGCGGACTCAGGATCCTGGTTTGATGCGCCAGATCCAGCAGTATTGTGTCGGTGCATCCCCCACACGAAAGAGTCTCGAGTCTGCCTTTGAGAAGGGGGTGGAGCTCGTTGTTCAGGCTGCCGAGGCCGCTGCCGAGGCCATTGCGCGGGGCGAGCGCGACACACAGCTGGCGCAACGCATCACCGCACAGCTGGTGGCGGGGCAGAAGCCGACGCCTGAGGATAGCGCGGCGCTCGCCGACAACTTGCGCGTAGCGTTCAGCTTCGCTCGTCGGGGTCGCGTCTCAGGATAATATAGCGGGGATTGTGGCAGGATGCCACTTGCGCTGAGCCAAGGAGGGCGGGGCGATGGGAAATGCCGAACGTTGGCTGGAAGCGTTGGTGGCTGATGGCCTGTTGGCTGCTGGCGATGCCGAGATCGCGGGGCGGCAGCTGCACCGGATGCCGTCACCCACGGCACATCCCTTGGAGCAACTGGTCGCCCTGAACTTGTGCCGAGTGACCGGTGGCACACTGGATCGGCTCGCATTGTTGCGCTGGCTTGTGCAGCGCAGCGAGTTGCCGTTGGAGACGGTCACGCTGGCGGCGGTAGAGGCTGCCGGTGCGGTGCCACAGCCATTTTCCGAGCGCCATGGCATTCTGCTGTTGCGCATGGATGCCGAGCGGGCGGTGGTCGCTTGCTCGGATCCCTTTGTCCGCGATTGGGAGGCACCACTGGCAGCGATGCTGGGGCGGTCCATCCAGCGTGTGCTGGCAGATCCGGCAGAGCTGCGCAAGTGCACAGGGCAATTCGCGCAGTTGCATCGTTCAGTGCGTGCGGCTGGCCATGCCCATGAACTCTTGGACACACCGCCGATCACAACACCCGTCATCAATGGCGAATCTCAGCCCAGTGCTGCAGTGGCGGATTGGCTGGTACATTACGCACTGGAGCAGCGTGCCAGTGACCTGCACTTGGAGCCGCGCGGGGAGACGACCCGGGTGCGGCTGCGCATCGATGGCAGCTTGCACGAGTTGTGCCAGCTGCCAGCGGCGGTGGCGCTGGCAGTCATCGCACGCTTCAAATTGATGGCCGCGATGGATGTCACCGAACGCCGTCGCCCGCAGGATGGGCGTCTGCGCAATGCGCTACCCGGTGGCGGCACATTGGAAATGCGCCTAGCCACCTTGCCCACCGCCCATGGCGAGAAATTGGTGGCGCGCCTGCTGGATGCCACGGTAGCCAGCGTCGGCCTTGAGGCTTTGGGCATGGCCGATGCTGTGCTGGCTGCGTGGCAGCGGCTGGCGCTGCGTCGCCACGGCTTGTTGCTGGCCACCGGTCCCACTGGCTCGGGCAAGAGTGCCACGCTCTATGCCACGTTGCGCACGTTGGCCGATGGCGAGCACAACATTTGCACGGTGGAGGATCCGATCGAAATCGTCGATGAGGCTTTTAACCAAACCCAAGTGCGCCCCGACTTGGGGCTGGACTTTGCCGATGGTATCCGCGCCTTGCTGCGTCAGGACCCAGATGTCATCATGGTAGGTGAGATCCGTGATCCGCAGACCGCACGCATGGCGGTGCAGGCTGCCCTCACCGGGCATTTGGTGCTGGCCACATTGCATACCAACAGCAGTGTCGATGCGGTGGCTCGGCTACTCGATCTGGAGGTGCCGGACTATCTGTTGCGGGCGAGCTTGACGGGGGTCATGGCTCAGCGCTTGGTGCGGGCGCTGTGTCGGCATTGCCGTCGTCCCGAAGCGGCGGGATCCGAGCTGTGGCAGCAGCTGTCGCCGTCGCCGCCACCGCTGACCTATGTAGCCGATGGCTGTTTGCAGTGTCGGCACAGCGGCCACCACGGGCGCTTGGGCCTGTTTGAATTGTTGGAGGTGGCCCCTGCATTGCGCGCTGTGCTGTGCCGTGATGGTGACAGTTTGCGCACGGCGGCAGAGCGTGTGCAAATTGGTACGCTGCGTGCCGCTGCTGCCGCACGGGTGGCGGCGGGGGAGATCAGCTTGCGCGAGGCGCTGAGCGTGGCAGGTGCTGAGCTTTGAAATTGGCATGGCGATACCCGTCGCTGTGGCGAGCGAGCGCCGTGGCCGCGCCCCTTTTCACGATGCGATAAAATGGACTGTTGCAATGGAGATACCCGGCTCGCTGTGGCCGCGGCAGCTTTGAGAGGGATTTGCGATGTCGATGGCGGACCGTGATGGCGCGATTTGGCATGATGGTAAATTGGTCCCTTGGCGTGAGGCCAATTTCCATTTCCTGAGTCATACACTGCATTATGGCCTCGGGGTTTTCGAGGGCGTGCGCGCCTATGAAACCGCTTCGCGGGGAACCTGCATCTTCCGTCTCGCCGATCACACGCGGCGCCTGCTGGACTCGGCTCACATCCTCTCCATTGATGTGGACTGGACCCAAGCGGAGCTGGAGCAGGCACAGTGCGAGGTGGTGCGTGCCAATGGCCTCAGCGAGAGCTATCTGCGCCCGATGTGCATGCTCGGAGTGCCTGAGACGCCCGACGGCATGGGGCTGCGCGCCGAGGGGGTGCCGTGCCATACGGTGATTGCCGCTTGGGAATGGCCGCGTTATATGGATGGCGAGGCCAATGAGCGCGGTATCCGTGTGCACACTTCTTCTTTCACCCGCCACCATGTCAATGCCGCCATGTGTCGCGCCAAAGGCAACGGCTATTACATCAACTCCATACTCGCCCTGCGCGAAGCGCGCAGCAACGGCTTCGACGAGGCACTGCTCTTGGATCCGGAAGGCTTTGTCGCCGAGGGCAGTGGTGAGAACCTGTTCATCGTGCGCGGTGCAGTGCTACACACGCCGTCGCCCACTTTCTGCCTTGATGGAATCACCCGGGACACTGTGATCCAGTTGGCGCGCGAGGAAGGGATTGAGGTGCGGGAGCGCCGCATCAGCCGCGACGAGGTCTACATCGCCGATGAGGCTTTCCTCACCGGCACCGCTGCCGAGGTGGTGCCAGTGCGCGAGTTGGATCGCCGTCGCATCGGCAACGGCGATGCTGGCGAGATGACCAAACATCTGCAGGCACTATATCTGCAGCAGGTGCGTGGGCAGCGATCAAGTCACCCTGAATGGCTTGTGCCAGTGGCTGACTGAGGTGGTGGCGGGGGGTGTCGCCGAGTTGGGTGCAGCTGTGGCCATGTGCGTGTTGTCGGTTCCAAGTGTCACGTGGCGCACGCTCCGATGCAGCTTGGCGGCGGTTGACACGATGGTCTCGCGCCGCCCGTAGGCGGCGCTTCGATTGAGCGATGGGCTGGCACTGCGCTGATGTGCGTCGCGTGGTGTCGCTGGCAAGGCTTGGGGGCTGAAAATGGGCAAAAACAAAACGACGCAGGATGCCAGTGACGGCGAACTGGTCTTTGAGCAAGCTTTGGAGCGCCTTGAGCAGCTGGTGGAGCGCCTCGAAGCGGGGCAGCTGAGCTTGGAGGGAGCGCTGCGCGACTACGAGCAGGGCATGCAGCTGGTGACGCGTTGCCGAACGGCGCTGGATCGCGCTGAGCAGCGAGTGCGCGAATTGCGCGATGACGGCGCTGACCCTACCCCTGTGTTGCCCGCCGCAGAAGATTGAGGCGGATGATGTCCGAGGCGTTGATGGAGCGGGCCAAGGAGCACTTGCAACGGCAAAGCGAGCAGACCAACCGCGCTTTGGAGTGCCACCTAGATCAGTTGCGCGACGACCGCCTTGAGTTGTGGCCAGCCATGCGCTACGCCTTGGTCAGTGGTGGCAAGCGCATCCGCGCCACCTTGGTTTCGGCGGCGGCCACCACCGTTGCTCCGGGGGTGGCACCAGCGGCGGTCTTGGATTGCATCTCCAGCGCGGTGGAGTTTATGCACTGCTATTCGTTGGTACACGACGACCTGCCAGCGATGGACGACGACGATATGCGCCGCGGTCAGCCCTCCTGTCATATCCGCTTCGACGAGGCGACTGCCATTCTCGCTGGCGATGCCCTGCAGGCGCATGCCTTTGGTTTACTGATTCGTTGCCCGGGCTTGTCTGCTGAGTGTCGCCTGCAGATGTTGGACGATTTGGTCGAAGTGGTGGGGATCGCTGGCATGGCGGGCGGTCAGGCTCGAGATTTGGCCTTTGTGCGCCAGCTGCCCAGCGTTGCCGAGCTGGAACAGATGCAGCGTATGAAGACCGCTGCCTTGATCGCTGGCAGTTTGCGTCTCGGCGGCCGTGCCGTTGCGGCCTCGGAGGGGCAGCTGCAAGCGCTGTCGCGCTATGGCTCCGATATCGGCTTGGCTTTCCAGATCTGCGATGACTTGATCGACAGCACCGATGAGTCGGACGCTGCACTCGAGTCGAACTATTGCACCTTGGTCGGCATCGAGGTGGCGCGTCGGCGGATGTTGGACTTGGAGCACAGCGCCATGGCATCCTTGGATGGGGTCTTCAAAGACAGCGAACTGCTCTGCGCCCTAGCGCACTACATGGTCAACCGAGAGTCATGAAAACGCCGAATGCCAAGTCCGCCGAGGAGGGTCGTGTCGATGATGGTGGGCTACCGCGCGAGCGACCAGACACGCCATTGCTCGACAGCATCGACTCACCGGTGCAGCTGCGTGCGCTCGACGCCTCACAGCTGCCGGGACTGGCAGCGGAGTTGCGCGCCTTTTTGCTCTACACGGTGGCTCGCACTGGCGGCCATTTCGGTGCCAGTCTCGGCGTTGTCGAACTGAGCATCGCGTTGCACTATCTCTACGACACGCCGCAGGATTTGCTACTGTGGGATGTCGGTCACCAAGCCTATCCACACAAGATCCTCACCGGTCGGCGCGAGCGCATGGCGACGCTGCGCCAAAGCGGCGGTCTGTCGGGCTTTCTCAGGCGCGAGGAAAGTCCCTACGACCACTTTGGTGCCGGCCACTCAAGCACCAGCATCAGTGCTGCCCTCGGCATGGCGCTGGCAGCGCGCCAGCAGGGGAGCCGCCGCCGTGTGGCGGCGGTGATCGGTGATGGTGCCATCACCGCTGGCATGGCCTACGAGGCGATGGCGCATTTGGGGGAGACGCGCGCCGATGCCTTGGTGGTGCTGAACGACAACCAGATGTCGATTTCCCACAACACTGGCGGCTTGCATAACTACTTGGCGCGTCTGTGGTCGAGCAAGACCTACTCGTCGCTACGCACCGGGAGCAAGAAAATGTTGCGCCGTATGCCGACTGCCCTAGAGCTGGCCAAGCGCACCGAAGAGCACATCAAGGGGATGGTTGCGCCCGGCACACTGTTTGAAGAACTGAACCTGAATTACATCGGCCCGGTCAATGGTCATGATTTGCCGTTGTTGTTACATATGATCGGCAATCTGCGCGAGCTCAAGGGGCCGCAGCTGCTGCATGTATTGACTGTCAAAGGCCAGGGTTATGCGCCCGCCGAGGAAGATCCGGTGCGTTATCACGCGATCAGCAAGTGGTCGGCACCCGTGGCGGCTCCCGTTGCCGAACAAGTGCCGCGCTATCAGAAGATTTTCGGGGACTGGTTGTGCGAGGTGGCGGCGCGCGATGAGCGCTTGGTGGCAATCACTCCAGCCATGTGCGAGGGCTCGGGGATGGTGGATTTCGCCGAGCGTTTCCCAGATCGCTTCTACGATGTCGCCATCGCCGAGCAGCACAGTGTGACCTTGGCCGCTGGCATGGCTTGTGGCGGCCTCAAGCCGGTGGTGGCGATCTACTCGACTTTTCTGCAACGCGCCTACGATCAGCTGATCCACGATGTGGCTCTGCAAAAGCTCGATGTGACCTTTGCCGTCGACCGTGCCGGCTTGGTGGGTGAGGACGGCCCCACCCATGCTGGCAGCTTCGACCTCTGCTATCTGCGCTGTGTCCCCAATCTGGTGGTATTGGCACCGTCGGATGGCGATGAGGCGCGGTGCATGTTGGAGACAGCCTATTGTCACGAGGGGCCAGCTGCGGTGCGTTATCCACGTGGCTCGCCGTCGGCACCACTGCACTTGCAAGATCCTCAGCCCTTGCCGATCGGTCGTGCTATCGTGCGCCGTCGTGGCCAGCGCACGGCTTTCTTGGTTTTTGGCACGCCGTTGGCAGCGGCGCGAGAGGTGGCCGAAGCCATCGATGCCAGCGTGGTGGATATGCGCTTCGTCAAGCCGCTGGATGAGGACTTGGTGCGTCAGTTTGCCGCTTCGCACCAGCTGCTGGTGACGGTGGAAGATGGGGTCATCGCCGGTGGTGCTGGTGCTGCGGTTGGGGAATTATTGGCAGCCGACCCCGCCGCTCCGCCGCTGTTGCATCTGGGCTTGCCGGATCACTTTGTCGAACACGGCACTCGTGCCGAGCTGTTGGCGCAGTGTGGACTCGATGCAGCTGGAATCGGGAACTCGGTGGCGCGTTGGTGGGACGAGCATCAGGCCAAGTTAGATAATATGGCCTAGTTTGTCGGCTTTAGTCGCCAGATAATGCATGTTGTGTGGGTTGTCGCCGACGCGCAATGGCATACGCTCCACCACTTCGATACCCAGTGTCTCCAGTGCGCTGACCTTGCTCGGGTTGTTGGTCATCAAGCGCAGGCGTTGGATGCCGAAGTAGCGCAGGATAGCGGCACAATGGCTGTAGTCACGCTGGTCTTCGGCGAATCCCAATTGCAAGTTGGCCTCGACGGTGTCGGCACCTTCATCTTGTAGTTGATAGCTCAAGATCTTGTTGCCCAAGCCGATATTACGCCCTTCCTGTGCCATATAGAGCAAGATGCCGCGGTTGGCATCGGCGATCTTCTGCACCGCCCGTTGCAATTGCGAGCCGCAGTCGCAACGCAGGCTGAACAGCGCGTCGCCCGTCGTGCAGCTCGAGTGGATGCGTCCCAGCAACGGCTCTTCCCCCTCCAGCTGTCCGAGAGTCAGCACGAGATGGTCGCTACCGCTTTCTTCAGCATCGGAAAAAGCGTGTAGTGAAAACTCCGCCCACTCTGTGGGCAGGCGAGCGCAGGCTAAGTGGCGCAGAGCCATGATATCCAGATGATCCTCATTAGCGGCATCATTTTGACAGTCTAACACGCTGAGCTGATGTCTTGACGCGGTCTTGCTATCCACGCTAAAATGACGAGCTGTCTCGGCAGCTTACGAGGGGCATCGGTCGGCGAGGGCGCTGGCCTTGGTCACAGATTTGCGCTTGGGGGCAGTGGCGTGCGACTTGGTTGAAAGCCTGTCGTCGCGGTCTGTTGTTCCTCTTGCTGTCTAGGGTTGCCGGCTCTGCGGCTTGTGTATTTGACAGGATCCGATCTTGGTGGCGACCATCCGACAACAGCAGCGACTGCACGAACTTGTCGATCCGGTGGTGAGCGGCCTTGGATTGGAGCTATGGGGGCTGGAATATCAGCCCAGTCGCCGCCCGCCTGTGTTGCGTGTTTTCATCGAAGCAACTGCCGATGGTGCTGGCGGTATCAGTGTGTCCGATTGCGAGCAGGTCAGCTGTCAGCTGAGCGGTGTGCTCGATGTCGAGGATCCGTTGCCGGGTCGCTATCAGCTCGAAGTGTCCTCTCCCGGCATGGATCGCCGTCTCTTCGAATGGTGTCATTTTCAGCGTTTCACCGGCGCACGGGCACGTGTTTCGTTGCGCGTGTCCGTCGACGGTCAGCGTCATTTTGAGGGCTGGCTGTTGCCTTTGCCTGAGGACGGGCAGTCCTCGGTGGCATTGCGCGGAGCCGACGGGGAAGAGTGGCGTTTTGCCTTTGCCGCTATCGATTCGGCGCGATTGGTTCCTGATTTGACGGGTCTGAGTGAGGGGGGGCGATAGGTGAAGCTGGAGCCCAGTGAAATTTTGGCGATGGTGCAGACCGTCGCCACCGAGAAAGGCATCGATTCCGAGCTATTGTTTGAGGCGGTCGAGCAAGCCTTGGGCGAGGCGCGTCGACGCGATCTGGAATCGCAGGGTACGGCGGGAGCGGAGGTGCGTGTGCGCATCGATCGTGTCACTGGCGAATGGAGCAGTGCCCGTGTGTGGTTTGTGGTGGCCGATGACCCGGAGGAGCGCACGGTGCGCCCCCTGCGGGTGGATCCGCTCGCCCGGCCACCGCTCGCTGGTGCAGAGGAAGAGCTGGCGGGCGATCCGCACGAGCTCGATGTGGCCTGTGAGAAGACGCTGAGCGAGGCGCGCGAGTTGCAAGCTGATCTGGAAGTCGGCCAGTGGTATGAAAAGGCTTTGCCGCAGCACGATTTTGGGCGCATTGCGGCTCAGATCGCCAAGCAGGTCATCGTGCGGCGTGTGCGCGAGGCGGAGCGGGTGGTGGTGCGCAAACAGTACCAGAACCGCGTCGGTGAATTGCTGAGCGGGCATGTGAGCCGTGTGACTCGCGACAATTTCATTGTCATGCTGGCGGGCAATGCAGAGGCCTTGCTGCCACGTAGCCGGTCGGTGCGCGACGATGGTTTCCGCATCGGCGATACGGTGCGTGCGGTGTTGGAGGAGTTGGAGCCAGATGCGCGCGGTCCACAGCTGGTCTTGGGGCGTCGCTCGCCCGCCATGTTGGAGCAGTTGTTTCGCTTGGAAGTGCCGGAAATCCAAGAGGGCTTGATCGAGATTCGCGGTGTCGTGCGCGAGCCCGGCTCGCGCGCCAAAGTGGCGGTCAAGACCAACGATGGGCGCATCGATCCGGTTGGCGTCTGCGTCGGCATGCGCGGCACACGGGTGTTGGCGGTCTCACATGAGGTCAAGGATGAGCGCATCGACATCGTCCCTTGGCACGAGGATGTGGCGCAATTTGTGATCAGTGCGCTGGCACCGGCCGAGGTCGATTCAGTGGTGATGGAGCCGGATCGTCGCACGGTGGAAGTCGGCGTGCCGGAGGAGAATATCAAGACAGCGCTCGGTCACCGCGGCGAAAATGTCCGCTTGGCCAGCGCCTTGGTCGGTTGGCATATCGACATCGTCAGCACTGAGGAAATGGCGTCACGCAAACAAAGCGAGAACGACAAGTTGCGCGATCGCTTCGTGCAACATCTGGAGGTGGATGCAGAGTTGGCGGGTCTGCTGGTGCAATCCGGCTTCGTCAATATTGATTCCATCGCCTATGTGCCGTTGGATGAATTGGTGTTGATCGACGGTATCGACCACGGGCTGGCCGAGAATCTGCGCGAGCGTGCGAGAAACGCGCTATTTCTGATGATGGCGCAAGGGGAAGAAGAGGAAGTGGCGCCAGTGCCGACCGAAGAGTTATTGACCTTGGAGCGGATGACTCCGGGCATCGCCAGTCGGCTTGCTGCCGAGGGCATCGCCACGGTACAGGCCTTGGCTGACCAAGCGGTACCCGATCTGCTGGAGATCAGCGGCATTGAGGAACGCATGGCTCGTCGCCTGATCATGGAGGCGCGGCGGCAAATTTTTGACATGGAAGCGGACGGCGTGGAGCCGGAGGCAGCTGTGCCGGCGGCTGTCGGTTCGACACCTAGGAATTGATCCGCCGTGGCGCAACAGAGTACCGTCTTGGCGTTGGCAGAGCGCTTTCAGTTATCGGCTGATACCCTGCTCGGCATTTTGCGCGATGCCGATTTTGAGCTGAGTGGCGCAGAGGACACGGTGGATATGGGTGAGGTGATGACCAAGCCCGCCGTGCGCGACGCCTTAATGGAATCCAAACGCCGCCCGAGTGGCGGCAGTGGTGCTGAGGATCAGGTGGTTGTCAAGCTGGAGCGACGCTCCAGCACTACCTTGCGCACCGGTGGTCGTGCCAATTCCCGTGCAGTGACGGTAGAGCGCCGCGGTCAACGCACCTATGCCAAGCCGGTGGAGCCTGCCGACATCGAAGAGCAACAGGCACCGCCGCCCCACGTCGCGTTGCCACCTGTTGGCGAGCTGCCGGCACCGGCACCGGATGCCGATCTCGATTTGGAGGAGCTGCGCCGCAGCTCGGTGCGGGATAGCCTCGCAAAACGCACCGCTGCAGAGAAAGCAAACAAAAAAGCCGAGGGGGAGCGCAGCCGCGTCGCCACTGCTTCGCGCTCGACTGCTGCCAAGGCCGCCACACGCCGTTCCCCTTCATTGTTGCCCCGCCGCCGCACGCGCTTGACACCGCGCACTGGCGAGAAGCATCAGGCCGATTCTCGTCGCTCGGTTGAGATGGCTTTGCGTGAGACGGTGGAGGAGGGAAAGGGAGCGTCCGCTGCGCCGCAGTCCGCGTCATCGGGTGCCGGTGTCGCCGGGGTACTCAAGATAGTCGACCAGCGCCACCATGCCTTCCGCCGGCCTCAGCAACCGATAACGCGCACCTTGCACCTCGAGCGTGGCCAGCGCCTTTCCGTGGCCAGCTTGGCGCGTCGGCTCGGTGTCAAATTGCCGCTCGCGCTGGCTCGCTTGGAGGCGATGGGCGTTGAGGATGCCGAACAGATCGACACCGACACGGCCACGATGCTGGCCGAGGATTTGGGGCATCGTATCGAGCTGAGCGACGAGCGCACGCTGGCAAGCGTGCTCGAAAAGGCGCGTGCAGCAGAGGGCAACCCCGTGTCGCGGGCAGCTGTGGTGACCGTCATGGGGCATGTGGATCACGGCAAGACTTCATTACTCGACCAGTTCCGTCAGAGCAGCGTCGCCGCTGGCGAGGCCGGTGGCATCACCCAGCACATCGGTGCCTATCGGGTGCCGACGACGGATGGCCGCAGCATCACCTTTGTCGATACGCCCGGACACGAGGCGTTCAGCGCCATGCGCGCGCGCGGTGCCCGCTGCACGGACTTGGTGGTGTTGGTGGTGGCCGCCGACGACGGCATCATGCCACAGACTCACGAATCGGTTGAGCATGTGCGTGCCGCCGGGGTTCCCTTGGTGGTGGCCATCAACAAGATGGATCTGGAAAACGCTGATCCGGAGCGGGTCAAACAAGGTTTGGCGGCACTGGAAGTGGTGCCGGACGAGTGGGGCGGCGAGGTGCAGTTTGTGCCGGTCTCAGCGCTCAGCGGCGATGGGCTCGACCAACTGCTGGCGGCCATCCACTTGCAGGCTGAGCTGCTCGAGCTGCGCGCTTCCCCCGATGTACCCGCTTGGGGCACAGTGATCGAATCGCGCATTGATACCCATCGCGGCGTTGTCACCACGCTACTGGTACAGGGGGGAACTTTGGAGATCGGTTCCCTAGTGGTCTGCGGTGGCCACAGCGGGCGCCTGCGCGATATGCGCGATGAGGGTGGTGCCAAGCTGCGTACGGCACCGCCGTCGACACCGGTGGAAGTGATGGGCTTGCGCGCCGCGCCGGATGCTGGCGAGACCTTCCTTGTGGTCGGCAACGAGCGCCAAGCGCGCGAGCTGATTGCTTTGCACAAGCCGTCGGTTGCCGCCAGCGCGCCGGGTGAAGATGTCGAGGCTCTGTTCGCCAGCATACAGGAAGGTGAGGCGCGCGAACTGCGGATCGTGTTGCGCGCGGATGTGCAGGGCTCACTGGAGGCGCTGCGCAGTGGGCTGGCAAAACTCGGCGAGGAAGTAGAGGGTGTTGAGCTGCGCATCTTGGCGGCTGGGCTCGGCGGCATTAGCACTTCCGATGTCAATTTGGCGCACGGCTCTGATGCCTTGGTGTTGGGTTTCAATGTGCGTGCCGCCCCTGCCGCCCAGCAACAGGCGCGGCAATTTGGGGTGACACTCAATTACTACAGCATCATCTACGAATTGACGGAGGATGTGCAGAATCTGCTGGTCGGGCTATGCCCGCCGGAGCTGAGTGAACATATACTCGGGGTCGCCGAAGTGCGCGAGATATTCAGTGCGCCGCGTTTCGGTCAGATCGCCGGTTGCATGGTGGTCGAGGGCGTGGTCTCGCGTGACCAACCCGTGCGCGTGTTGCGCG
This sequence comes from Gammaproteobacteria bacterium, assembly GCA_965237805.1. GTDB lineage: Bacteria > Pseudomonadota > Gammaproteobacteria > JABABF01 > JABABF01 > JABABF01. Next base: position 1,302,159 of record OZ250153.1, read on the forward strand.
ACGACATCGTCATTTTTGAAGGCCAGTTGGATTCGTTGCGGCGCTTCAAAGAAGCTGTCAAAGAGGTGCGCAATGGTGTGGAGTGCGGCATTGGCGTGCGCGACTACGAGGATGTGCGCCCCGGCGATCGCATTGAGGTGTTTGAGCAACGGGAGGTTGCCCGTGGCGTTGGAGCTTAGGATGAGTCGCGTGGGCGGCTATCTGCAGCGCGAGATCGGCACGCTGATCCACCGCGAGTTGCGCGACCCCCGCGTCGGCACGGTCAGCGTGGTGGGGGTTGAAGTCAGCCGCGACTTGGCGCATGCGCGGGTCCATGTCACCGTGCTCGGCTGTGAGAGTGCCGAGCTCGCTGCACCGGCCTTGGCCGCCTTGAACCGCGCTAGCGGTTGGCTGCGTTCACGTGTGGCGGCGGCGGGTGGTCTGCGCGCGACGCCGAGCTTGCGCTTTTTCTACGATCGGGGCGTGAGTAGTGGGCGCCGCGTCGAAGCTTTGATCGGTGCCGAAGCCGAAGCCGAAGCCGAAGCTGAGGTGGCCTCGGGTCGTGGAGCGATGTCGTGAGGCAGCGGCGTGACGCTCGGCCTGTGAATGGCATTTTGCTGTTGGACAAGCCGGTTGGCATCAGCTCCAACGCGGCTCTGCAACGTGTCAAATTCCTGTTTAAGGCGGCCAAGGCTGGCCACACTGGCAACCTCGATCCCCTCGCCAGCGGCGTGTTGCCGATCTGCTTTGGCGAGGCGACCAAATTTGCGCAATTTTTGCTCAATGCCGATAAAGAGTACTATGGCATGGTTCGTCTTGGCATTGAGACAGACAGTGGAGACAGCGATGGTCGCGAGCTGTCGCGTCTCAGCGCTGCCGCGATCAGTGCCCCTGCGGTAGAGCAGGCGCTACAGCCGTTGCGTGGGGCGATTGAGCAGGTGCCCCCCATGTTTTCGGCGATCAAGCGCGGGGGTCAACCGTTGTACAAGCTGGCGCGACGCGGCATCACGGTGGAGTTGGAGGCGCGTCCGGTGACAATTCATGTTTTGCAGCTACTCGATTTTCGTCCTGGAGAAGTGGCCGAAGCCGATCTCCGGATCCATTGCAGCAAGGGGACTTATGTGCGCATGCTGGCGGTGGCAATCGGTCGTCAGTTGGGTTGTGGGGGGCATATTGCTGCACTGCGCCGTCATCGGGTCGGCGCGTTTGCCGATGCAGACATGATCAGTATGGAATGCTTGACCGAGCTGAGTGAGGCCGGGCGGCTGGCCGAGATGGATGCCCTGCTACATCCGGTGGACGAGGCGGTCGACCATCTGCCAGAGCTGTGTCTGCGGGTGGTGGATCGTCATTACCTGCGCAGTGGCCAGTTGGTGCGTGCCACCGGGGCACCGAGTAGCGGTTTGGTGCGCTTGCGACTGGAGGATGGCGCATTCTTGGGTGTCGGTGAGGTCCTTGATGACGGTCGCTTGCGTTCGCGGCGCTTGGTGACCGCCTGAGCGAGGGCATGGCAGTGGCACAACAGACACGAAGCACCACGTCTAAGCGTCTACCACGCGATAATGCACAGAGATTCAGCGGAGATACAGTGAAATGAACAGAGTGGCATCGGCATGAATGCAGCGGCAAAGGCGGCATCGGACAGCGGCACAGCGGAGCCCTCGCGTCGCGAGATCGTCTTGGAATACAGTCGTGGCGAGCGGGACACCGGATCGCCCGAGGTGCAGGCGGCGTTGCTCAGCGACAGCATTCAGCGCTTGCAGGCACATTTGGATCAGCACCGCAAGGATCACAGTTCCCGGCGCGGTTTGATCCGCATGATCAATCGGCGGCGCAAGTTGCTGGACTATGTGAAGAGGCAGGATCGGGAGCGCTACAGCCAACTCATCTCCCGCCTCGGATTGCGCCGCTGAGCGGCGCTGCAAAATCTGGTCTATGTCACGACGCTGGCTGTCAGAGCCGTATGCGAGCGTTACACAGATCGACTCGGAACACCAACCCCACCCAACCCAAACAATCGACAATCAACAGGACAAACTAGTGAACGAAGAGAATACAGAAAACCATCATTCATCGCACAACGCCGACTCGGGTGATCGTGGCATCCGCCAGCGCTTCACTCTTGGCGACCAAGAATTCACGCTGGAAACCGGGCGCATCGCACGCCAGGCGAGCGGGGCAGTCATGGTCAGTGTTGGCGACACACGTGTGCTGGCCACCGTGGTCTTAGGACGCGTCATTGAGGATGCCAAATTTTTGCCCCTGACGGTGCAATACCAAGAAAGATTCTACGCCACAGGGCGCATCCCCGGCAGTTTTTTCCGCCGAGAGGGGCGACCGAGCGAAAAAGAGGTGCTGACATCGCGCCTGATCGATAGGCCGATCCGCCCACTGTTCCCGAAGAGTTGCACCCAAGAAGTGCAGTTGATCTGCACGGTGATGTCGGCCTCGCGCCAGCACAACCCCGATATCGCGGCGATGATCGGTGCCTCAGCGGCGCTGGCGGTTGCGGGTGCGCCCTGTAGTGGGGTGATCAGCGCCGCGCGGGTTGGCTATGACAGCAATAGCAATCAATATCTGCTCAATCCCAGCGACGCGCAGCTGGCATCCTCGACCCTAGACATGGTGGTGGCCGGTGGCCGCGACGGCGTGCTGATGGTGGAGTCGCAGGCCGATCAATTGAGCGAAGAGATGATGCTCGGTGCCGTGCTGTTCGCACAGAGCGCGATCCAGCCCGCGTTGGATGCGATCGAGGCACTGGCACGGGACGCCGGTACTGAGGCACCGGTGCTGCCGCCGCCAGCGTTGCCCGACGCCGCGCTGTTGGCCGCTGTTGAGGCGCACAGTGCTGAGGCCCTGAACCGGGCCTGCGCTGAGCCAGACAAGTCCTCGCGCACCCGCGCCTTGGAGGCCTTGCGCACCGATGTGGTGGCGGCCTTGGGAGCTGATCACGGCACCGAGGATGTTGTCAGTGCCTTGCAGTACTGCCAACGCCGGGAAGTGCGTCGCCGCATACTCGATGGCGAGTCGCGCATCGACGGGCGCGACGCGCGCACGGTGCGCCCGATCGACACCGAGGTCGATCTGTTGCCCGGAGCCCACGGCTCGGCGATGTTCACCCGTGGCGAGACACAGGCGATTGCCACTGTCACGCTCGGTGGCAGTCGCGATGCGCAGATTGTCGACGGTTTGGAGGGGCGCGAAGACGACCCTCTCATGTTGCACTACAACTTTCCGCCCTACTCGGTCGGCGAGAGCCGCCGACTGATGCCACCGTCGCGGCGCGAGATCGGCCACGGGCGTTTGGCGCGGCGGGCACTGACGGCGCTGCTTCCCAGCCAGCAGGACTTCCCCTACACCCTGCGTATCGTCTCGGAGATCACCGAATCCAACGGCTCCAGCTCGATGGCCACGGTCTGTGCCAGTAGCCTCGCGCTGATGGATGCCGGTGTGCCGCTGGCTGCTCCGGTGGCGGGCATCGCCATGGGCTTGGTCAGTGATGGCACGCGCTCGGCGGTGTTGACCGACATTCTCGGCGATGAAGATCATCTGGGCGATATGGACTTCAAGGTGGCTGGCACTGCGGCCGGCATTACCGCCCTGCAGATGGACATCAAGATAGGCGGGCTCGAGCAGTCGGTGATGGAGCAGGCCTTGGAGCAGGCACGCGAGGCGCGCTTACACATCCTTGAACAGATGGCTATGACGCTGTCGGCACCCCGAGAACGTGTTGCCTCCAATGCACCGCAGTTTGAGATTGTGCGCATCCCGGAGAACCGTGTGCGCGACCTGATCGGGCGCGGTGGGTCGACGGTGCGGAGCATTACCGACGACACTGGTGCCAATATCGACATTGACCAGAATGGTACTGTGCGCGTCTACGCCGACAATCTTGACGCCCTCAATGAAGCGATCGCACGCGTCAAGAGCGTGACGGTTGATGTGGAGGTCGGTGGTGTCTATGAGGGCACCGTCGTCAGCCTGCAGAAGTACGGTGCTTTTGTCAACATCATGCCGGGTCGAGACGGTTTGGTGCACGCTTCCGAAGTCACTTCATCCGACGGCTTCTGCCGTGTTGAAGAGCACTTAGAGGAGGGGCAGAAAGTGCGGGTCAAGGTGCTTGAAGTCGACGACCGCGGCAAAGTGCGTCTCAGCATGAAGGCGCTGGAATCCGAGGGTGTGCAGCAGGTCAACTAGGCTGGGAGCCCTAGTCGCGCCGTCGTCGCCGGGTGCCTGTCGGTTGAGGCAGCCACCCGGCTGAGCCATCGCTGGGGCCAGAGCTTGCCCCTTGGCATTGCGACAGAGTGTGCGCCATCTGCGTGCGGCAATGCGTCGAATATTTTGGATTTTTTCGACACATCAGCAGTGACGTGTCGAATATTTTAGATTTTTTCGACACATCGGCAGTGACGTGTCGAATATTTACGCTATTTCGTCATATTGGCATGGCCGCTCCAGTAGGAATGGTTTTTGCCACGCCTTTGAGTTCGCCCAATGCTGCCTCAGCAGCGGCGGCAGCTCGCAGTACTACAATGGTTTCGAGATGGCTCTCTGCACCGAGGAGTTGCAGGGGGGGGTGCCCACCTCGGTTTAATCAGGCAGCCTGCACTGGAATCGCATGGCCAGTGCGCCGGATGTGATTCTGTTGATCCAGATAGACCAGTTTGGGTTGGTGGTTGGCGAGTTCGCTTGCTTCGTATTCGGCGTAGGCGCAGATAATCACGCGGTCGCCGATGCTGGCGTGCCTAGCGGCCGCACCATTGATGGACACCACAGCTGAGCCGTTCTCGGCGCGGATGGCGTAGGTCGTCAGACGGGTGCCGTTGTTCATGTTGTAAATCTGCACCTGCTGGTACTCGCGTATGCCAGCTTTCTCCAATAGCTTGCCGTCGATGGCGCAGGAGCCTTCGTACTCCACATGCACATCGGTGACGCATGCTTGATGCAATTTTGCCTGCAACATTGTTTGGCGCATTGCTTGACCCTCGTTTCCCCTGAAAAGCCATCCAGTTCTGTTGATGATGGTTTGCTGTAGCTGCCCCGCTTTTCGCTCAGCTGGCCAAACTCACAGGCAGGTTGTCGATCAGTCGCGCCCGTCCCAGCTGGGCGGCAACCAATATTACCACATTCTTGCTCTCAACCGTGGCCATAGCCAGTGTGTCGGCACTGCGTACTTCGTAGTATTCTGGAACCATACCAGCCTCCCGCAGCTGCCTCGCTCCCGCTTGGCACAGGGCGGTAAAATCCCGCTCTCCGCCGCGCAGAGCCTCGGCGCTATGGCCGAGGCTCTGGCACAGCGCCGCAGCGCTGCGGCGCTCGTCCGGCGACAGGTGCTGGTTGCGCGAGCTCAGCGCTAGGCCGTCCGGGGCGCGCACTGTTGGCACCCCGACGATCTCGGTAGGCAGGCATAGCTCGGCGGCCATGCGCCGCAATACGAGCAGTTGCTGGTAGTCCTTTTCGCCGCATAGCAGCCAACGCGGTGCCACGATGTTGAGCAGCATGCAGATCACGGTCGCCACACCGTTGAAGTGCCCCGGACGCTTGGTGCCGCACAGGATGTCGGACAGCCCCGGCACCGACACGGTGGTGTGATCAGCTGTGCCAGCGGGATAGAGCTCGTCCACATCGGGGGTGAACAGATGCGCAACGCCGTGCGAGCGCAGCAGCTCATGGTCGCGTTCCGGGGTGCGCGGGTAGTGCTCGAAGTCCTCGCCCGCCCCGAACTGTATGGGATTGACGAAAATGCTGGCGACCACGCACTGGCTGTGGCTCTTGGCAAGCTGCACCAAGGCCATATGTCCTTGGTGCAGGTTGCCCATGGTGGGCACGAAAGCGATGTCGTGTCCGCTCTGGCGCTCGGCCGCCAGCACTGTGCGTAGCGCGGCGGCACGGTGGTGTATCTGCATTGCCGGGGGCTTCAGCTGGCGTTGTTATCAGCGGGTGGAAATTCCCCCGCAAGCACGGCTGCCCGGTAGGCGGTCATCGCGTCGCCGATGCCCTTGGCATCGCGCAGGAAATCGCGTGCAAATGGTGGTGGTGAGGCGGTCATGCCGAGGGCATCTTGCAAGACCAGCACTTGGCCGTCGGTGTGCGGCCCGGAACCGATGCCGATCACCGGGATGGCCAGCTGGCGGCTGATCTGCGTAGCCAAGGCTGTCGGCACGCATTCCAGCACCAGCAACGATGCTCCGGCTTCCTCTAAGGCCAATGCGTCGGCTTCGATCTCTGCCGCCTGCTCAGGGCTGTTGCCTTGGCGTTTATAGCCGCTGTAGAGGTGCACCGATTGCGGGCATAGCCCCAAGTGGGCGCATACTGGGATACCACAGTGCACGATGAGGCGCACTTGGTCGATTAGCCAGCGGCCACCTTCTAGCTTCACGACTTCGGCACCGGCCCGCGCCAATTCGGTGGCGCTGGCCACCGCCTGCGGTGCGCTCGCATAGCTGCCCAGAGGCAGGTCGGCGGCCAATAGTGAGCCGTGGTTGCCACGGCGCACACAGCGCAGGTGGTAGGCCATATCGCTCAGCGTGACGCCTAGGGTATCGTCGCGGCCCTGCACGGTCATGCCGACTGAGTCGCCGACCAACAACAGCTCGATGCCAGCCTCGGCGGCGAGCCGGGCACAGCTGGCATCGTAGACCGTCAGGCAGCTGAAGCGTTGCCCGGTGGCCTTGCGCTCCCGCAGGCTTTGCAACGTGATGCGCGTGTTGCTCATCGCTGCCCCTCTTCGCCTAGGAACAGGCTATCACCGCCGCCGGTGTTGAAGTAGTGGTGGCCGCTTTCGACGCGTTCCAAGAGCCCAAGGAAGTCGCGGTAATCGTCGGCGTTGCGGAGCAGATCCACCTCGGCGGTGTTGACAATCAATAGTGGCGTGGCTTGGTAGCCGAAGAAAAAGCGTCCGTAAGCCTCACTGAGCTGCTCTAGGTAACCCCGCTTGATATACCGTTCGTAGCCGATGCCACGGCTGTTGATGCGTTGCATCAACAGTGTGACCGGTGCCTGTAGGTAGACCACCAGATCTGGTGTTGGCAGATCGGTGCGGAGCCGGTCATAGATGGACTGGTACAGCTGTAGCTCGTCGCTACCGAGGTTGATCTCGGCGAATAGGCGGTCTTTTTCGATCAGATAATCTGCCACATGATCTTGGGCGAAGATATCCCATTGGCGCAGGGCTTGCAATTGCCGTGTGCGCTGCACGAGAAAGGAAAGCTGGGTGGCCAAGGCGAGGTGGCGACGGTCGTCGCGGTAGAAGTTGGCCAAGAAAGGGTTGGCGATGCCATCTTCGAGCAGTGGGCGATGCCCCCAGCTGTGTGCGATGCGCTTGGCCAGCGCGGTCTTCCCCACACCGATCGGTCCTTCGATAGCGAGGTAATGCGGTCTATTGTCTGGCTGATCCGTCACGGTGCTATCCGCTCCGGCAGCGGTTCGTCACGGGTGTCAACGGCGGCAGCTGGGCGGCCAAGTCGAGTAGCACATGGCCGCCCGGCAGGCGCAGCTGGGGTGCCAGGGTGCACAGTGGCTGCACGACGAAGTTGCGCTCGCTGAGCTGTGGATGGGGGATGCTGATCCCGGTACGGCGCAGCTGCAGTTGGCCATAGAGCAACAGATCTAAATCCAAGGTACGCGGCCCCCAGCTGCGGCGGCGGCGGCGGCGCTGCAGGCGCTCGATGCGCTGTAGTCGATACAACAACTGTTGCGGTGCCAATGTGGTGCGCAGCGCCGCCACGCCGTTTAGGTAATCCGGTTGCACACCGGGGCCGATGGCGGCGTTGCGGTACCAAGCGGAGTGCGCCAGCAAGCGGCTTTGGGGTAGTTGCCGCAGGGCGGATACGGCGCGCCGTAGGCGTTGTTGGCGCCAGCCCAGATTGCTGCCAAGCCCGATGTACGCCACCACGCCGCCGATCGCCTGCGTCGCCATTGTCGTTTGCCTCTGCTCCGTCCGACGGCGCACCGAGTGTGCCTCGTGCTGTTTATTATCGCTTAGCGGGGTGCCCGCGCGGGTGGGCACTGCGGCTGCTACGGAAGGAGGGATCGTGGTGTCGTCGCCCCCCACTGGGTGCGGCAGCTCGGTGGCGACGGCGACCGTAGTCACCGCCACCGCGCCGCTGAGGTGGCGGGGTGGGTGGCTGCTGTGCCGCCAGCTGACGCCACCACGCGCTGCGTTCGCCCAGTTCTGGCTCACCGTGGCGGGCGCGTAGTTCGAGTAGGCGAAGCGCGGCGCGGAACGATGGCCACCGCGCCAGAGCGCGTACCGCATGCGGCGCTGTCAACTCCCACTGCAGACGCAGTATTTCTTCGATGGGAACGGCGAAGCGGCGCGGCATGTGGGTGCGCTCATGCTGCCGTGCCATGGTGGTGGCCACGGCTTGGGCAGCGGGAATCGCTCCACTGCGCCCTATCAGCCCTTGTTGGCGGTCGCGCGCCACTGGCCACAGCAGCGTAGCGTAGAGCAAGGAGGCGGAGATATGCCCACCGTCCTGTGCACGTCGGTCGGTGTCGCGCAGCAGGGCCTCGATCAGCTGGTTGGCATGCTCAGCACTGGGGCTGGCATCGAGGCAGAGCTGGGTCTGTGGCAGTAGCGTATTGAGGAGATGATAGCGTCGCAACAGCGGCCAAGCGCGTGCTGCGTAGCCGCCACTCAGCACTTTGGGCAGTTCATCGAAGAGCCGTGCCGGGCTTGCCAGCGCCAGCTGGGTGTGGCCACGCCGCAATGCATCCTCCGAGCGGCGCTCAAGGTGAAAGCCGAGGCTGGCGGAGAAGCGCACAGCGCGTAGCATGCGCACCGGATCCTCGCGGTAGCGCACCGCCGCCTCGCCGATGACACGCAGACGGCGCGCCCGCAAATCGGCTAGGCCGCCGACGCAGTCAAATAATGTGCCGCCGTCAGCTAGTGGATCGTAATAGAGGGCGTTGACGGTGAAGTCGCGGCGCAACGCGTCTTCTTCCAGCGAGCTGCCGTATTCGCAGTCGCGCAGTATTTCGCCGCTGGCTCCGAGCTGTAGCCGCCGGCCCGCTTGGCTGGGGGCGCGGCGGAAAGTGCTCAGCTCGCTGCGACCGTTGGCGGTGCGTGCATGGACAATGGGAAAGCGCCGACCGACGATGCGGGAGCGCGGCAATAGCCGTCGCAGTTGCTCTGGATGCGCATCGGTGCTGATATCGAAGTCCTTGGGTCTGCGCCCAAGCAATAGGTCGCGCACGCAGCCCCCGACTAGGTAGGCCTGGCAATTGGCTCGGTGCAGGCGGCGGATCAGCCCCATCGCCCCGGGACACAGTGCCGTTACAGGGAATCGGTGTGGATGGGCGGCGACAGCGGAGCCAGCCGCCACCTGCGGAGCAGTTGCAGTCACCGCGCTGTCAGCTCCTTTTCATGGCACACCACATTGGCGTGTGTGGGTTTCAGTCGGGAAGTGGTGCCGCGATAGCATGCATCTTGGCCGTGGTGTCGATCACACCAGAGTCCACTGTATCACTTGTGACCGCAGGGCTGTCGAGCTGCGTGCGGGCTTGGCTCGTGTGCCGTGGAATACCAAAGCGGCGGCGGCGTTCCCACAGGCATTTTCGGCTGATCCCCAACCGGTGCGCCAACTTGGTTTCGTTCATCGTGCTTTGGTGTTCGAGTACGAAGCGTTGAAAGTATTCCTCCAGCGATAGTTCCTCCGACACGCTATGGGCGGCCACGGAGGTCGGCAGCTGTTCCCGCCCGCTGTCTTGTGCTGGTCGAGTGGTGGCGACTGCTGTCATCTCAGTATTCGATAGCTCCAGCATGCTGGCCTCAATGACATCGCTGTCGGCGCCATATAGAGCGACCGCCCGGCTCAGCGTGTTCTCCAATTCCAGTAGGTTCCCCGGCCAGCTGTGTGCCAAGATCAATTTCATGGCACCACGTGACAATTGGAAGCGGCGTCGGTTGTCGTGGTGTTGCTTGCTTTCGCGCGTCAGCAACTTTTCAGTCAGGTTTTGCAACTCCCGTGGTGAACGCTGCGAGAGTGGCGGGATGTCCAGCTGCACCGCTTCAAGAGCGAGCCGCAATTCATCCAAGAAATCGCCCTGCTGGCAGGCTTTGATCAAATCGTAGCATGTGCCAGCTACCACACGTAACTTGACCGGAATGTGTACAGCACTTTCCACTCGGTAGATTTTGCGGTCTTCGATTAGGTTCAGCAGGCGTCCTTGGGAACGGATCGGCAGCTTGGCGATATCGTCCAGATACAGCGTGCCATGCTCGGCGGCCTCTATGAGCCCCGGTCGGTCTTGGTAGCCAAACAATTCGCGGTCCGACTGCTCGTTGTCCGCCGTACAACTGAAGCGACTCAGCTTGCCGTGCCGCCCGCTGAGCTGATGTAAGTCACTTGCGATGCGCGCACGAGCCGAGCCGAGTGGGCCGCAGATCAGTACGGGCCATTCCCTGTCTGCTGTGCGCTGCAATCGCTCGCGCACAGGAGCCATCGCCTCGCCCTCAAGCCAGTATTTGCTGATGTTGGAGGGATCTTGGCTCGATTGTATGGTGGCCATGATGTACTCTGCGTATTGCCACATGTTTGCGGCCAGTCCTGCCCCATGTCGTTACGCTCATTCAGCAATAATGGCTGATTGGGCAATATGCGACAACCGGACTGAGTTGGCTACAATACCAAGTGTGGCATATTGAAACACATATGTCAAGTTCCGCTCTGTGGGGCAGCCTTCAGTGGTCGGTCACGGGCGCTGTTGTGCCGAATACGATATCTGGCAGGGTCGACAGCGATGCGTAGTTTTTGGCGCGCATATTGACATGGTGGGCATCGTGCTTGCGCGCCATGAAATCGAAGTAGGCAAACACTGGCCAACGGGTCTCTAGGCCCCAGTGCACCACCACATTGATTGTGGTGTAAAGCCACAGGGCGATGAGGAAGGCGGTTGGGTGCATCGGGCTGATGGCGGTGATGATGGCGATGCAACCGCTCCAGACGAGGAGGCCGAGAATGGTCTCCACCGGGTGTAGATAGAGGCTGTCACAGGCTTGGGGGAATCTGGCTTGGTGGTGCACCGCATGCACCATTTGTAGCGGCCCGTGCAGGATGTCGCGGTGCAAGAAGTAGTAGAGGAAGTCGTAGAGCACGAGCAAGGCGATGATCTGCGTCGCCCCCACCCACCATGAAGTCTGCGCCGGACTGAAGAACTGTCCGTAGAGTACCAGCGGCACACCAAAGGTGAAAATGCCCGACAGGGTACCGTTGCCGACGAGGTGCTTGGCCAGTCGCGCCCCCTTGATGGTGCGCGGGTCGGTCTGTTCGCGTATGCGCTTGCCCTGTGCCCACTGAGAGCGGTAGAGCACGACGGCGGCTCCAGTCAGCAGGCCGGTCCAGATATAGATGCCGAGCAGGCCCAGCGAATACGGGGCGGGCATCAGGGTCAGATCGATAGGCGCTGTCTCTCGGTTACACGGTGGGCGGCTGTCAGTCCTCGGTTGCTGCCAGCACGGCAGCTTCTAGTCTGGTTTCGGTGGTGCGGAAGATGATGTCCGGGAAGGCAGACATCGAGGCGTAGTTCTTCGAGCGCATGCTGATATGGTGGGTGTTGTGCATGCGTGAAACATAGTCCAAGTAGGGCAATATGCCAGTGTCCAGTCCACAGTGCACCATGATATTGACGCAAGTGTAGATCAACAGCGCGATGAGAAAAGCGATCGGGTGCATCGGGCTGACCATCCCGACGATGGCCACGCAGCCCAGCCACAGGCCGACACCGAGCGCGATTTCCGTCGGGTGCAGGAAGAAGCTATCGTTGGCCTGTGGGTGCCGTGCCCGGTGGTGCACCGCATGCACCTTGTGCAACGGTCCATGCAGGATGCTGCGGTGTAGGAAGTAGTAGAGGAAGTCGTAGATGACCAGCAGCGCGAGGATCTGCAGGCCACCCACCCACCAAGTGATCGGCGCGTCGCTGAACAGCTGGCCGTAGAGCAGGATCGGGACGATGAAGGTCAGAGACGTGGACAAGATGCTGTTGCGCAGCTTGTAGGCGCTCCCCAGGTGCGGGTGGTGTGCCCGTCTGTGCGCGGGCTCACGAATGCGCATTCCTGCGCTGGCGGGGGAGCGGTGAAACTGCATCGCGAAATGCACCAGCAGGCCATTGGCGATATAGACGGCGATGATGCCGAGCACATATTTGAATGGCATCAAGCTAATAGACATGGCGTACACCCTCCATTGGCCAAGGCATTTTGCGCCTGTGCCGCATCGCTAGATGTAGCGAATTTTCAGTATGCCACAAACGCACTGCCCCCGCAACTCAGCGAGCCGCTCTCGGCTCATATTGCACAGGTGGAGGCACCCGACCGTGCCCTGCCCTGTCTTGACCGAGTGCGCGTCCCGCATGATAATCTGGGGCGAAGCGTTGTGTGGGCGCAAGCCGTTGCCGAGTCGAGTAAGTATCGCGATGGCGCGGTGCAGATCTGTACCAAAATGGGGGGCCGTAGCTCAGCGGGAGAGCACCTGCTTTGCAAGCAGGAAGTCGGGAGTTCAATCCTCCCCGGCTCCACCATGACCGAGTCGTGATGGCACCGTCGTACCCCCCCGCCATGGGTCGGGTGCCACTGTGCGCCTGCCCGACGATACCGAGGGGCGTTCCTGCAACTGCCACTTTCGCTGATAATGCAGCTGTGCTGGTTGGCGCGAGCGATATGGAGCGGCGTGCTGTGGACTATCCGAGCATAGAGTCTTGTGTGGGAGAGACCCCGCTGGTGCGCCTGCAACGCCTGACAGAGGGCTTGGGCAGCGAGGTGTTGCTGAAATTGGAGGGCAACAATCCGGCCGGATCGGTCAAAGATCGCCCAGCCCTCAATATGATCCGCGCGGCCGAGGCGCGCGGCGAGCTGCGCCCGGGCGACACGCTGATTGAGGCGACCAGCGGCAATACGGGCATCGCCTTGGCGATGGCCGCCGCCGTGCGCGGCTACCGTCTGTTGCTGATCATGCCAGAGCATATGAGCGAGGAGCGCAAGCAGGCCATGGCCGCCTATGGTGCTGAGCTGATTGAGGTCAGCCGCGAGCAGGGTATGGAGGGCGCGCGCGATCTCGCACTGCGCATGGCGGAGCGGGGTGAAGGGCGGGTGCTCGACCAGTTTGCCAATCCGGACAATCCCGATGCCCATTACCGTGGCACCGGCCCTGAGATCTGGCGCCAGACCGGTGGTGAATTGAGCCACTTCGTCAGCTCGATGGGGACCACCGGCACGGTGATGGGCGTTTCGCGTTATCTGAAAGAGCGCAATGCCGAGCTGCAGATCATCGGTTTGCAGCCAGCCGAGGGCGCGACGATTCCCGGCATCCGCCGCTGGCCGCCAGCCTATCTGCCGAAGATCTACGATGCGACACGCGTCGACGAGATCATCGATATCGGGCAGCGCGAGGCCGAACAAACCACCCGTGCCTTGGCGGTGCGCGAGGGCATCCTCTGCGGTGTCTCCTCCGGTGGTGCCGTGGCCGGTGCCCTGCGCGTGGCGGAGAGGCGTGCCGGCTCGGTGGTGGTGGCCATCGCCTGCGATCGCGGTGACCGCTACCTGAGCACTGGCGTCTTCAGCGCAGCCGCCGACGGTGATAGCGATGGTGGCTGAGCTGCGTGTGTGGTGGTTCGGCATTGCCACCTTGGCCTGTGCGCTGGCATCGCTGTCGGCGGCGGCGGGCGCGACGGAGCTGCGGGTGCAGAGCAACAAGACGAGCTTGGCCCCCGGTGAGAGCTTCGAGTTGAGCCTGTGGCTGGATCTGTCGGCGAGCTCCACCAGCTTGGGGGTCAATGCCGCTGGTGCCACCCTGAGTTGGGATGCCAGCTCGATGGATCTGGACATCACCGGGGACTATGCTGCCATCCGGGACTTCCTCAGCACCCCCAGCACCTCGGTGCAGCTATCGCAGGCCACCGCTGACTATCATGTGGCCGGGGTGTATTACGACAGCTCGGGGATCGCCACCTTGACGCTCGCCCTGTTGGCCGCGCGAGGGAACTACAGCAGCGATAGGACATCCAGTGTCATCCCCTGTGTCGCCGATGACTGCAGTCGCTTTGAGCTGGTGCAGTTGACTATGAAGGTGCCACTGGTGTCGGGTTCTGGCACTGTCGCGCTGGCTGCCACGGCCCCCGCCTATTCGCGTAGCCCCTACGGAGCGGCTGTGGACTCTTCGGCCATCCAAACGGTGGCGGTGCAGGCCGCGGCCACTGTCGGCACGCTGAGTCCCGGCGGGGCATCCTTGGTGCTGGATTTTGGGCGGGGGGTAGATTTGAGTGCGTCGACCTTCAGCTGGTCGCCGTCCATCAGCTCCCTCAGCTACACCGTATTGGACACGCAACGCCTGCAACTGTCTTTGCCGGGTCAGAGTGGCTTGGTCGACGGCTCGACATTTCAGCTGGTGGTGACGCGTGGCGCACGGAGCTCAACGCTGACCTTGGGGGTGGCGATAGAGGCCGATCGCCTGCGTGCCGAACTCAGTTCGACGACGGTGACTGCCGCCAGCAGCTTTACGCTTTCGGTGCAAGGTGTCGATGCCCATGGCAACGTAGATCTTGACTATCAGCTGGCTTCGACGACGACGCTGTCGCTCTCTCCCGACGGTGTTAGCGTCAATGCGGTGCTAGAGCCGCAGCAGGGGCGCTTTACCCTGAGCAATCTGCGGGCCTCAGCGGAGGGGGCGGTGCAGCTGACGGTGCGTGATGGCGGGCTGGTCGGTTCGGTGGAGCTGCTGCTGAGCTCCACCGCTACGCAGCTGGTGCTGCGCCTGCTCGATTCGGCGGTGCCAGTGGCCGATAGTTCCTTCACGCTGACTGTGGTGGCGGTGGACGCTCATGGCGTGCAGGATTTGGATTTCGAGCTGGCAACGGCACCGCTACAGCTCGAACTCAGCTCGCCCTGAGCTGCCTGCGGCGGGGGAGCTGCTCGGCTTCGTGTCTAAGCCGTCCGCTGACCCTGCGGCATAATAGGCGCTGAGGATTTGATGCGGGAGGCCGCTCTATGAGCGATGCGGGCATCTGCCGAGGCCGCGTGGCGGTCGTCACCGGAGCAGGCCGTGGCCTCGGTCGGGGCTACGCCGAGGCGCTGGCGGCCGAGGGTGCACGGGTGGTCGTCAACGACATCGATTTAGACGCCGCCCACGAGGCGGTGGCGGCCATCGTCGCGGCTGGTGGCGAGGCCGAGCCCAATCATGATGACATCACCAGTCGCGAGGCGGCTGGGCGCATCGTCAAGCAGGCACTGGAGCACTTCGGTGGCCTGCACGCGGTGGTCAACAATGCGGGCATCTGCCGCGATCGCATGTTTGTGTCGCTGTCGGAGAGCGAATGGGACGATGTCGTGCGGGTGCACCTCAAGGGGCACTATTGTCTGTCCAGCCAAGCCTGCGCCTACTGGCGTACAGAGGCCAAGGCTGGCCGTGCGCCGCAGGGGCGCATTGTCAACACCAGCTCCGGTGCTGGCTTGCAGGGTTCGGTGGGGCAGTCCAACTACGCCGCCGCCAAGGCGGGCATCACCGCGTTGACACTGGTGCAGGCGGCGGAGTTGCTGCGCTACGGTATCACTGCCAACGCGTTGGCTCCGTCGGCGCGCACCGCGATGACCACTCAGGTGGAGGTCTTTGCCGAGCGCATGAAGGTGCCTGCAGACGGCTCCTTTGATTATTACCACCCCGGCAATATCGCGCCGTTGGTGGTGTGGCTGGCGAGCGGCTTGTCGGGGCATGTCAGCGGTCAAGTCTTCGAGGTGGAGGGTGGCAAGATCATCCTCGCCGATGGCTGGCGGCGCGGTCCAGAGGCGGATAAGGGTGCGCGTTGGCAGCCATCGGAGATCGGTGCGGCGGTGGATGGCCTGCTGCGGGACGCGGTGCCACCGTTGCCGGTCTACGGCGCTTCCTAAAGGCTTTCTGTCGGCGCGTGGCGATGGATTTCGCGTTCGGCGAAGAGCACCGGCTGATCGGGGATACTGCAGATCAGTTCCTGAGTCGCCACAGCAACTCGGCGCAAGTGCGTGCGGCGATGGCCAGCGAGCTGGGATACGACCCGGTGCTGTGGCGTGCTGTGGTGGAGGAAATGGGCTGGCCGGGCATCCATTTACCCGCAGACTGTGGTGGCTTGGGCCTCGGCTGGGTCGAGTTGGCGGTGGTGATGGAAGCGGCTGGCCGCCGTCTGCTCTGTGCCCCTTTTTTCGCGACTGCTTGCATGGCGGCACCGTTGTTGTTGGCATCGGCATCAGCGGCGCAGCGCGAGCGATGGTTGGCACCGCTGGCGGCTGGGCAGACGGCCGCGCTGGCTTTTATGGCACCACAGGGGCGATGTTGGGCGGTCGATGACGCCACCGCGGTGCAGGCCCGTCGCGATGGCACTGGCTATACCCTCTCCGGTGAGCTGAGCCATGTGCTTGACGGACACAGTGCCGAGTTGCTGTTGGTGGCGGCACGCGACGAGGACGGTGCGCTGTGCCTGTTCGCGCTGCCGTCCGACAGCGCCGGACTGCTGCGGTGGCGGTTGCCGACCATGGATCAGACCCGCCCACTGGCGGCGTTGCGGCTGGACGGGGTCACGGTCTCAGCTGAGCAGCGTCTCGGCGAGCCGGGGGCGGCAGCTGAGCGCGCACTCGAGCGCACACTGTTGCTGGCGGCGGCGGCCTTGGCCGCCGAGCAGGCTGGCGGCGCGCGCCAGTGCTTGGAGATGACGGTAGCCTACACCAAAGAGCGCCGTCAGTTCGGCCGCAGTATCGCCTCCTTCCAAGCGGTCAAACATAAGTGCGCGAATATGATGCTACGCGTCGAATCGATGCGCTCTGCCGCTTTCTACGCCGCCGGTGTCGCTGATCGAGCCTTGGCGGACGATGCCGACGCGGCGGCTCGGCAGGCGCTGGCCGAGGCGGTGGCGGTGGCTGGCAGCTACTGCTCGGAGGGCTTCTTTCACTGCGCTGGCGAGTCTTTGCAACTGCACGGCGGCGTCGGCTTCACTTGGGAATACGATGTGCATCTGTATTTCAAGCGCGCACGTGCCGCCGCCGCCATGCTCGGCACAGCGGCGCAGCACCGCGAGCGTTTGGCCGCCTTGGCTTTTGATGGGGTCGACGGCACCGAGGAGGCAGCATGAAAGCTGGCGACGGTGCCGGTGATGCAGCCTTCCGCCAAGAGGTGGCGCAGTGGCTCGCCGAGCAGCTGCGGGGCGAGTACGAGCAGCTGCGCTTTCGCGGTGGCCCCGGCGATGAGCATATGTTCTTTGCTGAGCGCAGTGCTTGGGAGCGCGAGTTGGCGGCTGGCGGCTGGATCGGCATCGCTTGGCCTCAGGCGCACGGCGGACGTGATCTCCCGCTGTCCCAGCAGGTGATCTTCCACGAAGAGTATGCCCGCGCTGGCGGTCCGGGTCGGGTCGGTCATATTGGTGAGACACTGCTGGCACCGACCTTGCTGGCTTTTGGCAGCGAGGCACAGTGCAAGCGCTTCCTGCCAGCGATACGCGCAGGGCGCGAGCTGTGGTGCCAAGGCTACTCCGAGCCGGGAGCGGGTTCTGACTTGGCGGCGGTGCGCACCAAGGCGCGGCTGGACAAAGCCAGCGGCGAATGGGTGTTGGAAGGGCAAAAAGTGTGGACCTCACTGGCCTTGGAGGCCGATTGGTGCTTTGTACTGGCGCGCTCAGAGGAGGGTTCCACGAGTCGCCACGGACTCAGCTATCTGTTGGTGCCGATGCGCCAAGACGGCATCGAAGTGCGCCCTATCCAGCAGTTGACTGGTACCTCAGAGTTCAACGAGGTCTTCTTCGACGGCGCACGCACGGCGGCGGAGAATGTCGTCGGTGCGCCGGGTGAGGGTTGGCAGGTGGCGATGGGCACACTGGGCTTCGAGCGCGGTGCCTCGACGCTGGGCCAGCAGATGCAATTTACCAACGAGTTCCAGCAAGTGTTGGCGGTAGCGCGGCGCAACGGGGCGCTTGATGACCCGGTCATGCGCCAGCGCTTGGCGCGCTCGTGGGCGGAGTTGCAGATCATGCGCTACAACGCCTTGCGTGTGCTGGGCGGTGGCAGCTCCGGCCCCGGGGCGATGATTTCCAAGCTGTACTGGGGGACATGGCACCGGGAGTTCGGTGCCTTGGCGATGGAAGTGCTGGGTCCCGAGGCCGAGTTGTTGGAGGAGGGCAGCGACTACCAGTTGAGCCGCCTGCAGAGCGTTTTTCTCTTCAGTCGCTCCGATACCATCTACGCAGGCACCAATCAAATTCAACGCAACATCATCGCCGAGCGCGCGCTCGGCATGCCGCGCGAAGCGCGCGGAGGAGACTAGTCATGGCCGAGCAAGCAGGGGCGGGGCGGGGCGAGAACCGAGTGGACTATGTGGCCGGGCACGGCCTGTTGACAGGGCGACGGGTGCTGGTGACGGCGGCGGCCGGCACTGGCATCGGCTCGGCGGTGGCCCGGCGCGTGCTGGAGGAGGGTGCCGCGCAGTTGCTGATCAGTGATATCCACGAGGGGCGCTTGGAGGAGACGGCCTCGCGCTTGGAGAGCGAGCTCGGCAAGCGGCCGCTGACGCAGCGCTGCAATGTTTGCGAAGAGGATGATGTGAGCGCGCTGTGGCAGCGTGCGACGGACGCTATGGGGGCTGTCGATGTGCTGATCAACAATGCTGGCCTCGGCGGTACGGCGGCGCTGGTCGACATGAGCGACGAGCAGTGGCACAAGGTTTTGGATGTGACGCTGAACGGCACTTTCCGCATGACTCGCGCTGGCTTGCGGCATATGCGTTTGCACGATGGCGGCGTGATCGTCAACAACGCCTCGGTGCTGGGTTGGCGAGCGCAGCGCGAGCAGGCCCACTATGCGGCGGCCAAGGCGGGGGTGATGGCCTTGACCCGTTGTGCGGCGGTGGAGGCCGCCGACTACGGCGTGCGCGTCAACGCTGTGGCACCTTCACTGGCGATGCACCCTTTTCTGAGCAAAGTAACCAGCGATGATCTGCTGGCCGAGCTGGCCTCACGCGAGGCCTTTGGCCGCGCTGCCGAAACTTGGGAGGTGGCCAATGTCATGGTATTCCTCGCCAGTGACTATTCCTCCTATATGACTGGTGAGGTGGTGGCGGTCAGCAGTCAGCGGAGCTGAGCGGCTGCCCGCTCCATTGGCCGCGCGCAGTCTTTAGCCCTTCAGCTCTGCCAAAAGCCGTTCCATGAACTGCGTCACAAAAGTGGTGACCTGCGGCTCCATACCGCTACACAGCGCGGTGCGGCTGATGATCAGGCCGAAGCTGAAAGCGGCCCACGCTTGGTAGTACTGGCAGGCCCCTGGGTCGCGACCGGTCGTGCGTGCCCAGTAGTCGATGCTTTCCTGCTCGCCGGGGAAGCCCTCCAGTCGAGGGATGCCCATGGCCTCGCTCAGTGAGCGATCCAAGGCCAGCCACCAAGCCAAATCCTGCACCGGATTGCCGATGATGCTCATCTCCCAGTCCAGCACCGCCGCCACCTCGCGCTTGTCCGGCGTGTACATGGTGTTGCCGAGGCGGGAATCGCCCCAGCACAGGCCGGTATGCGCCGTGTCGTCCGGCGGCTTGTTGGCGACAAACCAGTCGAAGGCGCGCTCATATTCCGGCACTGGCATGCCCTCTGGTGCCCAGTGTAGGTAGTGCTCCCAATAGCTGAAGAGCTGATCTTGTGCCGTTGCGCCCGCTGTGCGTCCGAATAGGAAATCGAAGCCGTCGCGCCAATCGGCGGCGTGTATCTTGGTCATTGCCTCGAGACCGATCCACCACAGATGCTCGCGCTCGGCCGGGGTGGTGTCGTCGTGCACCCAGCCCGCCATGTGCATCGGCGGGATGTCGGGTGGCACGATGCCGTTGACATGCTCCATCACATAGAAAGGCTGGCCGATCACCGAGGCATCTTCCTCCAAGCCCAGTAGCGGGGGCACCGGCACCCGCCCTTGGAGGCCGTCCATCAGCCGGTACTGCACCGACATATCGTAGTTTGGAAAGATCAGGCGCTGGCCGGTGGGCTGTAACCGGGCGACGCAGCGGCGCTCGCGCTCGTTGCCGGCGGCATCGCGCCAGTGCAATGGGAACATCAGCGTGATGTTTGACATGCCCGAAGTCTCGGGGATTTTCAGCGAGTCGATCCTCAGATCGCCGCCACCCTCGGCCTCAATGCGCGGGGCAAACCACGCGATCAATTTCTGCCGCGTCGCCTCCTGATCGGCCACTTTGGGCGTGGAGCGCTGTGCCCGCATCTCTGCGATCTCTTCTTCGCTCAGATTGTACTCGGCCATCGTCGCTACAGCTGTCCGGTTCAGTTGCAAAAAAGCCAATATAACACGGACGGCTTGTGGTTATCGGGGTCGGTAGCTGTGGACACCGGGCAGCCTATCACGCCTGCAGAGCGCTGCTGGACAGCGGTCTTTGGGGCGCTTGCCCTTGGTGGCGATGGGCCTCAAGCGGTGCTTGGTGCCACTGCGCCGTGCGCCACACTAGCTTGACCATGATTGTGCAGCTGGGCGCATCCCGTACTTGGAGTCGGACATCGGTGCCACGGTGAGGTGGTGGACGGTTTGGCCCGATGATGAAGCGGGCTTGTGGCGGTTCTTTGGGGGGCTGTGCGCCCTACAGTTAAGCGCTTGGACGCTGGCACCGGCGCTGAGCCACCGTGCGCCGCCCCTCGATGTGGTGGCAATGTATGTCTGGGGGCACGCGGGGGTGTTCGCAACTTGCAAGCATCCCAATGGCCCCGGACTGCTGCTCGCGGCGGCTCGGCAGCTGTTTGGCCCCGCCGCATGGCTGCCCTATGCGCTTTCACAATTGGCGGTCGTGGCCACTTTTTGCTGCGCCTTCCTGCTCGGGGCGCGAGTTGCTCGGCACAGCGCGTGGCTTGGCCGGCACCCTGCTCTTGACCGGTCTGCTCTACAGCTCGTGGGCGACACCGGAATTCAATCACAATGTGCTACAGATGCCGCGCAGTCTGCACCGTCGGCGTCCCAGGCTGCGAGCAGCTGCGAGATCAACAGCTTTAAAGGCATTCTCTGCATCTGTGAAAGCTTGATTGACCTTGATCAGCTCGGCTTTGGAAGGGTAGTGCACGGCTGTTTTCATTCTCCATATCAGCTATGACTGTTGAATCAGCAGTCAGTCGCAGGCGGGTTGGACAACGCTGTTTGGTGCTCTAGGTGGCTCGGGGGAGCACTGCGTTAGATGCTGCGCTCGCGCGCTTGGATTCGCTGCTCCATCTCATCGATTCTTTGATACCGTCGCTGCACATCTTGCGGGGTGGCGAACTTTCCCTGCGTCAAGGAAAAACTGCCGCTTGATGTTTTGGCCACGACAGCGGATAGCAATGCGCGATCCTGAGCGTAGGCTTGGTCGTTGATTGACTGCTCGCTTAGCTGGAGGCTGGATATTTTTCTGGATAGACTTGTCCCCAGCCACCGCATCAAGTTTTGTGAGGGTGTGATGAGTCGTTTCAACATAGCATGATCCCTTGTGTGGCTCTGGTTCTATGCTTGGTGCTTTTCCTGTATCAGCAGCAGCAGGAAAAGACCCCCGCCACCGCGATCCAGTAGCGGAAAGCTGTTTTTGTATCTTACTACATCACTCGCACAGCTGTTGATGCTATGTGCTCGATTGGCTGGTGCAGAAGCTACCGGAGCAATGTCCCCGGTAGCTCTGCTGGACTCATTGCCCTGCCCTGAATAAGGGCTTGCTTCAGATCAGAAGCGGTAAGCAGCTTCCATGCCCCAGCTGGCGAGATCGCCGAAGGTGGCCAAGTCGAATGTGCCGAAGGGGATGATGAAAGTTTTGTAGTGTTCGCTGGTGATATTTTTACCGAAGACGGCCAAGCGGAACTCACCCGGCAAGCCCCACTGATCCACCGGAATGTCCCGCAAGTCCATGCGCACATTGACCAAGCCGCGCTCGGTAGCATCGTTGACCGCATTGTCGATATCGATTGCAGGGCTCAATGTCCACCTGGCTGCATAGTCGTAGTCCAAGCGGAAAGCGGCTGGGCCGAGCGGGGTGTCGAGCTCGTAGCCGATCCATGTGTACAGTGTGTGCCGTGGCGCGTAGGGCACCTCGCCGCCAGGCAACCGGGTGCCATTGGTCTGGCCACGTGCGCTACCAGCAGGCTCTTTGCTGAAATAGGCATCGACATAGCCGTAATTGACACCCAGGCTCAAGCCGTCGATGGGTGTCAGATAAGTAGCCTCGACTTCCCAGCCTTGGTTGATCTGCCCACCGGCATTGGAGATGATGCTGGTGGCACCGGCCAACGAGGGCGAGAAAGTAGAGAGCTGGCGGTCTGTGTAATCCGTGTAGTACCAAGCCATGTTCAGGCGCAGGGTCTGGTCCAGCCACTCACCTTTGATACCGACTTCATAGCTGTCGCTGTTCTCGGCTTTTATAGGTGTTTGGAAAGTGCTGGCATTGGGAGCGCGGGCATTGAAGCCTCCCGACCGGTAACCAGTGGCGGCGCGGGCATAGAGGTTGTGGTTTTCAGTCAGCTGCCAGTTCAGCGCCACATCCCAAGTGAACTTGCTGAAGTCCGCAGAGGCCGGTATCGTCTGGATAGTTTCGCCTGGGGTGCTTTTGGTGCCGCTGTAGCGCAGGGTGGCAGCGCGGTCATCCTCGGTGTAGCGCAAACCGACTGTGACATCGAAGTTGTCTCTCAGGGCGTAGCTCAACTGAGTGTAAATGGCAGTCGCCTCGTTGTCAGTTGTGTACTCGAAAACATCCGAACCGCCCAGCACAGCTGTGCCATTCAAACAGGCCTGGGCGACGGTGACGCTATTTGCTGCTAGGCCAAAAAGCGGCGAAAGATCGACGGAGCCATCGCGGGCCCCATTGGGGTCGCCACATAGGGAGCCGCTACCCAAGCCTTGGAAAGTGATCGCAGCGGCTGTTGCTGCGGGAGTGCCAAAACTTTCCAATGTGGCCGCATCAAAGTGTGTGACCACCCCCCCTACGAAGGGCAGGGCAGACCCGGGATAGACATTGTATTGGGCATTGCTTTCGCGCGCCTCTTCCTCGAAGTAATAGAAGCCGAAGACATAGTCCAAGCGCTCGTCAAACAGGCTGCCCAGTGCCTGCAATTCGTGCGTACTCTGCTCTTGCTTGCTGTCTCGGCTAGCGCGGAACAGTGACACCAACTGGCCAGTGTCCACTACGCCGTTGGTATTGCTGACACCAGCATTGCTTTGCAGACCCAATACATCGAATAACTGTCCGGTGCCATCGTAGTAGAAAGAGCCGAAATCGGTGCCGGTGTTCGGCAGGGACGAATCCCATTCCCGTGTCGAGCCAATGTACTTGAGAGTCGTGTTGTCACCGAGCTCCCAAGTGAGCGTGACGGCATGGCCCTCTTGCTCGGAGACTTCGGCGCCAGCATAGCGGTTGGCCAACAGACCGGAACGCGCCGCCTGAGCGACTGTATCCGCTTGGCTCCAGATGGCGAAAGCGCTGTTTGGCAACAGGGCTCTAGTGCCTATGAGATCGGGTCTGATTGCGGCATAGAAAGCCGAAAAAGTGTTCAGGCCGGTCAACTGGGTGGTTTGCGGGATGCCGTCTTTTTTAGAGTTGTCGTAGCTGTAGTCGATGCTCAGCCCATCGATGAAGCTGAGCTCACCGTGTAGGGCGAGTTTGACAGCGTTGGATTCAATGTCACCGACATTGCCGATGCGATCGCGCTCATCTCCGGGGGTGGCAGGATCATTCGCGAGTCCGGTGCGGAAAACGTTGTCGACGTGGCCGTCAGCCTCCCAATAGGCATAGGAGACACGCATCGCCACCTCGGCCAAGCCCAAGTTGAGGGTGCCAGTCTCGATGGTGCTCTGGCTACGCACTTGGCCTTCATCGTCGAATTGGACATCTTGGCCGAAAGCAAATTCGCCCTGCGGTTTTTGGGTGATGATGTTGATCGCGCCACCGACGGCGTTGCGTCCGTACAGTGTGCCCTGCGGGCCACGCAGGATCTCGATGCGCTCGGTGTCGGCGATGTCGAAGGCAGAACCGGTCATGCGCCCCAAGTAGACGCCGTCGATATAGAGCCCGACCACCGAGTCGACGGCCAAGGCCGTCTCGCCAGCGCTGACGCCGCGCACGCCGAAGGCGTAGTTGGAGTGGCTGGCTGTCTGCTTGCGCAAGGTGAAGTTCGGTGCTGCCTTGGTGGCATGGCCGATCTCAATGACACCGAGCGTTCTGAGGTCTTCGCTGCTCAGAGCGGTGACGGACAAGGGGGTGTCCTGCAACGATTCCTCGCGCTTCTGTGCGGTGACCACCACTTCTTCGAGGCGTTGCTGCCCTTCTTCTTGCGCCTGAACTGCAGTTGGCGCAGCCAATAAGGCCGTGGCAGCCAGCGGTGCGGCAATAAAAGCAGATAGGAGCCAAGCTGAGCGTGTACTGTGCGGGCGCACGGCATATGCACTGTTGGTCTTGGTGGCGGGATGGGCTGAGCGGATCATTGAAATCTCCTTGTTATGAGAGGCTGTGCTAGGCGTTTTTGGGCGCTGTGTGCAGACCCTTGCTTTGCTTGCTACTTGTTGCTTGCTCGTGTCTGCGGTATCGGGGCGACTATGGTGTCGACCGCCTAAACCGCTCTGTATTGAGGTGCAGACTACATACAGTATATGCCATTCTACCTAAGATCATCGTGCTGTGCAAGTGTGCCAGCTGTCTCAGCATCGGGCTCAGGACTTGGGCCGCCATGAGCTAGGTGAAGGCGACATGTGCCTCACCCACACCCTCGAGTTCCAGCCGCAGCTGGTCCCCGGCCGGGTAAGGCCCGGCGGGTTTGAGGGAAGCACCCCATCCAGCTTGATCAGAAGCGGTAAGCGGCTTCCATGCCCCAGCTGGCAAGGTCGCCGAAAGTGATCAGGTTGAATATGCCGAAGGGGATGATGAAAGTCTTGTATTCTTCGCCAGTGATATTCTTGCCGAAGAAGGCCATGCGGAATTCACCCGGCAAGCCCAGCTGATCCGTCGGGATATCAGCGAAGGAGATGCGCATATTGATCAAGCCCCTTTCGGTGCCAGCATTGACAGGATGATCAATATCAAACGCCGGACTGAGCGTCCACTTGCCCGCATAGTCATAGTCCATGCGGAAGCTGACCGAGCCGATGGGCGTGTCGGGCCATTCGTAGCTGAACCAGGCGAATAGCGTATGTCTCGGCGCGTAGGGCACTTCGCCGCCCGGTAGGGGGGGGGCATTGCCCCCTGAAAGACGCGTCGCATCAGCCGGCTCTTTGCTGAAATTGGCATCCACATAGCCATAGTTTGTACCCACTGTCAAGCCATCGATGGGAGTCAGGAAGGTGGCTTCGAGTTCCCAACCCTGGTTAATCTGCTCACCCGCATTGGAGATGATGCTGGTCGCACCAGCCAGCGAGGGCGAGAAAGTGGACAGCTGGCGATCTTTATAGATCGTGTAGTACCAGGTCATATTCATGCGCAGGGTGTTTTCCAACCATTCACCTTTGAGACCGATTTCATAGCTGGTGCTGTTTTCAGATGCGAATGGCCGCATATAAGCAGCTTCGGTGGGTGCGCGGATATTGAAGCCCCCGGTCCGATAACCTGTAGCGGCGCGGCCGTAGAGGTTGTGGTTCTCGGTCAGCTGCCAGCTCAATGCCACATCCCAGGTGAGTTTATCGAAAGCGACCGAGGCGGGCACTGTGCTGAGAGGCTCATCGGGAGAGTTTTTCACACCGCTGTAACGCCAGGTGGCAGCGCGATCGTCCTCGGTATAGCGCAGGCCGACCGCCAGATCCATATCATCCCGCAGAGCGTAATTCAGATGGGTGTAGAACGCCAATGCCTCGTTGTCGGTCGTGTATGCGAGCACATTTGTGCCGCCAAACACAGCTGTGCCATTCAAACAGGCTTTGGCAACGGTGAGGGTGTTTGGATCCAGGCCATAAACTGCTGAAAGATCTGCGATGCCTTGGCTTGCCCCATCGGGGTCACCGCATAGGGAGCCACTACCCAGACCTTGGAACGTGATAGCGTTAGCAGTTGCTGCTGGGGTGCCTAATGATATCAATGTAGATGCATCGAAGGCTGTAGGCACGCCACCTACTAAGGGCAGGGCAGGCCCAGGCACGACGGTGTATTGGGGGGAGTGGGTTTCAGCCGCCTCTTCCTCGAAGAAATAGAGGCCGAGGACATAGTCCAGACGATCGTCAAACAAGTGGCCCAGCGCCTGTAATTCGTGCGTGCTCTGCTCTTGCTTGCTGTCTCGGCTAGCGCGGAACAGCGATACCAGCTGACCGGTGTCTACCACGCCGTTGGCGTTCTTACTGATATCGTCTTGCAGACCCAACACATCCAACAATTGCCCAGTGCCATCGTAGTAGAAAGAGCTAAAGTCGACGCCGGTGTTCACCACCGGCGATGACCATTCCCGCGTTGAGCCGATGTACTTGAGAGTGGTGTTGTCGCCGATCTCCCAAGTGAGTGTGACGGCGTGTCCCTCCTGCTTGGAGGCTTCGGGGCCAGCAAAGCGGTTGTTCAAAACACTGGCACGCGTCGCCTGATCAAATACATCCGCCTGCGCCCAGAGGGCGAAAGCGCTGTTTGGCAGGCCAGCATATCCTTGGGCGACCAAGTCTCCCGGGGTACCGTCACCATCCTCATCAATTGCGGCATAGACAGCCGAAAACGTGTTCAGGTCATTCATCTGAGTAGTTTGCGGGTTACCATCTTTTTTGGAGTAGTCGTAGCTGTAGTCAATGCTCAGCCCATCGAGAAAGCCGAGGTCGCCGTGCAGGCTGAATTTGATGGCGTTGGATTCGATGAAGCCGACATTGCCGAGACGATCGCGCTCATCCCCGGGTGTGGCAGGATCATCTGCGAGCCCAGTGCGGAAAATGTTGTCGACGTGGCCGTCAGCCTCCCAATAGGCATAGGAGACACGCATCGCCACCTCGGCCAAGCCCAAGTTGAGGGTGCCAGTCTCGATGGTGCTCTGGCTGCGCACTTGGCCTTTATTGTCGAATTGGATATCTTGGCCGAAAGCAAATTCACCCTGCGGCTTTTTGGTGATGATATTGATCGCGCCACCGACGGCGTTGCGCCCGTATAGTGTGCCCTGCGGGCCACGCAGGATCTCGATGCGCTCGGTGTCGGCGATGTCGAAGGCAGAACCGGTCATGCGCCCCAAGTAGACGCCGTCGATATACAGGCCGACTACGGAGTCCACGGCCAGCGAGGTCTCACCGGCACTGACACCGCGCACAGCATAGGCGTAGTTGGAGTGGCTGACGGTCTGTCTGCGCAAGGTGAAGTTCGGTGCTGCCTTGGTGGCCTGGCCGATCTCAATGACACCGAGCGTTTTGAGGTCTTCGCTGCTCAGAGAGGTAACCGCTAGGGGGGCATCCTGCAAGGATTCTTCTCGCTTCTGCGCGGTGACCACCACTTCTTCGAGGCGGCGCTCCTGCGCCTGGGCATCAAGCGGCGCGGCCAGAAAAGCCACTGCGGCAACTGGAGCCGCCACAAAAGACGACAAGAGCCAGGCGAGGCTATTGCGACTGCGGCACACGGCCGAGGTGCTTGGATCAGTAGTGGTGCAGGTTGCGCGAATCATTGGCAGTCTCCCTGATGAAGGCGTGTTGTGTGGCGATGCTTGCAAGATGAGTTCACCACTGTGTTTGGTTTGCTTGGAGTGCCTATCCCGCGCTTCCCGGTACAGACAACATGTGAGTACAAGGTCACTTAACTCTATACTAATTCAATTGTGAGCAGGCATCAGTATAGCCCCCTGCCCCATCGCCACCACAGCGCCGTCGGGCCACAGGCGCTCAGCTGAACGACACCCGTGCCTCACCCACACCCTCGAGTTCCAGCCGCAGCTGGTCCCCGGCCACGACGGGCTCCAGCGGCACCAGCGAACCGGACAGGATGATCTCGCCGGCGAGCAAGGGGATGTCGTAGTGCCCCAAGGTGTTGGCCAGCCACGCCACCGCCGTCAGCGGGTCGCCCTGCACCGCCGAGCCCAGACCCTCGCTGAGGAAGGTATCGTTCTTGTAGACCCGCACCTGCAGCGCTGGCAGATTCAGGCTCTGTGGCGGCAGCTGTGCTGCACCCAGCACATAGACCCCGCAGGAGGCGTTGTCGGCGATGGTGTCTTGGATGCGGATGTCCCAGTCGCGGATGCGGGAATCGACGATCTCAAAGCAGGGGCAGATGTACTCGGTCGCTGCCAGCACATCGGCCTCGTCGATGCCGGGACCCCTGAGGTCGCGCGCCAAGCGGAAAGCGATCTCGGCCTCGGCACGGGGCTGGATCAGCTGCCCTGCAATGGTGATTTCGGCCCTGTCCGGGTATTCCATGGCATCGGTCAAGAAGCCAAAGTCTGGCTGGAAGACGCCGAGCATTTCCTGTACGGCGTGGCTGGTGACGCCGATCTTCTTGCCGACGACGCGCTCGCCGTCGGCCTCAATGCGGCGGGCCACCATGCGCTGAGAGATGTGATAGGCATCATCGATCTCGATGTCTGGTTCGCGCTCTGTCAGCGGTGTCAGCGTGTGGCCGCCGCGCAGTGCGCGGTACAGCTCGTCGCCCAGCTCGTGGCAGCGCGCCGCGTCCATATCGCGCTAGCTCTGCCGACTCAGACCGAGGAAATCCAAGCAGCTTTGGTTGAACAGCTCGCGGTGCTCGACCATGACCCAGTGGCCGCAGGCGGATTGCAGGATGACGCGGCAGTCGGGACAGCCCTGCGCCAAGTGCAGCGCTCCGCTGAGTGGCATAAAGCTTTCATCGGCACCCCAGAACACCAGCACCGGGCAGCGGATCTCGCCCAGCCGCTCGGTCATATTTGGCACTGCCATCGTGGTGATCACCGTCGGCGTTTGCTCTCGGTGTACCGCCAAGCGCTGGCGCGTCAGCTCGGGGGTGATGTGCGCGGGGTCGTAGACAAGGTGTTTGAGCATCGCCGCGAGATTGTCTTCATCCGGTGTGACGCCGCTGACAAAGAACTCGCGCATCGCCGCCATGCCCGGCATCGCGAAATAGGACTGCTGCTCCTCGACACCGCCGGGTGCCATCAGGATCAGCCGCTCGATGCGCTCGGGGTGGCGCAGTGCCATGTCCAGCGCGATGGCCCCACCCAGCGAGTTGCCGATTGGGGTGAAGCGGTCAACACCGAGCTGATCCAGCGCCGCCATCAGGGCATCGGTAAAGAAGTCCAGCGTGTAGCGCACATTGTCCGGCTTGCTCGACAGGCCGTAGCCGATGTGATCAGGCACCAGTGTGCGGCAGCCAGCGGCGGCGAAGACTGGATAGTTGAACTGGAAATTGCTATGGCCGCTGGCACCGGGGCCAGAGCCGTGCAGGAAGACCACCGTCGGGTCACCGCCGTCCTCTTCGATGCAGTGGATACGGTAGCCGCCGTCGATGTCTAGGTAGCGACCCGCCGGCAATAATTTGGTGGGATCTAAGGCTGTGGTCATCGTGCGCTACTCCCGCGCCGCTCTGCTGGCAGAAGTGTAATGCAAGGGTGCGACAGCAGGCCGGAGCCGGGAGTCGTGCGGCAGCGCGCTTCAGCCGCGCCTGCGAGTTCGCGCAGGCAGTGCTACCAGCGACAGCAAGAGCAAGAGCAACAGCCCCAAGCTGCTCAGCGCACCCACTGCGCCGCCACTGATGACCACAGCCGGTGTCAGCGTGGCGATGCCGCCCGGGTCGGCCACAGTGCCATTGATCGTGCCGTCGGCATCGTTGGCACCGCCGTCCACCAGTGTCAGGCGCACACAGTGATGGCCAGCGATCAAGCCCTCCTGATAGACACCGCTACTGTCATCGGGGCTGGGGCAGCTGCTGTCAGCGCCCAAGGGAGCAGAGTGCAGGGCATTTTTTCCGCTGTGGTCGAAGGGCTGCCAGCCATTGTCGTTTTCGCTGTACTTAATGTAGACCGCTGCGGCCGGGATCGCCGCTTGCTGGGGCACTACGACCATCGCTTCGCCGCCGCTCGCGCCGCTGGCATCGCTATCGTCATGCTCCACGCCGCGCAGTTCGAAGTCATAGATGCCGCCAGCACCGAGAGCAAAGCCCCCCGCAGCCACGCTGTTAAGCAGCACGTCGTCGCTGGGTAGCGCCGCCGCCGCCTCGCCGCGTTGCTGATAGGCTCGTTCGCTGTACTCGCCCAAGGCGATACTGATGCCAGACTCGGCCGTCAGCACATGCTGTGTGCTCGGTGTTGGGGTGCCCTGTAACAAGTGGTGCAAGTCGTGATGCTGGTGGGGGTCGCCGATGCCGTTGCCGTCATGGTCGTGGCGATGCGGCACCGTTGCGCCCTCGGCCACGACATGGAAGCGGCGGCGCACATCGGTGATGCCGCCGCGGCCATCGTCGATGAGCACTCGGTTAAGGTAGCGCTGATTGAGTTCCAAAGACTGGGGGTTGAAGCTGAAGCGAGCGACCCAAGCGTCGCCGCTCAGCGTGCCGGTTGACTGAGCACTCATCAGGACGGCACGGCTCGGCAGGGGGCCGAGCAGTTCCCATTGGAAAGTGATGGCGTCGCCGTTGGGGTCGTGCGCCCACACGCCGAGCTCGACGGGTGTGGTGCTCTGCGCCACCGAACGCGACGGTGTCGATTCGGCGGGCTGGCGCAGCTGCACCCCCGCCACGCCGTCGCGCACCACATGCAATACTCGGGGGCGTAGGTTGGTGGCCGCCGGAAGGATTGTCACGCGCAGATTGCGAGACCGGCCAAACGCGGCATTGCGGGCACCACTGGCGGCAAAAGTGAAGGACAAAACCACGGGGTTGCCGTCCAAACTGGCGTAAGCAGCTGGCAATTGGAGGGTGATCTCACCGCGCCTTCCAGAGCTGATGCTGATCACGCCGGAGCTGGGTAGCACCGTGTGACCGTCGACCCCGAATGGGGCATTGGATGAAGCGCTGACGGTGAATGGCAACTCTACCGGGTACGCTGCCGCATCACCGTGGATCAGCACTGGCAAGCGCACGGTTTGTGCCGCGGCGGTGGCGGCCACGCGTAGCCGACGGGCGAAATTGGCGAATGGTGCTGGGGCTCGCTGTGCACTGGCTGAGCTGCGCACTGAATCGGTATCGACGGTGTCAGCATCCTGCGTTGGCAGCGTTTGCGTGTTCGGCTGAGCGGTGCCGTGTATTCTCACGAGGTCGTCACCATCATCGCTCACGCTGGCTTGCATGGTGGCGAGCAGGGCGGCATTTGCCCGCAGCGCCAGCGATTGGCAGTTGTCCCGCGGTGCCAGTGCCGATGTGCCCAAGTCGAGGCAGACTTTGAGTTGGTAGTCGCCAGTGCGCAACGAGGGCAGGGTGCAGCTCTGTTGTCGGCTGTGCGTGGCACCAGCCGCTAGGGGCGGTACCGCGGTGGCGCCAGCACCGCAGTCCAGCGGTCGCCACCAGCCAGAGCGATAGGTCAAATAATAGCTGAGCGTGGCGCTAGCAGTGGCCGCGCTACCCGTGTTCTCCACGCCGAGCTGCAGGCGCAGTGTCAATGCCGACAAAGTCGTCGGCCCGCTGAGGCTCAGGCGCAGGGCCGATGTCGCCGCGGGGCGAGTCACACTTAAGCGCTGCGAGCATTTGCGCGGTCGCGTGTTCTCACCGGCGGTGCTACAAGCCCATAGCCGGTAGGAATTGCCGGTGGCGGTGCCCGTTGGCAAGGCGCAATCCAGCTGCCTTTGCAGGCGCTGCCCGGCGGCGACCGAGGACGGAGCCGCGCCGCAACTCAGCTCCACGCTGTGCCGCCGCCAACTGTAGCCCTCGTGCTGGGCCGTGCCCGAGCCCCTGTAGCCGCGCCATAAGCCCCAGCGCCCCAACCACTCGCTGTGCAATTGCAGCTGCCAGAAAGTGCCGCTCAGGTAATACTTGACGGTGATCGGTGTCGCAGTTGCCGAGCCGACATTGGACAAGACTGCCAAGAGTGGCAAAGATTGCGCGGTGTCGTCCGTTGCCAGTGTCAAAGAGAATGTGGATGGCAGCGCCGCGTCTGTGGCCAGCGGCAGCCAAGAAGATGTGGCGGTGCTGCCGTCCGTCCGCCAGCCGAGAGCAATACTTAGCTGCGCCACTCCCGTGCCAGTGATGGGCCTGATCGTGGCAGTGCCAGTGCTGGCTATAGGGGTCGTGGCGGCCAGCTCCAGCGGTAGCGCCGTCGCGCAGTTGTCCCTGAGCCGCTGTTCCCAAGGCACACCCTGTAGGCAGGCCCAAACTCGGTAGCTGCCAGTCGCGAGGCCGGTCGGTAATTGGCAATCGCGCCGCGCGAGGAGGCCGGCGCCAGCAGCCAATGTGGGCAGTTTGGCAGCGCCGCAGTCGAGCTGCTGGCGCCGTGCGGATGAGGAGTTGGCGTAGTGCCAGTCCGTGCTGGCGGCATTGCCGTAGCCACCGTGCCGGCTGCGGTGCCAGCCGTGGTTCCGCAAGGCCCGCGCACGCTGCCATGGCCGTTGCCAGCGATGCCAGTAGTGCACTCGGTTGGGGGCGATGAAATAACGCAGTTGGCTCGCTGCTGCCAGCGCAGCACCGGTATTCTCCGCCGCCAGCCACAGCGACAGCGTGGCACTTGTGCCACTGCTCAGCACTGGCGTTGAGGTGGCCACGATGATGGTGGTGGCCGTCGACGCTGGCAGCCAGCTGCTAGCCGCCGCCGGTGCACCACTTGCTGCCCAGTAGGCTTCGAGACGCAGATTGGGACGCGCCCCTGCAACCACGCTCAGCGACAGGCGCGCAGAGCAATTGTCCGCCCGCTGATGCTCCCACGGCACCGCTTGGACGCAGGCCCAGACCGAGTAGCTGCCAGCTGCCAGCCGCGCTGTCGGGACGCAGGATGCCGCCGCGGAGAAGCTGGCAGCTGTGGGAAGCGACGGCACCGAGCTCGGAGCGCAGGAGCTCAGGTGGATGGAGTGGAGTGCCGGATAGAGGAATCTCCCACGCCGCCAGCTGCGGTACTCCGGGGCGATGTGGTAGGACAGTGAACTCGCCGCCGCCGTGGCGGTACCAGTGCTTGCCACTGTCAGCGATAGTGACAGCGTCGCGGTGCTACCGACCGTCAGTGTCAGTGCGGCTGTGTTGCTCGCCGCGCTGGGGATGCTCCATTGCAGCGCGGCAAAACTCAGATTGGGACGCGTGCCCTCGACCACGCTCAGCGCGAGCTGTGCCGAGCAGTTGTCGGCCCG
Organism: Gammaproteobacteria bacterium; assembly: GCA_965237805.1. Lineage (GTDB taxonomy): Bacteria > Pseudomonadota > Gammaproteobacteria > JABABF01 > JABABF01 > JABABF01. The sequence goes on from OZ250153.1 coordinate 1,335,244, forward strand.
CTGGCGCTCCCACGGCACTGCCTTGACGCAAGCCCAGATGCGGTAGTCCCCGATATCCAGACGCGAGGGCAGCTGACAGAGCGCCTGCGCGGAAAAGCGTCCCGCCGCCGCCAGCGCGGGTACAGCCACGGTATCGCAGCTCAAGTGCTTAGCCCACGACAGCCGGGTCACCGTGCCTCCCCCCCGCCACCAAGGGCGTGTGTACGTGCGCAGCTGCGCGATCCTATAGCTCAGCGATGTCGACGATGCGGTGGTGGTGCCGGTGTTATCCACCGCCACCGACAACTCCAGCGTCGTGGCACCACCGGTTGCCAGCGTCAGAGTGTTCGTGCTGTTGGCAACGTTGTTCAGTCGTTGTAATTGTGTGCGTAGATTTGGCTCCGGTCCTTGGCTCAGCGTCAATGCGATGCTCGCAGAGCAATTTTTGGCACTGCGCCGCCACCATCGCCAGCCGCGGGCCGACACTTTCGCACAGGCCCACACTTGGTAATTGCCAGCTGTCAGCCTCGTCGGTAGCGAGCAGTCGCCGCGGACACCGAGCTGGGCGGTTGCGGCGAGGGTTGGTAGCGAGAGGGTGCCACCAGCGCCCGCCACCGTACAAAGCAGGCGGCGGCGGTACCAGCCGCGGTGGTTGCCCGCAGTGCCGGGGCTAGCCGCTATATAGGTATGCAGCTGAGCTGCGGGGAGGGTGGTCGTGCCCGCATTGCTCACGGCGAACCACAGCGAGACGCTGACCCTGCCGCCAGTGGCAAAAGCCAGTGTCGAAGTGGTGGTGACCGTGGTGGAGGAAAGCGCTGTCCAAGCGGTCGGGGCGGTGGTGTCCAGCGTCCAGCCCACAGTGGGCTGGGGCGCGGCGGTGGTGGCCGCGGATGCCAGTGGCGGAGCGAACACGCCCAGCAGCGCGGCCAGCGCCGCCACGCCGAGGGCGCGGCACGGAGTGTGTGGAGGAGGGCTACGGAAAGGAGGAGGGCGCGACCGGTAGTCGGCACTGTGGGGCAACGGCAAGCGGGGGCGCTGCTGGGCTGGAGGCATGGGCGACATTTGACTCACCTCATGGCGGTACCATTCCCCCCCTTAAACACGGGACGACTATAGCCGACGCGGGCTGGTGGTGCAAGCTGGGGGGGCTCAGAGCCGGAGACCGGACGGCTACGGGAGCGCAGGGAGCCCATCCCTGTCAACGCCCCCTATGACGTGTCGCGCCTCAAGTGCCGCTTCCCACCATATCGCTGCACGCAATAGGTCACCAGCAACAACAAGATGAGCAATGCCCAAGGGTCTATCACGCCACCACCATTTGGCACTGGGGGAGGTGTATCCGCCGTTTGCACGGCCACGGTGCCCGGATCGGCCACTTGCCCATTTTGAAAGCCATCGGCATCATTGGGGCCACCGTCCACTAAAGTGAGGAGCAGGCAGTCCCGACCTGCGAGCAGCCCCGCACCATAGCTGCTGGCCTCATCCGGACCGGGGCAAATGCCGTTGGCGGCACTTGCCGATGCCAAGGCATCGGCTCCACTGTCGTCAAAGCGAGCCCAATTGCCAGCCCGATCTTGCTTGAGATAGAGGGCATTTGAGGGAATGGGGGTGGATAGGGGCAGCACGACGCGGTAGACATCGCTGTCGCCGCCGAGCACTTCAAAGTCATAGACCGCGCTGCGATCGACAATGTTGAATGTGTCGCTGCCGACGCTCACGCTGCCACCGATCGTAGACAACGCCACGCTCGAGGCGGCTAGCTCGGCGCGCTCTCCCAGACGCAATTGGGTGCCCACAGGGGACTGTGCCATGCGTGCCTCGGCAGGGTCGGATGAAATGGGCTGCGCGTTGGGCACATCCACATAGTCGCTCGCGTCAGGCACGCCGTCCATGTCTTGATCTGATACGCGGTCATCGTCGAGCGCCACCACCTTGAAGCGTTCTGCAACGTGGATGCTGGCATTGTCTGCATCGGTAATGATCAGGCTCAGCAGATAGGTCTTGCCAAGCTCCAACGCGGCTGGCGAGAAAGCAAAGGATGCGGAATCGGAGCCGCTGGCTTGGCCACTGAACAGCGCGCTGCTTCGATTTGGCAGAGGGCCGTTCACCGCAAAGGCAAAGGACAGGGCATCCCCATCCGGGTCTCTTGCCTGCGCCCTGACATCGACCGTGCCAGCGTCACGTGCCACCTGCTTGGAGGTTGTGTTGGATTGGCTGAGCTGCAACCTGTGGAACGTGGGCTTTAGATTGGCAGCGCCCGTTGGCAACACGCTCACTGCATGATTGGCGTTGCGTGGGCTTAGCGCCACTTGGGAGCTGAGCCCACTGCTCAATAGCGACAGGCGCACGGTGGCGGCATTGCCATCGGATGGCGAGAAGCCCGCTTTGATATCGAAAGTGACTGCTCCCAAGTCGCCCTGCGATAGGGTGATGGTGTTTGGTGGCGAGACATTGACCACATCGCTAGCGGACATGTTGCTGGAAAGCGACAGCGCATACGGTATGGAAACCGGGTAGAACGGGGCATTGCCGCTCAACCGTACCGGCACTTCCACGCTGAGGTTGGCGCTTGATGTTGGAGCACCGACACGCTGACTAGGCGCAAAGGCAACCAGCGGATGGATGTCCACCACCGATTGCGCCGTACCGACATTGCCAACGGTATCTTGGGCGGTCCATGTGATCTGGTGGCGGCCAGACGGCAAACGCATGCGGGCTCCAGCGGCAAAAGACCGTGAAGGTTGCAATCTGTTGCTGGTTGTCCTCAATACGCCCGTGGGTTGCACCGTGCCATCGCGGGCATCAGCGGCGGTGGCGGACACCACGGCTGCCGTCATGATGCCCTGCGCCGTGAGCGCGCGGTCTGTGGCGGTGATGACCGGGGCGATGGTGTCTTTGACCACCGTGGCATAAATGGAAGCTTGGCCAGTTTGCTCTACCGTTATGGTGACATCACCCTCGCCGAGGGCCGACAGATCAAGAGGGCCCGTGTCCCATGTCCCTGTAGCACAGCTAGGGGTGCCGGTTCTGGACTGACTGCCGAGGCTAATGGAGTAGCTTACTGCCCCCCCAGTTGCGCAAGACCCAGATAGGCTGTAGCTGGATTGATTGCCGCTATAGATTGCCAGTCGGCATGAGTTATCACATGTTAGGGCTGTAGATTGGTCAATCGTGACGGTGACCCCCGAGGAGCAGTTGTTGGAGGTGCTAGACTCCCCCATTACTGCATCCACACAAGCCCCGATGTAATAGGTGCTTGGTGTTGCCAATGGGGGGACATCGCATCGTGCGGATTCAAGACTGGTGAGATTGGTGGCAACGCTAGATACCAAGTCTGTACACAATTCAGTGTCTGCTGTTGAAATGCTCGCATCAGTCGACCACAGGTAGCGCATGATGGTCTCTGCTGCTCTTGTTGTGCCAACGTTCCGTGCTATGGCGTTGATGGTGATGCGATCACCCGCTGCCACGGTAGTGGGATCGACAGAGACGGAATCCACCGTCCAGTCGGGGGCTCCGCCAACAATGGCTACTCCTTGGGAACAATTGTTGCTGGTGTTCGATTCAACGTTCAATGTGTCCACACAGGCACCGACGTAATAGGTCGAGCCCGCTGTAACTGATGTCGGTGCTGGGCAGGTCGCAGTTTCAGGACTGGTCTCACCCGCAGCACGGCTTGTTACGCGGTCTGTACACAATTCAGTATCTGCTGTTGAAATGCTCGTATCGGTGGACCACAGGTAGCGCATAGTGGTCTCCGCTGCCGTTGCTGTGCCCGAATTTCGTGCTATGGCCTTGATGGTGATGTTGTCTCCTGCAGCCGCGATAGTGGGATTGACCGAGACGGAATCCACCGTCCAGTCGGGGGCGCCGGCACCACTCGCCGAGAAGGTGGCTGATATGGATTGGTTGGATTGGATCGTCAGTTGACAGTTGCCCGTGCCAGAACACCCGCCGCCACTCCACCCTGACAAGCTGGAACCGGCATCTGGGGATCCCGAGAGTTGTATGGAGGTTCCAGCATCGTAGCCATAACAGTTGGTTCCGCAACTAACGCCAGCAGGCGTAGGCGTCACGGTGCCGTTGCCAATGGCAGTCAGCGTTAATGTATAACGAGCGTTTATGGCCGCGTCATAACTCGCCAAACTGCTTGCGGCGTTCGTCCCGGTGTATACCACAAAATGCAAATGGTTGGCGGCACCAGTGGCGGTGCCAGACACATTGGAAATTTCGCCTATCTTTTGCCCTTTGGACACGCCGTCTCCATTACTGACTGCCTTATTCTCCATATGGAGGTATCCGCTCCACCAATAAGACCCGCTGGAGCCGTGCTTAATTAAGACTTGTCCATTTGTCCCGTCCGTGTTCAGCGAACCCCCGTAAGAGGTCTCAACGACACCGTCTGCAACGGCATAAACGGGCATGCCATCATCAGAGTCATGGCTGGGGCAATTCAGGTTGGTATCCCAAGCATAGGTGTCATTGGCCTGCCCAATTCCACCCGTGCTTGAATGCCCGGGAAGTTGATGCTGATTAAAGCACCACGATGATCTTCCGTTAGCGCAACTGTTATCACAGGCTGCCAATGTGGTCACAACATGGAGGTCGCCGTAGACTGGTGATGAGACGGATGACGGAGCACTATTAGGAGGGATGATCACCGGCACCCCCGGGGAGCAGTTGTTTAAGGTGCTGGACTCCCCGCTCACCGCTTCCACGCAGGCGCCGATGTAGTAGGTGGTGCCGCGCGTCGCCGACGAGGGCACCGTGCAGGTCTCGGATAAAGGGTCAGTCCCGCCAGCGGAGCGGCTTGACACGCTATCCGTGCACAACTGCATGTCGGATGGTGAAATCGTCGGGTCGTCGGACCAACGGTAGTGCATAGTGGTCCCCGCCGCCGCCGCCGTCCCCGAGTTCCTCGCCGTAGCGTAAATCGTGACCGACTGGCCCGGACCCACCGTGCTGGGGCTCACCAACACACTGTCCACCGTCCAGTCGGGGGCGCCGGCACCACTCGCCGAGAAGGTGGCTGATATGGATTGGTTGGATTGGATCGTCAGTTGACAGTTGCCCGTGCCAGAACACCCGCCGCCACTCCACCCTGAAAAGCTGGAACCGGCATCTGGGGATCCCGAGAGTTGTATGGAGGTTCCAGCATCGTAGCCATAACAGTTGGTCCCGCAACTAACGCCAGCAGGCGTAGGCGTCACGGTGCCGTTGCCAATGGCAGTCAGCGTTAATGTATAACGAGCGTTTATGGCCGCGTCATAACTCACCAAACTGCTTGCGGAGTTCGTCCCGGTGTATACCACAAAATGCAAATGGTTGGCGGCACCAGTGGTGGTGCCAGACACATTGGAAATTTCGCCTATCTTTTGCCCTTTGGACACGCCGTCTCCATTACTGACTGCCTTATTCTCCATATGGAGGTATCCGCTCCACCAATAAGACCCGCTGGAGCCGTGCTTAATTAAGACTTGTCCATTTGTCCCGTCCGTGTTCAGCGAACCCCCGTAAGAGGTCTCAACGACACCGTCTGCAACGGCATAAACGGGCATGCCATCATCAGAGTCATGGCTGGGGCAATTCAGGTTGGTATCCCAAGCATAGGTGTCATTGGCCTGCCCAATTCCACCCGTGCTTGAATGCCCGGGAAGTTGATGCTGATTAAAGCACCACAATGATCTTCCGTTAGCGCAACTGTTATCACAGGCTGCCAATGTGGTCACAACATGGAGGTCGCCGTAGACTGGTGATGAGACGGATGACGGAGCACTATTAGGAGGGATGATCACCGGCACCCCCGGGGAGCAGTTGTTTAAGGTGCTGGACTCCCCGCTCACCGCTTCCACGCAGGCGCCGATGTAGTAGGTGGTGCCGCGCGTCGCCGACGAGGGCACCGTGCAGGTCTCGGATAAAGGGTCAGTCCCGCCAGCGGAGCGGCTTGACACGCTATCCGTGCACAACTGCATGTCGGATGGTGAAATCGTCGGGTCGTCGGACCAACGGTAGTGCATAGTGGTCCCCGCCGCCGCCGCCGTCCCCGAGTTCCTCGCCGTAGCGTAAATCGTGACCGACTGGCCCGGACCCACCGTGCTGGGGCTCACCAACACACTGTCCACCGTCCAGTCGGGGGCGCCACTTTGATTTATTGTTACCCATGTGTATGTGTCACAATTGTTGTTTTTGTTGGATTCCGTGCTTAGGAGACTTAAACAAGCCCCTATGTAGTACCGATCGCCTCGTATGACGCTTGAATCTATTGTGCACTTTGTGCTCAAAGAAAACGATTCTCCTGCTACACGGCTTGGTACATCGTCTGTACAAAGATCAAAATAATCGGTTGAACTTTTCTGCAAATAATATCTGATTGTTACGCCACGTGCAGGAGCTGCCCCTGCATTCCGCGCCGTAGCGTAAATAGTAATCCTGTCTCCTGGGTCTACGGAATTATCACTTACAGAAACTGAGTCACCAAGTGTCCAATCAGGGGTGCCATTATCGTGCAGCCATGTGAAGCTTGTTGAAGCTTCAGCAGACCAGCCTTCATAACTATTGGAACAATTCAGCTTGTCGCTGGGATTTATATTGCTATCATCCCAACGAATTCGCCACCATTTATAAGTCGTGCCGGCCAAGTCCGCAGATGTAGGTCCTTTTGTTATTACCCCTGTTGCGCCATTGACTGCTTCGCATTGTTTGGTGCCCGCAGCTGTCCCCCGCACAGAAAGCCCTTGGCCATCGCTAAGATTAACAGTATCTGCTCCGGAATTCCTCACCACGATATGATCATTGACTGCCAACGCCTGCGCCTCACCCATAGCAAAAAATTGCAGGCCGAACGCAACAAGTGCCAGCAACGTCATCTGGCGTATGTCATTTATCATACACCCCCTCCCTTAAGAGGTGCATCATCAACGCCACTTGTAGTGTGCTGATAATTGGAAGAACCGTAGCCTATCAAGCGATACGGCGACGAAGCCACAAGGAAGACCAATTTCTGTGAACACGCAGACATCCAACCGGTCTTCTACATATTCAAAGTACTGGTACCGCATGTCTACGCCAATGGCGGAATCTGCTCCCATGGGGACATCGATTCCCCCGAAGATCTGGATGCCACCAAGCAGCTTGTAATCATCGTCCAGCTTGACCTTGGAGCCGAATATAACTGCTTCATCTCTAATATCCAGCATTAGGCCGCCTCCACCACCCACATAGGTTTTGAACGGCAGGTCACCCAAAGGCAGGAAGAAGAAAGCATTGGCCATGAATTGAGGTGCGTGGAAATCGTCCCCACTCCAAAGATGGGCATACTCCAGTTCTATGCCCCACAACTCATCGAAAACTGTACCCAATGCCAGCCCCACGAAGCCACTATCACCAATCTCCAAAACCGGAACTTCCGTGGGCGAAGCTAGCCCTAGCGCGATTTTGGTATAGGCTTTGGTCTCTGCCTGTGCCAACGGCCCAAGCGTTGCCAGCAACAGCCCGGCCATGGCACAAAACAAAACACGAGCGCGCATATGCCCGTGTCCGATCTGTTGGGCTTCATACGTGTCAATGTTCCTGGTGTTGCTCCTTGGCATCAGTTGTCTTCGGCCACGAATTCGGCGGCACGACCCTGTAGAACAGCAGTAAGTGTTGGAGCCAAGGTGTCCATCACCTTGGTTGGCTTTTGAGGCGAGCCGTAATCGGCAGAGAGAATGGCCAAAGTGTTCTCATGTGCCACATCGATCAAACGAACTGAAACGCTCGTGATGCCTATGTATTGCCCGCTAGCCGAGCTGAATATACCGAAGCCCACCTTCGAGCCTGTTTCCACAGTAAATTTTAAGACCGCGTCAGCGCCAGCTTGTTTGGCGACACGCAACATCGTGCGACTATCAGGAGCCTTGGCCGCCTCTTTTGGCAGATATTTTTCAAGATCGAACTGATCTAGAACCTCATAACCTGCCTTGGCAAGGGCGGCAACGGCACGGTTTTGCATCATGCCTATGGATGAACTGCCGTGCTGGCCCCAAAAAACATGCTGGCCTTGCTGACCATCCCCACTCCCACTCGTGCTGGAGACCACTAAAAGCCGCTTGAACTTTGCGACCCCCTGTGGGGAATAGTATTGAGTGGGAACTACTCGTATGTCCTTTCGCTCACCCAAAATTTTATCTGTGCCTGCTATAAGGCCAAGGAGTATCAGATCAGCGCATCCCGAAAGCACAAGCCCAGATGCCAAGAGCGCACCAAGGAGATATGGTGGAAGTTTCCTTAGTTTTCTATTCGGGGGGGGGGGGGATAACATTGCTGAGTATTCCTGTAACTGATTGGCGTTTCGGCTGGCTTCTGCTTGCCTATGCTGTCTGCACTGAACAGGCGCGAATCGCAACTGATGCAGGGGACGAACTAGCGACATCGTACCCCCCATCGCCCTAATGTCAACCCCCCCCCCAACATCCAAAAATCCTTCGCAACCAAGCCAAAGCCTCCCCCTAATGTGCCTCGTCCCAATTCTCCCCGTATTGACAGTCCACTTCCAGCGGCACATCCAGCTCGCCGCCGTCGGCTGTCACCATCAGCTCTGAGATGCGCTTGCCGATCTCTCGCTCGGTGCCAGTCTCCACCTCCAGCACCAATTCGTCGTGCACTTGCAGGATCATCCGCGCTGGCACTTGCTCTGCTGCTAGCCAGCGATCCACCGCCAGCATCGCCCGCTTGACGATGTCGGCGGCGGTGCCTTGGATCGGGGCGTTGATGGCGGCGCGCTCGGCGGCTTGGCGGCGCGCCTGATTGCGATCGCCAATGGCACCGACCGGTAGGCGACGACCGTAGAGGGTATGGACAGCGCCATCGCGGCGCGCCAGCTCGCGGGTGTGCTCCATGTAGTCCTGCACGCCGGGATAGCGTGCAAAATAGCTCTCCATATAGCGCCGCGCCTCGCTCTGCGGCACATCTAATTGGCGCGCCAAGCCGTAGGCCGACATGCCGTAGATCAGGCCGAAGTTGATCGCCTTGGCGTGGCGGCGCAGCTGGTTGTCCACCGCTGCCTCATCGCCGTCGGTGAATAGCTCGGCGGCGGTGGCTCGGTGGATGTCGCGCCCCTCTGCGAAAGCCTGCGAGAGGCCGCGGTCACCGGAGCAGTGGGCCATGATACGCAGCTCGATCTGTGAGTAGTCACAGCACAGCAGGCGGTAGCCTTCGGCCGGGATAAATGCTTGGCGGATGCGTCGCCCCTCGGCGGTGCGGATCGGGATGTTCTGCAGATTCGGATCGGCCGAGGACAGTCGCCCAGTGGCCGTGACCGCTTGGTGGAAGGAGCTGTGAACCCGACCACTGCGCACGTTGACGCAGGCTGGCAGGCGGTCGGCGTAAGTGGACTTGAGTTTGACTAGGCTGCGGTAGTCGAGGATCAGCTTGGCGATCTTGTGTTCGCGTGCCAGCTCCTGCAACACGGGCTCGGCGGTGGAGGGCTGGCCACTGGGTGTCTTGCGACCGGCTGGCAGACCCATGCGCTCGTAGAGCACCTCCTGCAGCTGTTTGGGCGAGTTTAGATTGAAGCGCGTCTCGGCCATATCATGTGCTTGGGCCTCGAGCGTCGCCGCCCGCTCGCCGAGTTCTGAGCCCAAGGCTTGCAGCTGTTCGCTGTCGATGCGAGCGCCCAAGCGCTCCATCTGCCCGAGTATCGCTGACAGCGGCACATCCAACTCGCGATAGAGTGCGGCCAAGCGCGGGGCGCGCTTCAGTTCAGGCCATAGCACTTGGTGCAACTCCAAGGCCGCTACCGCATCCTCGACGGCGTAGGCGGCGGCTTCCTCCAGCCCCACTTGGCTGAAATTGAGCTGTGTGGCACCGTGGCCGACCACCTCCTTGTAGGAGGTCATTTGGCGTTGCAGATGGCGGGCGGCGAGGCTGTCTAAGTCGTGGCGACCGCCGGGGCGTAGCAGGTAGGATTCCAACATGGTATCGTGGCGCACGCCGCGCAGCTGGATGCCATGGTTCAGTAGCACGGCTCGGTCGTACTTCAGGTTCTGCCCCAGCTTGGAGAGCGTGGCGTCCTCCAGCAGTGGGCCGAGCGTTGCCCACACCCTTGCTGCTGGCAGCTGCCGTGGATCCAGCTCGCCCGCCAAGGAGCTGCTACCGCTGGCTGAGCCCAGCAGATCCGTGTTGGCTAGGCGGTGGCCGATCGGGATGTAGGCACCGGCACCGGGTTGCACCGCCAGCGCGATGCCGACCACCTCGGCTTCCATGTAGTGCAGGCTGGTGGTCTCCAAGTCCACCGACAGCAGCTCGGCCTTGCGCGCAGCCTCCAGCCAGCGCCCCAGTGTGGGCTCATCTAGCACCAGCTCCCAGTCGGGCGGGGGCACTGTGTTCACCGCCGCGCTGTCCATCTCGTCGTTGCCGCTGTCCAGCGCTTCGAGCCAGGTGCGGAACTCCAATTCCCGGTAGAGAGTGCGCAGGCGCTCGGTGTCCGGTGCGACTGTGCGCAGTGCCACCAAGTCCCGCTCCAGTGACACATCGCTTTTCAGCGTCGCCAGCTGGCGGGCGAGCAACACAGTGTCGCGATCCTCGGACAAGCCTTTGGCCAGTGCGTCGGCGCGACGCATACCGCTGGATGCGATCTCGTCCAAGTGCTCATAGATGGTGTCGATGCCGCCCCAGCGGGCGATCAGCTCGCGGGCGGTCTTGGCACCGACGCCGCGTGCGCCAGCGTAGTTGTCGCTGCTGTCACCGACCAGCGCCAAGTAGTCGACGATATGCTCTGGCGGCACACCGAACTTCTCGCGTACGCCGTCGGCATCGAGCTGTACTGCCGCGCCGCCGCCGCGCCGCAGGCTGTCCTCGAGCAATACGCCCGCGGCGACCAGCTGCGCTAAATCCTTGTCGCCGGATGATATGACGACCTCGCGACCGCCAGCGCGCGCCGTACGAGTTAAGGTGGCGATGACATCGTCGGCTTCGACCTCGGGCACTGCGAGCAGGGGCCAGCCCAGCGCCTCGATCAGCTGGTATAGCGGCTCGATTTGCACTCGCAACTCGGTGGGCATCGACGGGCGGTTGGCCTTGTAGCTCGTTTCGAGCTGGTGACGGAAGGTGGGGCCGGGGGCATCGAAGACGACCACCATCTGGGCATCGGGGTAATCGCCGGCAAGGCGGCGCAACATGGCGATGACGCCGCGCACGGCACCGGTGGGCTGGCCGCTGTGGGTGCTGAGTGCTGGCAAGGCGTGGTAGGCACGGTAGAGGCAGGAAGAGCCATCCACCAAGACTACCGGGGCGGTGGGTTCAGGCATGTTGGCGCTGGGCGCTGGGGTGGATCATCGTCACAGCATTTTAGCGCTGGCTGGTGGGATGATCGGCAGTGGGGGCGGGCATTATATGTTTGTCTTGGAGAGTGGTCATGCTACTACTAAACTTGCTGTATTTTGGCCGTGCTGCCCGCCTTTGGAGAATCAATTGTGATCGGTTTCCGGCGGGTGATGTCATGGTGTTCGCAATCTTTTATCGCCTCAGCTTTCCATTATCTGTACTATCATTCTTCCGACACATGGCAAAAAAATACTTTTCTCGGCTACCGTATTGCGCAGTGTCCACTGGATCTGCATCTCTACCAAGAGCTGGTCTATCGACTGCGCCCGGCGGCCATTATCCAAACCGGAGTGTTTGATGGGGGATCCATCCTCTATTTTGCTTCGCTGCTGGATCTGATGGGCATGCCTCCCAGCGCAGTGGTCTATGGTGTTGACATCGAACTTTCTGAGCGGGCGCGCAGTCTGAGTCACCCTCGGATCCGGTTGATCGAAGGGAATTCGGTTGATTCAGATTTGGTCGCGGACATCCGCGAAAATTTGCCGCCCGGAGATGTTTTGGTCTCTTTGGACTCTGATCACAGCAAAGCCCATGTCGTGGCCGAGTTGGCCGCCTACAAGGATTTCGTCGGTGTCGGCTCTTATCTCGTCGTCGAGGACACGAATATTAACGGACACCCCGTCTTTGAATCTTTTGGGCCGGGTGGGGGGCCGTACGAGGCGGTGGCCGAGTTCTTGGTAGAGAACAAGAATTTCAAGCGTGACGATGCCTTGTGGAAGCGCAACAAGTTTTCCTTCCACCAATATGGTTGGCTCAAGCGGGTGCAGTAGAGAGAGGGGGGCGCGGCTTCGCTTGGTTTGAGTAGACAGTCAATCAGCTGCGTGCGTATTGTGGCGTGTGCCTCAATCCAATGAGAAAGACGAGCCACAGCCGCAGGTGACGGTGGCGCGTGGATTGTTGACCACGAAACGCGAACCCTGCAGGCCCTCCTCGTAGTCCACTTCAGAGCCAGCCAGATAGGGCAGGCTGGTGGCGTCGACCAACAACGCGGCACCGTCGGCTTCGATCACCGTGTCGTCTTCGGCGGGAAATTCGTCGAAAGTAAAGCCGTACTCAAAGCCAGCGCAGCCGCCGCCAGTGATGAAGAGCCGCAATTTGAGTGTTTTGTTGCCCTCGTCCTCGACCAGCTGGCGCACACGCGCAGCGGCGCACGGCGTGAAGCTGAGGGCTGCGGTGGTGCTTTGCATCTCGGCCCCCATTGGGCTGTCCATAGCGGTCATATCCGGTGGTGTGGTGTCAGCTGTCTGGTCATTTTACGCTGAGGGAGCTAAGGCGTGGGGATGAACCATGCTCGGCGGGCTCGCCGCTGGTGGGTCTGGGAAGATTTGAACTTCCGACCTCACCCTTATCAGGGGTGCGCTCTAACCAGCTGAGCTACAGACCCGGAAAATATGTCGCGAGCTGCTTGGCGTCGCTCTGCGCGAGCTGGCTGAGGGCTGGCGACCATGCGAAGCATGATGGTGGGACACGCCGATTATTCGTTTAGTACTGATAGGTGTGGACGCTTGAGCCGAAGGCTTGCACGGCGCAGTCGTTGCGCTGGCACGGCGGCGGCAAGCCACAGGCGTGCGCTCCGAGGAGCGTCACCGTGTACTGCCGTGCGCCGAGGGCACAAGACCGCATTGCGATTAGGAGGTAATCCAGCCGCAGGTTCCCCTACGGCTACCTTGTTACGACTTCACCCCAGTCATCAACCACACCGTGGCGACCGCTTTCCCGAAGGTTCAGCTAACCGCTTCTGGTGCAACCGACTCCCATGGTGTGACGGGCGGTGTGTACAAGGCCCGGGAACATATTCACCGCGACATGCTGATTCGCGATTACTAGCGATTCCGACTTCATGCAGTCGAGTTGCAGACTGCAATCCGGACTACGACCGGTGTTCTGGGATTGGCTCCCCCTCGCGGGTTAGCGACCCTCTGTGCCGGCCATTGTAGCACGTGTGTAGCCCACCCCGTAAGGGCCATGATGACTTGACGTCGTCCCCGCCTTCCTCCGGCTTGTCACCGGCAGTCTCCCTAAAGTTCCCGGCATGATCCGCTGGCAAATAGGGACAAGGGTTGCGCTCGTTACGGGACTTAACCCAACATCTCACGACACGAGCTGACGACAGCCATGCAGCACCTGTCACTCGGTTCCCGAAGGCACACCACCATCTCTGGTGGTTTCCGAGGATGTCAAGGGGTGGTAAGGTTTTTCGCGTTGCATCGAATTAAACCACATGCTCCACCGCTTGTGCGGGCCCCCGTCAATTCATTTGAGTTTTAACCTTGCGGTCGTACTCCCCAGGCGGAGAACTTAACGCGTTAGCTACGCTACCAAAGCTGATGCCCTGACAGCTAGTTCTCATCGTTTACGGCAAGGACTATCCGGGGTATCTAATCCCGTTCGCTACCCTTGCTTTCGCACCTCAGCGTCAGTATTAGGCCAGAGAGCCGCCTACGCCACTGGTATTCTTCCCGATATCTACGCATTTCACCGCTACACCGGGAATTCTACTCTCCTCTCCTATACTCAAGTTGGGCAGTATCGGATGCAGTTCCCGAGTTGAGCTCGGGGCTTTCACATCCGACTGACCCAGCCGCCTACGCGCGCTTTACGCCCAGTAATTCCGATTAACGCTTGCACCCTTCGTATTACCGCGGCTGCTGGCACGAAGTTAGCCGGTGCTTCTTATGCGGGTAACGTCACGGCCAAGAGGCTGTTTGCCCTTGGCTTTTCTTCCCCGCCGAAAGTGCTTTACGACCCGAAGGCCTTATTCACACACGCGGCATGGCTGCATCAGGCTTGCGCCCATTGTGCAATATTCCTCACTGCTGCCTCCCGTAGGAGTCTGGGCCGTGTCTCAGTCCCAGTGTGGCTGATCATCCGCTAAGACCAGCTAAGGATCGTCGCCTTGGTAGGCCATTACCCTACCAACAAGCTAATCCTACGCGGGCCCATCCGGCAGCGGGAGCCCCGAAGGCGCCCCCTTTCTCCCTTAGGAGATATGCGGTATTAGCCCGAGTTTCCTCGGGTTGTCCCCCTCTGCCGGGCAGGTTCCCACGTGTTACGCACCCGTCCGCCGCTCTACTCGCACCCGAAGGTGCTTTCGCGCTCGACTTGCATGTGTTAGGCCTGCCGCCAGCGTTCAATCTGAGCCATGATCAAACTCTTCTTGATGATGTTCAAGTAACCGCCGAAGCGGCTACCTGCACATGATTTTGCCAAAGAGCGATGGCTGAACGCACCGAAAATTATATTGACTATATTGACGGTATAGTTCGCTTATGCCAATTTGGCTATTATTGCGCTAACCGCGCAACGCCTTCATATGCTCTGGCGATGATGCCCCCTGAGGGGCCGCCGGAACTCAACACAAGCGCCCACACCTATAAGTGTCTAAACTGTCTCTAATTGACAAATAACTCACCTCTCTCGGCACAGCCTTTGAGGCGATGCAGGGAGCCGATCGACCAAAATCGATACAGGCGACTAATAAGTATATGGCAGATTCAATCGGCGCGTCAAGGAGACGGGCGTCGTCACAGCACGAGTCCGGCAGTCGGCGCACCGCTCAGCTGCGCTCTATCGAGGATGCGTTGCGCTACTTGGGGCTGTTGCCACTACCCTTGCTCTATGCGCTGATCGGCCCTCTTGCGTTGCTGTTCCTCGTGCCACAGCCGTGGTATTGGCGGCGAATCTTTGGCAATATGCGCTATGTTGAGCTGGGTTGCTCGCGCCGCCACATGATCTGGGTTGGCCTGCGCCGCGCCCTGTATTTTGGCGAGCAGTTGGCTGAATGGCTGCGCACACCGTGGGTCGACACGGCGCTCCTGACCAGTCGCAGGGCACCGTTGTCGCCGGAGGTGCCGCGGGTGCTGGCCTCGCAACAGGGGCATCCTGGTCCGGTATTCCTGCTGGGTTGCCACCAGGGCAGCTTCCTGTGGTCGATGCTGGCCGTGCGTTTCCATTTCGCCCCTTGGCTCCAAGCGCCAGCCGTTGGCATTTTCCAGCGTCAGCACGGCCTCAATTTACGCAATCTGCTATGCCGCTACGACCGGCAATACCGGGCTGATTTCTTGGATTCCGGACGACCTTTTATGCGCTGGCTGGCAGCTCGGCGCCGCACCGGCACACCCAGCTTGGTGTTCGCGCTCGGCGACAACGCCGCCATGCCAGACAGTCTGGCAGGGTCTATCGTGCAAGTGCCGATGCTCGGCGGAGAGCGTTGTTTGCGCCGTGATCTCGGTGCGGTGGCCGTCAACGTGGGTGCGCCGATCTTTTTTTTGCACAGCCGCCGGATCGGGCTCGGCCATTATGAAACATCGCTGGAGCTGATTGGCGAGCCGCCCTATGGCAACGATGGTGTTGAGCGGGTGCTGCGCCGCTATGCGGAGCTCACAGCCAGCGCCTATGCCGAGGCGCCGCAGTTCAGCCAGCTGCTATTGAATAACCCCCGTCGTTGGGTGCCGCTTGAGCTGTCTGGTTGCAAGGGCTGAGTGCGCCATGCTGGCTGCCCGCTATTCCGCGTTGTAGGGCGGGCCGCTATATGTCAGCCAATGATTCTGTGCCCAGCCAACCTTGCCGAAGCCCCGCCGGAGCCCTTTGCCCCACCAGCCCTCACGACAGACCTCATCCGGCAACGGACGGCCATGAAATACCACAATGCGTACATTGCTGGGAAGTGCGCGAGTACGGCACAGGAAATTCCATGGCGGGGAGTGCATCAGATCCGCCTTGAAGCTGAGGCATAAGCCTTTGGGCCAGTACGCCAACCCCTGCGCATGCGTGACCAAAAAACGCTGCTCATTGCGAAAGCTTGTAAAGGCGGCTTCTGGGTCGGCCATAAAGGCGTGATAAATCTGAGCCTGGGCACCTAGGTCAAAGGCGAATACAGAAGAATTCCCCCCCACCTGATCCCGTCGCATCAGGCGGTGCCCAATTTGCGCCCATTCTCTAATGATCAGTAGTGGTTGTTGCGAGTCAAAAAAAACATCGAGACTACCTGTGATCACAATGTCCACATCCAGAAATAAAACACGCCCTTCGATCTGATGCAGTGCGGGCGCAAAGACGCAAAGCTTTTGCCAGCCGCCATGTGCCAGACGCTCTGGCGACAAGCCGATATCGGGCAAAGGATAGGCTTCGATAGAGCGATCCAAGCCGCTGTCATCATCGGTCAAACAAATGAAACGAAATGGCTGCTCCAAATTAGCTGACACTGCACGGTAAAGGATATTGACATAATCCGCAGAATACGCTGTCCCCCATTTCATACACAGTACTGTTGCCATTGTCAGCGCCGCCACCCAGCTTGGTTTTCAAGCAGTTTCAGGATTCTTTGGAACCGTGCGAAACTGTAGATCATTGCATAGCAGAATCCTTGCAATCCCCCGAAAATACAGCCACGTATAATATAGAACTTTACAAAAAATATTGGCATTTCAAAGAATAGACGCCAAGACAGTACTCGCAACGGCTTGGAGATCCGTTGTTGCTCCAGATCGGAATACGCGTTCTCTTTTTCTGCTACCTGCCATATCGACCTGACCGCGATATGAAACATACGACCTTTTAGGGTTTTTATTTTAGAGCCCGTGCGATCTAATCCTTCCACCACTGTTTCGCTGTTATAGTCGGTTTGGCGGCTATCATAAAGTCGTGGGAAGTGATGGCGTTTCATAAATGTGCGATTCTCAATTCTCCCTAAATACACATCATTGCGCCCGAGTGCATAGGCGGCTTGCTCTGGCTTGCCATCCTTGAACAGCTCTCGAATGGATTGGATGAGTTGTTGATCGAGCCACTCGTCAGCATCCAAATGGAGTACCCATCCTCTGGGAATTTGTGTCGTCGCAAACTGTTTCTGTTTCCCATAACCTTCCCAATCATGATGGATGACGCGTGCGCCGTAAGATTCAGCGATGGCTTGTGTGCCATCGGTTGAGCCGCTGTCGATCACCACGATCTCACGCGCCAATGATTGCATAGACGCCAAAGCGCGACCGATCCGATCCGCTTCGTTATAGGCGATGATATAGCCGCAAAGTGCTAAGGCAGGCAGCGCTTGCAAAGCCTCGGCAGACAGCGGTGGGAGTGTGGGGCGCTGCGCCTCATTTTCCGTCCACCCCAGTTTCTTTTCAATCTCCATCGCTGTGCGCAAGAAGCGCACATAGGCTCGAATCATAGAGTAAGCAAAGCCTTTCTGCCCGCCGAGGATATGGTGCCTCAGAAAATAATGTTTCAGAAAACATTGGGGGAAGTTACAGAACAATGACATGATTAAAACAGGCAAAGATCTATCGCGCATACCGACTCTGGCATAGTGCATCTCTTTTTGCACCATATGGCCAACTTTGCGCGCATGCGCATGGTATAACACGCCATTTAAAGTGCCTGTTTTACCTGCTGGTCGTGACACAGATGTGTGTAAAGGAATGGCGGTGAAACGACTTTTTCTCCGATCATATAGTCTGGGCAAGTGCTCTAAATTCATATGCCAGCGCATCGCCCGATCACCAAAGTAAATGTCTCCGCGTCGTAAGCACCACACGGGCTTGTCGGGATCGCCATGTGCAAATAGACGGCGTATACTTCCCACCAGTTCTATATCCAACCATTCATCGGCATCTATGTTGAGTAGCCAGTTATTGCTGCACTGATCTTCGGCAAATCGTTTTTGTGGGCCATCGCCGCTCCATTCTTGGTGAAACACTTTTGCGCCATAGCTTTCCGCGATTTTTACCGTCTCATCCGTTGATCCACTATCGACCACAATAATTTCATCCACGAGCTGTCTGACAGAAATCATAGCTCGCTCTATGCGATCGGCCTCATTGTGTGCGACGATGAAGCAAGAAATCGGCAAAGATGTTGTCATATCTGGCCACGACGGAAGGGTTGCTTTGCGCTTCCGAATAGAATTGCGTAGCCTCTGAACAACGTTTGGCTTGCGCCAAAATATTTCCGAGACATGACGGTGTTTCCCAATATCTTGGACACCGCCATTCTCGAGCGCGGCCACATGATAGCCCAGTTCCTTTGCGTGGATAGAGATGTTGGCCTCGTTCAGATGCAGACGAAATGGGCCGAGCCGCTCGTAGTCCGATCGGCGCCTCAGTCCCGGATTAAAGGAATAGCCATGCCAAATTGGGTGTGTGGTGGGATCGATGGGGCGATAGCGAATCGATTTATGCTCAACCAATGGCACATCGATGATGCTGACAGCGCCTTCTCGGGGGTCTCTGATCAACACCTGAACCAGTTCTTTGAAATCCTCCAACAACACCAAAGAAGGCTTGATAAAACCAGATTTGCTGAAGTGCCAGTCATCCTCACAATGAAAGATATACGGGGTGGTGACACGTTGATATGCGGTGTCGATGGATGGTAATTGTCCGCGCGGTATTGCATTGAAGATGACATCGAATTGCGCGTTCTGGAACTGCTCGAGCACCTGATAAACAGCGGGGTCTCCCGAGTCTTCTGTAAGGATAAAATGATCGATCAACTCGGCATCATCGTGGCTGAAGAAACTCTTCAGTGTTGTCTCCAAAAGATCGAAGCGCCCACAAGATGTCAACACTAAAGTTATTTGCTGATGGGCTGGGTTCATCTGTAGTTTCTTTGGCTTTGGCCCAATGTTGGTGTATACGGGATGTATGATTGGTTCGGATGTATTGCGGGGAAGAGCTGGGTTGCCCCTTTATCGTTCCAGATATTTGAGTTTATCTTTGACATCTGTCCACTCTGCGGCTTCGAGCAGAGGGTCTTTTTTCTCAGTGATATTTGGCCAAGTTTCAGCCAACTCGGCATTCAACGGCATGTATTCCTTCAGCTCCTCCGGTAGGTCGTCTTCGGCGAAGATGGCTTCGACGGGGCATTCGGGAACACACAGGGCACAATCGATGCATTCGTCTGGGTGAATGACAAGAAAGTTGGGACCTTCATAGAAACAGTCCACCGGGCACACGGAAACGCAGTCCGTATGCTTGCATTTAATGCAGCTGTCGGTGACGACAAAAGTCATTTGCTCTTCCTCTACGCACAGCGATCTCCGGCAATCATAGCCCCCCCAAGTATTGCCCTTGACGGCGTACGCCACATACGATAGCGCGCCGCGATTATACCACTCGCCCCCGGTGGTGCCGACTGTCCCGCTGGCTCTGCGCCAGACTAGCAGGGAGGGTTGGCGATGATGGTGTAGTGGAGGACGACGGCACCTGGCGGATTGCAGATGAATGTGCCGCCGCAGGACAGGCTAAAACCCGCTGGGCAGTAGGTGGCTCGGTAGACGAAGTGCACGCCACATTGATCCCATGGGCACGGGCCGGTCGGATTACCGTAGGCATCCGTACACTGCCGGTAAGAACCGCCGACCCAAGTCCAGTCTCGATCCTTGACTTCGCAGACTGCCAGTGCCGGGTCATTGGGCACCCGTGCGAGGAAACTGTCGAATTCCGTCTTGCTGCCTAAGAAGACGGCGATGTCTGCGTCGTGGTTATTGATGATCCGCCACGGGTAGGGCTTGGGTTCGATATAAGGCGATAGTGCCCAACGTGCGACCACGGTGCCCGAACTATGAGCTGGCACGCGCATGATGTCGACATCGTCGGGGAAGTTCCCGCAGTCCAGATAGATGCTTCGAGACAAGGATTCTGGGCAGGTCCATGCCGCCGATGGCGCGCCCCTTAGTAGCAACGGCAACAGGGTGCCGAGTGCGCTCAGCACCAAGGCGGTCGCCACCATGTGCATGAATGATGCATTGCGGTTCATGGTGCGTAGATGAAGCGCTGGGCGCGGAATTCTGTCACTGAGAGTTGATCTGCCTCGACGACATCAGCGCTCAATCTGCCCGTGCCGTCCCGGTTGCGCACGCTCACCACTGCCTGCCCGGTGGTGCTGATCGATTGGGTGTTGGCGATGGCATGTCCACCCAAGTCCAAGTGGCCGGTCATCGGTCGCGAACCGTCTAGCGGCAACAGCGACAAATGCGTGTTCTCGGTGCCTGGTCCGGGCACGATCACGGTGACAGTTGCGCTGACCACAGAGGCCAAGGGTCGCAATAGCTGTTGCAGCTGTAGCGCCTGTGCGTCGCTGTCCACTTGGGTGACGATGGCCAGCTGGCGCTCCATGAAAATCTCGATGCTGTAGGGATTTCCAAAGCCGTTGCGGTTGACCAAACTGCCCTCCAGCCCTAGCGCCTGCTCCATGACGTTCAAGTCCGTCGGCCAGTGCTGGTGCTGTTGGTAGTATGAGATGGCCAGCTCCGCCACCAGCTTGGCACCGGCAGCCGTTTGCTCTATCGCTTGGCTTTCCAAGCGGCGCTGCAGAGCCGGATAGTAGTAGCTGGCCAGCAGCGAGAGGATGCCCAGTACCGCAGATAATTCCAGCAGGCTGAAGCCCGCCACGCGACGGTAGCGCAGCGCTTCAGTGCAGAGCACAGACATCGCTATCAGCACTCGCATACTGACGCAGAAATTGCCGCTGGTGGCTCGCGCTGGGTAGCCGTTTGGCCACTGGTAGCGGCAATTTCAGTGCGCCACCATCGGCTTTGCCCTGGAAGCGGTTCGCCAAGCGTTGGGCGTGGCGTTGGGCGACGCCACGCAACTCGAGATGTCCGGCACCACCGGTAAATAGCGTTGCGCTCCAGCCATGGTTGGCGCGGCTAGAGACCGCTGGCAATACCAGCGGCACGTTGCTCGCCGTGCCGACACAGTGTTCGAGGTAACTGGAGCGAGCCGATACCAGCACCGCTTCCAGTGCGGCCACCTGCTCCAAGTAGACGGCCTCATCCTGATGCCGTAGCCAGATCGTGCCCAGCAAGCTGCCGATGCCGAGTGCTAAGCCGAGCTCAGCCATGTTCATCGGGCCGTGACCAGCACGGTGTTACTGCCTGTGTTGCAGCTGATGCTCTGCTGGTTATTGACCATGCCGTCAAGCGTGTTGCTAAGCCGTTGGCAGGTGGCGGCGTTGTTCGCTACGATCGAGAGATTGAGCAGCTCGTTGTCGCTGGTATCGGCGACCAATGTGTAGTTGAGCCCCCACGGATTCTCACCGCTACCAGTGAGGATTGGCGCTGTCGAATAGCCGCTGCTATTCAACGTATTGATGCTGATGCTGGAGAAACTGCCATGATCCGCACGGTAGGCGGATGATTTGGTCAACAGCAGGATCGCATCGCCGATGACGCGTTGTATTTTTGCTTCATGGCTGATGCTGTTCCCTTTGGCGTAAATACCGGATACCAGTAGTGAGACGATCAACAACACGAGTCCCAGCTCGATGAGGTTGAGCCCACTCTGGTGTGCGGCGCGTGGTGGATGGAGAGGGTGGGTGTGGGGGGACATGGTGTTCTCCTTGCGTTGCGGCGCGGTGGTTGTGCCCGTAGTCAACGCATCCTTAGTGAGGGATGGGCGTTGCATAAATGGTGTCGATGATGCCGTAGCTGAGCAGTGCGGACAGGCCGATGCACAGGCTGCAGAAAAGTCGGCCACGGCGCTGGCAACGGGCGCGGAAATCCTTTTGCACGATGTCCGCGAGCCGGGTGAAGCTGTGGCTGACCTTGCCCGGCCATGCCTCGCATAGCACTCCCAGTGTTGAGTGATGAGGGCGATCGAGTAAGGACTGGCCGAAGGCCTCGGACAATGCCGCACCACCGGCGATTGCGGTACGCACAGCGTGTAGCCGATGGCGTTTGTAGCGACCGTTATGGATGCGTAGCAAAGTGTTGACCGCTTCCAACGGGGGCAGTCCGATCTCCACCAAGCGGGCGAATTGAGGCACGAGCTGGCTGCTGAGATAAAAACGGTAATCGGAAAACGGTGGCCATTCGTCCAAGTGGTCGCGCAATGGCCCGATTTCGTGGCGCAACAGTAGGATCAAGGCCAGTGCCAAGCCCGTGACCACCAGCGCTGCGCTCAATCCATGCTGATCTAAAAAGCCGCCGACGGCGAAGATGATGCGCCGTCCGTCAGACAGCTCACTACCCAGCATACTGTTGAACAGGGTGCGTTTTCGGTACAGAAAAACTGCGATGAAGCTCATCACGCTGAGGGTCAACAACCAGCGTAGATTGCCGAACACAATCAACCGCCACGGTGAATCTTCGCGGTCGCGGTAGCCGCGAAGAGCCAGTTGCAGCAGGCTGTTTGCCTCCTGCCGTTCTTCGCCGGCGATCAGCAGTGCGACCGTGTCCTGGGGGAAGCCACCGATTTCCCTATAGCCAGAGGCGAAGGGCACGCCGCGGCTGAGATTTTGTAGCGAGCGCCTCGCCAGTTCGCGTTCGATACCCGACAGGGGGTGTCCCGCCAACAGTTCAAGCGAATTTCGCAATGGCAAGCCGCTACCCGTCAGAGAGGCCAGCCGACTTAGGAATTCCGCTTGCTCCAAGCGACCGAATGCCAAGCGGCCAAACGTCGACCCGAGCGCCGTCACGACTCTTGCTCCAGTGGTGGAAAATAGCGCTCAATGGCATGGAGATCCACCTGCCCGGCCAGTAATTTTTCACGTGCGTGGTCGCGGCGGCTGGCGATGCCGCGAGCGCGCATGTGGTCTCGGATGCCGTCGAAGTCGCGCTGCAATAACAGCTGCCGCAGCTCGCGCCCCACCGGGAGTACTTCGGCGATCACCGTGCGACCTGAGAAGCCACTGCGACAGTTCTCGCAGCCCGTGCGGTTGCGCCGCCAAGCAGTGGCTTGGGGAGTGCCGAACAAGGCGTCTGAGCGCGTCCGGAAGTGGCTGTCGATACGCTCTGGGCGGCGGCAGTGTGGGCACAGTGTGGGCACCAGATATTGGCCGACCAAGAGCGTGAAAAAACCCGGCAGATGGAAGTGCCCTCCATCCATGCCCAACTTTTCCAAACGTGCGGGAATGCCAGCAACGCTGTCGGCGTGTAGCGTGGCGATGACCGCGCGCCCCTGCAGCGCCATGTTTTCGGCGTAGCGCGCTGTCTTGGCATCGCGGATTTCAGCCAGCGCCAGCAGGTCTGGGTCTTGGCGCACCGTGCAGGCCAGCAAGCTGTCCAGTGACACATCGCTGTGTAAGATTGACAGGTCGATCTGAGAGACTAACGGCCACTGCATTTCTACCGGATCTTCTATGGACAGCACATGGCGCTCCACCGGTAGTGCGCCGAGTAGGCTACCGACCGTCGTCGACTTGCCGGAGTTGGTCGGGCCACTGAACAGTAGCAAGCCGGAATGTCGCCGCAGAGCTTCGCCGATCGCGGCGATCTGCTGGCGGTTGTAGCCAGCCTCTGCCAGCGTGATGCGCATCTGGGGGTTGCGGATGCGCAACACAATCGTGCAACCACGCACCTCCGGCATCAGGTTCAGGCGTACCCCGTAGCGTTGTGCAGCATGGTGGAAATGGAAGGCGCCATCCAGTGGTAGATGTTCGTTGAAATCGCCACGAGAACGGGAAAAATGGTTGAATAGCGTGCGTGCGAGGCGCAGGCCGACCGCACGGCTATAGGTCTCGTAGCCGACCAGCGAACCGTAGATGCGGAACAGCACATAGGCGTTGCGCTCCCGCACCCGCAGGTGCACATCGCTGGCATCGGCGAGGATCGCATCCTCTAGGATTTTGTCGACAGCTTTGGTCGTGCTGGTTGCGCTGGGGATTTCTGCAGCCGCTTGGTTGGCGTGGTGCTGCTCTAACTGCAAGTCGCGGAAAGAATCGAAGACCGCCCGATTGACCAACTGCACCTGTGGCGGATTCTGCAGGTAGCGGCGCAATAGCCGCTCCAGTGCCTGCGTGTTGCGCGCCCGGGGTTGATCGGTGTAGATGGTGCGCCCATCCTCACTGACCAAATAGTTTTCGTCGAGATGTAAGCACAGCCACTTGACAACTTCCGGTTGTCGGCTGGGGCTGATATCGCGCAGTGTGTGCGCCGACACGCTGGCGTCTGCGATTTTGCGGCTGCCGCTCGCTTTCACGGCGCGGACTCAATGGCGGAGCCAGCCCAGTGCACACGGTGCGCTGGGCCGCCCGCGACAGGTTCCAGCACGGCGTGGTCGATGCCGATTTTGCGCAGTCTGTGAGGGATGCCCCCCAGTTGTATGGTATCGCCAACATGCGCTGTCACATAGCGTGCGCCGATGTGGAAAATCACTTTGCTCAGCTGCTGTGAATCGGTTGGTTGCAAAAAAGCCAGCACGATTTTTTCCGACTGCAGACGGGGTTGTTGTCGCGGTGTCGACGGATGGTGGGGAGCGGGTTCGGTGCGGGTGACTTGGGGCGATGGGAGATGGCGCAGAGCGGTGCGCAAATGCGCAGTGTCAGGCGATGTCCCCAACAGCGCCGCCGCTAATTCGGCTCGGCTTGAGAGTTGCTCGACGGTTTCCACCAGCGACTGGATGCCGCGTAACAATTGGAGGTCTTGATCTAGGCGCGACTGCAGCCGCCCGGCAGCGATGCGGTACTCGAGCGCCTCGGCTGCCACTGTTTCGGTGTCGGTGAGTGCCTCGGTGCGGGCGCTAACTGGATATAGCAATAGTGCGATGAGCAGGGTGAGCGGGGGGCTTTTCATGGCAAAGATCCTCGGGCCGGTATGGCCAAGAGCAGATCGACATGGGTCGTCCGCCCGCGCCTGTCGAACTGCATTTCTGCGTTGACCAAATGTGCTGGCACTCCCTCGAGCCGCATTGCCAACTCGGCCAATAGATAGTGGATGGCGCGGTCTGCACGCAACCGGATATGCGATATGAGGCCGTAGTCGGTGCTCCGGCGGCGTTGTTCTGTCAGCTGCAGGTTGGCAAATTGCGCCAAGCTCTCCATCAGAGTGGCCAGTTCGGTCGCTGCGATTGGTTGTCGGCGCACATGACTGGCAGCGGGTTGCTGGCGTCGCCAACGGAAGGTCTCGCCCTCGTGCGAAGCTTCTTTAAAACCGAGCGCTGTAGCGTGGCTGCGCCTGTAGTCGCGCCGGGCGCTGCTGCCCGAGATCAGTGTCTCCGTGCCCTTAATGCGCAGCTGGTGCACGCCGAGTGCCGGTGCCCATGGGGCAATTTGGCTGCCGAGCTGATTGATGTCGCGAATGCCGCGGGCCGCAGCAGCTGGTAGTGAGATCGGTAGCGTTAGCGCTGCCTTGGCCAGTGCCTGTGCAGTTGACGCACGGTTCGGTGTCCACGACTCGGCGTACCAGCTCGCTGTCAAGAGGGCGGCGGTGGCGATGGCTGCTGGCAAAGCGTGGGCAGGCACGGGCAGGCCATGTGCCAACAGGCAACCCAGCACTGGGCGATAGCGGTAGTTCCGTGCGCTGCGTCCTCGCAACGACAACGCTGAGGGGGGCAGTTTTTCGGTCGCGCTGTCGCCTAGCTGCGCGGCCAATTGTCCGACGGGCACCATGACGATTGCAAGCTCCTCAGCCGCACTCGCGCTCAATTCTTCTCGCGCCCGCTCTAGGGTGACGGCGCGCTCGTCACGTGCCAGCCCTTCCTCCCAATTGCACAGATACACCATCTGGTCGAAGGGGACACAGAGCAGATAGCGCGGACCGAATCCATAGAAGGGGCTGCCTGGGCGCTCGATCTGTGCAGCCAAGCATAGCCCGCCGCTGTCGGCGAAATAGCTGACATCGGCTTGGATGAGGCAGTGGCTGGCCTCGTGCTGTCGGGCGCAGTCTCGGATTTGGCGTCCGCGCGCCAAGCGTCCCATGCCGCTTATCGTTTCAGAGGGGGCACCGATGACCAAGTCCACCACATGCCCAGTGACCCTTTCCCGCCATTGATAGGAGCCGTGTGCTGGCATCACTGTGATGCCAGCATTGGGTCTAGGAGATGCGCGGTAACCGACAGCACCGTTTCCAATTGCCGCCGACTGTGGCTGGAATCCCGCCGTATTGGCAGTAGCGGATTGTGCAGAGCCCGGCGGTTAGACATGATGCGAGGATTGCCTGCCAGCACGATCGTCTCGCCGCTACCGAGGATCACGGGTAGCGTGAATTGGGTATCGTCGTATTCTGGCAGGCGCAGGCTGATGCTGCTGCCAGCGGCACCGAGGGTTTGAGCTAAGAAGCGGGTCACTTGGGTGTAGTTCAGCGAAATCGACAGGCTGATCTGATCGCCCACCACGGTTGGCAACAGATACAGCGTGGTGCCGCCGATGACTTCATCGGTGGTGATCTCAGGGGTCACTTGGGTGGTGTCGCCGCGGGTCTGCTCGGTCAGTCGCACACTCTCCACATAGGGCGACACGCGGTTGAGGCGCAATTCACTGACTTGGTTGTTGAGACAGACGATGCGTGGGCGTGAGACCAAGCTGGTGGCACCTTGCTCCGACAGAGCCTTGAAGATCAGTTCGGAGCCACTGAAGCGCCCGTCTGCACTTGCGTTGAACGACAACTGGAAAGGCGTGATCGCTTGGTCGAGCGCACTGCTACCAGCAGCTGTGGCACCGATACGGTAGCGGCTGGCCCGTTGGTACAGCAGGGACCAATCGATACTGTTCTGCCCGGAGTCAGTCAGATCGACCAAGTAGATTTCCAGCGCCACCAGCACCCGCTGCCGGGCGACGCGATTGAAGACTTTGATCATGCGCTCGACCTGAGCCAGCACATCCGGCGGTGCCGTGACTGAGACGCTGTTGACCGACGGGAGCATGGCGTAGTGGTGATCACGCAACAGGCCGCTCAGACTGTTGTCGATCTCCGCATAGGGTTCCACTTGGTGTTCCAGTTGCAGGCCGGAGGCGTTCCCGTCGTCATCCGAGCTGCCATCGCGTGGCTGCCCCAATTGCACTCGGCGCTTCTGCTCGGGCAAGGCCAGCTGGAATATGCGTGTGGGTAGGCCAGTCCACCCGACATGGCCGTGGGGGCCGATTTCGTAGGCCCAGTTGGTCTGGGTAGCGATGGCCTCCAGATGCTCTTGCACGGGCAATGCGCCGCCGGGCGGCGCGGTGACCAGCGGGTCGGTCGCAATGTCGTCGGCGAAGTGGGTTGGGCGCCCACCCAGCACTGCGTGGATCGCTTGGGTAGCAGGCAGCTCGATGTAGCGTAGCTGCACCCGCTGCTCAAGCCAAGCAGCGTGGCGGTGGCGGCGCACTGGCGATGCCCGGGTGGCACCCTCGCGCCGCGCCACAAAGGGTAGCTGTTGCGCTTGGCGCGCCGCCGCTTCGTCTGCGCTTGTCAGCTCGATGGCGGCAGGAGCGTGACATCCGCAAAGTGCGCTGCACAACAGAGTGAGCGGTAGAGCATGACGTCGCCGTCGCATGTCAGCTACTTCGGCTCCCCGCTGCGTCTCGGCGCGTAGCGAGGTGTAAAATCGACCGTCCGGTCACGCATGTTCAGCGTTGGCTGAATGTCGTAACTTTCCAGCAAGTTACTCAGGGCTTGTTCGGCATCGGCCGCTGGCACTTGGTACTCGTAGGGGATATCCCAGTCGTATTCATAATCCCCATCTGCGAGTAGCCATTGCCCCACGCGCAGGGAGAAGCTCTCGAGCAGGCGTTCAATGTTGGCTTTGAGCGAGCCTTGGCGCACAGTGAAATGGCCAGTTTTTGGCAGATTATCGGCGCTGTCAGCTACCGCGCTACGCAGTTGCTGGCAGTTGGCTGTGCGATCTGGTGATTGGGTGCCGCGCAATTCGATATCCACACCGTGGCGTAGTACAGCCGTTGGCTCCCGATGGTTGGAGACGCTTGTCTCGACGACGATGTGTCCGCGCCGTACCCCGCGTTGTTCCAGCGCTTCTGCCACTGTCTGTGCCCGCTTGCGTGCCTGCTCGACGGTGGCCCAGCCAGCATGGCTGTGCGAGTGGCCGCGTACCACTAGCCGCAAGTCCCGTGTACGTGCCGCTGCACTTGCTTGCTGGATGGCTCGGTGCGCGGTATCGCCGAGGGTGCGGAATTCGGCCAAAGAAAAGGGCGCGAACAGTATTTCCCGCTCGACTGGCGCGGTAGAGCGGTACTGCTCCAAGAAGCGCTCCAGCCACTGCTCGTCGCGATATTCCGGGCGGATGCGCAATTGCAGGGTGCGGCCCAACTCGTTGACATGCACCCCCCAAGCGATGCCGATCAAGGCGTTGAGGCCAGACAGCAACGGCACTGGCCCCAAATCCCGCAATGAGGCGGGCAGGGGTTGGCGGAACAGCAACTGTTGCACCAGCAGGCAATTCTCCTGATCTCGGTGCCCCAGCCGGTAGCCTGAGCGTGCGAGCAATTCGACGACTGCTTGCCCGATGGTGCTGATGCTGTCGCCGAAGGCGATGCGCATGGTGGCGTCTAAGGGTTGGCGTTGATCGGCTCGCGCCGCACCGTGCGCCCAAGTGTATCGACCGTCACGCAGATAGGGAGCACTACCAGTCGCCGCTCGCTCGTCGGTGGCTACCCGACCGTCGCGCTGGTCGTCGCCGTGCGATGGTGCTTCCCACCGTTCCTCGGCGGGGCTTTCGAAGGCATCTGCGTCATCCACTCCGCCAGCGTGACTCAGCACGACCCCGCCACAGAGCAGTAGGCAGAGACAGACAACGGTAGCCAATTTCCAGCTGCTGTTGCGATGGAGCCTGCATCCGTGCATCGTGCCCTTCCCTGAGCCGCACCCTGTCCCGTGTCGTACTCGGTGGCTTGCCAGCCCCGCCATACGATGCGTTGTGGACAGTGTGCAGCTCGGGATGCACGCCGTCGAGTATCAAATTGGGCTGCCGTCGCAGCCGTTTGTTCAGCGTGCTATCAGTCGGGCAACTGACCGCCAAAGGAGACCCATATGCGATCCAAGCTCAAGCCAGTGGAGGTTGCGACAGCACATAATTTGTCCAGTTCATGGAGTTGGTGGCGGCCTAGTTTGCACCAACAACGTTGCACTTCGGACTCTTCTTTTTCGCTGAGCAGCTCGATGCGGCCACGCGGCTTCGGCGATAGGCCAAGCGATTTGAGCCTGTCTCTGAATTGTTCTCGGGACATGCCTGTGAAGGCTTCCAGCAAGGCATGGCGGGCACCGAGGCGCAACGACTCGTCGATCTGTTGTGCGTTGTGGTTGCGCTCGTGCATCAATTTGACGAGCTGGCGCAACACCTCGTTGTCGATGGTCGCAACCGGGCGGCGGTTCTCAATGCCGAGGCTCTCGCTACTTTGATGCCGCAGTTGCCATACCAGCTCCATGTCGGCGCAGATGTCGTTGACGGCGCGGTCATGCGCTGTAGCAAGCCAGCTGAGGATGAGGCGGTTAAATTGCTGTATTTGCAGTTGAGTGTTGTTCATGAGTGGGCCCTCCTTGGCGCACATAAGCTGTCTGCAACATCAGCGCAATGCATGGGGACATTGCTGGCATCGCTTTAAGCTTTGCCCCGATTAAAGCAGATTTGCCAGTAAATTTCAAGAGCTCGCAAAGACCGGCCGAGGGTGAGCAATCCGCACACTGGAACCACTGGTTTAGCGCAGTTGGCAATGCCGGACTATTGGTGATTCCGCACATGCTCTCCGTTGGAAATGTTGCTGATGACGGTGGCCTGCCGGTGGCGCTTCGACGGAGGCCAAGTGGTGCGTGCAATTCGGCTGCCGCGCAAGCTGCTCATATATAAGGTGTCGTTACGCGTCACCACGATATGTGTCACTGCGCCCATCGGTGGGCCGCGATGCCGCATCATGGTCTCCAGTGGCTCCAAAGTTTCTGGGTCGAGCACTTCCAAGCTGAATTTGGTGGCGCAGGGATCGGCATTGCTGAGCCCATAGCACAGCTGTTGCTCTAAAACAGAGGCATCCCAGTTGATGACTATCAGGTCGCCCCGAGGTGACCAATTGAGCCCCCATGGGCGATCCAACTCCTGCTCGGCAAGTAATTTGCCACTGGGCAAGCTGTGCCGACGCACCACAGCGGCACCGATGCCGATCTGGGTGGTATAGACGGAGCGGCTATCCCAAGACACCAACACTCCGATCGGCAGTGCGTAACTGACAGCACTCGACAAAACGCGTAGCCGCTGACCTCGTTGCCAGACGACAACGCGCCCGATCTCAATATTCCGCGTACGGATGAGGTGAGCCAATTTGTTCGGTGCGATATCGACCGGATGGCTTTGGGTCGCCACAAAGCCACTCCCATTGGGCAGCGCGATGGCCTGGCTGATCACCATATTGGGCATTGAGACACAGCCGCGCCATGTCAGCTGCGGGAAGCTGGCCTTATCCCATGACAATTCCATGAAATTCACTGATCCGCCTGTGTGGCGGTTATTCGCAGTCGCCAGCACCTGCCACCCTCCGGCGGGTAGTCGAGAGATATTTGTGTGATGCACGTGCAAGTCGTGGGTGGTGGGCGCTGAGCAGCCGGGATCGCCCCAGCCTTTTTGGGGTGCGAATATCGGATTAATTTGCCGCACTTCGTCGGTTTCCATATCTAGAGTCAACAGTCTGGCGACCCTCTCCTGACCCGGCTCGTCCGGGGTGATGTCGCTGATCAATAGGTAGCGGTTCCCGGGGATGGCAGAGAGATGACGCGGATTCGCCAAGCCGCCTCCGCATATCGGTTCAATGCCATCGACGGGATCGCAGTGTTCAAGCGGGCGCAGGCCCCAGTAGGTTGACCAGTCGTGGGTGCCACCCCATACCCATGTCAATGCCGAAGGAGTCTCTTCGCCGACACCGCCAGCCAACGTTTCATAGGTGTTGTGCTGTATGCTCAACATGCGCTCACTGACGCTGTTTGGCACCCATGGCACTATGTCACTCATATTGCGCCAAGGCACCAGATAGATCGTGACAGCCAACGCGCCAGCCAACAGCGCTATGGGGGCTGCGATCTGCCCCGCCACTTCGCCCGTGCGTAGTGCCATCCGGCGGCATATGGCTTTGATTCTAGGATCCAAAACGGTAACCATCTGCCACGTGGGGGGCGTGTCCGCCCATGTGCGGCGCAAATATTGTCACGGCTTTATTCATTATTGATATGGGTTTATTGGCAGAACTTCAGGACTGCTGATAGTTATAATGCCATACTTTTCGCAACTGCGTATTACTGCTGGGAGACATATAATGAAACGCTGTTGCTACTGCAAGCCCTCGCTTTGCGCATGGGACGGTGAGTAGTCAAGGGCCTGAGGACCGCCATGGCTGATGACGGGACAGTTTTGGGAGATCGCTTCGGTCGCCGTATTTCCTATCTGCGCGTGTCGGTCACCGACCGTTGCGATTTACGTTGTGTTTATTGCATGACGGAGAAGATGCGCTTCCTGCCGCGGGCACAGTTGCTGAGTCTGGAGGAACTGCGGGATGTTGCGGCCGCTTTCGTGTCTTTGGGAGTGGTCAAATTACGTATCACCGGTGGCGAGCCTTTGGTGCGTCATGGGGTGTTGGGCTTGCTGCATCAGCTGGGAGAGTTGCCGGGGCTTGGTGAGTTGGTGTTGACCACCAATGGCACGCGTTTGGCACAGTGTGCGGTGGAACTGCGCGCTGCTGGTGTGCGCCGTGTCAACATCAGTCTCGACAGTTTGCGTGCCGACCGCTTCCGAAAATTGACCCGCTACGGGGAGCTTGGATCTGTGCTGGGTGGCGTTGATGCTGCGCTGGCTGCTGGTTTCGAGCGGGTCAAATTGAACAGCGTCATCCTGCGTGGGCGTAATGACGACGAAGTGTTGGATCTGGTTGATTTTGCTCGTGTCCGGGGCTGCGACATCAGTTTTATCGAAGAGATGCCGCTGGGGGAGATCAGCGATCACGACCGCGCCCTTTCCTTCTGCCCCAGCGCCGAGCTCCGGGCAAAGATCGAGCGCCGTTACCCGCTGAGCGTTTCGACTGAATCCAGCGGTGGCCCCGCCCGTTACTATCGCATGGGCGATAGTGCGACCCGCATCGGCTTCATTTCTCCGCACAGTGAAAATTTCTGCGCCAGCTGCAACCGGGTGCGGCTGATGCCAGACGGTCGACTATTGCTTTGTCTGGGGCACGAGCATTCGGTGGATTTGCGTGTGGTGGTGCGCCGTTATCCCGGTGACAGCGACCGGTTGTGTGAAGCGATTTGCGCGGCCATGGCGCTGAAGCCAGAGCGCCATGATTTCCGCCTCGACGAAGCACCGACACTATTGCGCTTCATGAATGCTAGCGGCGGCTAGCGCCCGCACATCATCTGCCCCTGCGCGGCAACTGACGGCGTTCACGTTGCCATTCGCGCTCTTTGATCGCCACGCGCTTGTCGTGCTCGGCTTTGCCGCGCACCAGCGCCAGTTCGCATTTCACCAAGTGTCGCTTCCAGTAGAGGCGCAGGCAGATGCAGCTGTGGCCGCGCTGCCGCAGCGTACGCTGTAGCACTTCGATCTCGCGTCGCGACAGCAACAGTTTGCGACGGCGGTCGGTCTCTTCAGGAGAGGCGCTCGCACCGCTAAGTGGCTCAATGCG
Organism: Gammaproteobacteria bacterium; assembly: GCA_965237805.1. GTDB lineage: Bacteria > Pseudomonadota > Gammaproteobacteria > JABABF01 > JABABF01 > JABABF01. Next base: position 1,367,887 of record OZ250153.1, read on the forward strand.
AGTGCCGATCAGCCAGACTTCTCCCCGGTGTACCACGGCATAGCCATCGGTGATCTGTGCCCGTCCGGCACGCAAGCTCTTGACTTCCCAGCCACGCAGAGCCAAGCCAGCTTCAAAGCGTGTGTCTAGGTGGTAATCGTGTCGTGCGCGACGGTTGACGGCGATGGCGGCGCGGGATGCCGCGCGGCGAGACTTCACTGTGCTGTGGCGGGACTCCGGCAGATTGGCGGCCACGGAGCGGGTGGGGGGAATCGAACCCCCACCGTCAGCGTGGGAGGCTGACATTCTGCCATTGAACTACACCCGCCTACCGCGCATTTGCAATCCCTGATATTGTAGTCTAGATCTATTGTCATCAAGCTTTTGGGGATGTCGGACCATGGCGACAGCGACCATGCCACAGTGGGTGGTGGAGCCGCCTTGGCCTGCAGCGCAGAGGGCTCATGCTGTCCTTGGCTTGTCCATGGTTCCGCCATTTCCAGATCACTCTGGGCTGGCGGTGTTCGGCATGGGTTGCTTCTGGGGTGCTGAGCGCCAATTCTGGCAATTGCCCGGTGTTGTATCGACGGCGGTTGGCTACGCTGGAGGGCATACGCCACAGCCGGATTACCACGAGATCTGCACTGGCACCAGCGGCCACGCCGAGGTGGTACTGGTGGTATACGATCCGCAACGCATCCATTACGAGGCGTTGTTGCAGGCGTTTTGGGAGGGACACGATCCCACCCAAGGCATGCGCCAAGGCAACGACATCGGCAGCCAGTATCGCTCGATCATTTTGTGTGACGACAGCGAGCAGCAGCTGCTGGCCTCAGCCGCCTGCGAGCGCTATCAAGCACCGTTGCGGACGGCTGGCCACGGGGAGATAACTACGGAGATCGTCCCGGCGATGCCTTTCCATTACGCCGAGCTTTACCATCAGCAGTACCTGTCCAAAAATCCTGGTGGCTATTGCGGTTTAGGGGGTGCCGGGGTGTCCTGCCCGGAGCCCGTCGCTCATTGAGCCTCTCCCCGCTCGCTCAGGCTTTGCTCCAGCAGCTCGCCGATGGCCGCTGCCATTCGGGTGGTGCGCTGGGGAAAAGCCTCGGAGTCAGTCGCACCGCCGTGTGGAAGCAGGCGCAGCGCCTGCGCCGATTGGGGCTGCCGTTGGCAGGGCGCAGAGGGCAGGGCTACCACCTGTCGGGCGGAATTGAGCTGCTCGACCAGCAGCGTATCGTCGCCCAGCTGGCACCGGTCACGAGGCAGCGTTTGTCGCGCTTGGAGCTGTTATCGGTGGTGGATTCCACCAATCTGCGTGCCCAGCAACGCGCCGACCAAGGGCTCGGCAGCGGCTATGTCTGCCTGGCCGAATGCCAAACAGCGGGTCGCGGTCGTCTTGGCCGGTCTTGGTTTAGTCCCTACGGTGCCAGCCTCTATGTCTCCTTTCTGCAACGCTTTGACAGCGGGGTTGGCAGTGTGGGGGGCTTGAGTTTGGCGGTGGCGGTGGCGGTGGTTGAGGTTCTGGAGCGCCTCTGCGCGCCGCTTCAATTGCAGTTCAAATGGCCCAATGATGTGCTGTGGCGGGGGCGCAAACTGGCTGGTGTCCTGCTGGAGTGGAGCGGTGATCCCAGCGGCGCTGGCCAGCTCGTCACCGGCATCGGTGTCAATGTCGCTCTGCCAGTGGCGCAGGCGGATACCGCCATCGACCAAGCGTGGACGGATTTGGCGACGATAGCAGGGAGCCGTCCCTCGCGCAATGCCCTCGCCGCCGCGTTGTTGGATTCGGTGTTGGCGCTATTTGCCGACTATGGTCGATCCGGCTTTGCCGCTTGGCGTGAGCGTTGGCAGGAGAAGGATGCGTCGTTCGGGCAGGCGGTGGTATTGCGGCGTGGTCACGAGGAATTGCATGGCATTGCCGAGGGCGTCGATGAGGAAGGCGCACTGTGGTTGCGCGTCGGCAGCGAGCGCCGACGCCTCGTTGGTGGCGAGCTGTCGTTACGCATAGCCCCGCCGTGATCTTGGAGCTGGATCAAGGCAACAGCCGCCTCAAGTGGCGGCTGTTGCCGAGCGCTGGAACGGTGTCTGCGCACAGCGGTGCCGTACTCGGGCACGGTGCTGCGGCACTACATTCCTTGGTCGCTCAGCTGCCGCCAGCTGTGGCTGCCGAGCTGCGCCGTGTGCGGCTCAGCTGCGTCGGTGGTGCGGAGCGCGAGCGGCAGCTGTTGGGAGCCTGCCGTGAGCATTGGCGCGTGGAGCCGGAGGTGGCGCGCGTGCGGTCGGAATGGGATGGTCTGCGCTGTGCCTACCAACGGATCAGCACTTTTGGCAGTGACCGTTGGTTGGCGCTGTTGGCGGCGCGGCGCGTCCAACTCGGCGGTCTGTGTGTGGTGGATGCCGGCAGTGCGCTAACCGTCGATTTGGTCTGCGCAGATGGCCGCCACTTGGGCGGTTATATCCTCGCTGGGCAGCGGGCCTTGCGTGCGGCCTTGGCGGGCAGCACAGCTGGCTTGCCATCTCATCTGCCGTCGGTACCAGCTGTCGTAGCGGGCACGAACACGGAGGACGGCATCGCCGCCGGGGTGTTGGGCGCGATGGTAGGCTTGGTAAGCCACGCCATGCGGGCGGCGGCACCAGCACTTGGCGCACCGCCCGCACTGTTGCTCACCGGTGGCGACGGTGACTGGCTACGGCCACATTTACCGTCCAGTGCCCGCTATCTGCCGCAGCTCGTGCTCGATGGCCTCGCTGTGGCGCTACCCTGAGCTCGGGCTACCGCAGCGCCGCCAGCTGACCCCGCCCATGCCGACGACATGCCGGAAGTCAGAATCGAACTGACAACCTGTGCATTACAAATGCACTGCCTGTCGCAGCTCGTGCTCGATGGCCTCGCTGTGGCGCTACCCTGAGCTCGGGCTACCGCAGCGCCGCCAGCTGACCCCGCCCATGCCGACGACATGCCGGAAGTCAGAATCGAACTGACAACCTGTGCATTACAAATGCACTGCTCTGCCAATTGAGCTATTCCGGCGCAGTGGTGAGCATTGGCGGGGTGAGCGTTCAAATTGTAGCAAGTCTGCCGTTGCGCTTTCCCTTAGACTAGCCATCTGATGAAAGCATTGGCACAGCCAGAGTACGGCGAGAATCGATCGCAGCAGGACTGCGGTACACCGGCTTGGCTGGCGACCGATCTGGCCGCGACCGAGCGCTTGTTGATGGAGCAGCTGCAGTCGGCGGCACCCTTGGTATCAGAGGCGGGTGGGCAGCTGATCAAAGCGGGGGGTAAACGGCTTCGCCCGCGGCTGTCACTGCTCAGCGCCCATGCCTGTGGCTATGCTGGCACCTGTCATATCCAATTGGCGACAGTGACTGAATTGCTACACAGCGCCACCTTGTTGCACGACGATGTGGTGGATGCTGCCCACTGTCGCCGCGGCCTGCCCAGCGTCAATGCAACATGGGGCGACCCAGCGGGGGTGCTGGTTGGTGATTTCCTCTATTCCCGCGCCCTGCAGTTGCTGGTGTGCGTCGACTCGCCGCCAGCGCTGCGTGTGCTGTCAGACGCCATGCATTTGCTGGCCGAGGGCGAAGTGATTCAGCTATCCGGTTGTCATGATGCCTCGCAGTTCTCCGAACAGCGCTATTTGCAGGTGATTGAGAGAAAAACGGCGGCGCTGTTTGCCGCCACCGCCCACGCGGGCGCCCTGTTGGCCGAGGTGTCGGCGGATACGGCACAGTGCTTCCATCGCTTTGGGCATCATTTGGGGTTGGCCTTCCAGATCACCGACGATGTGCTGGACTATCGCGGCGAGGAAGCCGTGGTTGGCAAGCCTTGTGGCTCTGATTTTGCCGCTGGCAAGGTGACGCTACCGCTAATTTTGGCGTTGCGTAGCGCGTCCAGCGCTGTTGGCGAGATGCTGCGCGATGCGCTGACGCGCCGCGCTACAGACGCAGTGCAGGATGTAGCCATCGCCTTGGTGCGGGAGACCGGTGGTGCCGAGGAAGCGTTGGATTGCGCTCGCCGCTACCAAGCTGATGCGCTGGCTGCTCTGGATGGGGTGCCGATTTCCCGAGCGACGCAGCCGCTACGCGAATTGGCAGAACAAGCTGTGACCCGCAATCGTTGACGATGACCCCTGACTCGGTGCAAGCGTGCTGGGAGACCCTGCAACGACACCGGGAAGCGCTGCGCTCGGTCGATTTCCGCAGCCTTCCGACCGCCCGGCGCGGGGCGGGGGCGCAGCTGTGGAAAGTGGCTGGCTTGGGAGTGGATCTATCCCACCAGCTGACGACGGAACAGACTTGGCCACTGCTTGAGCAGTTGGCTCGTGACACCGGTGTCGAGCGAGCGTTGTCGGCGCTGTTTGCTGGTGAGATAGTCAATCATAGCGAGCGGACCCCCGCGCTGCATTGGCTAGCGCGTGCCAGCCGAGCACCGACAGGGCTGAGCGAGGAGTGGCGTGCATTGCAGTTGCTACGCGAGCGCGTCGAGGCCATCGCCCAGCGCTTGCATGGCGGCGAGTGGCGCGGTCACAGTGATGAGCCGATCCGCGATGTTGTACAGCTAGGCATCGGTGGTTCGCGTCTCGCTCCAGAATTGTTGGTGCAGGCGTTGGCACCGGCGGCGGCACCTTGCCGCTGCCATTTCCTGTCCAGTCTCGACGACACGGCTTGGCACCAGCTGCGGGGAGAGCTGGATCCGGCGCGAACCCTATTCGTGCTTGTCTCGCGTTCCTTTGAGACCGAGGAAACCCTGTGTAATATCGATCGGGCGCGCGCTTGGCTGCGCGCTTCCGGTTGCCCGCAGCAGCGACTCCGGTGCCATTTCGTGGCAATCACTGCGAGCTCGGAACAGTTGTCTGCAGCGGACTATGTCGAGGAACTGCTGGTGATGCCACCGTCGCTGGGTGGGCGCTATTCGCTATGGTCGGCACCGTCTCTGGTGCTGGCACTCAGCGCGGGGCCGGAGTCGCTGCGCAGCCTGTTGGCTGGGGCTGAGGCGATGGACGAGCATGTGCGCTCGGCAGCTCCGATGGCATCGTTGCCAGTGTTGCTCGGCTTACTGGACACTTGGTATGCCAGCTGCTGGCATATGCCCGCTCTGGTGGTTGTGCCATATGCCCACGCCTTGCGCGGTTTGCCCGCACATCTGCAACAATTAATGTTGGAGAGCAATGGCAAATCGGTGGCGGCCGATGGTGCGCCGATAGTGCGGCACACCATGCCCAGTGTATGGGGCGATATCGGCACTGAAAGTCAGCATTCCTTCCACCAGTTTCTGCATCAGGGCACGGCAGCTGTGATGGTGGATCTATTGCTGGTCGGAAGTGGCGGTCCCTCCGTCGAGTCCAACCGCTGTCTGTGGTCCAACGCCTTGGCGCAACTGGCAATGCTGCGTGGCGGGCAGGATCTCCATGCCGCTGAGGCGCTACTGCTGGAGGGTGGCATCAGCGCTGCTGACAGCCACCGTTTGGCACCCCACCTCGTCTCGGCTGGTGCGCGGCCAGTGACCCCCATCGTGTTGGAACGCATGGATGCCTTTTGCCTCGGGGCGTTGCTGGCGCTTTACGAATACCGAGTCTATGTTGCTGCTGCGGTATGGCAGATCAATCCCTTCGACCAATGGGGTGTGGAGCGGGGTAAATGGCTGGGTAACAGCTTGCGGGCGACGCTGGCTGGTGAGGCACCGCTCGGTGAAGAAGCGTTGCGACCACTGGCAGATTATTTTGCCGAATTGACTGATGGCGAGCGGGGCGCACCTTAGCTTGGTGAGCACACCGGGCTCAGCCCGGCAAGTCCAGCAGCTCCAACAACTCCGCTGTTTTTGCGCGCATCAGTGCCGGGTCGCCGCGACTTTCCACATTGAGCCGTACCAGCGGCTCGGTGTTGGAGCCACGCAGATTGAAGCGCCACTCTGCAAAGGCCATGCTGAGGCCATCGGTGGTGTCGATTTCCGGGTGCTCGGCCTGCTCGGTATAGTGTTTGCGCACCCACCGTAGCGTCTCGGCCACATCCGCTACCTGCCGGTTGATCTCACCGCTGACTGGAAAGCGGCGCACCCTCTGTGCCACCAGTTCGGACAGCCGCTGGCCGCTACGGCTGAGCAGTTCGGCGACCGCCAGCCATGGCAGCATGCCGCTGTCGCAATAGGCGAAATCGCGGAAGTAATGGTGCGCACTCATCTCGCCGCCGTAGACTGCATCTTCGCGGCGCATCACCTCCTTGATGAAGGCGTGCCCGGCACGCGATTGCACGGCGCGACCGCCGTGCGCCGCCACTATTTCGCGGGTATTCCAGATCAATCTGGGGTCGTGCACTACCGCCGAGCCGGGGGACGCAGCGCGACGCAGAAAGGTTTCGGCCAGCGCGCCGACCAAGTAGTAGCCCTCGATAAATTCGCCGTGCTCGTCAAAGAAAAAGCAGCGGTCAAAATCGCCGTCCCAAGCAAGGCCAAAATCGGCGCCGCTAGCGCGCACAGCACGAGCAGTGTCGCCGCGCAGCTCGGGCAGCATGGGGTTGGGTACGCCGTGCGGAAAGCGACCGTCCGCTTCATGGTGCAGGCGGACAAATTGAAACGGCAGCGATGGGGCGAGCTGATCAATGATCGCGCCAGCACCGCCGTTGCCAGCATTGACGACGATTTTAAAAGGGCGTAGCACATCGATGTCGATGGAGCCGAGCAGGCATGCGAGATAGCTTGGGCGGTGGTCCAGTGGTGCACTCGTACCCGGGGTCGCTACTGGTGGCGGGATGCGTTTTTCGGCGATGCGATCGCGCAGCTCGAATAGCCCGGTGTCAGCGCTGATGGGGCGCGATCTGGCAGCGACGACTTTCATGCCATTGTCCTCGGGCGGGTTGTGGCTAGCGGTGATCATCACGCCGCCATCAAGTGCCAAGTCGGCGACCGCCCAGTAGATCTCTTCAGTGCCGCACAGCCCGAGCAAGGACACATTGCAGCCCGCCTCGTTGAGGCCAGCACTCAATGCGCGGCACAAGGCCGGGCTGCTGAGGCGCACATCGTGCCCGACCACGACTTGACTGGCATTGAGGAAATTGGCGAGGCAGCGGCCGAACTGATGTGCGAGTCCCTCGTCCAATTGGTCGGGGACGCGGCCCCGCACATCGTAGGCTTTGAAGCAGTCTAGGGAGGCCAATGGGGGGGGCTAGTCGGCACTTTGGCCGTGACAGTGATTGACTGCGGCGACAAAGCCTGCCACCTCGCCGCAATCGAAGCGTTGTCCTTGCAGCTGCCACGCGATCAGGCGTCCCTGCCGTGCCTGTTCGCGCAGCGCGTCGCTCAGTTGCAGCTCGCCGCCGTGCCCCGGCGCGGTGCCCCTGAGTATCTCGAAAATATCTGGCGTCAATAGGTAGCGGCCGATTACCCCGCAGTCGCTCGGAGCCTCGCCGAGAGGCGGCTTCTCGATCACATCGCTCACTTGTAATAGCTGGTCTTCGCCCGCTATCGGCGCGGCCTCGATGACGCCGAAGCGGGGCAGTTCCTCCGCGGGCAGCTGCTCCACTGCGAGCACGCTGCATTGGCCGCCGTATTGTTGAAAGATGGAGACCATTTGTTTCATGGCACCGTGCTGCCCCGGCGGTGCGATGCACAAATCGTCAGCCAAGATCACGCCGAAGGGCTGGTCGCCGATCAACGGGCGACCGCTCAGCACGGCATCGCCTAAGCCGAGTCGCCGACGTTGGCGGATGAAACTGAATGTGCAGTTCTTGAGAATGTGCCGCAAACTGGCCAGCAGATCCTCGCGCTCCGAGTCCCGGATCTGCTCGGCCAACTCGACGGTATCGGCATCAAAATAATCGGTGATCGCCTCTTTGCCACGACTGGTGACGATACCGATATCAGACAGCCCGGCTTCGAGCGCTTCCTCGACCCCATAGTGCGCCAGCGGTTTGTTGACGATGGGCAGCATTTCCTTGGGGATGGTTTTGGTGGCCGGCAAGAATCGGGTGCCAAAACCTGCCATCGGAAACAGGCATTTGTTGAGTTGCTCCGCACTCATATGTCCTCCTTTTCTCCTGTATCGCGCCCATAGACATCTTCGAGACGGACGATATCGTCTTCGCCCAGATAATCGCCTATCTGCACTTCGATTAGCTCGACCGGAGCATCGGTGTCGTTGGCGAGGCGGTGGGTGCTTTGCAATGGAACGTGGATTGATTCCCCCACCGCAAGGCGTTGTGTAGACTCATCCAGCGTCACTGTGGCGATGCCAGCGGTGACGACCCAGTGCTCGGCGCGCTGATAGTGGTACTGCAGCGACAGACATTGCCCGGGGTTGACGTGGATGCGCTTGACTTGATGGCCATCACCGCTGGCCAGTTGCTCGAAGAAGCCCCAAGGGCGGTATACCCGTCGATGCACCTCCACTTCCGGGCGTCCCGTGTCGCCCAGCTCCGCCACCAAGGCCTTGACCTCTTGGCTGTGCTGTCGGGATGTGATCAGCACGGCATCGGCGGTCTCCACCGCCACCACATCCTCAATGCCGACAGCCGCCAACAGGCGCGATTCGCTGCGTAGATAACAGTTGCGCGCATGGTGGCTGCGCACATCGCCGATTTCGACATTGCCAGCGGCATCGTGCGCTTCCTCCTGCCACAGCGTATCCCAAGATCCGATGTCGCTCCAGCCGCAGGCTAGGGCGACCACAGTTGTGCGCGAGCTGTGTTCCATGACTGCATAGTCTATGGAGTCGCTGCGACAGCTGCTGTAGGCCGCCTGCTCGAGCTGCGTCACTGCGCCGTCGGTGGTGGCACCGCGCCATGACTGCCGACAGGCCTTGGCGATGTCGGGTGCGTGGTGATCCAGTGCCTCCAGATAAGTGGTGGCGGGGAGCAAGAACATACCACTATTCCAGTAGTAGTCGCCGCTCTCGCAATATTCCTCGGCGCGAGCCAAGGACGGTTTTTCGATGAAGCGGTCGACGGCGTGTACGCCACGCGCGTCGTCCAAGACCTGCCCGCGGCGAATATAGCCGTAGCCCGTCTCTGGTTTTTCCGGGACGATGCCGAAGGTGCACAGCTGTTGCTTGGCGGCGAATTCGGTAGCGGTTGCCAGCGCACGGCTCAAGGACGCGACATCGCGCACCAAGTGATCTGCCGGCAACACCAGCAATAGGGCATCGGGGGATTGCTCAAGGGCGGCGAGTGCGCCGATAGCCACGGCCGGAGCCGTGTTGCGTCCCACCGGTTCGAGCAACAGCTGTGCGGCATCGTCGCCGAGCCGGTGCAACTCTGCTTTCAGCGCCAGATCCAAGTCGCGGTGGCCAGCGATCAGCATGCGGCCTCTGGGCGGTAGCGCCGCCGCCTCCAGCTGGTCGAGGCGATCCAGCGTCAGGCGCAACAGGGAGTGTTCGCCTACCAGCGCTTGCAGCTGTTTGGGTTGCCGCTGTCGCGACAGCGGCCATAAGCGCGAGCCGCTGCCACCAGCGAGGATTAAGGGAACTAGCATGAGTGGCGGCAATGGGCGATGTTGTCGGGGATCGCCGCCTGTCTGATGGGCGAGCTGTACGGTCATTTACTTTAACATAGCCAGCCAGAGAACATCGCCAGAGGGTGGCACTTGCGGGCGCGATTGATACGGCTTTGGCCGTGGTCGATGTGCCTGCCATGCTATACTAATAAGCTGTTTGTGTGGCCACTCATAAGCGACCATAGCGACCATTTGACTTGGCATTGTCTCATAATATGATGCGTACGCAGCTGCCGTGGAGGCAGCCCTCAACTGAGCGGCCCAGTGCGTTCTCCTACGAGGAACTCATCCGCTGTAGCGAAGGCTTGCTATTCGGCCCGGATGGCCCCACATTGCCGGCTCCGCCGATGCTGATGTTCGACCGCATTCCACATATCGCCGAAACCGTGGGCGAGCGTGGCAAACGGGGGCGGGTGGATGCTGAATGGACGGTGAAACCAGAACATTGGTTTTTCAATTGCCATTTTCACAACGATCCAGTCATGCCCGGTTGCCTCGGCTTGGACGCCTTGTGGCAGCTGACGGGCTTCTACATGGGGTGGTTGGGTCATCCCGGGCGGGGGCGGGCGCTGGGGGTGGGTAAGGTGCAATTCTCTGGGCAGGTGCGTCCGACAGCCAAGTTGGTGCATTATTCGGTCGAGGTCAAGCGCGTCTTGGAGCGCGAGGGGATGGCATTGTGCATCGCCAATGGTGAGATGTCGAGCGATGGTGTGCTCTTGTACAGTGCACAGGATCTGCGGGTCGGACTGTTTGTCGATTTGGATGCTTTCGGAAATAGTGCAGGGTGATGGGGGCTGGTGATGAGTAGTTCAAGGCGGGTTGTTGTCACGGGGTTGGGCATTATTTCGTGCATCGGCAACGATCAGCACAGTGTGCTCCAATCCATGCGTGAGGGGCGTTCCGGGCTGAGTTTTGCCGAATCCTATTGCGAGGTTGGCATGAAAAGTCAAGTGGTTGGGCGCGTCTCAGTCGACCCCAAACCGCATATCGCCCGCCAGCACTTGCGTTTTATGAACGATGCCTCGGTCTACGCCTGCCTGTCGCTACAACAGGCCATCGAAGATGCCGGGCTCGAGCCGGATGTGGTGTCCAATGTGCGCACCGGGGTGATCGCTGGCTCCGGTGGCAACTCCACGGTGGATGTCATCGAGACGGCGGATCATGTGCGTGCGGGCAAGTTGCGCGCTGTGGGTCCCTACCGTGTGCCGCGTGCGATGTCGAGCTCGGTGTCGGCCTGTTTGGCGGCCAGCTTTCGTATCCGCGGAGTCAACTACAGTATTTCTTCTGCCTGTGCCACCAGCGCGCATTGCATCGGCAATGCAGCGCAATTGATCGCCTCTGGTCAGCAAGATGTGGTCTTCGCCGGTGGTGGTGAAAGCGAGCACTGGTCTTTGAGCTGCATGTTCGACAGCATGCATGCCCTGTCGACCTCATGGAATGATGAGCCGACGCGCGCCTCGCGCGCCTATGACAAAGACCGCGACGGATTTGTCATCGCCGCTGGCGGCGGCATGGTGGTGTTGGAGTCGCTCGAGCATGCCGAAAAGCGCGGCGCGCCGCAGATCTATGCCGAGCTGGCGGGCTACGGTGCCACCGCTGACGGCGGCGGCATGGTGCTGGCCGAAACTCCCGACGGCGCTATTGCCTGCATGCGCCAAGCCCTGTCGGGGATGGGTGGCAATGGGTTGGAGGATGGCGTGGAACTCGATTATGTCAACACCCACGGTACCAGTACGCCGCAGGGGGATCTCCAAGAACTGCGTGCTCTGCGCGAAGTGTTTGGCGAGCACATACCACCATTCAGCTCGACCAAGTCGCTGACCGGTCATTCCTTGGGAGCGACCGGGGCACAGGAAGCGATCTATTGCCTGTTGATGATGCGCGAGAATTTTATCGTCGCCTCGGCCAATGTCGACCAACTCGACCCGGCTATCGACGAGGAATTCGGCGCGGTGCCGCTGGTCACCGAAAGACGCGACCAAGTGCGGCTCGACAATGTGCTGAGCTCCAGTTTTGGCTTTGGCGGCACCAATGCGGCGCTACTTTTCCGGCGTTGCGAGAGCGCCACAGCTTAGGCAGGCGCTGCTTTTTGCGCCGCTGCTAGCCGCCTTATCGCTGGCCTTGGCGGTCGCGCAGGCCGCCGCGCCGCTGGCGACCGATACGGCGGTGCCATTGGAGCGCATCGACATCCTGACAGGGCGTTGTAGCAGCACGCCACAGCGCTTGCGCTATGCGGTGGAGTTGGCCGCCGATCCAGCGGCTCGCCGCCGCGGCCTGCAGCAGCGCGAACAGCTGCCGGACGACCGGGGGATGCTGTTTTTGTGGTCGGGTAGCGCTCGGCGCGCCATGTGGATGAAGGACACCTCGATCCCCCTCGATATGCTGTTCTTGGCTGCCGATGGCCGTATCTTGGCGCTCGAATCGGCGCAGCCTCGCTCCGAACGTATCATCTCCCCGCCAGTGGCGGCGCTGGCGGTATTGGAATTGGCTGGCGGCACGGCGGAGCGCCTCGGCATCTGCGACGGCGATCGAGTGCGCTCGAAGCGCCTAAGACCCAAGGCTAGCTTGCCAGCATTGCCCGCGCCCCTTTGATGGCCGCCGTGGGCACAGTCTCACAGGCTGCCAAGTATTGGTGAGCTGAGATTCCGCTATTATGTTGGCCATCTCTCAGCAAGATCTCGGTAGGATGTGAGGCATGGCACAACTCGAAGTTTGGCTCAACAGCTTGGTCGGCGTGGTGTGGAATTGGCCGGTGGTCATCCTGTGCCTGGGAGCTGGCTTTTTTCTGACAGTGTTCACTGGTTTTGTCCAATTCAGAGGCTTCGGTCTCGCCTTGGACATTGTGCGTGGCAAATATGACAGTGCGGCCGACCGCGACCAAGGCAATCTCAGCCATGCCCAAGCGCTGTTCGGCGCGATTTCCGCCACGGTAGGCCTTGGCAACATCGCCGGTGTCGCCATTGCCATCGTCGTCGGCGGGCCGGGAGCACTGTTGTGGATGTGGCTGATCGGCCTGCTCGGCATGGCGACCAAATTCGCCGAGTGCAGCCTCGGCACCCTCTACCGAGAGCGGGATTCACAGGGCACATGGCGCGGCGGGCCGATCTACTACATCACGCGTGGCCTGCCGGAGAGTTTCCCCAACTGGGGTCATCGCGTGGCGCGCCCGATGGCCGCTACCTTTGCTGTGCTGTGTATCTTCGGTGCCTTTGGTGGCGGCAATATGTTCCAGGCCAACCAAGTCGCCCAATTGCTGCAGGTGAACTTCCATGTGCCGCCGACGATGACCGGCATTGTGCTGGCCGCTCTGGTCGGCACGGTGATCATCGGCGGTATCCGCCGTATCGGGCAGGTGGTCAGCCTGCTGGTTCCCTTCATGTGCGGGATCTATGTGTTGGCCGCCTTTGCCATCTGCCTGTGGCACATCGCTGACATGCCGCAGGTGCTGGCCGTGATCTTCAGCGATGCCTTCAGCGGCGAGGCGGCTGCCGGTGGCGTGGTCGGCACGGTGATCATCACCGGTATCCGCCGTGCGGTCTTCTCCAGTGAGGCGGGGATCGGCTCGGCACCGATGATGCACGCCACCGCCCGTTGTGCGACCCCGATACGCCAAGGCTATGTCGCCCTGTTGGAGCCCTTCCTCGACACCATCGTCGTCTGCTCCGCCACCGGTTTTGTCATCGTTCTGAGCGGTCTCTACGGCTCGGCGGAGGGGCTCGGTGGCGCAGCGCTGACCGCCACGGCTTTCGAGCATTTCTTGCCGGGCTTTGGGCGCTACTTCCTCGTCATCGCCGCCAGCATGTTCGCTTTTTCCACCGCGATCACTTGGTTCCACTACAGCCAGACATCCGCCCGTCACCTATTTGGCGACCGCATACTGGAGCCGATCAAGTGGCTGTTTGTGGCGGCCATCTTCGTCGGTGCCGTATGGAAATTGGAAGCGGTGATCGCCTTCACCGACATCGCCTTTGGTCTGATGGTGATTCCCAATCTGATCGCCGTGCTGCTACTCTCGGGCCGCTTGCGAGGCATGATGAAGGAGTTCGAGGCGGAGCGGGCGCAATTGGAGCGCCAGTCAGTCAGGGGCGAGTAGTTTGGCACGATTCACCCCTCCCGCAACGGCAATACTTCCAGCCAATCGCCCGCGCTGATTGCCACATCGGCCGGGATGCGGGCGAGGCAATCGGCATCGGCCAGCGGGCGCAATGCGCCCGAGCTTTGATGCGAGAGCGGGTGCACAGCGATGTCGCCATCGGCATCTTGTCGCAGTGCGGCGCGCACATATTCTTCACGCCGGTTGGCAACGCGGTCGAAAGTCGCGCGGGCGCGCAGTGTCGGTGTGGATTCTGGCTCCGCACCCTGCAGGCGCAACAGACAGGGGCGCACCAGCACGCGGAAGCAGATGAACACCGCTGCCGGATTGCCGGGCAGGCCGAATAGCGGCACTTCGCCCACCGTGCCGAATAGCAACGGCTTGCCGGGTTTGATCGCCACCCGCCACAGCTTGGTGCCACCGCGCTCTGTCACCACCATGCGCAGGATGTCGCGTTCGCCGACCGAGACGCCGCCTGTGCTGATGATGCAGTCTGCCGTCGCCGCCAAGCTATCGAGACGTTCGCTCAGCATGGCGTGGTCGTCGGGGGCGATGCCGCCGTCCACGGCTTCCATCCCCAGTGCTTCGATCAGGCTGAGCAAGGTGGGGCGGTTGGAGTTGTATGGGCAGCGCGGTGCCGATGCGGGTGGAGCGCCGGGTTCCAGCAGCTCATCGCCGGTGGATAGCACGGCGACCCGCAGCGGGGCGCGCACCGGCACACTGGCGATGCCCGCCGCAGCTAACAGGCCGATGTCTTGGGGCATCAGGCGGCGGCCAGCGGGCAACAGCGGTGCGCCTTGGACGAAATCCTCGCCGCGGCGGCGCACATAGCGCCCAGCGGGCGGCGGCTCGTCGTCCACCGCCACCGCCACACCGGCATCGCTGAGCGTCGCCTGCTCCTGTGGCAGCACCACATCGGCACCCTTCGGCATCGGTGCACCGGTGAAGATGCGCGCGGCTGTGCCCGCAGCCAGCGGTTGCGCTTCGGCACCGGCCGGCAGGTACTGGGCGACAGGCAGTGGCGTACGGTGGGCGAAATCGACGGCGCGGGCGGCGTAGCCGTCCATGGCGCTGTTGTCAACTGGTGGCGCGGCGACCAGCGCCTGTTGCGCGGCGGCCAGCACCCGGCCTGCGGCGGCCACCAGTCCCAGCTCTTCTGTGTTTTTGCTGAGCGGTGCCAGCTCCGCCAGCATCTGTTTCAGCGCCAGTGCGACCGGTAGGGGTGGTGGTGGGGTGGGGTTGGTTTCGGTCACCATCATGTCGATGTCAGTGTCCGGCACCGCGTAGCACGCCAGCGAAATTGCAGGGGCGGTGGCGGCTGTCCAGCTGCTCGGCCAATATCTCTTCCCAAGCGAGGCGGCAGGCACCAGTGGAGCCCGGCAGACAGAAGATGACCGTGCTGTTGGCGAGCCCGGCCGTGGCTCGAGACTGTATCGTCGACGAGCCGATGTCCGCCAGCGAGAGGTGGCGGAATAGCTCGCCGAAGCCGAGGATCTCCTTATCGAATAGCACACCCACAGCCTCCGGCGTCGAGTCGCGCCCGGAAAAGCCGGTGCCGCCGTTGACCAGCACCACCTCGACCTCGGGGTCGGCGACCCAGGCCGAGACCACGGCGCGGATGCGGTAGATATCATCGGGCACGATGCGCTTCTCGTGCAGCTGGTGGCCGTGGGCGCGCAGCTGCTCGACCAGATAGGCTCCTGAGCTGTCCTCGGCCTCGCCGCGGGAGTCCGATACGGTTAGCACACAGGCGCAGAGCGGTAGGCGCTCGGTGGCGATGTCACTTGCCTTGCCCGCTTGCTGCGCCATCTTTGCCATTATCTCACTTGCTGACAGGAGTCGGGAGTGACTGTACCCAGAGTGTTCGTCACATTATAAAGAAGAGCTTTGGGCCGCGGCGCGGCGATGCGCCTGAATTCATGTCAATTGCTATAATTGCCGCCGACACGTTGCGGAATACACCATGCTCGCCGTACTGTCCCCGGCCAAGACGCTGGATTTTGAATCGCCATTGGCGACGCGCCGCCACAGCCAGCCCACCTTCCTAGCCGAGACCGCCGAGTTGGCGGGGCAGCTGCGGGGCTTGCCGCCATCGCGCTTGGGGGCCTTGCTGGGAGTGAGCGAGCCGTTGGCACGGCTGAACTGCGAGCGCTACCGCGCTTTCAGCACGCCCTTCAGTCCGGCTAATGCGCGTCCCGCGGTCTTGGCCTTCAAAGGCGATGTCTACCGCGGCCTGCAGGCCGCGGAGTTCTCGACTGAGGATTTCCGTTTTGCACAGCGCCATTTGCGCATCCTGTCGGGCTTTTACGGTTTGTTGCGCCCGCTGGATCTGATCCAGCCCTACCGCTTGGAGATGGGCACACGCCTGGCCAACGCCAAGGGCGAAGATCTCTATGCTTTCTGGGGCGATCGCTTGGCGAGGGCGACGACCAAGGCCTTAGGCACGGTCGGCGGCGGCGCGTTGTTAAACTTGGCCTCCAACGAGTATTTCAAAGTATTGGACAGTGGCGACTTGGCGGTACCGGTGATAGCCCCGGCCTTTTTGGATTACAAGAATGGCCGCTACAAGATGATCAGCTTCTACGCCAAGCGGGCGCGCGGTGCCATGGCCGGATGGGTCGTGCGGCAGCGGGTGGAGGATACGGCCAGAGTGGTGGACTTCGTGGAGGGCGGCTACTGCTACTCGGCTGGCGATTCGACCGCGGACAGGCCGGTGTTCACGAGGCGGGGGTGAGTGGGAGCTCGCACTAGGCGGGACTGTGTAAAGATGTGGGGTGGCAACTTAGTCTGTGTTTTGTGTGTTTTCTAGAGCCCGTGCTTTGTCGAAATCAGCGCTTGCCTTGTCGTGTTGCCCCAAGCTGTTATAGGCCGCGCCGCGATTGCGATAGATTGCCGCATTATTTGGGTCTAGTTCAATGGCCAGATCAAAATCTTCAATTGCGTCTTCATATTTCTCCAATTTCATTTTTGCAGTGCCGCGATTGTTATAGCTTGCCGCATCATTCGGGTCTAGTTCAATGGCTCGATCATAATCTTCAATCGCGTCTTCATATTCCCCTAATTTCACTTTTGCATCGCCACGATTGCGATATGCCGAATTCCTGGGGTCTAGTTTAATGGACTGATCATAATCTTCAATCGCGTCTTTATATTTCCCCAATTCAAATTTTGCATAGCCGCGCTGTCGATAGCTTTCCGAATCATTCGGGTCTAGTTCAATGGCCCGATCATAATCTTCAATCGCGTCTTTATATTCCCCAAATTTCACTTTTGAATACGCCGCGATTGTGATAGATTGCCAAATTCTTTGGGTCTAGTTTAATGGACTGATCATAATCTTCAATCGCGTCTTCATATTTCCCCAATTTCACTTTTGCATAGCCGCGATTGTGATAGCTTGCCGCATTCATTTGGGTCTAGTTTAATGGCTGATCATAATCTTCAATTGCGTCTTCATATTTCCCCAATTTCACTTTTGCATAGCCGCGATTGTGATAGCTTGCCGAATTCTTTGGGTCTAGTTTAATGGCTGATCATAATCTTCAATCGCGTCTTCATGTTGATCCAACTGTCTTCTTGCATAGCCGCGATTGCGATAGGCAGTCGCATTATTCTGGTCTAGTGCAATGGCTTTATTGTATCGCAATATGGCTTCTTCATATTTGCCTTGTTGACTAGATTCAATACCTCTTTTTATGAAAAAATCTGCTGATGGTGTGCGCACCTTGTACCACCTTGCATAGCCATGAGGGTCAGGGAATAATTTGGTTGCTTCAATGCCATAATAGTTTTCTAATCGATCTAATATACGCTGCTTTGATGCTTTATCTATCAGTACACTTTGGCCGGCCGCCCCAAGCGCCTTGGGATCTTCAGGCCAGCCCAATATGAAGTAAGAATCTTGCGCTTTGGTTCTATCCGTCAAATGTTGGCTCTTCCATTTGTACCACTCCGGAGGCATTGATGGCATGGAAGTTCTGCTCTCCTCTGAGGCTGGTGGCTTGACCTTAATCAACTCATCCAGACGCGCCTTCTCGCCGTTGTTCAGCGCATCATGGCTCAAATCATTAAAAATAGTTTGGCTGGTGTCAAGTGCTACGATTTTCCCGTGTGCGCCTTGCTGTTTTCTTGCCCTGGAAGGTTGCCTGTGCTACAGGAAAACCACAAGGCGGTTAGTGGGTTTCAGCTAAAATCTATCAGCATTGTGCGGGCGTGATCATGTTGTAAGTTGGCCATTAATTCCAAGTCAGATAGTCGGCGTGTCCGGCCTATTTCATCATACAATCTCTCCCTTGCCCCCTCGAGTAGAGCATCTAATTTTTGACTATAAATAGCATGTATGTTTGGGTTGTCATGATCATCGTCATCTATCTCCCTATAGACTGCAGATGACAAGTCAAAGGCTTCATCGTGCAAGCCACGATACACACAGGAACTGTAGTCTTCAAAAGACAAGCTTTCAACCCAATCGACAAACTCACTAACATCGCTAATGATCGGCTGATCACCCATCGCTTCTGATCACTCTTGCCAGTTGCACTGTGCTCATTTTATACTCGCTGCCGCCAGCTGCGCCTCAGCGCATTCTCCCGCCAATCTCCGCTCGGCCAACTTGCAGTATTCTGCGGATATTTCCATCCCCAAATAATTGCGCCCGTGCCGGGCGGCCATGACGCAGCTGGTGCCGCTACCACACATGGGATCCAGCACCATGGCACCCGGCTCGGTGAAGCACCGGATGAGATCCTCGGCCAATTTGTCCGGGAAGGTGGCCGGGTGCTCAGACTTCAGCCGGTTACCCTCGGTGTTGCTGGCAGCATAGCGCCATACGGTGCCTCGGCACTTTTCCGGCTGGACCGCCTTGGGTGCGATGTGCTTGAAACCGCCGCTTGTCAGCCGGTCTGTTCCGGTGTAGATCTTGCCTGCGTGCTTGCTCGGCACCAGCAAGTGCTGTTTATCAAAATACTTGGGCTTTTTGCCTTTTAGAAATAACAGGATGTACTCATGGTCGACGCGAAAGCGCGTGTTCCACCACGCACCGGGATTGCCGTGCCGGTAATAGATGCAACATTCAAACAGCCGCCAGCCCTGATGCTCGCACCAATCCACCGCCAGTTTAAAGCTGCTCAGCGATTTGGCGAAGTGCTTGGTGCTGTCGCCGATGACGACCGCGCAGATGCCGCCCTCTTTGCTGAGCCGGTATAAATTGCGCCCCAAGGCTTGAAAATCAACACGCCATTCCCCACGGTAGTTGCGCACTTCATCGTAGGGAGGCGAAAACAAGCTGAGATCGACCGACGCTGCTGGCAATGCGCTAGTCAATGGCACACAATCGCCGAGTAGGATGCGGTTTTTAGGGATTGTCATCGCTTGGCAGAGTGCGGCTCAAGATTGATCGCGCAGCTGCTGCGCCAGCACTTCCAGCTGCGTCTCGATGCGCCCCAGCTGCTCTTGCATCACGGCTGGCTGTGTGCTATCTGTCTGCGCTTCCTCTCGCTTGGCTGCCAGCTCCGCTCTGACTTGTGTCTGCTTTTCCTGCAACACTTGGACGATCACGCCGATCATCATATTGAAAAAGACAAAGGCGATCAGGAAGATAAAGCTGAGAAAATAAATCCAGCTGAGCGGGCTCAGCGGGTGGTGTTGCGACATGGCTGCGTGCATGATCCGCGCCCAGTTGTCGAAAGTGGCAATCTGGAAAAGGGTGAGCATGGCAGTGCCGACATCACGCCACGAGTCGGGGTCGGAATCTTTGAAGAACAAGTTGCCAAGGCAGCCGTAAATATAAAAAATAATAAACATCAGCAACGTCACATAGCCCATGCGCGGAATGGCCAGCAATAGTGCCTCCACCAGCACCCGCAATTGCGGCACAAAGGACACCAGACGTAAGACACGGAACAGCCGCAGCAGGCGTCCCAGCAGGATGTGCTGGCTGTTGTCCAATGGAATCAGGCTGCCAACGACGATCAGCGTGTCGAAAACATTCCAGCCGTCACGGGAAAAAGCGCGCAGATTGGGGGCGGCTAAAAATCGCACTGCGATCTCGGTGACGAAATAGAGGGTGATCGCGTAGTCGAGTATCAGCAAGACGGTGCGGGTCAGCGGGTGTAATGGATAGCTGCTAGCCCCGATGCTGAGTGCGGAGATGACGATGACGACGGAGGTAAACCATTGGAAAGCGGGGTGATCATGTGCCTGCCTCAACCAGTCGCGCATCGTCTCCCAAGTGTTTGGCTCATTCATGCTCGGACACCTAACGATCCTGAGGTCATCCAGTATATATAGCTCTATCCTTGTCCGCATCGCTACCGCTCCCGAGTTGCCGCGCCGGTCACAGCGGCCGGGCAAAGCGGCGATGTCGTCATGCTAAAATGACCTTTTCACGTGTTCTCTTGCGATTTGGTGCCGCCTGTTGATCCATCACTTAGGGCGCATCGCCGCTAGCACAGCACCAAAGAGTCGCCCGCCAGCTCGACCGATGACCAAGCCCGTCATGACCGCGATGGCGACTGTTGCCATCCTCGCCGCCTCCTTGCTCCCGACCGCGGTGTCGGCCGCTGACGGCCTGCAGCACGCCCAGCGCTGGCAGCTGAATATGCCCCGCGGCGTGACGACGCTCAGCCATACGGTCTACGAGCTGCACATGATCATTTTTTGGATCTGTGTGGCCATCGCCGTCTTGGTCTACGGCGTGATGTTCTACTCCATGGCCGTCCACCGCAAGTCGCTGGGGGCAGAGCCGGCCCAGTTCTCCCACAACACCCATCTGGAGGTGTTCTGGACGGTGCTCGCCTCGCTGATTCTCGTGGCGATGGCGTGGCCAGCCACGGTGACGCTGATCAATATGTATGACCCCACCGACGCCGAAGTCGATATCTTGGTCACTGGCTACCAGTGGAAATGGAAGTATGAATATGTGCAGGAGGATGTCAGCTTTTTCAGCACCCTCGCGACACCGGACGACGAGATCTACGGCGATGCGCCCAAAGGCGAGCATTATCTGCTGACGGTCGATAAGCCGCTGGTGATCCCGGTCGGTGTCAAGGTGCGTTTCTTGGTCACCGCCGCCGATGTGTTGCACTCTTGGTGGGTGCCGGATTTTGCGGTGAAGATGGATGCCATCCCCGGTTTCGTCAACGAGGCTTGGGCCTTCGTCGAGCGTGAGGGCGTCTATCGTGGGCAGTGCACCGAGCTGTGTGGGCGCCAGCACGGCTTTATGCCGATTGTCGTGCACGTCACCAGCCAAGAGCAATACCGCAGCTGGCTCGCCGAGCGCCGCGCCGAGGCCGCCGCCGAGCGCGCCCTGCTGCACCAACAGATGGATCTTGCCCAGCTGATGGAGCGCGGTGAGCGGGTGTATCAGATCAACTGCTCCGCCTGCCACTTGGCCAATGGTGCCGGCCTGCCAGGGGCTTTCCCCGGGTTGCTGAAGGGCTCAGCCGCCACCGGTGCGCTGGAGCAGCATCTAGGCATTGTGCTCAATGGTGTGCCCGGCACGGCGATGGCGGCCTTCGGTGCCCAGCTGAGCGCTGCCGACTTGGCTGCGGTCATCACCTACGAGCGCAACGCTTGGGGCAATGACACCGGCGATTTGGTGCAGCCCATCGAGGTCGTGCACTATCAGCGCGGCGACAATTAGGGGGATAGGAGAGCATGAGCGCAGATCACCACCACGGTCCGGCCAGCGGCATCACGCGCTGGCTGTTCACCACCAACCACAAGGACATCGGCACGCTCTACCTGTTCTTCGCCATGCTGCTGGCCTTCATTGGCGGCTCGATGGCGATGCTGATACGCGCCGAGCTATTCGAGCCTGGCCTGCAACTAGTGCAGCCAAACTTCTTCAATCAGATGACGACGATGCACGGGCTGATCATGATCTTCGGCTTCGTCATGCCCGCCTTCGTCGGCTTCGCCAATTGGCAGATTCCGATGATGATCGGCGCACCGGATATGGCCTTGCCCCGGCTCAACAATTGGAGTTTTTGGATCCTGCCCTTCGCCTTCACCATCTTGCTGAGCACGATGTTCATGGAAGGCGGCGGGCCGAACTTCGGTTGGACCTTCTACGCTCCGCTATCGACCACCTACGCCCCGCCCAGCGTCACCTATTTCATCTTCGCCGTGCACATGCTCGGGGTGTCGTCGATTCTGGGGTCGATCAACATCATCGCCACCATCATGAACCTGCGCGCGCCGGGCATGGGCTATATGAAGATGCCGCTGTTCGTGTGGACTTGGTTCATCACCGCCTTCCTGTTGCTGCTGGTGATGCCAGTGCTGGCCGGGGCCGTGACGATGATGCTGATGGACATCCACTTCGGCACCAGCTTCTTCCAAGCGGCTGGCGGCGGCGACCCGGTGCTGTTCCAGCATGTGTTCTGGTTCTTCGGCCACCCTGAGGTCTACATCATCATTCTGCCAGCCTTCGGCATTGTCTCGCAGGTGATCCCGGCCTTCTCCCGCAAGCCGTTGTTCGGCTACACCTCGATGGTCTACGCCACCGCCGCCATCGCCATCATGTCCACCGTGGTGTGGGCGCACCACATGTTCACCGTCGGCATGCCGCTGGTCGGGGAGCTGTTCTTCATGTATACGACGATGCTGATCGCCGTGCCCACCGGGGTCAAGGTGTTCAACTGGGTGGCGACGATGTGGCGCGGGGCGATGACCTTCGAGACGCCGATGCTGTTCGCCATCGCCTTTGTGGTGTTGTTCTCCATCGGCGGATTCTCCGGGCTGATGATGGCCATCGCCCCCGCTGACTTCCAGTACCACGACACCTATTTCATCGTCGCTCACTTCCACTATGTCTTGGTGCCGGGCGCGGTGTTCGGTGTCTTCGCTGGCATCTACTACTGGCTGCCGAAGTGGACTGGCCGCATGTACGACGAAAGCTTGGGGCAGCTGCACTTCTGGCTCACCTTCATCGGTGCCAATGTGACCTTCTTCCCGCAGCACTTCGTCGGCTTGGCCGGGATGCCTCGGCGTATTCCGGACTACGCTCTGCAGTTTGCCGACTTCAACGCCATCTCCTCGGTCGGTGCTTTCCTGTTTGGGGCCTCGCAGCTGGTGTTTCTCGTCGTCTTGGTGCGTGTCTTGTGGGCGAAGGCCGCCGATGAAGGTGTCGCTGTCGGTGACAACGCGTGGGAAGGAGCCACTGGCCTCGAGTGGGAGCTGCCCTCGCCGCCGCCGTACCACAGCTTCACGACGCCGCCGGTAGTGCGCTGAGTTGAGGAGGCATGCGATGGCGGACGGGATCGATAGCGGGGGGCAGAGTGCGGCGGAGCGCCAGCTCGGCGTGCGCCGCACGGTGCGACGCTTGGCGGTCGGCACGGTGCTGATGTTCGGTTTCGGTTTTGCGCTGGTGCCGCTGTACGAGGTGTTCTGTGAAGTGACCGGACTCAATGGCAAGACCAGTGACAGCCCGGCGGTCTACCGCACGGCGGGCGCGGGCGTGGCCGTGGCCGTGGAGCGCGAGGTGCGGGTGCAGTTCCTCGCCGTCAACAACGGTTCGATGCCGTGGCAATTCCGGGCGCCGGCGGAGTCGGAGCTGCGCATCGCGCCCGGTGCCGCGCCAGTGCATTTGAGCTACTACGCGCGCAACGACACCGACCGCGACATGGTGGCCCAAGCAGTGCCCAGCGTGTCGCCGGGGCGCGCCGCCAAGCACTTGCGCAAGATCGAGTGCTTTTGCTTCGAGCGCCAGCCGCTGGCGGCGGGCGAGGAGGCCGAGTTGTCACTGCGTTTCTACTTGGATGCCGATTTTCCTGCGGATATCGGCACTGTCACGCTGTCCTATACCCTGTTTGATGTCAGCGAGCTGGCGGCGGCCGAGACGGTGGCCACAGTGGGGCGCCTCAGTGCCCAGGGAGGTTGAGCATGGCGGCTGAGCAGATGGCGGGGCAGGCTGTCGGGGCGGCGGCGGGGGGCGTGCAAGTGCCGCCTTTCCCCTCCTATCATGTGCCGGCCAACAGTTGGCGACCGGTCGCCGCCTCGGTCGCGCTGTTCCTGATGATGCTCGGGGCTGGCACCATGCTGAACCAGCTCCGCGCCGGCGAGCCCGCCGATGCCAAGTGGCTGCTAATGCTCGGTTTCGGCGGCTTGGTACTCGTGCTGTTTGGCTGGTTCGCCACCACCATCAGCGAGCACTTGGCGGGCATGAACAGCGCCCGGTTGCAGACCTCCTATGTCTACGCCATGTGTTGGTTCATCTTCACCGAGGTGATGTTTTTCGCCGTCTTCTTCGGCGCATTGTTCTATCTGCGCGTTTTGGTAGTGCCGTGGTTGGGTGGCGAGGGGGACAAGGGTATCAGCAACATGCTGTGGCAGGGCTTCGAGGCCACTTGGCCGCTGATGGAGACACCGCAGCAGGCAGTGGGGGGAGCCACATCGCAGCTCATCGCCAACAACGGCGTTTTCTCTGGGCCTCATCAGAATATGTCTTTCCCGGGATGGGGCAATCTTTTGCACTGGCTGCCACTGTGGAACACGATCTTGCTGTTGTCGTCCAGCGTCACCGTACACATCGCGCATTTGGGGCTAAAGGCTGGCAATCGGCTTCAGCTGGCGGTGTGGTTGGGCATCACCGTGGCGCTGGGGGCCTCCTTCCTCGTCCTGCAGTATTTGGAGTACCACGAAGCCTATGTCGAATATGGCTTGACCCTGAACTCAGGGGTGTATGGCACCACCTTCTTCATGCTGACCGGCTTCCACGGCTTCCATGTCTTGTTGGGGGCGACGATGCTACTGATCATGTGGCTGCGCGCCCAGCTGGCCGGGCATTTCAAACCAGCGGATCATTTCGGCTTTGAGGCCGCCTCGTGGTACTGGCACTTCGTCGATGTGGTGTGGGTCTGCCTGTTCTTGTTTGTTTATATTTTGTGAGGGAGGGGGGACGAGACGGTCACAAAAGAGATTGCACCTAAAACAGTGCGTTGCTATCCAGCTTGCGGGATAGCGACACGAAGGATATAATTCCCCTACATTCATAGAATTTATAGAGGAGATTTGCCGTGACAGCCATTCCGAAAGCCACCACTAAGAGGCTTATCGCTACTGTTCCAAAGTTTAAGAAAGTGCTTGAATCTGCGCGTACACGCGATGTAAATGAGTCCGACACTGTCACCATTGTGACGGATATTTTGGACGAAGTATTTGGATTTGATAAATACAGCGACATTACCCGTGAGTATGCTATCAATGGCACATACTGCGACTTGGCCATCAAGGCTGACAACAAAATCCAATATCTTATCGAAGTTAAAGCGATCGGCCGTTCCTTGCGGAGCAACCATGTGCGGCAACTCGTCACTTATGCGGCTCGGGATGGGGTGAAATGGGTAGTGTTAACCAATGGGGTAACGTGGGCAATATACCGTGTCACATTAGAGGAGAAGATTGAAAGCACAAAGCTCGTTGATTTCAACTTTACCGCCTTGAATGCCCAAAGTAAAAACGATCAGGAATTACTGTTCTTATTGTGTAAGCGCGGGGTTAAAAAAGAAATGATTGAGGAATTTTATAAGTATCGACAAGCTGTCAATTCCTATTCTATAGGGGCAGTTATTTTGAGCAAACCCGTGATCTCTGCGATACGCCGTGAGCTCCGGGGAATGAAAGCAGGGCTTAAAGTATCCGAAGAAAACATAAAAGAACTAGTAGAAACTGAGGTGCTGAAGCGAGAATTAGTTGAAAGCGATGAAGCTGCAGAGGCACATAAGATGGTGAAAGCTGCATCCAGCAAGCGTCGTTCAACAACCCGTTCGACCAAAAAGCTAGTGGCAACTAAAGCGCAAGCGGATGTGGTTGGCGAGGTGCAAGCAGATGTAGTGGGTGCAGTGCCAGTGGATGATGAGCCCTTGTGGTGAGTGAGGTGCAATAGGGGAGCAGGGACATGGTCGCGGTCGACTAAATTGCGGTTGCCCCCAGTGCCTCTTGGTATTTGACCTGTTTTCCTTATTTTCCCTGCAGCTCGTGGCGCTCAGTTCCCCGCCGCTCATCCCATGGTGCCCGCGAACCCAGTTGTCCGGTATAGCGCTGGGGCAATGCGCCCCGATGGCTCGGGATCTCGCGCACAAGCCCGGTTGCCGCCATCGCGCTGTGTCGGCAGAGGCGCGGGCCAGCCATCGGATCAAATCGAAAACCCGCTCGCAGGTGGCGCGGCTATGCCATGTGATGAAGCGGCCATTCGGCGCAAGATTTGTGGCTTGACTTGGCAGTCTCGTTGATGGGGGGCGATGCGGTGTCGGATCTGCAGGATGCTGCTGGTATACTTTCAGTGTTTCGGTGTTTTGGACACGGCTCCTATGGGCTCGGTGGCCTATGCCGCCTTGGCAGAGGCGGCAGATCGGGTGCGGGCGTTAGAGTGTCTTGGATAGGGATGTGGCATGGCAACAGCTGGGCAATTTGGGGTGATCATCACCGCTGTGGACGAAACGTGGTCGCTGTCTGAGACGATCCAGCGCTTGCTGGCTGACAACGCCAGCGATATTGTCGACATAGTCGTGGCGACTGCGCCGCAAGCGACGCCGGAGTGCTTGGCCGTTGTTGCGGAGCTGGTGGCGCAGCACCCAGCCTGTGTGCGCTGGCACGAGCAGGCTCGCCTGCCGGGTGTGGGTGGCGCCATACAGGAATGCGTCGGGCTGGTGCGCGGAGATTGGGTGGTGCTGATGTCGAGTGATTTAGAAACCCCACCTGCGGTGGTGCGGGAGATGATTGCACGCGCACGGCGTGGCGATGTCGACATAGTCGCCACCTCACGGTGGATGGACGGTGGTGGCTTCGGCGACTATTCCCGAGTTAAACTGCTATGCAATTGGCTGTTCCAAAAGTTCTTCTCGTTGCTGTACCGTACGCAGCTCACCGATATGACTTATGGTTTTCGAGCCTATCGCACACAGCTATTGCGAGACTACCGTTGGCGCGAGACGGGGCATGCTTATTTCTTGGAAGCGTTGGTTGTGCCGCTACGCGACGAGCAGCGGGTGGTCGAGATTCCCGCTGAGTGGCAACGGCGGCGCGAGGGAACCAGTCATATCCGCTTGCGTGATTTCTTGCGTTACTTTTACATTGGCCTCTGCGTGTGGTTCAGGCCGAGAAAAAAACACTGAAAAATATATGCCTAGGAGCGAACTCTGGGCACAGCGCTCGCGCGAGAGGTATTGCCAGCATATTTCCTGAGCCCGGATGTCGGGCGTTACGACGATATTTTCGCCAGCTTCATCGTCAAGCGCATAGCAGACCATTTGGGTCATGGCATGGCCTTTGGCAAGCCCGTGGTCAGGCAGGATAGGAACGAGCACGATTTGTCCCATGATTTTGCTGAGGAACGCTTGGGCATGCGCCTGACAGATGTGTTCATCACTGCATTAGAGCAGTCGCAACTGTGTGCGGGAAACTATGCCGATTGCGTGTTGGAGTTGGCTCCACAAGTTGAGGAGCGGTTGCGAGAGAGCCCGTTGCCTTCGGCACAGGATCGTGCGGATTTGTCGGCATTCTTCTCTGCTTATCGGCAGTGGGCACAGTTGTCATTGTGGCAGTAGAGGCAATGTGATGAGCCATTGGCCGAAGCCACGGATAGCCGCTCTTTGCCCGTAGAGAATGCCAGTGCCGCTGGGTGGCAGGGTGGGGTTAATACACTGCCGTTGGTGGGGCGATGGCCACTGTTTCTTGGCAGATCTTGCTGGTTCCGGCCGGATTGGTCTTGGGTGGTTTTGCTGTGCGAGCCGTGCGCTGGTGCCTGCTTGCCGCTGCCAGAGGCGCCCTGTAGAATGGCAGCGGCAGCGTGATAGTTGCCCACTATGCACAGCGGTCATTGCCGAAGAGGCTCCATCATGCAACGACAACTAGACGCTCCACAGCACATTGTGTTGATCACCATCGCACTGGGCTTGGGATTGGTGCTGTTAAGCCAAATGCTGGTTAATGAACCTTGGTTTCCCATTTATCGCATGCCGCTTGCCACCGACTACTTTGTCTTGTGGTCCGCCTCACAGAATTTTGTGGCAGGACATAACCTCTACCAAGATATCCTCTACGTTTTTCCGCCAATCCCAGCTATGCTCAATAGCCCGTTGCTCTATTTTTCCACAGACATGGCAGTGTTGCACTGGGCGCTGGCATGTGGCGTATTTATCTCCATCGTGCTCTCAATGTCATTGCTGTATCACACTTTTTTTCCTGGCAATTGGCGCAGTGATGTGGCTTTCCTCGTCGTTGCCAGCAGCATCGCCGCGCTCAGCTATCCAGTGTATTTTCTGGTCAGCCGAGTGAATATTGATGGCGGAGTATTGTTGCTGCTCTGCATCGGGCTCTATATGTTGGCAAGGCACGAGCGCATTGCCGGTGTGTTCTTTGCCTTGGCGATTGCCTGCAAGATATACCCTATACTCATCGTGTTGCCGCTAGTCGCACAACGGCGATGGCAGGCATTGGCGGCGCTGGGATTGACCATGGCATTGCTGGTGCTAGTGGCCCCAGGGTTGTGGCTGGAATTTCTGCAGGAACGAATCTGGCACAGAGCCGCGTCGCCCGGCTTTTACTACTCCGGCAGCCTAGCAGCCAATTTTGGGCGTTTGAGCCGATTTTTGGGTGGGGAGAGCTACTTCTGGAGCCAAGTGGGCCACTTGGTCTGGCTGACGCTGCTGAGCACTTGTTGGGGATTGGATTGGGTCAGCGGGAAAAGATCTGACAGCCGCGATGCATGCGCCCAAGCCACCCTTTACCTGCCATTCATGGTGGCAGTGCCCCAAGTGGCCTACCACTACGAATTGGTTTGTGTGCTACCCATGTTGGCGATGCTTTCGTGGCGATGGCAACATAGCGCATCGCCACTGGAAACAGCATGGTTGACTACTATTGCGCTGGGGCTAGCCATCAGTCAATTCCAAGCGCATAGCGCCGTAAGCAAAATTAGCTCGGGAATCCCCGGATTAGGGCTGTTCATTATCCTGCTTGGGGTCACCGCATACCAAGTGGTGCGGTTCAAAGCGGCGCAGCGGCAACGGCAACCCAGTGTCGCGGTCGCGCCATGATCGATTGGGAGACACCAACGGCAATATGGCGGTGATGCCGCAATAGCCGCCACCACGCCACATCGCCATTGCCACAGTAGCACCATAATGCAGCCACATCTCGACACTCCCCAGCACATCGTGTTGACCACAATGGTGTGACGGTGCGGCGTGTGCTGCCCCGGTCACGCAACAGGAATACCAATCCACTGATCAGGCTGGCCAGCAGCGCCAGCAGCAAGATGACGATGGCGGGGCGTAGCCACATGGGCGGCGGGCATCGGCGGTGCGAGGGAAGCAACATATATCCACCATGGGTTTCCGAGTCTGAACGTGCCTCGAGTATCAGTACAAGTGGCAGCGTGATAGTTGCCCACTATGATAGTTGCCCACTATGCACAGCGGTCATTGCCGAAGAGGCTCCATCATGCAACGACAACTAGACGCTCCACAGCACATTGTGTTGATCACCATCGCACTGGGCTTGGGATTGGTGCTGTTAGGCCAAATGCTGGTTAATGAACCTTGGTTTCCCATTTATCGCATGACGCTTGCCACCGACTACGATGTCTTGTGGTCCGCCTCACAGAATTTTTTGGCAGGACATAACCTCTACCAAGATATCCGCTACGTTTTTCCGCCAATCCCAGCTATGCTCAATAGCCCGTTGCTCTATTTTCCCACAGACATGGCAGTATTGCACTGGGTGCTGGCATGTGGCGTATTTATCTCCATCGTGCTCTCAATGTCATTGCTGTATCACACCTTTTTTCCTGGCAATTGGCGCAGTGATGTGGCTTTCCTCGTCGTTGCCAGCAGCATCGCCGCGCTCAGCTATCCAGTGTATTTTCTGGTCAGCCGAGTGAATATTGATGGCGGAGTATTGTTGCTGCTCTGCATCGGGCTCTATATGTTGGCAAGGCACGAGCGCATTGCCGGTGTGTTCTTTGCCTTGGCGATTGCCTGTAAGATATACCCTATACTCATCGTGTTGCCGCTAGTCGCACAACGGCGATGGCAGGCATTGGCGGTGCTGGGATTGACCATGGCATTGCTGGTGCTAGTGGCCCCAGGGTTGTGGCTGGAATTTCTGCAGGAACGAATCTGGCACAGAGCCGCGCTGCCCGGCTTTGACGGTACCACCGGCAGCCTAAACGGCAGCCTAGCAGCCACTTTTTGGCGTTTGAGCCACTTTTTGGGTGGGGAGAGCCACTTCTGGAGCCAAGTGGGCTACTTGGTCTGGCTGACGCTGCTGAGCACTTGTTGGGGATTGGATTGGGTCAGCGGGAAAAGATCTGACAGCCGCGATGCATGCGCCCAAGCCATCCTTTACCTGCCATTCATGGTGGCAGTGCCCCAAGTGGCCTACCACTACGAATTGGTTTGTGTGCTACCCATGTTGGCGATGCTTTCGTGGCGATGGCAACATAGCGCATCGCCACTGGAAACAGCATGGTTGACTACTATTGCGCTGGGGCTAGCCATCAGTCAATTCCAAGCGTATAGCGCCGTAAGCAAAATTAGCACGGGAATCCCCGGATTAGGGCTGTTCATTATCATGCTTGGGGTCACCGCATACCAAGTGGTGCGGTTCAAAGCGGCGCAGCGGCAGCGGCAACCCAGTGTCGCGGTCGCGCCATGATCGATTGGAGACACCAACGGCAATATGGCAGTGATGCCGCAATAGCCGCCACATCGCCATTGCCACAGTAGCGCCATAATGCAGCCACATCTCGACACTCCCCAGCACATCGTGTTGACCACAATGGTGTGATGTTTGGGACTTATATACTTGTTGTCGCAACGGCATCAGGGGGTATCCAGAGGGGGCTGGATGTTGCTCGAAAGCCGAAAAAAGCGTCCAGCCGCCCCCTGATTGAACTCGACCGGCTGGTGGACTGGGGCTGTCTGATCCACAGGTGGTCGAGGGTTGGTACGGGCAGCCTTGGGGGCACACCCCGGGCGGCGGCTGGCCGACTATGTGCGCATCCTGCACAAAGCGTGGCGGCGCGAAGGGCCGCTGCTCCACGACGGCGAGGAGCTGCAGCTGCCGTACCGGGGAGAGGGCGCCAGCGGCTAGGGCAAGCCGCTGAGAAGCATACTGCACGCCAATGCCGACATCCCGGTCTGGCTTGGCACCGGTGCCGCTGGCCATGTGCGGCTGACGGCGGAATTGGCCGACGGTTGGCTGCCATTTGGCTTTGTGCCCGGCATGATGGGGCACGAGCGGCTAAACTTCCACAAGCAGTTGATGGCGCGGCGTGGCTATGCGCGGGAGGCTGAGCGGGTGCAGGAACTGTTTTTGGCCAGGCGGCGCGACGAGGCGGCGGCAGTGCTGGATGAATATGTGGACGACGCGGCACTGATCGGCCCGCCAAAGCGCCTGCGCGAGCGCTTCTTGCCTTGGCTCGATTCCGGTGCTACCGGGATTACCGTGCACGGCACCGATGACCGCGCCCTGCGCCTGTTGGCGGATGTGGCGGGCTGATGGTCGTGGACAGCGCAGAATACCGCTATTTGCTGGTCGATGCGCCAGCCGAGCATGTGCGGCGCATCACCTTGAACCGCCCCGAGAAGCGTAACGCGCTGAACAATGGCATGCGCGGTGAGTTGCTCGCGGCACTACAGGCGCATGACCGTGATGCGCAGGTGCGCGTCAGCATTGTGCGTGGCGCTGGCAAGTGTTTTTGCTCAGGTTACGACTTGTCCTCGGATCTGGGTGGCGACCAGCCCTATTTCACCGCTGGCGGCGATGGCGATTGGTCGCGCCATGTCAGCGCCGGCTGGTTCAGCATCTGGGATTTGGCCAAGCCGGTGTTCGCCGAGGTGCACGGCTACGCCTTGGCTGGCGGCAGCGAATTGGCGGCGGCCTGCGATCTGCTCTATGTCGCTGAGGATGCGCAGATCGGCTACCCGGTGGTGCGTGTGCTGAGCCCGCCGGATTGGCAGTTCCACCCGTGGCTGATGCAGCCCCGGGCAGCGATGGAGATGATGTTGAGCGGCGATGCCATAGACGGTGTCGAAGCGGTGCGCGTCGGCTTGGCCAACCGCGCCTGGCCAGCGGCGGAGCTGTCTGAGCGAGTTGTGGAACGGGCCGTGCGGGTGGCGGGCATTGCCCCAGAGCTCAGCCAGCTGAACAAGCGCGCAGTGATTCGGGCGCTGGAGATGATGGGCGCCCGCACGGCGATGCGGGCGGGCTCCGAGCTGATGGCGTTGGCAACGCACTTGGCATCGACCCGCGCGTTGTCCGGCGATGCGCTGGGCAGTGTCAAAACAGCGCTGTCGTCAGCTGCGGTGCCTTCCGTCGACGTGGCATTGCCCCCCGATGTGGGGGAAGATAGCGGCTAACAGCGCATGGCGGCCCGGACCTGCGCGCTGCCGCAACATGCTGGATGGCCTCGCTCGGACTGATGCCAAAGCCCTCGAGTTCGGCGCGGGTCGACGAGCGCCCGGTGCCCATGTCGACACGACCGTTGCTGATCAGATCCAGCACCGCCACCGATTAGGCAGTGCGCACGGGGTGGTTGTAGGGCTTGGGCATCAGGCGCACACCGTAGCCTAATCGCAGATTCGCAGTGCGCGCGACCGGAATTTCGTAGAACAGGGCGAATTGCATGTTGGCTTTGCCTGAAATAGTTGCGTTTTGCGCGGTTATTCGCCGTTATTCGCCCGCCTGCGCAGTCTTCGCCCGCAAAGGGCAGATCGTCGATGCCTCAGTGGTGTCTGCTCCCGTGCAGCGCAACACCCGGGACGGGAACCGCCGGATCAAGCGGGGCGATGCGCCCCAAGGGTGGACGGACAGCCAGCGCCGCCAGTACGAGGCGCACTCCCAGCGAGTTGACGGTGCGGCGTGTGCTGCCCCGGTCACGCAACAGGAATACCAGCCCGCTGAGCAAACTGGCCAGCAGCGCCAGCAGTAAGATGACGATGGCGGGGGCGTAGCCACATGGGCGGTGGGCATCGGCGGTGCGAGGGAAGTAACATATATCCACCATGGGTTTCCGAGTCTGAACGTGCCTCGAGTATCAGTACATGTGCCGCCTTACACTCCTACTACCCCCTACATTCCTTGCCCTCCTGATGACAGGTAGTGCCCAAGCCTCCACCCCAAACTACCAAATAGACCATATCCAAGGCGATGTCTATCGCTTTGCCGCCGACCGGCATCGCTCGGTATTTTTGCTGACGCAGCAAGGCATCGTGCTGACGGATCCGATGAACACTGCCGCTGCGCAGTGGCTGCAACAGGAGTTGCGCCGTCGCTTCGATGTACCGGTGAAATATGTGATCTACAGTCACAACCACAGCGACCATGTCTACGGCGGCGAGGTCTTCAAGCAAGCGGGTGCGATCTTTGTTTCTAGCCAGCTGGCGCACGAGGATTTGCGGGTGACTCGCGCCAAAGCGGTACTACCTGATATCAGCTTTCAAGACTCCATGAGGCTCTCTCTGGGCGGCCATGATGTGCTCTTGTGCTACCACGGCCCCAACGATGGCCGCGGCTCCATCAGTATGTTTTTCGAGACGGCTAAGGTGTTGTTTGTGGTCGACTGGATTGTCTTGGGACGCATGCCGTGGCGCAAGTTGTGGAGCTATGACATCGACGGCATGATTCGCTCGACGCGGGAGGTCTTGGCGCTGGACTTTGAGGTGTTTGTCGGCGGCCACGGCGATGTGGGGGACAAGGACGATGTGCGCTCCTATCTGGGCTATCTCGAGTCGCTGTACGCCGCGGTGATCGACGGTATCCACGCTGGCAAAAGCTTGGCGCAGCTGAAAGGGGGAATCCGCCTCGATCGCCACCGCCATTTGCGGCATTATGAGGAATGGCTGCCGCTCAATATCGAGGGGGTCTACGAGCGCCTGCAGGAAGAGTCCGGCATGAGCTGGCGCAGTGATATCGACTAGGGCAGCTCAACTGTCTCAGCACTATTTTCCCTGCAGCTCGCGGCTCTCCTCTCCCCGCCGCTCATCCCAAGGCGCCCGCGAACCCAGCTGTCCGGTATACAGTCCGTAGCCGATCAGCGACATCAGCATCGCCGCCAGTACGAGGCGCACTCCCAGCGAGTTGACGGTGCGGCGTGTGCTGCCCCGGTCGCGCAACAGGAATACCAATCCACTGAGCAGGCTGGCCAGCAGCGCCAGCAGCAAGATGACGATGGCGGGGCGTAGCCACATGGGCGGCGGGCATCGGCGGTGCGGCGGGGGGATGGGAGCATCTTATAGTCCCCCGCCGATGTGCGCAAATGGTGGCGGCGTGTGCGAGCGGGCAGCCATTTGGGGATGTGCCTGCAATGGCTGGGGCACAGTTGAGGCTGCCCAAGCGCTGTTCCCTTTCAGATCTCCCCTGCGGCAATCTGCTCCGTCAGCCATGGCAGATTGCAGGAGATCTCATGATCGCCACGCTGGCAGTCCGTCGTCTGTGAGACCAACAGACACAAATCCGCTTTCACCACTTCGGCATTGCGGCGCAAGGCACGCAAACTCCCAGCTGATGGTCGGCTACTCAGTGTGATCTCCACCGCCCAGCGCCGACCGTCACAATCGATCACCAAATCGAGCTCGTCTCCGCTGCTGGTGCGAAAGAAAAAGGGATCCTCCACATCGTGTCCAGCGGCACCCAACGCGCCGAGAAGCTGCTCGATGACCAAGCCCTCCCAGCTGCTCCCCACCATCGGATGAGCCAGTAGCGTCTGATCATCATGGATGCCAAGCAGGCTGTGTAGCAATCCACTGTCGCGCCAATACACCTTGGGTCGCTTGACTAGGCGTTTCCTCAGTGGGGCAGCTAGCGGCAGCAGTCTGCGCACCAAGTGGACACCCTCCAAATAATCCAGATAGCGGTTTACCGTGTGGTAGCTAAGGCCGAAGACTCTGCCAATCTGTGAGGCATTCCACTGCTGGCCATGGTAGTCCGCCAGCAGACGCATGAAACGTCGAGTGACTGAAGGTGCTGCCTTGATGCCCAACTCCGGAAGATCCTGCTCTGCGTTTAGGCGCAGATAGTTGCGTTGCCAATCTGGGTAATCAGCTGCAGGCCGCTCCTCAAATAGCGACTGCTGTCGAGATGCCTGCACCTCTGACGGTGGCGTGTGAGCCTGCAGCAACCCACCATCTGGGAAGCCTCCCACCAACCAATGCTGTGCCAAATTTTCAGCTCTTCCCATCACCGACCCAGCACCAGTCGACAACGGCACTTCCCTCAGTAGAAAAGGAGTCAGCTCCAGCAGAGCTAAGCGGCCAGCCAGCGATTGCGAGCTCTGCATCAGCGATGGAGCGATGGAGCCCAACAACAGAAAGCGGCCATAGCGGTGCCGTTGCCGGTCTATTGCGCTGCGCAAACGATTAAAGATCTCCGGCCAAGTCTGTGCTTCGTCGAAGATGCACAACTGCGAATCTGCACAGATATCATCCCACTCCAAGTGGACACGCCGACGGTCTGCCTCGTCCTCAAGGTCGTAGTAGCGGCCATTCAACGATTGGGCTAGTACCGTCTTGCCACACTGTCTAGGCCCCCTGAGCAATACGGCGGGATATCGCTGCAGCTGCTGGCGTAGTGTCACCGCCAATAGACGGGGATACATCTGCCTAGAGCTCATTGCAGACGGCGATGGGGGACGTACATCCATGCGGGCAGACAGCTGAAAGCACTATGGTGGAAGTATCACCCCAGTATACTGATATGCAAAATAGAAGTCAACTTCTATTTTTACATACTTCTAGTTAAAACAATGATATAACACTATAAAATGTAGGCATCATCGTGCTTTTAATTTTATAATATGCAATATAGAATTATTCTTCTATATTGACTAAAAGAGCTGATTTCGCTGTTATAACAAGCTATTAGACTGTTCGGATACCATCAGTCACCCTGTTACACTATCCTCAAGCCAGTGGTCCAGTCGCCAGCTGGCCACCCCTCTACGCCAGCCCCGCCCCCCGGATGAGCCAACGTTTCCACCCCGACCGAGCCAGCAGCCTGTTGCTGTTGCTGTTGTTGCCACCCTTGCTGTGGCTTGGCCACTGGCAGACGCGTCGCGCCGAAGAGAAGCAGGATTGGCTCGACCAGCGCCAAGCGGCCCTGTCGGCACCGCCGCTGCGCTTGGCCGCGGCGCGGGAGCTGTTGCGGGACGGCCAGCACCTCGCCTTTCGCCGCCTGATCGTCGACGGCAGCTACGACCCTGAGATCACTTGGTATTTGGATAACCGTATCTTCCGCCGTCGCCCCGGCTTCGAGCGCTTGGGTCTGCTGCGCAGCGCCGGGGGCGGCGCGCTGGTGGTCAACCGCGGCTGGGTCGCGCCCGGGTCCGGCGGCCCGCGCGCGCTGCCGCCGAGCGTGATGCCGCCAAGCGCGCCGCTGCGCTTGGTCGGGGTGGTGCATGCCCCGCAGCGGGCACCCTTCGCGCTGGGCAGGCAGCCCGAGTCCGAGGGCTGGCCCAAACTCGTGCAGGTGGCTGAGGTGGCGGCCATGGCGCGCCAGCTGGGCGAGCCGCTGTTCCCCTATGTGCTGCGCTTGGATGCGGGTCAGCCCGGTGTCACCCCGGCCAGCTGGCAGCGGCGGCTGCCGCCAGCGACGATCTCCCCGGAGCGCCACCGCGGCTATGCCTTCACTTGGTACACACTGGCGCTGGTGCTCTCGCTGCTGTGGCTGGCGCGCAGCTGGGGGCGCATTGAGGATGGCACCTCCGCCGCAGCGCCGCCGCCCGCCGCCTAGAAGCCGCAGTGAACGACGCAGCGCAGGTGCCGGAGCGGCGTCGGATACGGCGCGGGCGTTTATTGCTGCTGTTGATTCTCGGTCTGCCAGCCGTGCCGATCACACTGGCATGGCTCAGCTTCCACACTGGCATCGGTGTGCCGGAGGAGCGGCGTAACCAAGGGATTTTGCTACACCCGCCGGTGTCCTTGGCAGGGCTACTGCCGCCACCGGTGGGGGACAATCCGCAATGGACCTTGTTGCTATCGAATCAGGAGCAGCGCTGCGAGGACGCTTGCCGTCAACTGCTCTACCACACGCGGCAGCAGCACATCGCCCTCGGTCGGCGTTCTTGGCGTCTGCGCCGCATCTACTTGCACGGGGGTGAGCTGTCGCCCGCTGAGATCGAGTTCTTTGCCAGCGAGCACCCCGGTCTCGTCACCTTGCCGCCAGATGAGGCGCTATCCGCGCGTATGGAGGAACTGCGGGGGCGGGTGGCACCCCGTCACGGTGCGCCGCAGGCATTTTTGGTCGACCCGCGCGGTTTCGTGTTGCTGGCCTACGGTGTCGAGCACCAAGGCAAAGAGCTGTTGCAAGATCTGCTGATTTTGATGCGCGTCGATGCTGGCAGTGGCGGGAGTTGAGGGAGCGGGGCTGATCCCACGTTATAATTGATCTGGACACGATACTGGTGTCATCAATTGCGTAGGGCACCAGAGTCAGGAGATGTGACCCGCACACCATGAGCGATGATCTGCTCGCCATCTTGGCGGCTCCGCGGTACATTCCCGCCGATGTGGCGCGTTTTACAGGCTTGCACCCCCAGCGCGTAAAACGCTGGTTGCAGGGCTATGAGTACACATCACGCACCACCCAACGCACAGGCAAGGGTGTCACGCGACAGTTGCTATCCATGGTACCAGCATCGGGTAACCGACATCCTCATCATGTGTCTTTTCTGGATCTACTCGATTTAAAGTTTGTCAAAGCATGCTTGGATGCGGGGGTGAGGCTCAGTGTGCGAAAAATCTGCGAACGACTGGCCAAAGCAAAGGAGATCTCTGGGGCAAGCGGGCAACTGTACACCAAGCAACAGTATTTCATTACATGGAAGCGTATCTATATGGAGGTAGATGGTCATCTGGAGCAGCTTCCTGACAAGCAGCGTGCACTTGACTCAGTCATAAGGCCAAGTGTCCAAGAAGTACAATTCGATCATAAACCTCCAGCTATGGTTCAAGAAATTGAATCTGAAATTAAATTTGACCAGCAGACGCAGCTCGCTTACAAATGGTTCCCCAAGGACGGTCAGGGGCAGGTTGTGATCGACCCACAGATGGCTTTTGGTGCACCAGTAGTCAACGGCACGCGCATCAAGACAAATGTGTTGGCAGATCACGTCTTGATAGCAAAGCGCACCATAGATGATATTGCTAGCGATATGAGATTAAGGCCAGAGCAAGTGCAGGCCGCTGTTCTATTTGAACAAAAGTTGGCAGCGTGAGCTCACCACTGCACGAACGTGATCCGCCACCATTCTATATAGATGAAAATCTGTCCCTTGATCTGGCTGCTGGCTTGTATGGATTTGGTGAAAATGTCCACCACGTGTCTCAGGTTCATGACCTTGGCCGCCAGACCAAAGATGTGGATATTATCCGGTACGTCGATGAGCAGGGAGGTGTCCTGATCACGCAGGATCGACGTATTCTCAAACGACCTGAAGAGTTGCAAGCGTTCCGACAATCTCGTATCGGCTACTTTGTGCTAATCGGCAAGCCTGCCAATGACGCATGGGCTGTCAAGCTGCTATTCGTCAAGCAGTGGCCCGAGATCAAACAACTTGCTAGCAAAACACAGCGTCCATTTGCCTATCGAATACGCCGCACAGGCGCGAAGCTAGAACCAATTCCCTGGTGACTGTTGATTCTCATCGCACTATGAAGGGTCGCACAGCATAAATCGCGTGGCGATTAACCCATGACCCTGCGCCTCACCCTCTGGGCGCTGCCGCTGGCGCTGGCGACCATTGCGCTCGGTGCTTTCACGCGGCTGGCCGACGCTGGCCTCGGCTGCCCCGACTGGCCGGGTTGCTACGGCCACCTGCTGTGGCCTGACAGCGGTGCGGAGATCGCGCGCGCCAACCAAGCTTGGCCCGAAGCGCCAGTGGATATCGCCAAGGCCTGGCCGGAGATGGTGCACCGCTACGCCGCTGGCCTGCTCGGTCTGATGGTCTTGGCCATCGCACTCAGCTGCCGGGGTGCTGTGCGCACTGCGGCGGCGCAGCCCCGGGGGCTGGCCCTCGGTCTCTTGGTGTTGGTGGGTTGCCAAGCGTTGTTCGGCATGTGGACGGTGACGCTCAAGCTGTGGCCGCAGGTGGTGGCGCTACACCTGCTGGGCGGCTTCGCCACCTTGGCCTTGCTCGCACTGCTGGCGCTGCGCTGCGACCACGCTGCTGGTGGCGAGCTGTTCTGGCTGCGGCTCCTGCCGTCGCCGGGGGGTGCGCCGCTGGCACCACTACTGCCGTGGGCGCTCGCCGCCATGGTCTTGTTGGTGTTGCAGATTGCCCTCGGCGGCTGGACCACCGCCAACTACGCCGCACTGGCCTGTCCCGACCTGCCCAGCTGTCAAGGGCGCTGGTGGCCGCCCGCCGACTTCGCCGCCGGTTTCAATTTGGCGCAGTCGGTGGGGCCGAACTACTTGGGCGGCGTGCTGGACAATCCCGCGCGCATCGCCATCCACCTGGCGCACCGTATCGGTGCTGTCCTCTCCTCGCTCTATCTCGGTGGCTTGGCTTGGGCGTTGTGGCGGCGCGGGGCGCGCACCATGGCCGTGCTGTTGGGCAGCTTGCTGGGGGCACAGTTCGCCCTCGGTTTGGGCAATGTGCTGCTGGGCTTCCCGCTGTGGGTCGCCGTCGCCCACAACTTGGGTGGTGCACTGCTGCTGGTGGCGCTGCTGGCAGTCAACTACACACTGTGGACGGTGGCGCGAGGCACCCGCATGGCGAGTGTGCATTGAGTGGCGTGTCGCCAGTGTTCGTTGCGCTCTGCGGCCAGCTGTTCGGGCTTGCCAGCGCGTCATTAGCTGGCGTCGCCACCACGGGCGTTGTGTGGGGCGGGTGCTGCTGCCATCGCGGTTCCGCGTCGTGCTATGATGCCAACGCTTCGGTCGGTGCCTTCGCCCGATGGCTCCCAGCCGATGATTGCTAGGCGAGAAAGCCGCTCGATGTCTACTGCCGCGCCGGTTCCAAACGCGCTTCCCCCCGCTGTGACAGATCCCGCCCAGCAGCTGCTCACCGAGGTCTTCGGTCACAGCGGATTCCGCTCTTACCAACGCGAGATCATCGATGTGGTGATGGCCGGGGGCGACGCGCTGGTGGTCATGCCCACTGGCGGCGGCAAATCGCTGTGCTTTCAACTGCCCGCCCTGTTGCGCGCTGGCTGCGCCATCGTCGTCTCGCCGCTGGTGGCGTTGATGGAAGATCAAGTCGGTGCCCTGCGTCAGTTTGGTATCAACGCTGCCTGCCTGCACTCGGGTCTTGAGCTGGCAGATCGCCGCCGCATCGAAAGCGATTTCGTGGCCGGGGGCTTGGACTTGCTCTATGTCGCACCAGAGCGCCTGCTCGGCACCAATTGTTTGGCGCTGCTGGAGCGCACCGAATTGGCGTTGATCGCCATCGACGAGGCGCATTGCGTGTCGCGCTGGGGGCACGACTTCCGCCCGGAGTACTTGGAGTTGGCGATGTTGCGAGAGCGCTTTCCCGGCGTGCCCTGCATCGCCTTGACAGCCACCGCTGACTTGCGCTCCCGCGATGAGATTGCCGATGCGCTGGCGCTGCAATCCCCGCAGCGCTTCGTCGCTGGCTTCGACCGTCCAAATTTGCACTATGCCATCCACGAGGATGCCGGGCGCGAAGCGCTGTGGCGCTTCATCTCCGAACGCCATCCAGACAGCGCTGGCATCGTCTACTGCGCGACGCGGAGCAAGGTCGAGCAAACCGCTGAATGGTTGACGGCACGCGGTCGCCAAGCCCTGCCGTACCACGCCGGTATGGAGCCGATGTCGCGCCGCGAGCACCAGCGCATATTCCAGCGCGAGGCCAGCGCGCTCATCGTCGCCACCATCGCTTTTGGCATGGGGGTCGACAAGCCCGATGTTCGTTTTGTCGCCCACCTCGGCCTGCCGCGCAGTATTGAGGCCTATTACCAAGAAACCGGTCGTGCTGGCCGAGATGGCGAGCCAGCCGATGCGTGGCTCAGCTATGGCCTGCGCGAGGTCTTGCTGTTTAGGCAGTGGATCGAAGAGTCCACCATGGCTGACGAACGCAAGCGCATCGAGCGGCAGAAGCTGGAGGCGATGCTCGGCCTGTGCGAGTCGGGGCAGTGCCGGCGGCGCCGCTTGCTGGCCTATTTTGGCGATGAGCAGACGGGGGATTGTGGCAATTGCGACAATTGCGTCAATCCTCCGGAGTTGATCGACGGCACCGAGCTGGCGCAGAAGGCGTTGTCCTGTGTCTACCGCACTGGCCAGCGCTTTGGTGTCAACTATCTCATTGATGTGCTGCGCGGTAGTGGCGGCGAGCGCCTACGTCGTTTCGGCCACCATCGCCTGCCCACTTTCGGCATCGGCAGCGAGGTTTCGGTGGCGGAATGGCGCTCGATTTACCGTCAGTTGCTGGCATCTGGCCTCGCTGCCGTCGAAGGCAAGCACGGGGGGCTGCGACTGGCACCGGCCAGTCATACCTTGCTGCGCGGCGAGTGCAGCTTGCAGCTGCGCCG
Organism: Gammaproteobacteria bacterium; assembly: GCA_965237805.1. Taxonomy (GTDB): domain Bacteria; phylum Pseudomonadota; class Gammaproteobacteria; order JABABF01; family JABABF01; genus JABABF01. The sequence goes on from OZ250153.1 coordinate 1,408,934, forward strand.
CCCGCGCCCGGCGCGCCCGGCGCGCCCAGCGGCGGCTTCCCGCGCTGCGTTCGCGCCGAGCGAGCCGCTGGACCCGGTTCGCCAAGCGGATTTCGAGCGTCTGCGTGTGCGGCGTTTGGCGTTGTCCCATGAGCAGGGGGTACCGCCCTATGTCATTTTCCACGACAGCACATTGATCGAAATAGTCAAACAGCGACCGGGTAGCTTGGCAGAGATGGAGGCCATTCCCGGCATCGGCAAGACAAAATTAGCGCGTTATGGCGAGATTTTCTTAGCGGCGCTGGCGGCGGAGGATTGAGCCAGCGCCGCATACTCTGCGGCTCCCCCTTCGCTATAATGGTGTATTGGGCTGTTACGAGCTGTCTCTTTGGGGTCGTCCGCGCTCTGCGTGGCATCGAACAACATTGAGCCACATGTCAAAAACCAAGATAAAGATCGCGATTGTCGATCATGCGATACTGGATCAAAGCCAGTTTGGAGCCCCTGAGTGGCTGGTCCCCTTGGGTGAAAAATATGGTGTGGAGTGGTTCAGCGAAGACCCGGATCTGTTGCTGTGTTCGGTCGAGCTCTTCGGCTACGCCCACTTGAATTATTCCTGCACCAAGTGCCTGTTCAGCGAGGAACCGTCGCATCGATATCCCCGTTGGTGCTACGACTATACTTTTACTCCTTTCCCTACCGATGCGCGCAATTTACGCTGGTTGGGATGGGCGTCTAGGAGCCCGGCAACAGAGTGGATCCTTGGCCAATCCGAATACTGCGATAGTTTGAAACGCCATCCCCGAGAGCGCTTTTGCAACTTCTTTCAGCGTGTACACAACGCCCCGGAGCGCAACGAGTTTTGCCGGCTGCTGATGCAGCGCAAACACGTGGATTGCCCCGGCGAGGCTATGAACAATATGCCCTGTCCGGATGACCCGGCCCTGAACCGTGATCAAAACAAACTGGAATTTCTCAAACACTACCGCTTTAGCATTTGCTTCGAGCATCTGAGCCATCCTCATCACATCAGCGAGCTGGTGCCGCAGGCTTTGATGGCCGGCAGTATTCCGATTCACTGGGGCAGTACCAAGATCACCGATTACTTCAATCCCGAGTGCCTGATCAATGCCCACGACTTCGACAGTTTGGAGGCGCTCGCAGATTATGTTATGGAGGTGGAAGAGAACCCGGCGCTCTATCGCAGATACCTTGAGGCACCGCCGGTGTTGGCGGGGTCGAAGCTGGAGGAGGTGACGGTGGCGGCGACGCTGGAGCGCATGGAGCACATCTTCTCACGCCTCGGCATCGACCGGCCTTTCGCGCAGACATGGCGCGGCCGTTTCATGCTGGCTTATCACAGATTTCACCAGTTGCCGAGTCGCTGGTTGGCTCGGGTACCGTGGGGGGGGGGCAAGGTGCGGGGATGGCTTTGGCTGGCGGAGCGACTGCGCTGATCGTTGCGGCCTCCGCCCACAGTCGTCTGCAATAGGTCGTGCGGCTACCGCCGGGGACGCGCTCGGTGCGCGTCTGGCGTTGCGGCTTGTCGGTGCCCGGTTATATGCTCAGGATAGCCACCGACCAATCGGCGTTTTGCGCCACAGGAACTCTGAGAATTTGCGCATACCATCGGCTCGTTCGCTGGTGCGCGGGTAGGCACTCTGCAGCGGTTTGTTCGGGCTCTTGTCGAAGATTATCGGTTTCAGCTGGGTGTAGCTGCGCAGTCCGATCGCGCCGTTAACCATGCCCATGCCGCTGCTCTTGACCCCCCCGAAGGGAGCGACCGGAATGCCGTAGGTCAGCGTCATATCATTGACGCAGACACTGCCAGTCTGCATGCGTTTGGCCAAGTCGAGCGCGTGCGCGTCATCGCTGGTCCACACGGTGCCGCTGAGCCCGTAATCGGAGTCGTTGGCCAGTTGTATCGCTTCTTGCTCGTCGCGCACTTTCATCACGCAGAGAATCGGGCCGAAAGTCTCCTGTTGCATGATTTCCATATCGTGGTTGACATCGACCATCAGTGTGGGCAGGTAGTAGAGCCCTTTTTGCGCTTCATTGCGCTTGCCGCCGACCAGCACTTTGGCACCAGCTTCGACCGCTGTGTCGACATGGCGCTCGATGATGTCCATCTGCTTGTCCCAGAACACAGCACCGACATCTTCGTCGTATCCCAGTGCCGGATCTTGGCGCAGCTTCTCCACCTCGACCGTGACCAGCTCGAGGAAGCGTTCGTAGATGCTCTCGACGACATAGATGCGCTCGGTGCCACAACAGTAGTGCCCGGTGTTCATGCAAGAGCCGACCACGGCACCTTGGGCGGCGCGCTCTAGGTTGGCATCGGCGCAGACGATCATCGCATCCTTACCGCCCAGCTCCAAGGTGCAGGGCACTAGGCGACCGCCGCAGATGGCACCGATTTTCTTGCCGGTCGCCACCGAGCCGGTGAAAGAGATTTTGTCGATGTCGGCATCGACCAAGTGGGCACCGGTCACGCCGTCGCCGAGTAGCACTTGGAAGACATCCTGCGGCAAGCCGGCTTCGAGAAACAGCGTCTCGACCAACTTGGCGGATTGTGGGGTGACCTCAGAGCCCTTGGCGACCACGGTGTTGCCAGCCATCAGCGCTTGGCAGCCTTGGTTCAAGGTGAGGATGAAGGGGCCGTTCCATGGGGTGATGAGGCCGATCACGCCGAGTGGTTGGAACTCCCAGCGCACACTCTTGGCAAAGCGCATCAAACCGTGAGGGCGGTGTTTCTGTGGGCGCAACAGGCGTGCGGCATTTTTGGCGTAGTAGCACAGCGAGTCGCAGGATGAGAACACCTCCATCATGTAGGCATCCGAGCGCGCCTTGCCAGTTTCGCTGACCACTTGGTCCATGATTTGATCCTGCTTGTCGAGTATGACCTCAAGCATGCGATCCATATAGTTGGCGCGTTCGCGAAAGCTCAGTGCAGCCCAGCTCGGTTGTGCGGTGCGTGCACGTTGCACGGCGGCATCGACTTCGTCTTTGGAGGCGCAGGGTATTTCGCTGATCACCGCGGTGGTGACCGGACTGCGCAGCCTCAGTAGCCGCGTGTCTGGGGCGCTCTCGTCGAGCTCAAACATTGCCATGGTCAGATTCTCTATCGTGTTTTGTTGGCGGGTGGCATTGCGGTGCACCTGCCCAGCTATCCGTTGCGATTGCAACGCCCTCAATGTGTCCACATTATAGGATACTGCTACTGGGGGGTATAGCTCTGCTGTAGCGGCTCCATCCTCGCACCGATAGCGGGCTAGAATATCGCCTGTTGGTGCGATCTTTGGGCAGCTGGATCTTGCAGGGACTCCGGTTAAGGAGTAGCTGGGTAGCGGAGCTAGTAAATTATGGTATGGGAGTTTTCAACTGACCCTGCATTCCAGCAACAGCTGGATTGGATACGGCGCTTTGTCGACGAGGAGCTCATCCCGCTGGAGTTGATCTCTGGCGACTTGGATCAGCCCCAGCTGGATGCTTTGCTGGCACCGTTCAAGGAGCGGGTCAAGGCGGCTAATCTGTGGGCGGCTCACCTGCCGCCAGAACACGGCGGCCAAGGTATGGGGCAGTTGCCGTTGGCACTGATACATGAGGTGTTGGGGCGCACGATGCTGGCTCCAGAGGTGTTCGGCAATCAGGCACCGGATTCGGGCAATGCCGAGCTGCTGGCGGCCGGTGCCAATGAGGAGCAGAAAAAACGCTGGCTGTACCCATTGCTGGCCGGTGAGATGCGCAGTGCTTTTAGTCTGACCGAGCCCGACACGGCTGGCTCCGACCCAACCGGCATTCGCACCAGCTGCAAGCGGGATGGCGCTAGCTGGTGCCTCAATGGCCACAAATGGTTTGCTTCCAATGCCAGTGTGGCTGATTTTTTGCTGGTGATGGCGGTGACCGACCCCGATGCGCCGCCGCACAAGCGTGCGGCGATGGTGGTTGTGCCTCGGGGTACGCCGGGTCTAATCTTGATGCGCGAGGTCGGCACGATGGCGCATGCCAGCAAGGACGGTGCTTTGATGCGGCGCATCGGCGGGCACACCGAGCTGCGCTTCGAGAACTGCCGGGTGCCTTTGGATCATATGATCGGTGCGCCCGGCGAAGGCTTTTTGCTGGCACAACGCCGTCTCAGCGGTGGCCGCATCCATCACGGCATGCGCATGATCGGGCAGTGTCAACGTGCCTATGAGATGCTGCTTGAGCGCGCTGCCTCGCGCCAGCTGCGCGGACGCGCACTGGGCGACATGCAGCGGGTGCAGGATATGGTGGCCGATTCCTATAGCGAGATCACGATGGCGCGTCTGCTGACCCTGCACACTGCATGGCGCGTGGATCGTATCGACCCGCGCGAGGCGCGCGTCGATATCGCGATGGTGAAATACCAAGTGCCGCGCGTGTTGTACCAAGTATTGGATCGGGCGATCCAGTTGCACGGTGCGCTCGGCTATTCGACCGATATGCCGCTTGAGGAAATGTACCGCCAAGCGCGTGCCCTGCGCATCGCCGACGGTGCCGATGAAGTGCATCGACAGACCATCGCCCGCCATGTATTGCGGGATGTCGAGCCGGTGACGGACTATCCCTCAGAGCATATTCCGACGCGGCGCGCCGCGGCGATGGCGCGTTTTGGCGATTTGCTGGACAGCCTGCCGGAAGCATGATGGGTAGCGGAGTGCAGTGATCGGGACGGCTGGGGCATTGCGGGGCATCGAGCTCGCGCCTCTCTCTGAGTGGCTTGAGGCCAATGTCGACGGTGCCCAGCCGCCTTTCGAGTTTGATTTGGCCGCTGCCGGTGGCTCTAACCTCAGCTATGTGCTGGGCGATGCCGCTGGCCACCGCTGGGTGTTGCGGCGAGGCCCGGTTGCGGCACGTTTGGCCACTGCCCACGATATGTCGCGCGAGTGGCGCGTTATCAGTGCCCTCGCCGGGGTGGATGGCGTACCAGTGCCCACCGCAGTGGCTTTTTGCGACGATGCCGAGGTCACCGGAGCCTCTTTCTATGTCATGGAGTGTGTCGACGGCCTGATATTGCGCGACTTGCCAGCTGTCGAGGCCTCAGCTTTGGATGCTGCCGCCTGTCAACTGGCCAGTGATTCGCTGATTGATGTGCAGGTGGCGCTACATCGCGTGAACCCCGCCAGCGTTGGTCTCGCCGATTTTGGTCGCGAGGGGGATTATGTTGAACGCCAACTGCATCGTTGGCAGCGGCAGGTGAGTCGGTCTACCGATTCGCCACCGCCGCTGTTGGCTGAATTGGGTGCACGTCTCGCCGCGCTCAATCCCGGCCCCCAAGCGCCTCCGGCGCTGGTACACGGCGACTACCGTTTTGACAATGTGGTGCTTGGCACCGACCACCGTTTGGCCGCTGTGTTGGACTGGGAGTTGTGCACCATAGGCGACCCGGTGGCGGATTTTTTCTGGACTTTGCTGTACTGGTCGGATCCCGGTGATGCCGTGGTGTTCATTCCCAATGGGCCGACTTTGCACCCCCACTTTGCGCGCCGTGTCGAGATCGTGCGGCGTTACGGCGAGCGCAGTGGTTTCGACCTCAGCGCCGCTACTTATTTCAATGCTTTTGGCTATTGGAAAATGGCCTGCATCGTCACGGGTGTCCTCGCCCGCATCAGACACGGTGCGGGGGGTGGCATGCGTGTGGATCAAAGCGGCGATAGTGTCGAACACATGATTGCCAATTATCTCGAGGCCAGTCGGTTACACTTGGCAAAGTTCTGAATGCACACCGTAGTAGCGAAGCTGTGGTGGCGACAGGGACAACGCGATACTACAGGAGCACTGTGATGACCATTACCCCGTTTGACGATTACTGTATCCACCAGAGTGATGAGCCATTGGCGGTGCCGTCTCAGAGCGACCGCAATTTCTACGACCGCTACTGGTTCAGCGGTTTCAACACCGCCAGTTCCGGCGATGGCTCGGATTATTTTTTCGAGATCGGTCTCGGTGCCTACCCGAACCGCTATGTCATGGATGGCCATTTCAGCGTTGTGGTCGACGGCGTACAGCACAGCGTGCACGCTTCGCGTCGCTGTCCTGAAGATCGTAGCAAGATGGATCTCGGCCCTTTCCATCTGTCGGTGATAGAGCCTCTGCGCAAGCTGCGCCTGCGCGTCGACAAAAACGAGGGTGGTGTCAGCTGTGATCTGGTGTTCAGTGCGAACTCGTCACCGCTGGTGGAGGCGAAAAACCTGCTGAGCCGAGATGTGCGCCGCATTATGTACAACAGCCGCTTTACCCAGTTTGGCAATTGGAGTGGCTGGATAGAGGTCAGCGGCAACCGCATCGAAGTGCGTGCCGATGTCTGCCTCGGCTTGCGCGATAAGTCGTGGGGCGTGCGTCCGGTGGGCGAGCCTGAGGGCGGAGCGCCGCCAGTGGATCAGCCGGAGCCTCGGGTATATTGGGTTTGGTCGCCGCTCTCTTTCGGTGATATCTGCACTCAATTCGGCACTGCCCAATCTGCTGACGGCTACGTGACGCAATTGAGCGGTTGCATTTTGCCGGGTTATGCCGATGCGGCATCCATTCCGGAGACCGGTGATACCGGCCTTCGTGAAATGGACACGGTGCGCCACCGCATCGTGTGGGAGCCAGGCACCCGCCGTCCGCGATCTGCCGAGTACGATTTTTGTGAAGTCAACGGCGACGAGCACCACATCAGCGTCGAGGTGACCGGGCGATTTCATATGCACGGCATCGGCTACCAACATCCAGAATGGGGGCATGGTATTTGGCATGGCGAGCTCAAGGTTGACTACGAACAGTGGAGCTTGGACGAGCTCGATCCACTGCAGATGCACCACATCCATCACCACGCTCGGGTGCGTGCTCGCATGGGCGACAAGGAAGGACACGGCATTTTGGAAACTGTGGTGCTGGGCCCTCATGCACCATCCGGTTTCCGAGATTTTCTCGACGGCGCATCTTAATCGCACACACAAAATCACACCCAACTAAGCGCCCCGAGTTTTCCGGGGCTGTTGCATTGCTTTTGGTACGATTGCTATTGAATGATGGTACTGATACAATGCGAATATTGTGACTGTGGAATTTTCATATTTGAAACGCATTCTTTATGGTCGCATGACGCAGGCAACAATTTGCATGCGTGAAACCCAAACTCATTGCATCCCTAACATCTCTGCAGAGCAGCGCAAGAGTGGGATGAAAAATTCAAACGCGCAAAGCGTTTAAACAGGAGGGTCTACTCAAATGCCCGCAGCAAAAAGAAAAAAAACACCCGCTCGCCGTGGTCGTCCCCCGGGTCGCAAAAATGCAGTCAAAAAAGTGGTCGCTACGCGTGTGCTGGCCCGCCGTGGTCGCCCGCCGGGTCGCAAGGTGGTGGCCAAGGCCAAGCCAGTGGCGTCGCCGCAAATGGCTCGTGTCGAGGCACGAGTCAACAAAGCACAACAGGCGCTACAGGCGACTATGGAGCAGCAGCGCCGCGCCCGTGCAGCGGTGTCTGATGCCAAGAAACGCGCCGAGAAAATTGGCAGTCTGACAGCGCGCAAGGGGCTGCTAAAGTCCCGTCAAGCCGCACGCAAGGTGGCGGCGAAATTGGTGGTGGCGCGCACCGCATTGGCGGGGGCCAAACTGGCGCGCCGTGATGCGGCAGGTGCCGAGCGTGTGCGTGCGATGGAAGCTGATGCCGCCGTGCGTCTGGCTTCGCGTGAGCTGCAGTTGGCCGCCGCCACCAAGCGCGCTTTGCAGGTGGCACAAGCTGCTTGGGAGAAGCGCTGGCGCAAGAAACGTGCGAAGGCTGATCAAGCCAAGCTGCGCCAAGTGCAACAAAAGCTCACCTCGCGCGTCAAGAAAGCCGCGACCAAACAGCGTGCTGCAATGGCCAAGGCTGCCTCTGGCCGCCGTCGCCGTCGCCGCACGCGCCGCGTCAGCTGATCTCAGCGCGGTCTAAGCTTCGGGTGTTGCCGCTTCGGCGGTGGCACCTGAAGCCGCTTCGAGGCGACGCAGCTCTTGCGGGTCGTTGCAATTGAAGAACGGGGATTCCCCCAGCTGGCGGTCATTGCCGCCAAATGCGACATCGATCGCGCCCTCGGCTATCAGCCACTCAGCCACTTGTTTGCGCCCCTGCTCCAAGCAATAACGGCGCAGCGATGAACGCTGCGCCGTAGGCATGAGAAAAAAGAGATTTTGGCGTCGGTGACCATCGTGAGCCGCAGCGATTTGCGCCCCGTTTTCCCTCAGTGCTGTGCTGAGTTTGTCTGCCAGCTCCAGAGGCAGCAGTGGCGGGTCCGTGGGGCAGACCAACAACAGGCGCGTACGGCACAAGTCCAGCGCAGCGAGCAGTGGTCCAGCAGAGCCCGCGATCGTGTCGGCGATGACATCGCAACCGAGCAGTGTGCGATAGCGTTCCGCATTGCGGTTGCAGCTGATCAGCAAGGTGTCGATCTGCGCTCGCAAGCGCTTGGCGGTATACCAAGCGAGCGGGTGGCCGTGCCACTCGCTCAGCCCTTTGTCGCGGCCATCGACACGCTGCCCGCGACCGCCGCACAAAATCAATCCGGTGATCGACATGGCAGTGCCGGTGTAACAGCACTGTGCGCACGGTGATGCCACCGCGCGTGCTGGCGCTCAGCGCGGCCACCGACGGCGTTTCGGTGGCTCTGCTGGGTGCCGATGACGATTGCCTGCAACGCAGCGTCGCCGCCTCGCGCGGCCAAGCGGAGCGCTTATTGGTGTTGGCGCAGCGCCTGTTGGCCGATGCCGGGTGGCACTATGGGCAGCTCGATGCCTTGGTATTGACGCGTGGTCCCGGTCCCTTCACCAGCCTGCGCGTCGCAGCTGGTGTGGCGCAAGGGTTGGCGCTTGGTGCCGGCTTGTCGATTGTCCCGGTCTCGTCGCTGGCGACATTGGCCCAAGGCGTTTTGCGGCGTCATCCACCGCAGGGTGCACAGTGCGTGTTGGCGCTGTGCTGTGCCCGCAGCGGGCAGTGGTATCGCGGGGCCTATCACCTTGATGTGGCGACGGGATGCGTCGCGGAATTACTGCCCGATGCCCGTTGCGGTGCCGCCGAGCTGTCTTTGCCAAAAGCGTGGGCGTGGCAGCATTGTGTCGGTGTCGGTGACGGTTGGCGGCGACCGCCGCCGACGGTGCGGGCGTGCCTCTCGGTGGAGCCTGAGGTTTTGCCTGAAGCGCGTGATGCCGCCCAGCTCGGGGCACTCGGCTTCGCCACTGGTGCTGCGGTGGCTGCCGAACATGCGGTGCCTAGTTACCTGTGCGGAGAGGAGGCATGGCAGCCTGCACGGCCGCCTTGGTCATCGGATGGGGGCGCGGGATGAATACGGCACAAGCTTTAGCAGTGGCGCTGATTCAAGGGCTGAGCGAATTTCTGCCCATCTCCAGCACGGCGCATCTGCAGTTGCCACACATCCTGCTCAGTTGGCCGTCGCCGGGGCTGTTGCTCGACACAGCCCTGCATTTGGGAACTTTGGCCGCGGTATTGTTGTATTTCCGCCGCGACCTTTGGGGGATGGTGTTGGCTGCTGGCAATGCATTGCGCCACCGCCGTCTGTGTGCGGACAGCCGTCTGTTGCTACAACTCGCCTGTGCCACCGTGCCGGTGATGTTGGTTGGCTTCGTGGCGCAAGCGAGCCCCGCCTACCGGGCTTGGCGTCAAGAGCCGTGGTCGATCGCGCTGGCGACCGTGCTGTTCGCCCTGCTGCTGTGGCGCGCCGATGCGCAGAGCCGGAGCCGAGGGGCAGCGCAGCGCCTCGCTGCGGACATGACTTGGCGCGATGCGTGGATCATCGGGCTGTTCGAAATCTTCGCGCTGGTACCCGGTGCCTCGCGCGCTGGTGTCACCCTGAGCGCGGCTTTTCTGCTCGGCCTCGAACGCCGCTTCGCCGCTCGCTTCGCCTTTTTGCTCGCGATTCCCGTCATCCTCGCCGCCGTCGCACTGGAGTTGCCGATGGCCTATGCCGACCGCCACAGCGGAGGGCTCGCTTGGGGGTCGGTGGTCATGGCCGCTTTGTTGGCCGGTGGCATCGCCTACGCCACCATCGCGTGGTTCCTGCACTTGGTGGAGCGTGTGGGTCTGTTGCCCTTTGTGTTCTATCGCTTGGCTTTGGGCGCTTTGCTGTTTTGGGTGGCGTGGTCCAATGGCTTGCCGTAGTCGCCGTCGGGTGATGTCCCCCGCAGGTTATAATCGGCCTTTATTTTCAATGTTGCTCGTACGGTGGTGACCGAACGCGTACTGACAGGCATCACCACGACGGGCACTCCACATCTGGGTAATTATGCAGGTGCCATTCGTCCGGCGTTGGCATTGGCGTCTGGTAGTGGCATCGAAGCGTTCTATTTCTTGGCCGATTACCACGCTTTGGTCAAGTGTCGCGATGCGGAATTGGTGCATCGCTCTACCAAGGAGATCGCCGCTGCTTGGCTGGCGCTGGGATTGGAGCCCGAGCAGACAGTGTTTTATCGCCAGTCAGATGTGCCGGAGATCTTCGAATTGCATTGGATTCTCAGTTGTCTGACCGCCAAAGGGCTGATGAACCGCAGCCATGCCTACAAAAGCCAACGCGAGGAAAATCTGCGTGGCGGTAAGTCTGCGGATCCCGATCAGGCGATCACCATGGGGCTCTACGGCTATCCGGTGTTGATGGCGGCGGATATACTGGCTTTCAGTGCGCAGCGTGTGCCGGTCGGTCAAGATCAGCTGCAACATGTCGAGATGGCACGCGATATCGCCCAGCGCTTCAATCACCACTACGGTGAGGTGTTGGTCTTGCCCCATTCCGCATTGTCCGCGCACGGGCGTTCGATCGAGGGCTTGGATCGCCGCAAAATGAGTAAGAGTTACGATAATGTCATCCCGCTGTTCGCACCACAGCAGGAGCTGCGCCGCTTGGTCATGAAAATTCGCACCAATTCCCAGCCTCCCGGCGAACCCAAGGATCCGGCGCAGTGCACATTGTTTTCCATCTACGCGGCCTGCTCTGGAGAGGATGCCCGTCAGGAGATGAGCGAGCGCTATGCGGCGGGAATCGCTTGGAAAGAGGTCAAGGAGAGCCTGTTGGCCCGGCTTGAAGAGCTGTTGGCCGAGCCTCGTCAGCGCTACCAAGCGTGGTCTGATGACGGGGACGCTGTCGAAGCGCTATTGCGGGACGGTGCCGAGCGCGCCCGCAGTGTCGCTGCCCCGCTACTCGCCCGTGTGCGAGCTGCGACTGGCATCCGCAGCTTGGGGTCGCGGTGATGGCTGCATTGGCATTGGCGCTCTACCTCTTGGTCTACGCCAACCTCAGCTTTTTGCTCGACGCGCCGCCGCTGTATGCGCTGTTGCCGGTGGCGGGCATCGCGCTTGCAGTGTTCCTGCTGGGGCGCGCTGGCCGCAACATCGACGAGCTGTTGCTGATGCTCAACCAACTGTCCCTGCTGGTGGTCGCGTTGGCGTTGGTCGCCAGCGCTTGGGCGGTGCTCGATGGCCGCAATCCGGTTGTCGTCGGCCGCTTGTTGCCGCTGTTCATCGCGACGGTCGCGCTCTATGCCTATCACGGTTTTCTGGACGAGCGCAGCGCGCCCCAAGATGCCCCGCTGGCGCGCGCTGCCCGTTTGTTGGCTGGCCCCTCGCTATTACCGACTTTCTGTTTTGCCTTGGTTGCGACCGCTTGCCTAGTGGTGGCGTTGGATTATTTGGGCAGCTATTCGAGCGCTTGGCGCGACAGTGGCATCCCGTCGCGCGTTTTGAACCGCGGCATCATCCCGCCACTGACCATCGCGTTATTTCTATGGGCATTGCTATTGTTGATGTACAAAAGTATTTTGTCCCGCTATCTGCGTTCCAATGTGTTGCCCGCGCTACCACGAAGCGCTTTGGAGCATGAGCGGCAATTGCTGTGGCGCAAATCTGAGGAATCTTTCCTGTTGCCGCGTTATCTGGTTTGGGCGATTCCAATCCTCGGTTTCATCGGCACCGTACTCGGGATCTCGCTCGCCGCCGACGGCATCCGTCTCTTGGTGAGTTCGGAGCGGGGCATCTCCGAATTATCTGACGAGTTGGGGCAGGCCATCGCTCCGCTGGGCATTGCCTTCGACACGACACTGGTTGCCCTGTCACTCAGCGTCGTGTTGATGTTGGTGTTGACCTTGGCGCAGCGCAACGAAGAAGGCTTGGTTGGGGACATCTCCGATCGCCTGCAAGGGGTGGCTGATGAGCCGCACGGATAGACGGCTGGGTATTGCTGGCCGCACTTTAGACGCGCAAGGACAAAATAATGCCCCGATGATGGCGCTGTTCGGCGGTATTTTCGCCCTGTTGCTGGTCTTTTTCCTAATTGTCAATCTGCTGTCAGAAATCTCGTTGCGCGAGCGTCTGGAGCAGGCGGGGTCTGAGGGGCTGTTCCGCATCAATCAAGTGAACGGCACCGATGGCTATGTCATCATTACCCTGCCGGAGGCCTTGCGCATCGTGGAGACCAACCGCGGGGTTTCTCGCGGTCGCATTTGCCAACCGGGAGGCGTTTTCCCAGACTATGCCCACACGGTCTACACAGAGCGCAAAAACCTGCTGATTTTCATGATTTTGGAAGGCAGTATCAGCACCATGGCCGAGGCGCGCGACTGCCTGCGCCAGCTGCTACCTGGCCGGCGTGTGCACATCGGCTGGCTGATGGCTGACAACGAGTTCCTCAAATCTGTTGCGCTGGATGATGTGCCGTCCTATATTGAGGAGTACGCACATTGATGCGCCCATGAGCGAGCGTCAGATTCCCGATTTTGCCAGCGTCGCCTTGGTCGATATCTTGGCCAATGGCGTTGGCATGTTGATCATCTTGATCGTGCTCAGCATCAGCTCTCGCTTTGAGGCCGAGCAGCGCCAGTTGGAGCAGGTCGGCGAAGCCTCGGTGGTATTGAGCAGGACGATTTCGACCGACATCGTGCGCAATCGGCTCGCCGCCAGTCCGCCAGCACAGCTGCACAGTTATCAGAATTCGCCTTTGGATCGCGTGCGCGACCCATTGCAGCTGCCAATTCTCGAGCTGCACCGGGATTTTGTCCGCGACTATTACAGCAGTGCGGTCTATTCTCGCGAAGAGCTGTTGCTTGAGGACAACCGTCTCGATGAAGCGCTGGCCGCTTTCACGCCCCGGCAACGCAATACTCTGCGCATCGATATGTATGCGGTGCGTGAATTCTATTTGGCGATGTCCGTCCTGCGTAGCCATGGCATCGGATCGCGCCATTGGCATTTTGTGCGTGGCGGAGGGATGAGTGTGCGCGATGCGGTTAACTGTCCTCCCGGTGTCCCCGGTAGCCAGTGTGTCGGCTTCGGGGGGCGTGGCGAGAGTGCGCAGAATCGCGCTGCCCAAGCCCTGCGTTCTCTGCTGGGGGAGGTGGCGGCTACCGAGGACGGTGCGGCTGGTGTGGCGGAGGACGGTGTGGTTGGCGCAGCGGAGGACGGTGTCGCGGGAGGTGAGACGGCGGGTGCCGGACGGGGGCCGCAGCTGCCCGATGGCGGCGATCTGCGTGACTTGGGGCAAAGCGGGGCGGCTTCGGAGCGCTACCCGGCGATGGCTGCCGAGGATTCAGCTGCAGCTGGTTGGGCTGCGGGGCGCCGGAGTGGAGCGGATCCGGGGAGCCCGCAGGGTGCGGAATCCGACTTCGACGCGCTGATGCGTAGCATGGGGCAAGCTAGCGTCCACCGAGGCGCGGGAGAGCAGGGGCAGGGCGGCCAGCCCGGCGACCCGCAGCTGTCCCGCGCCACTTTTCGCTTCGCCGGGCCACCAGCCGATACACAGCAATCTGCCGATCGACAATCCCGGGTGCCGTTGCCGTCATTGCGGGTGGTATTGGCGGTGCTGTTGCAATATATGCGCGAGATTGAGGATGCGCTGGACAATGATCGCAGCGTACTGTCGCTGGTCAGCAATTTTTCTGCAACTTTGATTCAGCGTTTCGTCGATCCGCCGCCGCCGCGTGCCGAAGACCAAGACTTGATCGACGGCATCGTGCGCCTGTTTATTGAGCGCTGGCCGGATTCGGAGCCGTTGCAGGTTGAGCAGCGGTGGGATGATTCGGTGGCGGGGCTCAGCGCGGTGCTGCCAGTCAATGTGGCTCTGCAGCAGTTGGCGTTGCGTGGGGACTCGCTACAGGATGCCTTGGAGGGGCTTCCAGCCGCTCGCCATGTTGCACTGCGTCTCAACAATTTTCCGACCATCTACCAAGGCATGGAACTGATATTGCAGCGTGATGCGGTGCTGTTGATGGCACCCGAGCAACGGCAGCCGGAAGAGTACCACTGGCGTGTTGTCAGCTATATCCCTCCCTCTTTTGATAATTTCGTGCTCGGCTTTGTCTATGCGATTGTGACCGAGGATGCGCAGTTGTCCCTGCATCCAGCTGCCAATCACATTGTGGTCGGCACCACGCCGTTGCGGGTGTTGGCGGCACCGCGCAGTGTCGGTGTGCTGGGTTGGTTGGCACTCTGCTTTGCCACGGTGGTGCTGGGCTTGGTCTTGGTACTGCTATTCGAGCTGCGCCGTCGCCGTCAGTCGGCAGTTGTGACGCTGGGAGCTGCTGCGTGAAGCGTCTGCAGCATCCGACTGGGCTCTTGGTGCTGGCGGTGCTTTTGGTGGCGATGGTATTGGTGACGCGCTTGCGCCTGCCAGCTGCGCAAATCGATACGGTGCAGTTGCGCCTCGGCCCGCCGCCAGCACTCAGCGAGACTGGCCGCCAACTCGACCAAGTGCTGCGTGAACATTTGGGCGCGTTCCGCCGTCAGCCGCATTTGGCGGCGCTACTCAATATCCCGGTGCGCACAGTGGATCTGGCACCATTTTGGGTCGATAAATGCGAGGTGCGGCAGGGGGCATTGGACAGCTTCTTGGCTTGGTGGGAGCAGTTGCCGCCGGGCGACCCGCGGCGCTTGGCTCCGGCAGGCGCACGCTATTACTCCAGTTCCAAAGGCCATCGTGTCGCCGGTCGCTCGCAGGCCCCCGCTAGCGGGATCAGTTATTTCGAGGCGCAAGCCTATTGTCGAGCCGCTGGCGGCCAGCTGCCTTCCGCTGCGCAGTGGCAAGCGGTTGCCAGCGGCCCTGCTGGGCGGCTCTATCCTTGGGGAGATCGCTTTGAACCGGCGGCTTGGCCCTATGTCAAAGCCGAATTGAATGCCGCCCAAAGATGCGGCCTGCATCCGGCCAGCGATACGCCGCAGGGAGTGCATGACCTCGCCAACGGAGTCGAAGAATGGACGCGGGGCTGGGATGAGTCCAAAGCGCCGCTGTTGCAAGGTGTTCACGCTGATAAGGGGCGGCGGGCGCTGGCGGTACATGCCTTGAACGCCACCACACGCCAAGCACATCCCAACTACCGTTCCCACTACACGGGCTTTCGCTGCATCTATGATGGCCGCCGCCCACAGTTGCTACCTTGGGGGAGGGGGGTTCACCCTGACACGGTACGCGTGCCGGGTGCCCGCTATCGTTTCGGCTTGCCTGCCGATGCCCGCTTGCCGCAGCTAATCCCGGTGGTGCCCGCTGTCTTGCTCCGCACCGATTCGCCACTACTCGACGCTGAGCCATCGGCTCGGTCCGAACTGCGGGTGGCGCGTTGTGAGGTCAGCCGCAGACACTATCGCCTGTTCTTGGCTGATCCGCTGGTGCGGCTGGGTCTGTTTGCCAATGAGCATGAACCTCGGCACCAAGATTACCGCCCCCAAGACTGGGCACGGCAGTTGGCGGCCCCCGCATTGCCGGTCAGCGGACTGGACTGGTGGTCTGCCGATGCCTTTGCCCGCTGGGTCGGGGGGCGTCTGCCCAGTGCCCACGAGTGGCAGCTGGCGTCGGCGGGTGGTGCGAGCGGCTACCCTTGGGGGGCTGTCTACGAGCCGGAACGCGCTGTGACCGGTGATGCTCGCGAGGCGCGTCGGGTTTCCTGCGAGGCACTCGATCGCGGTGCCAGCGTGACCGGATTGCGCGGTATGGGTGGCAATGTCTCTGAGTGGACCCGCAGTGTGTCGGTGACTGGACGCGATTACAACATATTGGTCAAGGGTGGCAATTATCTGCTGCCGGGGGCGTTGAGCGCCCACAGCGATTTTGTGCGGGCGGTGCCGCTGGATCATCGCGCGCCAGATATCGGCTTGCGGGTTGTCTTCGATTGAAGACCCGGGCCAGGGAGTTGCCGATGTGGCGTGGCGCTGGAGAGAATCGAACTCTCACTCCGTTCCCGGAACTCGATTTTGAGTCGAGCGCGTCTGCCTATTCCGCCACAGCGCCGCCGCGCCGAAATTATAGCCCTGCTGCACTTCGCCCAGAAGATTTTTCATTTTCGCTGCCGGATGCGCTGATCGCTCGCCAGCCGCTGGCGCACCGCCGCCACAGCCGCCTGATGGTCTTGGCCGGTACCGCACCGCCAGCACATCGGCTCTTTCCGGACATCCTCGGTCTGTTGCGCGAGGGCGATCTCTTGGTTGGCAATGACAGCCGCGTTGTGCCAGCCCGCCTGCTGGCTCGCCGGGACGGTGGTGCCAGCGTCGAATTACTGCTTGAGCGCATAGCCAGTGGTGGCGGGTTGGCGCGTATCCGTGCTAATCGTTCCCCGCGTCCCGGGACGCGGCTCTGGTTGCGCTCGCCGGGCTTGTGGCCGCCGACGGCACTGCGCGTGCTGGATCGAGCTGGCGAGTTGTTCCATATCGCATGGCCGTCGGCGGTGACACCGGAGCAGCTGCTATTGCGTTATGGCCGTGTGCCGTTGCCGCCCTATTTGCGGCGCGAGGCTCAAGTGGATGATTGGGAGCGCTACCAGACCGTCTACGCACGCCATCCGGGGTCGGTCGCCGCACCGACTGCCGGGCTGCATTTCGATGCGCCGCTGTTGGAGCAGCTGCAACGGCGTGGTGTCGAGCTGGGCTGGCTCAGCTTGCACATCGGTGGTGGCACCTTCGCGCCGTTGCGCATGGCGGTCGATGGCTTGATGCCGACGCAACTGTATCCGGAGCGGGTGGCAGTGGGCGAGCGGTTGTGTGCACAAGTCGCGGCGACCCGCGCCCGCGGCGGCCGCGTCGTGGCCATTGGCACCACCGTGGCGCGAGCCTTGGAGAGTGCCTGCGTCGCGACCGGACACCCGCAGCCCCTGTCTGCAGAGACACGCCTATTCATTCGCCCCGGCTTCGAGTTTCGCTGTGTCGATGCCCTGCTGAGCAACTTTCATTTGCCTAACTCTAGTCTGCTAATGCTGGTTGCGGCCTTGGTCGGGCGCGAGCGCTTGCTGGCGGCCTACGCCGAGGCGGTGCGAGAGCGCTACCGTTTTTACAGCTATGGCGATGCGATGCTAATTCTCGACCGTTCCCGGTGAGTCTGCGTTATGAACTGCGGGCGCGCGATGGCCGCGCCCGCTTGGGACGCCTGCATTTTGCACGGGGCGTGGTCGACACGCCGGCCTTCATGCCCGTCGGCACTTATGGCGCGGTCAGGGGACTGGCACCGTCGGAGCTGTGCGATTGCGGTGTGCAGATGCTACTGTGCAATGCCTTGCACTTGATGCTGCGTCCGGGTGCCGAGCACATCGCCGCCCTCGGCGGTTTGCACCGCTTTATGGCTTGGCCAAGGCTCTTGCTCAGCGATTCTGGTGGCTATCAGCTGTTCAGTCTGCGAGACCGCTGCCGCATCGGCGAGGAGGGCGCGGTGCTGCGCTCGCCGCTGGATGGCTCCGAGCTGATGCTATCGCCCGAGCGGGCCATTGAGGTGCAGCAGGCGCTGGGTGTCGATGTGTTGATGGTGCTGGACGAATGCACGCACCAGCCTGGCGATCGTGCGGCGGCGCAGGCGGCGATGGAGCGCTCGCTACGCTGGGCGGCGCGTTGTCGGGAGGCACATGGGAGCGCACCGGGGGCACTGTTCGGCATCGTGCAAGGGGGCATTTTCCCGCAGTTGCGCAGCCGCTCATTAGCGGGTTTGGGGGATGATTTCTCCGGCTATGCCATCGGTGGCTTGGCGGTCGGCGAGGATTTTGAGCAACGCTTGGCAGTTTTGGATACGCTGTGTGGGCAGCTACCGAGCGACCGGCCACGCTACTTGATGGGGCTTGGCAAGCCTTTGGATCTGCTCGAGGCGGTGCGTCGCGGCGTCGATATGTTCGACTGCGTTTTGCCGACGCGCAACGCCCGCAACGGCCAGCTGTTCACATCGCGCGGCACGCTGAATTTGCGCAACGCCGTCCATCGCGACCAGCTGCAAGCCCCCGACCCCGACTGTCGCTGTTATACCTGCCGTCACTTCAGCCGTGCTTATTTGCATCACCTCACACGTAGCAGGGAGCTGCTCGGCGCTCGGCTCAATAGTTTGCACAATGTGTACTATTATCAGCAGTTGATGCACCGCTTGCGGTGCGCTATCGCCGCCGGTACGCTGGAGCGTTGCATCGCCAGCTGTATTGCCGGATGGCAACGAGGGGAGAAGGCTTGTACAAGCTGAGTTTCTATGTGCCGTCCAGTCATGTGGAAGTGGTGAAAGCGGCCGTATTTCAGAGCGGTGCCGGGCGTATTGGAGCCTACGACAGCTGCTCGTGGCAGACGCTGGGTGAGGGACAATTCCGCCCGTTGGATGGTAGCGCGCCCTATTTGGGGCAACACGGCGCATTACAGCGCGTGCCCGAGTACAAGGTGGAACTGTTGTGCGCGCCAGAGTGTTTGGCGGCAGCAGTGGAGGCACTGCGTGCTGCGCATCCGTACGAAGAGCCTGCTTTTGATATCTGGCGTCTTGAAAATGCCCCGTCAGGCTGAGCTGGCAGTCGGTGATGACCCGGTCATCACCGCTTTGCGCTTTCGTTTCGGGGCGCGGAAATGGCGCGTTGATGGTGCTGAGGCGACCGCTGTGCTGTTGGCGGTGACCGAGGGGCGACGTCCGTCGGAGATGATATTGACACGGCGTGCCGATCATCTGAGCCAGCACCCTGGCGAGGTGGCTTTTCCCGGCGGCTGGCGCGAACCCGAGGACGCGACGCTACTCGACACGGCCTTGCGCGAGACCTCAGAGGAGCTCGGTGTGCCGCCAGAGCGGGTGACTACGCTGGGACGGTTGCCGATGGCGTACACCCGTCGTACGGTGGCGGTGGCCTGCTTTGTCGGCATCGTGCCGGAGTCTACCGAACTGGTGGTGAACCGCTCGGAGCTGTCGTCAGTTTTCCGCGTGCCGCTCGCTTTTTTCTGCCAAGACAATCTGTTGGCCGACGATTTTGAGCGTCGGGGGCAGCGCCTTTTGGTGCCGCGTTTTGAGTTCGAAGGCTACGATATCTGGGGATTGACCGCGAGCTTGATCGCTTCTTTTTGCGCTATCGGCATGGATTGCCCGCTGGATCTGGAACGTGTGCCCGATTTGGGTGTGCGCCGGCACTGATGGCCGAGCGGCGCCACACGCTGGCTGAATTGATCGGGGTCATCGCCCGTTTTCGCGACCCGAAGCGGGGGTGCCCGTGGGACTTGCAGCAGGATTGCCACTCCATCGTGCCGCACACGCTGGAGGAGGTCGCCGAGCTGGTCGATGCCATTGATGCGCAGGACTATGACAATATCCGCGAGGAGCTGGGAGATGTGTTGTTGCAAGTGGTGTTCTACACCCGTTTCGCTGAGGAGGCGGGACGCTTCGACTTCGACGATGTGGTACACGATCTGGTGCTGAAGCTGGTGCGCCGCCACCCGCATATCTATCCCGATGGGCGGCTCGACGACAGTGTCGAGCCGCCCGCGTCCCAAGCGGCGGTTGGGGCAGACGGGTCGTCGACGCTGGATGCGGCCGGGGTGCGCGAGCGCTGGGAGCAGATCAAGCGCTCGGAGCGCGGCGACGCGGGCAAGGTCAAGGGCGAGGATGGCATGCCGCTCGAGCTGGCAGCCCTGCGCCGCGCTTGGAAGCTGCAAAAGATTTGGAGCAGGCGCGGCTGGCAGAGCCCGAACCGCGATGCCGCCGCAGCTGAGCTGCGGCGTGCATTGGAGGCTTTGGAGAGTGGCGTCGAGTCGCCAGATCAAGTTTTGGGTGAGCTGCTGTTCAACGCCGTGCATTTGGCGCGGCTCTTGGAGGTGGAGCCCGAGCGGGCCTTGCGAGCCGCTTGTGTCAGATTTGTGTCGGACTAGGGTGTGGGCATCATGGGAGAGCTGAGGCTGATCCCCCGTTGCGCACTATTGTTGGATCAGCGCCGCACAATTTTTTGGGTCGATGCGCTGCAATAGGGGTTGGAATGGTGCCAGCTGGCGCTCGCCCATGCGCCTGTCTCGTGCTGCCCAGTCCAGCGTCTCAGCGAGCAAGGTTTCGCTACGTGCTGTCAGTGATGGCACCACCGGTTTGAGGTACAGCGACAGCAGGCGGAATAGCTCGAGGGCGGTGGTGCACTGGGAGCGCAGTGCGGGGTCGTCTGGTGATTTGCGCGCCAGCTCCCATGGCTTGTGCCGGTCGACGAAGCGGTTGGCATCGTCGGCTAGCCGCATGATTTCGCGCATGGCACGGGAGTAGCGGCGTGCCTCGTAGTGTCCTGCGATGCTCTCGCCCGCGGCGACGCATGCATCGATTAGGGCGGGTTCTGCCAGCGTGGTGCTGGTGCGTCGATCGCAGTGGCGCTCGAGTAACTGCGCTGCGCGACTGGCCAAATTGACTAATTTGCCGATCAAGTCGGCGTTGACGCGTTGCGTGAAGTCTGCCAGCTCGAGATCGATATCCTCCACTTCGGCACCGAGCCTGGCGGCGAAGTAGTATCGCAGATAGTCGGCATCCAGCCGTTTCAGATAGTCGCTGGCCAGCAGGAAAGTGCCGCGCGACTTCGACATTTTTTTACCATTGACGCCGAGGAAGCCGTGCACATGCAGGGAGGTGGGGCAGCGGTGGCCGGTGGCCTCCAGCAGCGCTGGCCAGAACAGGCCGTGGAAATTGATGATGTCTTTGCCGATGAAATGATGCAGTTCGGTGTCGGCCCCCGCTGCCCAATAGTCGTCAAATATGCGCTTAGACTCTTCGCAATAGCGTTGGCAGCTGGCCATATAGCCGATTGGAGCATCCAGCCACACATAGAAATACTTGCCCGGCGCGTCCGGGATTTCGAAGCCGAAATAGGGCGCGTCTCGGCTGATATCCCACTCGCGCAGGCCAGCATCTAGCCACTCCCTGAGTTTGCCCGCCACCGGCTTCTGCAAGTGGCCAGCATCCACCCATTTGCGCAGTGAATCGGCGAATTGGGGTAGGCGGAAGAACAGATGGCGCGAGCTTTTGCGCGTCGGCTCGGCACCGGACAGTGCCGAGCGTGGGCGACGCAGCTCCGCAGGCGCGTAGTGTGCTCCGCAGCTCTCGCAGTGATCGCCGTACTGATCCTCTGCCCCGCAACGTGGGCAGTCTCCGCGGATCAGGCGGTCTGCCAAGAATAGCTTGCGCTCCGGGTCGTAGGCCTGCACGATGTCGCGCTCGGCGATATGCCCGCCCGCTCGACACAGCTGGTAGATACGCTCGGAGTGGTGGCGGTTTTCCTCGCTGTGGGTCGTGTGGTAGCAGTCGAAATGGATGCCGAAACCCTGCAGATCCGCGAGATGTTCGTGGTACATCCGTGCGATCATCTCTTCGGGCGTTTGCCCCTGCGCCTCGGCGCTGAGCATGATGGCGGTGCCGTGGGCGTCGTCGGCACAGAGATAGATGCAATCGTGTCCCCGCAGACGTTGGAATCGTGCCCAGATATCTGCTTGGATGCCCTCCAAGATATGCCCCAAGTGCAAGGGACCGTTGGCGTAGGGCAGGGCGCTGGTGACGAGTATTCGGCGCTCGGGGGTTTGGCTCACGGTCTTGTGGGGGATGGCGAATGAAACTCAGGCGCGACATTTCATGGTAGCGCATCGTCCCGTGCCAAGCCTTGGGCAGGTAGAATTAAAGATGCCCATTATCGATATCGTCCACGGGAGCAAAAGTGTTTTCATCCAATCGAGACATTAGTGCGGTCGACCCTGAGTT
Source organism: Gammaproteobacteria bacterium (assembly GCA_965237805.1). Taxonomy (GTDB): domain Bacteria; phylum Pseudomonadota; class Gammaproteobacteria; order JABABF01; family JABABF01; genus JABABF01. The sequence continues at coordinate 1,430,866 of OZ250153.1, forward strand.
GGCTGCGGCCATCGCGGCTGAGCGGCAGCGTCAAGAGCTGCATATCGAGCTGATCGCCGCGGAGAACTACACCAGCCCCCTAGTGCTTGAGGCCCAAGGATCGGTGCTGACCAACAAATATGCGGAGGGTTACCCCGGGCGTCGCTACTACGGCGGTTGCGAGCATGTGGATGTCGCCGAATCGCTGGCGATCAGCCGCGCTTGCGAGCTATTCGGTGCAGGCTATGCCAATGTGCAACCGCATTCTGGTTCGCAGGCTAATGCGGCCGCCTATATGGCGCTGTTGTCTCCCGGCGACACCTTGCTCGGCATGTCGCTTAGCGATGGCGGGCATCTGAGCCATGGTGCGACGCCGAATTTCTCCGGCAAGCTGTACCGTGCGGTGCAATATGGCCTAGACGCCGACGGTGCCGAAATCGATTATGGGCAAGTGCGTGATTTGGCGAAGCAGCATCGCCCGCAGCTGATCGTCGCGGGGTTTTCCGCCTATTCTCGGATCGTGGACTGGCAATGCTTCCGCGAGATCGCCGACGAGGTCGGTGCCCGGCTCTTGGTCGATATGGCCCATGTGGCTGGCTTGGTGGCAGCCGGGCTGTATCCCAATCCGGTGCCGGTGGCAGATGTGGTCACCACCACCACGCACAAGACCTTGCGCGGCCCGCGCGGCGGTTTGATTTTGACGCGAGGCGGTGACGACGAGCTGGAGCGCCGCCTCAACTCGGCGGTTTTCCCCGGCAGCCAAGGCGGGCCGCTGATGCATGTCATTGCGGCCAAGGCAGTGTGCCTGTTGGAGGCTGCTGGCGACGATTTTCGAGCCATGCAGGGTCGGGTGCGCGACAATGCTCGCGCCATGGCGGTGCGCGTTCAGCAGCGCGGTTACGAGGTGGTCAGCGGCGGCACCGACAACCACTTGTTCCTGCTGAGTCTGATCGGTCGCGAACTGAGTGGCAAGGATGCCGAATCGCTGTTGGGTCGTGCACATATCACGCTCAACAAGAATATGGTTCCCGGCGACACGCGTACGCCTTTTGTCACCAGCGGTCTGCGCCTCGGCACGCCAGCGGCGACCACGCGCGGTTTTGGCATCGCCGAAATCGAGCAGGTGGCCGATTGGGTCTGCGATGTATTGGATGCTGGCGACAACGCTGCCGTCATCGAAGCGCTGCGTTTGCAGGTGATTGAGCTGTGCCGCCTACACCCGGTCTACACCGACGGAGTCTGATGGCCACATCCCCCGTTTCCCAAGCCGATCGGTGCCACATGGAACAGGCGATCAGCTGTGCCCGCAACGGTTTTTATACCACCATGCCCAATCCACGCGTCGGCTGTGTGCTGGTGCGCGATGGCAGTGTCATCGGCCGCGGCTGGCATCGCTATGCTGGCGGCGCACATGCGGAGGTGGCCGCCTTGGCCGAGGCCGGTGTGGCGGCACGCGGTGCCACGGCCTATGTCAGCTTGGAGCCCTGCTCCCTCCACGGCCGCACGCCGCCCTGCTGTGATGAGCTGATCCGCGCCGGGCTGAGCCGCGTGGTGGTGGCGCTGCGCGACCCCGGCGACAGCCAAGATGGCCAGGGCATCGAGTGTCTGCGTGCCGCTGGCATTGAGGTTGTGGAGGGCTTGATGGCCAGCGAGAGCCGCGCCCTGAACGAGGGCTTCGTCAAACGCTCCGTACACGGTCTGCCGCTGTTGCGTTGCAAACTGGCGATGAGCGTGGATGGGCGCACGGCGATGGCTTCTGGCGAGAGCCGCTGGATTAGTGGCGATGCCGCCCGCGCCGAAGTACAGCACTTGCGGGCTAGTTCCTGCGCGCTGCTGAGCGGTGTTGGCACCGTGCTGGCCGACGATCCAGCGCTGCGCCTGCGGTCGGAGTTGTGGTGCCCGCAGCCTGGCTATCCGAGCGAATTACCCGATCGGGAGCTGTTGCGAGTGGTCTTGGATTCCCGGCTGCGCACCCCCCCGACGGCACGGCTATTCGCCACCAGCGGCGAGACCATCGTGATCACGGCGGCGGATGTGGACAGCGAGGAGGGGCGGCGGTTGCGCGAGTGCGGTGCCGTGTTGCAGCGTTGTGCGGCGACCGATGGGCGTGTCGATTTAGAGGCTGCGTTGCGCTGGCTGGCGGTGGAGCGCCAGTGCAACGATGTGCTGCTCGAGGCCGGACCGACGCTGGCCGCCGCCTTGCTCACTGCCGCTTTGGTCGATCGCCTGTCGATCTATATGGCGCCTATGTTGCTCGGTGCCACCGCGCGTCCGCTGTTCGATCTGCGCCTGGAGCAGCTGGCGGAGAATTTGCCCCTACACATCGAAGAGCTGCGTCCGGTGGGCCGGGATTGGTGCATCGAAGCGCGTCCGGTGGTAGCGGATTGATGTTTACCGGTCTGGTGCGTGCCACTGGCGAAGTCGTCGAGCTGCGCGGCACTGAGGCGGATCATCGCTTGCGCATCCGCTGCGATGGTGACTGGCTCTCGCGGGTTCAGATCGGTGACAGCATCGCCGTCAACGGCGTCTGCCTGACGGTGGCGCTCCGCTCTGCGACCTCCTTTGTGGTTGATCTCTCTACTGAGACCCTGTCCCGCACTGCGCTGGCACAAGTACAAGTGGGAGGGCACCTGAACTTAGAGCCCTCTCTGTCGGTCGATGATCTGCTCGGCGGCCATCTGCTCAGCGGCCATGTCGACGGTGTTGGCGAGCTGCTGGAGATGTCCCCCGTCGGGCGTAGCCAGCGTTGCATCATTCGTGCACCACAGTCGCTGATGCGTTACATTGCTGAAAAAGGTGCCATTGCCGTGGACGGTGCCAGCCTCACAGTCAACGCCTTGGGGGCTGATCATTTTGTGGTAGACATCATCCCCCATACTTTGCAGTCCACGCTGTTTGGCAGCTATCGTCCCGGGGTGAGGGTCAATCTGGAAGTGGATATGATTGCACGTCATATTGAGCGCTTGCTGATCGCCAGCGGTCGTTTGCCAGAGCCGCCGCCGGCATCCTAGTAGTAGAGCTGTGTCCGCCGATAGTATCCACGAGCTGGTCGAAGCGCTGCGGCAGGGGCAGATGGTTGTGCTCGCGGACGATGAAAACCGCGAGAATGAAGGTGACTTGGTGGCGGTGGCCGAGCAGATCAGCACCGAGCAGATCAATTTCATGGCTACTCAGGCACGCGGTTTGATCTGCCTGACGCTGAGCGCCGAGCGTTGCCGCCGCCTCGAACTGCCGTTGATGGTCAATCGTAGCGGCGCACCGCAGCAGACCAACTTTACGGTTTCCATCGATGCGGCGCACGGCATCAGCACGGGCATCTCTGCCGCCGACCGCGCCCATACCGCACGCACGGCCGTTGCTGCCGATGCCGCCCCCGCGGACTTGGTGCAACCGGGGCACATTTTTCCACTGCGTGTTGAACCGGGTGGTGTGCTGACCCGTGCCGGGCACACCGAGGCTGGCTCGGATCTGGCGGCGCTGGCGGGAGCCGAGCCAGCCTCGGTGATCGTCGAGATCATGAACGAGGATGGCAGCATGGCGCGCTATCCCGATCTACAGCGTTTCGCGGCGCGCCACGAGCTGCGTTTGGGCACCATCGCCGATCTGATTCATTACCGCTCCCTACACGAGCAGACGGTCTCGTCCATCGCCACCAAAGTGGTATCGAGTCGCTGGGGGGAGTTGGTCTTGCATGTGTTCCGGGATGCGGCGCGCGGCAATCTGCACTTCGCTCTGGTGCGCGGGAAGATCGACTCGGAGCAGGCGGTCTTGGTGCGGGTACAACTGCCCTCGCTACTCGGCGATCTGCTCGATTTGACCAGTGATCCGAGCCGTGCCAGTGGCTGGAATGTGCCGCGTGCTCTGCACCGTATCGCCGCCGAGGGCGGCGTTTTGATCCTGCTGGGCGGCACTGGTAGTGAGGATGCTTTACCGCCTGATCTGCAACATATTCTGCGTGACGGTCGTGATGCCCCGGCAATCGGTGCCAGCGAGTTGTCGCTGCGGGTCGGGGTGGGGGCGCAGATGCTGCGCCAACTGGGGGTGCGCAAGATGCGCTTGCTGGCGCGTCCGGCTCCCTATACCATTGCGGGCTTTGATCTGGAAGTGACCGAGTACCTGTCCTATGAGGGCAATGGCATGGGACAGCCATGAGTGGCGCACCGCCATCTCCCGCAGCTTTGGAGCTCGACCCCGAGCTGCGCTTTGCCATCGTCGCCGCCCGTTGGCACGCCGAACTGGTCGACAGCTTGCTGGCGGGGGCGCAGGACGCCTTTGACGAAGCCGGGGTGTCCGCCAATCGACTGCTACAGTGGCGGGTGCCCGGCAGCTTTGAGTTGCCGTTGGCCGCGCAGCGCTTGGCGCGAGCTGAGGGTGTGGCGGGGGTGGTGGCGTTGGGTGTCGTCGTGCGCGGCGCCACCCCCCATTTCGACTATGTCTGTCAGGCCTGTGTACAGGGTCTCACGCGTGTCGCTTTGGATTGCGATAGGCCGGTTGGTTGCGGTGTGATTACAGCCGATACCATTGATCAGGCGCGGCAGCGTGCCGGGTGGCGGCAGGACGGCAAGCGCTGGGTCTTTGCCCACCGCCACAACAAGGGTTGGGACGCCGCGCTGGCTGTTTTGGAACTGGTGGCTTTGTCATGACTGGGGCGGTGGGTCACGAGGCCGTGGCGATGCCAGCCGCACGTCGCCGGGCACGGCGCTGCGCTCTGCAGGCCATCTATCAGTGGCATTTCGGCGCTGCGGATATGGCGGAGATCGAGCTTCCATTCCACGCTGATGCCAAGTCCACAAAGCATACCGATATGGTCTATTTTTCGCGGCTGGTGCACGGCGTCAGTGGCTCTTCAGCAGCGTTGGACCAATTGTTGCTCCCCTGCTTGGATCGCCCCTTGGCTCGGCTGAGTGTCATCGAGCACAGCCTGTTGCGCCTCGGTGCGTGGGAGCTGCAGCAGCCTGAACAGCCGTGGAAAGTAGTGATCGCCGAGGCAGTGCGCTTGGCGACGCAGTTCGGCGCGCCGGATGGGTACAAGTACATCAACGCCGTGCTCGACCGCTTGGTGCGCCAGCTGCGTCCCGAGCTGGGGGCACCGAGCGGGAAGCAGGGCGCGTAGTGACGACCGCTTCGCCATCTGAATTCGAGATTATCCGCCGTTACTTTGCCCCTATAGGCGCGGCGGATATTGGCGAAGATTGCGCCTTGCTGGATGTCCCGTCCGGCAGTCGGCTGGCACTTTCCATCGATGCCCAGCTGGCTGATGTGCACTTTCCGGCCGCCGCCGAACCGGCGGCAATCGCCGGTAGAGCATTGCGCTGTGCGCTCAGCGATCTGGCAGCTGAAGCAGCCGATCCATTGGGTTTCCTGTTGGCGCTGTCGATGCCGCAGGCCGAGCCGCGCTGGCTTGAATCTTTTGCCGCTGGCCTGTCCGAGGCGGCTCGTTGCTGCGGTGCCGGTAGCCTGCTCGGCGGCGATCTGAGCCGCGGTCCGCTGGCGGTGACGGTGCAGGTGCTGGGTGCGCTACCGCCACACTTTCCGCGGCTGGCACGCTCGGTCGCACGCGCCGGGGATGCCCTCTATGTCAGTGGTACACTCGGCGATGCGGCGGGGGGACTACAGCTGTTGCGGGACGGGGAAAGCGCCGTTGCGCGGCCCGCGTGGCAACGGCAACTGTTGCAACGCTACTGGCGGCCTGAGCCGCGCCTCGCCCTCGGCCAGGCGTTGCGCGGCGTGGCACGCGCTGCCATCGATCTGTCCGATGGCCTGCTGGCCGATTTGAGGCACCTCGCCATCGCCAGTGGGGTGCGCGTCGAGGTGGAGCCAGAGCGCTTGCCGATCTCCACCGCCCTGCGTCAATTGTGCGGCGATCCCGAGCGGCTTGCGCTCAGCGGCGGCGATGACTATGAGCTGTGTTTTAGCGCTGCTCCCAGCACGGTACCCGCAACGCTGGCTGGTGTGCCCTGCACGTGTATCGGCCAACTGAGCCACGGTGCGCCGCAGGTGCTTTGTGCCGGTGTCGACATCGGGGACGGGGACGGTGGCTGGCGACATTTCTAAGCCAGCTTCGCATTTGCTCGCCGACCCGCTGGTGCTGGTGGCCTGCGGCTTCGGCAGTGGTTTGTCGCCGCTGGCCCCGGGCACGGTCGGCACATTGGCTGCGGCGGCTCTCTACCTGCTACTGCCGGAGGCTGTGGCACCGGCCTTGCTGTGGGGACTGCTGGCGGTTGCGCTACTCGCGGGCATCCCGCTGTGTGAGCATGCGGCGCGGCGCTTCGGTGGGGATGACCCGGCCGCCATCGTGTGGGATGAATGGGTTGGCTGTTGGCTCGCATTGGCACTGGCACCGACCGGTTGGCATTGGCTACTGGCCACCGTCGCGCTGTTCCGCCTGCTCGATATTCTCAAGCCTTGGCCGATCAGCTATTTGGATCGCCTCCACGGCGGCGTCGGTATCATGCTCGACGATGCCCTCGCCGGCCTGTTTGCTGGCGGTGCGCTGAGCTTGGTGGCATTGTTTATTTGATGCCAGCACGCCGCCGTGGCGCTGTCCGGGCTTAGCGGCACTGCTACGCCTATAATTTGAGGCATTAAATTGGGGATGACGATGATGAATATCGGCCAGTACATGCGGGATATGGGCAAGGCAGCTCGCCGTGCGGCCGAGCGCGTGGCCTTTGCCCCGGTGGCCGAGCGCAATTTGGCGTTGCACTCGGCTGCTGGGGCTCTGCGTACCGCCGAAGCTGAGCTGCTTGCAGCGAACCAGCGCGATTTGGAGTCTGCGCGACAGAGTGAATTGGCCCCTGCGCTACGCGAGCGTTTGGAGTTGAACTCCGATCGCGTCGAGGCGATGGCAGTTGGTTTGGAGCAGGTGGCCGCGCTACCCGACCCGGTCGGCGCGGTCAGCGATCTGCGCAGTCAGCCTTCGGGGATCAGGGTCGGTCGTATGCGGGTGCCGCTCGGTGTCATCGGCATCATCTACGAATCGCGCCCGAATGTGACGGCGGATGCCGCTGCGCTGTGTCTGAAGTCTGGCAATGCCGTCATTTTGCGCGGTGGTAGCGAGTCCGTGCAATCCAATTTAGCCATCGCCACTTGCCTGCACCGCGGCTTGGCTGCCGCCAGCTTGCCCGAGCATGCCGTGCAGGTGGTAGCGCACAGCGACCGCGCTGCTGTCGGCGAACTACTCGGTCTATCGGAGTATGTCGATATGATTGTCCCGCGCGGTGGCCGCGGCCTGATCGAGCGTGTCAATGCCAGCACACGCATCCCGGTGCTCAGCCACTTGGACGGGATATGCCATGTCTATCTGGACGATGCGGCCGATCCCGAGCGGGCGCAGGCCATTGCCCTCAACGCCAAGACGCAGCGCTACGGGGTCTGCAATGCGATGGAGACGCTGTTGGTGGCGCAGAGCGTCGCTCGGCAGCTGTTGGTGCCGCTGGGAGCAGCCTACCGGGAGGCTGGGGTCGAGCTGCGCGCCTGTCCCGCCGCACGTGAGCTGCTCGGCCCGGGCACCATCGCTGCCAGCGAAGCGGATTGGTCCACCGAATATTTGGCACCGGTACTGTCGGTGCGTGTGGTCGCGGGCTTGGAAGAGGCGATAGCACACATCAACCGCTACGGTTCGGCGCATACCGATTGCATCGTGACCGAGCATCAGGATCGGGCGTGGGAGTTTCTGCGCCGGGTGGATTCCGGCTCAGTGCTGGTCAATGCCTCGACCCGCTTTGCCGATGGCTTCGAGTATGGCCTCGGAGCCGAGATCGGCATCTCGACTGACAAGTTGCACGCCCGCGGCCCGGTCGGGCTCGAAGGGTTGACCAGCTCTAAGTTTATCGTGCTGGGCGACGGTCAAGTGCGGTGTTGACTGGCGGGTGCGCACGGCGCGGTGGCGTGCCCACAATCGCCGCCGTGCTCGGCGGCACCTTTGATCCGGTGCACAACGGACACACCGGCCTCGCCACCGCATTGCGACAGGCTTTGGCACCGGCACAGCTGTGGTTGATGCCCTGTCACGAGCCGCCGCATCGCGCACCGCCGCAGGCCACGCCGCGCCAGCGCTTGGCGATGCTCCGCTTGGCTGTCGGCGATGGTGTGGATGCTGTTGGCATCGACCCGCGGGAAGTGTGCCGTCGCGGTGTTTCGTGGACAGTCGACAGCCTGCGCGAATATCGCGCCGAGTGCGGTGCATCGGTGCCGCTGGCCTTGGTGATTGGCAGCGATGCCTTAGCGGAGATCCACAGCTGGCACGATTGGCCCGCGCTGCTGGACTGTGCGCATCTCGTCGTGGTGCCGCGTCCTGGTGTCGATGCCATGGTATCCGGCAGTGTGGCAGCGGAACTGTTGCGCACACGCGGTGTACGACGCGGTCGGGAGCTGGCCGAGCAGCCCTCGGGGCTGCTGTGGTGGGGCGAGGAGCTGCCGCGGTGGCCGCAATCGTCCACCTCGGTGCGGGTGGCAGTTGCCGCTGGCGAGCGGCCGGAGGGTGTGGCAGAGCTGGTGTGGCGCTACATCCGTCGCTCGCAGCTCTACCGTTCCGGCTCGGGGGCATCGTCCGGGGGAGGCGCATTTCGTGCAGCCCGATAAATTGAGTGCTGCACTTTGCGAGCTCTTGGAAGATGTGCGCGGGCGCGATGTCGTGGCGCTGGATATCCAGCCACTGAGCCAGATCGCCGATTATTTTGTGATCGCGTCGGGCACGTCGTCGCGCCATGTGCGCACCCTCGCCGAGCGCGTCTTGGATCGCGTCGGCGAGATCAAGCTGCGGCCGCTGGGTGTCGAGGGCTTGGGGGACGGCGACTGGGTGCTACTCGATCTGGGGGCGGTAGTGGTGCACTTGATGTCGGTCGATGCGCGTGCCCACTACCGGCTCGAAGAGCTGTGGGACAGCGCTGAATGGCTGGCTGGGGATGGCAGTGATTGAGCGGGGCGCACTACCCATAGGTAGCTCGCGCCGCTCCCATGCTATTATTTGGCTTGCTGATATATTGCTTATATGGTTGTATGGCGGTCGCCCTCTGGTTACCCCTGACCCAATTTCAGATGCCCAGCCTTAGGAACCGAATCGTTCTTGCGGCTTTATTGCCGCTGTCTTTTGCCCTGTGGGTTCCCGTCGCTGTGGGGAATGCCCAAGCGCAAGACGATGCAGCAGTGGCGGTCGCCCCCTATTTGGAGCGCCCAGCTGTGCAAATCTTTATCGCCCGCATGGTGGTGGAGCATGACTTTGAGCGGGAGGCGCTGAGCGAGTTGTTGGGGGGGGTGACAACACAGCACAAGGTACTGGCTTCGCTGATGCGGCCAGTAGAGAAAACTTGGGAGTGGCACGAGTACCGCCGCCTATTCGTCAAGCCAGAGCGCATTGCCGCCAGTCTCGAGTTTTGGCGACAGCACTATGTGCCCTTAGAACTCGCCCGGTGTCGTTTTGGCGTGTCGCCCGAGGTGGTGCTGTCGATCCTGGGGATCGAGAGCCGTTACGGCAAGTACAAGGGCCGCTACTCGGTCTTGGATTCCTTGGTCACCTTGGCCTTTGATGCCCCGCGGCGCTCGCGCTTTTTCCGCCGCGAGCTGGAGCAATACCTGTTGTTGGTGCGCGAGCAGGGTTTCGATGCGACCGCTGTACTCGGTTCCTATGCTGGTGCTATGGGTTATGGTCAGTTCATCCCCAGCAGCTATCGCCACTACGCCATCGATTTCGATGGCGACAATGTCGTCGATCTGCTCGACAATCCCATCGATGCCATCGGCAGCATCGCCAACTATTTGTCGAAGAATGGTTGGCGACGCGACGACAAGTTGGTGGCGGTGCCCGCCACGGTGAGCGAGGGGGCGGAGCTGTCGCTGGCCAATCGTTCGCTGCGTCCTCAGCAGACGGTGGCCGCTTTGGCGCAGGCGGGTTTCAAGCCGAGCCAGCCCTTGGATGCGGAGCGCAAGGCGACCCCGCTGCGCTACCAGTTAGAGGATGGCGAGGAATACTGGCTCGGCCTACACAATTTCCACGCGATCAGTACCTATAACCCCAGTCGTCTCTACACCATGGCTGTCTTTCAGTTGGCGCGTGAGATCGCTGCGGCGCGCCGTGTCGAGGAAGCGGCGCACTGATGATGTCCCGCCCCGCTATCTCGCTCCTGTGTGCGCTGAGTCTGCTGACTTGGGGGTCGCCCGCCCGCGCCCAAAGCGATGGCGAGTCTTTGTTGCCGGTGCCAGCACCACCGACACTCAGCGCCAAAGCCTATATCCTCATCGTCGCTGAGACTGGCCGCGTGCTGGTGGAGCATCAGGCCGACAAGCGCTTGCCTCCCGCCAGCTTGACCAAGATCATGACCAGTTATGTGTTGTCCAAATACTTGGTCGAGGACATCGTGTCGCCCGATGATATCGTGCAGGTCAGCTCCCGGGCTTGGGCGCAGAATCCGTTGTTCCGCGGCTCTTCGCGTATGTTCATTGAGCCATCCAAGCCGGTTAGCATCGCCGACCTGCATCGCGGTATTGTCATCAGCTCGGGTAACGATGCCAGTATGGCTGTTGCCGAGTACTTGGCAGATACCGAGGAGCAGTTTGCGGAATTGATGAATCAGTCAGCGCGTGCCTTGGGCATGTCCGACACCCGCTTCGCCAACAGCCACGGGCTGTCCGCTCCCCAGCACTACAGCTCGCCCCGGGATCTGGCGACTCTGTCCTTGGCGATCATCAAGCAATATCCGGAGCAGTACCAACTATATAAAGAGCGCAGCTTCACCTACAACGGCATCAAACAGCGCAACCGCAACCGCCTGCTGTGGGAGCGGCTCGGCGTCGACGGCTTGAAGACTGGCTACACCACCAGCGCTGGCTACTCGCTGGCCAGCTCGGCAAGCCGTCACAATATGCGCTTGGTGGCGGTGGTGATGCAGGCGAAGAATGAGAACGCTCGTCTGCGCGACTCTCGCCGTCTGCTCAACTACGGTTTTCGCTACTACCAGAACCGCTGGCTATTGCGCCGCGACCGGGATCAGATATTGCACCGGGTGCAGGTACTGGGAGGTGACCGCGGGCAGCTGCCGCTGGTGGCATCCTTGAATATATTGCGCACTTTGCCCAAGGAGAGTGCCGAGAATTTGCGGCGTGAAATCGAGGTGCCAGAGTACGTGCTGGCACCGTTGGCGCGCGGTGCGCAGGTCGGTCGTGTGGTGATCAAAGTCGGCGGACAACAATTGGCCGAGTCGCCGCTGTTGGCGGCGGTCGCGGTGCGTCCTTCGCCGATCTGGTGGCAGCGGATGTGGGCCCCGTTGCAGCTGCGTCTTTTGCGCTGGTGGCGGGATGGTTGAGTACCCCGTGCCACAGCCGGGCGAGGGGCGCTGTCTGCGCGGTATTTTTCTCGGTCGCGTGCCCTATGCTGGAGCTTGGCATGCGATGCGGCAGTTCACCGAGCGGCGCGACGACTCGACTCAAGATCAGCTGTGGTGCCTTGAGCATGAGCCGGTCTTCACGCGCGGGATATCGCACCGCGGTCGTGCGGATACGGCGCGCGATGCCGGTGCCATCCCGACGGTGCAGAGCGACCGCGGCGGGCGGCTGAGCTATCACGGTCCCGGCCAGCTGCTCGGTTATCTGTTGCTTGATTTGCGGCGTTTGGGTCTGAGCATCAGGAGTTTGGTCACGGCGGTGGAAGGCAGCGTGATCGGTTTGTTGCAACGCGATTGGCGACTTTGTGCCCAAGGAGATCGCAGCCGTCCCGGGGTCTATGTGGCTGAGGCCAAGATCGCATCCTTGGGGCTCAGGGTGAAGCGTGGCTGTTGCTATCATGGGTGTAGCCTCAATGTGGATGTCGATCTTGATCCTTTCTCGCGCATCGACCCCTGTGGTGAGCCGGATCTGGCCGTGACCTCGCTCCGCCGCCTGCTCGGTTCCCAAGCCGATTTGAGATTGCCACCTTTGGCGCATCGCTGGGGCGCGACCTTGGCCAAGCAGCTCGGCTACGAGGCATTGCGATGGACTCCGTAGCTGGCAGGCGCCGCCGGCTGGCGGTCGGCGAGAAGCAGCGTGGAGCCGACAAGGTGTGGCGCATCGCGGCCACCCAGCTGCCAGCTCCGCGCCGCAAGCCGGATTGGATACGGGTGCGGCTGACGGCTTCACCCAAGGTGGCCGCAGTGCGTGCCGTGTTGCGGCGCCACCATTTGGCCTCGGTCTGTGAGGAGGCTCAGTGTCCCAATCTGGGCGAGTGCTTCGGTGCTGGTACGGCGACCTTCATGGTGATGGGGGACATCTGCACCCGCCGTTGTGCTTTCTGCGATGTGGCGCATGGCAAGCCCTTGCCGCTGTCATCTGAGGAGCCGGACAAGCTGGCAGCAGCGGTCGCCGAGATGGGCTTGTCCTATGTGGTGATCACCTCGGTGGATCGGGACGATTTGCCGGATGGTGGCGCGGCACATATCGCCGCCTGTGTGCGCGCTGTGCGTGCGCGCTGTCCGGGCATCCGCGTCGAGACCTTGGTGCCGGATTTCCGCAACTGCATGGAGCGGGCGCTACCGCTGTTGACGACCGCGCCGCCCGATGTCTTCAACCACAACTTAGAGACTGTCCCCTCACTCTATCGCAGTGTGCGACCCGGGGCGCGCTACTTGCATTCGCTATCCCTGTTGGCGGAGCATCGGCGGCGTTGTCCTGAGGTGCCGACCAAGTCCGGATTGATGTTGGGTTTGGGGGAGCGAGCTGAAGAAGTGCGAGAGGTGTTGGCCGAGCTGCGCCATCACGGTGTTGAGATGCTGACTTTGGGGCAGTACCTGCAGCCCAGCTGCCATCATTTGGCGGTGCAACGCTACCTGCCGCCCGAGGAGTTTGCCGACTTGGAGCACACGGCGCAGCAGCTGGGATTCAAACAGGTGGCCAGCGGCCCGTTGGTGCGTTCCTCATACCACGCCGATCGCCAAGCTGGCTTCGCTCAGGCGGGCTGAGATAGCGCATGCCTTCGGTGCTGGTGCTCTAAGACCCTCGTCGGCTACAGTAGGGTCCGTTATCTGGGAGCCAGACGCACTTGACAATGGTTCTCCTTTAGCATATATTCACTCCAGCACAGCTGTTGCATCTGTTGAGAGATCCCATGTCTGACCTTCAAAGCGTTGCCATTGGCCAAGAATTTTCCTTGCTCGGTTATCTGCCGGCTTTCGCCGAGGCGGGGCTATTGCGTGACATGGGCTTGATAGAGGGTGCGCACTTCACGGTGTGCCGTTGTGCGCCCGCTCACCACGGCGGTATGGTGGTGCGTGTCGGCCGCCGCATGATAGGCCTTGGTCGCCACGCGAAGAAGAGTCTATTAGTGGCCAGTGTGTCCTGATGCCAATGGCGCTGGCGCGCCACATCGCCGTGCCCCATTCCCTGCACCTAGTTAGCAGCTTGGCACATCTTTTCTAGGCAGCTTTGGCTCCGCCTCTGAGCGCCGCGAGGCCCCTGTGTCCGACCTTTACAGACAAGTCCGTCGCCTTGAGACCCCGCGGTACTTCGATGCACCCGCACGCTCCCGCCGTTGGCAGTTGGCCTGTGGCGACGGCGAGCAACACTGATGGCGGGCGCTCAGCTGCCGTTTCGCGTGGCGCTGGCCGGTTGCCCGAACAGCGGCAAAACTTCGATTTTCAACCTGCTCAGTGGCGGCCAGCAGCGCGTCGCCAACTACCCCGGGGTCACGGTGCAATGCCAGCGCGGTGCCATGCGTTTGACGGATGGCCACGAGCAGCTGGCGCTGGAGTTGTTGGATCTGCCCGGCTGCTACAGTCTGTCATCGACCACCGCCGAACAGCGCTTGGCCACCGAATTGCTGCGCGGCGAAGTGCTTGGAGAGGCACCGCTGGACTTGGTGCTATGTGTGGTCGACGCCTGCCAGTTCGAGCAGCAGTTGCCGCTGCTGCTGGATCTGAAACGACATGGCTTGCCCTTGCTGGTAGTCTTGAATCAGGCTGATGCCGCGCGCCGTCTCGGCGTGGATTTGGATGCCGATCGTCTCGCCGAGATGCTCGGGGCACCAGTGGTGTTCAGTGTGGCGGTGCGGCGGGCCGGTGTCGCCGCGCTGCGTGCTGCACTGCGTCGGGCAGCGCGCCGCCAAGAGCCGATTGCCAGCGATCAGATCCCCGCATCCGGGGCTGTCGGAGCGCCTGCTGTCACGCCCTCGGCCGAGGAGGTGATCGCCGCAGTGCTGCGCGCCCGCGGTGCCGAGGAGGATGTTTGGACACGGCGTTTGGATCATTTTTTACTACACCCGCTACTGGGGCCAATCGCGCTGGTCGCGACGCTGTTCTTGGTTTTTCAGGCGGTTTTTTCTTGGTCTGGGCCACCGTCAGACTTCTTGGCCGGGGCGGTCGAGTCGCTGTCCGTAGCCGCCAGTGCTTGGCTGCCGCAGGGTCTTCCCGGCCGCGGGCTATTGCTGGAAGGCATCTTGCCAGGCTTGGGTGTGGTGCTGGAGTTCCTGCCACCGATCCTCATCTTAAACCTGATGCTGCTATTGCTTGAGGGCTCGGGCTACATCTCCCGCATCGCTTTTTTTGTCGATGAAGTGATGGCATCAATGGGGCTCAGCGGTCATGCGGTGTTCCCCTTTCTGGCTGGTTTCGCCTGTGCCATTCCGGCGCTGATGTCGGTGCGCTCCATCCCCAGCGAGCGAGTGCGCCACGCCAGCATTTTGGCGCTACCCTTGGTCCCCTGCTCAGCACGCTTGCCGGTTTACACCTTGGTGATCGCGGCGGTGATCCCGGCGCGGGAGCTGGCTTGGGGCATTGAGTTGCAGGGTTTGGTGATGTTCGTGCTGTACTTGGCTGGCTTCGGTGCCAGCTTGGCAGCGGCAGCGGTGATCGGCTATTTGGATCGTGGCCGCTCGGTGTTGCGCGCACCGATCGAGCTGCCAGCCTTTCGCTGGCCGGTGCCGCGCAATGTGCTGATCGGCTTGTGGGTGCGCACCGCGCACTTCCTCCGCCGCGCCGGTACGGTGATTATCGCCACGGTGGCGGTGCTATGGTTCATGACCCAGCTGCCGGTGTCCGGGCCGGGCATCGAGGGCAGTCTGCTCGGGGTTATCGGCAGTTTGCTGCATCCACTCTTCGCCCCGCTGGGCTTCAACTGGGAGATGACCGTGGCGCTGTTACCGGGGATGGTCGCCCGCGAGGTGGCGGTGTCCTCGCTGGCGACGATCTATGCCGTGCAGGGGGGCGAGGAGGGTGTGCGCTTGGCTGTGTTGTTGGCGGAGCAGTGGTCCTTGGCCACCGGAGTGGCCTTCGCGGTCTGGTATATCTTCGCCCCGCAGTGCATGGCCACTTTGGGGACTATCCGCGCCGAGACCGGTGGCTGGACATACCCCGCCATCGCCTTTGTCTACCTGATCACGCTGGCTTGGCTGGCCAGTTTCATCGTCTACCGCACACTCAGCGCGTGGGGCTTGTAGCAACGCTGCGTACGGCCGGGAGAGGGCGGGTTAGGCCCGCGCTGGGAGGCCGCAGAACTCGACGATCAGCCGCCCCAGCTCGTCCCAGGGCGAGATGCTGTGATCGCCTTGGATGGCGCGGTCGACTCGGTGAGCGCGTCGCAGCAGGCGGCTGAGGCGAGCGGGTGGCAGGCGTTTTAGGCAGCGCTGCACCAGCGGTTGACGGCGGTTCCAGACGCGCTCCAGCGCGGCGCTGTCATCTTGTACCGCACTCAGCGTCTCCAGCTCGCGGCTGAGCGCCCACAGCACCCGCTGCGGTTCGGTGCGGGTGGCGCGCAGCCGTGCCATCAGGGCGAGGCTACGCTTGGCATCGCCGGCCAGTGCCGCGTCGGCGAGTTCGAAGATATCGGTTTGGGCGTTGTCGGCGATGGCCAGCGCCACCGTCTCGGTTTCAATCTGTCCGCCGCTATCGATCAGGCGCAGCTGCTCCACCGCCTGTGCTGCCGCTGCCAGATTACCCTCGGTGCGGCTGAGCAGTAATTGCAACGCATCATCGCTGAGGCGCAGCTCGGTGGCCTGCAGCCGCTGCTGTAGCCAGCGCTCCATTTCCGCTGGCTTGAGCGACCACAGGCGCAGCACGGCACCGACGCGGTCCACCGCCTTGTACCAAGCGCTGCGGGTGGTGGCTTGCTCCAGTTTGGGGCACAGCACCAGCAGCACATCGCCCTCGGGTGGAGCTTGCAGCCAGCCTTGGATGCGGCTGACGGCAGTGATATCAGGTTTTTTCTCGAAGCGCAGCTCGATGAGGCGTCGCGATGCGAACAGGCCGAGGTTGCCAGCTGCGGTATCGAAGCTGCCCCATTCGAAGTGGCGGTCGATGTGGAACAGCTGGTGCTCGCAACCAGCGGCCTTGCAGTGCTCACGGATGGCATCGCCAGCTTCCTGCGCGAGCAGCGGCTCATCGCCGCTGATCAGGTAGCTTGGGAGCAGCTGTTTTTCAAGCTGGCGGGGGAGTCTTCGGGGCGCAGATTCATTAGGGATGGGGAGAGGATATAGTCGCTCCGCACTTAATTACTTCCAACTTTTCCTTCCTGTCTTCCCATGACCACTGCACCGTTTGGAGTCGCACAAAACCATCTGGTTTTTACCGCATCAGGGCGTGCAGCCCTCAATTTTTCTTTTATTCTTTCATCGCTCTCTTCCAATTGAGATTTCGCCTTGCTAATATCCCGGTCAGATTTTTTTAATTCCACCAGATCAATGTACCAGTTTCCTGTTCCTCGTCGTCTTTTGTGTACTACCACGCGATCACATTTTTTGCTTCTTTGAAATCCATGGTGGCCCTCTCCGTGTCTATAGTAGTTCTCATAATGGATAATGGCATGTTCAGATTCTGGCCCAGAAATCTTGAGTGAACATGGGCATCCGTCTGCTGCATCTGCAGTCAGTTCCTTCTTATGCCATTGCTGCCAGCTAGGCTCCACAACATCCCACCATGGTCTAGTCATTGATGGCTTCCTCTAGTCGGCGTTTCTCTTGATACATATTGTGCCATTGCCGTTCGTGATCGGAATCAGAATGCCATCTTTTCGGATTTCATCTGTTCCGATTTTACGGACAACAGAGCCTTTTCTAGATCCCCTTGTTTGCAAGTCAAAATGATATACTCCAATGTCTTCGGCGCGAAGCTTAATGTCCGTTGCAGGGTGATCTAGCGCCATAATATTTCTTTTCTTTCTCTTGCTCAAAGATGCAGCTCTAGCAAAGGTCGATAACTGATCTAAAATAACAGGGCTATGCGTGGTGATAATGACAGGTATGCCTTCTGCCGCCATTCTGACCAGTAATTCTACAATGCGTCTTTGCGCCGTTGGGTGCAGATGAGATTCTGGCTCTTCTAATATAAATATAGATTGCTTCCCAATTGATCCATCATCATTAACGAGTGCTATTGGGGCTAATTCAGTCACGGCCGATCCGGCCAACTTCAGCGGAAGCCTTAGGCCGAGGCTTGTTTGATATTCAATCTCCACTGGATTACTTTTATTTTTTACAAAGGATATTTTTCCGTCGGATATTCCCTGCAATGACGTCGATATCATGCCATGTAATTTTTTATAACCGCCCATCTCATTGGCCGTCAAGTCCTTTGAGAGCAAACGCATATTTATTTGATACGATAAATCCACTTTTGGATTGATGATCCGCACCAGGAAATCTGCTATCGATCCTTTTGGGGACACTATTTCATTGGTCCCGAAAATAGCCCTTGGTGCATTTTTCACTATAGATGCTGCAATAGTTTCCCATGATTGCATCAGCCCGCCTCTTTCGGCTGGAAGATAAACCGGGTCGAACTGACATTCTCCTGCGTATGAAGAGACAAGTCCTTCTGATGCGAATATCATGTAGGTGCTCCTCTCGGACGATTTAATTTTCCATGCAACTTTTGCAATTTCTGATATGCCTGTCCTCCATTTTCCGTTGTCGGTTATTTTTGCGCTCGGATTTTCCACATTGGGTTCATTGATGGGGCGTAGCGCCCATTGGTCACACGAGACTTCTAGTAGTCTATCTCTTTTAGGTCGTCCCGTGGGGGTGTTGGTGATGATTTGATCGACAGGCACCCCAAAGCATCGTTGCAGCTCATCCGCCATTTCCGTGCTGAGCTCCGTGATCTCCCGTTCTATAAGATTATTTATTTTCTGCAGTATCCTTGACTTCTGGCTATTTAGGGGGGGGGTGTTTAGGCGCATTGATTCTACGAGGTAGTGCCGCATCCACCGGGACTGTTCTGCTTTGTTGGATATGGCCTTGGCCGCAGCATATATAGCTGTTGCCATAAAGGTTTTCCCTGAATTACTTGGGCCAGCAAAAACTGTTAAGGGGTGTATTTTGACGTGACCTTCAGAAATCGGCCCGATATTTTTAACTGTAATTTCCATTTCTTGGCCTCATTTTGTCGTGATTTAATATCTGTCTGTATCCCCACGCACTATTCTATGCCATCCACCGCCCAGCGGGCATCGGCTGCGGCTCGTGCTGCCAGCTCGGCGCGCAGCTCGGCGCGCAGCTGCCGCTCCTGCGCGGCGTCGCTGTCCGGGCGCAGTAGCACTTGGCGGCGCTGGGCACGGTATTGGCGGATGATGGCTGGCTCGCTGTTATCACCATCAAGATGGCCAATCCGCACTCGCAATTTCCCACGCAGCAACACTTCGGCCTCCCGGTTCTGGCGGCTGATGCGCAACACGCGGCGGTCCTCGCTGAATTCCAAGACTTCCAAGCGCCATTGAGCGAGGGGCGGGGCGCTCGCAGCCACTGGCACCGCTTCGGCGTCTGGCGCTACTAAGCCGTAGCCGCGCATGGCCTGAGTCAATTGTTGACGCATCGCGCCTCGCTCTATGCCATCTAGTGCCACTGTGGCCACCACTGCTGGCGCGGCGCAGCCAGCGCTGAGCAGCACCGCCACCAGATAAACACAACGCACCGCGCTGCGCTTAATTCGTCTCTGCCATTGCATCAATATCGCTTCCATCACCTCAGCCTAACACCACATTGACCAGTCGTCCCGGCACCACCACCACCCGTCGCGGTTCGCGTCCTGCCACGAAGCGTTGCACATTCTCGTGCGCGAGTGCCGCCTCGCGCAGCGCTGCTTCGTCGATGTCGGTGGCGACGCTGATGCGGGCGCGCAGCTTGCCGTTGACCTGCACGATAATTTCCTGTGTCTTGGCGGCCAATTCCTCACCCAGCTCTGGCCACGTCGCCTCGTGCACCCAGCCCGCGCCGCCGAGCCGCTGCCACAGCGCTTGGCAGATGTGCGGTGTCATCGGTGCCAGCAGCAACACGGCGCGCTCCAGCGCGTGGCCGCGCACGGCGCGTTCGGCCTCGCTGTCGGTCGGGGCGCGGGCGATGGCATTGCACAGCTCCATCACCGCCGCCGCGCCGACATTCAGCGAGCGGCGCTCGGCATAGGCATCGCCGACCCGCATCACGGCGGCGCGGGTGGCGCGGTACAGCTGCTGCACTGTGGTGGGCAGCTCTGCCACCGGTGGCAGCGGCGGTGTCGCACCGCCTGTCACTTGGCTGTCCACCAGTCGCCACAGGCGCTTGAGGAAGCGGTGTGGCCCCTCGACAGCGGCGTCCGACCACTCCAAAGCCTGCTCTGGCGGTGCTGCGAACAGGATGTACAAGCGCACGGTGTCGGCCCCGTAGCGGTCGATCAGACCCTGTGGATCCACCGTGTTGCCCTTGGATTTGGACATCTTCACCCCATCCTTGAGCACCATGCCCTGGCTCAGCAGTCGCGTGAAGGGCTCGTCGCCCGGCACCAAGCCCTCATCGCGCAGTACGCGGTGGAAGAAGCGCGCATAGAGCAGGTGCAAGACGGCGTGTTCGATGCCGCCCACATATTGATCCACCGGTAGCCAGTGGTGGGCGCGCTGGTCCAGCATCGCCGTGTCTTGATCCGGGCAGCTGAAGCGAGCCTGATACCAGGAGGATGCGACAAAGGTGTCCAGCGTGTCGGTATCGCGCCGTGCCTCGCCGCCGCAGCGCGGGCAGTTCACAGCATAAAAATCAGCCTGCGATTTGAGTGGTGCGGCAGAGCTTGTGGGCAGTAGCACCGGCAGCTGATCGTCCGGCACCGGCACCGCCCCGCAGGCCGCACAGTGAATGATCGGCACCGGCGTGCCCCAGTAGCGTTGCCGCGAGACACCCCAGTCGCGCAGGCGGTAGTTTACACGCCGCTCGCCCGCCTCGCGCTGTTCCAGCTCGGTGGCTATGCGCTCGCGTGCGGCGGCCGAGCTGAGACCGTCGTAATCGCCGCTGTTCACCAGCACGCCGTCCTCGGTGTAGGCACTGTCGGCGGCTACCTCGCTGTCGTCTGTCGGGGCCACCACATGTCGCACTTCCAAGCCGTAGCTGCGGGCGAAGTCGAGGTCGCGTTCATCGTGTGCCGGCACGCTCATGATGGCGCCGGTGCCGTAAGACATCAGCACGAAATTTGCCGCCCACACCGGCAGCAGTTCGCCGCTCAGCGGATGGATGGCGCGCAAGCCGGTGTCCACGCCTTCTTTTTTGCGTGCGGCCAAGGCGGCTTCGGCCACGGTGGATCGACGCTCACGCTCGATGAAAGCGGCCAGATCGGCCCGTTCTGTGGCGGCTTGGGCCAGCGCCGGATGCCCCGGTGCCACCGCTAGGAAGGTGGCACCGGGCAGGGTGTCGGCACGGGTGGTGAAAGTGCGCAGCTCGGCCTCGCCGTCCTCCAGTGCAAAGCGAATTTCCAAACCCTCGGAGCGCCCGATCCAGTTGCGCTGCATGGTTTTGACCGCTTCCGGCCAGCCCGTCAGCTGGTCGATCCCGCTGAGCAGTTCTTCGGCGTAGTCGGTGATGCGCAGAAACCACTGTTGCACGAGTCGGCGCTCGACCGGTGCCCCGGAGCGCCAACCGCGCCCGTCGACCACCTGCTCGTTGGCCAACACTGTCTGATCCACCGGATCCCAGTTGAGCTCGGCCTCGCGGTGATAGACCAAACCGCGTTCGAGCAGGCGCAGGAAGAACCACTGCTCCCAGCGGTAGTACGCCGCATCGCAGGTGGCGAATTCCCGCGACCAGTCGTAGGCGTAGCCCAGTCGGCGCAGCTGTGTGCGCATGTTGTCGATGTTGTGGCGGGTCCATTCTGCCGGTGGCACGCCGCGTTGTAGTGAGGCGTTCTCCGCGGGCAGACCGAAGGCATCCCAGCCCATCGGCTGCAACACATTGCGCCCGCGCATGCGCTCGTAGCGGGCGATGGCATCGCAAATGCTGTAGTTGCGCACATGGCCCATATGCAGCTCGCCGCTGGGGTAGGGGAACATGGCCAAGCAGTAAAACTTCTCGCTACTGTGATCGTCGGCGGCAAAGGCCTGCGCCTCTTCCCAAGCGCGTTGTATGCGCAGCTCCAGTGCTGCCGGCTCGTACTCCGTCACGTCTCTGCCCTTGCTTTTTTCTCTGTGAGTTTCCGCCCAGCCCTTACCCCGCCAGCAGTGCCAGTGGCGAGCAACACCGCGCACAATAGTAGGATCGGCAGCGACCCGAATCGGGAGAATGGGGTCAGCCCCTCACGCACGGCGAGCTTGCCGCTGACCACTTCGCTTTGGAACAGTCCACCGCGACGGACTAAGCGCCCGCGATGATCGACCAGTGCCGAGATGCCACTATTGGTGCTGCGCAGTAGTGCGCGGCTATTTTCCAAGGCGCGCATTTGCGCCATCTGCATGTGTTGGTGCGGCATCAGGCTGCGCCCGAACCAAGCGTCCTCGCTGACGGTGAGCAAGAATTCCGCGCCCCGTCCCGGCGCTTCGCGCACCAAGTCCGGGAAGACAATTTCATAGCAGATATAGGGGGCGATGACATGGTCTGCGGTCTGTAGCAATGGTTGTCTCTCAGCACCTGCGCTGTAGCCGACAACGCTCAGATCCATGAATGGCAATAGGCGGTTGAGCCAGTCCGCCAGCGGCCAGTACTCGCCGTAGGGCACGAGATGGCGTTTATGGTAGGAGCCGCTGTTGCTGCCCAGCGCCCATATGGAGTTGTAGAAGTTGAAATCCCGGTGCCGTTCGGCGATGCCGCTGAACAAGGTTGCGCTTGAGGTGGTGGCTAGGGTGCTACTCTCGTGCAGCATGTCGCGGCTGTCCGGGTACCAGTTCGGCAGGGCGGTTTCCGGCCACACCACCAGCTCATACTCGCTCCACAGCGGCGCGCTGAGCTCGCGGTAGCGGGCGATGATCTGCTCTCGTTGGGCTTTTCGCCACTTGAATTCGATCGGGATATTTGCCTGCACCAGCGCCGCTGTCATCGCGGTCTTCGGACTCGGTCTCGTCCATTCCACCGTGCGGAGTAGCGTCCCGCCGCCCCACAGCAGCGCCAGCACTATCAGCGCGGTAGCGCGGGGGCCGCCACGCTTGAGGCATAGCAGTGCGGCACCGCTCAGCGCGACGGCAAAACTCACCGCCAACACACCTCCCACTGGAGCCCACCCCGCCAGCGGTGTGTCCAAGTGGCCGTAGCCGACCAGCAGCCACGGAAAGCCTGTGAACAGCCAGCAACGCATCCATTCACCCAGTACCCACACCGCCGGGAATGCCCACAGCAACCCGCGTGCGTCGTCGGCGAGTGGTAGCCTGCGCCACAGCCACCAAGGTAGTGCGCAACAGAACAGCGCCCAACCAGCACAGAATATGGTGGTGATGGTGGCGGCGAGCAACGGCGATTCCACGCCGTGGGTGGCAACGCTGACATAGATCCACGATGCCCCGACGCCGAACTGGGCGAAGCCGTAGCAGAAGCCGCGCACGGCAGCGCTCAGCGGCGGCAAGCTGCCGAGTAGCCATGCCAGTACTGCGGCGCTGGCGATACCCAATGGCCACCAGTTGAGCGGAGCCAGCGACAGTGGCACTAGGGCACCAGCCAGCGCGGCAGCTACATTCCCAGCGATGCCCGGTGCCGCCAGTCGTCGCCACGACGGGCACCACGTCGTCACGACTCGTTCTTGCGCTCCTGCTTGGTGGCGTATTCGGATTCCGGGTCGATGGTGCCGACCCAGCGTATACTCAGCTGCGTGGCATGTCGGCTATCGGCCGCCAGCACAGTGATGTAGAAATCCTGCAGCTGCAGCTCCTCGCCGACTGCGGGCACATGCCCCAAGGCGTTTGTGACGATGCCGCCGATGGTGTCGAAATCGCCGTTGACGAACACGGCGGCAGCACCGTAGTAGTGGCGACTGTATTCGTTGAAGTCCTCTACTTTGGTCAAGGCATCGATCGACAAACGGTCCTCCAGCTGTTGGATGCGCATGCTGTCCTCTGGGCTCTCGTCGTGCTCGTCGAGGATGTCGCCGATGATCTCCTCGAGGGCATCTTCCAGTGTCACCACGCCGGCGGTGCCGCCGTATTCATCCATGACCACAGCCATGTGGTAGCGCTGGATGCGGAACTCGGCCAGTAGGGAGTGCAGGCGTTTGCTCTCCGGCACCAGCAGGGGTGCACGCAACAGTGTGCCGCGCAGATCCGCCAGTTTCTGCGATTCGATGTCTCCCTCGTGCTTGGTGGTCAATAGCGATAACAGATCCTTGACCAGCAGGATGCCGATGATCTGGTCGGTGCTTGCACCCACCACTGGGTAACGCGAGTGGCGCGATGTGCCGACCACGCTCAGCGCTTCGCGCAGCGACAGATTGCCGCTCAACACCTGCATTTGTGTCCGTGGCACCATCACATCACGCACTTGGCGCTGTTGGGATTCGATGGCCCGCCGAGCAATGGCCAAGACATCAAAACTGATCAAGCCGCGCTCCCGCGCTCGGCGTAGGATGCGCAATAGATCGTTCAGCGAGCGCGGCGTGCCGCCCAGCCAGCTGAGTACAGAGAAGCCATAGCGGCGGGGTGGTGCTTGCTCCATGATTCGCTCAGTCTCTCCGATCCGTCGGTGCCAGCAGCGTGATATCGACCGCTGCAACACCGAGCTGGTGCAACAGCCGCGCTTCCAGCGCTTCCATGCATGCCGCTTCGACGGCATGTTGATGATCGTGCCCGAGCAAGTGTAGTGTGCCGTGCATCGTCAGATGCGCCCAGTGTGCGCTGGGGTTGCGGCCCAGTTGACTTGCCTCGCGCCATACCACCGGTGCGCACAGCACCACATCGCCGAGCAATGGCAGTGGGATATCTGACGGCAGCTCGGCGGCGAAGGCGAGCACATTGGTTGTGCCCTGCCGCTGGCGGTAGCGCCGGTTCAGCCTGCGCATCTCCGCTTCGTCGACGAGACGCAGGCAGAGTTGGCAATGTCCGCTGTCGACGGTGTCCAGCGCGGCTCCAGCCCAACGGCGCAGGCGCTGAGCGGAAGGATGCCGGGCGCACGTGGCGAATTGGACAGTGATGGAGTGTCTTGGCAGTGCCCTCGGTTCGGCAGCTGCTACGGCGGGGCTGGTGGCGGTAGCGCTCACAGCTTGCCGTCTTCCGCTGGCTCTTGCTCATAGGCCTGAACGATGCGTTGTATCAGTGGATGACGCACGATGTCACCGCCTTGGAAGCGGATTACCGAGACCCCTTCCAACTGTCGCAGTCGCCGGGCAGCATCGCGCAACCCAGAGCAGGTTCCCGGTGCCAAGTCGACTTGGCTCAGGTCGCCGTTGGCGACGGCGGTGGAGCCGAAACCCAAGCGCGTGAGAAACATTTTCATCTGCGCTACCGTGGTGTTTTGAGCCTCGTCCAAGATGACGAAGGATCGACTGAGGGTGCGCCCGCGCATATAGGCCAGAGGTGCCACTTCGATGGTGCCGTTGTCCACTTCGCGTTGCAGGCGCTCGCTACCGAGTGTTTCGTGCAGGGCATCGTAGAGCGGGCGTAGATAGGGGTCGGTTTTTTGGCGCAGGTCGCCGGGCAAAAAACCGAGCCGCTCGCCGGCCTCGATCGCCGGTCGCACCAGCACAATACGCCGCACCCGCTCCTGCTCCAGCGCTTCGACGGCACAGGCCACGGCGAGATAGCTCTTGCCAGTGCCCGCAGGGCCCAAGCCCAAGCACAGTTCCCCGTTGCGGATGCACTCCACATAGCGTCGCTGGCGCGCACCGCGTGGCTCAATCAGACGCCGCCGCAGCTGCAGAGGCGGGGTCGCCTTTGCTGACCCCGCCGCTGCTTCTCGCATCACCTTGCTACCGTCGATGTCAGCTAATTGCAGGTGGATCTGCTCCGATGATAATTCTTGGGCCGTGCTGACGGTGCGCTGGTAGAGGAGGTGGAGTAGCTGGCGTCCACGGCGCACAGCATCGTCGCTGCCGCGCAGGCTGATGCGGTTGCCGCGGCGCAGGATGCGCAGTTTCAAGGTGCCCTCGATCTGGCGCAGATTCTGGTCGTCCCGCCCGCACAGCTGTGCCAGACAGCTGTTGTCCATCGGCTCCAGCACCAGCAGGCTGTGTTGCGGCTGCAGTGTCCCGCGTGCTTTTGCGTCTGCCGCTATGGGCTCGCCGCTATGTCGTCGCTGCATATCCGTCACGATGATGCGGTCAGCTGTCCGCGCAGGCTGTGCGCGCGGGCTCCCGTGATTGTCAATTCCGTGAATTCGCCGATTGGGGAGACCCCGTGCGGTGCTGGGAAATTGACCACACGGTTATTGGTGGTGCGCCCCTGCAGCTCACTTGGGTCACGTCGCGATGACCCGGTGACCAAGACCAGCTGGCGGGTGCCGACCATGCTGCGGGAGCGTGCTTCGCCCTGCTCTGCCAGCAGCTCCTGTAGGCGTTGCAGGCGCTCGCGCTTGCGCGCCTGCGGGGTGTCGTCGGGCAGGCTAGCTGCTGGTGTGCCGGGTCGCGCACTGTAGAGAAAGGAATAGGATTGATCGAAGCCGATGTCCCGCACTAGCTGTAGTGTGTCTTCGAAATCCCGCTCGCTCTCCCCCGGGAAGCCAACGATGAAATCCGAGGACAGGCTGAGCGCGGGCTGAGCCCGGCGCAAGGCGCGCGCCCGGTTGCGGTATTCGAGCGCGGTGTAGCCGCGTTTCATCAGCGCCAAGATCCGGTCGGAGCCACTCTGTGCTGGCAGGTGCACGTGCTGAGCCAACTGCGGCACTTCGGCATGCGCCGCCACCAGATCATCATCCATCTCCAGCGGATGGGAGGTCGTGTAGCGGATGCGTCCGATGCCATCGATGGTGGCGATCATACGGATCAGTTCGCCCAAGCGCACGACATCGCCCGCCCGGTCGCCGCGTCCGCGGTAGCCGTTGACATTCTGCCCCAACAAGCTCAGTTCGCGCACCCCGCGGGCGGCTAGCTGGCGCGCTTCTGCCATCACATCGGCCACCGGGCGGCTCCATTCCTCGCCGCGCGTATAGGGCACGATGCAGAAGCTGCAGTACTTGCTACACCCCTCCATGATCGAGAGCCAAGCCGTTGGCCCCTCGCTACAGGGTATCGGCAGCTGGTCGAATTTCTCGATCTCAGGGAAGCTGATATCGATCACGGGAACCCGCTTGCTGCGTCGTTTTGCGATCATCGCTGGCAGGCGGTGCAAGGTCTGGGGGCCGAAGACCAAGTCCACCCACGGTGCCCGTTGCTGCAATGCGGCACCCTCTTGGCTGGCGACACACCCGCCGACGCCGATCAGCAATCCTGGCTTGGCCTGTTTGAGTGCACGCCACCGACCGAGCTTGTGGAACACTTTTTCCTGGGCTTTTTCGCGTACGGAGCAGGTGTTGAGCAACAGCAGATCGGCTGTCTCCGGGCTTTGCGCCGGACTCATCCCGCATTGTTGCACGACTAAGGCAGCAAGTCGTTCCGAGTCGTGGACATTCATCTGGCAGCCGTGCGTTTCGATGTAGAAACGGCTACTTGACATAATTGGGGTGGCGACAGTGCCCGCCGACTCGATGCATTAATTGTAGCCTGATTTGGTGGCAGGAGCGGGGCGGTGCTTCATAGCCAGCGGCTGGAGCCGGTCATCAGCTTGGCACAGCTGCGCATGGCTCGCCGCAGCGGTACCGGCGGCAGCTGGCCACCACGCGAGAGCGCGTCGGCACCATGCCCGGTTTCCTCTGTCAACATGCGCTCGACAATGGCGCGGCTGCTGTGAGCTGCGGGGGGCAGCCGCTTCAGGTGCTCGCGCAGATGCTCGGATACCTGCTCTTCGGTGGCGGCGATGAAGCCTAGCCCCAGCGCTGTCGGCAGGCAACCAGCCGCCGCGCCCATGCCCCAAGACAGCGCGTACCAGATCGGATTCAGGTGGCTCGGGGCGCTGTGTAGCGCCGCGAGGCTCTGTTCGCACCAAGCGAGGTGATCACCCTCTTCCCGCGCCGCCCGCAACAGCGCGTCGCGTTGGCTGGCGCTGGTGGCTGCCTGTCCTCGGTACAGCGCTTGTGCGCAGACCTCGCCGCTGTGGTTGACGCGCATCAAGCCAGCGGCGAGCCGCTGCTCAGCGCTGTCCAAGCCCGCATCCGATTCTCCGCTGTCGGCTGCTGGGGCGGGACGCCCCCCGCGGCCAGTGGCCGCGGGGCATAGCGTGCGCAGTGCTTGGTCAAGCTCGTCGATGGCTCGATCCATGCCGGAGCGTCGTTGCGTGTTCATCGTGTCGCGGCACCGATGTCGCGCCGGTGGAACAGCCCTTGGCAGTCGATGGTGTCGCACAGAGCATAGGCTCGCCGGCGAGCTTCGTCGATGCCCTCGCCCAGCGCGGTGGCGCAGAGGACGCGGCCTCCGGCCGTCTCCAAGCGGCCATTGGCGGTGCTGGTTCCAGCATGGAACAGCTGGGTATCGAGGGGCAACTGGGATGGTAGCGTGATCGCGTCGCCGCTGCGGGGGGTGCCGGGATAACCCTCGGCAGCGAGTACGACACCGACCGCATCTCGCGGTGACCACTGCACCGTCTGCTGTGCCAACTCGCCCGCCAGCGCCGCTTGACACAGCGTGTAGAGATCACTGCGCAATCGCGGCAGGATGACTTGAGTTTCCGGATCGCCGAGGCGACAGTTGAATTCCAACAGCTGTGGTGCCCCGGTGGCATCGATCATTAGGCCAGCGTAGAGAAAGCCAGTGTAGGGCAACCCTTCCTCGGCGAGGCCGCGAACAGCGGGCCACATCACTTCGTCGAGGATGCGCCGACCCAGCGGCTCATCGTATAGCGGTGCCGGTGAGACGGCTCCCATGCCACCCGTATTGGGGCCGGTGTCGCCGTCGCCGACGCGCTTGTGGTCGCGTGACGAAGCCAATGGCAGCAGTTGACCGGCACCGACCAAGGCAATGAAGCTCAGCTCCTCTCCCTCCAAGCACTGCTCCAACACGACCCGCTGCCCAGCCGCGCCGAAGCGCCGGTCGACCATGATTTGCTCTAAGGCCGCTTCCGCCTGTGCCATGTCGTGGGCCACGACGACGCCTTTGCCAGCGGCGAGGCCGTCGGCCTTGACGACGATGGGGGTGCCGTGGCGGTGCAGCTGCTTACGCGCCGACTCTATGTCCTCGAAAGCCTGCCAGTCGGCGGTGGGAAGCCGGTGGCGGCGCATGAATTCCTTGGCGAAGATCTTAGAACTTTCCAGCCGTGCGGCGGCGCGTGTGGGTCCCAAGCAGGGCAGGCCGCGGGCGGCAAAGGCGTCGGTGATGCCGGCGGCCAGCACGGCCTCCGGCCCGATGACGGTCAGCGCGATGTGCTTGGCAGCGGCGAAATCGACCAATTCCTCAATCGCCAGTGCGTCGATCGGCACATTGCTCAGTTTGGGGTGTTGGCCAGCGCTGGTCCCGGCATTGCCCGGGGCGACAAACAGCTGTGAGACCGTTGGCGAAGCTGCCAGCGACCAAGCGAGCGCGTGTTCGCGCCCGCCGTTTCCTACGACCATCAGGCGATCCACAGTAGTAGCCTGTCGCTCAGTGGCGGAAGTGGCGCTGGCCTGTGAACAGCATCGTCAAGCCCAAGCGGTCGGCGGCCGCGATGACCTCATCATCGCGGCGCGAGCCGCCGGGTTGCACCACACAGCGGATGTTGGCCTCGGCGGCGACTTCGACACCGTCGGCAAAGGGGAAGAAGGCATCTGAGGCCAGCACTGCACCGTCCAAGCTGTGGTTGGATTCGGCGGCGCGCAAAGCGGCGATGCGCACGCTGAAGACGCGGCTAGTCTGGCCAGCACCGATGCCCAAAGTGAGACCACCGCCAGCGCAGACGATGGCATTAGATTTGACGAATTGGCAGATGATCCAAGCGAATTCTAGGTCGGCGAGCTCCGCTGCGCTGGCCTGCCGGGCGCTGACGCAGCGCCAGTCGCTGGCAGGCGGCCCGGCGCGGTCGCGCTGCTGTACCAACAGCCCGGCGCGGATGCGTTGCCCGTGCAGCGCTTGGCTGTGGTTCGAGCCGAGCTCGCCACAGGCCAGCACCCGCAGTGCTGGCCGCGCTGCCAGTAGCGCCAGTGCCCGTTGGTCGACTGAGGGCGCGATCAGCAGTTCTGCGAACGGGCCGTTGAGCACGGCTTGGGCGGTATCGATATCGAGTGGGCGGTTCAGGGCGATGATGCCGCCGAAGGCCGATTCGGCATCGCTGCTGAGCGCCGCTTCGAAAGCCGCTGCCGGGCGCTGACGCAGTGCCGCGCCGCAGGGGTTGGAGTGTTTGACGATGACACAAGCTGGCCCTTGCAACGAGCGCACACATTCCAAAGCGGTGTCGGCGTCGGCGATATTGTTGAAAGACAGCTCCTTGCCCTGCAATTGTTGTGCGGTGGCGGCGCTAGCTTGCTGCGCTGTGCTGTCGTCGTCCACATACAGCGCGGCGCGCTGTTGTGGGTTCTCGCCATAGCGCAGCGATGCCTTGAAGCGCAGGCGCAAGGGTTCCCGAGTCGGCCACTCATCTGCGGTGGGCTCCCGCTCCGCCATCCAAGTGGCGATGGCCTGATCGTAGGCTGCAGTATGCGCGAAGGCTCGAATTGCCAAGCGCTGGCGCATCGCCTGATCCAGCCCCCCCGTACGCAGTGCTTCGAGTATGGCACCGTAATCATCCGGCTCGACCACCACAGCCACATCGCGGTGGTTTTTAGCCGCGGCTCGCAACAGCGATGGGCCGCCAATATCGATTTGCTCGACCACCGCTTCGGGTGTCGCATCAGTGCGCGCAGCGGTGGCGGCAAAGGGGTAGAGGTTGACGACAACCAGATCGATGGGGGCGATATCGTTTGCGGACATCACCTCGTCGTCGATGCCGCGGCGTCCCAAGATGCCGCCGACGATTTTAGGGTGCATGGTCTTGACACGCCCGCCCATAATCTCAGGGAAGCCGGTATGCTCGCTGACCGCTGTGGCGGCGATGCCGTGCTCGTCGAGCAGCTGCAGGGTGCCGCCGGTGGACAGCAACTCGCAACCCAACTCGGCCAAGCCACCCGCCAGTTCCGCTAGACCGCGCTTGTCGCTGAGGCTGATCAGGGCGCGCCGTGCGCACCACGGCCTCTCTTCGCTCACGACAATAGATTGTGGCGCTGGAGTTTTCGCCGCAGTGTGGCGCGGCTGATGCCGAGCACTTGAGCCGCCGCGCTCTGATTGTGCTCGGTGTGTTGCAAGACGCGGCGCAACAGCGGTAGCTCCACTTGGTCGAGTACCGACTGGTAGACACCGCTGACACGCTCGCCGTTTAGCAGGCTGAAATAGCGCTGCATCACCCGGTCAACGCAGTCTGTAATCGGCGGGGTGCCAGTGCTGGAGCCAGTGTGCGCTGGACTGTCACCGGGAGCTGTTGGGGTGGCGGATGTTGTGCGGGGCATCAGGCGCGGGGCGCTCGGGTCTGGACGCAAATTGTAAAGCAGTCCTCAGTTGGAGGTGGAGTGCTTGCCCGCGCGCTTCTCCAGATAGTGGATGTCGGTACCGCCGCGCAGCACGGCATCCTCTTGCAGTAGTTGTTGGTGCAGTGGAATATTGGTCTTCACGCCGACGATGACCAACTCGCTCAGCGCTTGGCGCATGCGCAGCTGAGCCTGGGCACGGTTTTCGCCGCTACTGATAATCTTGGCGAGCAGAGAGTCGTAGTGCGACGGCACGGTGTAGCCGCTGTAGATATGGGAGTCGACGCGCACCCCGAGTCCGCCCGGTGCGTGGTAGTAGTCGATAGCGCCGGGCGAGGGGAGGAAAGTTGATGGATCCTCCGCGTTGATACGGCATTCCAGCGCGTGCCCGCGTAGTGCCACATCCTCTTGTCGCCATGGCAGCTTCTCGCCTTGGGCGATGCGCAATTGGGCGTTCACCAGATCGATGCCGGTCAGCATTTCCGTGATCGGGTGCTCGACTTGGATGCGGGTGTTCATCTCGATGAAGTGGAACTCACCGTCTTGGTAGAGAAATTCAAAGGTGCCAGCACCACAGTATCCTAAGCGGCGGCAGCTGTCGGCGCAGCGCTCGGCGATGGCTTGGCGCGCGCTGTCGGGGATGCCGGGTGCCGGGGCTTCTTCGAGGATTTTTTGGTGGCGGCGCTGCAGGGAGCAGTCGCGTTCCCACAGGTGGATGACATTGCCGTAGTTGTCCGCCAGCACCTGTACCTCAATGTGCCGAGGGTGATCGAGATATTTCTCGAGATAGACGCGGGCATCGCCGAAGCTGCTCTCGGCTTCGTTGCGGGTGATGGCCAGCGTCTCGGCTAAGCGGGCTTCGCTGTGTACCACGCTCATGCCGCGCCCGCCGCCGCCCGCTGCCGCCTTGATCAGCACCGGGTAGCCGATGTCGCGTGCGATGGCCGCATTCTGGTGGTCATCGTGTCCCAGCGTTGCGCCCGAGCCCGGCACGGTTGGCAGGCCGAGCTCGCGCATCGTTTTGATGGCCTGCACTTTATCGCCCATCAGGCGGATTGATTCTGGCTTGGGGCCGATGAAAGTAAAGCCGCTGCGCTCGACCTGCTCGGCAAATTCCGGTTTTTCGGCCAAGAAACCGTAGCCGGGGTGGATGGCGGAGGCATCGGTGACCTCGGCGGCACTGATCACCGCCGGGATGTTCAGGTAGCTCTCGCTGGCGGGTGGTGGCCCGATGCACACCGATTCATCGGCCAAGCGCACATGTAGCAATTCGCTGTCCACATCCGAGTGAATAGCCACGGTGCGGATGTCCAAGTCGCGGCAGGCGCGCAGGATGCGCAGAGCGATCTCGCCACGGTTGGCGATCAACACCTTGTTGAACGCGGGCATGGCGGTTTAGGTGATGGTCAGCAGAGCTTGGCCGAATTCCACCGCTTGACCATTTTCGATCAAGATGGCTGTGATCGTCCCGGCGCGATCGGCCTCGATGCGGTTCATCATCTTCATCGCTTCGATGATGCAGACCACATCGCCCGGTGCCACCAGGCTGCCAACTTCGACAAAGGGTGGGGCATCCGGTACTGGTGCGCGATAGAAAGTGCCGACCATGGGTGAGAGTAGCGCGGCATCTGAGGGTGCAACCCCCTCGTCTTCCTGCGGTGCCCGTGGCGGTTGGGCTGGCAGCTCGCCCGCTGTGTATGCTGGTGGCGGGGCGAACTGGAGTGCCGGTGCTTGCCGGCGGCTCAGGCGGATCGATTCCTCACCTTCTCGGATCTCAATTTCGTCGAGCGCACTGGCTTCTAGCACTTCGATCAGCTTGCGAATTTTGCGGATGTCCATCGCTTTACCCAGTGACTGCTGATCGCGTGTTTAGGCGGCCTGCTCGCCTGCGCGCAACTGTTGCAAGGCGGCATCCAAAGCCAATTCATAGCCCTGCGGGCCGAGCCCGGTGATCACCCCGCAGGCGATGTCCGAGAAATAGGAGCGCTGGCGGAACTCCTCCCGTGCTTGCACATTGGATAGATGCACCTCAATGAAGGGTAGCCCCGTGGCCAGTACCGCATCGCGCAGGGCGATACTGGTATGTGTGAAAGCGGCCGGATTCAGCAACATGAAGTCGACCCCGTCCGCAACGGCCCGTTGCACTTCATTCACCAAATCGTGCTCGGCGTTGCTCTGCACACTGCGCAATTGGCAATCGGCCGCCGCCGCACGCTCGGTCAAGCGTTGGTCGATTTCACTCAGTGAGCTGTCGCCGTACCATTGCGGCTCGCGTTGCCCGATCAAATTGAGATTGGGGCCATGTAGCACCAAAATGGAGTGCGCCATCGCCGTGATTAGCCATTCCCCTGTTGTGGCCGTAACTTGCGATCCAGCCAGTAGTCGGCGCTGAGCCACGGCCCGCCACCGATGAACACCAGTGTGATCAGCATCAGCAGATAAGTGACGGCAAATTCGATCCCGTTGTTGAGCACGACAAAATTGCCGTGCGCCGTGAACCATTCGTAATCGCCGTGCTCCCGCAACAGCTGGCGAGCCTGGCTCAGGCGCTGGCCGACCTCATCGCTGTTGCGCAGGCTTTGCCAGCCGCCGTCCAAGCCGACGGTGGCCAGTACCCGCGCCGGGCTATGGGCACGGTCGCTGGGAGCGATGGCGAACCAGCCGTATTGCCAGTGCACCGATGCCATGGCGACAATCATTGTGAAGGCCAACGGGATGGAAATCCAGCGCACGGCCAAGCCGATGACAAGCAGTAGCCCGCCGACCAATTCGGTGCTGGCGGCCAGCGCGGCCATCAGCGTGGGCAGAGGAATACCGAGACTCTCGAACCACTGCACGGTGGTAGCGAAGTCCTCGAATTTGGTCCAGCCAGCGATGATCAAAACCGGTGCCAAATAGAGCCGTATGGCGAGCGACAGTACCCCGGTGGCACAGGGTAGGCGCTCGATTAGTCCATTGTGGAAGCAGTAGAAAGTGTCGATGATTTTAGCCATGGCGAACCCCCTGAGACTGTGATGAGTAATGGTGTATTTAGACGAATTTAGCTACTATTCTGCTACTGATGCTAACATGTTTGCTCAACTTTTCCAAGCACTGGCGCACACCGGGCAGTCGGGATCGGGCGGGATGCGCAGCTCGCGCCAGTGTCCGGCGGCACCATCGAGCAACAGCAGGCGACCGTGCAATGGTTCGCCGTAGCCGCTCAGCAGCTTGATCGCCTCCAGTGCTTGCAGGCTACCGATGATGCCGGGCACCGGTGCCAGTACCCCGCTGTCGGCGCAACTCGCCGTGCCGACGTGCGACGGTCGCTTCGGGTAGAGACAGTGGTAGCAGGGGCCGGTGGCGTGGCGGAAGTCGAAGGTGGCGAGCTGCCCCTCGGCGCGAATGGCGGCGCCGGAGACCAAGGGCACACACGCGCTGGCGGCAGCGCGGTTCAGCGCGTAGCGGGTGTCGAAGTTGTCGCTGGCATCAATGGCCAAGTCGGCGTCTGCGACAGCGCGTTGCAGTGCTGCGCCGCTCAGCATCTCGGGGAGCTGGTCGATTCGCACCGTCGGATTGAGTGCGCTGAGACGCTGGGCTGCCGAGGCTGTTTTGCTGCGATCGATGTCTGCGGTGTCGTGGACGATTTGGCGTTGCAAGTTGCCGAGTTCAACGCGGTCACCGTCGGCCAGCGTCAGTCGGCCGACACCGGCGGCGGCGAGATATATGCTGGCTGCGCTACCGAGCCCGCCGAGGCCGACCACGAGTACATGGGCGTCCAGCAATCGTTCTTGGCAGGCCACATCGAAGTCGGGCAACAAGATGTGCCGGCTGTAGCGCAGCAGTTCGGCATCGTCCATCAGCTCAGCTCCCGCGGTCGCCGCTCAGGCTGCGCACCCTAAGCTCAACCGTTCCAAGCCCGCCAAGTCGCGCAGTGTCGCCACTTCGCGGCAGCCTTGCGCACCCAGTAGCTGGCGCAGCTCGGCACCCTGCCACGGGGCGTGTTCGAGTATCAGCCAGCCGCCACTGGCGAGTCGCGGCGGCAACTCCCGCGCCAGTCGGCGCAGGGCTGCCATGCCGCCCGCTCCTGCCGCCAGTGCGCCGCGCGGCTCGCAGTTCAGTGGTGCCCGCTCGAGGCACGGGTCGTCGCTATCCACATAGGGTGGGTTGGCGAGCAGTAAATCGAAGTGCTGCCGAGCCAGTGCGGCACCCCAGTCCGCCCGCACCAGCTGTACATTCTGACAGCGCAGCTGGTGGCGGTTGCCCTGTGCCACGGCTAGGGCATCGGCACAGCGTTCGATGGCGAGGATGCGCCATTCGGGGCGCTCTAGCGCCAGCGCCAAAGCGATGGCACCGCTGCCGGTGCCGAGTTCGGCGCATCGTGCGCGCCGCACCGTCACCCGCTCCAGCGCTGCCTCCACCAGCAACTCGCTCTCGGGTCTGGGTACCAAGACGCGTCGATCCACCGCCAGTTGCAAGGTCCAAAAGCCCTGCCAGCCGCGCAGATAGGCCAGTGGCACGCCGCGCCGCCGGGCGGCGCTCAGCGCGCGGTAACGTCGCGTTGCGTCGGCGTTGGCCAGCTGCTCCGGGTGGGCGTACAGCTGGCCGTGGGAGCAGTCGAGGCAGTGTGCCAGTAACAGTTCGGCATCGAGGCGCGCTAGCCCCTCGGCGGTGTTGATCAAGCTGGTGACAGTGTTAGCTCCCCCACCGAGTGGCGCAGCTCGCGCCGCACCGCGAGTGTCCACGGTGCTCAGCCCGGCTCGGCGGGTGCCGCCGGGAAGCGCTCGGCAATGATGCGCACGATGGTGGCGGCCAGTTGGGTCTTGGCGGCGCGCGGCAGTGCCTGCTCGCCGTCGCGGTGCAACAGCAGCACCTCGTTGTCTTCGCTACCGAAGCCGATACCGGGTTTGGAGACATCGTTGGCGACGACCATATCCAGTTTTTTTTGTACCAGCTTGCGCCGTCCGCTGGCGGCCGCATCGCCGGTCTCGGCGGCGAAACCGACGAGGAAAGGAGGATCGCGCCACGCTGCAGCCGCCGCTAACACATCCGGGGTGGGCTCCAGCGATAGAGGTGGTGGCCCCGCGGATCGGGACATCTTCTGCTCGGCTGTGTGCGTCGCACGGAAGTCGGCCACTGCCGCCGCCGCGACGAATAGCTGGCAGTCCGGCAGTTGGCTCTGCACTGCTTGCAGCATTTCTTCGGCGCTCTCCACATCGATGCGCCGCACGCGCTCGGGTGTTGCCAAGGCGACCGGCCCCGCCACCAAGCAGACATCGGCTCCGACATCCCGCAGTGCAGCGGCCATGGCAAAACCCATGCGTCCGGAGCTGCGGTTGCCGAGGTAGCGCACTGGATCCAATGCTTCCCAGCTCGGCCCGGCTGTGACTACCGTACGTACCCCTTCCAACAGGCGCGGGCTGAACATAGCGACGACTGCGGCGAGTATTTCCACTGGTTCCAACATCCGTCCAGGGCCGTCGTCGCCGCAGGCCTGATCGCCGCTGCTGGGACCGAGCAGCGCGACGCCGCGCTCCGCCAGCCGGGTGCAGTTGTGCTGGGTGGCCGGGTGGCGCCACATGCCCTGATTCATCGCCGGAGCAAGTGCCAGTGGTGCTGCGGTGGCGAGGCATAGTGCCGATAGCAGATCGTCGGCACGGCCTTGGCTGAGCCGCGCGATACAGTCGGCGCTGGCCGGGGCGATCAGCACCAGATCCGCCCACCGGGCCAGTTCGATATGCCCCATGCCAGCTTCGCCCACCGGATCCATCAATTCGCACCGCACCGCTTGGCCGGACAGCGCCTGCAAGCTGAGCGGGGTGATAAAAGCCGTGGCGCGTTCGGTCATTACCACTCGCACATCGGCACCATCGCGGCGCAGCAGGCGACACAGCTCCGCCGCCTTGTAGGCAGCGATGCCGCCGCTGATACCGAGCAGGATGTGTCGCTTGGTTAAATTAGGCATCGCTTCTAGCAATTTGAACAGTGCGCAGGCACCCCGAACATCCTATTATCCCCGCTGTGAACATGCTGTGAACATGCTGTGGAGATGCTGGTGCAAGCTTTCAAGATTCGCGACTGGCCCGTCGGTGACCGACCGCAGGAGAAACTGATCAGACAGGGTGCTGCTACGCTGAGCGATGCCGAGTTGCTGGCCGTGTTCTTGCGCACCGGCACCCGCGGTGCCGATGTGCTGCGGCTGGCGCAGGAAGCCTTGATTCGGCTCGGCGGTCTGCGCACCCTATTGCGCGCCGACCGCGTCACTTTCACTGCCATTCCTGGCTTGGGCGATGCCCGCTACGCACAATTGCAGGCGGCACTGGAGTTGGGGCGTCGTGCCCTGTTGGAGCCGCTGCGCCGCCGCGGTTCGGCATTGACTAATCCCGAACTGGCACAGGACTATGTGCGCTCGCGCTTACGCGACCGGCGCCGCGAGGTGTTTCTGTGCCTCTATCTGGACACGCGCCACGCGGTGTTGGACTGCGAAGAGTTGTTCGAGGGCACCTTGGACAGCGCCTGCGTCTATCCGCGGGAGGTGCTGGAAGCCTGCCTGCGGCACAGCGCGGCGGCGGTCATCTTTGCCCACAACCACCCCTCCGGCGTGGCCGAGCCCAGCGAGGCCGACCGCCGCATCACCGAAGTGCTGGTCAAAGCACTGGAATTGGTCGATATCCGGGTGCTGGATCATCTCGTGGTCGGCGATGGCGAGGTGGTGTCCTTCGCCGAGCGCGGCCTGCTCTGAGCGGGCGGCTACGCCCTTTGCCAGCCTGCGCCCATCTTGCTAAACCGCCTCTCGCCCCATACAATAACGCCCACCACGCCATTCGGGAGCGTGAGAGGGGGCGATGATGAGTCGCAGATGCGAGGTGACGGGACGCGGGCCGATGAGCGGCAACAATGTTTCCCACGCCCACAATAAGACTAGGCGGCGTTTTCTGCCGAATCTGCACTCGCGCCGTTTCTGGTCGCCGGAGCGTAAGAGCTATGTGCGGCTCAAGGTCTCCGTGCGTGGCATCCGGCTCATCGACCGCCTTGGCATCGACCGAGTGCTGGCCGATATCGCGGCCCGCAAGCGCCGTAGCGCCCGCAGCTGAGTTCCGGGGGGACCAGAGCGATGCGAGAGAAGGTCAAGTTAGAATCCACGGCCGGTACCGGCCACTTCCGCACCACGCGCAAAAGCGCCCCAATCCGAGTGGCAAATTGGAGCTGAAGAAATACGATCCCGTGGCGCGCAAGCATGTGCCCTACGTGGAGAAGAAGCTGAAATAGGCTGCTGACGCTGCTCCGCACCCTGTCGGCAAGCAGCGGCCCTACTCAGGCCCCCGATATCATGCCGGAGTTGCCGGAGGTCGAGACCACCCGCCGCGGCATCGCGCCGCATATTATTGGTCGCCGCATCGATGCTGTCGTCGTTCGTGTGCCGCGTCTGCGCTTCGAGCTGCCGCCCCGCCTCGCCGACCAGCTGTGCGGGAAACGCGTGCGCGCAGTGCGTCGCCGCGCCAAATATCTGCTCATCGATATCGCTGATGGCACGTTGTTGCTGCACCTCGGCATGTCGGGCAGCTTGCGCGTGTTGCGCCGTCCCCATGCGCCGCCCGGCCCGCACGATCACTTCGAGCTGCACTGCTCCGGCGGCTGCCTGTTGCGACTCAACGACCCGCGCCGCTTCGGCGCGGTGCTGTGGTTGGCTGATGCCGCCGCCGAGCACGACTGCGCTCTGCTCCGCTCCCTCGGCCCGGAGCCGCTGTCGGCGGCGCTGGATGGTGATTATCTGTACCGCTGTAGCCGCGGGCGCCGCAGCGCGGTTAAAGCCCTGCTGATGGATGGCCGCATCGTCTCTGGCCTCGGCAATATCTATGCCGCCGAGGTGCTATTCGCAGCTGGCATCGACCCGCACCGTGCGTCCGGGCGTATCTCCGCTCGGCGCTATATCGTGCTGTCAGCGGCCATCAAACGTGTGCTGCGCCGAGCCATCACTCATGGTGGTACCACCTTGCGCGATTTCACCGCCGCCGATGGCCGACCGGGCTATTTCCGCACCCAGCTGGCAGTCTACGGACGCGGTGGGCGGCCCTGTCTGCGCTGTGGTGGCGCGTTGCGTGCCTCGCGCTTGGGTCAGCGCAGCACGGTGCACTGCCCCAGCTGTCAGCGCTGAGCCCGCAGCGCCGCTCAGCCCCCCGCCGCGAGACCCTCGCGGCGGGGGTCGGCGACTCCCTTGATGCCCCACGGCGTGATCTCCACCGCGTGTATTCCGCTGTTGTGTACCCGCCGCTTGGGCTTGTGCCCCAACTGCCGCAATGCTGCTTCGGGGTCGACCGGCCACTTGCCTCCCTCTTCCAATTCCAAGCTGCCGCCGATATGCACGAGGTGCGGCAGCTCGATCGCCCGCTCCAGTGGCAGCTGGGTGCCCGGTGGCTGGCCGTTCCAGCCACGGGCTTTGGCCTCTGCTCCGACGGCGCGAACCCTGACTTGCTCGCTTTTCCAGAAGTTCTCGCTTTCCTGCCGCGTCGGCGCCTGTCCCAAGTAGCGCCATAGCAGCTGCGCCACATAGGGGATGATGCGTGCGCCGCCGGGCGATCCCAGGGCCAGTATTGGCTGTCCGCGCTGGTCGAAGACGATGGTCGGTGCCATCGAGCTGCGCGGGCGCTTGCCAGCGGCGGGGCGGTTGGCGATCAGCACGCCCTGCGAGTCGCGGGGGCGGAACGAGAAATCGCTCAGTTGGTTGTTGAGCAGAAAGCCGCGCACCATCAGTCGGGCACCAAAGGCGGACTCGATGCTACTCGTCATACTCAGCACATTGCCGTAGCGATCGACCAGTGTCATATGGGTGGTGGAGGGGCGCTCCGGGGAGCGTCCCGGGCGGCGTTGCCAGCGTCGCTTTCCCGGCTCGCCAGCGGTGACTTCCTCGGCGCGCAGCGCCCGCTTGGCTGTGATCAACTGCGCGCGCTGTCCCAAGTAGCCCGGCGCCAGCATGCCTGCCATTGGTATCTCGACATAGTCGGGATCGGCAATGTAGGCATTGCGATCGGCAAAGCTGAGCCGTGTGGCCTCGGCGAACAGATGGAGCCCAGCGGCGCTATCCGGAGCCGTCTTCGGCCACTTGCCGCGCTCGGCATGGTCGAGCAGACCCAATATCTCCAGCACGGTGCTGCCGCCAGAGGAGGGTGGCGGCATGCCGCATACCCGGTAGTTGCGGAATGGGCCGCACAGAGCTATGCGCTCGCGCACCCGGTAGCGGCGCAAGTCTTGGTGGCTCAGCAGGCCGGGGCGGATGGGGTCTCGCTGCACTGCCTTGGCGATGTCCCGACCCATCCTGCCATGATAAAAAGGATTGATGCCGCTACGGGCCAAAGCACGCAGTGTGCGGGCGTATTCCGGGTTGCGCAAGCGGTGCCCTACCGGCCATGGCTCGCCATCGGCATCGAGCAGCCAAGCTGCCAGCGACGGGTGGCGGTCGATGCCGGGGGTATTGCGCAACAGCGTGTGCAGGCGCGGCGAGAGATCGAAACCTCGCTTGGCCAGCCGCGCTGCATCTTGGAACAGCCGCGGCCACACCAAGCGACCGTGTCGGCGGTGCAGCTCCGCCAGCAAGGCTGGCACGCCAGGCACCCCCACCGCATGGCCGCCGATCACGGCGTCGAGAAAGGCCATCGGCTCGCCATTTGGCAACAGGAAGTGGTTCTCCGGCAGCTGTCTCGGTGCCCGCTCCCGCCCATCCAGCGCGCTCAGCTGCTTGCGCTGTTGATCCCAGTAGAGCAGGAAAGCGCCGCCGCCAAGTCCAGAGGATTGTGGTTCCACTAGCCCCAGCACCAGCTGCGCGGCGATGGCGGCGTCGGCCGCGCTGCCGCCCACTGCCAAAATCCGCTGGGCGACTCGCGTGGCGTGCGGGTTGGCGGTCACCGCCATGTAGTTCTGAGCGTAGGCGCGCTGGGCGCTCTGAGCGCTCTGGGTACTGTTGTCGACGCGCTCAGGGACATGGCTGTCCGTCACGGCCCAGGCGGCTGGTGACAGGGTGGCGTACAGCGCCGCCGCCAGCAATTGTCGCCGTCCCCACTCGGCGATCTGGGCGCTCACTGTGGGGCTGCTTTCTCGCCGACCGGATCGAAGTGTTGGCGCAGTGCGGCGGCGACGCCGGGTGGCACAAAGGGGGAGACATCGCCGTGCAGCGCGGCGATCTCGCGCACCAGCGAGGAGGAGATATAGGAGAGGCGGTTGGTGGGGGGTAGGAAAATGGTTTCCAGCGGGGCTAATTCACGGTTCATGGTCGCCAGTTGCAACTCGTGCTCGAAGTCCGAGACCATGCGCAGGCCGCGCACGACGACCATCGCTTTTTTCTGTACTGCGAAGCGGGTCAGCAGCACATTGAAGCCGCAGATTTCGACACCGTCACCTAGCGGGGAGAGCGCTTCCTGCGCCAGCGCAATGCGCTGTTCAAGATCGAAGAGCGGCGCTTTCTGGAGGTTTTGGGCGACGGCGAAGATGACATGGTCGAACAGCTTGATGGAGCGCTCGACCATATCCACATGGCCGTTGGTGATGGGGTCGAAAGTGCCGGGATAGATGACCGTGCATGTCACTTGGGAGTCCCTCTCATCAACGCGCCAGCACGCTGCCAGCGCGGCGTCGATACAGCGAATAATACACGCGCCCGGTGCGCTGTGTGCGCAGGCTTCGCCAGTTCGGCGGCGCTTCAAAAGCCGCCTCTTCGCCACATTCCGTGTAGATCAGCGCGCCGTCCCGCAATAGCTGACCGCGCTCTAGCTCGCTGCAGCACAGCGCCAGCAGGCCGCTTTGATAGGGCGGGTCGAGAAAGGCTACATCGAAACTGGTGTCCGCAGGCGGGTGCCGCAACCAAGCCAAGCTATCGCGGCACAGCACGCGGGCACATGCTGTCGCATCCAGTGCCTCGATATGCTTGCCGATGCGCTTGGCGGCGAGGGGGTCGCATTCGAGTAGCAGAGCCTGCTCGGCGCCGCGCGACAGTGCCTCCAAGGCCAAGACACCGCTGCCAGCGAACAAATCCAAGCAATGCCGTCCGGCGATCTCCGAGGCCAGCCAGTTGAACAGGGTTTCGCGCACCCGCGCTGGGGTCGGTCTAGCACTGGGCGCGACTTCGCCGAGCCGCCGTCCGCGCCAGCGGCCGCCGATGATACGTGGACGCTGTGCGTTTGCTTTGCGCACGACAGTGGACGCTTCCCGTGGCCGCATTGTGGCGTGGCACTAGTCGGCTAGTCTATCATTGGAGCCGATGCCGACGTGTGGATGTTGCCACCTTGATCCGATTCGATCGCGTCAGCAAGCGCTATGCCAATGGTCCCGAGGCGCTGTCCGAGGTCAGCCTTGAGCTGCGTCGTGGCGAGATGGTCTTTTTGACCGGTCATTCTGGTGCCGGCAAGAGCACCTTGCTTAAATTGATCATCATGATGGAGCGCCCGACGCAGGGCCAGCTCTTTGTCGATGGCCGCAACTTGCGGCAGACCCATCCGGCGGATATCCCGGCGCTGCGGCGCCGGATCGGCATGGTGCTGCAGAATCCCCACCTATTGCCAGATCGCAGTGTGCACGACAATGTTGCCTTGCCGCTGCTGGTCGCCGACCAGCCAGTGAGAAATATTGACCGCCGGGTGCGGGCGGCGCTCGATCAAGTTGGCCTCGGTGCTTGCGCGCAACGCATGCCGGTCTCGCTGTCGGCTGGCGAGCAACAACGGGTTGGCATTGCCCGTGCGGTGGTGAACCGACCGCAAATCCTGTTGGCCGATGAGCCCACTGGCAATTTGGATGCCGAGCTGTCGGCCGAAATTATGGAACTGTTTGCACGCCTCAATGAGGCGGCGGTCACGGCCATCATCGCCACGCACGATGTCGGCTTGATCGAGCGGCTACCCTACCGCAATGTGTTGTTGCGCAAAGGGTCGGTGGAGCGCGACCAGCCAGCGGGGCCGGTGGCAGTATGAGGCGCGTGCGCCGCAACCGTCAGCGACCGTTCGCTCAGCCCGTTCTTCACAGCGCTGGCCAGACATCGTCGATGCCCCGGCGCGGGCGGCTCTTGAACCTCGCCTCACTACACTGGCGGATCATGCGCGAGAGCCTGCAGCGGCTGGGTGCCACGCCGTTGCCGACCGTGCTGAGCTGCCTGACCATCGGCGTGGCACTGGCTTTGCCCACAGGCCTCTACATTGTGCTTGTCAACCTCGAAACACTGGGGCGCAGTTGGGAGCGCAGTGTCGGCGTTTCGGCATTTTTGCACCTCCATGTCGATGAGTCCGACGGGCGGGAATTGGCGCGTCGCGTGGCTGAGTGGAGCGAGGTGGGGGAGGTCGAATGGCGCAGCGCGGAGGCTTCTTTAGAGGAATTTCGCACGTGGTCTGGCTTCGATGACATCCTCGAAGGGCTCGGGCAGAATCCGCTGCCCGCTGTGCTGTCTATCCAGCCCAAAGAAGCCTTTCCGAGCGCCGAGCGGATTGCGGCGTTGCGCGAGGCGCTGGCCGCTCTGCCCGCAGTGGAGGAGGCGAGGGTAGATTTGGAATGGGCGGAGCGCTTGCGCGAACTGACCCAGCTGGGCAGTCGTTTGGCCGCCGCCTTGGGGCTATTGCTGATGCTGGGGGTGCTGGTGGTGGTCTACAACGCCATCCGGTCGGCCATCGCGGCGCGGCGGCTCGAGATCATCGTTCTCCAGCTGGTCGGCGGCAGCCCGGCTTTTGTGCGTCGACCCTTTCTGTACAGTGGCTTGTGGTACGGCCTCGGCGGCGGCCTCTGCGCTTGGTTGGTGGTACAGGCAAATCTGGCTTGGCTCCGTGCTCCCGTCGAGCGTTTGGTCGATTTGTACGACAGCCAGTTCACGCTGAGCGGCTTCGGCTGGTATCCCAGTCTGCTGCTATTTGCCATCGCGGCCTCACTCGGCCTGCTGGGTGCTGGCTTCGCCGTCATGCGTCAAGTTGGGCATATCGGCTCGGAAAGCGAGGACGAGGCCAATTTCTAGCGTCTGTCAGTAACGATCGGGCTGTCCACCTGCTATAATTGAGCTGTTATGGGAAATACGCCCACTCAAGCTGACAAAAAAGTTGGCTCTGGCAAGTCGCTAGTTAGCAATGCCACCTTAGCCTTGGTGCCGGGCGCTGACATTGCCACTTACACCCGCCGTGTGCAATCTATTCCGACGCTGAGCCAAGAGCAGGAATTGGAGCTGGCACGGGCCTACTACGAAGAGCACGATTTGGAGGCGGCACGGCAGTTGGTGCTGGCCAATTTGCGTCATGTCGCCTATTTGGCACATCGCTATGCTGGCTACGGCCTGCCGCAGGCCGACCTGATCCAAGAGGGCAACATTGGCCTGATGAAGGCGGTAAAGCGCTTCAATCCCTCAAAGTTCAAAGTGCGTTTCATCTCTTTCGCCATCCACTGGATTCGGGCGGAGATGCAGGAGTACGTGTTGCGCAACTGGCGCTTGGTCAAGATTGCCACGACCAAGGCCCAGCGGCGTTTGTTCTTCAAGTTGCGCGGTGAGCGCAAGCACTTGGGAGGGCTGTCGGACGAAGATGCGCGCGATATGGCTGAGAAATTGGCGGTGCCACTGCGCGAGCTACGGCAGATGGAACTGCGCATGGCGGCACCGGAGGTGTCCTACGACGGCACTACCGAGGCAGCTGATGCCGACGACACGGGTGGCGGCACCCGCCGGCTCGCGCCAGCCGAGTACCTGGCGGCACCGGATGCCGACCCGGCCGAGGAATTTGAGGCGCTGCACTGGCGGCAGAGCCAAGCCGAGCAGCTGCATGGTGCCCTAGAGTGTTTGGACGAGCGCAGCCGGGACATTATCAGAGGTCGCTGGCCAGCTGCTGATGTCAAGCGCGCCACCTTGCAGCAGCTGGCCGATCGTCACGGCATTTCGGCCGAGCGTGTCCGCCAACTCGAGAAGCGCGCCCTGCGTCAGCTGCGCGGGCAGCTGCAACCGAAGAGCGAGCAGAGGCTGATTGCCTGAACAGCTGCGCGGCTCGCCAGTGCCGCATCTGGGCAGGCTGGGAAAGCACTGTAGAGCGGGGCTGATGTCCGCTGCTTTTTTGGCTTTTGCCGCCGTCAATGGTTTCATCGCTACGGCTGTTGCCGCCGCCGCTTCCCATGTGCTACCCAAGCAGTTGTCAAGCGCTGAATTGGCGCTGGTGGAGACGGCGTGGCCGTTGCAGTTCACCCACGCCTTGGCGCTGATCACCGTCGCGCTACTGCTTGAGCGCAGCCCGGCGAGCGAGTGGTTGCTGGCGGCTGCTTGGCTGTTCTCCTTGGGTTTGGTCATGTTCAGTTGGGCGTTGTATTTGACGGCCTTCAGCGGTGTGCGCTCGCCGTTGCCGCCGCTGGGCGGCGTGT
This sequence comes from Gammaproteobacteria bacterium, assembly GCA_965237805.1. Classification (GTDB taxonomy): domain Bacteria; phylum Pseudomonadota; class Gammaproteobacteria; order JABABF01; family JABABF01; genus JABABF01. The sequence continues at coordinate 1,475,834 of OZ250153.1, forward strand.
GCCTGATGCTGGCTTGGCTGGCGCTGGCGGTGGCGGCGTTGCGTGGATTGCACTGAGCGCCGCGCGCCGCGTTCCTATGTGCTGCGCTCGGGTCGGATGACTGTGGCGCAACGACGCGCCTTGGAGAGCGGCTGGCATCGGTGGGGACTCGATGTGACGGCTGGCGAAATCGACTTCGAGGCGGTTTTCGGTCGTCGTGCGCCGCGGGTACTCGAGCTCGGATTTGGTGGCGGCGAATCACTGCTGGCCATGGCCGCCTCAATGCCAGAGCAGGATTTTATCGGTGTCGAAGTCTATCCGGCGGGTATCGGCAAGCTGTTGCTCGGCGTGGAGCGGGAGGGTGTGGGCAATCTGCGTATCTACCGCGCCGAGGCTGGCGAGGTATTACACCGCTGCATCGCTACGGCCATGTTGGACGCGGTGCAGCTGTTTTTCCCGGATCCTTGGCCCAAGCGGCGCCACCACAAGCGCCGATTGGTCGCTGGCGACTTCCCCGCCTTGGTTGCCGACCGACTGCGGGTCGGTGGGTTGTTCCACGCCGCCACCGATTGTGCGCACTACGCGCAGCAGATGCTCGATTCGGTGGAGCGGACTGGAGCTTTTGTCAATCTGGCGCTGGCGGGTGGTTTTGCGCCGCGCCCATGGTGGCGTCCATGCACCCGTTTTGAGCGCCGCGCCATGGTGGCGGGCCGGAAGGTGTGGGATGTGCTATTCCAGCGCTGCGCCTAGTCGCTGGAGGCTCGGTGCTATTCTGTTCCAGCACCGTGGCCAATGTGCTGTTTGCCTCCCGCTATAATGCCGCCACCGATATTGTGTCGTCGTCCCATCACCGTGAGCTCTCGTCTCCTCCAATGCCTGTCGCTGTGCTGTTGCGCCGCTGTGCTGTGGCCGGTTGCAACCGCCGCCCTCTCCGAGAGCCAGCGTGAGCGCATCGCCGAGCGGCTAGCTCCCGTTGGTGCGCTGTGCATTGAGGGCGAGGCCTGCGCTGCCGACATCGTGGTGGCCCCCAGTGTCCCGCGCGATGGTGCCGAGATCTATCGCATGTACTGCACCGCCTGCCACGATACTGGCATCGGTGGCGCGCCGCGCATTTCGGAGCGAGCCGATTGGCCGGCGCGTTTGGCGCAAGGTGACGAGCTGATCTACCAGCACGCCTTGCAGGGTCTCAATGCGATGCCAGCGCGCGGGGCCTGTCCGAATTGCACGGATGGGGAAATACGTGCCGCTGTGGACTATATGCTCGATTCCTTGCCAGCTCGCTGAGCGCCGCTGCGTTTGTGTGCCGCTCAGCTGCCCCAGCGGAGCTGCACCAAGCTTTCGCTGAGCTGCCACAGTCGCTCCGCCGCTTTATCTGAGCGAGCGTAGGCTTTGGTACGGCACACTGCACGATTGCGGTAATAGCCGCCGTTGGCACTGCTCAGCGCCGCTTCGGTGCACAGCCAGACAGCGGTGTCGGCACCCTGTGCCGGGCTGTTTGTCAACGGGCTGATCAGCCACATCGCCATCCGTGCGGGCAGACTATGACCGATGATGCCGCTGTTGACCACGCCCGGTGACATGGCGTTGACCGTGATGCTACTGCCTTTGGCTCGCCGCGCCAAGGCGTGCATGAACAGCAGGCCGCACAGCTTGGCACGGCAATAGTTGCCGATGCTGAAGTAGGGCGAGCGATCGCGCATCAGGTCATTGAAGTCTAGGGACGGAGCCAGTCGGTGGGCGAGAGAGGAGATGACGATGATGCGTGCTGGAGCTGATGCCTGTAGCCGCGGCCACAGCAGGCCGGTGAGCAGGAATGGGGCCAAGTGATTGACCGCTATGCTGGCTTCATGGCCCTCGGCACTGCGCTGCCGGGTGGCGAATAGGGCTCCAGCGTTGTGCACTAGCACATGCAGGGCTTGCCCGCTGTCTAAATAGCCTTGGGCGGCGCGCCGTAGCGCGGACAGCGACTTGAGATCGCAGCAGAAAGCTGCGGGTCGCTGTCCAGTCTCGTCGGCGATTTGTTGCTGCACCGCTGCGATGCGACTGGCGTTGCGGCCGCCGACCACGACTTTGGCACCGGCCCGCGCCAGCGCCAAGGCGATTTCGCGCCCAATACCGTTGGTCGCACCGGTCACGAGACAGCTCTTGCCAGCGATGTCCCAAGGAAGGCGTATCACCCCACTGGTGTCCGCTAGCTGCCCCATCACCGATTTGCCGCTTCTGGGTGGTGCTTGTTCACCAGTTGCCACGACCTGGAAGCAGACCCCGCAATCGGCAGCATGGCTTTAGCTCTGCGGGTGTGCCACTGGATCGCTGCAGTCAGCCGAAAAATTTCAGTCGCTCCAGCGATGATCGACCAAGTCTTCGCTGGCTTGCCACAGCTGCTCTGCGATCTCGTCCGAGCGGGCATCGGCGCGGGGCTTGTGTGGGGCGCGATTGAAGTAATAGCCGCCGTTGGCAGCGCTCAGCGCAGGGTCGGTGGCCAGCCAGACGGCGGTGTCGGCACCCTGTGCCGGGGTGCGCGCAAACGGTCGGAGCAGCGCCATCATCAGGCGCCCAACCCATTGTTTTCCAGCGAGTCCGGTGGCGACCAAGCTCGGGTGCATGGCGGTGACGGTGACGCCGCTGCCCTCGATGCGTTTTGCCAAGGCGTGTGTGAATAGCAGGTTGCACAGTTTGGAGCGCCCGTAGCTCTCCATATTGAAATAGAACGCTTGCTCGCGCATCAGGTCGTCGAAATCCAGTGACTTGCTCGAGCGGTGGGCATCGGAGGCGACGATGACAATGCGCGCCGGTGCCGATTCCTTGAGTCTGGGCCACAGCATGCAGCTGAGCAGAAAAGGTGCCAAGTGGTTGATAGCCATGCTGGCCTCATAGCCGTCGGCGCTGTGTTGCCGGCGGCCGAAGACGGCACCAGCGTTGTTCATCAGCATGTGTAGTGGTCGACTACTGTCCAAATACTCGTTGGCGGCGCGGCGCACATCCGCCAGCGAGTTAAAGTCGCAGCACATCGCATCGGGGCGTTGCCCGGTCTCGTCGGCGATTTGGTCTTGCACGGTCGCGCAACGTTCGGGGCTGCGTCCACCGATGACGACTTCGGCACCGGCCTTGGCCAGTGCCAAGGCGGCGGCACGTCCGATGCCATTGGTCGCACCGGTCACAAGGCAGACCTTGCCAGCGATATCCCACGCTGCCTCGGTCGTCTGTGCCGTCTCTTTGGGCTGTTCTGTCATCCGCTGTTTTCCTCGCAACCGCAGTTTGGCACCAGTGTGACTGTGATTATAGGGTAGCGCTGTGCTCTTCCAGCGCCAGCCGGTAGCCGAGTGCCTCCTGCAGATGGTGTTGCCGCACGGTTGCGACCGCTTCTAGATCGGCGATGCTGCGCGCCACTCGCAGCACGCGGTGGCAGGCGCGCGAGGACAATCGCATACGCTCGGCGGCCAGCGCCAAGCAGCGTCGCTCGCCCGCTCCCAGCTGGCAGTACTGTTCCAATGCAGCTGGGCTCAGCTCGGCATTGGTGGCGTTGCGGGTGTGTTGGCGGCGGCGCGCCTCGGAGACGCGGGCTGCCACCTCGGCGCTGGATTCGATGCCCGCGCCGGATCCGAGCATTTGTTCTGGGTTGATGCGCGGCAGATCTACCTGCAGGTCGATACGGTCGAGTAAGGGTCCCGATATCCGCTGGCTATAGCGCCGCAGCTGCGCGCTACCGCAGCGGCAGCTGCGCTCGGCATCGCCTCGGTAGCCGCAAGGGCAGGGGTTCATCGCCGCCACCAGCTGGAAACGCGCCGGGAAGTTGCAGCGTCGCTTGGCTCGTGCGATGCTGACAGCACCCGATTCGAGCGGCTCCCGCAATACTTCGAGTACTCGGCGCGGAAATTCTGGCAGCTCGTCCAAGAACAGCACACCGTGATGCGCCAGCGATACCTCTCCCGGTTGCGGTGTCGAGCCGCCGCCGATCATCGCCGCCGCCGAGCTGGTGTGGTGTGGGGTGCGAAACGGCGGTTGATGCCAGTGCAGCGGCTCCACCGCTTCGCCAGCCACCGAGCGCAGTGCCGCCACCTCCAGTGCCTGCTCTCGGCTCAGCTTTGGCAACAGGCTGGGCATGCGTGTGGCCAGCATGGTTTTACCGGTACCCGGCGGTCCGACTAATAGGAGATTGTGTGCTCCAGCGGCGGCAATTTCTAAGGCCCGCCGTGCCTGTGCTTGACCGCGCACCTCAGACAAGTCTGGCAGCTGATGTGGTGGTGTGTTGGGCAGTGGCGGCGGCACGGCCCTAGGTAGCATGGCGGAACCGTGGAGTTGGCGACAGACCGTTGTCAGCTGGTCGGCCACAAAGACAGCGGTTCGGTCGGCCATCGCCGCCTCGGCGGCATTGCCAACCGGCACGATCAGCTGCCGACCCGCATCCCCGCAGTGCAGGGCGGCTGGCAACGTCCCCGGCACGTCTCGCAGAGCACCCGACAAGGCCAGCTCACCGAGTAATTCCCAGCCGTCCAGCGCTGCCACCGGCACTTGCCCCGAGGCGGCGAGGATGCCGATGGCGATGGCCAGATCGAAGCGCCCGCCTTCCTTGGGCAGGTCGGCCGGAGCCAAGTTGATGGTGATGCGGCGCGCCGGGAAATCGAAGCGCGTGTTGAGAATGGCACTGCGCACCCGCTCCCGACTCTCCCGCACTACAGTCGCAGGAAGGCCGACGATCGCTAGGCAGGGCAGGCCGTTTGACAGGTGAACCTCGACCGTGACGAGTGGTGCACTGACCCCCTGGGCTGCACGCGAATTGACGATGGCTAATGGCATGTTGCCCTCCTTGGCTAGTCCGTGCGCCCGACCTCCTGTCAAACGCGTCCAGTGGTGGTTTTGCTCCTGATATCGTTTGCGCTATTGCCCACTTCGCGCCGCCCGCATCATCTTGTGTTGGCCAGCATCCGCTTTGTGGAAGCGTTCCACAATTGGGGAATAGGGTAGCACAGTGGCTGGTGCCGATCGTTGGGCTTGACAGAGTCGATTGCACTCATTTAGAATTAATTGCATCTGTAAGCGTTTGCCGATTTTCTTAGTGGCATCATTGCCGCCAAGGCAATTTAGCCGATCTTGTCAAGGGCTTGCAAATTGTCAGTTGTGGTTCCAGAACCCTAATGCGGGGAAGTGGGACAAACATCTCAAAGGCTTGTGATTAGGGAGAACATCATGCTGAGCGTGACAAAGTTAATGGTTTGGAATGCCGATCGGTTGAGCGCGGGCTTGGGAGTGATCACCAGTCTCTGTCTTGGCCGTGGCTTAGGGGTGGGGCTGTGCCTGATGGCTGTGGCGATGTTCTCGCCCGCGCGCTCCGAGGCGCTCGCCTTAGGCGAGGAGGCAGACTTGCTGATCGAGGTGGTTGTGGTGAGCGACTATGTCTTCCGTGGCATCTCGCAGACTGGAGAAGATCCCGCTGTGCAGTTGAGCTTGGAGTTGGAATTGCAGGAGATCCCGGTATCTTTCGGCATCTGGGGCTCGCAGGTAGACTTTGACGATGTGGGCACTGGCACGCTTAGTCCGATCGATTACGAGCTCGACTTTTGGGTTCGTGTCAGCGTGCCTGTGTTCGAGGATCTCGATCTCGATTTCAGCATCATCCAGTACTACTATCCCAGCAGTACGGGGGACGAGGACTACACAGAATGGCTGATCGGCACTGAAGTGGGCAATGTTTATATCGAAGGGGTGTACAGCGAGGATTACGGCGGCCAAGGGGAGTTTTACCGCCTGAGCGCCGAGTATGTCCATAGCTTTGATGCCATCGATGTCGGTGTGCACTACGGTTGGAATCATTACGCCCGTCCGCAGTCCCTGCTCAATAACGACAACATCTATATGGATTGGGGTGTTTCCGCTTCGATTGAATGGTCCGGCATCAAGCTCGGTGTCGAGTATACCGATGTCAGCCGTTGTAGCGCAACTGGTGGCGATGCTTGCGATGCGAGAATGCTCGGCTCGATTTCTTATTCTTTCTGAAGTGATCTAATGCTGAGGCTGGACGACGGCTGAGTCCAAAGACAGATACCCCCAAGACCGACACATGGTGTTCTCTATGTATTTCATTATCGCGGTGATTAAGCCGTTTAAATTAGACGAAGTGCGTGCCCGCTTATTGGAAGCCGGTATCAGTGGTCTGACTGTCAGCCATGTCGACGGCTTTGGCAATCAGCGCGGTTTGACAGCGAGCTACCGGGGACAAGAGTCTGCGGTAATCATGCATCCAAAGATCAAACTCGAAGTTGCGGTCAGTGGCGATCAACTCGACAGCACCATTGCAGTGATCCAATCGGCGGCTAAAACCGGTGAGATCGGAGACGGCAAGATTTTTGTGTTGCCGATGCAACAGATGGTGCGCATTCGCACTGGCGATACCGGCTCAGACGCTTTATAAGCCCTGGCCTCTGCCGCGGCGATGCCGCCGCAAAAGTGGCTGCCCAAGGGGATTGATGCGGCTCGCTTTGCGAGTTTGCGTCCCGGCCTGAGGTGGCGCACTTGATGCAGGCTGTTTCGGTGTTGTAGCAGTGGTCGAACTGGCCAAGAATTTCGTCGATTTTTGCTCCGATTTCCTGCTTCTGGGCCTGTCGCTTTGCGCTGTTGGTGGGCTGTTGCTGGCGTTGTGGAGCGCGGTGTCCCGCCGTTCATCGTGGCTGTTGGTGGTGGCTTGCTCGGCGCTGGCCTTGGGTGTGCTGGCAGTGGTCGGCGGCGCCGTTCCCCGCTTCGTCGCGCCAGCGGTGCATCGCTGGGAGGGGCGACATCCAGTTTTTGAGCGACCGATGCATTGCGTTTCCTTGGATGCGGCGGGCGAGCGCCGGGTCGTGGTGCTCGGCTCTGCTACCGATGACGAGCCAGCGCGACCAGCGCTCTCCCAGCTCAGCCGACCGAGCCTTGCACGCTTGGCCGAGGGCGTAGCCATCTTCCGCAGCTGCGGTGCCGCGGCGATGTGGTTCACAGGGGATGCCTCTGCCCGGGTGTCGATGTTGGCGGCTGTGGCGCTGGGGGTGCCAGCAACGGTAGTGCACATCATGCCCGGTGGCGAGACCACGGCGACGGAGGCGGCGGTGTTGCGTCCTGTCTTGGGCGACGAGCCCTTTGTGCTGGTCAGCTCGGCGCTGCATATGCCGCGAGCGATGGCGCTGTTTGAGGCGCGCGGCATGGTGCCGGTGGCGGCACCCACCGACTTTCTTGGCTCGGCCACCCGGCCCCATCGTGCGCTATTGCCCAATGCCCGCAGCTACGAACTGTGGATGAAGTATCTGCACGAGCGCATCGGCCTGCTGTGGGCGCGACTCAACGGCGAGCTGGACTCAGCGCCTCAATGAGGCGGGGCAGCTCGCGCCAGTGGCGTATTTCCCCATCCGGGCGCGGTGTGCCAAAGCGCCATGCCATGCCGTCGAAATTGGCCCAGATGGCATGGCATCCAGCCTGCAGAGCCCCCTGTATATCGTCCTCTGGGCTGTCGCCGATATGGACGATCTGGTGGGCCTCAAGGCCAGCGCGGCGGCGCACGGCCTCGAAGGCGGTGCGATGCGGCTTGCCGTGTGGCAGTTCCTCGGCACGCAATGCAAAATCGAAATGGCGCGAGCAGGGCAGACGCCACAGCTCGGCGTTGCCATTGCTCAGTGCGGCCAGCCTATAGTGTCGAGCCAACTGCTCCAGCACCGGTTCTGCACCGTCGTAGAGTCTGAGCTGGTGGCGCAGCTCAAGGAAGACGCCAAAGGCCGCCGCGGCTTCGAGACGACTCTGTTGTCGCGTGCGCCCGAAGTGGCGCAGCAATCGTCGCAACGACAGCTGCCGCAAGCGGCTGAGTTGGTGGCGCAGCTGCGGGCGGCACCGACTCAGGGCGATGCGTTGCTCGCGCAGGCTGGCGCTGTCCAGTTCCTCGGCGTGTTCTGGGAAACGCTCGCGCAACCATTGCGACAATCGCTCATCGGCGCAGCGCAGGGTATGCTCTGTCTCCCACAGCGTGTTGTCGAGATCAAGGCAGATGAGGTGCAGCTGCTCGCTCACCGCTACCGCTTGCGTTGTGCTCTAGGGTGCGCGGCATCGTAGACCCGCGCTAAGTGGTCGAAGTCCAAGTGGGTATAGATCTGTGTGGTGGAGATGTTGGCATGGCCGAGCAATTCCTGCACGGCGCGCAGATCGCCGCTGGATTCCAGCAGGTGGCTGGCAAAAGAATGGCGCAGGGTATGTGGGTGTATACCCTGCGGTAGTTGCCGTTGCCGCCCGCGCAAGGCGCAGCGTTGCTGAATGGCGCGTGCGCTGATGCGCCTGCCGAGACGGCTCAGGAACAGCGCTTGGGATGACTCGCCAGCGCGCAGCTGAGCGCGTTGGGCAAGCCACAAGCGTAGCGCTGCGATGGCGGTGCCGCCGATCGGTGTCAGCCGCACCTTGCCTCCCTTACCCTGCACCCGGGCCAAGCGTTGCGACATGTCCAGATCGTCTAAGTTCAGCGCCCTCAGCTCGGCGAGGCGCAGACCGCTGGAATACATCGTCTCCAGCATCGCCTGATCGCGCACTTCCAGCCAGCTGGCACCCTCGCCGCCGCCGCGCAACAGCTGCCCGACCTGCTCTCGGCTCAGCGCATCGGGCAGGCGCTTGATGGACTGCGGCGCACGGATGCCAGCGGTGGGATCTCGCTCAAAGTCCTCGTGGCGGATCAGGTAGCGGAACATCGAACGCAGTGCCGACAGGCTGCGTTGGATGCTGCGTCCAGAGCGGCCTTGGCGATGCATGGTCGCAGCAAAATCGCGCACCAAGATGGTGTCCACTTGCTCAATTTCGCGCACCCCCCGCTGTGCGCAGTGCTGGCGGAAGCATGCGAGATCGTGTTGGTAGGTGGTGCAGGTGGCCACCGCCAGTCGGCGGATATTGCGTATGTGGGCCAGAAAAGCCGCTATTGCCTGCTCCATTGCAGTCCTAGCGCTGCCGGGTGGGCAATAGGCGCCCGATAATTTCGCCCAGATAGGATAGGAACAGAGTATCCATGCTGGATTGAAAACGCTCTGGATCCTCGCTACCCAGCGCCAGCACGCCGAGCAATTTATCGTCGTTTCCGCGCAATGGGGAGATGGCGACCGAACTGATCTGACGATTGGCCGGGAAGAGAAACTCCAGTGCTGGCTCGCTCAGGTTGCCGCACAGCGCCCGCTGTTCTTCGAATAGCTGGGGCAGAGTGGCGCGCGCTTGCTGTTCTGGTGCCACGCGCAATACAGTTTCCTCCCCTTCGGAGGCCTCGAATAGCAACAGGCTACAGGTGTCCACGCGCAATTCCTCGCGGCAGCGATCGTGCATTTGGCGATTGAACTCGTCGAGATCGGTTGCTTCGATCAGTGCCAAGGCGATGTGGCGCACACTTTGGAATAGCGCCTCGTTGGCCTCTGCATTGGCTGTCAATTCTTCCAAGCGGCGGCGCAGGGTAGCGTTGCCCTGCTGCATCGCTTCGATGCGGCGGTCGGCCAGCTGCACCACTTGGCCGGAGTCGCTGCCCTTAGCTTTGGGCTCCACCAACTGCAGCTCGTCGAGTAGCTCAGGGTGGCGCAGCAGGAAATCGGGTTGGCGGCGCAGGTAGCCTGCGACCTGAGCTGCGTCCAATGGTGGTGGGGAGCCTTGTGTGGCGGTGTCAGCGCTGGACATGGTCATCAGTCTCCTAGTGCGACGCGGTATTTGATCAGTAGTGGTGGATGAAATGGCCGTGCATCTGGGTGGCACCAGTCAGCGCCACGGCATCAGTTGTCCCATCGGGCCATTCGACCCGTACATCGCCGCCCGGCATCGAGACCTGTGTCACCGCATCAATCAGGCCGCGCTGTTTGGCGGCGATGACGGCGGCGGCAGCGGCGCTGCCGCAGGCTTTGGTCGCGCCGGCTCCGCGTTCGTAGATCCACAGCGCGATGTGTCCCCGGTCGTGAATCTGCGCCAAGCCGACATTGACCCCGTCCGGAAAGTCTGGGTGGTGCTGCATGGCGTCACCAAGTTGCGCCGCGGTCTGTGCTGCGTCGGTCGGCTGGTCTGCCAGCTCATCGACAAAGATGACGGCGTGGGGGTTGCCGAGGGAGACGGGGTGGAAAGGCGGGTACTCAGCGCTGCCCTTGTGTGCTGCGTTAGCGGGATGTGGCGGTACCGGTAGCTGAGTGCGGACTTGGCCATCAGCCAACAGCTGGCCGCGGAAGTCGCCAGCGAGGTTGTTCACTGTCAACTGAGGACCGGGTGTCAATTCCTGCTCGATGGCGAAGCGGGTGATGCAGCGTGCGCCATTGCCACACTGCTCCACCTCGCCGCCGTCGACATTGAATATGCGCAATGAAAAATCGACGCTCTCCGAGGCTGGTGGCAGCAACAGCAATGCTTGGTCGAAATCGCGCTCGGCGCTAAGCGTGGCGAAAAACTGCCCCAGCTGAGCTGCTTCGACATCAAGCTGTTGGGTGACTGCATCGACAACGATAAAAGTGTTGCCGGTTCCGTCCATCTCGGTGCAACGCAGTTCGCGCCGCTGTGGTGTTGCCATGGTTGGTGCCGAGTCGACGATACAACGCTCCCGCGATTATAGCGGCGGTGCGTCCAGTTCGCCCCGCATCAGATCGTCGTAAGTCTCTCTGGAGCGTGCCAAGTGGTGGTTGCGCCCAGCCACCATCAGCTCCGCTGCCCGCGGTCGGCTGTTGTAGTTGGAGGACATCGACGCGCAGTAGGCTCCCGCCATGCCGATGGAGATCAGCGCATTGGGGGTGAGTGCCAAGGGGCGGCGTTGACCGAGTACATCGACGCTCTCGCAGATTGGACCGATCACGTCGATCGGGTCAGCTGCTCCGGCGGCTGCCTGTTCTATCGGGTCTATGGGGTGCCAGCTTTCGTACAGTGCCGGGCGCTGGAAATCGTTCATGCCAGCATCCGCCACCGCCAGCTGCCGTCCGTCGGCAGTTCGCTTGCAATACAAGATACGGCTGATCAATACTCCGGCGGCGGCAGCGATAGAGCGCCCCGGTTCCACCACCAATTCCACGCCACTGCCCGCGATGCCTTGCCGCAGCGCCGAGCAGAGTGCCGCCGGTTCTGGTGCTGTGTCCTCGGGGTGATAGTTGACGCCGAGCCCACCACCCAAATTGAGCACACGCACAGCGATGCCCTCGCCCCGTAGCGTTTCGCACAGTGCCAGCAACTGTTTGAGGGCCTCTCCCAGCGGCTCCAAACGCATCATCTGTGAGCCGATGTGGCAGCTGAAGCCGAGGAAGTCCAAATCTTCCAGCGCGATGGCGCGGCGCGCCGTGTCGAGTGCCTCCCCGACGGGGATGCCGAATTTGCTGTGCGCGAGGCCGGTGGTGATGTGCGGGTGCGTGTCAGCGTCAATGTGGGGGTTGAGACGCAATGCAACTCCGGCACGTTTTCCACAGAGTTTGCTCCGCACCGCCAGCAGTGCCAGTTCCTGCTCCGATTCGACATTGAAGCAAAAGATACCCGCCGCCAGTGCCTCGTCGATTTCTGCTGTGTGTTTGCCGACCCCAGAGAATACGATGGTGTCGGCTCGACCACCGGCGCGCAGCACGCGGGCCAGCTCGCCGCCCGACACCACATCGAAGCCGCATCCCGCCTCGGCGAGGCAACGCAGCACGGCGAGATTGCTGTTTGCCTTGACTGAGTAGCAGATACGGTGTGGGATGTCGGCCAGCGCATTCTGGTAAGCTGCCAAGGCCGTGCGCAGGATGGCTGAGGAGTAAATATAGAGGGGGGTGCCGTAGCGGCGCACCAATTCCGTCACCGGCAGCTGCTCGGCGTGGAGTTGTCCGTTGCGGTAGTGAAAGCCGATGCTCACCGGGCAGTGGACGGTGGCAATTCAAGTGGCCCTTTGAGCCCGCAGGCCGACAGTGCCGCCACGTTTGCTAGCAGCGCGGCGCACAGCAACAGTGCTGGCAGGCTGCAGCTTTTGCAGACTCTCGCCACGCCGCCTACTTGCTTCGCATCGATTTGAAGAATTCCTCGTTGTTTTGGCATTTGCGCAGACGTGAGATCAGGAACTCGAGGGCGGGCAGGTCTTCCATGTCGTGTAGCAGCTTGCGCAATATCCACACGCGCCGCAGGGCATCTTCTTCGATCAGCAATTCCTCGCGGCGGGTGCCGGAGCGGCGGATGTTGACCGCTGGGTAGACACGCTTCTCAGAGATCTTGCGATCCAAGTGCAATTCCATATTGCCAGTGCCTTTGAATTCCTCGTAGATCACCTCGTCCATTTTGGAACCGGTGTCGATTAGCGCGGTGGCGATGATGGTCAGGCTGCCGCCGTTCTCGACATTGCGTGCGGCACCGAAAAAGCGCTTCGGTCGCTCCAGTGCGTGGGCGTCGATGCCGCCGCTCAGCATCTTGCTGGACGAAGGAACGACGGTGTTGTGGGCGCGTGCTAGACGGGTGATGGAGTCGAGCAACACCACCACATCACCGCCTTCTTCGGTCAGACGCTTGGCCTTTTCGTTGACCATTTGGGCCACTTGGACATGGCGTGTCGGCGGTTCGTCGAAGGTGCTGGCCACGACTTCGGCTTTGCGCACTGTGCGCCGCATGTCGGTGACTTCCTCAGGTCGTTCGTCGATCAGCAACACGATGACATAGCACTCGGGGTTGTTGCGGATGATCGATTGGGCGATGTGCTGTAGCACATAGGTTTTCCCGGCCTTGGGCGGCGATACGATCAGGCCGCGCTGCCCTTTGCCGATCGGGGCGGCCAAATCGATGATGCGTCCCGGCAAATCTTCGGTGGCACCATTGCCGACCTCTAGTTTGAGATGCTCGGAGGGGAATAACGGTATCAGATTCTCGAAGGGGATTTTGTGTTGTCGTTTCTTGTCCTGTTTGTCCTTGAAATTGACCTGCTCGATTGAGACCACTGAGAAGAAGCGTTCCCCAGATTTGGGAGGTCGGACTTTGCAGGAGACGAAATCGCCAGTGCGGATGCCGAAGCGGCGGATTTGATTTGGTGACACATAGATGTCGTTTGGCCCGGCGACATAGGATTCGGTCGCTGAGCGCAGGAAGCCGAAGCCGTCCTGCATGATTTCGAGCACCCCCTCGCCATTGATATCTTCGCCCTGCTCGGCTCGGCTCTTCAGCACTTCAAAGATGATATCTTGGCGGCGCAGTTGCTGATTGTCCTCGTTGATGCCAGCAGCTTCGGCGATGTCCATCAGCTCTGGCATGGATTTCTGTTTGAGTTCCGATAGGTGCATAGTGGGATTGCTTGGTCGGTTGTGAGTGGATGGCAGGGTATGCTGCTGTGTTGGTCGATAGCTTGCGCGTGGCTGGGGCGCGGTGATCAATGATCGGCAAAGGCGGGAGCCGAGGAGCCGGTGCTTCGCTGTCTGCTACTCGGTCTGTCTTTAGCGGGGGTTCAGGGGCGTTGTAGCGCCTCGTCGATGAATTGGCTGAGGTCGGTTCGTGACAGGGTTCCGGAACGCGCATCCAACACCTTGCCCCCCCGGAACAAGATCAGCGTCGGTATGCCACGCACACCATAGAGTGCTGGGGTCTGCGGGTTACCGTCTACTTCCATTTTGCACACTTCGATTTTACCAGCATAATCTCGCGCCACTTCCTCGACAATCGGTGCCACCATCAGGCACGGGCGGCACCACGGTGCCCAAAAGTCGACCAATACCGGTTGCTCGGATTGCAACACGGTCTGCGCGAAGTCGTTGTCGCTCACTTCTGCCATGGTCGCCACATTGTCATTCATTTGCTGATTTGATCCCCTGATTCATGAGCTGCATCGCCGTCGATGGGTGCGTCGTTTGCGCTGTGCCCATCGGGCTTCCCAGTGCTGGGTGTGACCCGGCTAAAGCCGATCCAACGTGCCATCAAAATCGGCGCGGGCAACATTTGACTTGAGTACAAGCTCTGCACTATAGCAGCTCCGCTACCGCTGTGCAAGCAGTGCTGGTGGCATCCTGCTAGGGCGGGGCCAGCACGTTGGGGTTAAACTGCCACTTCAAATCGGCGCTAGGAGGGGATGGTGATGCGGGTCGCGGTCGTGTTATCAGGTTGCGGCGTCTACGATGGCGCCGAAATCCACGAGAGTGTGTTCACACTTTTGGCGCTTTCGCAGCGTGGCGCAGAGGCGGTGTGCTTGGCACCAGATATCCCCCAGCAGGTGGTCATCGACCACTTGTCGGCTGAGGAGCAAGCGGGGGAGCAACGCAATGTGCTGGTCGAGGCGGCGCGCATCGCCCGCGGTGCGGTAGGCGATCTCGCCACTTCCGAGCCGGGCGATTTTGATGCTGCCATCCTCCCGGGGGGGTTTGGTGTGGCGCGCAATCTCAGCGACTATATTTCGGCTGGCAGCAACTGCCGGATGTTGGCTCAGCTGGAGGCTTGGCTGGGGAGTTTTCGCGATGCGCGGCGACCGGTGGGCCTGTTGTGTATCGCGCCGGTATTGGCTGCGCGCATCTACGGTGCCGGGGTGCGTTGCACCATCGGCGACGATGTTGGCACGGCGGTGGATTTGGAGACGATGGGTGCGCGCCATCAAGACTGCACCGTGGCCGAGCGCTGCGTCGATACCGGGCACCGTTTGGTCACATCGCCCGCCTATATGCTCGGGCAGAGTCCTGCCGAGGTGTGGCAGAGCGTGGACGGCTTGGTGGCCGATGTGCTGGCCTTGGCCGGCGAGTCCTGAATACGGCTGGCTGGCATCATCGCCGAGGCAACGCTCAAGTGCCCGTTTTCCGCCACACCGAGCGTCCCTGCTTGGTGCTGAACAGCCTCAAGGTCATGTACTCGACTTTGTGCGCTGTGCCGCAGCTGCGCCACTGCTTGTTACGCGATGCCTTGTTGGGGGCCTTGCTGGCTCGGCCCCGCCTCGAGGCGTATTGGGTGGTGCGCGACCCTTATCAGCGCCTGCAGTCCTGCTTCCGCGACAAATTCCACAATTGCCCCCCCCCCAAGTGGAGGGCGAGCGCAAGTCATACGCGCTGCAGATGGATCTGCTGTCCATACGGGAGCACGGCCATATGGGGAGATTTGATCTGATGCCCTTGGATGCGCTGTGGCGGCGGTGCCGCGAACTGGAATTTGAGGATTTCATCACCCTATTGCCAGAGTATTACCACATCAACCGGCATTTTTGGCCGCAGCACTGGGAGGCGCATCCAGCGCTGTTCTACAGGCAGTGGTGTCGTCTCGCTGCGCTGCAGGCTCCTCGGTCGTGGCGCCGACTAGGGCGATTGCTTGTTGCGCTGGCATATCCGGATCGCTTCCCGCGCGTGGAACTGCGCGTCCTGCGGATGGAAAATGCCGGTGACATCGCGTTGTTGGGGCGTGCCATCGGCTACGATTTGGCATCCCTCAAGCTATGCAGCACCGCCCATTTGCAGGTAGACACCCGCTACAGCCGCCGGACGCTGGCGATTGTCAATGAGCTGTACCGCGAGGATTTCCGTCGCTTAGGCTACGCGATGTACAGCGAGCCAGCGCAGTTGGCGGCTGCAGAAAAGGCGGCGAGCACCGTCGCAGTCTAGCTGGTGCTGTCTGTCGTACCTGCGTCGCCGCTTGTGGCGGCGGCCTCTGTCGCCGCTAGCTCTACCGCCAAGTAGGCGCGCTTGGCCGCCCGTCCGTTGCGTTCGGCGAACCAGTCGCCGAGGCGCATCTGCCAGCCATATTTGTCTCGCAGCGCGGTGTGTGCCAGCTCTCTGTCTGCCGGGTCTGTCAAGATGCGTGCCGTCGCTGGCAACCACGGACCGCGTAGCTTCCCCCACGCATTGCAGCTGGCAACCCGCGAGCGCGAGGAGTTGCGCAGGCGCTTGACCTTGCCAGCATTGCCAGCACTGAAGAGATACAAACTGCCGTTGCATTCGGCAAACCACACCGGTGTGTCGACCGCCACCCCGCTTTTGCGGTAGCTGCTGAAGTTGATGAAGCGGCTGTCGCGCGGCAGCTGCAAAGTCATCGCGGCATCAGATGAAGACATCGCTGTTGTCTTGCCCCAGCAGCATGGCACCGTAGTTGCGCGCAAAACTGGTCGGGTTGTTGGCCACGTGACTGCGGCTGGTCAGCAGATCCAAATAGGCTTGCTGGATGTCGCTGCCGAGGAAGACCGAGCGCCCGCCCGCCGTCGCGATCAGGGGCTGTGCTGCTGCCAGACAGCGAGCGACCACGATGGAGGCCTGATAGCGGTAGCGCGCGCGGACATCCATCGGCATTGCGTCGTCATTTTCGACGTACTGTGCGAGCCGCTCCATATTGCGGTGCAGCATCATTGCCAGTTCGTCGACGGTATTGCTGGCGTGGGCGAGCAGCTCCTGCGTGGCAACATCTTCTGCCAGCTTGGTGGGGTCGCCACTGTGGCGGCTTTTGGCACCGTCGATGCGCAGCTCGACGATGCGCTTGAGCAGGCTGATCGGCGTGGTGGCCACGGCACGCACAAAGATCTGCCCCCACGGGATACGGTAGACCGGATTGTCGTGGATTTTGTAGCCGGGATTGGTCAAATTGAAGCCATCCATTTGGTGGTGGGTGCGGTACTCGGGGACAAAGCAGTCCGCGACCACGATGTCTTTGCTACCCGTGCCCTGCAAGCCCATCACGTGCCAAGTGTCGTCGATCTTGTAGTCGGAACGTGGGACTAGGAAGGTGCGGTAGTGGGTATCGCCTTCATCGAAGACGAGCCCGCCGAGCAGGGCCCATTCGCAGTGGTCGCAACCACTGGACCAGCCCCAGCGTCCGCTGAAGCGGAAGCCGTCGTCGCAGCGCTCCACCTTGCCCATTGGCGCGTAGGAAGAGGAGACCAGCGTGTCGGGGTCGTCGCTCCACACCTCTTCTTGGGCGCGCTGATCGTAGAGAGCCAACTGGAAAGGGTGGACACCGATCACGCCGCAGACCCAGCCGGTCGCAGCGCAGCTCTCGGAGATCATCAGAACGAGCTGGCCGAAATCGGCGGGCTCCAATTCCAAGCCGCCGTAGCGTTGTGGCTGGAGCAGGCGAAAATAGCCAGCTGCTTTGAGCTCGGCGATGCTTGCCGCTGGCAGCATGCGCTGCTTGCGGGCGACGTCTGAGCGTTCCTGAAACTTGGGCAAAAGCGCCTCTACTGCCTCGTAGACCGCGTGCCGGGTGGCGGCCTTTTCATCGGGGTCGCGCACTGCTGTCTTCGCCACCGTAGCCATATTGCGCCGCCTCTCTGGCGTGTTTAACTCGTAGTTTTTAATTATCACCCGGTGCTTGGGGACTGTCAATTGAAGCCGGCCGTTTGGCTCTTGCGTTACACTGGGTCTAGGCAGCTATGCGATGTGCTGAGCCATGAAAGAACGTGCGCTCGATGTGCCCGACTACGAGCGTCTGCCGCTGGCGCGCTACGCCGAGCAGGCTTATTTAGACTATGCCATGTATGTGGTCTTGGATCGGGCACTGCCTTTTATAGGCGATGGCCTCAAACCGGTGCAGCGGCGCATTGTCTATGCCATGTCTGAATTGCGCCTCGCTGTAGCCGGTGCCCAATACAAGAAATCTGCCCGCACCGTCGGTGATGTCATCGGCAAGTTCCATCCGCACGGCGATGCGGCGGTCTACGAGGCCATGGTGCTGATGGCGCAGCCTTTTGCCACCCGCTATCCACTGATCGATGGCCAAGGCAACTGGGGCGCGACCGACGAGCCGCACTCCTTTGCCGCCATGCGCTACACCGAGGCGCGCCTGACACCGATAGCTGGTCTGTTGTTGGCGGAGCTGGGGCAAGCCACCACCGCATGGACAGAGAATTTTGATGGCACCCTGCCTGAGCCCAGTGCTTTGCCAGCGCAGCTGCCGCAGCTGCTACTCAACGGTGCCACTGGCATCGCCGTCGGCATGTCCACCGATATCCCGCCGCACAACTTGCGCGAAGTCGTCGCCGCCTGCCTCACCCTGCTCGACGATCCCAAAGCTGATGTCGCGACGCTGTGTCAGCATATTTTGGGGCCGGATTTCCCCTCTGGTGCCGAATTGATCAGCTCCCCGGAAGATATCCGTCAGCTCTACCAGTGCGGCCACGGCTCGCTGAGGATGCGGGCCGTGTACAGCATTGAGGGCGACAGCATCGTCATTACCGCACTACCGCATCAAGTGTACTGCGGGCGCGTGCTGGGACAGGTGGCGGCGCAGATGGAGGCGCGCAAGCTGCCGTGGGTTGTGGATGCCCGCGACGAATCCGATCACGAGCACCCCACCCGCTTGGTCCTATTGTTGCGCAGCGCCCGGGTTGATCGAGAGCAGCTGATGTCCCATCTCTTTGCCACCACCGATCTCGAGTCCAGTTGTCGCGTCAATTTCAATGCCATCGGCCTCGACGGATGCCCCCGGATCTACTCGCTACCGTCCTTTTTGGGCGAATGGTTGCGCTTTCGTCGCGAGTTGGTGCAGCGTCGCCTGCGTCACCGGCTCGCGCAGATCGCATCCCGTCTGCACTTGCTGGCAGGTTTCTTGATCGCCTACTCGCAGCTCGATGAGATGATCGCTTTGATTCGTAGCGCCGAGCGGCCAGCCGAGGCGCTGCGCGAGCGCTTCACTTTGGATGAGGCGCAGGCCGAGGCGATTTTGAACCTGCGCCTGCGCCAATTGGCGCACCTTGCAGAAGATGCATTGCGTGCGGAGCAGGCTCAGCTGCTCGCCGAACAGACATCACTCCAAGCGGTACTCGGCTCCTCTCGCAAACTCAAAACTTTGATCAAAACGGAACTGCGCGCGCTCGCCGAGAAATACGGCGACGAGCGGCGCTCGCCAGTGGTGCATCGTGCGGCAGCTCAGCAGCTGAGCGAGGAGGCTGTGCTACCGGTAGAGCCGCTGACGGCGGTACTGTCGCAAAGCGGCTGGATCCGTGCGGCCCGAGGCCATGATATCGACCCGGAGGCGCTGACTTACAAGTCGGGGGATCGCTTGTTGTGTATGGTGCACAGCCGCTCGGATCGCTTGCTGATCGCGCTGGACTCCACCGGGCGCGTCTACACGGTAGCCGCTCGTGGCCTGCCCTCGGCGCGTGGGCACGGCACACCGCTGAGCAGGCTGGTGGTGCCGCCCTCCGGCGCACATTTCATCGGCATGGTCGCAGCTTGCGACGGCGGTGGGGCGTTGTTAGCATCGGATCTCGGCTCGGGATTCATCGCCCCCTGCGAGGCCTTGCTCGGCAACCGCCGGGTCGGCAAGCAGCTGTTCATCCTGCCGGACGGAGCCTCGGCGCTGATGCCCTTGGCGGTGCCGGAGGACAGCGGGGACTGGCTGGTGGCGGTCGCCAGCAGTGCTGGCCACTTGCTGCTCTTCGCGCTGAGCGAGCTGCCGCGCCTGCGCCGCGGGCGCGGCGTGCGCTTGATGGCACTGCGTGGCGACGAGCGCTTGGCGGCGGTGCAATTGTTGCCGGTGACGGCCTGTTTGCGCATCCATGCAGGCAATCGCCACTACAGCCTGACAGCGCGCGACCTACCATTGTGGCGCGGTGCCCGTGCGCGACGCGGGCGAATCTTGCCGCGTGGCTTCCGCTCGGTGCGTGGCCTCAGCGTGGCAATGCCAGCTGCTAGCGAGGTGGTCGATGCCTGAGATCCTGCTGTTGTCAGCGAGCGGGGCGGCATCTTCGGATGCCAGCACCGCGCTGTGCCAGCTGATCGGCGAATACAGTGGGCGAGTCCTCGACATCAGTTATAGCGCGGTGCATCGCCACGCCCATCTGGGCATGGTGGTGGCCTTGCCAGAGCAGGCTGACGGTGATGCCTTGCGCGGGCGTCTACAACGGGCGGCGGAGAGTCTCGAGCTGCGTTTGGATATTCGCGGTATCACTGCCCAAGATTATCTGAGCTGGGCCATTCCAGGCGATGCGCCGAGCTATGTGTTGACGGTGTTGTCGCCGGACATCGAGGCCGGCACGCTGGCACGGGTTGCCGCCGCCGTCAGCGAGCACGGCTTTTCCATCGACCAGTTAGAGCGGCTCTCCGACCGCGTGGCGATTGAGCGCATCGACCCTTGTGCCAATATCTGTTGCTTGGAGTACAGCCTGCGCGGCACTGGCGATGCCCTGCCATTGCGCCGCCAGCTGTTGCAGCTGGCGGGCGATCTCGGCATCGACATCGCCCTGCAACGCGATGATCTCTACCGCCGCAACCGGCGGCTGGTGGCTTTTGATATGGATTCCACCCTGATTCAAGTCGAGGTGATCGACGAGTTGGCGCGCACCGCCGGTTGTGGCGAGGAAGTCGCGCGCATCACCACCGAGGCGATGGCTGGTGCCTGCGACTTCACCACCAGCCTGCGCCGCCGCGTGGCACTGCTCAAGGGGCTGCCCGAGTCGGTGTTGCGCGAGGTGGCCGATCGATTGCCTTTGACCCCTGGTGCCGAACAGCTGTTGCGC
Organism: Gammaproteobacteria bacterium; assembly: GCA_965237805.1. Taxonomy (GTDB): domain Bacteria; phylum Pseudomonadota; class Gammaproteobacteria; order JABABF01; family JABABF01; genus JABABF01. The sequence continues at coordinate 1,496,169 of OZ250153.1, forward strand.
ACACTGAAGGCACTGGGTTACCGCACAGCGATTCTTTCCGGCGGTTTTGAGCTTTTTGGCGAGCGCTTGCGCACCCAGCTCGGCATCGATCACCTGCGTGCTAATCGCCTTGAATGGGACGGCGATCGCCTGAGTGGTCGGGTGCTGGATCCGGTCATCGACGGTGAGGGCAAAGCACAGCTGCTACGCGAATTGGCCACGCACGAGAATGTCGCGCTCGAACAGGTCATCGCTGTCGGCGACGGTGCCAACGACTTGCCGATGCTGAGCATCGCCGGGCTCGGCATCGCCTTCCGCGCCAAGCCCTTGGTTGCGCGTGAAGCCGGTCATTCTCTGTCCACTTGCGGGCTCGACGCCATTCTCTATCTGTTGGGGCTCAGGGCAGCCCAAGCTTTGCCCGTCAGCTGATGGTGGCGGCGCTTTGGCGCCATCGCCGGGGTTGTCTGGTGGCGTTCACAGGCGGCAAAAGGCTATAATCTGCCGTGTTTTGCGTCCCGCCGTGATGGTCGGGATCGTCTGGCTGGTGGCAGAGGGCGCGTAGCTCAGGGGGAGAGCGCTGCTTTCACACGGCAGAGGTCGCTGGTTCAATCCCAGCCGCGCCCACGGCTCCAGCTGCTGATTCCATTTTCCATGTTCGACGTGGCATCCGCTTCGATACCGGTGCTGAGCACCCGATGGCACGAGCGGGGGTGTGGCGGGGAACATCTATACGGGCCCGATACCCACCGACGTGCACCGACAGGGATCGGGCGGATCTTTGAGGCAGTGTCGGTGCAATGCCGACACCAATTTGTCTGGTGGCAGCTCCGGTTCGTTGTCTACGGGCCGCGCCTGTGCGCTTATTGCGGTGGTAGCTTGCGGGTGGGGGCGAAGGTTTGGGACAAGTCCATGCCACGCAATATCAGCAAGGCCGCATGCAGCTGATAGTCCTCGCGGGCCACGTGATCCAGCTGGGGGGACGGGGATACTGGCACTTTGCCATCAGCGGTGGTGTCGGGTGGCGGCAGATGGCCGGGCAGATCTTGCTCGCGGAGGAACGACGGTAGTGGTCGCTGATTCCATTTCCCGTGTTCGACGTGGATATCCGGTTCGATACCGGTGGCTTGGATCGACCGCCCGTTGGGCGTGTAGTAGAGCGCGGTGGTCATTTTCAGCGCCTGACCCTGCGGCAGTGGGATGATTGATTGCACCGAGCCCTTGCCGAAGCTTTGGTTCCCGACCAACAACGCACGTCGACGGTCTTGCAGCGCTCCAGCCACCACTTCCGCCGCCGAGGCGGTGCCCGCGTTGATCAACACGACAATGGGCAGGCCATGGCTTAGATCGCCGCGGCTGGCGCGGATTATTTCCAGCGACTTGCCGCCGCGCCCGCGAGTAGAGACGATATCACCACCATCCAGCAACAGATCGGCCACTGCCACCGCTGCTGCCATCAGTCCACCGGGGTTGTCGCGCAGATCCAGCACCATACCGCGTGCTTTGTGCGCATCATTGTCGAGCTCGACCCGCAGGATCTTGTGCATCTCTGCCGCCGTATCGTTCTGAAAGCGCGCGATGCGCAGGTAGACATGCTCCGGTGTCGGGAAGCTGTGCTGCACACTGCGGATTTTCACCACCTCACGCTGCAGCTCGAATGACAGGGGATCCACGACGCCCCGGCGCTGGATTGAGAGCTGCACCATGCTGCCGGGAGGGCCGCGCAGTAGCGCGGATGCGCGCTCGAAGCGCAGCCGATCGATCGGCTGCTTGTCGATGGCGATGATGCGGTCACCGCTCTTGATGCCGGCTCGTGCGGCCGGTGTGTCGTCGATCGGGGCGATGATCAGCAGCTTGCCGTCCCGCCATTCGATTTCGATACCGATGCCGCCAAAACGACCCTCGGTGTCGATTTGCAGCTCGCGCCGCTCCTCTTTGTTCAGATAAGCCGAGTGCGGATCCAAACCGTCCAACATGCCGCGAATAGCGTTTTCTAGCAGCTGGGCATCCGAGCTCTCATACAGATAGTTGCGCTGAATTTGGTGGAAAGCGAATGAGAAGAGCTTCAGCTCCTCCAGCGGCACCTTGGGATACCTGTCTGCGGCCTGTGCGACGGCGGTGTTAAGGCACAGTGCCAGCGCGATGCTCAAGCCGTTGCAGACACTATATTTTCGCATGATGATAGCTGGCACGACCAGCAGCTCTATAGCCGGGAAATGATTATATCAATCTGACTCAAACCACTGCAGGGGGTTGCGCGGTTTGCCTTGGTGGCGCAATTCGAAGTACAGGCCGCTGTTGCGTTGGCCGCCGCTACGCCCTACCGTGGCGATGGTCTCGGCGCTGTCCACCTCGTCGCCGACCGATCGGAGTAGGCTTTGGTTGTTGCCGTAGACCGACAGGTAGCCCGCACCGTGATCCAAGATCATCAGCAGGCCCATATCGGCGAAGGATTGGGCGAATACCACCCTGCCAGCGTGTAAGGCGCGCACTGGGGTACCATCGGGCGCGTCGATACGGATACCGCGCCAGCGCAACATGCCGCCAGCGCGGCGGGTGCCGAAGTGCTTGCTGATGGTGCCCTTCACCGGGCGCGGCAAGCGGTGGCGCAGCTTGGCGATGCTGGAGCGGCGTGGCGGCAGCTGCTGTTGCACACCCTCCAGCAGCTCCTGCAGCTGCCGCTGCTCGCGCTCGAGCTGCTTTAGCCGCTTGTTGCGGCTGAGCAGGGTGCCGTCCACTGCCCCCAGTGCAGCCCGATGCTTGGTGATGAGCTTTTGCAATTTGCCGCGTTGCTCACGCTGTATAGCACGGCGACTGCTGATGTGTTGTGCCAGCTGGCGGCTCTGCTGCTCGGCGGCGCGCAGCTGCCCGATGCTGGTGCGAAAGCGGTCGATGCGCTGGTGTCGCAAGCTGCTGAGCCGGCGGTGGTAGTAGTGTAGGCGCACGAGGCGGCGCGGGGTTTCGGCATTGAGCAACAGCCGCAGTTGCTCGCCGGGACCGATACGGTGCAGGTGGCGCATGATATCGCGCATTTGGCCGCGTTGCGTGGCGATGTGCCGCTCCAGCGCTTCGATGTTGTCGTGCAACAGGCGCTGATCTTCCGCCTGCTTGGCCAGCGAGCTGCGGCTTTGACGCAGGGTGGTGGCACTGTGGTCGATCGTGCGCTCAATGGTGTCGAGCTGTTGCTGTAGAGCCGAGCGTTCTCCTTGGCGCTTGCTGATATCAGTTTGCAACTCGGCGATGCCATCTTGCAGGGACTGCAGCTGGCGCAGCTGTTCCGCGCTGTGCTGTGCGGCTGCTGTGCTGGCCGCGAGTAACAGCGCGGGTAACAGCGCCGCAGACAGGCGCTTAGTCATGCGATATCCGCATCAGGCATCGGCAAATAGGGGACGTCCACTCATCTCGGCCGGGGGCTCTAGGCCAAGCAACCACAGCGCCGTGGGAGCCACATCGGCGAGCGAGCCGTGGGGCTGTTCCCAGTCGCCGTTGGCAGTCGCCGGGCGCAGCTGCCGCGGCCCGGCGTAGAGCAGTGGTACTGGCCCCAGCGTGTGGGCGGTATGGGTGCCGCCGCCGGGTGCCGACATGCTCTCGCAGTTGCCGTGATCCGCGGTGATCAGGCAGTGACTGCCGCTGGCGTCGATCGCCTCGAGCAGCTGTCCCAACGCCCGGTCGATGCATTCCACCGCCGCCACGGCGGCATCGAGCTTGCCGGTATGGCCGACCATATCGCCATTGGCGTAGTTGCAGATCAGCACATCGTGTCGACCGGCCGCGATCGCATCGACCAATTTCCGGCTCAGCTCGGGCGCACTCATCTCTGGTTGCAAATCATAAGTGGCGACTTTGGGGGAGGGAACCAACTGCCGTTCTTCACCCGGGAAAGCGGCCTCGCGTCCGCCGTTCAGAAAATAGGTGACATGCGCGAATTTCTCGGTTTCGGCAAGGCGCAGCTGGCGCAGCTGGTGTTGAGCCAAGCAGGCTCCCAAGGTGTTCTCCGGTTGCTCGGATCGAAAAGCGACCGCCGCCGGTAGCGTGTCGTCGTAGAGTGTGGCGGTGACAAAGCATCCCGCTCGCAATGCCGTCTGTCCAGGGCGCGGAAAATGATCGAATTGCTCATCGAGCAGGGCGTGGCTCAGCTGGCGGGCGCGGTCGGCGCGAAAATTCATGAACAGCATGCTGTCGGTGACGCCGATGGCTCGAGCCACACCGATTGTGGTCGGCAGCACGAACTCGTCATCTTCGCCGCGCTGGTAGGCGGCTTCGAGCGCTGTTTCGGCGCTGTCGGCGCACTGCTCGGCCAGTCCTGCCACCAGTCGCCAAGCCCGTTCGGTGCGCTCCCAGCGTCGATCCCGATCCATCGCGTAATAGCGCCCGACGACGCTGGCAATGCGCGCCTGACCGCCGCTGAGCTGGCACTGTCGCTCCAGCTCGGCCAGCGAGGTGGCGGCGCAGCGCGGCGCGGTGTCGCGACCGTCAAGAAAGGCGTGGATCTGCACTTGGGCACCGCGCTCCAAGGCTAGCTGCAGGGCGGCGTGCAGGTGGCGTTCGTGGCTGTGCACCCCGCCGGGTGACAGCAGGCCGAGCAGATGTACTGCGCCGCCGTCGTCGCGAGCTCGGTCGATCGCCTCGCACAGCACTTGGCAACGGGAAAAAACACCATTTTCCAGCGCTTGGTCAATCTGTGCCAGCTGCTGTGGGAGCACCCGCCCGGCCCCGATGCAGCTGTGTCCGACTTCAGAGTTTCCCATTTGACCCGCGGGCAGGCCGACGGCGGGGCCGGAACATGACAGCAGGCGTTTGGGTGCGGTGCGCCACAGGCGATCGTAGACTGGAGTGTGGGCGATGGCGATGGCATTGCCCTCGCGCTGCTCGCTGTGCCCCCAGCCGTCGAGCACGATCAACGCCAACTGTGTCGCCATTCTTGGGTTCCGTTTACGCTCAGGCTAAACTGTTATTTTACGCGCCGCAACGGCGGCATTCTGCGCACGGTTCTCGGCTATGTCTACATTCAGTGCCTTCGCTGTGCAGCAATGGCCGTTATTTGCGGCATTGTGCCTGCTGCTCGCGTTGTTGTGGCGGCACGAGAGCCGCAGTGGTGGCCCGGCCATTTCGCCCCATCTGTTGACCGTGTTGGTCAATGGCGAAAGCGCCCGCATGATCGACCTGCGTCCGGCGGCCGACTTTGCGGCTGCCCATATCGCTGGTGCCGAGAACATCCCGTGGAGCGATTTCCAAAGCCGCCTGCCCGAGCTGCAGCGCGACACTAGCACACCGTTGGTGCTGGTCTGCGCCATGGGGCAACAGTCCCCGTCGGCGGTGCGGCAGCTGCGCGCCGCCGAGTTCAAGTCGCTCTCCCGCCTCGGCGGGGGCATTGCCGAATGGCGACACCAGCGCTATCCGTTGGTGAGCGCCAAGCGCTGATGGTGCGGGCGCTGTGGCTGGTGGCCGCCATGGCCGCAGTCTGGCCGCTGTCCGCAGCGGCCGATGCCGCGCTGGGCGGGGTTGTCTCAGCTCCTGCCTTGTTGCCGGTGGAGCAGGCTTTCGTCATGCGGGCGGAGCGGCTCGACGGGCAGCGGGTGGCCGTGCAGCTATTACCCGCTCCCGGCTATTACCTGTATCGCGAGCGGCTCAATTTCAGTGCGGTGCCGCCGCTCGTTTTGAGTGGTGCGGTGCAGCTGCCAGCGGCGCGGATCATCGACGATCCATTTATGGGACGTACCGGCATCTACGAGGATTTTGTCACCGTCGAATTGGGGCTGGACGAGGTACCGAGTACGAGCCGCTGGCTGGAGTTGGAAGTCTCCGCCCAGGGTTGCTCCAGTGCGCCAGCCGTGTGCTATCCGCCATTCAAGCGCCGTCTGAAGTTTCTGAATACGCGCTCTGGTAGCGCCTCTGTTATGGGTGGCGGTGCCCCCGATGTCGAAGCGCCAGCGGCGTTGGAACTGGTGGCGACGGCGAGTGAGGCGAAGCGGCAGGCTGCTGTCCCCGCCGCAGCTCCGCCGGAGCGTTGGAGCAACCCCACTTCGCGCTGGCTACCATCGCAATTGGCCGATCGTTTGGCGCGTGGCGGCGGCACAGTTTATGGCATGCTGGCGCTGTTCTTTGGGCTCGGCCTGTTGCTCGCCTTTACGCCCTGTGTACTGCCGATGTTGCCGGTGGTTGCAGCCATGGTGGTCGGCGTGTCGGCGGACAATCCCGGCCGCGGCGGGCAGTGGCGAGGCACCGCTTTGGTGCTGGCCTATGTGTTGTCCTTGGCCTTGGCATGGGCTGTGGCAGGCCTCGCTGCTGGCGCGGTTGGCAGCAGCTTGCAGGGCCTGTTACAACAGCCTGCGGTGCTGATTGGAACCGCACTGTTATTGCTGCTGTTGGGGGTGGTCGCGATCGGTCTGCTCAAGATCGATCAGTGGTTGGTGCCGCGCCATGTCAGCAGCAGCAAGTGGCCGCCGTTGCGGGGAGTGGGCGGTGCGGTGGTGATGGGTGTGCTGTCTGCCTTGGTCCTGAGTCCCTGTGTCAGTCCGGCCTTGGTCGGGGCGCTGCTTTATCTGGCGCAGGGTGGCAGTGCCCTGCGGGGTGGAGCCGCGCTGTTTGCGATGGGGCTGGGTATGGGGCTGCCGCTGCTGTTATTGGCCGCCGGTGGTCAGCGCTTTGTGCCACGGCCAGGGCCTTGGTTGAAAGGCGTGCAATGTTTTGTCGGCCTGTTGTTGGCAACGCTCTCGCTGTGGTTGCTATCGCGGGTTTTGTCAGCCGAGGCCATTTTGGCGGTGTTGGCCACCTTGTGCGTGGTATTTGCCGTTTGGTGGAGTGGCTCAGTGCGCTGCAGTGCGACCGGTCGCCTCGTCGGCATGCTGGTGCTGATCGCCCTCAGCGCTGTGTTGTTCTACGCCGCCACCGGTCGCTGGAGCGCCTCCCTGCCGGGTGCATCGTCGGTTGGGACGGTCGCCGAGACACGCTTGGGCGATCACTGGAGCCGCGTCCGCGTCGCCGACACTGAGGCATTGCGGCGCAGCGTGGCCGCCGCCGGGCGACCGGCGCTGCTCTTTGTCAGCGCGGACTGGTGCACGGTATGCCATCGTATGGAGCGTAGCACCTTTGCCGATGCCACCGTGCGCGACTTGCTGGCCGAGGCGCGGCTACTCTACCTTGATGTCACCCGTAACGGCGCATCCGAGCGCCGTTTGATGACCGAGCTGCAGCTGTTCGGGCCGCCAGCGCTACTGTTTTTCGATGATGCCGGGCGGGAGCTGCTGTGGGCGCGGCGGGTCGGCTATGTTGCTGCCGCCGAATTGATCGATCTCGCCGAGTCTGTGTTCGGCGCGGGTTCAGTCCTTGCTGGTCAGGTTGAAACGCCTTAGCAACATGGGCATCGTCGGTGCCTGTACCAGCAAGCTGAACAACACCACGCCGTAGCAGATGGATTGCACCGTCCACCAGTAGGGCAAATCGTGTGGCAGCGACAGCGCCAAGGCCAGTGCGACACCGCCGCGCAGACCGCCCCACACCAAGATTGGCTGGTAGTGTGCGGGCAGCTTGCGCTTGGTGATCAGCGTGCCCAGCCAGACACTGCCGTAGATGGCAATGACGCGCGCCAGCAGCACCGCCACGATGCCGATGATCATGGCGAGCCAGCGCTCGCGGAACATATTCACCGTGATTGTCAGCCCCATCAGGGCGAAGACCAAGGCGTTGAATAGGTGGGCGAGGGCGACCCACACGGTGTGTAGTCGCTGGTGCTCTTCGGCGTCGATCGTTTTTTGGTGATTGCGGTGCAAGAGCAATGCTGCGGTCAGCACCGCCATGACACCGGACACATGGCACAGCGCCTCGGCGATGTAGAAAGCACCGTAGGCGGTCAGCAAGGAGTTGAAGCTGCGCGGCAGCAGTGGCGACAGTAGTCTTTCGGCAGTGGTGGCAGCGAAGCCCACGACCGCGCCGATGGCGATTCCGCCACAGCATATGGTGACGAAGTCGACTGCGGCGGCACCGAGGCTTGGGGTCTGTGTGCCAGCGGCAGTTGCGGCGCTGACGACCAGAGCGAATATAACGATGGCGGTGGCGTCGTTGAACAGGCTCTCCCCTTCGACCAGTACTACCAGCTCCGACGGTGCTTGCAGCTGCCGGATTTGCGCCACCACGGCCACCGGGTCGGTGGCGGCCAGCAGGGCACCGCCGATCAGGCCAGCGACCAATGGGAAGCCGGGATGGTCGATGCCTAGATAGAGCGCCACGCCGGTAATGAACACCGAGATGATGACCCCCAGCGTCGCCATCAGCAACACCGGGACGATGTCTTGCCACAGCAAGTCTTGCCGCAAGCTGTAGCCCGCCTCAAAGATCAGTGCGGGCAACAGCACGAAGAACATCAGCGAGTGCACATTGCCCGCCCGCACGCCGGTGTCGAAGCCGGTTGCCTCGACCCCGAGGCCGAGAGCGAAGCCAAAGGCGACCAGCCAGGCAGAGAGTGGTAGTTTGGGGACGAAGTAGGCGGCGGCGGTTGCTGGCAATGTCACCACTGCGAGCAACAGCGTGGTGGCGACGACCTCTTCAACGCCCATGGAGTGACAAACGCTGTCGGCCGATTGCTGACACCGTTATACGTTCCGGCTGGTGCTGATCAGGTACTCGGTCTTGGTTGCGACTGGTGGATAGAGTTCGTCCAGCGGTGCAGAACGACCATTCTGTTGCACTTGACGCGCATGGGAGCGCCGCAGTTCACGTGCCTCCCGGAGCCCACAAGAATGGGCGATGACCTGCACCTCTTTGATAGTGTTGCGAGCGTAGTGCGCTACGCGTTGCGCTTTGGCCTCGGGTACCAAGCCGTTTTGCAGGCGCTCATTGTGGGTTGTGATGCCCGTTGGGCAAGTGTCGCGGTTGCATTGCAATGCTTGGATGCAGCCCAAGGCGAACATGAAGCCGCGTGCCGAGCTGATGAAGTTGGCACCCATGCACAGCGCCCAAGCGATGGAGCCCGGGGTGATCAACTTGCCCGAAGCGATGATGCGGATTTCTTCGCGCAGACCGTATTTTGTCAATATGTCCACAGCCATCGGTAGGCTCTCGCGTAACGGCAGGCCGACATAGTCCATCAGGCTTTGCGGGGCGGCACCGGTGCCGCCGTCGGCGCTGTCGATGGTGATGAAGTCAGGTGCCGATTCGATGCCTCGCTGGTGGATAGCCTCCATCAATTCGTGCAGCCACCCTTGGCCGCCGAGCACGGCCTTGAAGCCCACCGGTCGACCCGTGACCGAGCGCACCCGTTCGATCATATCAAGCAGCTCTGCCACCGAGCCGATATCCAAGTGCGCGTTGGGGCTACGCGAATCCTCGCCCGCGGGGATGCCGCGGATCGAAGCGACTTCTGGCGTCACCTTCAGCCCGGGCAGGATCCCGCCTTTGCCGGGCTTGGCTCCTTGGCTCAGTTTGATCTCGAACATGCGCAAGCGCTCGTATTGCGACAGTTCGCGCAATCGCTCATCTGATAATTGACCGTGTTCGTCGCGCACGCCGTACTTGGCGGTGCCGATCTGGTAGACCAAGTCGCAATCGCCGTCACGGTGGTAGGGGGACATGCCGCCCTCGCCAGTATTCATCCAGATGCCAGCCTCGTGCGCCCCTCCCGCCAGCGCCTGCACGGCTGGCTTTGATATGGCACCGTAACTCATGCCAGAAATGTTGAACAGTGATTTGGCGAGGTAGGGGCGCTGGGCGCGCCCAGCGCCGATTTCCAGCGCTGAGATATCACTGGTTTCCTCGGCTTGGAGCGGGAAAGGGCTATTCATGAACAGTACTTCGCCCAGCACGTTGAGTCGGCGCGTGCTACCAAAGGCGATGGTGTTGTCGTGGTTTTTGGCGGTGCGGTAGGCCCAGCTGCGCTCGGAGCGGTTGAATGGCATCTCTTCGCGATCCATGGCGAAGAAATATTGGCGGAAGAATTCTCCCAGCTCCTCGAAGAGATAACGGAAGCGGCCGATGACAGGGTAGTTGCGCCGCACGGCGTGGCGCGTCTGTGTCACATCGACGATGTACATATAGGTGACTGTCAAGATGCCGACACCGATTAGGAAGATCAGCAGGTAGACAGACCATCGTATGAAATCGAATATAAACGTTTCCATCGGAGTGTTTCTCCCCACTCAGGCAGCGGTCGCTTGGCACTCAGGCAGCGGTCGCTCGGCACTCAGGCGCTGTAGTACATCTCGAATTCTGCCGGATGTGGCGAGCCCTGCAAGCGATCGGCTTCTTCGGTTTTCAGGTCGATGTAGGAATCGATCAGCGTCTCGCTGAAAACACCACCATCCGTCAGGAAGGCGCGATCCTCGTGCAATGCGTCCAGCGCCACCCGCAAGTCGGTGGCGACTGTGGGGATGTGGCTGAGCTCGGCATTTGGGTCGTAGAGGTTGCGCTCCTCTGGGGCACCCGGGTCGATTTTGTTTTTGATGCCGTCCAAGCCGGCCATCAACAGGGCGGCAAAGCACAGATAGGAATTGCCGCTGGCATCTGGGAAACGCACCTCAATACGACGGGCCTTGACCGAATCGACATATGGGATGCGCACAGCCGCCGAGCGGTTGAGCCCGGAATATGCGAGATGGATCGGTGCCTCGAAGCCCGGCACCAAACGCCGGTAGGAGTTGGTGGTGGCGTTAGCGAAGGCATTGAGCGCCCGCGCATGGCGGAAGATGCCGCCGATATAGTAGAGCGCTATTTGTGATAGTCCGGCATAGAGCTCGCCAGCGAACAGGTTCTCGCCATCTTTGAATAGAGATTGGTGGCAGTGCATGCCATTGCCGTTGTCATCCAACAGCGGCTTCGGCATGAAAGTGGCGGTCTTGCCATAGGAGTCGGCGATGTTGAGTGCGCAGTATTTGAAGATTTGCAACTCATCGGCTTTTTGCGTCAGGGCACTAAAGCGCATGCCGATTTCACTCTGGCCACCGGTGGCCACTTCGTGGTGATGCAGTTCGGGTACCAAGCCCATTTCGCTGGCGGCCTTGCTGATCGCGCAACGCAGATCGAATAGGCTGTCGACTGGCGGCACCGGGAAATAGCCGCCCTTTGGTGCTGGCCGATGGCCGATGTTGCCCTCTTCCAGCTCGTCGCCGGATTGCCAGTGCCCCTCATCGGAACGGATGGCGTAGAAGCTGCCGCCTGTGCTAGTCTTCCAACGGACATCGTCAAAGACAAAGAATTCTGGTTCCGGACCGAAGAAGGCCTGATCGGCGATGCCGCTACCACGCAGGTATTCCTCGGCGCGCAGCGCGGTGTGGCGCGGGCAGCATTCGTAGGGTTCAATACCGCTTTTGCCAGTGGGTTCCGCCACATTGCAGCGCAGGTTGACGGTGCTCTCCTCGGTGAAAGGGTCGAGCACGGCGCTGTCGTCGACGGGCATTAACAACATGTCGGATTGGTGAATTTCCTTCCAGCCAGCGATGGAGGAACCGTCGAAAGAGAAGCCGTTTTCGAACAGGGCTTTGTCCCAGGCGCTACCGGGTAGGGTGACATGCTGCTCTTTGCCGCGCAGATCGGTAAAGCGGAGATCCACCCACTGCGCGTCGTGGTCTTGGATCAATTGCTGGGTTTTGCTGGACATTTTCTCTATACTCTCGGTCGATCTGACTGGTGGTTGGGTCATCGGAGCAGGATCAAGGCTGGTGGGATGCGATGATCGCTTGGGCGGATTGATAACGATTGGCAATGTGGACACTCGATCCCTGTGATCCGCCTCGGCTCAGGCTCGCAGGCAATGTAGGCTGCTGGCCAAACTGAGGGACACTACCAACTAATAATTGTAGTCCCCGTCGGCAAGATGCGCAAGAACTTCAGGCTAATATAGCCGCTATGGTGTCTCAGCTGCCCCGCGCTTCGCACTATCTGTTGTTGCGCTATTTTTCCGAGATGACGCTGAAGAGCGTGCCGGTGCGTCGGCGTCAGCGACAGCAACTGCAGCGCAATCTCAGACGCTTGCTCGGCAAGCAGGCCGAGTTGCGTGCGGTCTGGAACCAGCTCGCCGTGCATCCCGCTGCCGATTTGTCGCCAGCGGCGTGGGAGGATGTGCGCGGGCTGTTACTGCGCACGCCGGGCATCTCCAAGCTGCTCGAAGTCGACGATTACCCGCTCGGGGATTTGGCTGCGCTCAGCTGCTTGGCGACGGCGGTTTGGGCCGAGCGCGTCGCCGGGCGCAGCATCGCGGTGCGTTGCCGCCGCGTCGGCCAGCATGCTTTCAGCTCGCCAGATGTGGAGCGCCAGCTCGGTGCCGCCCTGTTGCGCTGCGGTGCATCCAGTGTCGATTTGGAGACCCCGGAGGAATGCTTGCTGCTGGAGTTGCGCGGCGATCACGCCCTGTTCGTGCAGCAGCAGTGGCCCGCCTTGGGAGGCTTTCCGCTGGGCTCCCAAGATGGTGCGCTGTCCTTGCTCTCCGGAGGCTATGACTCGGCGGTGGCCAGCTATCGGGCGCTGCGCCGCGGCCTGATCCTGCACTACTGTTTCTTCGATTTGGGTCTGCCCGGCCAAGAGGAGCTGGCGCGGCAGGTGGCGCTGTGGCTGTGGCGACGCCATGCGAGTTCGCATCGGGCACACTTCTTTACCGTGCCCTTCGCCGATGTGTTGGACGAGATTCTGCGCCGAGTACCGGGTTCGCTGGCCACTGTGGTACTCAAGCGTTGTATGTTGCGCGCCGCCTCCGAGCTGGCCAAGCGTGCCGGGCTGGGTCTGCTGCTCAGCGGCGACAGCTTGGCACAGGTCTCCTCTCAGACGCCGGCCAATCTGGCCGCCGTGGATGGCGCGTCGGAGTTGCTGGTACTGCGCCCGCTGATCACCGAGCACAAGGGTGACATCATCGCAGAGGCACGGCGTATTGGTGTCGCCCAGTTCAGCGAGCGGGCGCAGGAGAGCTGTGCCAGCACCTCGCACCGTCCACGCACACGAGTGTCGCCACAGCTGGCGGCGGAGACTGAGGCACGTTGCCGCCCGCAGCTGTTGCAACATGCTGTGGCCAGCTGCCGCCGCCACGCCCTCGACCAACCCCCGCCCGAGCCTCTGAGCGCCCCTGTCTGCGACGATGTCGTGTCGGTGATACGCGTCGCTGTGCCCGGCAGTGTGATCATCGATCTGCGCGCCCCTGATGAAGCGGGTGGCCGCCCCCTGCGTGGTTCGGTGGCGGAGATTTTGCGCATCCCCTCCTATCAACTGGCTTCCCGCCTGTCCGAATTGTCTCCAGAACGGCAGTATTTGCTCTACTGCCCGCGCGGTGCGCTCAGCCGCCTGCACGCCGCACGCTTGCGCGAGTGCGGCTACGAGCGGGTGGCGGTCTACCGCCCGCTGGGCTGAGGTCCGGGTCGGGAGCTACATTGCGCGCCTTGTTGCAACGGGTCAGCTCCGCATCGGTGTCGGTGGCTGGCGTCGAGCTCGCCAGCATCGGTACAGGTTTGCTGGTCTGTGTCGCCGTGTTGCGCGGCGACGATTCGGCGGCGGCGGCGCGTCTCGCCGAGCGCATCGTCCACTATCGCCTATTTCCGGATCGCAGCGGACGCATGGCGCGCGATGTGTGCGCGGTTGGCGGTGCCCTGTTGGTGGTGCCGCAGTTCAGCTTGGGTGCTGACACGCGCCGCGGTCGGCGCCCCGATTTTGCGTCTTGCGCACCGCCTGAAGAGGCGCGTGGGCTGTGCGATGAGCTGCTGCGTTGCTTGGCGTCGGCTGGCGCGCCGGTGGCCAGCGGGCGCTTCGCTGCAGACATGCAGCTCGCCTCGGTCAACGACGGTCCGGTCAGCGTCTTTCTGGACACTGGAGAGCTGCGCTAAAATAGTCCGGATACGCACGCGCTGGGAGTCGCTTGCATTGATGAAAGATTTAGACGCGGGTGCCAATATCAAGGCGCTGATTCAACAGGGTCGGGAGAAGGGTTTTCTCACCTATGCTGATGTCAATGACCACCTGCCCGGCGAGATCACCGACCCGACCCGCATTGAGGAGATTATCCAGATCCTCTCCGATGTCGGCTTGCAGGTCTTCGAGGAGGTGCCGGACGAGACCGATTTGCTGCTGAGCAATGCTAGCGCGATTGACAGCGACGATGAGGCGGCGGTCGCCGCGCTGATGGCGGATGACGATGTCGGCGGCTCGCGCGATCCGGTGCGCATGTACATGCGCGAAATGGGGTTGGTTGATCTCTTGGATCGTAGCGGTGAGCGTGCCATCGCACGCCGCATCGAGAGCGGCATGGCCGAGACACTGGCGGCCTTGGCGCTGTTCCCGGGAGTTGTGGAGACGGTCTTGCAACGTGTCGCCGCAGCCAAGGGTGATGGACGTCGCCTGACGATGACGGTGGTCGGGCATTTGGATCCCAAGATTCAAGACCAAGCCATCAACTTGGAGCGTAGGGCTGTCGAAAACAGGGAGGCCGAGGGCGAGGAGCCCAGTCGCGAGGAGATTGCGCGCGCCCACTTGGACGACATCATCGTACGCTGTAAGCGGTTGCACAAGTGCCACAAGCAGACCCGCGCCGTGCTCTGTGCTCACGGGCGAGACAGCGCTGAGGGGAAGGAGGCCATAGAGCAGCTGAGCGCGAATTTTCGCTATCTGAAGTTGGCACCGCGTCTGTTTGAGGAGTTGATCGCCGATGTGCGCCAGCGCGCCAAGGTGATCCAAGAACGCGAGCGGCGTATCATCAAGCTATGTGTGTCGCAGGCGGGCATGCCGCGGAAGGAATTCCAGCGTCGCTTTGCCGGGCGCGAGGCAGATATCCGCTGGACCGGCTATCTGGTGCAGATCAAGGCACCTTGGGTGAAGCGGGTGCGCACCCACCGCGATGAGATCCGCCAGAATCAGTCTCGCATCGCCGAAGCGGTGGCCGAGATGTGCCTGCCGGTACCGAGTGGAGAGGATGCGGACAAATGGTGGGAGGCGGTGGCACCTTTCCGTGCCGGGCTGTCGGTGGCAGAGATCAAGAACGTCGGTCGCCGCATCATGCTCGGCGAATCTCGTATGCACAAAGCCAAGAAGGAAATGATCAAGGCCAATTTGCGGTTGGTGATCTCGATCGCTAAAAAGTACACCAATCGCGGGCTTCAGTTTTTGGATCTGATTCAAGAGGGCAATATCGGTTTGATGAAGGCGGTAGATAAATTTGAATACCGTCGCGGTTTCAAGTTTTCCACCTATGCCACTTGGTGGATCCGCCAAGCCATCACCCGTTGTATCGCCGACCAAGCGCGCACCATCCGCATCCCGGTACACATGATCGAGACGATTAACAAATTGAATCGGAAGACGCGCCAGATTGAGCAAGAAATCGGTCGCGAGCCGACGGCGGCGGAATTGGGTGAGGCCTTGGACATGCCCGAGGACAAGGTGCGCAAAGTGATGCGCATCGCCAAAGACCCGCTCTCCTTGGAGACGCCGATCGGCGACGATGAAGATTCACATTTGATCGATTTCATCCCCGAGACCTCCGAGATCTCTCCCTTGCAACAGACCAGTGGCGGCGATCTGAGCGATCGGGTCAAGGAGGCCTTGTCCTGCCTCAGCGCCCGTGAAGTCAAGGTGCTGTGCATGCGTTTTGGCATCGACATGCCAGTGGACTACACACTGGAGGAAGTGGGCAAGCAGTTTGATGTTACCCGCGAGCGCATCCGCCAGATTGAAGCCAAAGCCCTGCGCAAGCTGCGCCATCCCAGTCGGCAACGCCTGCTGGCGGGCTATCTCGATGAAGAGTTCGATGCTCAGCCGTCGGGGCGGGGCGAATCTCGCCGGGGCCCGTAGCTCAGTTGGTTAGAGCATCCGACTCATAATCGGCAGGTCCCCTGTTCAAGTCAGGGCGGGCCCACCACTTCAACCCCATCGCAGCATCAGCTTTGTAGCCTGCTCAGAAAAGATTGCCAGAGTGTTGCTCAAGCAGCTCGATCACCTAGCCGAATCATGACGATGAAATATTTCCTTGTCGCAGTGATCGCGCTTGTGTCGATATTTGGGTTGGCGCAAGTCGTGTTGTGACAAGAGGCTGTCTGGCTAGCCAAAACCCATGACCGCAATATTGATGTGTACGGACATCATATTTTCTATCGTGAGACCGGTGACCCCGCCGATCTAACAATTCTTTTTTGCCTGGTTAGCTTGCTTCATCACATGTGTATCGCGAGCTGAGCCCGCTGCTTTCTGGTCGTTACCATATTGTTGTGCCCGCTAAGCTCGGATCCGGCTATAGCGACAAACCGGATCCGGATGAGCAGCCTGATTCATTTGAGCTGCTGGCCTATCCGCAATGGCAAGCCTATTGACGAGAATACAAGCCGCCGACATGATTGGTTTGTGGGAAACACGATCCGGCGTTTATCTCAGCCGGTGTACAAGCCTATTTGCGCGATGTTCCAAATGCAGAGCTGCAGCTGCTTGATGCCCGGCATTTTGTGATGGAAGACAAACCGGTAGCAATTGCCAAACACATTATAAAATTCTGGGCAAGAGATTCAGGGTGTGGTGCCTCGGTCGGCACTCGGCTCAGCGCGCCGCGCTGGAGGCATCGTTGCGCAGGCTCTGGCGCAAGCTGCGCAGGCGCGCCAAATTGTCGCGCCGCTCTGGTGCTGAAGGTGCGCTGGGTTCCGGCTCGGACGGCAGAGTATCGGCATGTGGGGTGGTACAGCGTCGTGCCACTTCGGCGAGCGAGGGCAGATAGCTGCTCTGCAATGCGGCGGCGCGTGCGGCCGCCAGTAGCGCCTTTGCCGGCACCGCGGCCAGCGCGGTGCGCCACATTTGCTTGACTTCCCGCAGTGCCTCAAGGGTGGGCCATGCTTTGCGAAACTGCTGCGGAAAGAGTCGGGCGAACAGGTGGAAGACTCGATCCACCGCATCGTCACTATCGCCCTCAGCGGCGGCTTTGGAGTCGGTAGCAGCCAGCTGGCGTTGCCACAGCCCGATGAGCTGACGGCGCAGTTGGTTGAGGCGTTTCCCGGGGAGCTTGTGCTCCTCAGCGGCGCTCAGTGCGGTACCGTGCTCCAGTGTGAAGTCGGTCGGTATATCTTTCTGGCGGTGCAGCTCGAGGGCGAGCTCCTGGATTTGCGCCGTTGCGCTCGGTGCCGCTTGCGCCCGTGTATCCCGTGCCTCAGCTGTGGGTGGCACCAGTGACAGCCGCAGGGGAGCCGCCGGTGCCGGGTCGTGGTCGCCCCACAGCACGCCGAGCTGGCACAGACGTTCGAGTAGTTGGCGCAGCTGTGGCCGATCCCACCAGCTGAAGCGTGCGCCGAGGGCTTCCCAAGTGCTTTCTACCATGCTCTCAGCGGCGGTCTGCGCCAGCAGATCCAAGCCGCTGAGCAAGCAGGCCTCGGCGGCACCGAGCATGGAGACCAGCGTGGGGGATACCGCCAAGGGTGGTGCGCCGTCACCGTCGCCGGGCCATGTCGCCAGCCTCAGCTGCAACCGCTGTGCCTGGCGCTCGACGATGTGCAATAGGCCTTGGTCGCGCAGGGAGTCGAGCTGTTTGAGTGCCCAATCCGGTGTCGGTCCGGGCAGGGCTACCCGCAGCTGTGTTGTGGGCAGCGTCAATTCCCCGTCGACGTCGGCCCACTGCCACAGGCGCGCCAGCACGAGCGCCTCGTCGACACCGCATCGCGCCGCCAGCGAAGGCGACAGCGACAGCGGGTGTTCGGCGATCAATGCGTGTGGCATGCTTTCTATTGTGGCATGTCCATCTTCGCGGTCGCTACTGTATGCTGCTGAGTCTAGAATAGCCGCGCTATGCTGACCACTGCGCTTACCGTATCCAAAGCGTGGAGTTTTTGGATCGACCGCGGGGGCACTTTCACGGATGTGGTGGCGCGTGCCCCCGATGGCCGTCTGCACGTGCGCAAGCTGCTGTCGGACAATCCGACCCAATACGATGATGCGGTGCTTGAGTCGCTGCACGAGCTGCTGGGGGTGGCGCGGGGACAGCCCCTGCCAGCGGCGCGCTTGGCAGCGCTACGCTTTGGCACTACCGTCGCCATCAATGCCCTGTTGCAACGCAGCGGGGAGCCGCCAGCGCTGCTGATCACGCGCGGCTTTGGCGATGCCTTGGCGATCGGCTACCAAGATCGCCCGCGGCTATTCGATTTGGCCATCGAGCAAGCGCCGCCGCTCTACGCCCGCGTCGAGGAGCTGCGCGAGCGCATCGCCGCCGACGGCAGCATACTCGAGCCGCTGGACGAGGCGCAGTTGCACCGGCAGCTGGCCTCACTGCGGGCAGCTGGCATCCGCTCGCTGGCCATCGTTTTGCTACACAGCTGCACCCAGCCAGCGCACGAGCGGCGCGCAGCGCAGCTGGCGACCGAATATGGCTTTGAGCATGTGATCCAGAGTCATGTCGTGATGGCGTTGGCCAAGCTGGTGCCGCGCGGTGATACGGCTGTCGCAGATGCCTATCTGCAACCGGTGTTGGATCGCTATCTCGGCCGCCTTGGCGCTGCTTTTGACGGCGAGCTAGCTCCCGGCAAGCTGTTGTGTATGCGCTCGGATGGCAGCTTGGTCGACTGGCACGGTTTGTCTGGCAGCAATGCCGTGCTGTCGGGACCGGCGGCGGGAGTACTGGCCACCCAAGCGGTGGCGCATCGCTCCGGTCGCGAGCGCTGTGTCGGCTTTGATATGGGAGGCACTTCCACCGATGTCTCGATCTGCGATGGCCGCTTCGAGCGCGAGCTGGAGACGGTGGTGGCCGGTGTGCGCCTGTGCACGCCGATGCTGCCAGTGCATACGGTGGCGGCGGGTGGCAGCTCACTACTGCGCCGTCGCGATGGGCGTCTACAGGTCGGCCCCGACAGCGCCGGTGCCGACCCCGGCCCAGCCTGCTATCGCAATGGCGGCCCGCTATGCCTCAGCGATGCCAACTTGCTGTTGGGCAATGCGGTTGCCGAGCACTTTCCCGCCGTGTTTGGCCCGGCGGCCGATCACATCCCAGAGTTGGTGCTGGCGCGCGCTGGCTTCGAGCAATTGGTCAAAGACTATGGCGACGGTCAGTCGGCCGAGCAGCTGGCGGCGGATTTTGTCGCGGTGGCAGAGGCCAAGATGGCGCGGGCTGTGCGTCGGGTCTTGCTCGACCATGGCCACGATCCCAGCGACTGGTCGCTGTGTTGTCTCGGCAGTGCCGCCGGGCAACATGCCGCCGCCGTCGCCGAATTGCTCGATATCGACGAGGTGTTGTGTCATCCGCTGGCCGGGGTGTTGTCGGCTTGGGGGATGGGCTTGGCAGAGCTGCGCGACGAGCGCGTCACCACCGTGCGCGAGGGCTTGGACGATGACTGTCTCGGCCGTTTGGCTGTCCAGGCGGCGGACATGGGGCGACAGCTGGGGGATGCGCTGTGTCGGTGCCACAGCGCATCGCTTGCACAGCTGTCGCAGCGCTGGCTGTTGCGCTGTGCTTACCGCGGTACAGATGGCGAGATAGAGTTGCAATGGGATGGCCGTGCCGGTGCCGAGGCACTGGTGGCAGAGTTCCAGAGCCGCCACCAGCAGCGCTTTGGCTATAGGGAAGCCGATGCCTCGGTGGTGGTCGTGCTGCTCAGTGTGCAGATGCTGTTGCCGGGCAGTGACGACTTGGCATGGGTGCAGAGCGATGCGGGGGGCGCGACCGCCGAGTCGGCACCGCTGTTTGTCGACGGCGCATGGCGCGAGGTGTCACTGTTGCGTCGCGCCAGCTTAGCGTCCGGTTTCTCGGCCGATGGTCCCTTGCTGCTAGCTGGCGAGTTGGACATGGTGGTGGTGCGTTCCGACTGGCAGCTGCAAGTGGAAGAGAACGGCCTGTGCTGCCTGCGCCGTCACCGCCGCAGCGCCATCCGGCGGCAGCGCGGCGACCGCGATCCGGCGCTGTTGGAGATATTCAATCATCGCTTCATGGGCATCGCCGAGCAGATGGGTGCCGTGTTGCGCTCCACGGCGCGTTCGCTAAACATCCGCGAGCGGCTCGACTTTTCCTGTGCGCTATTCGATCGCGACGCCGCGCTGATCGCCAATGCCCCGCATATCCCAGTGCATCTGGGGTCGATGGGCGGTGCCGTGCGTGCAATTGCCGAGCGTTGCGCCGAGCAGCTGATGCCGGGCAGTGCCTTCGCGCTCAACGATCCCTATTTGGGAGGCACCCACCTGCCCGATATCACTGTGGTGATGCCGGTGTACGATGGGCGGGGACGCCTGCTGTGCTTCACCGCCGCGCGTGGGCACCACGCCGATGTCGGCGGCATCGCGCCGGGTTCGATGCCAGCCGACTCGCGCGATATTGCCGAGGAGGGGGTGCGCCTGCGCGGCGAGCCCTTGCTGCTTGATGGCCACTTCGACCATGCTGGCCTGCGCCAGCGCCTGAGTGATGGACCGTGGCCAGCGCGTGACCCAGAGCAGAACTTGGCCGATTTGCGCGCCCAGCTAGCTGCCTGTCACCGCGGGGCGCAGGAGGCGCTGCGGGTATTCGACGAGTACGGGAGCGCTACGGTGTGGCGCTATATCAACTTCTTGTTCGACAGCTCGGCGGCGCAGCTGCGTCGAGCTTTGGTGCGCTTGCGTGGGGGCGCTTTCAGTGCGCCACTTGACAATGGCGCTAAGATTGCGGTGCATGTGTCGCTACATCAAGGGCGCGTGGTGATGGATTTCAGCGCCAGCTCGGCGCAGTGCGAGGACAATTTCAACGCGCCGTTGCCGGTGTGCCGTGCTGCCGCGCTCTATGTGTTGCGCACTTTGATCGGCGGCGAGTTGCCGCTAAACGAGGGTTGTCTGCAGCCTTTGGAACTGATCGTCCCGCCGGGCTCTGTGCTCAATCCGCAGCCGCCGGCAGCGGTGGTGGCTGGCAATGTCGAGACCAGTCAAGTGGTGGTTGACACCCTCTATGCGGCACTCGGCATCATGGCGGCCTCGCAGGGGACGATGAACAACCTGAGCTTTGGTGATGACAGCTGTCAGTACTACGAAACGCTTTGTGGCGGCACTGGTGCCGGTGCTGATTTCGATGGTGCCAGCGCTGTGCACAGCCATATGACCAACTCCCGCATCACCGATCCAGAATTGCTCGAAGCGCTCTATCCGGTTCGGCTGGAGTGTTTTGCTAGGCGCCGCGGCTCTGGCGGTGCCGGGCACCGCATCGGCGGCGATGGCGTGATCAGAGAATTGCGCTTCCTGCGAGCCTTAACTGTTTCCGTGCTCGGTGGCCGCCGCCGGCACGCGCCCTTTGGCTTGGCCGGTGGTGCGCCGGGGGCGGCGGGGCGCAATCTGCTGTGGCGTGCGGACGGCAGCCTACATATAATTCCGTTTCGGGCACGCTTGCAGCTCGCCGTTGGTGATTTGTTGCGTGTGGAGACCCCTGGTGGTGGCGGTTTCGGGGCTGCCAAGGAGTGCGACGGGTGATTGCGATGTGGGTGCAGGCGGGATGACAGCAGACTGTTGCAGTGTTTCCTGCAGTGGGTGCGGAGGGATGCATGGGCATATCGACCACTGAGGCGGCAGCTGTCGTTGACCGCCTGCACTCGCAGCTGGCCGCTTGGCGTGATCCGCTGAGTGGGGCGCAGCCCTTGCATGGTGATGTGGTGCGCTCGCTGACATTGGTCGGCGATATCGTGCAACTCGAGCTGTGCCTGCCCTATCCGGCCGCGACATTGCGCGCCTCGCTGGAGGCCGAGTTGAGCGAGCTGTTGCGCACCGCCGCATCGCTACCCGAGCTGAAAGTGCAGATCGGCATCGACTGGGCGGTGGTACCGATCAAGCCACCGACCGGAGCACGCGGCCTGCCGGGAGTGCGCAACCTGTTGGCGGTGGCCTCTGCCAAGGGCGGTGTTGGCAAATCGACACTGGCGCTGAATTTGGCTTTGGCGCTGTTGGCCGAAGGGGCTTCGGTCGGCCTCTTGGATGCCGATATCTACGGTCCCAGTCAGCAGCGGATGCTGGGGGTCGGTGCCGAGGACATGCCGCCGCCGCCATCTGAGCAGAGCTTGCCGCCGATCGAGGTGTATGGCCTGCAGACCATGTCGATGGGCTACTTGCTCGCGGCCTCTCGTCCGGTGGTGTGGCGCGGCCCGATGGTCAGCGGTGCGCTCCAGCAGCTGCTGGAGCGCACCCGTTGGCAGGATCTCGATTATCTGATCGTCGATATGCCGCCGGGCACTGGCGATATCCAGTTGACTTTGGCACAACGGGCACCAGTGGTCGGTGTGATGATTGTCACCACGCCGCAGGAAGTGGCGGTACAGGATGCGCGCCGCAGCATTGAGGCTTTTGGCAAGATCGGCGTACCGGTGCTCGGTGTTGTGGAAAATATGGCCTACTATGTCTGCGCGGGTTGCGGGCGGCGCGAATTCCCATTCGGTCAAGGCGGCGGTGTGCGCCTCGCCGCTGACTACCAGTTGCCCCTGCTCGGCTCGCTGCCCTTGGAGCCGCGCATCGGTGTCGGCGGCGATGGCGGCCAACCGTTGCTACAGTTAGATCCCGATGGTGATTGGGCGGGTGAGTTGCGCGTTGCCGCCCGCCGCTTGGCGGCGCTGGCATCGACCGGGAAGAGAGCGCCAGAATATTTGGCCCGTTCAGCACAATTGGGAGTGCCAGCATGAGTATCAAACCAGATCGGTGGATTCGCGAGCGGGCGGCGGCCGGCATGATCGAGCCTTTCGAAGCTCGACAAGTGCGGCACAGCCCTGCTGGCACTCCGGTGGTGTCCTACGGCACTTCCAGCTATGGTTACGATGTGCGTTGTGCCGCTGAATTTCGCATCTTCACCAACCTGCATTCCTCGGTGGTGGATCCAAAAAACTTTGATGAACGGGGCTTTGTCGAGGTCAATGACACTGTTTGCACCATCCCGCCCAATGCCTTTGCCTTGGCCCGCACCATCGAGTATTTCCGCATGCCGGATCGGGTGCTGGCGCTGTGTGTGGGCAAGTCCACCTACGCCCGCTGTGGCATTATCGTCAGCGTGACACCGCTGGAGCCCGGCTGGGAAGGCCATGTGACGCTGGAATTTTCCAACACCACCAACCTGCCAGCGCGCATCTACGCCGACGAGGGTGTGGCGCAGGTTTTGTTCTTTGAGTCAGATGAGCCCTGTGACAGCAACTACCGCGAGCGGGGTGGCCGCTACCAAGGGCAGACGGGCGTCACTTTGCCGCGACCATAAGCTCCAACCGGGAGATCGAGCGCGGCAGTCTACAGGCCGTCATCGGGTGCTCGTGCGCAAATTTGAGAATCGTATCGTGTCGTGATGGCCGCTTTTGTATGAGCCAGACCACTTGGTAGTCTAAGTCCTCTGCCAGCCACATGCGCTCGCTACGGTTGCGCTCGGTATCGAGACTGAACAGCTCGACGGTGCGCAGGCGGCCCGCTGTGGTATGGATTGATCCTCTCACTTCGCTCACCATGCTGATCGCCCGTCGGCGGAATTTCCCTTTGTAGAGTATTTCGTACTCGCTGGGCTTGATATAGCCACTGCCGTTGCGCAATGCCAATTGCACCTGAACTAGCAGGCTGGCATTATCGAGTACCCCCGGATGCAGTGCTACTTCCACGGTGCTGAGCGGGCGATAGAATTTCGATCGATAGCGTACTTGAGCCGTGCCCGCTTCCCAATCGTAGTTGTGGAATTGCATCTTGATGCCGTTGATGAATTGTTGGTAATGTAGCGGGTAGACCTGTTGGTCGCGCAGCTCGAAGATGCTGTATTCTCTGGCGCTGATGCTGCTCGCACTGATAGAGCGCCCGATCAAATAGCGGTTCGGCGCTGCCAATTTTCGCAAGCTGGTCCAGCCCACTGAGGACAGCACTCCTCTGCGTGTGTCGTAGCTGGTGCAGTATGGGTCCAGTGGGGAGTTCAGATCCTGTGGCTGGATCAACGCATCGTCTGCTGCCGTCGCCGACAGTGTGTCATCCTCCGACAGCTGATCGGTGCTGTCGCTTTGCAGCGGTGCATCGGTTGGCTCGGTTGGGGGTGGCATGGCTGGCTTGCCAGCTGGCTCGGCACCAGTGGCGGTGGTGATCAGCAACGCCAGCCCCAAGGCAGCAACGCTACCCGGGCACAGCTGCCACTGTTGTGGCGTTGGTCTGAGACGACCGTACAGAGGACAGGGGCGGAAATTTTGCATGGTATTTTGCTGGCGTAGCAAGCGCCATGGAAACCATGACCCAGAGTAGGGGCAAGCATGCCCCTCGCTACCGATGCACACCCTGCGAGGATCTCCCCCCGACACTCACGCAGACAGCGCAGGCTGCCAATTATTATCGTCTATATTACTATAACCAGCGTACAGGGCGCAGAGTTGCTGTTGCTTGCTGATGGCGCTTTTAGGACAGGGGTGGTGATGGCCGAGAGCGCGAGATGAGTGCTTGGCGGGTGTTGCGTCTCTACGCCTTGCTGTGGTTTGCCCCGCGCCATGTCACACGCGATTTTCCCAGCGGCGGCAGTCTCTCCCTGTGGCTGGGGCCACCATTTTTGGGGCTGTTGTTTAGCGGATTGGCGATGGAGCTGCACTCGTTGTTGGCGCAGTTGCTCCCGCTGCTCTACAGCCAATTGTTCGAGCTGCTGCCGTCGCTGCGCCACCACGGCATCGTATCGTCCGCGCGCGAACCTGCCAACACGCTGCTGCTGATGTGGTTGGAGTTCATCGTCACTTTTCACTTGTTCGCCTTTTGCTATGCTCGCCTAGCGCACTTGGCCGATGGCCGCATCGATGGTATCGATTGCCAGCGAGCGGTGTTGTGGGCTCTGTGGTTGCTGGTGCCACCGATATTGCTGGGTGGCGGCACGGTCTATTTCGCCATGCTGGCACCGTTGGCGCAGGGTCTGGCTCCGGGAGCCTCGGTGACGACTTTGCTCTTGTTACTCTTGTCACTGGCTGGCCTGTTGTGGGGTAGCCTAGTCGGTTGCTTGTTATTGGCTGAGCGTAGCGGTCTGCACTTTGCTAGGGCTGCCGTGTTCATGTTGATCAGCTCTGTGGTAGTGGCTGTGTTACTGTGGCCGTTGCGCTTCTGGCACTGGTCATAGTGGCGGGTATTCCCGCCATCTGGGCATCTCGACCATAGCGGAGGATAGAGCGATGGCATCTTGGCGCAATTCAAGCGGAGCCTATGGCTGGGTCAGCTGGGTTTTCCACTGGGGCATGGGGATGATGATCATCGGCCTGATCGTCATCGGCTATCAAGCGGCGCAGCTGCCGCCCGCGGCGGAGAAGGTGGCACTGCTGTGGTGGCACAAATCCTTTGGCTTGTTGGCCTTGGTGTTGGTGGGCGCCCGCCTCGCATGGCGCCGCGCCAATCCGCCGCCAGCCCTGCCCGATGCGATGTCTCAGCTGCGCCACCGCTTGGCGCAGATCAGCCACTTCACACTCTACGCGCTGATGGTGATCCAGCCGCTGAGCGGTGTGATCATGTCGCGGGCCGCCGGTTATCCCAGTCCTTTCTTCGCTTTGGGGAAAGTGCCGCCGATGGCCGCGGAGAATGAAGCCTTGAGCGGGGCGATGCACACAGTGCATGAATATGGCTGGTGGCTATTGGCACTGTTGATCAGCCTGCACTTGGCCGCAGCTTTACACCATCATTTTGTGTTGCGCGACGGGGTGCTGCGGCGCATGTTGTGGCCACATGGTAGCGCGGCCACCGAGGCGGGTGATCGGCCAACTGCCCGGCGCTGAGCGCCGCCGCACTATTGCCGCTTAGGGTGTCGGCTGCCCCTCAACATAGCGGTAGCCCGTAGACGGCAGGCGTTCTCCGTCCAGCAATACGCTGTGGTCGTCCGTCACGCGCAGCTGCCCCTCGGCAAACCAGCGTATTGCCAGTGGCAGGATCAAATGCTCTTGGCAACGCACGCGTTCGGCCAGTGTCGCGGCGTCATCGCCAGCTTCGATTGGGATGGCGGCCTGCACGATGCGCGGCCCGCCATCCAGCACTTCGTCGACAAAATGCACGGTGCAGCCGTGCTCTGCGTCACTGGCGTCAAGTGCCTGCTGATGGGAGTGCAGGCCCGGATACTTGGGTAGCAAGGAGGGGTGCAAGTTGATCAGCTGGCCGGAGAATGGTGTGACGAATACATCGCTCAGTATGCGCAGAAATCCAGCCAGCACGACCAGTTGCGGTGCCTCGGCTGTGACGATGTCCCTGAGTTGACGGTCAAACTCGTGGCGTTGATCGAAAGCTCGGTGATCGATAGCGATGGCGCGCACCCCTGCGCGCCGTGCCCGCTCCAGCCCCCCCGCTGCCGGGCGGTTGCTGATCACCGCCGTGACTTGCACCGGCAGCTGGCCAGCTGCCGCGCCGTCGAGAATGGCCTGCAGATTGCTACCCTCACCAGATAACAGCACCACCACCCGGCAGGGTGTCGCCTTGCGAGCCGCGCTCATGCGCCGCGTTGCCCAAACTCGATTTGATGGCTCTGTGTGGGCGGGCATGCCGCCACATATCCCAGCTGCCAAGCATCCAAACCCGTTGCCTGCAAGCTCTCCAGCACCGTTACCGCTCGCTGCGGCCGTGTGCACAGCACCATGCCGACACCGCAGTTGAAAGTTCGGTACATCTCCAGTTCACCTTCGGGACCGTGCAGGGAGGCTGCATCTCTGATCCAGCTGAACAGCTCGGGCCACTGCCAAGAATCGGTGTGCACCACGGCGCGTAGCCCCGGTGCCAAGATGCGCGGCAGGTTCTCGATCAGCCCGCCACCAGTAATGTGGGCGGCGGCCTCGATCAGCCCCTCCCGTGCCAAATCACATAGCGCTGTGGCGTAGAGCTGGGTCGGTCGTAGCAATTGATCCAGCGGTGCGTCGGCACCGCGTCCGGTCGTATCGGCCAGCAATGTACGCACCAGCGAAAAGCCGTTGGCGTGCGCCCCCGAGGAGGCGATGCCCAGCAGGCTGTCGCCCAGCTGTGGGCGGTGGCTACCGAGCAGTTGTGCACGCTCGGCCACGCCGACGCAGAAGCCGGCCACATCGAAGTCGGTACCCCGGTAAAGGCCGGGCATTTCCGCCGTTTCGCCGCCAGCCAAGCTGCAACCGATCTCGCCGCAGGCGGCGGCCACTCCCTCGAGCACTGCCAGCGC
The DNA here is from genome assembly GCA_965237805.1 of Gammaproteobacteria bacterium. Lineage (GTDB taxonomy): Bacteria > Pseudomonadota > Gammaproteobacteria > JABABF01 > JABABF01 > JABABF01. Next base: position 1,523,152 of record OZ250153.1, read on the forward strand.
ATCTGCTGGTACCAGCTTGCCGGTGGCGAAGTAATCAAGGAAGAACAGCGGCTCTGCGCCGCTGGTCGCGACATCGTTGGCGCACATCGCCACCAAGTCGCGGCCGATGGTCTCGAGCTGCCCATGTTGATGAGCCAGCAACAGTTTGGTGCCGACACCGTCGGTGCCGGCGACCAGCACCGGTTCGCGGTAGCCTGTCGGCAAGGCGAAGAGCGAGCAAAAGCCGCCCAGCGCATCGATCTGCTCAGCCCGCCGTGTCGCCTCGGCCAGTGGTTGTAGGCGGCGCATCAACTCTGCGCCCACGTCGATGTCGACACCAGCGTCGCGGTAACCCAGTGGCGTGGTGGGCGATGGCGGCTGGTGTGCGCCGCCATCGGTCGCCGTGTGCGAGCGCGGGCGGCGGCCTTTGTTCGCAACGCTACTCACGATTCCCGTCTGCCCACCTACTGCGCTGGGGCACTATTCTAACCGCCGCCGTCACCGCACTGGCAAGGCTACAATAGCTTTCCCATCGCTCGCACAGGCTGTCCGCGCCCATGATGCCGCGCTATTTTGCTTTTGTGCTGGCGCTGGTTGCCGTGTCCATGATATGGCCCGCATCGACACACGCCGAGGTTTTCCGCGGCCTGTTCACCGGCACGGTTCCGGTGTGGAGCCGCGATGTGGGTGAGCGCAAAGAGGCGACGACACGGGCGCTGTTGCAAGTGTTGATCCGCGCCAGTGGACGCTCATCGCTGAGCGAGAATGCCGCCTTGTTGGAGGGCTTGGCCAATACCCAGCGCTTGGTGCGCTCCTATCGCTATCTGTCGACGGAAGCGGATGAGCGCCTGCAACTCGAGCTGCGCTTTGAACCACGCTTCGTCGAGGCATTGTTGATCAATGCCGGTCTGTCGGTGTGGCCCGGCAACCGCCCCAATGTTGTTGTCTGGATGGTGCGTGGGGCACCGCAGTCGCGCTTGCGAGAGGTGGATGCCCAGCTCAGCAGGGTCGTGCGCGACTATTCTGCCCGCCATGGCTTCTTGGTGCGCTTGCCGCTACTCGATCTGGAGGATCGCCGAGCTGTTGCGCCCCGCGATATCTTGCGCCTGCGCCGCCAGCGTTTGTGGCGCGCTTCGGGGCGCTACCTCGCCGACAGCATCCTCAGCGGTGTGGTGGTCGGTGAGCGCAACTCATGGATCGGGCGTTGGTCCTATCTCTACGGTGACCAGCTGCTCAATTTTGCGGTCAGCGGCGACACCGAGTTCGCTGTGTTGCGCACCGCGCTCGACACGATCCGGGCCGCTTTGACCGAGCGCCAGTCTCTCGACTCTACCACCGCACTGAGCGAGTCGATGCTGTTGTCGCTGGTAGGCGTGGAGCGTTTCGCCGACTACGCCGAGCTGCTGCGTTATCTGCAGAACTTGGATCAGGTGCGCTCGGCATCGGTGGTGCAGCTCGACAATCAGCGGCTATTCCTATCCCTCGACGCGCAGGCCTCGCCCGATCGCCTGCGTGAGCTGTTCGCCCTTGATCGGCGTCTGACCGAGGAAGAGACCGCCGCGGTCGAGCTGGCACAGGCACAGGGCGACGATGGGGCTGAGGCAGAGGGTGACGATGGGGCTGAGGCAGAGGGCGTCCAGAGCGCTACTACGCTCTCCTATCGATGGGTGCGCAGTCGTTGAGAGCAGTCGCCACTGGCCAGTTGCCACTGCCTTTGCAGCTGCACGGCGACGACGGCACCGCGACGCTGGAGGACTTCCACATCTCGTCCGCCAACCGCGAGGCTTGGACGGCCTTGAGTCGGCTGTCGGCACAGCCAGCATCCGCCGTGTTATTTCTGCATGGTCCATCCGGTGCCGGTCTCAGCCATCTGTTGCAAGGCGGTTGCCGCGCTTGGCCAGCCGCGCGCGGTCGCGCTGGCTACCTGCCGCTGGCGGACAGTTCCTTGTATTCCTTCGCGCCGGCCGCGCTGTTTGACTCCTTGGAGCGCTGGGGCCTGTTGGCCTGTGACGATCTGCAGGTGGTTGCCGGACGGCGGGACTGGGAGGAGGCACTGCTCAATTTCTGGGAGCGTCGCGGTGCGCACGGCACCGTGCTGTTGCTCGGCGCACGCTTGCCGCCCTCGGTGCTACCCTTTGCCTTGGCTGATCTGCGATCGCGCTGTGCTTCTGCCGTGGTTTACCGGCTACAGGCTCTAGGCGCTGAGGATGGCCCGGCGCTGTTGCGTCATTGCGCCGAGCGTCGCGGCCTGCAGCTCAGCGATGAGGTGGTGCGCTTTATCGTGCGCCGCTCCGGTCGCGATGCCGCTACGCTGCGCGATGTCGTGCACCGCTTGGATCATGCCAGTATGGTAGCCGGGCAGCGGGCGACGGTGCCGCTGGTCAAGGCGGTTTGTGGTTGGTGAACTGCCAAGTTTGAGCAGCTGCCTGCAGCATGGGAGGTGGTGTATGCTGGCGCAGCTTGGAAGCGATAGCGCGGGAGCGGCGAACTGATGTCGGAGCAGCAACAAAAGAACAAAGCGAGCAATGTGCATTGGCACGAGGGGGAGGTCTCGCGCGCTGATCGCGAGCAGCTGTTGCGCCAGCGCGGCGGCACACTCTGGTTCACTGGCTTGTCCGGTAGCGGTAAGAGTACGATCGCGGTGGCCTTGGAGCAGCGTCTCCACAGCGCGGGCTGTCTTTGCTACCGTTTGGATGGCGACAATGTCCGCCTTGGCATCAACCGTAATCTGGGTTTCAGCGCCGAGGACCGCACTGAAAACATCCGTCGCATCGGCGAGATCTGCAAATTATTTGTCGATGCTGGCGTACTCGTGATGAGCAGCTTCATCAGCCCATACCGGGCCGATCGTGACACGGCTCGCCGCTTGCACGATGAGGCTGGTATGCCTTTCTTTGAGGTCTATGTCAGCTGTGCGCTGGAGGCTGCCGAGCACCGCGATCCCAAGGGTCTCTACCGCCGTGCCCGCGCTGGTGAGATCCCGGAGTTCACCGGTATCAGCGCACCCTATGAGGCTCCTGAAGCTCCCGATTTGGTGCTGCAATCCGACGAGCTCTCGCTGGCGCAAGAGGTGACTCAACTGCTGGCCTTTTTGGCCGAGCGCGGTTTCACCCAGCAATGAGCACACTGGCACCGCCCTACGGCTCTTCGCGGCTGTTGCCGCGACTGGTCTCCCCCGAGCGTGCGGCACAATTACAGCGCGAGGCGCAGGCGCTGCCCTCGGCTTTGCTACACTCCGCCGCCGCCGCCAATGCCGTCATGCTGGGGGGCGGGTATTTCACGCCGCTGACGGGCTATATGAACCGCGCCGATGCGCTCGGGGTGGCCGCCGATATGCGCACTGCCGACGGCCTGTTTTGGCCGGTGCCGATTTTGAATCGCCTCGCCGAGGAGCCAGCTGTGGAGATCGGCGGGCAGCTCGCGTTGCGTGATCCCAATCTGCCGGGTCAGCCGCTGTTGGCGGTGCAACACATTGCGGGGGTGGAGCATCTGTCTGCCGACGATCTCACGGCCTTGACCAGCGGTATTTTTGGCACTGAGGACCCCGCCCACCCGGGGGTTGCCACCTTTTCCGAACAGGGTAATTGCTTGCTGTCGGGGCCAGTGGAAGTGTTGCACTGCAGCTATTTTGAACGCGATTTTGCCCAGACCTTCCGCACCGCGATGGCGATACGCGATGAGATGGAGCGCCGCGGTTGGAGCCGTGTGGTCGCCTTTCAGACCCGCAACCCGATGCACCGCGCCCACGAGGAGTTGTGCAAAATGGCCAGCAAAGCGGTGGCGGCAGACGGCATTTTGATCCATATGTTGCTGGGTCAGCTGAAGCCGGGCGACATTCCTGCCGATGTGCGCGATGCAGCCATTCGCAAGATGGTCGAGCTCTATTTTCCAGAGAACAGCGTGTTGATCAGCGGCTACGGCTTTGACATGCTTTACGCTGGCCCGCGCGAGGCCTTGCTGCACGCCATCTTTCGTCAGAATTGTGGCTGCTCGCATCTGGTGGTCGGCCGCGACCATGCTGGGGTCGGCGACTACTACGGTGCCTTCGATGCCCAGGCGATCTTCGAGCAAGTGCCCGCCGACACGCTGTCGTTGCAACCCTTCCTCGCCGATCACACGGCCTGGTCCAAGCGCTTGGGGCGGGTGGTGATGATGCGTGATGTGCCCGACCACAAGCCCGAGGATTTCGTGTTGCTGTCGGGCACCAAGGTGCGCGAGATGTTGGCCGCGGGCGCGTCCCTGCCGCCAGAATTTGCCCGCCCAGAAGTGGCGCAGATACTGATGAAGTATTATCAGCATCAGTCGGTCTCCAGCTGAGCGCAGGGGATCATCCGAGCTGGGTACGCCCCCCGCTGTGCTCGGCGATCACCCGCTTAGGCAAGAGGGAGCAGCATGTTGCTAACAGACAAAATCGTGGTGGTTTCTGGCATCGGTCCGGGTCTCGGGATCGAGCTGGCGCTGGCCGCTGCCACCGAGGGTGCTGAGGGGGTGGTCGTAGCGGCGCGCACGGCTGCCAAACTGGACGATGCCGAGCAGCGCATCGCGGCACTGGACACCGGCACGGCGGTGCTGAAGGTGCCGACTGATATCGCCGATATGGTGCAGTGCCAGCGCTTGGTCGAGCAGTCCTTGGAGCGCTTCGGGCGCATCGATTCGCTGATCAACAGCGCCTACAACCCCGGCACATTCACGACCGTGCTCAATGCCGATGTCGAGGAGTGGCGCCGCATCATGGATGTCAATCTATTCGGCACTTTGAATATGTGTCGGGCGGTGGTGCCGGGCATGCAGGAGCGAGGTGGTGGCACCATCGTCATGATCAACACCTTGGTCACGCGCAAGCCCTTGGCCACCCAAGGTGGCTACGCCGCCTCCAAAGCGGCGCTGACAGCGGCCAGCGCGCATCTGGCGTTGGAGTTGGGCTCGCATAGCATCCGCGTCAACGCCGCCCATATGGGCTGGATGTGGGGGCCGCCGGTCGAGGGCTATCTGCGCGCTGCGGCTAAAGAGCACGGTGTGCCGCTGGAGCAGATACGGGGCGAGATCGAGAAAAACATTCCGCTGGGCAGAATCCCCGACGATGCCGATTGCGCCAAGGTGGCCATCTTTCTCGCCTCCGATCAATCGATAGCGATGACCGGCGCTTGTGTCGATGTCAACGGTGGCGAGTACATGCCGAATTGATGGCCGCTACCGGTGCGGCGGCGCTCAGCCGGGCACCGCGCCCCAAGGCAGGTAGCGGTTGTCGCTCTGGCTGCGGATCCAAGTCGTGAGTTCACGATCCAGCGGTGCGCTACGGCGGCGTAGCGTGCGCGCAAGCGCGATGACCGGCGAGTGCGCATCGGCGCGCCAGCCGGGCAGGCGCATCTCGGCGACGGTGAAAAAGCGGATCAAATCCCGCAGTTCGTCGTCAGTGAAATGCTCGGCCACCGCATCCCATACCCCGTTTTCGTCGCGCTGCATCAGCACTGCGTGGCGTTGCTGCTCTGTGGGCGACAGAGCGCTCTCCAGTGTATCCAAGCCCCCGCTTTGGCACAGCGCGATGGCGCGCCGCAGGAAATCCATATCCGGCGCCGAGGCGGCTGGTGGTGCGTCGGGATCCCAAGTGCCAACTTTCGTCATCGCTCCGTGTCCTGAGGCGGGCTGCAGCTGAGCGCGCCATGTCGTCCATCAATCATCACATCGCCACCGCTTCGACCTGCCGCCGCTCAGCGCACAGTGCACAGTCACCCGCTGCTGTCATTGTAGTGTCTCCTCGCCGCACCGGCGTGCCCCCCACACCACTCGTTATACGCTGCTTGGCGGCGGTTTGCCTGTGGGCTTGGGTGCCGCAGGTGGCGGCACAGGATATCGCGCCGCTGCAGCTGTGGGGCGATCTGAGTCAGGGGGGCTTGATGGTGGGGCGCGCCACTTCCGGTACTGAGTTGCGCCTTGGCAATCGTCGCCTGCGGCTTTCAGAGCGCGGTCTGTTCACTTTCGGTTTTGGCCGCGACGCGCTGCCCTCGGCTCTGCTCGAATGGCGTTTGCCCAGCGGGGTGTCGGGTAGCCGCCAGCTGGCGGTCGCAGCCAAAACATTTCCTTCACAGAGCATCACCGGCGTGCCGCAACACACGGTGACGCCGTCCACCGCAGCGCTGGCGCGGATCCGTGCGGAGTCGACCGAGCTGCGTCGGGCACGCAGTCCGGACAGCGCTGCCGACGATTTTTTCCAGGGCTTCGTCTGGCCGCTGATCGGGCCGATCACGGGGGTCTACGGCAGCCGCCGCGTATACAACGGTGTGCCGGGCCGCCCGCACTACGGGGTCGACATTGCCGCCCCTATCGGTACGCCAGTGCATGCTCCGGCGGCGGGTATCGTGCGCCTCGCCCACCCCGATATGTACTACTCTGGCGGCACCGTGATCCTCGATCATGGTCATGGTGTCACATCCTCATTTTTGCATTTGAGTAAAATCCTGGTACAGCGAGGGCAGCACTTGCGTCGCGGCGAGTTACTGGCGGAAGTCGGGGCCGGGGGGCGCGCCACCGGGGCACACTTGGATTGGCGCATCAACTGGTTTGGCAAGCGTCTCGATCCGGCGCGTTTGGCTGGTCCCATGCCACACGAATGAAGGATGATCTTGAGGGGAGAGGGTGATGGCGAAGAATCCGGGTACAGGGCAGACATTGGATGCCGAGCTGTTGAAATTGCTGGTCTGTCCGCTGAGTCGGGCGGCACTGGAATACGATGCCGAGCGCGGCGAGTTGCTGTGTCGGGAGAGCGGTCTCGCCTACCCGGTGCGCGATGGCATTCCGGTGCTGTTGCCGGAGGAGGCGCGGCGCTTGGATGCCGAGGACGCGGGGCGGGATACGGGCGCGGCGGCATCATGAGTGGCGACACCATGAGCGACGACACCATCTTCGCCCGCATCCTGCGCGGCGAGTTGCCAGCTGATCGGCTCTATGAGGACGAGCATTGCATCGTCATCCGGGATCTCTACCCGCAGGCTCCGGTACACCTGCTGGTGATTCCGCGGCGGGCAATCCCCAGCTTGGCCGATGCCGAGGAAAGTGATTGCGAATTGCTGGGCCAGCTGTTGCTGGTGGCGCGCCGGATGGCCGCAGAGCAGGGTTTGGACGCTGGCTACCGTGTCATCATCAACAGCGGTGCCGGTGGTGGCCAGACGGTATTTCACCTCCATGTGCATGTGCTGGGGGGCTTCGGCATGTCGGCGGGGGCACTGTTCGGACAGGGTCAGCGCGAGCCGCAGGACGACTGATCTCGGCTGTGGATACCGCCGCCCTGCGCCGGGCTTTTCTGGATTTTTTCGAAGCCCACGGGCACCGCCGTGTGGACAGTGCTGCGCTGGTGCCGCAGCGCGACCCCTCGCTGCTGTTCACCAACTCTGGCATGGTGCAATTCAAGGACTATTTTTTAGGGCGCGCCGCGCCGCCCGCCCCCTGCCTAGTCACTGCCCAGCGCTGCCTGCGCGCTGGTGGCAAGCACAACGATCTCGACAATGTCGGCTATACCAGCCGCCACCACACCTTCTTCGAGATGCTCGGCAATTTCTCTTTTGGCGACTACTTCAAGCAGCGCGCCATCGAGTTGGCATGGCAGTTCCTGACCGATGCAGACAAGGGTTTGGGCTTGGATCGCCGCCATCTTTGGGTGACGGTCTACGGCGGCGGGCACCCCTTTGCCATTGACCCTGAGCGGGAAGAGTTTAGAGGGGATGAAATTAAACCAGATGAAGAGGCGCAGTCGATCTGGCTACAGCTGTTGCAGGACGCGGGCTTCAGTGAGGCAGAGGCCGAGCGGCGCGTGGTCCCGGTGCCCAGCAACGACAATTTCTGGATGATGGGAGACACCGGTCCCTGCGGGCCGTGCAGCGAGATCTTCTACGATCGCGATGCCGAGACCAGCGCCTTTCGCGGCAGGGAGGAAGCCCATGCCGACGACTGCGTCGAGCTGTGGAACTTGGTTTTCATGCAGTATCAGCGCGATGACAGCCGTGCGGTGGGAGCTCTACCGCAGCCCTGCGTGGATACCGGCATGGGTTTGGAGCGCATCGCCGCTGTCACTCAAGGGGTGGCCGGTAACTACGATATCGACCTGTTCAGCTCTCTGATGGCAGCGGTCGATGAGGTGGTGGTGGCGGCTGGTGGCGAGCGCGCCGAGGGCAGCTTCGGTGCCGCCCACCGGGTCGTCGCCGACCACCTGCGCGCGGCGGTGGGGCTGGTCGGCGACGGGGTGTTGCCGGACAACAGCGGCCGCGGCTATGTGTTGCGTCGCATCCTGCGCCGCGCTGTGCGCCATGCCCACCAGCTGGGGGCGAGCGAGCCGGTACTGGCGGACTTGGTGCCAGCAGCGCTGCACGAGATGACTCCGGCTTGGCCGGAGTTGACCGCGCGTGCCGGGGCGATCGCAGCTGTGCTGCGCCGTGAGGAGCAGCTTTTCGCACGTACGCTGGAGCAGGGGCTGGCAGTTTTTGAAGAGCAGGTGGTCGGGCTACGACACGGCGACGAGTTGACGGGAGAGAAGATTTTCTTTCTCCACGACACCTTTGGTTTCCCGCGGGAGCTGACACGGGATCTGGCTGCCGAGCGTGGGCTGCGCTTTGATGAGAAGGGTTTTGATCTGGCGCTGATCAATCAGCGCCGTCACTCCGCTGGTCGCCCTCCGCTAGATCGGCATGGTGGCGTCGGCGAAAGCCTGTTGCAAGAGGGCGGACACCGGGTGGGAGCAAGCCCCCCTGAGGTCCCTATCCCGCCATTGTTAATCCCAGCTCAAGGGCTGCCATTTTGCGGCGATACGGTCGATCTGACTCATGGTGAACAACAACAGCAGTTTGGTCTTTTGCTTTTCATCCCTGATGAACCCTCGGAGTTTTCCCCTGACGTCATGGGATTCGATCCGGATCTGCTGGCGCGCGATCGGCACGTGCAGCTGAGCGGTGACGAATCTTGTTGGTTGCTACTGGATCGCAATCGTTTCTATGCCGAGGGGGGCGGGCAGGTCGGTGACACTGGGCGGCTACAGCTGGTAGGCAATAATGATGGGCAAGACACCGGAGGGGCACGTTTGGCGGTATTGGATACGCAGAAGTTAGAGATGTGGCCTGACGACCATGCCCGGAATGATGAGGGGAGCTTGCTATGCACCTTTCTCAAGGTGCGACCTGTTGATGGCGGCACTGTCCAGCTGAAGAAGGATGACAAATTCCGCTTCATCTTAGACCTTGATCGCCGCCGTGCCATCACCGCCAATCACTCCGCCACCCACCTGCTACACGCTGCCCTGCGGCGCGTGCTCGGCGAGCATGTGCGCCAGCGCGGCTCGCTGGTCAACGCTCAGATGACGCGCTTCGACTTCTCCCATCCGGAGCCGCTGTCCGAGTCGCAGTGGACCGCGATCGAGCGCTTGGTGCGGGAGCAGATTGACAAAAAACTGCCGGTTGAGATTGCGCAGCTGTCGCGGGAGGAGGCCGACCGAGCTGGCGCGATGGCGCTGTTCGGTGAGCAGTACGGCAAGCAGGTGCGCGTGCTCAGCATGGGTGCTGAGGATGACAGCGGACGCCCCTTCTCGGTAGAACTCTGCGGTGGCACCCATGTGCGGAACACCGGCGACATCGAGGATTTCTGCCTGATCTCAGAGAGCGGCGTCGCCGCCGGGGTGCGCCGCGTCGTCGGCAAAGGCGGCGCGGCGGCGGCGGCACATCGCCGCGAGAGCGGCGAGCTGCTACAGCGGCTCGCCGACTGTTTGCGGGTCGCCGCAGCTGCCGACGCTCCCCCCATCGCTGTGCTCGAATCCCAGCTCGCCGCCCTGCAGGCTGATCTGCGTGCCTTGGAGCGTCACTGTGAGCTGTTGCGCGCCCGTCTGGCGCAGGGCGGCGGCGAGGCCCCGCCGCCGCCCGCCGCCAGCGCAGTGCCGCCGCCGGCAGCTGTGCTGGACGATGACGACGAGTCGGCGCTGCTGCGCCGCTTGGGCCGCGCACTCAAGGCTCCGCGCGAGGGCTTGCCGGCCAAGCTGGAGCAGTTGACGGAGCGCCGTCTCGCCCTGCGTGCCGAGGCCGCCACGCTGCGTGAGCGTTTGGCGCAGAGTGGCGGGGATGGCGCGGATGCCGTCGTGTGCGTTGCCAACACCGCCGTGTTGGCGCTTCGCGTCGAGGCCAGCGACGCCCGCGCTCTGCGCGAGGCGGTGGATCACTACCGCGATCGCACCGGCGGCGTGGTCTTCTTGGCCGCCGAGCGCGATGGCCGCTTGTTGTTGGCGGCCGGTGTCGCCAAGCCCTTGCTCTCGCGGCTGTCGGCCGGCGAGCTGCTGCGCGAATTTGCCGGACGCCTCGGCGGCAAGGGCGGTGGCCGCGCCGATTTCGCTCAAGGTGGCGGCAGTGATTTGGCGGCCTTGCCAGCGACCTTGGCCGCGGTGCCGTCTTGGGTTGAACAGCGCCTGCTGGCCGATCCCGGAACAACCTGAGGAGTTCCCGCAGCAGAAGATGCGCTATATCCTAGACGATAAGAGCCCGCAGCTGCGCGGTGAGGGTCACTTCATCGCCCCGGGTGCTGTGCTCATCGGCAATGTGCTGCTCGAGGCGAATACCAGTATCTGGTTCAATGCCGTGCTGCGCGGCGACAACGAGCTGATCCACATCGGCGCGGGTAGCAATGTGCAGGACTTCGTCATGTTGCACACCGATCCAGGCTTCCCGCTCAGCATCGGTGCCGATGTCACCATCGGCCATCATGCTGTCGTTCACGGTGCGGTGATCGGCGACGGTAGCCTGATAGGCATCAACGCCGTGGTCTTGAACGGCGCACGCATCGGCAAGTGCTGCCTGATCGCCGCCAACGCATTGGTGACAGAGGGCATGGAAGTGCCTGCAGGAAGCCTGTTGATGGGCTCGCCAGCACGGGTGCAGCGCCAGCTTTCGACCGCTGAGCGCACCGCCTTGATCGAAGGCGCACGCCACTATGTGCAAAATGGAGCACGTTGCAACGCCGCGTTGCGTCCACTGACAGCGGGGACTTAGCGCCTGAGCTAGTGCGCTGTCCACACCCTTTGCCCAACAGCCATCCAGCACCGACAGGAAGGAGCACGATGAGCACTTTTAATTTGGCAGATCTATTTGAGCTGGCGGTGGACCATATGGGTGATCGCGAGCTCTTGATCTGTGATGATCAGCGCTGCGACTACCGGCAGATGGAGGAGCGCGCCAATCGCCTCGCCCACAGTTTGGCCGCTCGCGGTATCGGTCCCGGCGACCATGTCGGCATCTATGCGATGAACTGCTTGGAGTGGGTCGAGATCCTGTGGGCGGTGTTCAAGCTGGGCGGGGTGTGGATCAACATTAACTACCGCTATGTGGAGCGCGAGCTGAGCTATCTGATGGGCAACGCCGACCTCAAGGCGATTTTCTGCCAGCGCCGCTTTCTGCCTCGCCTCGCCGCCGTGCGTGCTGGCCTGCCGAGCCTGCGTGAGGTGTACTGCTTGGAAGACGGCAGTGAGGCCGAGCTCTTGGTGGTCGATGCCGACTACGAGGAGATGATGGCCGCTGGCTCGCCAGAGCGCGATTTCGCGCCGCGCACGGCGGACGCGCTCTACATGCTTTACACCGGTGGCACCACCGGCATGCCCAAGGGCGTGGTGTGGCGCCACGGCGATGTACTGTTCGCCCTTGGTGGTGGGGTCGATGCCGTCACTGGTGAACGCGCCAAGGAGCCGATGGATTTGGTGCGGCGCGGCATGGAGAGTGACTCGATGACGATGCTCTCGCTAGCACCGCTGATGCACGGTGCCTGTCAGTGGGCGGTGATGGGTGGCGCTTTCGGTGGCCGCCGCATGGTGCTGATGGAGCGCTTCGAGGCCGAGCGGGCTTGGCGCTTAGTCGAGCGCGAGCGCATTGAGGGCATGATGCTGACTGGCGATGCGATGGCGCGGCCGATGATCGAAAAGCTCGCCGAGTTGGGCGCTACCATCGATGTCTCTTCGCTGGCGTTGGTGACCAGTACAGCGGCGCTGTTCTCGCCCGCAGTCAAAGACGAGTTCTTCAGCCGCTTCCCGTCGCTGCTCATGCTGGATGGCGTCGGCTCTTCGGAGAGCGGTAGCCACGGCATGTCGGTGATCCAGTCGGGTGCCACCGCCATGCGCGGCGGCCCGACTATCACCCCGGTGTCTGGCTGCAGCGTACTGGACGATGAGCTGCGTGTGGTCGCACCGGGCTCGGACACGGTCGGTCACTTGGCGACCACAGGTGATCTGCCGCTGTGTTACTACAAGGATGAGAAAAAGAGCGCCGAGACCTTTGTCATCGGTGCCGACGGGCGGCGCTATTCGCTTTCTGGCGACATGGCGATGGTCGAGGCAGATGGTCGCATTACGATTTTGGGGCGCGGCTCAGTGTGCATCAATTCCGGTGGCATGAAGGTTTTTCCAGAGGAGGTGGAGCAGGTGCTCAAATCGCATCCGGATGTGCTCGACGCCGTCGTCACCGCCGCTCCCCACGAGCGTTGGCACGAGTGTGTTGCGGCGGTGGTGGAGCCGCGCGCGGGCACGAGCCCGACATTGGAGGAGTTGCAAGAACACAGCCGCACCGAGCTGGCCAGTTTCAAATTGCCGCGCCGTCTGCACTTGGTCGAGCGTATGCAGCGCTCGCCCAGCGGCAAGGCCGACTACGCTTGGGCTAAATCCCTTTTTGCAGAGTTGGGGAGCGCCTCCGCCTGAGCCGCTTCGTCGCCGCTCTCTGCCGACTCCTCGTCGTTTTGGTGCAGCGGTAGATAGTGGAGCCGCGCGCGCTGCACGACATGGCCGCGCACATTGATGATCTCCTCGACGACATAGTCGCCAAGGCGGCAACCGAGTCCGAGCTTGGGGATCAGTTCCATGCGCTCGATAATCAGACCATTGAGCGTATTGGGTCCGTCGGTAGGCAGCTGCCAGCCCAAGGTGCGATTGATGTCGTGTACCGGGGCACTGGCATCAATGATGAAGCTGCCGTCAGCTTGGGGGTAGGCAACGCTCAGCCGGGTGTTGCTACCTAGGCCCATCTTGCCGACCATCTCCTCCAAGATGTCGTGCAACGTGACGATACCTTGGAAGACGCCGTACTCGTCGACGACGCAACCGGTATTGCTGCGCTGAGTGCGGAAAGCGAGCAGTTGGGCCAGTAGCGGGGTGCCTTCGGGGATAAAATACGGCTTTTGCATGACCCGCCGCAAGCGCCGCGCATGCCAAGTTCCCTGGAGCAGCTTGGGCGCATCGCTCAGCGTCAGCATGCCGACAATATTCTCGTGCTGCTGGAAATGCAGCGGCACCTCGCTCAGGCGACTGTTGTCCAGTTGGCGTTCAAATTCTGCCCGCCCGGACTCGATGTCGATGCTGCGCACCTCGCTGCGCGGCACCATGATGTGATCCACTGTGGTCTTCTCCAAGTTGAGCAGGTTGAGCAACAGATGGCGGTGCACATCCGGCAGTGCTTGGTTGTCCGGATCCAACAACAGGATGCGCAGTTCCTCGCGCCCCAGCGTGCCCTCATTGGTGCCGTGCTTTTGCGGGTCGACCCCGAATAGGCCGAGCATCAAGTTGCTCATCGTGTTCAGCACCCACACGGCTGGCCACAGCAGGTACAACAGTGGCAACAGCACCATGCTGGCGGGGGAGATGAAGGCCTCTGGGTGCAGGGCGGCGGCGGTCTTGGGACCGATCTCGGCGAAGATGATGATGATCAGCGTCAGCGCGAGGGTGGCCACCGCCACACCGGCATCGCCGAATAGATTGAGCGCCAGTATGGTGGTGATCGCCGAGGCACTGATATTGACCAAGTTGTTGCCGAGCAGGATCAGCCCGAGCAACCGGTCTTTACGGCGCAACAGGCGGGCGGTGCGCTGCGCCCCGCGATGCCCCTCACTCACCAGCACCTTGAGCCGGTAACGATCCAGTGCCAGCATCGCCGTTTCGGCACTGGAGAAGAAGCCCGATAGCAACAGCAGGCCACCCAAGGTGAGTAGCAGTGCGCCGGGGGAGATTTCGCTCAAATCAATTCAGGTGCCCGCTGGCACGGCCACTACTCGGCGCGAATATCAATCATGTACCAGCCGCTTCCGTCTGGCAAGTGCGCCCGGTGGCAGCACCGCCAGACGAAGGCCTACAGGGCATCGGCTAGCTGGCCGCCGAAATAGCTCACCAGCAGGCAGGCGAAGCCGCCCACCACCAGCGCGGTACCGAGTCGCCCGCCCGCCTCGCCGTGGTGGCGCAAGACCAGCAATGTGCCGTAGAGCGCCAGCGCCAGCGCAGAGAATAGGATTTTCCATCGCAAGCCTGAGTGGAGACCCTGTTCCCCGGGCAGGAACAGCGCTCCGCTCAGCAGTGCCGCCAGTAGCAGCCCGGTGCCCAGTGCCAGCGTGTGGTCGGCGATTTCGCGTTGGCTCTGCAATGGCGGCAGATAGGGCAACAAGCCGCCGAGGCGGTGCTGTTTAAGTCGTTCCTGTAGATGGTGCAGGCACAGCAGCTGCAGTGAGGCGATGCCGAGCAGTGCGAAGGATAGCACCGACAGCAGCACATGCAGCTGGATGCCGCCCCGCCACAGCCGTGGCGCGTGCTCTCCTGGTAGCACTGCCGCCAGTACCACGGCGACTGCCGCCAGCGGATAGAGCACTAGCAACAGGCGGTCGACCGAAGGGCGCAGGCGGCTGTAGGCCAGCGCCACGCCGCAGCTGACACAGAGAAATAGCGACAGAGCCTCGCCAGTACCCAGCGATGGCCCGGCGGGGGTTACCACCTGCCGCCACAACAGGGTGGCGTGACTGAGCACGGCCAGCGCACTGAACGCGAACAGCCACGGTGCGAGGCGGTACGCTGGGGCGCGCCCCAGCGCGAGTCCTTGGGCGGCAGCGGCGGCGAGGTAGAGTGCGACGGTGGCGGCATGTTGCATGTCGGCGATTGTAACGCGTCCCTGCTGGTGGGTGCACCGCGCCTCAACACTGCCGCCAGCGCCGCTTGTGCTATCATTTATCGGCGCTGGCAGGTTCGCGTTGTGGATTCAGAACGCCCCGCTCCCGCCCCCGCCCCGCTACTTTAAAAATGGGATCCGATGGCGGAATTTGCCAAGGAAGTCCAGCCGGTCAGCATTGAGGACGAGCTGCGCCGCTCCTATCTTGACTACGCGATGAGCGTGATCGTCGGGCGCGCCCTGCCCGATGTTCGCGATGGCCTCAAGCCGGTGCACCGCCGTGTGCTGTTCGCGATGCGCGAGCTGAATAACAGCTTCAACGAGTCCTACAAGAAATCGGCGCGCGTCGTCGGCGATGTGATCGGTAAATACCATCCACATGGTGACTCTGCTGTCTACGATGCCATCGTGCGCATGGCGCAGCCCTTTTCGTTGCGCTATCTGCTGGTTGATGGCCAGGGCAACTTCGGCTCGGTGGACGGCGATTCCCCGGCGGCGATGCGCTACACCGAGGTGCGCATGACGCGCTTGGCCGGTGAGCTGTTGGCCGATATCGAACACGATACGGTCGACTTTGTTCCCAACTACGATGCCAGCGAACAGATGCCGTCGGTGTTGCCAGCGCGGGTGCCGAACCTGCTCATCAACGGTGCCGCCGGTATCGCTGTCGGTATGGCGACCAATATTCCGCCGCACAATCTGGCCGAGGTCATCGCCGCCTGCTTGGCCCTGATCGATGACCCCGAGCTGGACTGCGAGCAGCTGATGGAATGCCTGCCCGGGCCAGATCTGCCCACCGCTGGCATCATCAATGGCTGTGCTGGCATCCGCCGCGCCTACCGCGAGGGGCGTGGCAGCATGCGCATCCGCGCCCGCGCCGAGCTGATCACGCCCGCCGATGCCGGTGGGCGTCAGCACATCGTCGTCAGCGAGATTCCCTATCAGGTCAACAAAGCGCGCTTGGTGGAGCGCATCGCCGCCTTGGTGCGCGCACGCAAATTGACTGGCATCAGCGAGCTGCGTGACGAATCGGACAAGGATGGTGTGCGCATCGTCATCGAGCTGCGGCGGGGCGAGATGGGGGATGTATTGCTCAACCGCCTCTACGCACTGACCGCGCTGGAGGTCTCCTTTGGCATCAACATGGTGGCGCTGGTGGATGGGGTGCCGCAGCGTTGCAATTTGAAGCAGCTGCTGGAGTATTTTCTCGCCCACCGCCGCGAGGTGATTACGCGGCGCTCGCTACATTTGCTGCGCAAGGCGCGGCTGCGCACGCGTTTGCTAGAGGGCTTGCTGGTCGCCTCGGCCAATATTGATGCCGTGGTCGAGTTGGTCCGCAAGGCGCCGTCGCCAGCGGTGGCGCGCGAGAGTTTGATGGGCTGCACTTGGCCGTGTCCAGTCGCTCAGTTGGCCGACCCGGCGTTGTTGCGCGACGAGCTCGAGCTCGCTGAGCCCACCGCTGAGCCCACCGCTGAGCCTCTGCGCGGCGAATACCAACTCTCCGAGCCCCAAGCCAATGCGATTCTCGAATTGCGTTTGCAGCGGCTGACCGGCTTGGAGCAGGGCAAAATTCTCGACGAGTACCACAAGAAAGTCGCGGAGATCGGCGGGCTACTGGAGATTCTGCGCGATCCCGACCGTCTGACCACGGTGCTGCGCGCCGAGCTGCACGAATTGCTCGAGCGCTATGGTGACGAGCGCCGCACCGAGCTGGTTGAGCACCAAGAGGATTTGGAGGAAGAAGACCTGATCCCGGACGAGCCGCGCATCGTCACCGTCAGCCGAGATGGCTACGCGCTGGCTCAGTCGCCGGACGAATTCCGTGCCCAGCGCCGCGGTGGCACCGGCAAACAGGGTGCCGGTGTCGGCACCGAGGACTTGATGGCGACGTTGCTGGTGGCGCGCAGCCACAACACCCTGCTGTGTTTCAGCGATCATGGCCGCGTCTACTGGCTCAAGGTTTACCGCATCCCGATGGCCTCGCGTGGCACCCGCGGGCGCCCCTTGGTCAATCTGTTGTCGCTGGCCGACGGTGAGCGCGTGACGGCTCTGCTACCGGTGTCGTCTTTTGAGGTTCCGGGCTGGGTACTGTTGGCGACCGCCCAAGGGCGCATCAAAAAAGTGCCGCTCAGCGCTTTCTCGCGTCCGCGCACCAGCGGTGTGCGCGCTATCGGTCTGTTGCCCGGCGACGAACTGGTGGCGGCACGGCTCAGTGAGACCGACGAGAGCCTGATGATGTTTGGCAGCAATGGGAAGGGCATCCGCTTCTCGACGGCGGAGGTGCGCGCCCAGCACCGCCCGGCGCGCGGTGTCATCGGTCTGCGCCTGCCGCCCGGCCAGCGCTTGGTGGCGATGGTGCTGGAACTGTCCCGAGCGGGAACGATGCTGATCGGTGTCACGCAGGCAGGTTATGGCAAGCTATTGCGTTGCGACGACTTCCCCCATCGGCATCGCGGCGGGCAGGGGGTGATCGCGCTGCGTGTCGGCAAGCGCAACGGTGCGCTGGTCGCCGTATTGCCGGTGCAGCCCGGTGGCGAAGCCTGGGTGGTCAGCGATCGCGGCACTTTGCTGCGTATCCCGATCGACGAGGTACCTGTCTTGGGGCGCGGTGCCGCCGGGGTGCGCATCGCACGTCTGCGCAGCGCCGAGCAGGTGGCCGATGTGGCCTGTTTCCACAGCGTGTCTGCTGACGCTGAGGTGGCGTCGAGCGAAGCCGCCGCCGGGGATGCCGACCGGGCATGAGCCGACCATTCAATTTTGCTGCTGGGCCAGCCGCCCTGCCCGAGGCGGTACTCGAGCGCGCACGTGAGGAGTTGCTCGACTGGCAGCACAGTGGTGGCTCGGTGTTGGAGCTCAGCCACCGCAGTGAGGCCTTCGTCGAGCTGGCCACCGCAACCGAGCGAAAGTTGCGGGCGTTGTTGGCTTTGCCAGAGGATTTTGCCGTGTTGTTCCTGCATGGCGGCGCACGCGGGCAGTTCGCCGCCGTGCCGATGAATTTACTCGGTGCGACCGATGGTGCTGACTACCTGCACAGCGGCTACTGGGCCGCCGGTGCCATCGATGAGGCGCGGCGCTACTGTGTGCCACACACCGTCGATGTGCGCTGTCGCCGCGAGGGGCGCGCTGCCCTCGACGACTTGTCGGATTGGCGACCGTCATCCGGTGCTGCCTATGTGCACTACACCGCCAACGAGACCATCGGCGGTCTGCAGTTCCAGACGCCGCCGGACACCGGTGTAGACCCACTCACTTTGCCTTTGGTGGCCGATATGTCCTCCGAATTGCTGACGCGGCGCTTAGATTGGAGCCGCTTGGGGCTGGTCTATGCCTGTGCGCAGAAGAACTTGGGGCCAGCTGGCCTGACGGTGGTGCTGGTGCGCCGCGCATTGTTTGGCCGCGCTCGTCCCGAGACACCGAGTGTGTTGCACTACCAGTGTGTGGACGCGGCCTCCTCGATGCAGAATACCCCGCCGGTCTTCTCTTGGTATATCACTGCGCTGATGCTGCGCTGGATCGGGGAGCAGGGCGGTTTGGATGCCATGGAGCAGTGTGTCCAGCGCAAGTCCGCACAGCTCTACGCGGCGCTGGATCAGAGTGATTTTTACGACAATCCGGTACATCCTAGCAGCCGTTCCCGCACCAGTGTGCCCTTCCTGCTGGCCAAGCCCGAGTTGGAGGGTGATTTTCTGCGCGAGTCGACGCATGCGGGCTTGCTCAACCTCAAAGGCCATCGCTCGGTCGGAGGTATGCGCGCTTGTCTCTACAACGGGGTGCCCGAGCAGGCGGTTGCCGCACTGGTGGAATTCATGGCCGATTTCGAGCGGCGACGGGGTTGAGCGCCGTCTCCAGCCGCTGTAGCGCAAAGCCCGACTGAGTCGTCGTATGGTGCCTATGGAAATGGCTCAGCGCGGGTGCCGCACCCTATAATACCGCCTTGGGAATATCGGGATTTGTGCTTTGACCGTGTCGGATGCTGCACGAGAATTGGAGCGCCTGCGCGCTGTGGTGGACAGCGTCGATGACCAGTTGCTGGTCTTGTTGCAGCGCCGCGCACAGCTGGCACTGGAGATCGGCGCAGCCAAACGCGCCCACGGCTTGGCACCCGAGGCATTCCACTCCCCGGTGCGCGAACGGGCCGTGGTGCAGCGCTTGGTCGATGCCGCCGATGGCTCCTTGCCGATCGGCGAGCTGGAGACGATTTTTCGTGCCATCATGGTCGCCAGCCTGCGCCTACAGCAGCCGCAGGCGGTGGCCTTCCTCGGTCCCAGCGGGACTTTCAGCGAGGAAGCTCTGATTGCGCATTTTGGTGCCGACGCGCCGGGTCTGGCCTGCACCACCATCGCCGAAGTGTTCCGTGCGGTGGTCTCGGAGGAGGTGGATTACGGCTTGGTGCCGCTGGAGAACTCCACTGGTGGTGTCGTCAGTGCCACGCTCGCCAGCTTGCGCGAATCCAGTCTGCTGCTCCAAGGCGAACGCCAGCTGCCGGTGCGCCTGCACCTGCTGGCCGCCGCCGAGGGCCCCGCTGTGCCGAGCTGCATCGCCGGTCACAGCCAGGCTCTGTCTCAGTGTCGGCGTTGGCTCGACCAGCACTGGCCAGGTATTCCGCGCCAAGCGGTGGAGAGTAGCGGTGAGGCGGCTCGCCAAGCCAGCGAGCAGGGCGGGCTGTTCGCTGTTGCTGGCAGCTTGGCCGAGCGCAGCCACACCCTGCGCGCCGTTGCCCGCAATATCCATGACGAGGCGGATAACACCACTCGCTTTGTGGTCTTGGGACGGTATCCGGTGCCAGCTAGCGGTCGCGACCGCAGCTCGGTCCTGATCACTCTGCGCGATCGTAGCGGTGCCCTGCGCGACGCGCTGAGCCCCTTCGCCGATGCCGGCATTTCGCTGAGTCATTTGAGCAGCCACCCATGGCAGAGCGGCTACAGCTTCCTGCTCGAATTCGCTGGTCATCGCGATGACCGTGCCGTCGCCGCCACGCTCGCGGCTGTCGAGCGTCACTGTGCGTTGATGAAGGTACTCGGCTCCTATCCTCAGGCGAGCGATTGATGGCGGTAGATCTTGCCGCGCTGGCCAACCCCGGCGCGGCGCGTCTGCGTCCCTACCGTCCCGGTATGCCAGAGGAGCAATTGCACCGCTGTCTCGGCTTGCCCGCCAGCTCCATCCTCAAGCTGGCCAGCAACGAAAACCCCTTGGGGCCGTCGCCACGCGCCGTCGCCGCGCTGCGCGGCGAGCTCGCCACCTTGCACCGCTATCCCGATGCCAGCGGCGATGCACTGAAGCGGGCGCTGGCCGAGCGACTTGAGGTGGATGCCGAGCGCGTCGTGCTCGGCTGTGGCTCCAACGAG
Source organism: Gammaproteobacteria bacterium (assembly GCA_965237805.1). GTDB lineage: Bacteria > Pseudomonadota > Gammaproteobacteria > JABABF01 > JABABF01 > JABABF01. The sequence continues at coordinate 1,543,403 of OZ250153.1, forward strand.
TTGCTGTTGCTGTTGGCGCAGTGCTTTCTGTCGGCTGACAACTCGGCGATCTATTCTCAGCACGCATTCGTCGTCTACCCGATCGCGGTCGCGCTCAGCGGTGCCGAGGCGCTGGTGGCACCAGCGCGTGATTGGGGCGCGGATCCGGTCGCCATACTGCGCCTATTGCGTGCCGACACCCGCTTGGTCTACCTCGCCAACCCCAACAATCCCACCGGTACTTGGCTCGGTGCCGAGGCGCTTTTTCAGCTGCTGTCGGCGTTGCCGCCAGAGGTCATTTTGGTGTTGGACGAGGCCTATTGCGAGTATGCTGAGTCGCCCGACTATCCGGATGGCATCGACCTGACGCGCCGTTTCCACAACTTGGTGTTGACCCGGACTTTTTCCAAGCTCCACGGCCTCGCTGGTCTGCGCGTGGGCTATGCGGTCGCCGACCCAGCCATCGCCGAGCTATTGGAGCGAGTGAGGGCACCATTCAGTGTCTCTTCTGTGGGTCAGCTGGCGGCGCTGGCCGCGCTGGACGACGCGGTTCACCAGCGCCGTAGCCGCGCCGTCAACCGTGCTGGCCATGAGCAGCTGCTGGACGGTTTGGCAGCTCTCGGGCTGCCGGTCATCCCCTCGGCTGGCAATTTCCTCTGCTTTGCCGTGCCAGATGGTGATGCTGGTGCCGCGCGCGTGTATGCCGCCCTGCTCGCCGCCGGTGTCATCGTGCGTCCGGTGGCCGAGGACTACGACTTGTCAGCGCGGCTGCGCGTCACCATCGGCACCGAGGCCGATAACCAGCGCTTCCTCAAGGCGCTGGCCGCCGCCCTCGGCAGCCAGCGCTGAGCGTCATGTCGGGTCGTTTGGTCATCGTCGGCTTGGGGCTGATCGGCGCTTCGGTGGCCGCCGCCGCACGCGAGCGCCGGCACGGTGGACAGATTGTCGGCTGGGACAACTCGCCAGCGGCGGCGCGCGCCGCCTTGGATGCCAGCTTGGTCGATTGTGTCGTTGACGATGCGGCTGCACTGCGGGCTGGGGACTTGGTCTTGTTGGCGGTGCCGCCGAGTGCGGTGCCGTCGGTATTTGCAGCGCTGGCGCAGCGTTCCGGGGTGCCGTTGGAGCAGCTGGTGATCAGCGACTGCGCCAGTGTCAAAGTCTGTGTGGTCGAGGCGGCACTGGATTTGTTTGGGCGGATGCCGCCGACACTGATCCCCGGGCACCCCTTGGCCGGTTCCGAGCGCAGCGGTGCGGCGGCGGCGGATGCCGCCTTGTTTGATGGGCATCGCGTGGTGCTGTGCCCGGCGGTGGATGCCGCACCGGCCGCGCTGGCGCGTGTCGAGACGCTGTGGCGCGCACTGGGTGCCGAGCCGGTGCGGTTGGATGCGGCCGAGCACGACGAGCTGTTGGCACGCACCAGCCATCTGCCACATGTGGCAGCCCGCGCGCTGAGTTCGGTCGGCGCCAAGCTGCGTATCGCCACCAGCAATCCCTCCCTGTGGCGAGATATCGAGCACGCCAATCGTGCGCCACTGGCGGCGGCGTTGCGCGACCACCACCGTCAGCTGCGCAGTCTGGCGCGTGTCGCCGCTGCCGGTACCACACGCTGTGCTGAGCGCTTTGAAGCGGCGGCAGCGCTGTGTCGCCGCTTGGGTTTGGATGCCGCTGCCGCCGTCGATGCCGTGCCGCTGCAGCGCTTGGTGGCGGTGGCGGTGTTGGAATGCTTGCCGCAGCGCAGCGATGTGCTGTCTTATGCCGCTGGTGGGCTGCGCGACATCGCCGCTGCCGCCGCCGCGCCGCTGCCGGGTGTGGCGGTGGATGAGCGCTCGTTGCAGCGCTATGTGGTGGCGCTCGCCGCCTGAGTGACGGGCGGTGAGTTCCTATCTGGTCGAGCCGGGCGGTGCCCTGCGCGGCGAGCTGCGCGTGCCGGGTGACAAATCGATCTCGCACCGAGCCGTGATGTTGGCTGCCATCGCTGAGGGAGAGACCCACATCGGCGGTTTTCTGTGCAGCGAGGATTGTCTGGCCACGCTGGCGGCGGTGCGTGCGCTCGGCGTCGCCTGCGAGGGCCCCGGCGCGGGTGGCGAGCTGCGCATTGTCGGGCGTGGGCGGGCCGCCCTGCGTGCCCCTGATCACAGCTTGGACTTGGGCAATTCCGGCACCTCGATGCGCCTGTTGGCAGGGCTTTTGGCACCCTGTCCTTTCGCCGTCGTACTGGACGGCGACAGCTCGCTACGGCGGCGGCCGATGGAGCGCATCGCGGTGCCGCTACGGCGCATGGGCGCGGTGGTGGAGACCGCCCCGGGCGGCACCGCGCCGATCCGCTTGGCCGGTGTCGGTAGCGCGCTGTTGGCGATTCGCTGGTGCCTGCCGGTGGCCAGCGCCCAGCTCAAGTCCTGCCTGCTGCTGGCCGCTCTCGGTGCGGACGGTGAGACGCTGATCGAGGAGCCAGCACCCAGCCGCGACCACAGTGAGCGCTTGCTCGCACGGTATGGTCGCCCGACGCGGTACCGGGACGGTGCGCTGGCTATTGTCGGCGGGCCGCTGCGCGGCGATGTCGACTTGCAGCTACCGGGCGATATTTCCTCAGCCATGTTTCTGCTGGTCGGTGCCAGCCTCACGCCCGGTTCGGAACTGCTGTTGCGCGGTGTTGGGGTCAATCCCTCCCGCACTGGCGGTTTGGACATTTTGCGCGCCATGGGTGCCGATCTGGGCGTGCATGCAGTGCGCGATCAAGGCGGTGAGCCGGTGGCCGATATCTCGGTGCGCCACGCGCCGCTGCACGGCATCCGCATTGATCCGGCGGCGGTGCCCGGTAGCATCGATGAATTCCCGGCGCTGTGTGTGGCAGCCGCCGCTGCCAGCGGGGTCACCGAATTCGACGGTGCCAGCGAGCTGCGCCACAAAGAGAGCGACCGCCTGCGGAGCATGGCGCTCGCTCTCGCTGCACTGGGCATCGAAGTCGAGGAGCGCGCGGCGGGCTTGGCGATTCGTGGCGGGCAGCTGGGTGCCGGGCGCATCCACAGTGCTGGCGACCACCGCGTGGCGCTGGCCTTTGCCTGCGCTGCCGGTGCCGCCCGCGGCACCATATGCATCGATGACTGCGATAATGTGCGCACTTCATGGCCGGATTTCGCCGCCGATGCGGCGGCTCTCGGCTTGCCGTTGACGGTGGTGAGCTGAGCCGGTGGTGGCACCGGTGATCGCGTTGGATGGCCCCAGTGGCTCGGGCAAGGGCACGGTGGCCGATTTGCTCGCTGCCGAATTGGGCTGGCACCGTCTGGACAGCGGCCGGTTGTATCGCGCGGTGGCTCTACTGTCCTTGGAGCGCGGCATTGCGCCCGACGACGAGGAGCTGCTGCTGTCCTCGGTCGACGCTGTGCCGGGTGTGCTGCAGCGCGACGATGCCGACAGCGCACTGCGTAGTGAGCGGGTCGGTCGGCGCGCCTCCGAGGTTTCCCCGCTGTCAGCGCTGCGCCGCGCCTTGCTCGGCTATCAGCACCGTTGCCGACGTTTGCCAGGCTTGGTTGCCGATGGTCGCGATATCGGCACGGTGGTCTTTGCCGATGCTCCGTTGAAGATTTTTTTACTGGCTTCGCTGGCTGAGCGCGCCCGCCGCCGCCAGGCTCAGTTGAAAGAGTGCGGCGAGCTCGCTACTATAGAGGATGTTTTGGCTGATTTGCGTCGCCGCGACCGCCGTGATCGTTCACGTGCTTCATCGCCGCTTTGTGCGGCACCGGACGCAGTCACCATCGATAGCAGCTCCTTGTCAGCTGTCCGAGTTGCAGCCTTGGTGTTGCAGCATTGGCAGGGATGCTGAATCACAGACGACAGGGCAGGGGAGACATCACGATGACAGACAATACCAGCACAGACCTAGCGGCTGCAGACAGCGGCACCCTTGCCGGGGGAGCGCCCGACTTCGCCACCCTCTTCAGCCAGAGTGCAAACACTTTGGACTGCGTGCCGGGCAAGCTGGTGACGGCGGTGGTGATGGCGCTGGACGATCAATATGTCACTGTACACGCTGGCCTTAAATCTGAGGGCTTGATCCCGCGCCGCCAGTTCCTCGAAGAGGAGCGCGAGCGAGCGCTAGAGGTTGGCGATCCGGTGCAGGTGGTCCTCGAGACTATCGACGATGGCCTCGGTTGCACCCAGCTGTCACGCGAGAAAGCGCGGCGTCAAGAGGTTTGGGGGCGGCTTGAACAGTGCCACAAAGAGGGTGGCACGGTGACTGGGCTGATTTCGGGCAAGGTCAAGGGCGGCTACACCGTCGATGTCGAAGGCATGGTGCGTGGCTTTTTGCCCGGCTCCTTGGTGGAGCGTCGCCCGGTGCAGGACATCTCTGATTTGGAGGGGCAGACGCTGGAGTTCCGTATCATCCGTCTCGAGGCCGAGCGCAACAATGTGGTGTTATCGCGCCGCGCTGTGTTGGAGGAAGAGCACAGCGGTGAGCGCGAGGGCATCTTGGCGAAGATAGCCGTGGGGCAGGTGCTCAAGGGCACGGTCAAAAATATGATGGATTACGGTGCCTTCATCGGTTTGGGCGGCGGGGTCGACGGCCTGTTGCATGTGACTGACATGTCGTGGAAGCGTGTCAACCGTCCCGAAGAGGTGGTGCAGACAGGTCAAGAACTAGAGGTCAAAGTCTTGCGTTTCGATCCCGAGACGCAACGTATCTCACTGGGGCTCAAGCAGCTCGCGGAGGATCCTTGGAACAGCATTGAGCGCAAGTACCAGCCCGGTGCCCGGGTGCAGGTGCGGGTGACCAAGATCATGGAATACGGTTGCTTTGCCGAGCTGGAGCCCGGCGTTGAGGGATTGGTGCACGCCTCCGAGTTGGACTGGACCAGCCAGCATGTACAGCCCTCTCGCTATGTGCATGTCGGTCAAGAGGTTGAGGTCGAGGTGCTGGAGGTCAATGTCGAGCGCCACCGCATTTCGCTCAGCACCAAGCGTTGCCGGGGTAATCCGTGGCAGGATTTTGCCGGGCAGCACAAGAAGGGCGATCGCCTCGAAGGCATCGTGCGCTCGATCACCGATTTCGGCCTGTTTATCGAGCTGGAGGGCGGCATTTCCGGTCTGGCGCATGTCTCGGACTTGGCGGAGGAAGCCTCTGGTGCCGCGCCAGCGGAGCAGCAGAGCCTGCTACAGCGCTATTCCCGCGGCGAGAAGATCGAGGTCATGGTGATCGCCATCGACACCGATCGCGAGCGCATCTCCCTAGGTGTCAAGCAGTTGAGCGATACGCTCAGCAGCTATATCAAGCAATACCCGATGGATTCAGTGGTGACCGCTATGGTGGAGAAAACCGGTGCCCGTTCAGCCACCTTGCTGCTGGACTGGGATGAGCCGGGCGAGGTGCGTGGTGTGTTGCGGGTTGCCGAGCTGGGTGAGGAATTGGCACCGGACGGCATGCGCGACTTGCTGTCCATTGGCCAGCGCATGCAGCTGCGCATCATCGATCTGGACCATCGGCAGCGTCGGGTGGTGTTGTCGCCGCGTGACTGCGAAGAGACGCTCAAGGAGCTGGCGGAGACAGCGGCACCTCGTCGTGGTGCCATCGGCCAGCTGCTGGATGCCCAGGGAGCGGGAGTGGACAGTCAGCCCGATGATGACTCGACCCCGGAGTCTGAGGCCTAGCGAGTGGGGCGCGCGGGCAGCAGTTGCTGGGTCGGGGTGCTGCGGCGATGACGCGTGCCGAGCTCTGTGGCCGCCTGTATAGGCGGCATCCGGATCTCAATCGCGCCGACCTCGACGAGGCGGTTCGCATCGTCGTGCGCAGCGTGGCGGCATCCTTAGCCGCTGGCCAATCCGTCGAGCTGCGCGGCTTCGGCAGTTTCAGAGTCAGCATGCGCAAGGCCGGTTTGGCGCGCAACCCGCGTAGCGGCGAGCTGGTGTGGGTGAATGCTCGGCGCACGGTGTTATTTCGCCCTGGGGCCTCGTTGCGCGCCCGCATTAACAATCGCTAGCACTGCTAGGGGGCGGTGGTGGCACCGTGAAATCCGGGTCGGTGGGGCATGGGGTGAGCCACCACGTGGTCAGCGCAGATCATTCCGGTCGGCGGCTGGACAATTATTTAGCTGGCCTGTTGCGCGGCGTGCCGCGCGGGCGACTCTACCGTGCTGTGCGCAGCGGCGAGGTGCGCGTCGATGGTGGCCGGGTCGCGCCTTCCCACAGGTTGTGCGGTGGCGAGCGTGTGCGCATTCCACCGCTGCGCCTCTCGCCGCCGCCTGCGGCGCGGGTCTCCCGCGCGCTGGATCTGCCAGCGATGACGCTCTACAGCGATCGCGATCTACTGGTGTTGGACAAGCCTGCGGGGCTCGCGGTACATGGCGGTAGCGGGCTGCGCGACGGGCTGATCGAGCGTCTTCGCGCTACCTACCCGCAATGGCGTGGCATCGAGCTGGCGCACCGCCTCGACCGCGACACCTCCGGTTGCCTGTTGCTGGCACGTTGTGGCGAGCCCCTGCGCGCACTGCACAGCGCTCTGCGTGAGCACCGGGTCGGTCGCTGTTATCTGGCCTTGGTGGTCGGTGCGTGGACGTCGGTGCACAACTGTATTTCCCTACCGCTTTCGCGTCCCGAGCGCTGTGCTGGCGGGCGGCGGGTGCGGGTGCAGCTCAGCGGCTATCCGTCTCGGAGTCGTTTTCGCCTCTGCGAGCACTTTCCGGCCGCCGGGCTCAGCTTGGTGGCAGCGCAGGCGCTAACTGGCCGCACCCACCAGTTGCGAGTCCATTTGGAGGCGGTGGGGCACCCCATCGCTGGCGATGAGCGCTATGGTGACCGGCGCTGGAACCGTCGTCTCGCCAGCTGGGGTTTGCGGCGGCAATTCCTGCATGCCACTTCGCTGTCTCTGCGCCACGGCGGGCGACCGCTGAAAGTGCGTGCTGCGCTGCCGGAGGAGCTGCGTTGCGTGCTGGAGCGTCTGCGGCGCGGTGGCGGCGCTGGCCTCGCCAGCTGCTGATGAGGGAGTGGTGCGCTGAGCCTGCTAAAATGACGATGTCGTTGGTCGGGAGTGCCGTGGCACTCGCTGTCGTCACAGGAGGACAGGGCGCGTGGTCGAACATGATGATGCTTCCCGGCAAGCCGAGCGGACAGATGCACCGCTGAGTACGGCGGTGCTGGTGCAGTTGTTGCGCACGATCATCCTCGAACAGCGTCGCCGGCGGCGCTCGACCACTCTCTGGCGTCTTTTTAGCCTGCTCTTATTGGTGGTTCTGTTCACCGCGCTGACGACTTCGGTGCGGGGCGGCTTCGGCGGTGTGGCCTCATTTCCCGGTCGAGTCATCGATTGGTCGGGCGGTCACGCCGCTGTCGTGCATCTCGACGGGGTCATCTTGGCTGGCGAGCCAGCAGCTGCCGATCTGGTGGTTGCAGGTCTGCGCGATGCCTTTGCGCATGAGCAGACGCGGGCAGTGGTGCTGGCCATCGACAGCCCGGGCGGTAGCCCGGTTCAAGCGGATCTGATCCATGAGGAGATTTTGCGTCTGCGCACTGAGTATTCCGACACGCCAATTTACGCCGTGGTTGGTGACACGGGGGTTTCCGCCGCCTACTATGTGGCGGTTGCCGCGGACAGTGTCTACGCTGCCCGCGCCAGCTTGATTGGCTCCATCGGTGTGGTCTACAACGGCTTCGGCCTCAGCGAGGCACTGGCCAAGTTCGGCGTCGAGCGTCGTTTGGTGGTCGCCGGCGAGGACAAGGGATTTTTGGATCCTTTTTCGCCGCTGAGCGAGGCGTCCCGTGCCGATTTACAGGCTATGCTCGACATCATCCACCAACAGTTCATCGAGCGGGTGCGTGCCGGACGTGGCGACCGCTTGGTCAGTAGCGAGCAGTTGTTCAGCGGCAAGGTATGGACCGGTGAGCAGGCCTTGGAACTGGGCCTGATCGATGCACTTGGTAGCGTTGATTTTGTGGTCCGCGAGGTTGTGGAGACCGAGTCGTCGGTCGATTTCACCCGGCAGGAGGAATTGACCAGCCGACTGCTCAATCGCTTCGCCTCGCATTTTGCTCAGCGCTTAAGTGCGCTGTTGACCGGTTTGCGCTGATGCCGGGCGGCGAGCTGCCGCATCGGCTGCGCCCACAACGATTGGTCGGCAGCCACATCTGCGGCGACTTGTCGCTGGCGCGTCTGCCGCGTTTGGCCGCGCTGTCCACAGCTGGCACGGTGTCGCTGAGCTTGCAATTTTCAGAGGATGGCGCGCGGCGCTGCTTGGTGACCGGCATGGTGCGGGCGCTGTTGCGCCTGCCCTGCCAGCGTTGCTTAGATGAGATGGACTGGTGCTTTGAGTCCCGCGTCCAGTGGGGTGTGGTGGCCGATGATGCCGCCGCCGCCCGCCTGCCCAAATCGCTCGATCCGGTGTTGCTCGAAAGTGATGGTTCGATGGACTTGGACTGGGTGGTGGGTGACGAAGTACTACTCGGCACCCCGATGAACGCGATGCACGATCTCAGTATTTGTCCGGCGCGTTACAATAATCTGCTGAAGTGACGAGTTTCAGCCCCACATAGGAGACTTGCTTGATGGCAGTGCAGAAAGGGCGCAAGAGCAGTTCAAAGCGCGATATGCGACGCTCCCATGATGGCTTGCGGCCACCGACGCTGGCGGTGGATCCGCTCAGCGGTGAGCCCCACCGGCGCCATGCCGTCACCGCAGACGGTTTCTACCGCGGGCGACGACTGTTCGAACCGCTGCCGGAGCGCGCCGCCGATGGCGATGAAGCCGAGCCACAGGAGCATGCCAGCCCCTCTTGATGGTGTCGGCTGAGCCCTCATCTCGCCCCGCTTTCGCGCTACTGTTTCCGGGACAGGGCTCGCAGCGCGTTGGCATGCTCGGCGCACTCGCCGACGATGCCGAGCTGCGTACGACTTTCGCTGAGGCGGGCGATATATTGGGTGAGGACTTATGGCAGCTCGCCGCCGAGGGTCCGGAGGAGCGCCTGCGGCTGACGGTCAACACTCAGCCGGTACTGTTGACTGCTGGGGTGGCGTTGTGGCGCTCGTGGCGCACGGCTGGCGGCCCGGTGCCGCAGCTGATGGCCGGGCACAGCCTCGGCGAATTCACCGCCTTGGTCTGCGCCGGTGCCTTGGACTTTGCAGCTGCCCTGCGTCTGGTGCGCTTGCGAGCCATGGCGATGCAAGAGGCGGTGCCGGTCGGGCAGGGGGCGATGGCCGCGATCATCGGCTTGGACGATGAGCGTGTCGAGGAGCTATGTGTCGCAGCTGGAGGTGACGGCGACGAGTGTGTTGCCGCCGTCAACTACAACGCCCCCGGCCAAGTGGCGATCGCTGGCCATGTGGCGGCGGTTGAGCGGGCGGTGGCGCTGTGCCGCGCAGCTGGCGCACGGCGCGCCTTGCCACTGCCGGTCAGTGCGCCGTTCCACTCGCCGCTGATGCGCCCGGTGGTCGAGCGGCTACAGGCGGCGCTGGCACCGCTGGCGATCGCCGAAGCCGAGCCACCGGTCGTGCGCAATGTCGATGCCGATCACGGTGGCGGTCCCGAGCGGATGCGTGCCGCGTTGGCACGCCAAGCAGCGAGTCCAGTGCTGTGGTCGCGCAGTGTCGAGCGCATCGCCGCCGCCGGTGTCACCACTTTTTTGGAATGCGGTCCGGGGCGGGTGCTATGCGGCTTGGTCGGGCGCATCCTCAACGGCGTCGAACACAGCGTCTTCGGATTAGAAGAGCCAGCGCGACGCGATGCGGCGCTGCGCCATCTCCTCGGCAGCGCAGAGCTGGCATGAGCGGCGACGGCCCGCTGGCGGGACAAGTGGCGCTGGTCACCGGTGCCAGCCGCGGTATTGGCAGTGCCATCGCCGCACGGCTGGCGGCTGACGGTGCCGTGGTGGTCGGCACTTCGCGCAATGCCTCCGGTGCCGATAGTATCAGCCGTCAGCTGAGCGCTAGCGGTGGCTTTGGCTTGGTGCTGGATGCCTGCGATGCCGAGGCGTTGCCAGCCGCATTGACAGAGCTCGAGCAACGCGCTGGCGAGGCTCCCAGCATCTTGGTCAACAATGCGGGCATCACCCGCGACACCCTGTTGCTCCGCATGGGCGAGGCGGCTTGGGGAGAAGTGTTGGAGACCAACCTCAGCGCTGCCTATCGCCTGTGCCGCGCCATCGCCCGGTCGATGTTGCGCCGCCGAGTTGGGCGCATCATCAATATCAGCTCGGTGGTCGGTAGCGCTGGCAATCCGGGTCAGTCGAACTATGCCGCCTCCAAGGCAGGGCTGGAAGGCTTCAGCCGGGCGCTGGCCTTGGAGCTCGGCTCACGTGGCATCACGGTCAACGCGGTGGCACCGGGCTACATCGACACCGATATGACACGTGCCATGTCGGACTCGGCGGCTCAGGAGCTACGCCAGCGCATCCCGCTGGGGCGACTGGGTGCGCCCGATGATGTGGCCGCTACGGTCGCCTTTTTGGCTGGTCCCGGCGGTTCCTACATCACTGGTGCCACGCTGCATGTCAACGGTGGACTCCACCTCTAGCCGCGATGGCTTGACTTGAGTGCCGCACGGCATTAGTATTTATCGACCCCAGCTGCGGAATCTTCGTAGATTTTCGTAACAGCGGTGACAGCTACAGTAGCGTTGACAGTCTCGAAAAAGCGGTCAAAAAGATCATGTCTATAACAGCAAAAAAAGTGGCGATAGAAGCGGTGATATTTGCCACCTTAGAGCGTTGCTGGACTGGCTCTAGAGGCGCTGGCAGTGTGTTGGCGACGCTTGCTCTCGCAGTCAGTCTCAGCAGCCTCGCCGCCTCGCCAGTAGGGCGTGCGCAGAGCTCCGCGCAGGCTCAAGTGTTCAAGCCGACTTTGGTGCAGTTCGCACAGGCACAGAGTATCAATCCGGGTGGCTTCACTCCGCCCGGTAGCGCTGCCAGCGGCACGGCGGCCTCCGCTCTGCGTGGCTTCGAGCAATTGCAGGAATTGCAAGGCATGCTGGAAAAATACAATATTTCCCTGCCGCCCGAATTGCGCTTCTCTCAGGAGTTGCGCACTTTGGCGCAGCAGACCCAGCTGATTGATGCTCGTATTTCTCTGCTCGAGCGCATTGCCCAACTGACCGGCACTCACCGCGATGTGATGGAGCAGGTGCAGGGTCGGATCAAAAGTCTGCCACCAGAGGTTTTGGTGCTGATGTATGAGATCGGTGACATCTCCTCAATATTGCGTGCCGGGCGCACGTATTCGCCGGTTCGTAGCGCAACTCTCAATGGTGATGCGGCACTAGCTGACGATGATGATGATGTTGCCCAAGAGATTACAGCCGACCAAGCCGGCTTGGCCTTGGTCGACGAATTGGTTAGCGTCCACTGGGCTAGCAACTTGAGCGGCGGCGAAGTGGTGCCCGAACAGCCCGTGCGCTTGGTAGCCTCTTTTGGCGGTCAGTACTATGAGATCAAGACTGGCGATCATATCGCGGGTTTTGAGATTGGCTTGGCCGACGAGCTCGGTGTTGGTGTTATCGTCTTCCGAGGCGAGGATCGTTTTTCGATGAAGTTCTGAAATCGGCCATTTGGACTTGGGCTGGTTTTTGCGGGTGAGCGGTAAACGCCAACAGATTTTTGATGCTGGCTGATGGGGGTGGCTGGTGTCTTTGGGGGCATGCGGGGGGCACCTTGAATCACTGAGATCCGTGGAGCTGCGTCATGGCTACAAAAGAGCAAGAGCAAGAGCAAGAGCAAGAGCAAGAGCAAGAGACAGGTTTCTTGTCTCGCCTATTCAGCGGTAGGAGCAATGTCGGTGCCGATAACGATGCCGCCGCACGGGCATCGGGTCCTAGCGAAGGCACCACCGAGGTTGATTTTATCATCGAGCAGGCCGAATGGCTCGGTGTCGCTCCGATCATAGCGCGCAAAGACCTGCCAGACCAGCACCCGATCAGCTCTGCCCACCCGCAGCTCTACGAGTGGGCCATGGGTCATCCGGAGTTCCTCTGTCTGTTGTCAGATGGCGTGACGCTGGTCAGCTCGAAACCCTCCCATCCGGCGGTGCAAACGGCCAAGAATATGCTGGCTAGCATGGGGCGCCAGCCCGTGGTGCGTCCAGCGGTGCAGAACATCGTGCGCCATTTGCGCGACATCATGGTGGCCGAGCCAACGCCGGGGGAGGAGGGCGCCCGGCAGTTGGAGCAAATCTCCGCCGCCGCTACTGACGTGCAGCGTCTCTTTCACGCCATCGTCGAGGCGGCGCTCAATCGCGGTGCATCGGATATCCACATGGAGATGCGCGAGCAGCAGACAAACATCAAGTTCCGCATCGACGGTCGCCTGATTTTGTTCGATACCGTGGGGCGCGATGAGCTGCTGGCACTGGGGAACTACATGTTCAATGCCGAGGCCAAACGTGGCTCTTTGCAGTTTATGCTGGACAAGCCCTTGCACGGTTCGCTCGATTTCCGCATGGGCACGACAGTGGTGCCGATCCGTCTCAGCACCGCCCCCGATGTGCGCGGTGTCGATATCTTCCTGCGCGTTTGGCGCCCCAACACCAGCGGTATCAAGATTGAGGAAGCTGGCTATTCGACCTTGCAGATCTCACTGCTGCAAGAGGCCATGTCTCGTCCCTATGGTGTGATAGTGATGTCTGGCCCCACTGGCTCTGGCAAGAGCACATCACTGACAGCATTGTTGGAGACGGTGGATCCGCAACACAAGATCATCTCACTTGAGGAGCCGGTCGAGCGCATGTTGCCCAATGTGACCCATGTCCCGATCGCCATCCATGTCCGTGAGAGCGGCTGGGATGTCCTGCGTGCCTCGCTGAACCGGTGGGACACCAATATCAATTTTCTCGGTGAGGTCAAAGATCGCAACACGGCCGAGGCGATCAAGGATTTGGCCACTTCGGGTAAGTTATGCGTGACCACCCTGCATGCTTCCAATGTCTTGTCGATCCCCTCCCGACTCGAGGATCTTGGTGTCGAGGCCTCAATGATCTACGATCCGAATTTCCTGATTTGTCTGATCAACCAGCGCCTGTTGCCACAGAATTGTACGCACTGCCGTGTGCCGTTGGAAAAGCAGGCCGCACGGCTGGATCGCTACACGCTGAATCGCTACAAGAAATTATTCAAGGGCCATGAGAGCGAGGTCTACTTTATGGGACCCGGTTGCAATCATTGTGATGGTACGGGTATTGCCGGGCGACGCTTGGCGGCCGAGGTGGTCATGCTCGACGATGATGGCCGCACTTTCATTCGCGAACGCGACCAAATGGGCTGGCGCGCATACCTGTTGGAGCGCGGTTTTCAACCGATCAGCACACATGTGCTGAGATATGTCCTCAGCGGTGATGCCGATCCCGTTGTCGCCGAACGCGCCGTCGGCTTGCTTGATTCCTCTCACCAAGTACAGTTTGATTACCGATTGCGCCAAGATGCCTTGGATGCCGCTCTCCGGGAGAGTGACACGACGGCCCATCGCGATACTACGCTTGGTGCTGGCAAGGATACGGGTGCCGCCACCCGACAGCAGGCGGCCTCTTAGCATGCGCTGCGTCGCGTGTTGTGAGCAGCGCGGCGCGGCGCGGCACCGCCCAGACCCAGCCCAGCTTCGCTGAGGCCCGACCATGAGCCTCTACGACAGTTTTAACGACGGCCTGTTGCGCCTGCAGTTTGGGCGCAAGGCACAGGCCGACTATGTGCGCGCTTTCTTTTCCCTACTCGACGAAGGGGTGCCCCTGCGCGATGCATTGATCAATATCCGTGCCATTGGCAATCCGGTGGAGCAGATGGTTGCCAAGCGCATGTACCAAGCTTTACGCGCTGGCCAGCCGGTGGCGCGGGGCATGCAAGGCCTGTTCGATCCGGTGGTTGTGGGGTCGCTGGCGGCTGGTGAGCAGACCCCAAATTTCATCCCCAATGGCTTGCGCATCGCCGATGTGATGGAGAGTGAGCTCGGTGTGTTCGGTGAGGTGGTAGGCAAGCTGTTGCCACCGATACTCTTTATGGCTCTGGTGTTGGCGATGTTCACCCAGATGCGGTTGCGTTTCTATCCGCTGATCCTGCATATCAAGCCGATAGAGCAGTGGACTTTGCCGGGTCGGATCGTCTACCACACTGGCGACTTCCTCGCCTCCCACTGGCTGGTAGTCATCATTGGTATCGTTGTGGGCATAGCGTTGTTCGGCTCTTTTATCACGCGCTATACGGGGGTCGGTCGCCAGTTGCTCGATCGGATGCCGCTCTTCGCGCTCTACCGGGAAAATACCGCGGCCAAGAGCCTCGAGTCGATGGCGCTGGTGTTGTCTTCCGGCATGGAGATGCGCAATACCTTGCGCCTGATGCACGACAGCTCGCCGCCGCTGGCACGGCTCTACCTGCGCAAGATGATGGGGCGTCTGCAAGAGGGTGGCACACTGGCCGATGTCATTGATGTCGGCTTTCTCGGCAGAGAAGAGATCTCCTTGTTGAAGTTGCTGGCCCAGCACCGGGGCTTCATGGATGCTATGCAGCGCGTCGCGCGCAAGAGTGGCGAAGCCGTGCGACGGCGGGTGCGGCTCACCGTGCGGCCGCTTCAAGTCATCCTGTTTGGCGTGGTCGGCTTGGGCTACGGTCTGATGATCTTTGCCGTCTATACCAATACCCAGAACTTGGCCTCGTTCTGAATTTGGCATCGAGGGGTGGCAGGGCTTGACGCGCTGGCCAAGTGGATGTTACAATTGCCGACAGAAGTTGATTTCTGGCACACACGATCACGATCAGACCACCTCAAGATCCTTAAATCTTAAATACTGTAAGCCAACGGGGGCAGCACATATGACAACCAGATTCAATAACAGCTTGCAAGAAGCACGGTATTCGCGCGGTGCCACCCTGATTGAACTCTCGGTGGTGGTGGTGATCATCGCATTGATCGTGGCGGGTGCCTTGGTCTCTTTCAGACAGGTGCAGCGCTCCCAGACCATTACCGAGGCTGCGAGCATCAATTCGCAGATTGTCTCGGCGGTCGCACGCATCTCCGGTGCCGTCGGCCCCTCTGGTTCTGGATTGATCGCTTGCGTGACTAATTGTGAGATGCAGGGAACTGCGGCGGTGATTATCGCCCAGACGCTGGGCAACACCGGTTTGGAAGAAAAAGCAAACAACTGTTGTGCTCTCATCTCAGGCAGCAATCCCGGTGCCCAAACTGGTTTCACGAATGCCAATTCTTGGGGCGGAAATATCGTCCTCTATGCATACAATGCACGCTCTATCATCGTCCGCCATACCGCTGTGCCAGACTATGCGCTCACATCGCTGACCAACGCTTTGGAATTGGGGGCGCAGTCCATTGTGACCAGCGACGCTCAGCTGACATCGCTGACTAGTAGCAGCGCGCTTAACTACACGGGGTCTAATTACGCTAGCGGCCTATATAATGGCACAGCTGGTCATGTCGACGGGCTCTATCAGTTCTGAAGCAGGCCTTGCCAGCTCGCGGTCGGTGCCGCACTGAGCCACCACTTTAGCGCTGTCTGTAGTCTGTATCAGCCTATCGGCTTGGCTTGAGGGCGCACTTGTTGCCCAGCGGCATAGAGCGGGCTGTTTTGAGCCTGAGTTGGGGTTCCTGTGATGGCTGAGGCGACCCAGTGGCCGGGGGCGTTCTCGCTGTGGTTGCTCGAATGGCAGCTGTTGCTCCAAGCGCAGCCTTGGCTGGTGCTGGTGCTGGCCGCGTTGGCTGGTGCCTGTGCTGGTAGTTTTCTCAATATGATGGTGTACCGGCTACCCCTGATGGCAGAGCGCAGCTTGGCTTTGGCACGCGGTGTGGCACCACAGCAGCTGCCTGGTGGCGAGGCCCCCTACAACTTGGCCGTGCCCCGTTCGCACTGTCCGCATTGTCGGCAGCCGATTCCACTGTGGTACAACATCCCGCTGCTGAGCTATCTGTGGTTGCGCGGGCGTTGTGCAGCCTGTGGTGTAGCCATCCCGCCGCGCTATCTGTGGCTGGAATTGTCGACGGTGGTACTCTTTGTGCTCGCCGCGCAACGCACCAGCGGCGCACTGATGCCGCTGCTCGCCCTGTGGCTGGCGCTGGGTACATGGTTAGCAGCGCTGTGCCTCGCGCTGGAGCGGGACTACTTGCCGACAGCCATCGCTTGGTTGCCGTTGTGGCTTGGCCTGTTGCTGGTGGCGGGTGATCCCGCCCCCGCCGCCCCCGCACTGTGGGCAGCGGCGGTGGCGGCGGGGCTGGCGGCGTTGTGGCTACGGTGGCTACAACGCCACCCAGCCTCGCCAGAGCTGCTGGCGTTGTCAGCCGCCGCTGGGGCTTGGGGCGCTTGGCTCGGGCTCGCCTGTCTCGTCGTGCTGTGGGCTGTGGCCGCCCTGTGGGCGCGCTGGCGAGGAGCCCCCGCCACCGCCTCAGTGCCGTTGTTGGCACTGGCTGGTATTGCTGCGGCGCTGCTCGCCTGAATCGATACCGCACGGCCAGCTCGGCCGCAATGCTTTCGGTCGCCAGCATGCATCGGTTATACTCCAGATCGCATTGGACAGTTTTTTCCCTGTGCCCATTGCGGTGGCAAGTGGCGGCGGCAAGTGGTCGCGAAAACCGCCATCCAGAGCGAGTTGCTGTGTCCCGAACCGTGCCGAAAAAACCACCACCCCATTCCCGCCACCCGGCGGCATTCGCGCCGCGCCACCCTGCGCTTGCTTTCACCCTGCTTGAAATGTCGATCGCGTTGACGGTGATCGTCAGCGCGATCCTCTATTCTGCGCTCTACTTGCGCGACGCATCGCGTCAATATGCGTTGGGGGGGCGAGCTTTTGCCACCATGCAGGAGATCGCACTCAGCGCGGACACTTTTTACTGGCAGAACTGCAGTGCTATCCAGCAGGCATTCGCTGCCAGCGGTGCACTCGTGCCCAGGGTGGTGGTGGCCAGCAATAATGCGCTGCTCAGCGCCCATCCCACCCTGCGCATGACGCTTCGTGGCAACCAAAACTCGGTGAATCCGCTGAGCGGCACCACTTATGATGTCTATTATGAGCGCCACCGCAGGGATGGCGTGGTGGACAGCTATGGCATCACCATTCCGCCAACAGATGTGGTCTACCGTGTCGTGCAGTTCCCGGCACCGCCCGACCGCTCGGTGGCCGATGCCGTGGCGGACTATCAGCGCTATATGGATACCGCACAACTGGTGGTGACAGCGGACAGTGACCGCACCGTTCTCTACCTCGCCCAAGTGCAGCGCAGTCCCATCGCCGACGATGTCTCCCTGCAGGCTTTTACCGCGGGGGCGCGCAGAATTGCCGCCAGCAGCTCGGCCTCGGTGTCGATCAACCCAGCCTGTGCCGCCACTGCCCCGGTGCGGTAGCTGCTGGCACAACCCACATGTCGCAGGCAATTTTCCATATCTTGGCCCGCGTGTTGTTATACTGTGGTTTAATGCACGAAGTGGATTTTAGCGATACGACGAGGCTTGGCACGTGATGCTCTCGACGCTTACTGACGATCTGCAACAGCACGTTTCTATGACTGTGGCTGCCAGTGGTGCTGCCAGCACAGCGCAACAATGGCACAAGTCCACTCGGCGGTGCCTGCCCGCTCACCCGCCGCGCCGTCGTCGTCGGGGAATCACACTGATCGATATGTCGGTGCTGCTGACATTTGCCGCCATCGTGGTGGGTGTGGCGGCGATGGAGCGGGTGCGCGGCCAAGCTCGTGATTTCGCCATCTCCAGCGGTTTGGAATTGCGTGAGGTGCTGGATGCGGCGATGGTCTACCGCTACCAGACCGGTGAGTGGCCACTGAATCAATGCTCGCGTTCCTATGCCCAAGGTCTGGGCAATGACTGCAATGGCGATGGCAGTGCGGACAGCGGTGATCTCAGCGGCCTGACACAGCTGGTGGAGGTGGGGCGTCTGCCGGACTTACAGCGCCACCGGAACAACCAGGGGCGCGACGGCCAATGGATCTCGCTACAGCCATGGGATGCTGCCACCGCTGCCGTCTCTACTAACTCGGCGGACATCGCCTCGGTGCTGCGTTCCGACAGTCTGCGCATGGAGACCGTGGTGGGCTCGAATCTCAGTGCCTATGCGAACTACATCGCCCGCTTGGTGCCGGGTACTGAGGTTGAGCAACGGGGTGCTGATACCGTCCTTGTCACCACCCTCCAGTTCGGCGGCTACAGCGCCATTCTGCTCTCGCAGCTGGGCCTTAGCACCGGCTACTTCAATTCCCTGCGGGTCCCAGAAGTGGTGCTGAGTCGGCGGGTGATATTAGATGCCCCGCAACCCGGTCTGCTACGGATACGCCCCTATATAGAGACCGATCCATCGCTGCTGGGGTCTCACCCCCGCCGGGTGCGCGTCAACACAAGCGGTGAGCGTCTCTCCGATCAGTCTACGGCTGCCCTGGCTGATGGTGATGACGATCCTCTTGTCATTACGAATGAAACTGGTGAACTCTATACTTCAGAGATTTCGATCAACTTGGCTGATGCCTCTCGGCAGGCCGTCAGAATCAGTCCCTCACCAGCGTTGGTCTTCGGTGTCGCGGCCTTGGAGGACAGCGTGGGTATGCCGAGCAGCGACAGCGGTGACCGCGTCGAACTGCGGGCAATTTCGGGTAATCGTCTGCAAATTGTCGAGCGTGACACCGCCGTTTTCATGCCCGATGGCACCACGCCGCTGCGCCAAGACAATTTCGATGGTCGTCCGTTACGCAAACTCTATCGCACCGCAACTCATTTTCTCAGCTTCGATTATGTGAACAACTCCAATGAGACTTATTACTATCTCAGGCAAACCAATCGCGCCACTCAAAGCTATGAGCCGCGACCGCACTTCATCGATTCCGGTAGCTTTTCTGGCTCGGCCTATGATGGCTTACCACCTTATTTGATTACCGCACAGATTGATGGCGGTTATCCTGGTCGGAGATTGTTAGGCGCGACGCGCACCGCGCTGATGTTCGCTGGCATCTATGACCATCCCGACACCAGCCCGGCGCTCTTTCCCAATGGTGCCCCCGCTGGCACCTCTGCTCTCACCGCCACGGCCAGGGAGGGGCATGCTCGCATTATCTTGGCTCATAGGGTTGGTCAACATTCATATATACAAGCTGTACGCCGCGTGGTTGGAGGTGCCCTTAACAACCTAACGGACATTATGTTTAACATGGATCTGTGGGGATCTATGGAGCCTGCTTTCGCTGAGCAGCTGTTCTTGGACGACGCGCCGGCGGTGCAAAATGCCGATATCCCCGGTCGCTCCTACGATAGAGCAGTCTACAGCCGTACAATCGATGGTCTGTTCGTGATATGCCACCTGCCGGAGCTGTTGACAGCGAGCGGCAATACCGATTGCGGTAACCCGCGAGCTGGTGCGACAGGGCCGATGGATGTGCTCGGCAATCAGACCGGTGATCTGGGCTGGGTCATCCCGCGGCTCAGCGTCTATTTCAGCGCTACCGGAGGCTATATGAATCTCCACCACGTATTTAAGGACATTAACAGCGATACGAACGATCGCTATGGAGAAATCGAGTTGTGGTCCGACGGAGATAGTGGCAATCAGGCGGGTCGCACGGTGCAGCGGGAGCCCGGACGGCACCGTCGCGTCTGGATCAGTGGTAGATTCGGGCTGCGCATTGGTGACAACGATGATGCTTACCAAAACTACCAAGATTCCCGGGCACTGCGCGTCCGCCAGCTTGATGTGGGCATTGGGACAGCATATAGATTTGCCCTCCACCCTTACATCACCCCCGAGGGCGCCTCGAATGCGCTCTTTCTAGATGGCAACACGGAGGGCGTTTCTTTTGTGGGCATCGGTGTCGCTGGCCAAACCGAAACCGCGATCATCGATTTTGGCGGCTCCACTGACGGTGCCCGCACCCCGCTGAGGCTGCAGGGTAGCCCGCAGATCCTCGTCACAGACCCCAGCACCGGATCGCCTTCGTTGAACTTGTGGTACGGGGCGAGTGACCACCCGGTTGTTGACGATAGCCGCGTGCCCTTCATGAATGTCAGGAATCTCGCGGTGGAGTCACTGAATGCTTTGGACTGTTTTAAGTGCGCTGGCGGTACCGCCAGCGACTGCCCTCATGTGAGCTATACTGATTATGGTTGCCCCTAAGATCGCGCCGGGCGAGCATCGCCGCGGCGCGACGCTGTTTGAGATGGCCATTGTGGTTGCTCTGATCGGCGCTATAGCCAGCCTGCATTTCGAGCGCGAGCAGGCAGCGGTGCGGCAGCAGATTGTCGGCAAAATGGCCGCCGAGCTGCAGCGGGTCTTGGATGCCGCCATGGCCTATCAGCTAGACCACGGCGAATGGCCGCTGGACAGCTGTAGCGCAGCGGCCTATGCCGCTGGCAGCCTGCGCGATTGCAATGGTGATGGGGACAGGCAATCAGACGATATCAATGGTGTGCGGCGGCTAGTCGACTCGGGTTATCTGCATGCTGGCGGCATTGCGATAGACGATGCTGGCACCCGCAACCTTGCCACTGCCCGCACGCTGATGGGGGCATCGCTCGTCATGCATCCGGTGCAGGAGATCGTGCCCGCCGCAGCCACCGATCTCGGTAGTGGGCGCTCGCTCTACCACACCACCGCCTATTGGCAGAGCTATCTGCCCGGCACGCTGGCGGCGACCAACAGCTCGCCTACGCTTGCGCCCGGGCTGCGGGTGCGCTATGCCTTGCCCCGAAGCGCCGGTTGGTCTTGCTACGCCCGCGAACTCGCTCACCATATCATCGGTGCCAAGCCGATCCGGCTCGCAGATCCGCTGCTGACGCCGCCCGCACCCACCGAACTCTCGCAGGAGCCGCAGCTGCCCATCAGTTTGGGCAATTGTCGGCAGCTGAATGCTGCGGGGGATGCCGATGAGGCCTTTGCGGTTGAGGTGTTGCTGCGCCGCTGGCAGGAGTCGACGGCGACTGTCATGATTCCCTCCATTGACGGTCGCTTGCATGTCTCAGGACTACGTCTGGGTGGGTCAACTGGCGTCCCGATGTGGCTGGAGGCAGCGGCTAGCGGTGAATTGCGGTTGCGCGCTGCCGTGCGCACCGCCAGCGATTTGCCGACCACCGATGCGATGATTCAATTCGCCAAGGCCGACAACCATCCGACGGCACCGCGCGGCGGCATCGTCACCCTGCGCGGGGTCGACGAGGGGCATTTGGGCATCATGTCGGGCTATGTGCCGGGTGGAGGGGATGCCGTGCGCCCTACCATCGACAGTGTGGGCAGCGATCATCGGCACTTGTCCTCGCTGGTCTTTGAGCGTCCCGACGGCAGCCACATTGGCATGCTGAGTGGCGATTTGCTGGGCTATGACAGATTCGTGTCCCCCGATGCGGCGATCTTTGGGGGCACTGCCGTGACGCTGTCGGTTGGTGATGCGGCGCGCGCCAGCCGACACGCCGGTTGGCGTGCCGAGCTGCTGCATTACCCGGCCGGTCAAGTGCATGGCCTCGATGCTTCCCACTCGCTGATACAGCCGGATACCACTGGTCTGCGTCTCTACAATGTGGTCAAGTTTGAATATGCGGGTGTGCGCATCTACGGTGGGCGGATGACGATCATGCCGGGCAATACTTTCTACGCCGGATTTAACTCAGGCGCACAACGTTACTTCACCATGGACTCCGCCGATAACCCCCCCGTCTCCGCTGAGACCGAGGCTTATCAACATCCTGGAGAGGGTGTTCAAGTCAATCGATTGACGGTCTACAGAGATTTGGTCTACGATCCGCCTGATACAACATTGCTTTCTGCCGGTGTGGTGCGGCCCGCGGGGCTCGGTGGCTCTGCCAAGCGCGTACCGCTGGTCGGTGCTGGTGCACCACACGACAACTATCCAGCTAATTTCATCATGCGCCCTGCTACCGGCATCTACCTGCGAACCAACGGTCACCGTCTCACACTGGATCTCGTGGGAAAGAATCTAGAGCTGCACGAGGCCTCTATCAGTCTGCACGGTCTCGACGCCACTCGCATCGACTTCGCTGTCACCGGTGCCGATGCACCCTTTGAGCAGTCTGCTGCCACGGTTCAAGTGCTCAACGGTGGCATCCAGGATCTGCGCACCCTCCGCTGTGCTGGCTCCGCTACGCAATGCCCCACCCCATGAGACAGCGCCGAGCTCAGGCCATGTCCCCGAGCTGCGACACGCAGCCCCGTCGTCGCGCCTCGGCAGCGTGCGGGGCGACTTTGGTCGAGCTATCCCTGGTGGTGACGGTGTTGGCGCTTTTCTTTGCCCTGGATCTGCAGTCGCGCCGAGAGGATCGGCTGTTCTATCTCGCCGACTTGGCGGCCGCCGAGCTGAATGAGATCGTCTCGGCCTCGCTGTCCTATAGGACCAACACCGGCAAGTGGCCACTGGATCACTGTGCTGAAGACTATCTGTTGCCCCCGTCGCCGCCCTCTCCCCTGAGTAGCAACTGCGACGGCGATAGCGGAGGCTTAATCGACGAAAACGACCTCTCCGGTGTGCGGCGTCTCTTCAGAGAGGGCTATATTCCGCTGAGCGATTGGCGCACCGAGCTGTCATCGACCGATGCCCCCATGGGCGGTAGCCGAGCCCTGTCGCTCAACTCCGTGCTCGGTGGTCGCCTGTTATTGCAGCCAGTGCCGACGACGGGGACGACTTCTTGGACCTTGCTGCCCACCGGTATGTCATATGCAGCTCTCGCCACCAGTATCGACAGTCCCGCCGAGCTCGATGCCCTCGTCTCCCGCCAAGGTTTGCGCCTGTGGATGGCACTGCCTGTGCCCTTTGCCTGCATGGCGCGCTATATCTCCGGCTTGGTGCCGTCTTCGCGCGTCCTCGTCGACGGCACGCCCATCGTCGACGGCATGCCGCTCGCCGGCATGCGTACCATCGCTGGCGTGCAGACCGCCTCGTGTCCCCAAGCTGGCAATGTCAGCGTTGAAATCCTGCGTCGCAACGCGCCCTATACCCGCTCGGAGGATGCCTTGGTGGCCGGGGGTGTGGATACCGATGTCGAGCTGGGGACGGTACTGCGGGTTGAACGCTTGATTATCGGCGACAATGTCAGCCTTGATGCCCCCGGTAACCGCATCTTTTTCGAGGCGGAGAACACTTATAGCCCCTACTATGGGGTATTGCGTTTGGCTCCCTACGGCCTCAGCTCTACTGAGGCCACGACCGTGGAGACTGCCATACAATTCGCACGTTCGTCCGTGGATACAACAGCGCCATCGGGCGGTTTGGCGGTGTTGGCTGCGCGCCCTGGAGGCGGCCCCCAAGCGACAGAATGTTGCGTTGAGCACTACCGCCTGGTCCCCGGCGACAGCACATCCCCCGCCTCCGGCATAGACTACTTCCCCTTCGGTGTGGCACCCTATAGTCCGCTGGATCGCAATTGGCAGAACAATGTGCTGATCATGCGTCCCGGTGCGCGTGCCGATCTGGCCACCAATACCGAGCTCGAGCTGCAAGATGCCAACACCCGTGAGATTGCACTCAGCTTGGAGATGCTGTCTAAATATCGCCAATACCCCAGCTCGATCGACGCGGGACAGCGTGCTTTCGGGCAGCCGCAGGGGCTGACTTACCACGGTGCCAGATCGGTCTCCGGGCGGGCTTCTGGTGTCGCTTTTGCTGTTCCAAGAGACTCGGTACAGACTGACATAGAGCTGGTGATCGGCGGTCTACCTGTGGCGAGTGGTGCCAATCAGGGTCTGCGTCACCGCAGCGCCTTCGACTTGTACAACAATCCGGCGGTACTCATGGGGCCGAGCACGCTATTGCGATACGACCATTCCTATGTGGCCAACCTTTTCCTTGGCGACACCGACCTCATTCTCGGCTACGGACCGCGTTATTGGCGGTGGGATCCCTTGGGTTATCGAGATGCCGCGACGCCCTACCAGACCGCCTTGGACACACCACCGGATACGATTTGGTTGGATGAGGATTATGGGTTGATCAATTTCCAGCATAGTTTTACCAATATATATTTTCAACGGCCCACCCGTCTGCTGGGCGTGGATTTCATCGACACAGGATACGCTTCGCTTCACCTCAATGATTCGATCCCACTGAAGATCGGGCGGGAAAACAGCGGTAGTAGCGCCACCCACACGCTGGCGAGTGATGCCATCATTGAGGGACGTAATATCACCGATCTTTCGTGCCTGCAGTGCACCGACAGCACTCGATGTCCCGCCGATGCCTCGGCCACTGCCTGTTGAGTGGCTTGCACCGAGCTGCCTTGCACTGGCTCTGTTCTTGTGATATTCTAGAGGAATACACGTTTTAGTTTGTTTGCAATATCGTCTAACAGGCCATTGTTCGCTGAGAATTTTAGCGCCGTTGCCGAGCAAACGGACAGGGTGGCGGCTGTTCAGATCGATTCGCAGCTGCTCAGCGTGGCCTTGGTTTCAAAACGCAGGTGGCTATTTGGAGGTGTTGGGGTGGTAGGGCTTGGGAGACAGCGGATCATGCAGGGGGAGCCTATGCATAGCCGGTGGTGGAGATTGACAGCCGCACCGCGCCCGTTGTGGTCGGGTTCGGGCGTGTTGCTCGCCACGGCCACGGTCGTTCTGATGCTCGGGGGCTGTTCCTCGCTCGGCTCTGGGGTCGGATTGTGGAATCGTGCCACAACGCCCAGCACTGAGACTGATGCCGTCGCGCTGAACAGCTTGGCATCGGTCGCCGAGCACCCTGTTGCAGCAGCGGGTGGTGCCGCCGTCATCGCGTCGATCAAAGGCTCTCCCGCCAGCTCGCATGACAACACTCCAGAGACCGCCAATGTCGTGCCGATTCGGCGCTTGCATTGCCTTGAGGTCAAGGCCACCGATCTGTCTGCCAGCTTCCAGCGGCTCGCCACCCATTATGGCCTGCGCCTCGAGTGGTTACCGGAGGATGATCGCCGTATATTACAGGGCTACAAGCTGCGCTTTGATTGCTTTGAGGAGGGTTTGCGCCAGTTGTTATTACTCAATCCCCTGTTGGTGGCCGATATTTACTACCCCAACCGTGTGTTGGTGGTGCGCGATGCCGACCGGCATACCACGGTCGATGCCACGCCATTGCGTTGCGAGACTTCCCCGATACGCTTGGCGCGCCCCTTGCCAGTCTGTGCGGGTGAGCGTCCACAGGCGGCCTTGCCGCGCCGGGCACGCCCGATAGTAGCGAAACCGGATGCCGCAAGCGTTGCCCCTGCGATAGATAACCGTCGCTCCAGAGCGCAGAGTCGTCGGCAGGCGCGCGCCGAGCGTGCCAAAGCCCGCCAGGAGGCCAAAGTCCAAGAGGCCAAAGCCCGCCAGGAGGCCAAAGCCCAAGAGGCCAAAGCCCGCCAGGAGGCCAAAGCCCGCAAGGAGGCCAGCACCCAAGAGGCCAGCCCCCAAGAGGCTGGCATCCAAGAGGAACGCAGCAGACAGCGCGCTGAGCGTGACAGAGCTCGTGAGGAACGCAGCCAACGCCGCGCCGAGCGCGTTCGCGCCCGCGAGGAACAGCGCAGCCAACGCCGTACCGAAAGTGCTGGACGCGCCGCCGCTGCCGAGGCCACACGACGCCTTGGCGAGACCGCCCGCCGCGCCGCTGCTGCCGAGGCCACACGTAGCGCCATTCCGGCTCCTGCGACGCGTTCCGACCGCGTTGAACGTTCCGAGCGCGTTGAACGCTCCGAGCGTGTCGACCGGGAACTCCGAGCCGCTCGGGCTGTTAGCAAGCGCAATCAGTGGACGGTGCGCGTCGCTGTCTACGACCGGCCAACCGGTGCGCAGCGTATGCTGGGGCGCCTGCGCGCCGACAATTTCATGGCTTATGTGGCATCTGTCAAGAGCGGTGCACGGACTTTCAGTGGGCTCTATGTCGGTAAGGCCCTGAGCAAACACCGCGCCGAGCGCTTGGCGAAGGAGTTGGATCGGCGCTATGGCTTGGCCACACTGGTTGTCATGCGCACCAGCCCACCAGCCGAGGCGGCTCGATAGTCATGGCTACGGGCAGGCCTGCACTCGCCAGCGCTCAGCGGCCATTATTCATCGCTGTACTCTCAGCGTTGGTGTTGTCGCTTGCGGCCTGTGCCGGAGTGCCCAGTAGTGAGCGAGCTGCGACTGGCCAATCCACTGTTGATGCCATGACGCCGTCTACGGGCACAACAAAACGCCGGATGCGGCGGGGCGACAAAGAGTTACTTGCCCGCAAGCATGCCGTTTCCCTGCGTCGAGCTGAGGTTTCCTGTGAGCGGGCAGGTTCCGAGGCGGAGCTCAACCAGTGGACCCTACGTATCGAGCTCTACAGCGATGCGCAGGCCGCACGCGAGCAGTATGAAGTCCTCAGTCGGGTGGGTTTCCCAGTGTACCTGCAGGAAGTTTCTGCAACGGATGGCCAAGTAGGGCTTTATACCGGGCGCGAGGTGACTTGTTGGCAGGCTCTGGAGGCCAAGCGCCTCTTGGACCCCAGCTATTCATTGGATACGACGATTGTCCGTGTTCGCTGATCTTCGGTACGACACAGAGTGAAAGCGATGGCGATATTAGCACAGACAAAGGCACAGGTGGCGGTTTTGGCGGGCCGTTGTGGCGCGATCCCAAGCCAAAGGATCCCAAGCCAAAGATTGTGCAACACACTATTATTGGCGGTATCCTTGGCTTTGTTGTCTGGCTGTGGCCTGATTGCCGACTTGAGTGGCAGCGCTCTCTCCAAGCAGGTAGATGGACACCGCGATCATATCAAAGGTCAGCTGGAAAAACTGGTTCAATCGCAGACGCCGAAACGTCCCTTGGTGCGCTTTCACGATTCCCCCTATACTGCTTTTGATTGGGTATCACGCGATGACATGGCGTGGTTGCAACAGCGGGTGCTGGTCAATGCGCGGCAGCTGCCGCTGAATTTGCTGATGGATCAAGTCATGCGGCAGCTCGATGCCCCGCCCTTGGTGCGTTACGGCGATGTGGCCGAACAGGTGGACGCGGAGCGCCTGCGGCGGGAGCTCCGCTTTGGCGGAAAACTGTCGGCGGAGTTGGCCAACGTACGCTTGGAGTCGCTGGCGGCGAGCAAGACTTGGGTCGACACGTGGCGCCCGGTGACGCTGCGTTTCTCAGGCACGATGCTGGAGCTGCTGGAGCGCCTAGCATTGCTGAGCGACTATGCCTACACCACCAATGCTGATGATAACAGCCTGCATTGGCAGGCTTATTTGACCCGTTCTTTCCGCTTGGTTCACCCACAGGGCGACCAAGAATACGACATCGGCTTTTCTTCTGGTGGTGGTGGCGGTTCGGCGTCGGGTGGGGGTGTGACCACCGGTGGTAGCGGTGGGATCAGTGGCTCTTTCCGTTCGGATAACCAATATGTCGGCTTCGAAGAGAACGGCGGCGAATTCTGGGATGATCTGGAAACGGCGGTCGAGGCCATCCTCGACGGCGATGGTGACATAGATCGCTATATCAGTCGGTCAACTATCATCGTCACTGCTCCGGCCTCCAAAGTGCTGGCCGTGGGGCGTTTCGTGCGCGAGCTGAATGAAGATCTACAGCGCAAGATGCTGATCGAGTTCCGGGTCATCGAAGTCGCATTGAATGACTCGCATACTTTCGGCATCGATTGGTCCGTGATTCAATCCCAGCTGACCGGGCAGGATCTTGAAGTCATACTTCGTGGCAATTCGCTGACCATCGGTGGCGGTCAGCCGCCGGAGAATGTTGGCACACACGATCACTATGTCAACACGGTGCTGACCGCCCTGCGCACTCAAGGTGAGGTCAGTGTGGAGACGGCACCGCGGGCGTTGATCTATAACCATCAGGCGGTGGAAGTGCGTCGCACCGAGACCCAGTCCTACATTTCCCAAGTCTCTCGCTCTGTCGATAGCTTTGGCTCCAATGTCAGCGTGACTCCTGGTACCATCGACTCTGGTGTCAGCTTCTATGCGCTGGCGAATATCCTCGACAGTCGGCGCGTCGTGCTACAGGTGTCCGGCTCCTTGCGCGATGCAATTATCGGCGAGGCAGTCGATATTGGCGGTGGATCGCAGGTCAACCTGCCTTCACTGACCGAGAATGTGTTCAATCAGCGCGCCATTTTGAACTCTGGGCAGTCCCTTTTGCTGAGCGGCCTGCGACGCCGCCGTGGTAATTATGCCAAGACCACGCGCTCCGATCTCGACTACAACAAGAACCAGAATTGGTCTCAGGTGGAGACCATCGTCATGATCACGCCAGTTGTGGTGAGTGACTGAGAGCTGGGGCGATCGATCGGGCTGTTGCATGCGCAGGCTTGGCCGCTGTTGTCTTGACATCGGCAGGACAACGGGGACGGATCACTGAGCTGGGTCTGAGCGTGGGATGCTGGGGTAGCGCAGGGGAGGTGTAGACTGATGGCAGATGAGATCGATCCCCGCACAGCGGGGTCTGTGGGCGAGCCTGAGAATGTCATGGCGGGCTCTAAAGATGGTGCCGACGCTGCTGCTCGGGTTGAGGCAGCGCTGGGCTTGGACGAATCCGCCACCGATACGGACGGCGCAGCATCGGAACTGGAACCGAGCAAGGGTGGCCGCCGCCGATTCCGACGCTCTATCACCACGGGTCTGTTGCCGGACAAGATGCTGTCCGGTGATATCCTGACAGCGCCAGCCAGTCTTAGCGATTTTGCCAGTGCCCCGGTGCGGGAGACCATCCCCTACACCGCAGATCCGAAGACAGCAGTGCGCCAGCGGGCGCGCGAGATGGCCAAGCTCTACGGTGAGGAAGAGGATGGCCCCTATGTGAACTTTGTCGTCCGTCCGGGGCTTATTTCGGCGGTCTTCTATCCGCGTGAAGCGCATTTGCTGGGCGAGAGCGTGTGCGACATGATCGGCGATCGCGGTGGTAAGAACTATATCTGGTGTGAACGTGCGCTCTCCGATTGTCATATTGTGGTGGTCATGGATGGCGAGGTGCGCGCTGATTTGGCGCAAGCACAGCAAAATTCTGGTCAAGAAGTGCGCCAGTGGCTCTTTACCATGCGCCGTCACCTGAGCCAATCAACGACGCCGAGCGGTGCCGATAGCGCGGCAGATGCCCCCGCAGCACCGCTACAGACACCCAAATTATTTCTGCACAATATTACGCTGGCCGAGCTCGGCATCAGCGGCAGTACGGCCGCTCAGGTCGAGACCCTCGACCAAGACATCTTGGAATGGTGCTGGGATAATACCTCGCACCTCTATCCACTGTTGCCGGTTCAGCGTGCCCTGCGCTTGGTATTTAGCCGCGAGAGCCGTGTGTTGCGCTCTGTGGTGTTCAATATCGCTGGCGTTATTTTGTTGCTCAGCGGTGCGCTGTATGCCTACACGACTATCTACCAATTCTTCCAGCAGAGGGAGATTGCGCAACAGCTGGCTGCCGCGCAACAGAGCCGCGAGCTGTTGGATGACGAGTTGGTGCAAGCAACAGATGAGGGATCGGTAACGGCTGAGACCGTCGCTGATTCCGTGGTCGACCGGCAGGCTGAGTTGGTCAACCAACCGCTGGCAGACTTCACTGCCAACCAACGGGATGCCGGGGTGCTTTTGGAGTGGGTATTACAGAGCATTCTGGATCTCGGCAGCTATGTCAATTCGGATCCCAGCGGCGGCGGACACAGTTTTTACCGTTTGATGCAGAATGCGACTTGGTCCGATCTTGATCAACAGCTGGCCGTGCGCATCGTGGGTAGCGTCGGCCGCGTCACTCGCCTGTATCAAGTGGTGTCTGAAGAGCCGGATCTCCCTTTCAGAGTGCGCTCTTATTCCACCCGTCGAGGAGGCGGGAAATTGACCTTGCAGCACAGTCCGGTGCGCGCTGTGCCGCGCTTGAACGAACTGTGGTTGTCATCGCAAAGTGCGTTGGCCAATGTTGACGACGACTCTGCCAGCGCTGAGGTGGAGGATTATGAGGCATTGCTCTTGCTGGACGATGCCGATAGCGGCCTTGTGACAGCGGATGATCGCTGGGAGCTGGGTGACGATCACTGGTCGGCAGCGACGGTCAAGCAGGGCGCACAAGCCCTGCCCGAGTTGCCGCAGCGTGAGCAATGGTTGTTGCGCGAGTGGGTGCTGTTGCTGGACTCGATGAACGGTAAAAACATCAGGTTGTACGAGGAGCAACGTTTGCATTACCGACTCTACGAAGTGTGGGCTGACCTGCCAGCGGTTAGCTTGGAGTCATGGCACTGGTTCGGGCAGTTGCTCAAAGGGCGCGATGTGCTGTTGCGTTATGTTGATATGGCGTTTGACCCCAATGACCCGCAACGTATGCAGGCGCAGGTACACCTCGGCATTACCTTGCCTTTGCGCAGTGGCGAAGTCCTGCAGCAGGTGGATCCCCGCATCCCCATCGCGCCCTTGCCCAAACAGGAGCTCGCCGATTGGGATCGCAACGTCGACGATGCAGATCAGCGTACCCGCGGTCGTCGGCGTACGCTTCGTTAGCCCAGCCTGAGCTTGCGCCAATCGCCGCAGCTGCTGGCGAGTCCCGCGCCTAGCCCGCGCCCGCCTGCACCATGAAGCCGCCATCGCTGACCACCACTGAGCCGGTGGTATAGCTGGCGGCGGCATCGCTGCCCAGAAACAGGGCTGCGCCGATGATTTCGCTACCGTGGGCCACGCGCCGCATGGCGGTGGATTTGGCGCTGAGCTCCATAAAACCCGGTGCCACTTGCTCGGCCTTGCGTAGCATATCGGTGTCGTAGGGTCCAGGGGCGAGCGCATTGATGCGTATCCGCCACGGTGCCCATTCTGCCGCCATGCTCTGGGTCAATGCAGCCAATCCAGCCTTGGCCGCACAGTAGATGGCGACCCCGGGGCCGGGCCGCAAACCGCCCACCGAAATGACATTGATGATGGCACCGCCCCCGGCATCGCGCATTTTCGGAGCTGAGCGTGCCGCCAGATACCACGGGCCGCGCAGATTGACGTTGATGATCTTCTCCCATAGCCCCAAGTCGGCATTTTCCAGCGGCGCGCCGAGGCCGACGCCAGCATTGTTGACCAGCACATCGATGCACCCACAATGGCTCCATGCCGCTTCGACCAGCCGATCGAGCTGGGCGGCATCGCCAGTGTCTGCGGTGATGGCCACAGCGCGACCGCCGCGCTCTTCGATCTCCCGCACCACGGTATCGCAGGCATCGGCCTTGCGGCTGGACACCACCACCTGTGCGCCGGCTGCCGCGAAGCCCAGTGCCATGCTGCGTCCGATGCCGCGGCTACCGCCGGTGATCAGCACACTGCGACCGCTGTAATCGAACAGCGCCGCCGGGGTTTGGATCGCTTCCCGCTCTGCCTGCGTGGCCTTCGCTCGCATCGTCTTCAGGCGATGTCGAAAGCGATGGGCATGCGCTTGATGCCGTTGATGAAGTGCGAGCGCAACCACTCAACCGAGCCGTCAAAGCGCGGCTGGCGGATGCGTTCGACCACCGCCGCCATCGTCACCCGCAGCTCGAGCCGAGCCAAGTGGGTGCCGAGGCAGAAATGTTCCCCATAGCCAAAAGGCCGCGCTTCTCCCGCCACCGCTTCACGTTGCGGGCGGGTGATATCAAATATATCCGGTTGCTCGAAATGAGTCTCATCGGCGCTAGCCGATTGATAGAACATCACGATCTTGTCGTCCTTGGCGATCTGCTGGCCGCCCAGCTCGGTGTCTGCGGTGGCGGTGCGGCGGAAGGCGATCACCGGGGAGCAGTAGCGCAGCCCCTCTTCCACCGCATCGGGGATCAGACTGGGGTCATCGACCAGCATCTGGTACTGCGCTGGGTGTTCGATTAGCAGCCGCATCAGCTGGGAGGTCTGGTTGCGCGTGGTCTCGTTGCCAGCCACGATCAACAGCATCATAAAAGCGTGGAATTCATCGATGCTGAGTTGCTCACCTTCGACATTGCTATGCAGCAGGGTGTAGACCAAATTGTGTGCAGGGGCATCGTCTTGGTACCGTTCCGCCAGCTGGTCGGCGTAGCTGTACAAGGCGGTCGTGGCATTGATCTGCGCGTCGAGGCCGTGGCTGTACTCAGGGTCGTCGCCGCCGATCAACGTATTGCTCCACTCGAAGAATTGACGGCGATCTTCCTGTGGTACGCCGAGGATTTCGCAGATTGCCATCAGGGGCAGTTCGGCGGCGATGTCGGCGACGAATTCGCAACGCCCGCCCGCCAACGCTTTTTCGACCAAGCTGTGCGCACGTTGCTCGAAGCGGGGGCGGTAGCTGTCCACCATCGTCGGCGTGAAGGCGCTGCGCACGATGCGTCGGTATTTGATATGCCGAGGCGGATCCATGCACAGCAGGTTTTTGCGCTGCATTTCGAGCTGATCTGGTGCGGTCTCATTTAGGTAGGGCAGCCGCACCTCCGAGGAGAACAGCTTGGCGTTCTTGGAGACGATGTCCACTTCGGCTTGTTTGGTGACCGCCCAGTAGCCACTGTCGGTGTAGGGGTCGTCCAGCCAGCAGACTGGCTGGTTCTGTCGCAGCTCGCGATATTGCTCGCGCGGCGGTCCGTTGAGGAAAAGATCGGCATCCAACAATTGAATGTGGGGACACTGACTCGCTTTGTTCATGATGTATGGACCTCTATACGCTGCTTCGGTACCGTGACAGTTTGATCACCGTTGCGTTGCCCCTCTCACGCATCTTGCATTATAGGATTGATCGGGCATGGTGTGTGGTGCGAGCTGTATCCCGCGCCACAGTCGGTGGGTGGCATCGTCTGGGCTGCCGAGCTGAGCCTATAATCTCAGGCGGATGATCTGACTCGCCACTGTCGTCGGCGCGCCCCGGTTTTCGAGCTGATGCCACGCCATTCCCCATCCCACCATACCGCCTCCACGCCGCATTTCCCGCTGCACAGTTTTTGGGCGCTCTACGCCGTCTCTGTCGCTGGCTTGGCCTGGTCGATCCAGCTGGGGGTCGCGCCGCTCGGCGCGGTGTTGGGAAGTGCTGTCCGCGGCCTCAGTCTGCCAGTGTTTGCGCTCGCCGCCGCAGCGCTGGGCGCTTGGCTGTCGTCGATCCAAGCGCGTCGTGGCGGCGCGGCCTTGTTGGGGGCGATGGCGGTGCTGGCGCTGTCGGCGCTGTGGCTAGTTTTTGTAGTCGTGGCTGTGCGGGGGGATGTTGGCGCTGCGGTCAAGCACGGTGCTAGCTGGTGGTGGTATGCACTGGCGCTGACGGCGATCCCTGCCGCACTGTGTGGTGTGTTCGCAGCCCTATTCGCGGCTGGCTTGCGTCGCCATTGTGGGATTGCGCCGAGCCTGTTGGTGGCGCGGATGTTGCTGTTGGGCAGCGGTGCTGCCGCGCTCGGCCTGCTGATCTCGGTGCTGCCGTCCTCGGGGCGCTTCGACAGCAACCGCTTGCCGGCGATCGCCGGCCTCGTCCTAGGGGCTTGTGCGGTGTTCGGCTACGCCCTATTTCGCCGCTTCTCTCCGCTCGGCAGTCGCCGTCCCGGCGCAGCGATGCCAGCACTTGCCATGCTGCCGTCCCGTATTGCACTGCCGCTCGCCGGGGTCGCCGCCGGCGCAGCGCTCGGCGCTTGGCACGACTTGGCGCTGGCTTGGGATGCCTGGTACGATGCCAGTCTATGGTTGGCCATTTGTTGCCTGTTGGCACTGGCTGCCGGTGTTGGCAGCGGGTTGCGCCGAGGCGGGGCGTGGCCGCCATCGGGGTGGCTGCTGTGGGCCGCTGCGCTCGCGGTGGCCACCCCTTGGTTGCTGAGTGCAGTCGCCCTGCTCGGCGATACCATCGCTCTCGGTGCATCCCAGTCCGATATCGCACCAGCCTACGGCGGCTACCGCGCCTTGGCTGGGCTCTGCTCGGTGCTGCTGGCGGTGCCGATGGCGGCGCTGGGGGCGGTGTTGCCGGGGCTACTCGGCGGCGCAGTGCAGCGCGTCGGACACGATGGCGGTTGGGGTACCGCCCTCGCGACGCTTTTGTTGGGTAGCGCTGTTGGCATCGCTTGGAGCCAAGGCTATCTGCTCCCCGCTTGGGGTCCGGCCGCCGGACTGTTGCCAGCCGTCGTACTGCTGAGCTACGCCGCCGTCCTCAAGCCGCTGTCTCAGCGCTTCGGCAGCTGTCTGGCAGCCTGCGCTACGGTAGTTGTGGTGCTGGTGCTGGTGCTGGGCGTGGTGGTGGCTCCGTCACCATCGGCGCAGCTGGCCGAGCGGCGCGCGCAGCGCCTCGGTGACGGGGCGCAGTTGCTGTGGCAGCGTCGCGGCCATGCCGGCGAGACGCGCCTCTACCGCTATCCTGAGCTGAGCTTGCGCGCGCTGTTTGTCGGTGGGCGGCAGCGGGCGGTGACGCGTGATGGCCGCGCCCTCGAATTGCCGTTGGCGGCGGCGCTGGGCCTGCTGTCGGCACCGGCTGCACGCCGTGTGCTGGCCATCGGCGCGGAGCTCAACGCCGCCACTGTGTTGGCTTCTCGCGAGCTGTTGCAACTCGATCTCCTAGTGCCAGACGACATCGCTTTAGAGGCTGTGCGGGAACTGGGTGCGCCGCTGGACCGCCTGGTGTTGGATCCGAGGGTGTTCTCGCACAATATTCCGCCGCGCCGATTTTTGCTGGCTCAGGGGCACCGCTACCCGTTGATCTTGTCCGCAGAGTACGGTGACGGGGGTCGCTACACTCAAGCTTTCTACCGTCTGGTGCACGCTCGCCTCAAGGATGGCGGTATCTTCGTCCAACGCTTGCCGCCCTTGGGAATGACGGCTTTTGTCGCCGTCTACAAGGCGCTGAACTTCGCTTTTACCGACCTGTCGCTGTTTGTTGGCGGCGGCGGCCTAGTAGTGGTAGCGCGGCGCGGCGGGACTTTGCCCCCGCTCCCCTCGCAGCTGTGGCAACACCCGTCCACGGCAGCTTTTTTTGCCCGTCATGGCTTGGCGCATGCCAACGATGTGCAGCTCAGGTTTATCGGTAACCGTCTGTGGTTGAACAGCTACTACCCGGTGCTCTCAGTGCCCAGCGCACAGGACCGGCTACGCTTCGTGTCGCGTCACTTGGCGCGGGCGCGATTTGCTGGTGCCCCATCGCCAGAACAGCGCCAGTTTCTGGCTCTGCGTGGCAGTGATGGCATCTCGCTGAGCGCGGTGCTCAGCCAGCGACCGCTGCATTCCTCAACGCAGACACCAAGCGTAGCCAGCGACCCGCCGGATCTCTATTTGGCTGCGAGAGCGCGCGCTTTGGCAGAGGCGTTGGCGCAAGGTGATATCGCCGCTATCCCCACTGTCGCCGCGCTGAGCCGCCCCTGCGCTGCGGGCGCACCGCTGTGCGGCGACGATTGGCCGCCACTGATTCGTCACCAGCTCTTGCCCCTGTTGCCGTGGTTGAGCGATGCCGAAGCCATCCGCTTGGGCGCGGCCTTAGGGCGTTGGCGCAAGGGACGCGAGCTCGGTGCTGTTGGCGAGGCCGAGCACCAGCTATTGCTGGCGCTGTGTCGCCGCGATTGGGAGCAGGTGGGCGACTTGGCCGAGGCGATGTTGCCACCGCCCGATGTGGCGCTCTCCACTGCAGCTCAGCGCCGCCACGCCCGCACTGCGCTGTTGGCCCACTTCCTCGAACTCGAGCTGCAGTCGGTACTACGCCTCGCGAATAGGCTGGGTGCAGATGGCCGCCAGCTGCCCTTTGCGGTCTATTTCGCCATCGCCTCGACGCAGGGGCAGCTCGAGATTTTCAAGCGGATACGCATCGGTGCCACGAGCGAGCAATAGCCGACGGCGTCGGCGAGCTGTTGCGCCCGTTATTTGTGTTGGTGTTAGGCTACAGCTACTTTTGGAGCGCAGGGATGGCGTGTATAGTACCGTCACGATGGCTGGGGACAGAGCGAGCAGATGACTAGACAAAAACGCGAGATACGCTATGGCGGTGCCATGATGGGGCAGGCCGAGATCGATGCCGTGACGGCGGTGATGCGCCGCGAGCACGGCCTTGTCGTCGGCGAGCATGTCGCCCGCTTCGAGCAGCGCGTTGCTGCCTTGATGGGCAAGCGCTATGGTGCGATGGTCAATTCTGGCAGCTCCGCCCTGATGGTTGCGTTGCGCCTGCTCGATCTGAAGCCGGGCGATGAAGTCATCACCCCAGCGCTGACTTTCAGCTCCGATATTGCCGCCATTGTCCATACTGGTGGGGTGCCAGTACTGGCCGATGTCGAGCCCGACACTTACCAGATTGACCCTGGCCGCATCGAGCCTCTGATCACCGCCAAGACCCGCGCTCTGTTGGTGCCGGATCTGATCGGCGGCATGCCGGACTGGGATCTGCTACGCGACATCGCCGATCGCCACAAACTGATCTTGGTCGAGGACAGCGCCGATACCCTCGGCGGCACTTTTCGCGGCCAGCCGAGCGGAGCTCGCGCCGACATCGGCATCACCAGCTTCTCTATCTTTCACATCATGACCTGCTTGGGCAATGGTGGCATGGTCTGCGTCGACGACGAGGCCGAGTGGGATCGCTCGTTGATGTTGCGCGCTTGGGGGCGCTCCTCAGAGAAGTATCTGTTCGGCAGCCTGCAGCAGGACAGCGACGGACGCTTTTTCGAAGATCTGGACGGCTTGCCCTACGACGGGATGTTCATCTTCGAGGAGCTGGCCTACGGCTTTATCCCCAACGAGGCCGGTGCTGCCTTTGGCTTGGCTCAACTCGATCAGCTGGCGCACTTCGCCGAGCTGCGCGATCGCAACTTCCAAGCACACCAAAAGTTTTTGCAACAATATGACGATCTCTTCCTGCGCCCGCGGATCCTCGATGATGTCGTCACCACTTGGATCTGCTATCCGTTGCAGCTGCGAGCCGAAGTGGGTTGGGACCGCCGTGAGTTGCAAGTGCATCTGGAGGACGCTGGTATCTTTACTCGCGTCATTTTCTCCGGCAACATCGCCCGCCAGCCGATGATGCGCGGTGTCGATTTCCGTGCCGACCCGCAGGGCCTGCCCGGTGCCGACCAAGTGATGGAGCACGGGCTGATGCTGCCCTGCCATCCGACGATGGACGAAGACGACTGCGGCTATCTCTACGAGGTGCTGGAGGAGTTCATCGCCGCCCGCCGCAGCTGAGTTGTCGCGACGGCTGTGCCGCGCCGCGGAACTTCGCCCGCACTCGCCAGCTCGCCGCTAGGGCGCGAAGCGGCTACAGCGCAGCGCTACGACCCCGCCCAGCTATGCTCCTTGCCGCGCTCGGCGAGGGGCGGGGTGGGCTTCGATCTGTGGCGTGCGTGGGAGCTCTCTTGGCTCGATTCGAGCAATCGCCCACAGCTGGTGCGCGGGGCCTTTTGGGTGCCTGCCGATTCGCCGCGTCTGCTCGAATCAAAGTCCGTCAAGCTCTACCTCAACTCGTTCAACCAGCATCGTTTGGCGAGCCGTTCCACCCTCGTCGAGCTGTTGCGAGCTGATCTCTCCGCTGCCGTCGGCGCACCGGTGCGGGTGGCGCTGGCCCCGCCCGACAGTGAGTGCGCGCCGTGGGGCACTCCACCACCGGTCGGGCGCTGCTTGGATCGCGCCGCCGGTGACTTTGCCGTGCGCCGTGCACCACGAGCGCAGCTGCTCGCCATCGTCCCCGGACGCTGGCGGCGCGAGGCTCTGCACAGCTGGTTGTTTCGCTCTCTGTGTCCGGTGACTGGCCAGCCGGATTGGGCGCTGATCTGCCTGCGCTACGAAGGCCCGGCGCTGGATGCGGCCGGGCTACTGTCCTATTTGGTGTCCTATCGCCGCCACCGCGCCTTCCACGAGTATTGCGTGGCGCGTATCCGCGATGACATCGTCCGTCGCTGCCGCCCGCAACGGCTGGAGGTGGCGGCTCTTTTCCATCGCCGTGGTGGCCTCGACATCAATCCCGTGCGCTATTTGCCGGGCACGCCACCGGGACAGCTGCGCCGGCATCTGCTGGCCCCCGCCTGAGGCCAACTGGTTTATAATTTGCCATTGCAGCGCGGCACGACACAATCGCATGCTGGCTTTCCATGCTGTCTAAAGATGCCATCCGCGACATCGCGCTAACTTTTGACGATGTCCTGATCCTGCCCGCTGCCTCGGATATCTTGCCCGCTGAGGCGCAGCTCGGCACCCGCCTTGCGGCCGACTTCGAGCTCGGCATTCCCTTGCTGTCGGCGGCCATGGACACGGTCACCGAATCGCAACAGGCCATCGCCATGGCACAGCACGGCGGCATCGGAGTCATCCATCGCAACCTCTCGGTAGAGCGCCAAGCCGAGGAGGTGCGGCGGGTCAAAAAATACGAGAGCGCCATCGTCCGCGACCCGGTCGCCGTGGCACCGGGTGACTCCCTCGACCACTTGCTGCAATTGCAGCACCGCTTGGGCATTTCGAGCATGCCGGTACTGGATTCCGGGCGCTTGGTCGGCATCGTGACCAGCCGCGATCTGCGGCTGTGCCACGAAGGCAACCGCCGCCCCGACCGTGTCGTCGACATCATGACCAGCAAGTTGATCACTGCGCCGGAAGGCACTGGCTTCTCTGCGGTGCAAGCGCTGATGCACGAGCATCGTGTCGAGAAAATCCTGCTGGTCGACCCTGCCGAGCCGACGCGGTTGTGCGGTTTGATCACCAGCCGCGACTTGGAAAAAGCGCAGCGCTATCCCAATGCTTGCAAGGATCGCGAGGGTCATCTGCGGGTCGCTGCCGCCGTCGGTGTCGGCCCGGACAGCGCGGAGCGCGTCGCGGCCTTGGTGGCGGCCGGCAGCGACGCACTGGTGGTTGACACCGCCCACGGTCATGCCTCGCGGGTGATCGCACGGCTGCGCGAGCTGCGTACTGCGCACCCAGATCTGTGCCTGATCGGCGGCAACATTGCCACTGCCGAGGCGGCTTTGGCGCTGGCCGAGACCGGCGTCAACGCGGTCAAAGTCGGCATCGGCCCCGGCTCGATCTGCACGACCCGCGTTGTGACTGGTGTCGGCGTGCCGCAGATCACCGCCTTGGCCTTGGTGCGCGAGGCTCTGGCTGGGCGTGGCATCGGCATCATCGCCGACGGCGGCATACGTCATTCCGGCGATGCCGCCAAGGCCATCGCCGCTGGCGCGGATGCTGTCATGCTGGGCAATCTCTTGGCCGGCACCACCGAATCGCCGGGTCAAGTGGAACTCTACGAGGGGCGCAGCTACAAGGCCTATCGCGGCATGGGCTCGGCGGCGGCGATGGGGGAGTACGGCGGCGACCGCTATTTCCAATTCCAAGACGAGGGCGCGGGGGCGTGCGGCGACAGCGACAAGCTGGTGCCGGAGGGCGTCGAGGGGCGGGTGCCGTTTCGTGGCCCGGTGGCGGGGGTGCTGCAGCAATTTTTAGGTGGGTTGCGCGCTTGCATGGGCTATACCGGCTGCCCGACTATCACCGAGCTGCGCGATCGCACGCAGTTCATTCGCATTAGCAATGCCGCTTGGATTGAGGGTCATGTCCACGATGTCAGCGTCACCCGCGAGGCCGTCAACTATCCCCGCAGCTGAAGCCGATGCCTTGCTGGTGGTCGATTTCGGCTCCCAGTATTCGCAGCTGATCGCCCGTCGGGTGCGCGCGGCGGGGGTTTATTGCGAGCTGTGCGCAGCGCAGGCACTCGATGACGATATCCTGCGCCGCCTGGCACCGCGCGGAGTGATCCTCTCCGGCGGCCCGGACACAGTGCTCTCCGCCACAGCGCTGTCGGTGCCGGTGGAGCTGTTCGCATTGGGGGTGCCAGTGCTGGGCATCTGCTACGGCATGCAGGCGATGGCGGTGCATTTTGGCGGTCGCGTCGAACGGGCCAGCGCTGCCAGCGAGTTTGGCCGCGCCGACGCGCACTTGGTCGGTGACGGTGGCGATCTGCTGGGCGGCTTGGAGGACGATACCGACGACCGCCAGTGCTGGGAGCTGTGGATGAGTCACGGCGATATGGTCGCCGAGTTGCCGCCGGGCTTCGCTGTCTCCGCTGCCACCGACGCGGTGGCTATCGCGGCCATGCACGATCCAGTGCGGCGTTGCTATGGCCTCCAATTCCACCCCGAAGTGACGCATACGCCGCGCGGTGCGGCCATCATCGCCAGCTTTGCCCACCAGATCTGCGGTTGCGCGGGGCACTGGACGGCGCGCAACATCGTCGCCCAAGAGCTGGCTGCCGTGCGGCGGCAGGTCAGCGATTCTCCAGTGTTGCTGGCGCTGTCGGGCGGCGTCGACTCGGCGGTGGCGGCGGTGCTGTTGCGGCGCGCCATCGGTGACCAGCTGCACTGCATTTTTGTCGACAACGGGCTGCTGAGGGCGGCTGAGGCCGAGCAGGTTCGCGCCATGGCGCGGCAGCTGCTCGGCGATTCCCTGATTTTCGTCGACGCTGCTGAGGAATTCCTCGGCGCGTTGGCCGGTATCACCGACCCCGAAAGCAAGCGCCGCGTCATCGGCGGCAAGTTCATCGAGGTCTTCGAACGCGAGGCGCAGAGCTTGGGCGCGGTCGATTTCCTCGCCCAAGGCACGATCTATCCGGATGTGATCGAGTCCGCCTCCTCCTCGGCATCGGCGCGGCTGATCAAATCGCACCACAATGTTGGTGGCCTGCCAGAGCGCATGCGGATGCGCTTGGTCGAGCCTCTGCGCCGCCTGTTCAAGGACGAGGTGCGCCGAGTCGGTGCCGAGCTCGGCCTGCCAGCGGCGCAGCTCAGTCGCCACCCCTTCCCCGGGCCGGGCTTGGCAGTGCGCATTTTGGGCGAGATCACACCGGCGGCTCTGGCGACGCTACGCGTTGCCGATGCCATCTTTCTCGAGGAGTTGCGCCGCCGCCGCTGGTATCGCCGCGTCGCGCAGGCCTTCGCTGTCTTCCTGCCGGTGCGCTCGGTGGGGGTCACTGGCGATGCGCGCCGCTACGAGCCGGTCATCGCCTTGCGGGCGGTGGAGACCGACGATTTCATGACAGCGCGCTGGGCGCGCTTGCCGCCAGCACTGTTGGCGGCGGTGGCCGAGCGCATCGTCAACCAGCTGCCGGGGGTCTCGCGCGTGGTCTACGACATCACGAGCAAGCCACCGGCCACGGTGGAATGGGAGTAGTGGGAGCCGCCCCCGGTCGCGCCGACGATCCCGCGACCCAGCTGTTTGAGGATCGCCGCTGGATGCGCTGCGCGCTGGATTTGGCGCGGCGCGGCGCGGCGGCGGGCGAGGTGCCGGTCGGCGCGGTGTTGGTGCGCGATGGCCAATTGCTGGGCAGCGGCTGGAATCAGCCGTGCACAGCGCGCGACCCCAGCGCACATGCCGAGATCGTCGCGCTGCGTGCGGCAGCGCTGGCGGTGGGCAATTACCGTCTGCCGGGCAGTGTGCTATTTGTCAGCGTCGAACCTTGTGCCATGTGCGCTGGCGCTCTGCTCCATGCCCGCGTGTCGCGTTTGGTCTTCGCCGCCTTCGAGCCCAAGGCTGGCGCAGTGCACAGTCGCTTGCACTTGCTCGACGAGGCGCATCTGAACCATCGCGTTGCTTGGTGCGGCGGTGTGCTGGCGACGCAGAGTAGCGCCCTGCTGCGGGATTTCTTCGCCGCCCGGCGCGGGAGTGGCAGCTAGGGTATGGCAGCGCAGCTGTTCTGCTTGGGTCCCGCTCGCGCCGATTTTCAGCTGGCGGCGTTGCGGGAGAAATTGGCCGAACGAGGCATTGTGGTACACAGGGTAGAGGCACAGTATTTTTGCCTCGCCGAGTTCAGCACACCACCGCCCGATGGCTTGGCTACGCTGCTCGGTGCCACTGCATCGTCACTGCCCGACTGGCCAGCGGCTGAGCAGCGATTCGCTGTGCCTCGACGGGGGATGATCTCCGCTTGGGCTGACAAGGCAGAGGCGATTGTGCGTCGCGCTGGGATGGGGGATTCCTGTGAGCGCCTTGAGCGTGTTGTCGCATGGCATATCGCACCGGCACCAAATTGGGATGCGTTACGAGAGATGATCTGCGATCGTATGATGGAAGAGTTGGTGGACGGCCCTGATCAGTTGACTGCCTTGCTAACGGCACAAGAGCCAGACAGATTGGAGCATGTTTATGTGATGGAGTCCGCTGGCTGGGAAAGTCTGCAGAGGGAGAGTCAGCGGCTTGGCTTGGAACTAACAAATCATGAGCTGCGCCATTTATATGACTTGTTCAAGAATCAGCTGGCGCGCAATCCTAGCGATGTGGAGTTGATGAGCTACGCTCAGATCCACTCTGAGCACTGTCGGCATAAAGTCTTCAATATGTCGAGGTCTGTTGAAGATCAAAAGTCTACTGTAACTTATTCACTGATGGATCTGATTCGCCGAACCAGCCATGATGAGAAGGGTAGTGTCCTCCCCCATATTATTAGCGCTTACAGAGACAATGCAGCGGTGTTCTCCAGCTTGCCGTTGGCCGAGTTTACCCCTGAGCAAACACCGACTGGCTATTTCTATCGTCAGAGATCACGGCAGCTACATTTATTGGCCAAAGTAGAGACCCACAACCATCCGACTGCCATTTCGCCCTTCCCGGGAGCAGGCACTGGCATCGGCGGCGAGTTACGCGATGAGGCAGCAGTCGGTCGGGGTGGGCGCAGCGTGGCAGGGTTGTGCGGCTTTAGCGTCTCCCATTTGCGCTTGCCGAATGCAGAGCAACCTTGGGAGGGGGAGCCTCTGCCAGCCCCAGCGCTGGCTTCGCCTCTGGACATCATGCTACAGGCGCCGTTAGGTGGTGCCGCATTCGCTAATGAATTTGGTCGCCCGACGCTGTGTGGGTATTTTCGCAGTTTCGAGCAGCTACGGCGCCAGCGTTCCGATGAGGATCAGGAGTCCCGCCACGGCTACCACAAGCCAATCATGTTGGCAGGTGGCCTCGGTGTCATTCGCCCAGAGCATGTCAACGGCCAAGTGGAAGCGCTGAGCGATGGCGATTGTCTGGTCGTGCTTGGTGGCCCAGCGCTGCGCATCGGTCTGGGTGGCGGTAGCAGTTCCTCGCGTCCTACCGGGTCTGCCGACGCAGCTTTAGCATTCGCTTCGGTGCAACGGCAGAATCCGGAGATGCAGCGTCGTTGCCAGGAACTGATTGATCGCTGTCGGCAGTTGGGCAAGGACAACCCCATAGCATTGATCCACGATGTCGGTGCTGGCGGGCTGTGTAATGCTCTGCCCGAGTTGGTCTGGGAGTTAAGTGTTGGTGAGCCAGTACGGAATCTGGTGGCATATGGCTCAGCGGATCGCCAGCGGTTGGCGAAACAGTTGCTGGAGGAGGAGCAATGGGCAGCTCGCTTTGGTGCTGAAGTCGATTTGCGTGCCATCCCCAAGGCCGATTCCAGTCTGTCTCCACTGGAGTTGTGGTGCAATGAAGCCCAAGAGCGTTTTGTATTAGTTGTACGGCGCAAGTCTCTAGACACTTTTATAGCGTTGTGTGCACGGGAGGACTGTCCGTGTGCTAAGGTCGGTGAGTTGCGCGGTCGCCAGTTGGGCACAAGCCGTTTTGTGGTGCGTGATGGTGATTCACAAGTCCCACTAGATTTGCCGCTAGCCTACCTGTTCCTGCCAGCACCCCTCAGTTCGACCTTAGGAAACAATTGGAATTTTTCCCTTCATCGTTAGTTGACAAGCTGTTCGCTACAAAACTATTGCCGGAACCGGATCAAGATAGTGTTGCTACCCCCCCGCAGTCTCCGATGTTGCCCGACCAACAATATGGAGCTTTTCCCCAAGCAGCCAGATCGTCTCAATATCAACGAAGCCGTACGTCGCATTCTGAAATTCCCCGACGGTAGCGGCCAAGCACTTTTTGATCACCATTGGTGATCGCACAGTGGGGGGGTTGTCCTGCCGCGATCAGTTGGTGGGGCCATGGCAAGTGCCAGTAGCTGATGTTGCTGTGGTGGCGCTGGACTACGACGGCTACCTCGGCGGCGCATTGGCGCTGGGCGAGCGCACGCCTTTAGCCGTGCGCAGCCCGGCCGCCGCCGCCCGCATGGCCGTCGGCGAGGCGCTGACCAATCTCGCCGCCGTGCCGCTGCGCGCCGCCACACCGCAGAAGGCACTGGCCGCCGCTGTACTGTCGGCCAATTGGATGTCCGCCAGCACCAAAGGCAATCAGAGTGCTCCGGCACTGAATGATTTACAACATGCAGTTATAGCGCTGAGCAAGCTGTGCGTAGACTTGGGCATCGCGGTGCCGGTGGGCAAGGACTCGCTGTCAATGGAGGTGCGTTGGACGACTCCCAACGGTAGCCGCCACCGCGTCGCCGCGCCGCTGTCGCCAGTGGTGAGCGCCTTCGCACCAGTGGCTGATGTGCGCGCCGCGCTGACACCGCAACTCCGCGCCGAGTCGGGCGCATCGCTGCTGTTGATCGATCTGGCTGCGGGTCACACGCGTCTGGGGGGCTCTTGCTTGGCGCAGGTCTTCACTCGCGAGCTGGGAGCGGTACCGGATTTAGACAGCGTCCAGCGCTTCGCCGCCTTCTTCGCAGCCGTGCAGGACTGCCTCGCCGAGGGGCTTCTATTGGCCTATCACGACCGCTCCGACGGTGGTTTGTTCGCCTGTCTGTGCGAGATGGCCTTCGCCAGCCGCCTCGGCTTCGATGTCGAGCTGCCGCCG
The DNA here is from genome assembly GCA_965237805.1 of Gammaproteobacteria bacterium. Lineage (GTDB taxonomy): Bacteria > Pseudomonadota > Gammaproteobacteria > JABABF01 > JABABF01 > JABABF01. Next base: position 1,587,815 of record OZ250153.1, read on the forward strand.
GGCGATGCCATCGCGCAGCTATTCAATGAGGAGCTGGGGGCGGTTTTGCAGTGTCGTGACGAGGCGGCGGTGCGCGAGCGCTGCCGTCGTCACGGGTTGCCTGCCAATTGCCTGCACCAGCTCGGCACCGCCACCGGCGCGGGTGCGCCGTTGCGCTTTCTCAGCGGTGGCGAGGAGCTGCTGTGCGGCGATCGCGCCGAGTGGCAGTCGCTGTGGCAAGGGACCAGTTACCACATGCAATCCCTGCGCGACCATCCAGACTGCGCACGCGAGGAGTTCGAGGCCGTTGGCGACGAAGCGGATGGTGGTCTATGTGCCCAGCTGAGTTTCGACCCCGCCGTCGCCCCGGCGATCAACACCGGTGCCCGCCCGCGGCTGGCCGTGCTGCGCGACCGCGGCAGCAACGGCCACTACGAGATGGCGGCGGCCTTCGACCGCGCTGGCTTTGACTGCCTCGATGTGCACAGCACCGACTTGGCGAGCGGTCGCCAGACGCTGGCCGATTGTCAAGGGCTGGCCGCCTGTGGTGGCTTTTCCTGCGGCGATGTGCTCGGTGCGGGTCGCGGCTGGGCCGCCGCGCTGGCCGGGGATGAGCGCAGCCGCGAGGCCTTGGCGGCTTTCCTCAGCCGCCCGGACAGCTTCGCTCTCGGTGTCTGCAACGGCTGCCAGCTGCTCTGTGATCCGCTGTGGCGCGAGTGGATCCCAGGCAGCGAGGACTGGCCGCGCTTTGCCGTCAACAGCTCGCGGCGCTTCGAGTCGCGCTGGGTGATGGTCGAGATTCCCCCCTCGCCCTCACTGTTGCTGGATGGCATGGCTGGCAGTCGGCTGCCGGTGCCAGTCGCTCACGCCGAGGGCCGCGCCGATTTCAGTGCTGCCGCCGACGGCGCGCTGGCTCGGCTCAAACTCGCCTCAGCGGTGGCCTTGCGCTATGTCGATCACTGCGGGCAAATCGCCGAGCGCTATCCGGCCAACCCGGCCGGTGCCCCCGCTGGCCTCGCTGGCCTGTGCTCCAGCGATGGCCGAGTGACGATTATGATGCCGCACCCAGAGCGCGCCTTCCGCACCGTACAGTATTCCTATGCGCCTGCGGATTGGGGCGAGAGCGCGCCTTGGCTGCGCTTGTTCCGCAACGCCCGCAGGCAGCTCGGCTAGAATTTGCCAGCGATCGGAAATAGCGATGCCAGTCAAACAGTCACCACAGCGCCTCAATTACTACGCTTGGTGGCAGAATGTCCTCATCCTGCTGGTGGTGAGCTTGGGCATTCTCTATTCGATGCCGAATCTGTTCCGGCCTCAGGCGGCTATCCAAGTGCGCACTGAGAGCAGCCGTGGGCAGTTGGGGGCCACCGAGCTGGCCGGTGTCCAGCGGGCGCTGAGTGCGGCTGACATCGCCTTCGGCATGGTTGAGTGGGATGACGGTGGCTTCCTGCTGCGGCTATCGCGTGACGAAGACCAGCTGCGCGCCCGCGATCTGGCCGAGCAGGCGCTAGGTGCTGGCCATGTGGTGGCCCTGAACCGCGCCGACACCACCCCCGACTGGCTGTCCGCCATCGGTGGCAAGCCGATGAACTTGGGCTTGGATCTGAGCGGTGGCGTCCACTTCCTGTTGCAGGTGGACACCCGCGGTTATCTCAGCGGGCTGATGAAGAACCGCGCCGACGAGCTGCGCCGCGCCCTGCGCGAGCGCCGCCTGCGCGCCGTCGTCGATCTCTCTCCGCCAGCGGACAGCGGCGGCCACATCCTGTTGCGTGCTGGCGACCCCGAGCTCCTGCGCACCCTGCGTGAACTGCTGGTCGAGGACTTCGCCGATCTGCGCATCACCCGCGAAGAAGACGACAGCGGCTTCTCGCTGCTGCTGGACTTCGCCTCGGCGCAGCGTCAAGAGTTCATCACCTACGCCGTCGAGCAGAACCTCGGCATCCTGCGCAACCGCGTCAACGAACTCGGCGTAGCCGAGCCGCTGGTGCAGCGCCAAGGGCGCACGCGCGTCGTGGTCGAGCTGCCCGGTGTGCAGGATACCGCTCAGGCCAAGCGTGTGCTGGGAAAATTTGCCAACTTGGAGTTTCGCCTCGAGGCCTTGTCCACCACGCCGCCGCTGGAGCGCGAGTTCTTTCGCTTTCGCGATGCCGCTACCGGTGCCGAGGGCGCTTGGCTACTGCGCCGTACCATCGTCAAGGGCGAGAGCGTGACCGGTGCATCGCCGGGCTACGATGAGAACAGCCAGCCAGCGGCGGTCATCTCGCTGGACAGCCCTGGCGGTGCGTCGATGAATCAGGCCTCGCGCGACAATGTGGGGCGGCGTATGGGGGTGCTGTTTATCGAGCGGCGCACGCGCACCGCCGCCACCACGGAGCTGGCGGCAGCGCTGGTCGGCATCGGCGAGAAATACCAGAGCCGGGAGTTGATCAGCTTGGCTGTGATCCGCAGTGCGCTGGGCTCACGCTTCCAGATTACTGGTCTCGACTCATCGGCAGAGGCATCCGAGTTGGCGCTGTTATTGCGCGCTGGTGCGCTGTCCGCGCCGCTGGAATTCATTGAGGAGCGCACGGTCGGCCCCTCGCTGGGAGCCGAGAATGTGTCGCTGGGTCTGCGTGCGGTACAAATGGGCCTGCTGATGGTGTTGCTGTTCATGGTTGCCTGGTACCGGCTCTTCGGCCTTGCCGCCGCCGTGGCACTGATCGCCAATTTGTCGCTGTTGGTAGCGCTGATGTCGCTGTTGTCGGCGACGCTGACATTGCCCGGCATCGCTGGCATCGTGCTGACAGTGGGCATGGCCGTGGACGCCAATGTGCTGATCTTCTCGCGCATCCGCGAGGAATTGCAGGACGGCCTGTCGCCGCAGCGCGCCATCCACGCTGGCTACTCGCGCGCCCTGACCACCATCCTAGATGCCAATCTGACCACATTGCTGGTGGCGTTGATCCTCTACATCGTCGGTACCGGGCCGGTGCGCGGCTTCGCCGTCACGCTCTCGCTGGGCATCATCAGCTCGCTGTTCTGCTCCATCCTGCTGACCCGCGCCCTCGTCAACTGGGTCTATGGGGGACGCCGCCTCAAGCAGCTGCGGCTGGGTTGGTCGGGGCAGGACAGCAAGGTGCTGCCATCGTGAGCAACCGCCGCCGCCTTGTCGCGCTGGACTTCATGGCGCTGGTACCGGCGGCGGCGCTGTGCTCGGTGGCGCTGTTGCTGGCCTCGCTGGCCTCGCTGAGCCTGCAGGGCTTGGCGCTGGGCTTGGACTTCACCGGCGGCACCTTGGTCGAATACGGCTATTCGTCGGCGGTGGATTTGGACCCGCTACGCGAGCGCTTGTCCGCGGGCGGCTACGCGGGTGCCCGCACGGTACACTTCGGCTCCGAGCGCGAGTTGCTGGTGCGCCTGCCCGGCAACTCGGTGCACGATGACGGCAGCGAGCTGGTGGAGCTGTTGTCGGGAGCGGCTCCGGGCGGCACCCTGCGCCGCCTCGAGTTTGTCGGTCCGCAGGTTGGCTCCGAGTTGCGAGAGAGTGGTGGTTTGGCCTTATTGGCCGCTCTGGCGCTGGTGCTGATCTATGTTGCTTTACGCTTTCAGCTGAAGTTTGCCGTCGGCGCCGTCCTCGCCCTGTTCCACGATGTGCTGCTCACCCTTGGGCTGTTCTCGCTGTTGCGCTGGGACTTCGACCTCACTGTGCTGGCGGCGCTGTTGGCGGTGATCGGCTATTCCCTCAACGACAGCTTGGTGATCTCCGACCGCATCCGCGAGAATTTCCGCCGTCGGCGCCGCGCCAAGCCGCGCGAGGTCATCAACCTGTCGCTGACGCAGACGCTGGGGCGCACCTTGATCACCTCCCTGACCACGCTGTTGGTCTTGATGGCGCTGTTGCTGGCGGGCGGCGAGCTGATTCGCGGCTTCGCGCTGGCGCTCAGCATCGGTGTTGTGATCGGCACCTACTCGTCGATTTATGTGACCGCCTCGACGCTACTATGGTTGCGGCTCAGCTCCGTCGATTTGGCTCCGCCCGAAAGCGAGGGTGGCGATGGCGGCAGCTGAGCGCGGCGCTGCCGCCTCGGTCTAGTTCGCCAAGAATTGGCTGATCGCCGCTGCTACCGCCGCCGTATCGCGTCCGGCCAGTGATGCGCCGGAGCCGCCGAGCAGCTCCGGCGGCGCGCCGCTCAGCTGAGCCAACACCAACAGCAGATCGTCGCGGTCTTGGTTGCCGTCGCCGTTGACATCCAGTGCGCTGTCGGCGAGCAGGGAGCGGCTCAGCGCCAGCACGGTGGCGGGGTTGGCGCTGTCTGGCAGCGCGATGTTGTATACCATATCTACCGCCTCAAAGCCGCTCAGCATACGCAGTGCGATGACAAAGTCATCGGCGTCCCAAGCATCGTTCATATTGGGGGTCAGCGGTGCGGCCTGCACCTGTTGCAATAGCCGATGCGCGTTGAGCCGCCGCCCGCTGGCCACATACTGCTGTGCGATGGGTGCGCCGACGCCGATCTCGTAGAGTCGCAGGGCGGGCGTTTGGGCCTCGTTGTCGAAATTTCCCGGCAGGCTGAGGCTGAACACCAAGCGCAGGCCAGCGCTCAGCTGGCCGCTGGGGATGGCGCCAGTCAGCTGGCGTGATATCGCGGTGGTCGTGCTGATCGTCGTTGTGCTGAGCACGGTTTCATTGCCGCCGCTATCCAAGAGCGAAATGACCAGCCCATCGGCGATGGGAGCCGCTAATGGCCAGCCTGAGAACACGACGGTTACGCCAAACTGCGCCGCGCTGAGCCCGGACAGATCGAAGGGGGTGGAGACCAGTCGCAGGGTGCTGCTGCTGTGGTTGCCGCCAGCGGGGGCCAGCTGCCAGAAATAGTGCTTGCGTCCTCCCGCTGGCGGCAAGTCGCTGGCGCTGGCGATGTGCCAGCCAATCGCATCACTGCCCAGATCGCTCAGTGCGGCATCCCACGCCCCCGCATCGCTGCGCATATTGTCGTAGAAAGCATCGCCCACTTGCGGCAGGTAGTAGTCGCTACTGCCCGTGACCGTCGCCGCCAAGCTGGCGACACCATCGGCGCTCTGTAGCAAGCGGTGGCGCAGCTCGGCCGCCGCCATCGTCGGGCGCAGGCTCAGTGCTAGTGCGGCGGCACCAGCCACTTGCGGGGCGGCCATTGAGGTGCCGGTCCTGAGCTCGATAGCCACGGCGCTGGTAGCAGCGGTGGCCGCACCAAATTTGATAAATTGGATAAAGATATCGTCGGCACTATCTGTGTGACCGAAGATTCCCAGCTGCGCCCCCGTGGTGAAAAATGTCGAGGGGACGGTCAAATACAAATTTATAAAGTTGCCTTTCTCCCACCAATTGAACACATCGTCCATCAGAATGATAGAAGCGTCTCCAAAATCGGCGGCTATGGAGTTGGCACCGGAGCGGGTCAGGCCGGAGTTGCTGTCCCCATCAGTGTCTGCGCTGAGCACGATAGTGAGCTCGTCATCGCTGTTGAACTCGAGGCGTCGCATAAAGAAGTGCAGTGCCACATGCTCTTCACCGACAAATTGGCTGAGATCAAAAGTCGGGCTGTGCAGATAGAAAGTGCCGGTGCTGGTCTTGCTGAGATTTCTGCCGTCGAAGGTGGTGATTGCATCGAAACCCTGATGTTCCCAGCCATTCAGCGAGCTGATGCTGCCGATATCCGCCGCGGCACTCAGCGCTGGATTTTGCCGTTCCAAACTGAGGATCAAGCTGCCGGGCGCGGCGATTGGCACGGCGCTGCTGCCGAAACTGCTGCTGCCGGCGAGCTGGTCTCTGAAGTTGCTGTTAGCGACCGCCAGCACATTGCGCAGTGGCTCCACCAGCGGGTAATTGCTGCCGTCGCCGTAGCTGGCGAGATAAGCCGCATCGCCCAACAGGCTGACATTGCTAGCGCTGTTGCCGGCGGAGGTGACGAATAGCACACCGCGCTGCTCCAGCGCAGCGATGGCATCGTACAGCGCCTGGCTGTAGCTGCCGCCGCCCCAGCTATTGTTGATCACGCGCAACGGGACCCCGCTGTCGACCATTGCCGCCGCATAGTTCAGGCAGGCTATCGCATCGCTGGTGAAGCCTCTGTTGACGGTGATGAAGCGCAGTATCATCAGGCTGAGCCGATGGTTGACGCCGACCACGCTCTTTTGATTGTCGCCGATGGCACCGGCGATGCCCGCCACATGGCTGCCGTGGCCGTCATCGTCCCACGGCGTGCCGCTGGCGGCGGCGCTGCGGCGAGCGTTGGTGCCAACGCAGTCCGCGCCGTGCACATCGTCCACATAGCCGTTGCCGTCGTTGTCCACCCCGTCGTAGCTATTGTCCAACGGGTTGACCCACAGATTGGCGCGCAGCTCCTCGTGATCCAGCTGCGCGCCGCTGTCGAGTACGGCCATCACCACCGAGCTGCTACCGGTGCTGATAGCCCAAGCCTCCACGCTATCTATATCGGCAGCTGCGACGGTTAGACCAGCGATTGCGGCACCGATGGAGCTGCTGCCGTCAGAGTTTTGGGTGACTATGATTGGGATCGATTGACCGGTGTTGTTGTGTCCCCAGAGGTAGCGGAAGTGGGCATCGTCAGGACTTGCATGGTGCTGGACGATATAGTCCGGCTCGGCGTACTCCACCAGCCCGGCACGCTCCAGCACACGCGCCATCTCCGCTGCGTTGTGCCCCGCTGGCAGTCGCAGCACCGTCAGTTCGGTCGCCCCGTGCAGCTGGTTCAAAATGCCGATGCCGAAGCGCTGGTACAGCTCCTCAGCCCGCGCCTGCGCCCCGCTCGCGCCACCGGCAAAGCGCGCCAGCAACACGCCGGGGCGGTGTGCGGCTTGGTCGTTGATGGCGTGCTGCCGCGTGGCGGTCATACGCATCGGGATGGCCTCCCCACGTGGTGTCGGTGTCACCACTGCCGCCGCCCGCCCGCTCGCCGCCGCGGCTGGCCGCGGCTGGCCGGTGTCGTGGCTGGTGCTTTGAGCTTGGGGCTCGGGGGCGGGCAACGGCGCTCGCCATGCCACCACCGCAGCGATGACGAGGCCGACCAGCACGAACAGTGCCGCCAGTCGCCACTGCCCGCTCATGTCGTCGTCGAGGCTCGCTGCGAGTCGGGTCGATCGGTGCCGTAGACGGATTGCAGTAGCGGCAGCAGCTGGCTGTAGCAGGCCGGTGCGCCGCAGACGATCGCATCGATCCCCAGCGGCTCATCGCTTCCCCACTGCCCGCGGATCAGTCCGCCAGCCTCCTGCACCAGCAAGGCACCGGCGGCCATATCCCAAGTTTTGAGCCCTACATCCCACATCGCGTCCAGCCGTCCGGCCGCCACATAGGCCAAGTCCAGTGCCGCCGAGCCACTGCGCCTCAGGGTCGCGCCGCGCTCGCCAGCGCGCAGCATGCAGCGTGCAGTTTCCTCGCTGTGATCGGCGCTGCGCTCACTGTCCAGCGAGCAGCTGCTGATCAGCGACGCGGCCAAGCCCTGCTGTTCGCTGACCCGGATGCGGCGACCATCGAGCATTGCGCCGCCGCCGCGGCTAGCGCTGAATTCTTCATCCCGCATCACATCGAGTACGACCGCATGCTCTGTCTGGCCGTGGTGTAAACAGGCGATGGAGACGGCAAAATGGGGTAGCCCGTGCACAAAGTTGCCAGTGCCGTCCAGCGGGTCGATGACCCACTGCCAGGCAGTATCCTTGGGCAAAGAGCCGCGCTCCTCGCTGAGGATACTGTGTTGTGGGTAGCTCTCTTGCAGCTGCTCGATGATCTGATGCTCGGCCTCTATATCCACTGAGGTGACATAGTCGGCGGGGGATTTCTCGTAGACCGCCACCCGATCCAAATTGCGGAAAGAGCGCATGATCATGCGGGCGGCGTTGCGGGCGATGCGGCGTGCTATGACGAGTGTCGGTGCTACAGCCATCGCATATTCATCTGTTGTGCGCCAGTGGACATCTGCTGATCCCACTGCCTTTGCGCACCTGACCACCTGGTCGGTAGACGCGGGCGAAGAGGGCGGTAGTTTGGTGCTTCCCGCAAGCCGCTCCGCATTGTTGCTCGCCCCTTTCAGCGTGGCTAATGATAGCATTTTCAGCTGTGCAACCAAATATGGAGCCCAGAGCCATGTCGATGTCGCCCCTCTCGCACTTGCGTGTTGTGCTGATCGAGCCCTCCCACCCGGGCAATATCGGCGCAGCAGCCCGCGCACTGGCCAATATGGGCCTTGAGCATTTGGTGTTGGTCGCGCCGCGCTGCGCCGTCGACGACGAGGCGCGCGCACGTGCGGCGGGTGGCGCATCCTTGCTGGAGCGGGCGCGCTTGGTCCCCAGCCTAGATGAGGCGCTGAGCGGTTGCCGGCTGTTGATCGGTGTCAGCGCACGGCAGCGCAGTCTGGCGTGGCCACGGTGGTCGCCGCGCGAAGCCGCTGGCCATGCCATCGCCGCGGCCACTGGCGCTGAGGTAGCGCTGCTGTTCGGGCGCGAGGACTGCGGCCTGAACAACGCGGAATTGCAGCGCTGCCACGCTCAACTCCAGATTCCCAGCGATCCCGACTGCCCCTCGTTGAATTTGGCGATGGCGGTGTTGTTGGTCAGCTACGAGTTGCGGCTGGCGGTGCTGGCTGCCACCGGGTCGCCGCCGCCCGCCCCACTGCTGGAAGATGCGGCTACCGCCGAGCAGATTGCTGGCTTCCACCGCCACTTGGAGCAGACTTTGGTGCAGCTCGGCTGCTTGAATCCCGCTGCGCCGCGCCAGCTGCTGGCTCGCATCAAACGGCTCTTCGCCCGCACTGGGCTGGACTGCACAGAAGTCGGCATCCTCCGCGGCCTGCTGAGCGCCGTGCAACGCAGCGCTGGCGGCGGTTCCTCGCCAGAGCGGCTGGGGCGATAGGCCACAGCTGATTTGGGGTGCCTGTGCGCACTGCCTCGCCGCCCCAGCGCTTGCCCCATAAATGGCCATCTGTTAGACTAGAGCAATGTATGCTTACGATGCGTAGTGTGGCCACGAGCGATGTTTCTCGCGTGCTCCGCTCTCTGCAACAGCCGAGTTGATCGCGATGCGAACGGCAGCTGCTTTGTCTTTTGTTGTGGCGCTCAGGTGGCGAGTGGGTCGCTGTGGCATAAATCAACAATTATTTGCGCATTGCATACATGACAGCTAGCAGGTTACGAGGCTCCCCTTTGGCTTTTGCAGCTGGGCGGGAGCCACGGCACAGATTGGTTTTGGAGAATGGACCATGAGATTGAAGCAGTTTGCTAAGCCGAAGTGGGTGGGGGTCAGTTCGCATTCGCAACTGAGTGCGGCTTCCCCGCGACGCGCCCGCGTCGGTCTGAGTTTGTTGTGGCGCTGCTGTTCGTCACCAAAGCGAGTGTTTTTCAGCGGCCTGTTATTGCTGGCAGCGCTGTATTCCGCTGTGGTTGCGCCCATCGCCGATGCCGCGACGACCGCGTCCTATCAAGGCGTGGTGTTGCCCTATGCGGATACGCCGGACTTCGAGGGAGCGGACGGGCTCATTGGCCAGACTTCCAATGCCCAGTCCGTGACGCTGCCCAGCGGCACCGCTGCCAGCTACCAAGTGGCCGAGAACAGCAGCTTTTCGCTGACCATTGGCTTTCGCATGACAGCCATCTCCCCCGAACCCACGACGATGACTGGCGAGATCAGATCTCTGACTTTCGAGCTGGTCTATTCCTCCGACAGCCGCTTCGTGTTTGAGGGCCATGAAATCCTTGACAGCGCTGCCGTCAATACTGGTGATAGCTGGGAGGACTACAGTGATCTCACTGTCTCTGAAGAGACTGGTAACGGCGGTAGCACTAGCGGGATTACCATCTCGGCCGCGGTGACTGGCAGTGACGAGACCAGCATCCTCTGCGGTAAATTTTGCCTGTGGCCTGCTTTGGTGCGGCTCAACTTCTCCGTCGGTGCGCTCGACAGTGCGTCTGAGGAGCTGGATTTTGATTTACAGAGCCGCGTGCTATCTGTCGTCCACACCTACGGCGACTCCCCCGAGATCAGCTATCTCAGCAGCACCGCTGCCTTGGTGGTCACGCGGCCGACCGTTCTGCGTCTGCGCGATCTGTCCGACCCCTTGCTGGTGTCTGCTGAGGAGTTTGTTCGCGTCGAGGCAGCACTGGACAGCGACGGGGATGCACTCTACGGCGCCCCCAGCATTGGCGACTTTACTGTCTCTTTGACTGCGACATCGACCGTTTCACTTGCTCCCAGCACCGCCAGCGGCGACAGCTTCAGCTTGGAGGTGCTGACAGCGACTGACGGCGAGCAGGCTTTGTTGACATTCACCGACAACGATCGTGCTCTCAGCGCCACGGCGACGGTGACACTGGATGTGGTGGCGACGGCGCTGACGGTATCGGCGCCGTCGACGGTGACATCGGGCGTGATCTTTGCGCTGACGGTGACGGGGATGGACAGCAATAGCAATGAGGACACGGCCTACAGCCGGTCGGCGGCGACGACGGTGACGGCTTCGGCGGGGACGCTGGTGGTGGAGTCGAGCACGGCGAGCAGTATTGATCTGCGTTTGAGCGAGGTGACGGACGGCGATACGGTAACGCTGACGGTGACGGATGGCAGCGTGTCGGGCACGGCTGATGTGGCGGTGAATGTGGTGGCGACAGCGCTGACGGTGAGTGCTTCACCGGATCCGGTGGTGTCGGGTCAGTCCTTCACGCTGACGGTGACGGGAGTCGATGCTGATGGCGCGACGGACACGGGCTACAGCCGGTCGGCGGCGACGACGGTGACGGCTTCGGTGGGGACGCTGGTGGAGGAGTCGAGTACAGCGACCAGTATTGATCTGCGTTTGAGCGAGGTGGCGGACGGCGCTGATGTGACGCTGACGGTGACGGATGGCAGCGTGTCGGGCACGGCAGCTGTGACGGTGAATGTGGTGGCGACAGCGCTGACGGTGAGTGCTTCACCGGATCCGGTGGTGTCGGGTCAGTCCTTCACGCTGACGGTGACGGGAGTCGATGCCGATGGCGCGACGGACACGGGCTACAGCCGGTCGGCGGCGACGACGGTGACGGCTTCGGTGGGGACGCTGGTGGAGGAGTCGAGTACAGCGACCAGTATTGATCTGCGTTTGAGCGAGGTGGCGGACGGCGCTGATGTGACGCTGACGGTGACGGATGGCAGCGTGTCGGGCACGGCAGCTGTGACGGTGAATGTGGTGGCGACAGCGCTGACGGTGAGTGCTTCACCGGATCCGGTGGTGTCGGGTCAGTCCTTCACGCTGACGGTGACGGGAGTCGATGCTGATGGCGCGACGGACACGGGCTACAGCCGGTCGGCGGCGACGACGGTGACGGCTTCGGTGGGGACGCTGGTGGAGGAGTCGAGTACAGCGACCAGTATTGATCTGCGTTTGAGCGAGGTGGCGGACGGCGCTGATGTGACGCTGACGGTGACGGATGGCAGCGTGTCGGGCACGGCAGCTGTGACGGTGAATGTGGTGGCGACAGCGCTGACGGTGAGTGCTTCACCGGATCCGGTGGTGTCGGGTCAGTCCTTCACGCTGACGGTGACGGGAGTCGATGCCGATGGCGCGACGGACACGGGCTACAGCCGGTCGGCGGCGACGACGGTGACGGCTTCGGTGGGGACGCTGGTGGAGGAGTCGAGCACGGCGACCAGTATTGATCTGCGTTTGAGCGAGGTGGCGGACGGCGCTGATGTGACGCTGACGGATGGCAGTGAGCTGTGACGGTGAATGTGGTGGCGACAGCGCTGACGGTGAGTGCTTCACCGGATCCGGTGGTGTCGGGTCACGGACGGTGACGGGAGTCGATGCCGATGGCGCGACGGACACGGGCTACAGCCGGTCGGCGTGGCTTCGGTGGGGACGCTGGTGGAGGAGTCGAGCACGGCGACCAGTATTGATCTGCGTTTGAGCGAGGTGGCGGACGGCGCTGATGTGACGCTGACGGTGACAGATGGCAGCGTGTCGGGCACGGCAGCTGTGACGGTGAATGTGGTGGCGACAGCGCTGACGGTGAGTGCTTCACCGGATCCGGTGGTGTCGGGTCAGTCCTTCACGCTGACGGTGACGGGAGTCGATGCCGATGGCGCGACGGACACGGGCTACAGCCGGTCGGCGGCGACGACGGTGACGGCTTCGGTGGGGACGCTGGTGGAGGAGTCGAGTACAGCGACCAGTATTGATCTGCGTTTGAGCGAGGTGGCGGACGCGCTGATGTGACGCTGACGGTGACGGATGGCAGCGTGTCGGGCACGGCAGCTGTGACGGTGAATGTGGTGGCGACAGCGCTGACGGTGAGTGCTTCACCGGATCCGGTGGTGTCGGGTCAGTCCTTCACGCTGACGGTGACGGGAGTCGATGCTGATGGCGCGACGGACACGGGCTACAGCCGGTCGGCGGCGACGACGGTGACGGCTTCGGTGGGGACGCTGGTGGAGGAGTCGAGCACGGCGACCAGTATTGATCTGCGTTTGAGCGAGGTGGCGGACGGCGCTGATGTGACGCTGACGGTGACGGATGGCAGCGTGTCGGGCACGGCAGCTGTGACGGTGAATGTGGTGGCGACAGCGCTGACGGTGAGTGCTTCACCGGATCCGGTGGTGTCGGGTCAGTCCTTCACGCTGACGGTGACGGGAGTCGATGCCGATGGCGCGACGGACACGGGCTACAGCCGGTCGGCGGCGACGACGGTGACGGCTTCGGTGGGGACGCTGGTGGAGGAGTCGAGTACAGCGACCAGTATTGATCTGCGTTTGAGCGAGGTGGCGGACGGCGCTGATGTGACGCTGACGGTGACGGATGGCAGCGTGTCGGGCACGGCAGCTGTGACGGTGAATGTGGTGGCGACAGCGCTGACGGTGAGTGCTTCACCGGATCCGGTGGTGTCGGGTCAGTCCTTCACGCTGACGGTGACGGGAGTCGATGCTGATGGCGCGACGGACACGGGCTACAGCCGGTCGGCGGCGACGACGGTGACGGCTTCGGTGGGGACGCTGGTGGAGGAGTCGAGCACGGCGACCAGTATTGATCTGCGTTTGAGCGAGGTGGCGGACGGCGCTGATGTGACGCTGACGGTGACGGATGGCAGCGTGTCGGGCACGGCAGCTGTGACGGTGAATGTGGTGGCGACAGCGCTGACGGTGAGTGCTTCACCGGATCCGGTGGTGTCGGGTCAGTCCTTCACGCTGACGGTGACGGGAGTCGATGCCGATGGCGCGACGGACACGGGCTACAGCCGGTCGGCGGCGACGACGGTGACGGCTTCGGCGGGGACGCTGGTGGAGGAGTCGAGCACGGCGACCAGTATTGATCTGCGTTTGAGCGAGGTGGCGGACGGCGCTGATGTGACGCTGACGGTGACGGATGGCAGCGTGTCGGGCACGGCAGCTGTGACGGTGAATGTGGTGGCGACAGCGCTGACGGTGAGTGCTTCACCGGATCCGGTGGTGTCGGGTCAGTCCTTCACGCTGACGGTGACGGGAGTCGATGCCGATGGCGCGACGGACACGGGCTACAGCCGGTCGGCGGCGACGACGGTGACGGCTTCGGTGGGGACGCTGGTGGAGGAGTCGAGCACGGCGACCAGTATTGATCTGCGTTTGAGCGAGGTGGCGGACGGCGCTGATGTGACGCTGACGGTGACAGATGGCAGCGTGTCGGGCACGGCAGCTGTGACGGTGAATGTGGTGGCGACGGCGCTGTCGCTGAGCGCCTCAGTGGAGCCGGTGTTATCTGATCGCAGCTTCCTGCTGACGGTTGCTGGGGTGGATGCGGATGGCGCGACGGACACGGGCTACAGCCTGTCGGCGATGGCCACGGTGACGGCGTCGGCGGGGACGCTGGTAGAGGATTCGCGCGCGGGGCAGGTCATTGGCCTGAGTTTGAGTGGCTTGGCCGCTGGCTCGACGGCACTGCTGACGGTGATCGACGATGGCTTGGAGGGTCAGCTCGAGCTGACAGTGGCGGCGGTGGCGGTGGTCTCCTTGGATGTGGCTGCACCTGAGACGGTGGTGTCTGGGGCGGCGTTCACGGTGACAGTGACGGCCCGCGATGCCAATGCTGTGGTGATTTCGGATGCGGATCTGTCGGCGGCGACGGCGGCCGTGTCGGTCGGGACGCTGTCGGCGTTCTCGCTGAGCGGGAACAACACACTGAGTATGGAGTTGCGAGCTGTGCCGGATGACACGACATCGACGCTGACGGTGAGCTTGGGCTCAGTCAGCAGTACGGACACGGTGACGGTGGATGTGGTGGCGACGGTGCTGACGGTCTCGGCACCGGAGACGGTGGTCTCTAGTCAGACCTTCACGCTGACGGTGACGGGAGTCGATGCCGATAGCGCGACGGACACGGGCTACAGCCGGTCGGTGACGGCAATGGTGACGGCTTCGGCGGGGACGCTGGTGGAGGAGTCGAGTACAGCGACCAGTATTGATCTGCGTTTGAGCGAGGTGGCGGACGGCGCTGATGTGACGCTGACGGTGACAGATGGCAGCGTGTCTGGCACGGCAGCTGTGACGGTGAATGTGGTGGCGACAGCGCTGACGGTGAGTGCTTCACCGGATCCGGTGGTGTCGGGTCAGTCCTTCACGCTGACGGTGACGGGAGTCGATGCCGATGGCGCGACGGACACGGGCTACAGCCGGTCGGCGGCGACGACGGTGACGGCTTCGGCGGGGACGCTGGTGGAGGAGTCGAGCACGGCGACCAGTATTGATCTGCGTTTGAGCGAGGTGGCGGACGGCGCTGATGTGACGCTGACGGTGACAGATGGCAGCGTGTCGGGCACGGCAGCTGTGACGGTGAATGTGGTGGCGACAGCGCTGACGGTGAGTGCTTCACCGGATCCGGTGGTGTCGGGTCAGTCCTTCACGCTGACGGTGACGGGAGTCGATGCCGATGGCGCGACGGACACGGGCTACAGCCGGTCGGCGGCGACGACGGTGACGGCTTCGGTGGGGACGCTGGTGGAGGAGTCGAGTACAGCGACCAGTATTGATCTGCGTTTGAGCGAGGTGGCGGACGGCGCTGATGTGACGCTGACGGTGACGGATGGCAGCGTGTCGGGCACGGCAGCTGTGACGGTGAATGTGGTGGCGACGGCGCTGGCGCTGAGCGCCTCAGTGGAGCCGGTGTTATCTGATCGCAGCTTCCTGCTGACGGTTGCTGGGGTCGATGCGGATGGCGCGACTGATACGGCCTACAGCCTGTCGGCGACGGCAATGGTGACGGCGTCGGCGGGGACGCTGGTAGAGGATTCGCGCGCGGGGCAGGTCATTGGCCTGAGTTTGAGTGGCTTGGCCGCTGGCTCGACGGTACTGCTGACGGTGATCGACGATGGCTTGGAGGGTGAGCTCGAGCTGACAGTGGCGGCGGTGGCGGTGGTCTCCTTGGATGTGGCTGCACCTGAGACGGTGGTGTCTGGGGCGGCGTTCACGGTGACAGTGACGGCCCGCGATGCCAATGCTGTGGTGATTTCGGATGCGGATCTGTCGGCGGCGACGGCGGCTGTGTCGGTCGGGACGCTGTCGGCGTTCTCGCTGAGCGGGAACAACACACTGAGTATGGAGTTGCGAGCTGTGCCGGACGACACGACATCGACGCTGACGGTGAGCTTGGGCTCAGTCAGCAGTACGGACACGGTGACGGTGGATGTGGTGGCGACGGTGCTGACGGTCTCGGCACCGGAGACGGTGGTCTCTAGTCAGACCTTCACGCTGACGGTGACGGGAGTCGATGCCGATAGCGCGACGGACACGGGCTACAGCCGGTCGGTGACGGCAATGGTGACGGCTTCGGCGGGGACGCTGGTGGAGGAGTCGAGTACAGCGACCAGTATTGATCTGCGTTTGAGCGAGGTGGCGGACGGCGCTGATGTGACGCTGACGGTGACAGATGGCAGCGTGTCTGGCACGGCAGCTGTGACGGTGAATGTGGTGGCGACAGCGCTGACGGTGAGTGCTTCACCGGATCCGGTGGTGTCGGGTCAGTCCTTCACGCTGACGGTGACGGGAGTCGATGCCGATGGCGCGACGGACACGGGCTACAGCCGGTCGGCGGCGACGACGGTGACGGCTTCGGCGGGGACGCTGGTGGAGGAGTCGAGCACGGCGACCAGTATTGATCTGCGTTTGAGCGAGGTGGCGGACGGCGCTGATGTGACGCTGACGGTGACAGATGGCAGCGTGTCGGGCACGGCAGCTGTGACGGTGAATGTGGTGGCGACAGCGCTGACGGTGAGTGCTTCACCGGATCCGGTGGTGTCGGGTCAGTCCTTCACGCTGACGGTGACGGGAGTCGATGCCGATGGCGCGACGGACACGGGCTACAGCCGGTCGGCGGCGACGACGGTGACGGCTTCGGTGGGGACGCTGGTGGAGGAGTCGAGTACAGCGACCAGTATTGATCTGCGTTTGAGCGAGGTGGCGGACGGCGCTGATGTGACGCTGACGGTGACGGATGGCAGCGTGTCGGGCACGGCAGCTGTGACGGTGAATGTGGTGGCGACGGCGCTGTCGCTGAGCGCCTCAGTGGAGCCGGTGTTATCTGATCGCAGCTTCCTGCTGACGGTTGCTGGGGTGGATGCGGATGGCGCGACGGACACGGGCTACAGCCTGTCGGCGATGGCCACGGTGACGGCGTCGGCGGGGACGCTGGTAGAGGATTCGCGCGCGGGGCAGGTCATTGGCCTGAGTTTGAGTGGCTTGGCCGCTGGCTCGACGGCACTGCTGACGGTGATCGACGATGGCTTGGAGGGTCAGCTCGAGCTGACAGTGGCGGCGGTGGCGGTGGTCTCCTTGGATGTGGCTGCACCTGAGACGGTGGTGTCTGGGGCGGCGTTCACGGTGACAGTGACGGCCCGTGATGCCAATGCTGTGGTGATTTCGGATGCGGATCTGTCGGCGGCGACGGCGGCTGTGTCGGTCGGGACGCTGTCGGCGTTCTCGCTGAGCGGGAACAACACACTGAGTATGGAGTTGCGAGCTGTGCCGGATGACACGACATCGACGCTGACGGTGAGCTTGGGCTCAGTCAGCAGTACGGACACGGTGACGGTGGATGTGGTGGCGACGGTGCTGACGGTCTCGGCACCGGAGACGGTGGTCTCTAGTCAGACCTTCACGCTGACGGTGACGGGAGTCGATGCCGATAGCGCGACGGACACGGGCTACAGCCGGTCGGTGACGGCAATGGTGACGGCTTCGGCGGGGACGCTGGTGGAGGAGTCGAGTACAGCGACCAGTATTGATCTGCGTTTGAGCGAGGTGGCGGACGGCGCTGATGTGACGCTGACGGTGACAGATGGCAGCGTGTCTGGCACGGCAGCTGTGACGGTGAATGTGGTGGCGACAGCGCTGACGGTGAGTGCTTCACCGGATCCGGTGGTGTCGGGTCAGTCCTTCACGCTGACGGTGACGGGAGTCGATGCTGATGGCGCGACGGACACGGGCTACAGCCGGTCGGCGGCGACGACGGTGACGGCTTCGGTGGGGACGCTGGTGGAGGAGTCGAGCACGGCGACCAGTATTGATCTGCGTTTGAGCGAGGTGGCGGACGGCGCTGATGTGACGCTGACGGTGACGGATGGCAGCGTGTCTGGCACGGCAGCTGTGACGGTGAATGTGGTGGCGACAGCGCTGACGGTGAGTGCTTCACCGGATCCGGTGGTGTCGGGTCAGTCCTTCACGCTGACGGTGACGGGAGTCGATGCCGATGGCGCGACGGACACGGGCTACAGCCGGTCGGCGGCGACGACGGTGACGGCTTCGGTGGGGACGCTGGTGGAGGAGTCGAGTACAGCGACCAGTATTGATCTGCGTTTGAGCGAGGTGGCGGACGGCGCTGATGTGACGCTGACGGTGACGGATGGCAGCGTGTCGGGCACGGCAGCTGTGACGGTGAATGTGGTGGCGACAGCGCTGACGGTGAGTGCTTCACCGGATCCGGTGGTGTCGGGTCAGTCCTTCACGCTGACGGTGACGGGAGTCGATGCTGATGGCGCGACGGACACGGGCTACAGCCGGTCGGCGGCGACGACGGTGACGGCTTCGGTGGGGACGCTGGTGGAGGAGTCGAGCACGGCGACCAGTATTGATCTGCGTTTGAGCGAGGTGGCGGACGGCGCTGATGTGACGCTGACGGTGACGGATGGCAGCGTGTCGGGCACGGCAGCTGTGACGGTGAATGTGGTGGCGACGGTGCTGACGGTCTCGGCACCGGAGACGGTGGTCTCTAGTCAGACCTTCACGCTGACGGTGACGGGAGTCGATGCCGATGGCGCGACGGACACGGGCTACAGCCGGTCGGCGGCGACGACGGTGACGGCTTCGGTGGGGACGCTGGTGGAGGAGTCGAGCACGGCGACCAGTATTGATCTGCGTTTGAGCGAGGTGGCGGACGGCGCTGATGTGACGCTGACGGTGACGGATGGCAGCGTGTCGGGCACGGCAGCTGTGACGGTGAATGTGGTGGCGACAGCGCTGACGGTGAGTGCTTCACCGGATCCGGTGGTGTCGGGTCAGTCCTTCACGCTGACGGTGACGGGAGTCGATGCCGATGGCGCGACGGACACGGGCTACAGCCGGTCGGCGGCGACGACGGTGACGGCTTCGGTGGGGACGCTGGTGGAGGAGTCGAGCACGGCGACCAGTATTGATCTGCGTTTGAGCGAGGTGGCGGACGGCGCTGATGTGACGCTGACGGTGACAGATGGCAGCGTGTCGGGCACGGCAGCTGTGACGGTGAATGTGGTGGCGACAGCGCTGACGGTGAGTGCTTCACCGGATCCGGTGGTGTTGGGTCAGTCCTTCACGCTGACGGTGACGGGAGTCGATGCCGATGGCGCGACGGACACGGGCTACAGCCGGTCGGCGGCGACGACGGTGACGGCTTCGGTGGGGACGCTGGTGGAGGAGTCGAGTACAGCGACCAGTATTGATCTGCGTTTGAGCGAGGTGGCGGACGGCGCTGATGTGACGCTGACGGTGACGGATGGCAGCGTGTCGGGCACGGCAGCTGTGACGGTGAATGTGGTGGCGACGGCGCTGGCGCTGAGCGCCTCAGTGGAGCCGGTGTTATCTGATCGCAGCTTCCTGCTGACGGTTGCTGGGGTGGATGCGGATGGCGCGACTGATACGGCCTACAGCCTGTCGGCGACGGCAATGGTGACGGCGTCGGCGGGGACGCTGGTAGAGGATTCGCGCGCGGGGCAGGTCATTGGCCTGAGTTTGAGTGGCTTGGCCGCTGGCTCGACGGCGCTGCTGACGGTGATCGACGATGGCTTGGAGGGTCAGCTCGAGCTGACAGTGGCGGCGGTGGCGGTGGTCTCCTTGGATGTGGCTGCACCTGAGACGGTGGTGTCTGGGGTGGCGTTCACGGTGACAGTGACGGCCCGCGATGCCAATGCTGTGGTGATTTCGGATGCGGATCTGTCGGCGGCGACGGCGACTGTGTCGGTCGGGACGCTGTCGGAGTTCTCGCTGAGCGGGAACAACACACTGAGTATGGAGTTGCGAGCTGTGCCGGACGACACGACAGCGATGCTGACGGTGAGTTTGGGCTCAGTCAGCAGTGCGGACACGGTGACGGTGAATGTGGTGGCGACGGTGCTGACGGTCTCGGCACCGGAGACGGTGGTCTCTAGTCAGACCTTCACGCTGACGGTGACGGGAGTCGATGCCGATAGCGCGACGGACACGGGCTACAGCCGGTCGGTGACGGCAATGGTGACGGCTTCGGCGGGGACGCTGGTGGAGGAGTCGAGTACAGCGACCAGTATTGATCTGCGTTTGAGCGAGGTGGCGGACGGCGCTGATGTGACGCTGACGGTGACGGATGGCAGCGTGTCTGGCACGGCAGCTGTGACGGTGAATGTGGTGGCGACAGCGCTGACGGTGAGTGCTTCACCGGATCCGGTGGTGTCGGGTCAGTCCTTCACGCTGACGGTGACGGGAGTCGATGCCGATGGCGCGACGGACACGGGCTACAGCCGGTCGGCGGCGACGACGGTGACGGCTTCGGCGGGGACGCTGGTGGAGGAGTCGAGCACGGCGACCAGTATTGATCTGCGTTTGAGCGAGGTGGCGGACGGCGCTGATGTGACGCTGACGGTGACGGATGGCAGCGTGTCTGGCACGGCAGCTGTGACGGTGAATGTGGTGGCGACAGCGCTGACGGTGAGTGCTTCACCGGATCCGGTGGTGTCGGGTCAGTCCTTCACGGTGACGGTGATGGGAGTCGATGCAGATGGGGCGGAGGACACGGACTACAGCCTGTCGGCGGGGGCAACGGTGGTGGCTTCGGCGGGGACGCTGGAGGAGGATTCGCGGACGACGGATGTCTTTACTCTGCGTTTGAACGAGGTGGCGGACGGCACGATGGTGACGCTGACGGTGACGGATGGCAGCGTGTCGGGCACGGCTGATGTGGCGGTGAATGTGGTGGCGACGGCGCTGGCGCTGAGCGCCTCAGTGGAGCCGGTGTTATCTGATCGCAGCTTCCTGCTGACGGTTGCTGGGGTGGATGCGGATGGCGCGACTGATACGGACTACAGCCTGTCGGCGACGGCCACGGTGACGGCGTCGGCGGGGACGCTGGTAGAGGATTCGCGCGCGGGGCAGGTCATTGGCCTGAGTTTGAGTGGCTTGGCCGCTGGCTCGACGGCACTGCTGACGGTGATCGACGATGGCTTGGAGGGTCAGCTCGAGCTGACAGTGGCGGCGGTGGCGGTGGTCTCCTTGGATGTGGCTGCACCTGAGACGGTGGTGTCTGGGGCGGCGTTCACGGTGACAGTGACGGCCCGTGATGCCAATGCTGTGGTGATTTCGGATGCGGATCTGTCGGCGGCGACGGCGGCTGTGTCGGTCGGGACGCTGTCGGCGTTCTCGCTGAGCGGGAACAACACACTGAGTATGGAGTTGCGAGCTGTGCCGGACGACACGACATCGACGCTGACGGTGAGCTTGGGCTCAGTCAGCAGTACGGACACGGTGACGGTGGATGTGGTGGCGACAGCGCTGTCGGTAGCGGCACCGGCGACGGTGGTGTCGGGTCAGCTCTTCACGCTGACGGTGACGGGAGTCGATGAGGATGACGCGACGGACACGGGCCACAGCCTGTCGACGGCGACGGTGTCGGCTGCGCCGGGGGAGATCGCGGATCTGAGTCAGACGGGCAACGAGTTGAGTGTGAGTGTGAGCAGGGCGACGGATGCTGAGACAGTGACGCTGACGGTGGCGGCCGGTGGCTTGTCGGGCACGGCAGCTGTGGTGGTAGATGTGGTGGCGACGGTGCTGACGGTCGCGGCACCGGAGACGGTGGTGGCGGGCGCGAGCTTTGCGCTGACGGTGATGGGAGTCGATGCCGATAGCGCGACGGACACGGACTACAGCCTGTCGTCGACGGCCACGGTGACGGCTGCGGCGGGGACGCTATTGCCCGTGACGCGCACGCCGACAGGCAACGGCTTCGGCGGTCTGAGTCTGAGCGTGGTGAGCGACGGCGATGTGGTGACGCTGACGGTGACGGATGGCGTGCTGTCGTCTGCAGGCACGGCTGATGTGGAGGTGGATGTGGTGGCGACGGAGCTGACGGTCGCGGCACCGGCGATGGTGGTGGCGGGCGCGAGCTTTGCGCTGACGGTGACGGGAGTCGATGCCGATAGCGCGACGGACACGGACTACAGCCTGTCGTCGACGGCCACGGTGACGGCTTCGGCGGGGACGCTATTGCCCGTGACGCGCACGCCGACAGGCAACGGCTTCGTCGGTCTGAGTCTGAGCGTGGTGAGCGATGGCGATGTGGTGACGCTGACGGTGACGGATGGCGTGCTGTCGTCTGCAGACACGGCTGATGTGGAGGTGGATGTGGTGGCGACGGTGCTGGCGCTGAGCGCCTCAGTGGAGCCGGTGTTATCTGATCGCAGCTTCCTGCTGACGGTTGCTGGGGTGGATGCGGATGGCGCGACTGATACGGGCTACAGCCTGTCGGCGACGGCCACGGTGACGGCGTCGGCGGGGACGCTGGTAGAGGCTTCGCGCGCGGGGCAGGTCATTGGCCTGAGTTTGAGTGGCTTGGCCGCTGGCTCGACGGCACTGCTGACGGTGATCGACGATGGCTTGGAGGGTCAGCTCGAGCTGACAGTGGCGGCGGTGGCGGTGGTCTCCTTGGATGTGGCTGCACCTGAGACGGTGGTGTCTGGGGCGGCGTTCACGGTGACAGTGACGGCCCGTGATGCCAATGCTGTGGTGATTTCGGATGCGGATCTGTCGGCGGCGACGGCGGCTGTGTCGGTCGGGACGCTGTCGGAGTTCTCGCTGAGCGGGAACAACACACTGAGTATGGAGTTGCGAGCTGTGCCGGACGACACGACATCGACGCTGACGGTGAGTTTGGGCTCAGTCAGCAGTGCGGACACGGTGACGGTGAATGTGGTGGCGACGGCGCTGTCGGTAGCGGCACCGGCGACGGTGGTGTCGGGTCAGCTCTTCATGCTGACGGTGACGGGAGTCGATGCGGATGACGCGACGGACACGGGCCACAGCCTGTCGACGGCGACGGTGTCGGCTGCGCCGGGGGCGATCGCGGATCTGAGTCAGAGGGGCAACGAGTTGAGTGTGAGTGTGAGCGGGGCGACGGATGCTGAGACAGTGACGCTGACGGTGGCGGCCGGTGGCTTGTCGGGCACGGCAGCTGTGGTGGTAGATGTGGTGGCGACGGTGCTGAGGCTGGAGCCCTCGCAGGATCCGGTCAATGGGGGCTCGCCCTTCACGCTGACGGTGACGGGAGTCGATGCGGATGACGCGACGGACACGGACTACAGCCTGTCGGCGACGGCCACGGTGACGGCTTCGGCGGGGACGCTGGTGGAGGATTCGCGGACGACGGCGGGCTTTGAGCTGAATTTGAGCGGGGTGGGCGATGGCACGCTAGTGACGCTGACGGTGACGGATGGCGCTTTGTCGAACACGCTGGATGTGACGGTGCAGGCGGCGGCGGCATCCTTGCTGGTGGCTGCACCGGCGACGGTGGTGTCTGGCGCTGACTTCACGGTGCAGTTGACGGCTTTGGACGCTGGGGACAACGTCATTCCAAACCACAATCTATCGGCGGCGCAGGCCACCGCCTCGGTGGGGAATCTGATCTTGGTCTCGCAGACGACGGACACGCTGACTCTACAGTTGCGCGGTGTGTCGGATAGTGCATCGGCGGTTTTGACAGTGATGGAGGGGTCCGCCAGCGGCACTGACACGGTGGCGGTGGATGTGGTGGCGACGGCGCTGTCGGTCTCGGCACCGGAGACGGTGGTGTCGGGCGCGAGCTTTGCGCTGACGGTGACGGGAGTCGATGCGGATGACGCGACGGACACGGGCTACAGCCTGTCGACGGCGACGGTGTCGGCTGCGCCGGGGGCGATCGCGGATCTGAGTCAGATGGGCAACGAGTTGAGTGTGAGTGTGAGCGGGGTGACGGACGGTGCGACAGCGACGCTGACGGTGGCGGCCGATGGCTTGTCGGGTACGGCAGCTGTGGCGGTGAATGTGGAGGCGACGGCGCTGACGGTCTCGGCACCAGAGACGGTGGTGTCGGGCACGTCCTTCACGCTGACGGTGACGGGAGTCAATTCAGCTGACGAGACGGACACGGACTACAGCCTGTCGAATGTGACGGTGACGGCCTCGACAGGGATGCTGACGACGGTGCAGACCAGCACCGGCTTCGAGCTGAGACTGAGCGGGTTGGCGGACGGCACGATGGTGACGCTGACGGCGACGGATAGCGTGCTGTCGTCTGCAGACACGGCTGATGTGGTGGTGAATGTGGAGGCGACGGCGCTGACGGTCTCGGCACCGGAGACGGTGGTGTCGGGCACGTCCTTCACGCTGACGGTGACGGGAGTCAATTCAGCTGACGAGACGGACACGGACTACAGCCTGTCGAATGTGACGGTGACGGCCTCGACAGGGATGCTGACGACGGTGCAGACCAGCACCGGCTTCGAGCTGAGACTGAGCGGGTTGGCGGACGGCACGATGGTGACGCTGACGGCGACGGATAGCGTGCTGTCGTCTGCAGACACGGCTGCTGTGGCGGTGAATGTGGTGGCGACGGCGCTGACGGTATCGGCACCGGCGACGGTGGTGTCGGGTGCGAGCTTTGCGCTGACGGTGATGGGAGTCGATGCAGCTGGCGCGACGGACACGGGCTACAGCCTGTCGAATGTGACGGTGACGGCCTCGTCGGGGACGATCTCGGGTCAAAGTCAGACCAGCACCGGCTTCGAGCTGAGTCTGAGCGGGGTGGCGGACGGCACGATGGTGACACTGACGGCGACGGATAGCGTGCTGTCGTCTGCAGACACGGTGGCTGTGGCGGTGAATGTGGTGGCGACGGCGCTGACGGTATCGGCACTGGCGACGGTGGTGTCGGGCGCGAGCTTTGCGCTGACGGTGACGGGAGTCGATGCAGCTGGCGCGACGGACACGGGCTACAGCCTGTCGAATGTGACGGTGACGGCCTCGACCGGGACGCTGACGACGGCGCAGACCAGCACTGGCTTCGAGCTGAGTCTGAGCGGGTTGGCTGACGGCACGATGGTGACACTGACGGCGACGGATAGCGTGCTGTCGTCTGCAGACACGGCTGATGTGACGGTGGATGTGGTGGCGACGGCGCTGACGGTGTCGGCACCGGCGACGGTGGTGTCGGGTGCGAGCTTTGCGCTGACAGTGACGGGAGTCGATGCAGCTGGCGCGACGGACACGGGCTACAGCCTGTCGAATGTGACGGTGACGGCCTCGTCGGGGACGATTTCGGGTCAAAGTCAGACCAGCACTGGCTTCGAGCTGAGTCTGAGCGGGGTGGCGGACGGCACGATGGTGACACTGACAGCGACGGATAGCGTGCTGTCGTCTGCAGACACGGTGGCTGTGGCGGTGAATGTGGTGGCGACGGCGCTGACGGTATCGGCACTGGCGACGGTGGTGTCGGGCGCGAGCTTTGCGCTGACGGTGACGGGAGTCGATGCAGCTGGCGCGACGGACACGGGCTACAGCCTGTCGAATGTGACGGTGACGGCCTCGACCGGGACGCTGACGACGGCGCAGACCAGCACTGGCTTCGAGCTGAGTCTGAGCGGGTTGGCTGACGGCACGATGGTGACACTGACGGCGACGGATAGTGTGCTGTCGTCTGCAGACACGGCTGATGTGACGGTGGATGTGGTGGCGACGGCGCTGACGGTGTCGGCACCGGCGACGGTGATGTCGGGTGCGAGCTTTGCGCTGACGGTGACGGGCGTCGATGCAGCTGGCGCGACGGACACGGGCTACAGCCTGTCGAATGTGACGGTGACGGCCTCGTCGGGGACGATTTCGGGTCAAAGTCAGACCAGCACCGGCTTCGAGCTGAGACTGAGCGGGTTGGCGGACGGCACGATGGTGACACTGACGGCGACGGATAGCGTGCTGTCGTCTGCAGACACGGCTGATGTGACGGTGGATGTGGTGGCGACGGCGCTGACGGTATCGGCACCGGCGACGGTGGTGTCGGGCGCGAGCTTTGCGCTGACGGTGACGGGCGTCGATGCAGCTGGCGCGACGGACACGGGCTACAGCCTGTCGAATGTGACGGTGACGGCCTCGTCGGGGACGATCTCGGGTCAAAGTCAGACCAGCACCGGCTTCGAGCTGAGTCTGAGCGGGGTGGCGGACGGCACGATGGTGACACTGACGGCGACGGATAGCGTGCTGTCGTCTGCAGACACGGTGGATGTGGCGGTGAATGTGGTGGCGACGGCGCTGACGGTCTCGGCACCGGCGACGGTGGTGTCGGGTGCGAGCTTTGCGCTGACGGTGACGGGAGTCGATGCAGCTGGCGCGACTGACACGGGCTACAGCCTGTCGAATGTGACGGTGACGGCCTCGACCGGGATGCTGACGACGGCGCAGACCAGCACTGGCTTCGAGCTGAGTCTGAGCGGGTTGGCTGACGGCACGATGGTGACACTGACGGCGACGGATAGTGTGCTGTCGTCTGCAGACACGGCAGCTGTGACGGTGGATGTGGTGGCGACGGCGCTGACGGTATCGGCACCGGCGACGGTGGTGTCGGGTGCGAGCTTTGCGCTGACGGTGACGGGCGTCGATGCAGCTGGCGCGACGGACACGGGCTACAGCCTGTCGAATGTGACGGTGACGGCCTCGTCGGGGACGATTTCGGGTCAAAGTCAGACCAGCACCGGCTTCGAGCTGAGTCTGAGCGGGGTGACTGATGGCACGATGGTGACACTGACGGCGACGGATAGCGTGCTGTCGGCTGCAGACACGGTGGATGTGGCGGTGAATGTGGTGGCGACGGCGCTGACGGTATCGGCACCGGCGACGGTGGTGTCGGGCGCGAGCTTTGCGCTGACGGTGACGGGCGTCGATGCAGCTGGCGCGACGGACACGGGCTACAGCCTGTCGAATGTGACGGTGACGGCCTCGACCGGGACGCTGACGACGGCGCAGACCAGCACTGGCTTCGAGCTGAGTCTGAGCGGGTTGGCTGACGGCACGATGGTGACACTGACGGCGACGGATAGTGTGCTGTCGTCTGCAGACACGGCTGATGTGACGGTGGATGTGGTGGCGACGGCGCTGACGGTCTCGGCACCGGCGACGGTGGTGTCGGGTGCGAGCTTTGCGCTGACAGTGACGGGAGTCGATGCAGCTGGCGCGACGGACACGGGCTACAGCCTGTCGAATGTGACGGTGACGGCCTCGTCGGGGACGATTTCGGGTCAAAGTCAGACCAGCACCGGCTTCGAGCTGAGTCTGAGCGGGTTGGCGGACGGCACGATGGTGACACTGACGGCGACGGATAGCGTGCTGTCGTCTGCAGACACGGCTGATGTGACGGTGGATGTGGTGGCGACGGCGCTGACGGTGTCGGCACCGGCGACGGTGGTGTCGGGTGCGAGCTTTGCGCTGACAGTGACGGGAGTCGATGCAGCTGGCGCGACGGACACGGGCTACAGCCTGTCGAATGTGACGGTGACGGCCTCGTCGGGGACGATTTCGGGTCAAAGTCAGACCAGCACCGGCTTCGAGCTGAGTCTGAGCGGGTTGGCGGACGGCACGATGGTGACACTGACGGCGACGGATAGCGTGCTGTCGTCTGCAGACACGGCTGATGTGACGGTGGATGTGGTGGCGACGGCGCTGACGGTGTCGGCACCGGCGACGGTGGTGTCGGGTGCGAGCTTTGCGCTGACAGTGACGGGCGTCGATGCAGCTGGCGCGACGGACACGGGCTACAGCCTGTCGAATGTGACGGTGACGGCCTCGTCGGGGACGATCTCGGGTCAAAGTCAGACCAGCACCGGCTTCGAGCTGAGTCTGAGCGGGGTGACGGACGGCACGATGGTGACGCTGACGGCGACGGATAGTGTGCTGTCGTCCGCAGACACGGCTGATGTGGTGGTGAATGTGGAGGCGACGGCGCTGACGGTCTCGGCACCGGCGACGGTGGTGTCGGGCACGTCCTTCACGCTGACGGTGACGGGAGTCAATTCAGCTGACGAGACGGACACGGACTACAGCCTGTCGAATGTGACGGTGACGGCCTCGACCGGGATGCTGACGACGGCGCAGACCAGCACCGGCTTCGAGCTGAGACTGAGCGGGTTGGCGGACGGCACGATGGTGACGCTGACGGCGACGGATAGCGTGCTGTCGTCTGCAGACACGGCAGCTGTGACGGTGGATGTGGTGGCGACAGCGCTGACGGTCTCGGCACCGGCGACGGTGACGTCGGGCGTGATCTTTGCGCTGACGGTGACGGGCGTCGATGCAGCTGGCGAGACGGACACGGACTACAGCCTGTCGAATGTGACGGTGACGGCCTCGACAGGGATGCTGACGACGGCGCAGACAAGCACCGGCTTCGAGCTGAGACTGAGCGGGTTGGCGGACGGCACGATGGTGACGCTGACGGCGACGGATAGCGTGCTGGTGTCTACAGACATGGTGGATGTGACGGTGCAGGCGGCGGCGGCATCCTTGCTGGTGGATGCACCGGCGACGGTGGTGTCTGGCGCTGACTTCACGGTGCAGTTGACGGCTTTGGACGCTGGGGACAACGTCATTCCAAGCCATGATCTATCAGCGGCGACGGCCACCGTCTCGGTGGGGACTCTGAGCTTGGTCTCGCGGACGGCGGACACGCTGACTCTACAGTTGCGCGGTGTGTCAGATAGTGAATCGGCGATTTTGACAGTGATGGAGGGTGACGCCATCGGCACTGACACGGTGACGGTGAATGTGGTCGCCACGGCGCTGTCACTGGTGAGCAATGTGGCAGAGATAACGGCAGGGGCGCAGACAGGCGTCACCGTCACTGGCATCGACGCTGATGGCGCGATGGACACGGGCTACAGCCTGTCATTGGCACCCCAGATCACGGCCTCGATGGGCGTGACGGTCACTGGTATTACGGTATTCCCCACCGGTAGTGGTAGCCACCTCGTGCAATTCACCCTGTCGGGTGCGCCAGATGGCAGCGAATTGTTGCTGACGATGACGGCTACCCCTCAGAATGGTGGGCTGGTCGGCAGTACATCCGTGACTTTGAATGTGGTGGCGACGGCGCTGAGGCTATCGGCACCGGCGACGGTGGTGTCGGGCACGACAGCCACGCTGACGGTGACGGGAGTCGATGCAGCTGGCGCGACGGACACGGGCTACAGCCTGTCGAATGTGACGGTGACGGCCTCGACCGGGACGCTGACGACGGCGCAGACAAGCACTGGCTTCGAGCTGCGTCTGAGCGGCTTGGCGGATGGCACGATGGTGACGCTGACGGCGACGGATAGTGTGCTGCTGTCTGCAGACACGGTGGCTGTGACGGTGGATGTGGTGGCGACGGCGCTGACGGTATCGGCACCGGCGACGGTGGTGTCGG
The DNA here is from genome assembly GCA_965237805.1 of Gammaproteobacteria bacterium. Lineage (GTDB taxonomy): Bacteria > Pseudomonadota > Gammaproteobacteria > JABABF01 > JABABF01 > JABABF01. Next base: position 1,616,731 of record OZ250153.1, read on the forward strand.
GCCAGCTCTTCACGCTGACGGTGACGGGAGTCGATGCCGATGGCGCGACGGACACGGACTACAGCCTGTCGACGGCCACGGTGACGGCTTCGGCGGGGGCGCTGGTGGAAGAGTCGAGCACGGCGAGCAGTATTGATCTGCGTTTGAGCGAGGTGTCCGACGGCGCTGATGTGACGCTGACGGTGACGGATGGCAGCGTGTCGGGCACGGCTGAGGTGGCGGTGGATGTGGTGGCGACGGCGCTGTCGCTGAGTGCCTCAGTGGATCCGGTAGTTTCCGGCCAGCTCTTCACGCTGACGGTGACGGGAGTCGATGCCGATGGCGCGACGGACACGGGCCACAGCCTGTCGTCGACGGCAACGGTGACGGTTTCGGCGGGGACGATCGCGGATTTCAGTCAGACGGGCAACGAGTTGAGCTTGAGTCTGAGCGGTGTGACGGACGGTGCGACAGCGACGCTGACGGTGGCGGCCGATGGCTTGTCGGGCACGGTGGCTGTGACGGTAGATGTGGTGGCGACGGCGCTGAGGCTGAGCGCCTCAGTGGAGCCGGTGTTATCTGATCGCAGCTTCCTGCTGACGGTTGCTGGGGTCGATGCGGATGACGCGACGGACACGGGCTACAGCCTGTCGGCGTCGGCCACGGTGACGGCGTCGGCGGGGACGCTGGTAGAGGCTTCGCGCGCGGGGCAGGTCATTGGCCTGAGTTTGAGTGGCTTGGCCGCTGGCTCGACGGCAACGGTGACGGTGATCGACGATGGCTTGGAGGGTGAGCTCGAGCTGACAGTGGCGGCGGTGGCGGTGGTCTCCTTGGATGTGGCTGCACCTGAGACGGTGGTGTCTGGGGCGGCGTTCACGGTGACAGTGACGGCCCGCGATGCCAATGCTGTGGTGATTTCGGATGCGGATCTGTCGGCGGTGACGGCGGCTGTGTCGGTCGGGACGCTGTCGGCGTTCTCGCTGAGCGGGAACAACACACTGAGTATGGAGTTGCGAGCTGTGCCGGACGACACGACATCGACGCTGACGGTGAGTTTGGGCTCAGTCAGCAGTGCGGACACGGTGACGGTGGATGTGGTGGCGACAGCGCTGACGGTAGCGGCACCGGCGACAGTGGTGTCGGGCCAGTCCTTCACGCTGACGGTGACGGGAGTCGATGCGGATGGCGCGACGGACACGGGCTACAGCCTGTCGACGGCCACGGTGACGGCTTCGGCGGGGACGCTGGTGGAGGAGTCGAGCACGGCGACCAGTATTGATCTGCGTTTGAGCGGGGTGTCCGACGGCGCTGTGGTGACGGTGACGGTGACGGCCGATGGCTTGTCGGGCACGGCTGATGTGGCGGTGGATGTGGTGGCGACGGCGCTGTCGGTCTCGGCACCGGCGACGGTGGTGTCGGGCGCGAGCTTTGCGCTGACGGTGACGGGAGTCGATGCGAATGACGCGACGGACACGGGCTACAGCCTGTCGACGGCGGCGGTGTCGGCTTCGCCGGGGACGATCGCGGATCTGAGTCAGACGGGCAACGAGTTGAGTGTGAGTGTGAGCGGGGTGACGGACGGTGCGACAGCGACGCTGACGGTGGCGGCCGATGGCTTGTCGGGCACGGCAGTTGTGGCGGTGGATGTGGTGGCGACGGCGCTGTCGGTGAGCGCCTGCACCGGAGCCGGTGGTGTCGGGTCAGTCTCTTCACGCTGACGGTGACGGGAGTCGATGCGGATGACGCGACGGACACGGGCTACAGCCTGTCGACGGCGGCAACGGTGACGGCTTCGGCGGGGACGATCGCGGATCAGAGTCAGACGGGCGACGAGTTGAGCTTGAGTCTGAGCGGGGTGACGGACGGCGCTGTGGCGACGCTGACGGTGGCGGCCGATGGCTTGTCGGGCACGGTTGATGTGACGGTAGATGTGGTGGCGACGGCACTGAGGCTGGTGGCCTCGCAGGATCCGGTCAATAGGGACACATCCTTCACGCTGACGGTGACGGCAGTCGATGCAGCTGGCGCGACGGACACGGGCTACAGCCTGTCGGCGTCGGCCACGGTGACGGCTTCGGCGGGGACGCTGGTGGAGGATTCGCGCGCGGCGACCAGTATTGAGCTGCGTTTGAGCGGGGTGTCCGACGGCGATGTGGTGACGCTGACGCTGACGGATGGCGTGCTGTCGAGCACGCTGGCTGTGACGGTAACTGCGCGCAATCAGCTCGATATCGATCTCGACGGACGATGTCGACCAAACGGATGCCTTGATGATGTTCCGCACGCTGGGCTTTACGGTGTCCTTCCGCACCTTGATCAAGGACGGCACCTTGTCGGGTTTCGTGGTGGCTGGCAGCCCGGCCCTGCTCGACGAAGAGCTCAATATCATCGAGCGTATTGAGGCTCTTGAGGCCAGCTCCAACAGTGTCTTGGACATTGATCTCGACGGCGATGTCGACCAAACGGATGCCTTGATGATGTTCCGCACACTGGGCTTTACGGCGTCCTTCCGCACCTTGATCAAGGACGGCACCTTTTCTGGTGTCGTGGTGGCTGGCATTCCGGCCCTGATCGACGAAGAGCTCAATATCATCGTGCGCATCGAGCAGCGCGCCGGCCTCTGAGCTAGCGCCGCGCCGTAGCCTCCTCGCGAGCTGGTGGGCGCTTGGGCAAAGCCTTGTGCCGCTCGGCACCGCCCGCTGTGGAATTGCTGGCGCTGGGTCGCGCTGACTTGGATATCGCCGACGGCCCGCGCGTGATGCAGCGCTTGCGCGAGCTGCGCCCGGCGGCGATCATCAACGCCGCCGCCTTCAGTGATGTCGGTGCCGCCGAATGCGATGATGCCGCCGCCCACCGGGTCAACTGCGAGGGGGTGCGCCAGCTGGCGCTGGGCGCGGCGGCGCATGCGCTGCGGCTGATCCACATCTCCACCGACTATGTCTTCGACGGTGATTTCGGTGCCGCGGTGGCGCGACCCTATGTGCCGGGAGATTTGCCGCGCCCGCTGTCGGCCTATGGGCGCGGCAAATTGGCCGGCGAGCGTGCGGCCTTGGCCGCGCACCCACAGGGGACATTGGTGCTGCGCAGCGCGTGGCTCTACGATGGCCACAGCCACAACTTCGCCACCGCTCTGCTCGCGCGCATGGCTGCTGGCGAGTCGGTGGCGGTGGCCACCGATCAGGTCGCTTCGCCGACTTGGAGCGCCAATCTGGTGCGCGCGATTTGGTCGGCACTGCGTCGCCCGGAGGTGATCGGGCTACTGCATTTCTGCGACGACGGCGCGGTGACGCGCCATGTTTGGGCGGCGGCGCTGGCAGAGCTCGCCACGGCGAGTGCGGTATTGCCGGCGGCGGTGACGGTGTCCACGGCGCGGATGGCGGATTTTCCGGTGCTCGCGACGCGGCCGCGCTACTCGGCCTTGGATTCCAGCCGCGCCGCACAGCTGCTGGCGGTGCCGGTGATGCCATGGCGCGAGGCCACGGCGCTGATGCTGCGGGAGTATCGCCAGTCGAGCTGACTAAGCCTCCACGCGCTCTACGCGGCACAGCAGCTGTCCGCTGCCGAGGCGTGCGCGCAGCTTGTTGGCGGGGGTGGTGTCCGCAGCGCGGCGCAGGATCTGGCCGCTGTCGGCATCCTGCACGATGGCATAACCCCGCCGTAGCGTTGCCAGTGGTCCCACCGCTTCCAAGCGTGCACCCTGTGTCTGCAGCTGCGTCGCTGCCCGCTCCAGCGCTCGCTCCAGCGCTCGCTCCAGTCGCTGCGCCAGCTCGCGCACAGCCGGGCTCAGCTGTTGCAGTTGCCTGCCGCCGCCGCTGTGCAGCTGCCGCTCCAGCTGCTCCAGCCGCTGCCGCTGTCTGGCCAGCCGCTGTGCCGGGTCACCGAGGCGATGCCGCAGCGTCGCGAGCCGCAGCCCGCTCGCAGCCAAGTGGCGTCGGATGCGGCTGTCGAGCAGACTGGCCAGCGCATCCAGTCGAGCTCGCAGCTGTACTTGATCCGCGCTCAGCAGCTCGGCTGCCGCCGATGGTGTCGGCGCGCGCAGGTCGGCGGCGAAGTCGGCGATGCTGAAATCGATCTCGTGGCCGACCGCGCAGATCACTGGCAGGCGGCTGGCGACGATCGCCCGCGCCAGCCGCTCGTCGTTGAAGGCCTGTAGGTCTTCGACATCGCCGCCGCCGCGACACAGCAACAGCACATCGGGGGCGGGCCAGTCGTCACCCCTCAGCGCGTTGGCGCGGGCGATGGCTGCCACCAGCTGCTGCGGTGCCCGTGCTCCCTGCACTAGGCTGGGCACGATGCTGACGGCGGTGGCCGGGAAGCGGCGCCTGAGCACGCTGAGCACATCGTGCAGGGCGGCACCGCTGGGCGAGGTGATGACGGCGATGTGGCGCGCTTGGCGCGGCACTGGTTGTTTGCGCGCCTCGTCGAATAGCCCCTCAGCCTGCAGTCGACGGCGCAGCTGCTCGAAGCGCAGCAGTAGCTCGCCGCGCCCGGCCAGCCGCATCTGCGTGGCTAACAGCTGAAAGCGCCCCTGTGCTGCGAAGATATTCAGCCGCCCGCGCAGCGCCACCAGCTGTCCGGGTTGTGGCTCGAAGTCGACGGCACCGGTATGTCCTTTGAAGATCACGCAGTCCAGCTGCGCGGCTTGGTCCCTGTCCTTGTCCTTGAGACGCAGATACCAGTGTCCAGAGCGCGGCCGACTCAGTTCGCCGATTTCGCCCTCGACCCAGAGCGAGGGAAATTTGCTCTCCAGCAATGAGCTGGCCTGCGCGCACAGCTCGCTGACGCTGAGCGCTGGCTCTGGGGCTGTTCGGGGCGGTGGCATGATGCGGCGAGATTGGGGGTGGGGGGTTTTGGGCATGGTGCTCGCCAGCTATAATAACGATTGCTGTTCAGCGGACAGCCATCCGGCCACTGGTGAGTGGTGCGGACAACATGGCGCGAGGAAATCATGATGGCCGATCTAGGCTTGTGGAAGTTTGCAGAGCAAGATCCCGGTGCGCTGGCGATCGCCGCACCGGACGGGCGCGAGTGGACGCGCGGAGAATTGGCCGCCCAGAGCTATCAGCTGGTGCATGGCCTGCGCCGCGAGGGGCTCCAAGTCGGCGATGTGGTCGCGGCCATCCTGCCCAATCAGGCGGAGTTTTTGGCGCTGAACTTGGCCGTCACGCAGGCGGGATTTTATTTGGTGCCGATGAACTGGCACTTGGCTGGTGCCGAGGTGGCCTATATCCTGCAGGATAGCGGTGCCAAGGTTTTTGTCTCCCACGAGCGCGTGCGAGAAGAGGCCGTGGCGGCGGTGAAAGAGGCCGGCTTCCCGGCCGCCAAAGCCTTTGCCTTGGGCGAGATTCCCGGCTTTCGGCCCTATGCGGAGCTCTATGCTGAGGAATCTGCCGAGCAGCCCGCAGATCGCACTGCCGGGGCGGTGATGAACTACACCTCCGGTACCACTGGCAAGCCCAAGGGGGTTCGCCGCTCGCTGACTGGCCTGCCCGCCGACGATGCCGCCGAGCTGTTCACTTGGTCCTTGCAGATGTTCGGTATTGCGCCGGAGGATGGCAATGTACACATCGTCGGCTCGCCGCTCTACCACACGGCGGTGATGGTCTGGGCCACCTCCTCACTGCATATGGGGCACCCGGTAGTGCTGATGGACAAATGGGATGCCGAGCAAATGTTGCGCCTGACGCAGCAGTACCGCGTCACCCATAGCCATATGGTGCCAACGCAGTTCAACCGTCTGTTGCAGCTGCCCGAGGAGCTGCGCAATCGCTACGATATTTCCTCCTACCGCTACATGATTCACGCCGCCGCCCCCTGTCCGGTGTCGGTCAAGCACAAGATGTTGGATTGGTGGGGGCCGGTGGTCTACGAATACTATGCCGCCACCGAGGGCGGTGGCACGGTCGCACCGCCTAAAGAATGGTTGGAAAATCCGGGCACGGTGGGCTGCGCTTGGCCCGGCGCAGAAATCAAGATTCTCGACGATGACGGCAATGCGGTGCCGACTGGCGAGCGGGGCACCGTCTATATGTTGACCAATCAGGCGATGGATTTCCGCTACAAGGGTGACGAGGATAAGACGCGCAAGAACCGCGTCGGTGACTTCTTCACTGTCGGCGATATCGGTTATCTGAACGAGCGGGGCTACCTGTTTCTGTGTGACCGCAAGATCGATATGATCATCTCAGGTGGTGCCAACATCTACCCAGCCGAGATCGAGAATGTGCTGATCCAGCACCCTCGGGTGGTCGATGTGGCGGTGTTCGGTATCCCCAATGATGACTGGGGCGAGGAGGTGAAGGCGGTGGTGCAGCTGGACGACGGCAGTGATGGCGGCGCGGCCTTCGCTGATGATCTGTTGGCTTTTTGCGAAGGCAAGCTGGCGCGTATGAAGCAACCGCGCTCTGTCGACTGCGTGGCGGAGTTGCCGCGCGACCCCAACGGCAAGCTGTACAAGCGCCGTCTGCGCGATCCGTATTGGGAGGGTCACGAGCGCCAAGTCTAGCGCCACGTGTGGGTTGATGACAGAGCCTCCCAAAGATCCATCGATCCACCCCGATGCGCGTCAAGGCGACTATATGCAGCGCGGCCTGAGCCAGCTGCGCTGGCTGCGACCCGCCTACTTCTATCTCAAGCGCCGTGAGTTATACCCCAAGAATGTTTTGGAGCTCGCACGGCTGGGGCTGTATCTGTCGCTGGCCGCCGCCTTGCCCCTCGGCCTGTGGCAGCTCTATCTGGTGGTGTTCGAGCCGATGCTCCACAGCGGCATCCATTTTTTGACCAAGCTGGTACTGTGGCTGTCGTTGGGCTACACGGTCTATGCCGTGCTGTTGCTCTGGCAGCACCTCTGGCTGGCTTGGATCAGGAATCGTTGAGCGGGTCTCGCCGCGCTTGCTAGCGCACAGCATGTGGCCGCGCCTCATTGGGCTTGGCGCTCTTCCTCTTCAGCTTTGATGGCCGATTTTTCGATGAATGACCACAGTATCCCCGGTGCCAAGCGACGCGCCCAGTCCAGCACCTTGGCCTCGCGCCCCGGCCTGAGGATGAATTCGCCTTTTTCCATCGCCTCTTCGATGGCATCGACGATGAAATTTGGATCGGCATAGCGCCCATCGTCGCGGCCGCGACGCAGCAGTACCGGATCCGAGCTCTGCACGGCTTGTTCGATCAGCGGCGTGTTCACCGCCGGTGGCTGCACCAGCAGGATGCGCAGCCCCGAACCCCGGTTCTCGCGGATCAGCTGCTCGCCAAAGATGTTGACAGCGGCCTTGCTGGCCGAATAGGCCCCCATATGCGGGGTCAGCACATGGCCGGCGATGGAGCCGAATATGATGATGTCGCCGCGACCTCGTGCCAGCATCGTGTCCAGCACCGACTTCACCATGTACACGGTGCCGTGGTAGTTGATGCGCATGATGTGCAGGATCTCGTCGGCCGGCATCTTCGCCAGCAATTGCGTCGGCATGATGCCGGCAGCATGGGTCAGTCGATCCACCGGCCCCAGCTCCTCGACAACTTTGGCCATGGTCGTGGCGATGGCTTCGGGGTCGAGTATGTCGCAGCAGTACGGATGCAGTTGCGCCGCTTCGCCAGCCACTTTTTGTAGCGCTTCTTCATTGCGGTCGAGGATCGCCACCTGTGCGCCGACACCAGTCAAGCGCAGTGCAGAGACGCGTCCCATGCCGCTCGCGCCCCCGGTAACCACTGCCACTTTGCCCGTGAATGCCATCGGCTAAAATCCTGTTGTTGCTATCGCTTGTCGATGCCCGAGCATCATGCCACGGGCGATTGCGCTCTATAATAACCGTGTGGTCATCGCGATGCCGTGTGCTGGTACCGTTGCTCGCCACCCCCAGCATGAGGTACACACAATCCATGGCAGCGCGGGAAATCATCCGGATGACAGCGGGGCAGGAACGTTTCGGAAAATTCATGATCCGCTATCTCTGTCGTCTGCAGATTGTGATCTACCGTCTGAGTGGCGGGCGTGTGTGGAATACATTTCTGGGCGGCAAGGTCGGGCTACTCGGGGTGGTCGGGTGCCGCAGCGGCACGATGCGCACCGTGCCGGTGGTCTTCGCCGAAGACAGCGCTGGACGCATTGTGCTGGCCGCCTCTCAAGGCGGTATGTCGACCCACCCGGCTTGGTACTTCAATCTGCGCAATAGCGAGACAGCCACTTTCCAAATCGGTGCAAAGCGTCGTCATATGGCGGTGCATATGGCGGGCGAGGACGAAGAGAAACCGCTGTGGGAGCTGCTGCAACAAGCCTACCCTGACTTCGCCGACTACCGCGAGCGCGCTGCCTTGGCGCATCGTCGCATCGCTGTCTTTGTGTTGACACCCACCAGTGGCTGAGGGCATGCACACCAGCTCCAGCCCGCCGTCTCGGCGACGTTTGCCATCCGCTCCCAGGCACTGCTCGCAGTGGCTGTTATTGCTGGCAGTCTGCTATTGCCTCGCCCCCGTCGCAGCGCTTGCGACCACGCCGGATGAGACCAACACCATCGCGGTATTTCGCGCGGCGAGCCCGAGCGTGGTCACGGTCAGCAGTCGCCAGTACCGCCGCTCACGCCTGTTCAGTCAGTCCCCACAGAGTGCAGGCGGATCGGGCAGCGGCTTTATTTGGGATCGGGATGGGTATATCGTCACCAACCACCATGTGATCCACAGTGCCGATATGTTGCGGGTGACCTTGGAGGGCGGTGAGAGCTACGCCGCAGAGGTGGTCGGCTCTGCCCCAGAGCAGGATTTGGCTGTGTTGCGCATCACCGAGCCCAAACGCCGCCTGCTGTCGCCGTTGCCAGTCGGCGATTCCGACCGCCTGCAGGTCGGACACAAGGTGCTTGCTATCGGTCACCCATTCGGTTTGGGGCACTCGCTCAGCGTCGGGGTCGTCAGCGCCTTGGGGCGCGAATTGCGGACCTCTGGCGGTCGCCGGGCGCGCGGTGTCATCCAGACTGATGCCGCCATCAATCCGGGCAATTCGGGCGGCCCGTTACTCAATTCCCGTGGTGAACTGGTCGGCGTTAACAGCCAGATCTACACCACCACCGGCGGCAGTCTCGGCATCGGGTTTGCCATCCCGGTCAACACGGTGCGCACAGTCGTCCCGCAGCTGATCGCGCATGGTTATGTCATCCGCCCGCGTCTTGGGGTGGAATTGCTCAACGATTTTTGGCGGCGCTCACTCGGTGTGCAACGCGGTGTGGTGGTGGCGGGGGTGGTGCCCGGTTCACCGGCCGCCCAAGCGGGCATTGTCGGCCTGCGCTCGCAAGGCGATTCGCGGCCGACGGTGGGTGATATCATCCTCGAAGTAGATGGCGTGGAGGTCGACAACTTTGACGATGTGAACACCGCGATTGAGCAGCACAAGGTCGGCGATACCGTCAACTTGGTGCTGTTGCGCGGCACCAAGCGCAAGCGCCTCAAATTGCGGCTCTACAATCTGCCGCCGCATAATCTGCGGGAGCGGCGCTGAGGGCTGCGCGGCACTTAGCTCAGGCCAGCGCGCCACCGTCGACGCGCACGAACTCGCCGTTGATATAAGAGGCATCGTCAGAGGCCAGCATGGCCACCACTGCGGCCACCTCCGCCGGTTCGCCGAAGATCGGCTGACCGCTCTCGGTATAGAGATAGCCGGTTGAGTTGCCTCCCATCAGTGAGCGCGACATGCCTTTCTCGGGCTGGACGTTAGTCATCTCGGTGTTGACCCCAGCCGGGCACACGCAGTTGCAACGCAGCTTCTGGCTTTTGACATATTCGATGGCGATGCTGCGGGTCATCGCCAGTACCCCACCCTTGCTGGCGCTGTAGGCGGCACCGTAAGGCAAGGCCGCCAAACTGGCCGAGGAAGCGGTATTGACGATGGCACCGCCATCGCCGTCGAGCAGATGGGGCAGGGCGTAGCGGATCATCAAGAAGGTGCCGGTCAGGTTGACATCCAGCACCTTTTGCCAGCGCTCTAGCACGCTTTGATCACTGTGCTCGAAGAGCAGGATGCCGGCCATATTGCACAGCACATCGAGCCTTTGCCAGTGCTCCATGCACTCGGCGACGCTGCGCTCGCACTCGCTTGCATCGCTGATATCGAAGCTGCCGCCGACGGCGGTGCCGCCAGACTCTTGCACCATGCTGACGGTTTCTTCGACGCCCGTTCGGTTGACATCAATGAGGAAGACGCTGGCACCCTCGTCGGCCAAGCGCAGGGCAGTGGCGCGACCGATGCCGCGAGCCGCGCCAGTGACGATGGCCACTTTGTTGCTAAAACGCTGTTTGCTCATGAATCTTGAGTCGCCTGTAGGGAATGCTTGGTTCGTTGCCGCCCGCCGTATTTCACATGGGAGCCCAGCTGAGGTGGTTTGCTATTATAGATACTGGACATGGGCTGTGAATGCAGCGTTGCACTGGGGGGCAGATGCCGTTTCGTTTAGGGGGTTGCCCTGCTGTTTGATTTTGATGGCAAGGTGGTGCTGATCACTGGTGCTGGCCGTGGCATTGGCTTGGGCATCGCGCAGGTTTTGGCGGGTCGCGGTGCGCGCTTGGCCATCAACGACTACTTCGCCGAACGGGCTTTAGAGGCGGCGCGCTCATTGCGCGACGATAGCGGTGCCGAGGCCATCGCCGTGCCGGCGGATATCTGCTCCGAGACGGCGGTGGCTACCATGGTGGAGGCTGCGGTGGCTGCCCTCGGTCCGGTGGACATCATCGTCAACAATGCTGGCATCCCGCCTGGCGGCATGGAACCCAAGCGCTTTGTCGAGACCACGCCCCAAGAATGGGACGAATATTTGGACATCAACCTGCGCGGTGTCATGCTGTGCACCCATGCGGTACTGAGCGGCATGTGTGAGCGGGGCTGGGGTCGCGTGATCAGCATTGTCTCTGAGGGGTGGCGCGCCGGTACCGGTATGGGCATCAGCGCCTATGCCGCTGGCAAGGGCGGTGCCGTCGGGCTGAGCCGACAGCTCAGCTCGGAGGTGGCTCGCGCCGGGGTCACGGTCAACTGCGTCTCCCTCGGCCCGATGGACAATATCGACATGAAGCCCACCCATATTCCGGTGGGGCGGCTCGGCTCGCCCGCCGATGTCGCCGCCGCCATCGTCTACTTGGCCTCCGACGAAGCCGCTTGGGTCACCGGGCAGGTGCTGCCGGTGAACGGCGGTCTCATCACGGCCTGAGCGGTGCTGGCGTGGAGTTGCCGAAGCAGGCGGGGAGTATAGCGATGCAGTGGAGTATTCAGACCACAGCGATCTCGACGGCGGTGCCTCGGCGATGAGCGCTGCCCCGGCAGTCGCAGCCGTGCTGTTCAGTGAAGAGCAGAACCTGCTGCGCGATTCGGCGCGCGAGTTCATCGCCGCCGAGGCTCCGCTATCCGCACTGCGCAGCTTGCGCGACAGCGCTGAGTGTGGCTACTCCGAGCCGCTGTGGCAGGGCATGGTGGCGCTGGGTTGGTCGGGTATTTTGCTACCGGAGTCGGTCGGCGGCACAGATTTTGATTGCACTGGCCTCGGTGTGGTGCTGGAGCAGTCCGGTCGCTGGTTAGCCGCCTCGCCGCTGCTCAGCACGGCGGGTCTGTGCGCCCCGTTGCTGTGTGCGGCTGGTGTACAGCAGTGGGCGCAGCAACTGGCGGCGGTGGCCCGCGGCGAGCTGACGCTGGCCTTGGCGCTGGAAGAGAGTCCGCGCCACGCGCCGTTACAGACGGCGCTGGCTGCCCGCGGTGCCGATGGCGGCTATCGCCTCAGCGGTCGCAAGCTCTTTGTGATTGATGGCCACAGCGCTCGGCAGCTGCTCGTGGTGGTGCGCGAGTCCGGCGCGCCGGGCGATGAGTCGGGTCTGACTCTGTTGTTGCTGGATGCCGAAACCGATGGTATTGAGCGCCGAGCCAGCACCATGATCGACAGCCGCGATGCCATCGACATCGTTTTCGACAGTGTTGCGGTGCCGAGCTCTGCTGTGGTCGGTGAGCCGGGGGCGGCGTGGGAACTGCTCGCCCCGGCCTTGGATCGCGGCCGCGCCCTGTTGGCGGCGGAGATGCTGGGCGGTGCCCGCGCTGTCTTTGAGCGCACGGTAGCCTACACCAAAGAGCGCCGCCAATTCGGTGCGTTGATCGGCAGCTTCCAAGCGTTGCAGCATCGCCTCGCTCATCTCTTTGTGGAGTTGGAAATCACCCAGTCCGGAATCTACACCGCGTTGCGTGCGCTCGACAGTGGTGCCGTCGATAGTGCCGCTTTGGTCAGTGCCGCCAAAGTTCGCGCCAACGACAGCTTCCTCGAGGTGGCGGGCGAGGCGATTCAACTGCACGGAGGCATCGGCATGACCGACGAGTTGGACATCGGTTTCTATTTCAAACGCGCCCAAGCATCGTCCCAGACATGGGGCGACAGCGCTTTCCATAATGCGCGCTATGCGGAGCTGGTGGGCTTCTGAGTTGGACTGTGCCCATTGCGGTGCACGCCACGCCAGCTGGCATGACTTGATGCGCGTCACATTTTGGCGCATCCTTGTGCGACACACGCCGCTATATTGATATTTAATGCCGCCTGCGGCATGCTGGTTGCGCATATAGTGACATAGCGAGCTGGCATTGCGTTGCTCTGCCATCGGGGCTGGCGGGCTTGGCACCACACGACAGTGGCTTTGGTGCAATGGGGCATATTGGGGAGTGCGGTGATATAATCGACACCCATGGATACAAGCGACCAGTCGGAGCTGGACACAGCTGTTATGACCACGACGAAGGCCTCAGATATCTTCGTCCGCTGCTTGGAAAACGAGGGTGTCGAGCATGTCTTCGCGGTGCCGGGTGAAGAGAACCTCGACCTGCTCGAGTCCTTGCGCCAATCTAAAATTCGCCTGATTTTGACGCGCCACGAGCAGGGGGCGGCTTTTATGGCCGCCACTTATGGGCGCATGACCGGCCACGCTGGGGTCTGTATGGCGACACTGGGACCTGGGGCGACCAATTTGGTCACCGCCGCTGCCTACGCACACCTCGGTGCCATGCCGCTGGTCATGGTGACTGGGCAGAAGCCGATACGCACCTCCAAACAGGGGCGTTTCCAGATCATTGATGTGGTGCAGATGATGCAGCCGATCACCAAATCGGCCCGCCAGATTGTCGATGCCGATATGGTGGCACCGCTAGTGCGCGATGCTTTCCGCCTCGCCGAGGAGGAGCGCCCCGGTGCGGTGCATTTGGAGCTGCCAGAGGATATTGCCGCCGAGACCACCGAGGATTGGCACCTCTACGACCCGAGTCCGGTACTGCGCCCACAAGCGGCAGAGGAGGCGGTGGAGCGGGCGGCAGAAATGATTCGCGAGGCGCATTGTCCGCTGTTGCTGGTGGGGGCAGCCGCCAACCGCCATTGGGTTTTCGAGCCCCTGACGCGCTTTGTCACCGCCTTGCAGCTGCCCTTCCTCAACACACAGATGGGCAAGGGGGTCATCAGTTGCGAGGTGGATGGTTTTCTCGGCACGGCGGCGCTGTCGGACAAAGATCTCATCCACGAAGCCTTCGAACTGAGCGATCTGGTCATCAATGTCGGTCACGATGTGATCGAAAAACCACCTTTTCTCATGCGTCGCGACAGCGCTTTCAAAGTCATCCACCTCAATTTCCAGAGTGCGGATGTCGATCCGGTCTACTTCCCGCACCATCAAGTAGTCGGCGATATCGGCAACGCCATTGAGCGCCTCGGTGCAAAACTGTCGATGGCACCCTTGCGCAGCGACCACAGCGCCCTATTGCGTCTGCGCGAGCGCATCGGCGATGCGATCCACGCCGATGACGATGCCGCTGGCTGTCCGGTCAAGCCGCAGCGCGTGGTAGCCGAGGTGCGCAAGGGGATGGCGCAGGACGGTGTCATCGCCTTGGACAACGGCGTCTACAAGATATGGTTTGCACGCAATTATCCGACTTATCGTCCCAACACGGTGTTGCTCGACAACGCCTTGGCGACGATGGGTGCCGGACTGCCGCAGGCCATGGGGGTGGCGCTGATGTACCCGAAGCTGCAGGTGGCAGCGGTGTGCGGCGACGGTGGTTTCATGATGAACAGCCAAGAGCTGGAGACGGCCATCCGCCTCGAGTTGAATCTCTGTGTGCTGGTGTTGCGCGATGATTCTTATGGCATGATCCGTTGGAAGCAAGCGGATGCTGGCTTCCCTGATTGGGGGCTGGAATTTGGCAATCCGGACTTCCTGCGCTACGCCGAGAGTTACGGTGCGCATGGCCACCGCGTCGAGGCTCCAGAAGACATCTCGCGCCTGTTGCGCCACGCGGCCGAGTGTGGCGGGGTCCATTTGATCGAAGTGCCTGTGGACTACAGTGAGAACGACAAAATCTAGTTGGCTGAAGCGGGCGCTGTTCGCGTCGGTTTGGGTCGCTCTAGAGGCGATGTAGATGTCAGAATTGGAAATCGTCAACGCCTATAGTCGCGCAGTTTTGCGGCGCTTGCCGCTGCTTAGTGCCGCAGAGATTGAGGCGATGTTGGAGCGCGCATCAGCGTTGCACCGGAGTGCCGATGCGCCGTTGCCACCGTGGCGGCGCTTGGAGATCTTGGAGCGCCTTGCCACTCTGATGGCCGAGCGTGCCGAGTCCTTGGCGCAGCTGATCGCCACCGAGGGGGGCAAGCCCCTGCGCGATGCCCGCGTCGAGGCCGAGCGCGCCGTCGGCGGGGTGCGCGATGCCAGCGCCGCATTGCGCAAGCTGGCAGGGGAGGAGATCCCGATGGGGCTCAGCGCCGCCAGCGTCGGACGGCTCGCCTTCACCACCCGCGAGCCGTGCGGAGTGGTGGTGGCGGTCAGCGCCTTCAATCATCCGCTCAACCTGATCGTGCACCAAGTGGTGCCGGCCATTGCCGTGGGCTGTCCGGTGATCGTCAAGCCAGCTCCGCAGGTGCCGCTGTGCTGTTTGGAGTTTGCCGAGCTCTGCGCTCAGGCTGGTCTGCCCGAGGGCTGGTTACAGCTGGCCTATTGTGGCAATGAGGAGGCCGAGCGCTTGGTGACCGACCAGCGCGTGGCTTTTTTCAGTTTTATTGGCTCATCGCGCGTCGGCTGGATGCTGCGCTCGCGCTTGGCCCCCGGCACGCGCTGCGCATTGGAGCATGGTGGGGCTGCGCCGGTCATCATGCTCGACGATGCTGACTGCGCGGCGGCGGTGCCACTACTCGCCAAGGGCGGCTATTACCATGCTGGCCAAGTGTGTGTCTCGGTGCAGCGTGTCTTTGCCACAGCTGCGCGTGCGGGCGATTTGGCGCGGCAGCTGGCCGATTGCGCACGCGGCCTGCGTGTCGGCGACCCGCTGTTGGAAGAGACCGACATCGGCCCGCTGATCAGCCCTGCAGAGGTGGCACGCGTGGACGAATGGGTGCGCGAGGCGGTGGCCGGTGGCGGCGAGCTGCTGTGTGGTGGCGAGCGGCTCACTGAGACCAGCTACGCCGCCACCGTGGTCTTGGACCCACCTGCCGACAGCCGGCTGGCCTGCGCTGAGATCTTCGGCCCGGTCATCTCAGTGTTCAGCTGCGCCGACCGAGCAGAGGCCATCGCCCGTGCCAACAGCCTCGATGGCCTTCCAAGCGGCGGTCTTCGGGCGCGTCGGCACCTTGCTGGACACGGCGCGGCGGCTGGATGCCTCTGCGGTGATGGTCAACGACCACACCGCCTTCCGCGTCGACTGGATGCCCTTTGCCGGACGGCGCAGCTCTGGTCTCGGGGTCGGCGGCATCGGCCACACGATGGCCGATATGTCGCAGGAGAAGCTGCTGGTGATGCGCTTGGACTGAGACCCGGCAGGGCGGTGGCGCATCCCCGTTCTCCCCATCCTCTAGCTACCGGATGGCTTCATCTTAGCACGGCCAGCTGATTGATCAGAGCTTCCTTAAGTGGTTTTATCCGCTTGAATAATTAACTTTCACAAGTTTAGAGTCAATGTAATGGCCATGCGGATCAGAATCTAATTTATTCTCATCTTGCAGAAAATCAGCAGAATAGTTTTCGTTTGACACATAAATATGCGCCTTGTTCTCGCTACAATCAAAAGCTATATTTTTTGCGGTATTCTGGGTGATTGTGTTATAGCCTGCGTAATAGTTGATATTTTCTGATGGAGCTTCTCCAATTACAATAATCTTAGGGTCGATGCTCTCTAACCAGTCAGTTGGGCTTTGCCGCTATCTCTTCCATGGTGTGGGGCATGTCGGCTTTACCTGGAGCCTATTTTCCATGAAGTCTGATTCAAGATCTCCCATCCAGAGAAATTCCGCTCCATCTTTTAAACTATATTTAACTACACATGAAATGTTATTAGGGCTTTCACCATCCTTTACTTTCCGAGCGATTTAAAATATTCATTTGATGTGATTGGCCATAGATGCCAATGCCAGAAGATCCTCTCCCATTTAGCTTGATTCAGCAGCATCTTTTGCAGCACTCTTTTTTGAATGATCTCTCAGTTCGCAATAGCGCTTGAAATCGACTGTCTCGGATTCCTTGGTGGCTGTTGTTGCGCAATAGAAATTTTTAATTTGCATTTTTTTATCCAACGCCACTAGATTTCTTATATGGCACCGTCTGGATGCGTTGAAATAAAGCGTTCAATTCCTTTGGCTGAAGATTGCCGTTCAATCTCGATTAGAATCCATTCTTTATTTTCATCTGACATGCAACGCAATCATAGTGAAATTATCACTTTCATGCTTGATATAGAACATGTCGCCATCACCTACGGCTAGTGACTTGACGGTGCTCATGAGGCTTTCTCCTGCCGCGCTATTTCGATTCGTTGCCATAGGAAGTCTGTTTATGATAAGCAGCAAGGAAAAGGATGGTAACCATTATTACAGACCAAAGGTGATGCTGGTTTCAATGAGAACGACAAAATCTAGTTGGCTGCGGGCCAAATTGTTTCGGTTTGTTCATAGATTCTGGCTATTAAGAGAACTATAAACAAAGCAACAAAAGTGCGGTACATATTATTCACCTCAGAGAGGAGTTCGATCTTTTCATCTTTTTTTGATGCTGAAATAAAATCCCCGTAATTTTCGTGGCTAGGTAATAGGAATTTTTTCGGCGAGTATTAGAGCCCCCACTCTACTGATGATTGCCAATAAAGTAGTAGAAGAATACACCGGTGAGGAGGCTGTCTTGTATAAACGAGCGTTGCAGGAAAGCCTCCGCCAAGATGCAAAGACCGTCCCTGTCAACAGATAGTTGAAGATGTCGTACGATGAGAATTTATCAGATATTTCATTTGTTATCTATTTTCCTATGGTTTCCTGTTGGTGATTGTCTGCTACCCGGTCATTACCGTATACGGTTTGGCACTATACCATTATTTTAGGGAATTACATACTTGCTTGCCGCGCAAGTCAAGATCCGCATAGTCGTGGCTAGGCATGGTTTTATGGATTCGGCTCCAGCCTTGATTCGTAACAAAAAAAGCCGCTCTCGCTTGGCCTGTATCCTTATTGAGGATGAAAATGACATTTTTGTGGCCACCACGCATCATGCTATACGGCATTTTGTCAACCATGGCCACTAGCGAAGTAAGACTGCGTCACGACTGCCACAAACCGGCAATTGGGGCAGTTTGGTGGATTGGGACATGCTGAAGCCTTGGTTCGTCTAGGCCAAGCGATGGATGCACTCTTTCATGCGCTTGTTAGCGGGCCAGTCTCATCATCAAAATGAACCGCAGCGCGTAGCTATTGGTAAGAATCGATCTAGTGTTATCCGGAATTCTTGCCATGTCCTGCGCTTGCATCCAAGCCAAGACCTTCCCCAGGTGGACTTGTAGGCACGAGTGAGCCAATAGTCGTGCCACGGTCGACGGCCTTCCTCATCTGCTGGATTTCGTTTCTCCAGTAGGCGAAGAAGTCCGGGCGGATTGAGCCTAGCGTAGATCACATCTTTGCTAATGGAGCTACCCACGCGGGGTTTGCGGTTTTCTACCCGGATTGCTGTGGCCAGCATTTCTTCCCACTCATCCACGCGCAGCGGTATATATGTTCATAAAATTCTAATGGGAACTGGTGACCGAGCTTAATGTATTCATGAGCCAAGATGGCTTCAAATGTCTCGCGTAGTGTGCGTTTGCCGAGTCTTCATAGCCAATAGCCCATGGCAACTGGCCACACCCATTAGTGCCCTGCCCAGCATCTCTGCAGCGGCAATGCGCACACTGTGGCTTAGTCAGCGCCCCATCTTGCTTGGCGCTAAGCCAGACCTGTATCAGGTTGGGTAGCAAGAGGGCGTCAAATCCGCGTGCTCGGCCACCACGCCTCAATGTATACGGAATTGGGCGAAAAGTAGGAAGCGATTTATCCTTTGCTATATATGCCGACTTATGCTCTCGATTCGCATGGCAAAAAGTAGGAATCGGCTCCCAATGCGGATTGAGAGTGTGGTGCGCCCAATACGTCCTCAAGAGCGCCTGATTACCCGCGCCACAGCGCAGGCAATCTCCGCACATGCCGTCCCTAACCGCTTTGAATGATTGCGTCGGCCTTCATCTAATTTGCTTTTATTATCTTTCATGCCGCGGATAGGTGAGCCGCTTGCCAACCGCCGTAGCGAGGCGATGCGCTCCATCGTGTGGCGCGCACATTGCCAGCTCACATGGCAGTGCTTCTGGCTCCAATTGTGGTAAACGCCATTGTAGCCGCGCTTCAGCACCGCCCAGCTCTCTATTCCATTGGTGCTGCCATGCCATTCACATACTCCCTGCCGATGGCTGCGCCGACCGAGCAGAGGCCATCGCCCGCGCCAACAGCCTCGATGTGGCCTTCCAAGCGCGGTTTTCGGGCGCGATATCGGCACCTTGCTGGACACGGCGCGGCGGCTAGACGGCGCGCCTTCCGCGTCGACTGGATGCCCTTTGCCGGACGGCGCAGCTCCGGTCTCGGGGTCGGCGGCATCGGCCACACGATGGCCGATATGTCGCAGGAGAAGCTGCTGGTGATGCGCTTGGACTGAGACCCGGCAGGGCGGTGGCGCGCCGTCAGCTAGGTCACCGTGGCCGAGCCGAGTAACCACCAAGCGGCGAGCGCGAGCAATATCAGTGCCGTGGACAGCGCCATCAGTGCGCGCCAGTTCCCCATCAGTCGGCGCAGCTGTTCTTCGCTCAGGCGTGATGCCACGCCGCTGATGATGGCGAAGCGCGCGCCGCGCCCGCAGCCCGACGCGATGATGAAGCCCAGCAAGGGCTGCGCCATCACACCTGCGGTGAAGGTGAACAGCTTGAAGGGCAGCGGCGTGAAGCCGACGATCAGCAGCGCCCACACCCCCCAGCGGTGGAACCAGGAGCGTGCGGTGTCGAAGTGCGCGGCGTAGCTGGGGTGCCGGTAAAGCCACGGCTCCAGCCACTCGAAGAAGAAGCTGCCGATGGCGTAGCAGCACAGCCCGCCCAGCACTGAGCACAGCGTCGCCAGCAATGCCAGCTGCCACCAGCGCCTGGGCTGCGCCAAAGCCATCGGTGCCAAGATGGCATCGGGCGGCACCGGCAGGATGATCGCCTCGCTCCAACTGACAAATACCAGCGTCCAGACGGCGTAGCGGTGGCGGGCTGCGGACAGCGCCCAAGTCATCATCGCCGAGCTCCAAGCCTTCCAGTCCGAGCTCAGTGCCTGATCGGCGGCGGTAGTTGCCCTTGCCGCCACAGCTGGCTCGCTCTCCGCATTGCTCGTCTGAGCCAGAGCTGGTTGCAGCTCCGGAGAAGATGACTCTGCCATGGTAGTCTGCCCCTCATGTTGCAGCATCCGCAACGAGTCAGCTATGATGCATTCTAGCACTGGGGGCGGCCTTGCTAAGGCTCCAAAACATGGGCTATAATAGCCGTCTAATCTCCTGCCCAAGTGGTTGGAGACTGCTATTTGTCAACTGGTAGAGCCAAGGTGCGTGGCTGCCCGCAAGGGTACGCCGCGCAAATAAATCGCTTATATAGAAGCGAATTTTTAGCTGATAGATAATTAGTTAATGGGTTTTATTAAGGGCATGTGCCCTATTAATGCGCATGTCCGGCGAAATAAGATCGCGGGTGCCAGCAAGTAGCTCGGCAACCCGCCTCTGTGATCTCAACGCCCCATAGAGTGGGCGTTTACCCAGTCTGGTGACACTTCGGTGCCGCTGTTCCGGGTGATAGGGTCAAGCAGAGAAGCGCATATGGTGGATGCCTTGGCAACTGGAGGCGAAGAAGGACGTTGTAACCTGCGATATGCTTCGGGGAGTCGGTACACAGGCTTTGATCCGGAGATTTCCGAATGGGGAAACCCGATTGACTGCGGTCGATCATCGTGCGCTGAATTCATAGGCGTATGAAGCGAACCCGGGGAATTGAAACATCTCAGTACCCGGAGGAAAAGAAATCAACCGAGATTCCCTAAGTAGCGGCGAGCGAAAGGGGAACAGCCCTTAAGCGGGATGGAGTGTAGCGGAATGGCTCTGGAAAGGCCAGCCATAGTGGGTGATAGCCCTTTACGCGAAAGACTCTGTCCAGTGAAATCGAGTAGGACGGGACACGAGAAATCTTGTCTGAACATGGGGGGACCATCCTCCAAGGCTAAATACTCCCAGTTGACCGATAGTGAACAAGTACCGTGAGGGAAAGGCGAAAAGCACCCCGGGAGGGGAGTGAAATAGATCCTGAAACCGTATGCGTACAAGCAGTCGGAGTCTGCCCCGGCTTTCGAGTCGATGGCGGATGACGGCGTACCTTTTGCATAATGGGTCAGCGACTTGGTGTCGATAGCGAGCTTAACCATATCGGGGAGGCGCAGGGAAACCGAGTCTGAATAGGGCGTGTTAGTTGTCGGTGCCAGACCCGAAACCGGGCGATCTATCCATGGCCAGGGTGAAGGCCGGGTAATACCGGCTGGAGGCCCGAACCCACCTATGTTGAAAAATGGGGGGATGAGCTGTGGATAGGAGTGAAAGGCTAATCAAGCCCGGCGATAGCTGGTTCTCCTCGAAATCTATTTAGGTAGAGCCTCGCACATCACTCCAAGGGGTAGAGCACTGTTATGGCTAGGGGGCCACCCCGGCTTACCAAACCATTGCAAACTCCGAATACTTGGAAGTGTCTGAGTGCGGGAGACAGACGGCGGGTGCTAAGGTTCGTCGTCGAAAGGGAAACAGCCCAGACCGCCAGCTAAGGTCCCAAATCACTAGTTAAGTGGGAAACGATGTGGGAAGGCCGAAACAGCCAGGAGGTTGGCTTAGAAGCAGCCATCCTTTAAAGAAAGCGTAATAGCTCACTGGTCGAGTCGTCTCGCGCGGAAGATATAACGGGGCTTAAACTAGTAACCGAAGCTGCGGTTCCGAGCTACCCCTGCGGGGGTGGCCGGAAGGTAGAGGAGCGTTCCGTAGGCCGTTGAAGGTGAGTCGAGAGGCTTGCTGGAGGTATCGGAAGTGAGAATGCTGACATGAGTAACGATCAAGGGGGTGAAAAACCTCCTCGCCGGATGCCCAAGGTTTCCTGCGCTACGCTAATCGGCGCAGGGTGAGTCGGCTCCTAAGGCGAGGCCGAAAGGCGTAGTCGATGGGAAACAGGTTAATATTCCTGTACCAGCCATCATTGCGATGGGGGGACGGAGAAGGCTAGGCGGGCCGGGCGATGGATATCCCGGTTGAAACGTGTAGGGAGGTGAGCTAGGAAAATCCGGCACACCGCTAATCCTGAGGCGTGATAACGATTCGTGACCGCTTCGGTGGCGCGGAGAAGCCGTTGATGCCAAGCTTCCAAGAAAAGCCTCTAAGCTATAGATGATGGGTGACCGTACCCCAAACCAACACAGGTGGGCAGGTAGAGAATACTAAGGCGCTTGAGAGAACCCGGGTGAAGGAACTAGGCAAAATAGCACCGTAACTTCGGGAGAAGGTGCGCCTCCGGTAGGTGACGAGCTTTGCGCTCCGAGCCGAGGGGGGCTGCAAATACCAGGTGGCTGCGACTGTTTATCAAAAACACAGCACTCTGCAAACTCGAGAGAGGACGTATAGGGTGTGACGCCTGCCCGGTGCCGGAAGGTTAATTGATGGGGTCAGCCCTCGGGCGAAGCTCCGGATCGAAGCCCCGGTAAACGGCGGCCGTAACTATAACGGTCCTAAGGTAGCGAAATTCCTTGTCGGGTAAGTTCCGACCTGCACGAATGGCGCAACGACGGCCACACTGTCTCCACCCGGGACTCAGTGAAATTGAATTTGCTGTGAAGATGCAGTATACCCGCGGCTAGACGGAAAGACCCCATGAACCTTTACTACAGCTTCACACTGAATTTTGGCAGTAGCTGTGCAGGATAGGTGGGAGACTTTGAAACCAGAGCGTTAGCTTTGGTGGAGTCATCCTTGAGATACCACCCTGCTGGTGTCGGAATTCTAACTCAGGCCCGTGAATCCGGGTCGAGGACAGTGTGTGGTGGGTAGTTTGACTGGGGAGGTCTCCTCCCAAAGAGTAACGGAGGAGCGCGAAGGTACCCTCAGCATGGTCGGAAATCATGCAGTGCGTGTAAAGGCAGAAGGGTGCTTGACTGCGAGACTGACAAGTCGAGCAGGTGCGAAAGCAGGCCTTAGTGACCCGGTGGTTCTGAATGGAAGGGCCATCGATCAACGGATAAAAGGTACTCTGGGGATAACAGGCTAATACCGCCCAAGAGTTCACATCGACGGCGGTGTTTGGCACCTCGATGTCGGCTCATCACATCCTGGGGCTGAAGCAGGTCCCAAGGGTATGGCTGTTCGCCATTTAAAGTGGTACGCGAGCTGGGTTCAGAACGTCGTGAGACAGTTCGGTCCCTATCTGCCGTGGGCGCAAGAGGCTTGAGAGGAGCTGTCCCTAGTACGAGAGGACCGGGACGGACGAACCTCTGGTGTTCCGGTTGTCACGCCAGTGGCATTGCCGGGTAGCTATGTTCGGAAAGGATAACCGCTGAAAGCATCTAAGCGGGAAGCCCCCCTCAAGATTAGGCCTCTCTTCCGACTTCGGTCGGATGAAGGGCTGTGGGAGACCACCACTTCGATAGGCGGGAGGTGTAAGCGCTGCAAAGCGTTGAGCTGACCCGTACTAATTGCCCGACCGGCTTGACCCTATCACCCGGGCCAGTGGCCCGGACCGGATATGCGTTGTAGCGCGCATCCCTTGATAGCCCATGCGCCGCTTTTGCGGCGGCCTCGGCTCTACCAACCTTTTATGCCTGATGAACACAGAGCGCTGGTCCCACCCGATCCCATTCCGAACTCGGCAGTGAAATGGCGTATCGCCGATGGTAGTGCGGGGTCTCCCCGTGTGAGAGTAGGACATCGTCAGGCACCCTTGGCGCGCCGCCGCCCCAGACCAGGGGCGGCAGCCTTTTTTTGTGGCCTCCCTGTCGCGGAAGTCACTGCAATCCGGCTCTGAGGATCGGCTGGCGTTGCAGCTGTAATTCGCTGTTGTACGCCGCCTCTACGGACTGCGCCACCGTCTCCGAGCGGAGCGTTGCGAAGACACCCATGGCAAAAAACAGGCGCGACTTCGTAACGCGGGCAAGGAACTGGTTGCAGAACAACAAACACCACTTTGAGGATCTGCCTATCTTTGTGGTCGGCATGGGCCATTCGGGCACAAGCGCACTTTGCCAAGCCTTGCAACGGCATTCCCAAGTGAGGATGCTAGCCAAGAGGCCCCGCTATTTGGAGATCTGGGGCAGATGGCTTTCCGCTACGGTTGCGAGCCCTCAGTATTAGGCAATCCTTATGTGCCGGGTTCGGTGAAGATCAGTGCGGAACAGTTTGGCAAGATGCTCAGGGATTTATGCTACCGTTGCGCTTTCGGCACCACCTCCCCGGGTTTGAAAGGCTTGCTGGTTTGGCGCAACCGACATCCGCAGTACCGCGGTCACGGCCCCAAAAAATACTGGGGCATCAAAACCTTCCCTAATGAGCAGCAGGCTGCAGGCTTGCGGTGGCTCTATCCGCAGGCTAAATTCCTGCTCATCGTCAGAAACGGCATGGATGTCGTGCAATCGATGTCGGGCTATGGTTATTACTCGCAACAGTCCTTCGAAGAGCGTTGCCGCACTTGGAATACGGTGATGATGAGCTATCGCTTCCTCGGAGACCGTGCCGAGGCGCTGACCTTGGGCTTCGAGGATTTGCTGGGGGACCCTGCAGCGGTTTTGGCACGCGTTTGGGGTCATTTAGAGCTGGCTGCGGATCCCGCGCCAGCACATTTCCTATCCTCCACTTTTGTCCACACCCAAAACAACCCGGTAATAAAGGAAAGCGACCCGCTGGTACAGCTGCGCAATCGCTCAGCGGCTTATCAGGATTGGAGTAGCGAAGAAAAAGCTGTTTTCAAGGAGCTGTGCGCAGAATCCATGGCCGAGCTCCGTTACGACATACCGTTTTGAGCGGTGATCGAAAAAGCAAGGCTGATCATTGCACGAAGCCACAGCCCGCCGCTTTAATCCACCACTTCGTGCTTTGAGGGCAGATACCGTTGCAGTGGGTATTTATTCTCGGTGCATTTCATGCGCTGGATGGCGCTGCTATGCACTTTGGCACCGTCAGGGAGTTTGCGCCGTTTGGGTTGGAGTCTACGCCAGGGCAGCTTCTTCGCTTCGTCATGCGGCTTGTCATGGGAATCAGCTCGATAGGACTGTTGGCGCAATGCTTGGCGGTTGATTGTTAGACCACGTGCCAGTGCTTTGTGCGCCATCCACTGCAATGCGCAGTTCGAGAGCCCGCACTCAGCGTAGCCGCCGCCCACATCCGAATGTGATCCGGCAAACCACAGCTGTTCTATAGTCTGCTTCGGTGTTTGTCGGCTTTCATCCCACAGGGAGGGCTTAAAAGCCGTGCGCCTTTCGTCGATGGCCAGTGCATGGTAGGCAAAGGGGATATCAGGGTTCAGCCGGGCATCGTGAAAGCGGTGGCGCAGCCGCAGCGGCTCGCAGCGTCCCCCGGCTTGCGGCGCCAGCGTCGCGCCGCTGCGCGTGGGCGGACTATTTGGCCCACCGCCGCCGAGCGCATCGCCAGCCTGTTGCCTATTCTTAGGTTGATCTGATATGATGAAAATCTTGCGAGACCAGCTGGAGCCAAGTCGATGAAAGCTATTCCACAGGTGAGCGGTGCCCAGGGCGAAATGGGTCATTTCGCGGAGTTCTGTGCCAACCCGGCACTGTTTCTCAAACGTGCGCACAAGGAAAACGGCGAGCTGTGCGAGTTCGACTTGGCTGGCCTTAAAACGGTGCTGATGGTTTCTGCCCAAGCGCAGGAACTGGTTTTCCGGGCACCGGATGAGCAGCTCAATGCCGCCGCGGCCTACCAGCTGATGGTGCCGGTTTTTGGTGAGGGCATCCAGTACGGGGCACCTCCGGAGATCGAGCGCCAGCAGCTCAAAATGCAGGCACGGGGTCTGCGGCAGGACCGCATGAAAACCTATGCCGCGATCATCGCCCAGGAAGTGGAAGACTGGATCGGCAGCTGGGGAGATGAGGGCGAGCTCAATATTTATGAGGCCTTTACCCGGCTGACCCTGAAGACCTCCACTCACTGCCTGATGGGGGCGGATTTTCGCTCGACCATGACCGAAGAATTCGCCGAGCTCTACCACGACTTGGAATCGGCGGTCAGTCCCGAGGCCCTGCGCGACCCCGACGACGCACAGGATGCTGTCTTTGTACAGCGCGATAAGGCGCGGGCTAGGCTCGGTGAACTGATCAGCGAGCGTGTCGCCCAGCGCCGGGCCAGTGGCGTAGTCCACGAGGATATGTTGCAGATCTATATTGATGCGACTTATCAGGATGGCCGCCCGCTCAGCGACCATGAAATTACCGGCATGGTGATCTGGTTCATGTTTGCCGGTCATCACACCAGTGGCAATACCTCCAGCTGGACGGCGGTGGAGCTGGCCAAGAACCCAGCACTGGCCGCCGAGATCACCGCCGAGATCAAAGCGCTCTACCGCCAAACCAGTGAGCTGAGTCGCACCGCCCTCAAGACGATCCCCAAGCTGGAGGCGTTCATCATGGAAACCCTGCGCCTGCACCCGCCCTTGGTGACGCTGACCCGGCGGGTGATGCAGGACTTTGAGTACAAGGGCTATCCCATCACGGTTGGCAAGAATGTCATGGTCTCGCCCTATGTGGCGCACCGGCTACCGGAGCATTTCCCTGATCCGGAGCGCTTCGATCCCTCCCGCCAGGAGCCGGACAATGTGTTTGCGTTTATCCCCTTTGGCGGTGGCCACCGCAAATGTGTCGGCAATGCCTTTGCCATTCTGCAGGTCAAGGCCATCTTTTGTGCGCTGCTGCATCACTACCGCTTTGAGCTGGTGGATGCGCCGGAGACTTACACCGATGTCATGCCCTCGCTGATCCTGCGCCCCAGCGACCCCTGTCTACTGCGTTATCGGCGTCAAGAGGCCGCCTGAGCTATGGGCTGTTACCGCATCAAGCTCGATATGCAGCTGTGCCAAGGGCACGGCGAGTGCGCCGAAGAGGCACCGGAGGTCTTCTCGGTGGATTATGAGCGGGGCGGCTACCCCAAGGTCAGGGTGTCGCAGGCCATGCCCGCTGAGCGTTTTCGTGAACAGGTCGAGGCCGCCGCCAAGTATTGCCCGAACCGGGTCATACAGGTGATTGACCTAGACGATGAGCAGCAGCAATGCACCGATCAGGTCGATCAATCCGGCACCGGCCCTGGTTGAAGCTTGTGGCGATCCCGAGGCGATGATGGAGTGGCATCGCAGCTGGACACGATCTGTCTGTTCTGCGCCGCCAGCTCTGTTTTAGTCCACCACCTCGTAGTCCGCGGGCAGCTGGGGGCGGTAGTGATGCTCGCTCCGCTCCATGCGCTCGCTGACGCTGCGGTGCAACTTGGCACTCTCCGGGATGCGCCGCCGTCGGCTGCCGCGCGCACGCCACAGGGCTTTGCGCGACTCGTCGTGCTGCTCACAGTGCGGGTTGGCACGATGTTGTCGCATCAATGTCCGGCGATCCAATCGCACCCCGCAGGCCAGCGCTTTGCGCGCCATCCATTGCAGCGCCCCGTCGGCCAGCCCACAGGCTTCGTAGCCGCCTCCCACATCCGAATGCGCCCCCGGGAACCACAGCTGCTCGATAGTCTGTGCGGGCGTTTTGCCGCTCTCATCCCATAGGCAGGGCGGAAAGTCCTTGCGTTTTTCATCGATCGACACGGCGTGATAGCCGAAGCACACTGCGGGGTTCAGCGCGTGGTCGTGGAAGCGGTCGCCAGCATTTGCCCGCAGCGATGCCACGGTATCCCAGACGCCGATGAAATACACCGGGCAGGGGCGCGCAAACACCGTCTTGAAGCTGGCCGCGATCGCCGCGTTGTCGGCGGTGTTGTAGAGCTTGCCAGCGTACTCCACCATATTGTCCAGATCGTCTCGCAACAGCCCTACCTTGTGCAACATGCCAGCCAGTGAGCGCGCGGTGAACGCGCCGCGAGAAAAGCCGAAAAGATAGATGCGATCGTCCGCCCGATAGTGCCGCATCAAATAGCGGTAGGCATCTTGCACATTTTTTTGCACACCGGCACCGCTGGCTTTGTCCCATGCGCCGCGCAGATTTTGCGTGCTGTATTCCCAGCCCCCGGTGCCCACGCCCGGATCGTAAAAAGCTAATTGATTGGCATCTTTTTGTAGCAACGAGTACAGCTTGACCACATTGCTGTTGATCGCGCCGTACTCATTGCCGGTGCCGTCACAACATAGAACGATATTGCGCACGGTCACCCTCAGCGTAGCAGTCGGTGGGACGACAGTGCCGACACATCCCCGCTAGATGCGGTGCCTGGGGCCACAGCAGTGGCGTGGTTCGCGCAGCTCCTGAGGTGCCTGTGGGCGGCGCAGCTGCAAAGGCTCGCAGCGCCCCCCAGCCTGTGGGATCAGGATGGCCTCGCTGCGTTCGTGCGGCGTCAATTCCATCAGCGCACCGCTGATCTTGTCTATCCCGGCCATGATAAAGCCGCCGATCATCACCATATTGAAGGCGGTGAAGCTCTTGCCGCGGGGGCTGAGCTGGGTGCCGATCTCAAGCTCGACTGGCTCGTGGCAGTCTTTGTAGAGTCGCACGTGCAGCGCTTGTTTGCGCTTCAGGCGCAGCTGACATGGGGTGGTGCAGCGCTTGCCGTTGGAGAGCAGTGCGGTGGCACCCGCTGGCGCGCTGGTGATGACATAGTCCTGCCGCGTGCCCAGCGCCAGTGTGCCACAACCGCTGAGCGTCAGCACCGCAACCACAGCCGCCATCGCCATGCGGCGGTGGCCGCCGCTAGGACGCTGCGGGCGACGGGAGACCGAGACGAATTGCAAGCGCAGCATGGCGCAAGATTATAGGCGCAGCGCAGCGCCCCGCGCCGTCAGTCCCCGGGGGCGCCATAGTAAAATGATTGTTCTGCGTTTTTGTCGCCATCCAGTCCTCCATGCCCGCAGACAAAACCATGAGTGCTGCCGATGTCGTCGCCGAGCTGCGTGACAGCATGACCATCGGCATCGGTGGTTGGGGTGGACGGCGCAAGCCGATGGCGCTGGTGCGCGAGATCTTGCGCTCACCACTGCGCGATTTGGAAGTGATCAGCTATGGTGGCCCGGAAGTCGGCATGCTGTGCGCGTCCGGCAAGCTGCGCCGGCTGGTCTACGGCTTTGTCTCGCTGGATGTGATCCCACTGGAAGCACATTTCCGCCGTGCTCGCCAAGCTGGCAAGCTGGCTGTGATGGAGCTCGACGAGGGTCTGGTGCAATGGGGTCTGCGGGCGGCCGCCATGCGCCTGCCCTTCCTGCCAGCCCGCACCGGCTTGGGCAGTGATCTGATGCGCGTCAACCCGCAGCTGAGCACGGTGCGCTCTCCTTACAGCGATGGCGAGGAGCTGTTGGCCATGCCAGCGCTGACGCTGGATGTGGCGCTGTTGCATGTCAATCGCGCCGATCGCCGCGGCTCCAGCCAACTGCTCGGCCCCGACCCCTTCTTCGACGAACTCTTCGCCCGCGCCGCAGCGCGTTGTTATATCAGTTGCGAGTCGCTGGTCGAGACCGGCGATTTCGACAATGCCGAGCAGGCCCGCATCGCGATGCCCATCGAACGCTCCTTGGTCAACGGTGTCGTCGAGGCACCGTGGGGGGCGCATCCGACTTCCTGCGCACCGCACTATGGCATCGATGTCGCCCATCTCAAGGAGTATTCGGCCACCGCTGGCGATGACGGGGCTTGGGCGGCGTGGCGACAGCGGTGGATCGACTGCTCGCCAGCGGACTATTTGGCGGCGGCCGGCGGGGCGGAACACATCTCCAGCCTGCCGCTGCCGGTGTTTTGATGAACGCCTCCGCACCGCAGGAGCCAGCCCAGAGCAGCCTCAGCGAGCTGTGCATCGCCGCCGCCGCCGAGGCCTGGCGCGACGATGGCGAGGTGCTGGCCACCGGCATCGGCTTGGTGCCGCGCCTCGCCGCCAGCTTGGCGATGGCCAGCTTCAATCCCGATCTGATGATGACCGACGGCGAGGCCTATTTGGTGTCCGAGCCGGTGCCTGTTGGCCCGCGCGGCGACTACCGCCCGCGCATCGAGGGCTGGATGCCCTACGCCCGTGTCTTCGATAACCTCTGGGGCGGTCGCCGCCACGCCATGGTGATGCCGGTGCAGCTCGACCGCTACGGGCAGAGCAATATCAGCTGCATCGGCGACGACTTCCAGCGTCCCAAGGCACAGTTGCTGGGCTGTCGCGGCTTTCCCGGCAACACCGTCCACCACGCCAACTCGATGTTCATCCAGCAGCACAACCGGCGCGCCTTCGTCGCGGGCGAGGTCGATATGGTGGCCGGCATCGGCTACCGGCCCGAGCGCCTGGGCGCAGGCCAGCGCACCTTTGTCGATCTGCGCTTGGTGGTCAGCAATCTCTGTGTGCTGGATTTTGGCGGTGTCGACCACGCCATGCGTTTGTGCTCGCTCCATCCCGGGGTGGACTTGGCCGAAGTGCTGGACAACACCGGCTTTGCGCTAGAATGCCCAGAACAGTTGCCGACCACGCCGCTGCCGTCGCCGGAGCAGCTCGAGCTGATTGCCCAGCTCGACCCACACGGCTTGCGCGCACGGGTGTGGCCGGATGACCCGCCCGCCGTGCGCGACGACTGAAGCGGTGTGCGGCGAGTGCGGTGACGATCAAACAACAACAGCGCCGTGGTGGCGACGCAGGATAGCAACATCATGACTGACAGTACAACAGAGCAAGGACATCCCTCTTTGGCTGCTCGCACGGCGCTGGTCACCGGCGGCGGCGATGGCATCGGCGGTGCCATCTCACGGCGCTTGGCAGCTGCCGGTGCCCGCGTGGTCATCGCCGAGATCGACCGCGAGCGCGGCCAGCGAGCGCTGGCTGAGATCGAGGCCAGCGGCGGCCAAGCGCTGCTCTGTGAGGGCGACATCCGCGATCGCGACACGGTCGCATCCGTCACCCGCCAAGCGCTGGAATACGGCGATGGGGTGGTCGATATCTTGATCAACAATGTCGGCCACTACAAGCCCTACAAAGTGTTCGCGCTGTCCGACGAGGACGATTGGGAGACGCAGTACCAGATCAGCTTCCTGCATGTATTGCGTTGCACCCGCGCCCTGTTGCCGGCCATGCTGGAGCGCGGTCGGGGTGCTATCGTCAATGTCTCCACCGTCGAGGCCTTCCGCGGCATCCCCGGCAATGCCGTCTACTCGGCGCTCAAGGCGGGCTTGGTCAATTTCACCCGCAGCTTGGCGGTCGAGGTCGGCGGCCAAGGGGTGCGGGTCAACGCCGTTGCCCCCGATCTGACGCACACGCCGCAGACGCCGATGCGCGACTGGCATCCCGACCCGGATATGGTCCGCTGTTGGGTGCCGCTGGGGCGCTTCTCCGAGCCCGAGGAGCAGGCCGACGCGGTGCTCTTCTTGGCCTCCGATCAGGCGCGTTTTATCACCGGCCAGACCCTGTGCGTCGACGGCGGCACCAGTGCTGCCTCCGGCTGGTACCGCACCGACCCGAGCCAAGACAAATGGAGCAACACGCCCTATTTTGCGCCGGCGGATTAGGCCATGTCGCCCGCGTGAGGTGGCATGTAGCGTGCGATAGCCAGCGAGGGCCAAGTGGCGCGTTGCGGGTGGTGATGGATGCCTACTGAGCCCATCGGGCCGCTGGCCACCCGCGGCTCGGCTTTGCTCGGCTGCCGTTATCCGGTGGTGCAAACAGCCATGGGCTGGGTCGCCGACGCCGGACTGGTCGCGGCCAGCAGCAATGCTGGTGCTTTTGGCTTCCTCGCCGGTGCGACGCTGCCGCCAGCCGAGGTGGAGCGCGAGATCCTGCGGGTGCGCGAGCTCAGCGATCACCCCTTCGGCATCAATTTTCATATGTTCCAGCCCAATGCTGCGGACATCATCGAGCTGGTCTTGCGCCACCAGCTGCGCGCCGTCAGCTACGGCCGCGCACCGGAGCCCAAGGTCATCGAGCGGTTGCGCGCAGCCGATGTGGTGTGCATGCCCACCGTCGGCGCATTGCGCCACGCCCAGCGGGCGGTAGAGCTCGGTGCCAATGTGCTGACCGTGCAGGGCGGGGAGGGCGGTGGCCACACCGGCGCGGTGGCCACCTCCATCCTGTTGCCGCAGGTCTTGGACGCCTTCGGTGGCGAGCTGCCGATCTTCGCCGCTGGCGGTTTTAGCGATGGCCGCGGTTTGGCCGCCGCGCTGGCCTGGGGGGCCGACGGCATCGCCATGGGCACCCGCTTTCTGCTGACGCGCGAGAGCCCGGTGCCAGAGCAGACCAAGCAACGCTATCTGGACTGTGCCGACCCGCGCCAGATGGTGGTGTCCAAGGCACTGGATGGCCTGCCGCAGCGCATGTTGAGCAATCGTATGCTGCGACGTCTCGAGCGCGGCGGGCCGCTCTATCGCCTGCTGACGGCGGCATCCAGCGCGCTGGCCTACCGCCGCTTCACCGGTGCCTCGCTGGGGCAGCTCTTGTCCATTGCCTTCTCGGCAGCGCGCAGTGGTGGCGCGGAGGGCATGTCGCAGGCACTGATGGCCGCCAATGCGCCGATGATCATCCAAAAGGCGATGGTCGACGGTGAGCCCGACGCCGGGGTCTTGCCCGGGGGCCAAGTGGCCGGGCTGATCGACGAGTTGCTGAGCTGCGAGGACTTGTTGCGCGGCATCGTCGATGATGCCGAACGACGTCTCGCCGCGCTGGGCGGCGGAGGGCGGCCGTGAAGCTGGACTACAGCACCGCGCAGCGCGCCTTCCGTGTTGAGGTGCGCGCTTGGCTGGAGCGCGAGCTGCCAGCCGAGCCGCTGCCCAGCTTCGACACCGCAGAGGGTTTCGCGGCGCATCGGCAGTGGGAGAAGCAGCTGCACGAGGGGCGTTGGGGGATGGTGACCTGGCCCGAGGCCTACGGTGGCCGCGGCGCGGACCTGATCGAATGGCTGATCTTCGAGGAAGAGTACTACCGCGCCGGGGCACCGCTGCGCGTCAATCAAAACGGCATTTTCCTGCTCGGCCCGACGCTGATGGAACACGGCACTGAGGCACAGCGCAAGCGCTTCCTGCCGCCGATGGCGAGCGGCGAGGCGGTCTGGGCGCAGGGCTGGTCCGAGCCCAATGCCGGCAGCGATATGGCCGCCATCCGCTGCACCGCAGAGCGCCGTGGCGAGTGCTATGTGCTCAACGGACAGA
Organism: Gammaproteobacteria bacterium; assembly: GCA_965237805.1. Classification (GTDB taxonomy): domain Bacteria; phylum Pseudomonadota; class Gammaproteobacteria; order JABABF01; family JABABF01; genus JABABF01. The sequence goes on from OZ250153.1 coordinate 1,649,379, forward strand.
AAACTTGGTCCACCCGCGCCGCTTTTGCCGATTGGCTGTTCGGCATGTTCCGCACCGAGCCCGGCTCCGAGCGCCACCGCGGGCTCAGCTTTCTGTTGGTGCCACTCGACGCGCCCGGCATCACCGTGCGTCCGGTGCGCCAGCTCAACGGCCTGCCGGGCTTCGCCGAGATCTTTTTCGACAATGTCGAGTGCCCGGTCGAGAATTTGATCGGCGCAGAGGGCGGCGGCTGGGCGGTGGCGATGGCCACCGCCGGTTTCGAGCGCGGCCTGATGCTGCGCAGCCCGGCGCGCTTTCAAGAGGCGGCGCGCCGTTTGGTCGCGCTCTATCTGCGCCACCGTGAGCGGGCCGACCGCGACCCCGCCCTGCGCGGGGCGGTGTTGTCGGCGTGGATGCGCGCCGAGGCCTACACGCTGGCAACCTATGCCACCGCCTCGCGCCTGCTGTCCGGCGGACGCATCGGCAGCGAGTCCAGCACCAACAAAATTTTCTGGTCGGAGTTGGATCTCGAGCTGCACGATGCCGCGATGTCCATTCTCGGGGTTCAGGCCGAGCTGCAGGGCTCGGCGGAGGATGCCGTTGCCGACGGCGCTTGGCTGGAGGGCTTCCTCTTTGCCCAAGCCGGGCCGATCTACGCTGGCACCAACGAGATTCAGCGCAACATCATCGCCGACCGCATGCTCGGTCTGCCGCGCTCATGATGGCCATCCGCCGCGCTGTGGGGCGCGTTGCCAGCCGCTGCCGCCTCGTTGTTGCGGTGGCCTAGCGGGGGGAGCGGGGCGATGGATTTCCAATTCAGCGAAGAGCAGCGCATGTTCGAGCGCAGCCTGCGCGACTTCCTCGCCGCCGAGCTGTCGACCGAGCGCATCCGGGAGCTGTGGGACAGCGCTAGCGGTCGCTGTGACAAACTGTGGCGCGGCCTCAGCGAACTCGGTGTGATCGGTGCCTTGGTGCCAGAGGCCGACGGCGGCCTCGGCTTGGACGAGCGCGATTTCGTGTTGATGGCGGAGGCCTGCGGCCACGCCGCCCTGCCGGAGCCGCTGGTGGACAGCGCCTTGCTCGCGGCTCCGCTGTTGGCGGCGGCGGGTGGTGAGGCGGCGCAGCGCTGGTTGCCGCCGCTGCTCAGCGGCGAGGCGCGCGTGGCTGTCGCCACCCCGCTGGATTTGTTGGTGCCAGACGCCGATGTCGCCGCTGCCGTGCTGTTGGCTGGCGGCTGCGCTGGCGACGACGATGGCGAGCTGCGGCTACTGGCGCTGCCGCCCGCCGCTGGCCTGCGTCGCCAGCACAGTGTGGATCCATCGCGCCGCCTCTTCAGCCGCGCTCCGCTGGGCGGCGGCGAGTTGCTGGCAATGGGAGACTCGGCGCGGCAGCTGTGGGCGCAAGCCTTGAATCGCGGTGCGCTGGGCGCGGCGGCACAGCAGTTGGGTGCGGCGGCGCGGATCTTGGAATATGCGGTGGCCTACACCTCCGAGCGCAAGCAGTTCGGGCGCGCAATCGGCTCGTTTCAAGCGGTGCGCAACCAGTTGGCCGATGTCGCGGTGGCCTTGGAGTTCGCCCGCCCGGTGGTCTATCGCGCCGCCGACAGCTTGGCGCGCGGCGTGGCGACGGCCGCGCGCGATGTCTCACACGCTTGGCTGGCTGCTGGCGAGGCGGCGCGCATGGCGGCGCGGCACGGCATCCAGTCGCACGGGGCGATCGGCTACACCTGGGAGCTGGACTTGCAGATCTGGCTCAAGCGCATCTGGGTCACGGATGCGCTGTGGGGCGGTCGCGCATGGCACAGTGCGCGACTCGAGGCGGCGGTATTCGCGCCCGATGCCATGCTCGGCGCGGGCCACACTTTTGATGACGGGGGGTGATGCCAGCAGCTGGTGTGAATTCTGTCTCCTTTTGATGCTACGGAAACATGATTCAGCATTCTGCCAATCCACTTCGCCATCAGGCATCAGCGAGAGCAAAATGCAGTATTCTTTGAACCTGCCCTTGCTATGGACAGCCTCAGGACAAGGGGCGTGGTGGCGACCTACTTTCGTTGCAGCGTGGGCGCACCGCCTCTATCGGCCACCCAGCCCATGCAATGGTATCGCGTCACATCGTACGGGCACTAGAACGGATAGCCTGTCGGCATCACCCCTACGGGCTGAACAGGACTATCACCCTACGCACGGGATGGTCGGTAGTGGCTCAGTTTAATTTGTCGGCCAAAGCCGCGATGTCCTCTAGGCTCCAAAGGCGCTTTGACACCCCGGCTTCCATCGCCGGGCTGTACCGCAGGGTGCCGTGGATGCGGGCGAAGTTGTAGTGCATGTAGTGCAGGCTGATGGCGTGGGCGTGGTTCTCAAGCTTCTTTGAGAAGGCGTTAGTCAGCCGAGCGAAGCGCCGCATGGACATGCGCATCGTGAGGTTCTGGCGCTCTACATAAGAGGTTGAGACATCCGCCCGCCGTGGACGGCCTGTAACAGCCCGCTTCCTAGCGCCCACGCACTGCGCGGGGCTGTAGCGCCGCTCTGCAGCCTTGTCCGGTGCTGCTCCATACAACTTGACTAGCTGGGCGTAGTCGATGTCACTCCCAAAGGCTCCGGCCACGGCATCTAGGTAGGCTCCGTGGCCGTCAGTTGTCAGCTGCACACGCCCCGACAGCCGCTCGGCGAGGTCGTCCATGAAGCGGTTAGCGGCATTTGCGTTGCGCGGCCCAACATGCCAGCAGGGCACCAGCTTGGTGTCAGCGCAGATGGCTACCCATGTCCAGACATCGCCCAGCCCAAACTCGCCGCGCCTGTCTGGCGGCAGGTTTCGCTGCTTGGCATAGACGAAGCTCCAAATCTCGTCGCACTCCACGCGCTTGCAAGGCAATTCCCGCAGGCGCTATACTCAAGTGTGGTATAGTGATTGACCCGTCTTCTTCGATGCGCCCACACAGCCTCAACCAGTGATGAAATACGCCATATGGAACAACAAGGGAGGGGTGGGCAAGACTTTCCTTACTTTTGCGCTGGCCACCTTAACTGCAGAACGATTCAATGCAAAAAAGAGGGGGAGCCATCACGCCCGCCAAGTGGTGGTCATAGATATGTGCCCCCAAGCAAATGTGAGTGAAATACTTCTAGGCGGCAATGGCTCTGGATCAGATAAGCTATCAGAACTCATAGAAAAAGATAAGACGGTCGCCGCTTATTTTCGTCAACGGATACAGGTAAAGCCTTACCAGCCCATGAATAATGAAAAGAGTTATGCTATCCGTGTCAGCGAACATAACCAACACATTCCCGAGAACTTACATCTAATCTCTGGAGACCCTGAGTTGGAATTACAAATACCAACCATCAATTCTCTAGCTGGGCAGGCTATGCCAGAGAATGCTTGGATTGCCGTGCACCAGTGGGTTACTAATTTGATAGAGGGATGCCAAGGACATCTCGGCCAAGACACGGTCTTCTTCATCGATTGCAACCCCAGTTTCTCTGCCTATACTGAATTGGCACTGGTTGCAGCAGAACGCTTAATAGTCCCCTGCAGTCCAGATGGCTCGTCAGCTAGGGCAATATTTAATGTGGCGCGGCTAGTCTATGGTCATAACCTGCAAACAAAGTATAAACAACTGCGATTTAGCGCAAAAATGGACGAATCTAATGCCATCCCTCCCCGAATGCACCTGTTCGTAATGAACAGAGCTACGATGTATGCTGGCGATATGGCTAGAGCATTTGATGCGATGGCACAAGAGTTAAATGAAAAAGTGCAACAATTACATAGTGGCTCTGGCGGTATAGAGATGTTTTCAACACAGGACGGAAACACCTTGTTTGAGAATCTGGATCATATGCCTGATTCTCATAGTGTAGGCATAGTAATGGCACATACAGGTAGACCGCTTAGCGCGATCCACCCCGGGGCTATTAAGTATAACATCAGTAGCGCGCATAATATCAATATAACTGTTGGGGCTGAGCAAAAAGCACGCTATCTTGAGGCTTTAGAGAGAATAGTAGACCGCCTTGATCTTGGATTTTAACTCTTCGACCACCTCGCTTTCACGGCCTGCCGCGCTATCTCGTTGCGCCGCTCTGGCGACATCTTCTCCGCTCTAGCCCTGCCGCCCTTGAGGCCGCCCAGCCTGCCACGCTCCACAGCCTGAGGGTTCTTGGGCGGCTCAGGCGGCGGCGCATACTCGCCCACGGACTGCTCCATGACCTGCTTGGCGCGCAGGTTGAGGTCGCGGGGGCGCTTGGGCTTGCCTTTAGGGGGCGTGTGTTCGGGACGGTCTTCGCTCATGTCGGCGATTGTCGCCTAGCGAGCCAGCGCGTCAACCCCAAACTGAGCCACTACCGGATGGTCGTGCTACTTGTTCCCAACAAAGAGATTGTTTAGGTAGCATGCATGGTGTAGGATTTCTTTTGCCATAGCGTCTGTCACATCATCTACACAACGATTTTGGTCGCCTTTAGGAATCAGTTCTCTAGCTCTAACTAGACTGTCGTATACAACTACACCAGTAACTAGAGCTTGGGCGCTTGCTAGAGCTGGACCTTTTTGTGGATGACGGTCCCACAAACCTAGATGTTTATACCCTTCATCACTCATCATTAATTCCCTCCTAGGAACCATTATTTATCAGTATATAACAGACACCAGAGCAGACGGAGGGTCTAGCTCCTGGCGCTCACGTCGATAAGGGAATGCGAAGCGCTTATCTCCACCGCTCGGCTAATGGTTACTGGCTGCGCAGGGAACTGATACATACACCCCCATAGCACTCAATATCTCCCGCCTACTTCTCCCCCGACGCTGCGCTCGGCGCAGGGTATACTTTTGATGATGAGGAGTGATCTCGGTCGCTGACGCGAATACAGCTTGCATTTTTCTTTATTGGTTGGCAGCCCGCTGCTCAATCGATGCAGAATCTGAATTGTAGAAGAACTTAGTGATGGAACCATCACTAATAAACTGCACTTAAAGATGTCGGTATCTTCAGAAAAAACAAAATATCAAGCGTGCCATGAAATGATTCATATCTGGACGGCGCTCTGTTGTTGCCCAATTCGGATTATCCTTTAGCAGTTGGACATAGAGCTGATTGAGTTGACTAGTCGCTCGCATGTCCAAGCTGCTCTCACGGATTTGTTTGACGGTGCTGATTCCGGCGAGAGGCAAGAAAAAACCCAAATAATCAGGTAATTCGGCATATTTGCAAGCGATGGATTCACCCCTAACAAGATCTTCGGAGAGCAAGATCTCTCCATCAGTTGCTAAAATAAATTTTGCGTTTGCAGTGGTGGTTTTGACGTTATCCCGCAAAGCGATAAGTGTCGCATCGACAGCGCCTGGATCACACATCGCCATATGGATATTATTGCGCTGTAAAACGCCACCGGGAACATCTGACGTATTAGAGATGCCACGTTGTAGTTTGTTGATGGTGGTTGATGTGTTCCCAAATGCCGCAAGAAATTGATAAGGGAATACCTGCATATCAAATGGCTGACCAGCTAATTCTGACACTGCCTGTTCAATTTCAACGGCATTCAAAACTTGGTCCTCTCGCTATTCACAGTAAACAGTCATCTGGCTAATGAACCCCCGCTCCCCGCCGCGCCGTAGCCTCAGCAGCAACAATCTCTACATAATACTCGCGCAGGACCTGGAAGGCCAGTTTTTTGCGGCCGTCGTCGCTGATCAGCCCCTTGCGGTTCCAGTGATCCTGCACCCCTTGGTAGAGCCGTAGCGGCGAGCGGAAATCCTTCAGGACCCACGGTGTCATGCCGACGACGCCGGGCTGCTCTTTCAGCATCGCGATCTGCTGCTGGTAGACCAGTGCTTGGTATTCTTCACTGAACACCACCAGCTCTTCGCTCGGCGCGTGCATCCCGGCCAGCGCACCGGCCCCGAGCTCGCTGATGATCAACGCTTGGTCGGGCGGATGCTCGATGCGGATGCGCGGCATATTCTCGAGCATGATGCGGCGCGCATAGTGGCTGTCAAAGGGAGTGAAGAGCGCCAGCGCACCAGCGTAATACCAGCCGAAATATTGGTTCAGTGCCGGCACATCCAAGACCTCGGCGAGTGGGTCGAGCAGCGGGTAGCTCCAGCGCTCGGGCGAGAAGCCCAGCAGCGCTGGCAGATAGCTGCCCAACATGAAATCCTGCAGCTCCTCTGCGGTGGTCCGCAGGGCGGCGGTCACCAGTCGCGAGCCGTCCAAGCTGCGTACATGGTCGGCCAGCGCGGACATGAAGCGCAGCCTCTCCTCGTTGCTCGGCGTCTCGTTGCCGATACTCCACAGGATGACCGAGGCGCGGTTGCGGTCGCGTGCAATCACGGCGCTGAGCTGAGCGCGCGCCGAGCGCAGGGTATTGGGATTGGTGAAATCAATGCTCCAGTAGACCGGGATCTCTTCCCACAGCAATAGCCCCATGCGGTCGGCGACCAGCGCCAGATGCCGGCTGTGTGGGTAGTGGGCGAGGCGCACGAAGTTGCAGCCCAGCTCGCTGGCCCAGCCCAACAGCCGCTCGGCATCGGCGCGGCTGTGGCCACGCCCGCGCCCCATGCCAGCCTCATCGTGCGCGGCGATGCCGCGCAGGAAAATCGGCTCGCCGTTGAGCAGCAGCTGTGCGCCCCTGAGCTCGATGGTGCGGAAGCCGACCTCGTCGACCAGCGCGTCCTCGGCGGCTTGCCACTCCACTCGGTAGAGCCGCGGATTGTGCGGTGACCAGCGCTCGGGCGCAGCCGGTAGCTCAAAGCGCCCCCGCCCGTCGGCATCGGTGTCGATGTGCCGCTGCAGCCCGAGCTCGGGAATGCGTAGCTCGGCACCCTCGGCGCGGCGCGGGCCAGCCACTTCGATCTGCCCTTGCAGCCGCTCGCCGTCGGCGCTGAGTTCGATGCTGTATGCGCGGATATAGCTGTCCGGCACTTCTATTAGCAGCACATCGCGCGTCAGGCCGCCGTAGTTGTGCCAATCGGTGAGCGCGGTGGGGATGTCGGCCTCCGCTGAGCGATTGTCCACCTCGATCACCAGCAGATTCTCGCCGTTGCGCAGTCGCTCGCTGACATCGAAGTTGAAGGGCGTGAAGCCGCCGCTGTGACGGCCGAGCAGCTGGCCGTTGAGATAGAGCGCGCTGTGGTAATTGGCGGCGCCCAGCCACAGGAAGACGCGCTTGCCGGGGCGTGGCGCGTAGTTGAAGACGCGCTTGTACCAGACGGTGCCCTGATAGAACAGCAGGCTCGGATGCTGGCTGTTCCAGTCGCCGGGAACCGCCAGCGTCAGGCCGTTATCAAAGGAGAACTCGGCCAGATCACTGGGGTGGCCCGGCTCCGAGGCGCGGGGTGCGATCCCCAGCAGCGCGCCGCGCCCATAGGGATCGACAACCGCTTGCCAAGTGCCGTTCAGGGAGTGCTGCTCGCGCAGCTGCACCGATTGCAACAGCGCCTCGCCGCTGTGCCCGCCGCGCTCGCCGAGAGAGCGCTGGTAGTCGACCATCTGTTTGACTTCCTGCGGCCAGTTGCCGAACCAGATGTAGCCGGTCAGAGCGAGCAGCAGGACACCGAGCGCGAAGCAGACAGCGCCGAGCGCCGCCCACCATTTGGACTTGAGTGCAATGTGCATGCGTGAACCCATCCATCAGGATTCCGGCGATGCGTTATTCTAAGGAGATAATGAGTGAAGCCTACATTGTCGATGCCCTGCGCAGCCCCACCGGTCGCCGCAACGGCAGCCTCGCCAGCTGGCATGGTGCCGATCTCGGTGCCGCGGTGTTGCGCGCCTTGGTCGATCGCAATGCGGTGCCAGCCGAGGACTACGACGATGTGGTCTTCGGTTGCGTCGATGCCATCGGCCCACTGGCTGGCGACATCGCCCGCACCGCATGGCTCGCCGCCGGTTTGCCGGATGCCGTGCCCGGGGTGACGGTGGATCGCCAGTGCGGTTCTTCGCAGCAGGCGCTGCACTTTGCCGCCCAGGGGATCATGAGCGGCACCCAAGATGTGGTGGCGGTCGGCGGCGTACAGACCATGAACGCGATCCCGATCTCAGCGGCCATGCTGGCGGGGCGCGAATACGGCTTTGAGGATCCTTTTTCCGGCTCCGAGGGTTGGGTGGCGCGCTACGGCACAGAGACAGTGTCGCAATTCCACGCCGCCGAGCGCATTGCCGAGAAATGGGATTTGAGCCGCGAAGAGCTGGAGCGCTACGCCCTGCAGAGCCACCAGCGGGCGGTGGCCGCCATCAAAGCCGGTTATTTCGACAGCCAGCTGTTGCCGGTAGGGGGTTTGGAGCATGACGAGACACCGCGTGCATCCACGACGCCAGAGAAGATGGCCAGCTTGGAGCCGCTGCTCGAAGGTGGTCGTCTGACGGCTGCCACCTCCAGCCAGACCTGCGATGCCTCGGCGGCTCTGCTGATGGTGTCCGAGAGTGCTATGAAGCGTTATCAGTTGCGCCCACGGGCACGCATTCACCATCTGAGCGTGCGCGGTGACGATCCGATCTGGATGCTGACAGCACCGATCCCGGCCACCCGCTACGCGATGGAAAAGAGCGGCATGTCCTTGGCGGACATCGATCTGGTCGAGATCAACGAGGCCTTCGCCTCAGTGCCACTGGCTTGGTTAGCAGAGACCGGCTATCCCGAGGAGCAGACCAATGTCAACGGCGGTGCCATCGCCTTGGGCCATCCCCTGGGGGCCACCGGAGCCCGCCTGATGACCGCCCTGCTATGCGAGCTGGAGCGGCGCGGTGGCCGCTACGGCCTGCAGACCATGTGCGAGGGCGGTGGGCAGGCGAATGTGACGATTATTGAGCGGGTTTGATGTCTCAGCATTGTATTATTTTGACCTTATGTATTTAGGGAGCCTAAAATCAGGTGCCTATAACACCGCTAAGGATACCAGAGAACCTGCCGAACCGAATGATCAGATTTCTGCAGACACGGTTAAATATGATATAGTCAGGAACTATGCCAACAAACCAGTAGATTTGGCTCGTAGCGTGGCAACATGATTACTAAGTTTCAGCTTATTAGAAACATTGGCATTTTCGATTCAGTCGATACTGGCGCTCGACTGCTATTAAACCGATTTGCGCTGATCTACGCCGAAAACGGAAGAGGTAAGACTACGTTAGCGGAGATACTTAGGTCCCTTGGTAGCAACAACCCTCTTCCCATTTTGGAAAGACACCGCCTTGGTGCAAAGGGGCCACCACATGTTGTAATTGTAGATGACACTGATAAAGAATCTGTATTTGAGAACGGCATTTGGAGCAACTATTTCTCTAGTATTACGGTCTTTGATGATCACTTTGTTACAGAGAATATTTGCTCCGGCATGGAGGTTGAGATTACGCATCGGAAGAAGCTTCATGAGCTGATCATTGGTGAGCAAGGTGTCAAGCTAAACACAGATCTTCAAGGGCACATCGATCGCATTGAGCAACATAATCGCGACTTAAAAATCAAAAAAGATAGAATTCCACATAATATCCTGCACAGCCTCACTGTCGATGCATTTTGTGAGTTAAAGGAGCAACCAGACATTGATGCATTGATAACAGAGGCAGAACGTGCTCTTGCTGCGGCACATCAGGCTGATGCCGTTCGACAGGCACCCTCTTTTGAACCCATTTCATTGCCACCGATTAATTTATCAGACATCGAGGTGGTTCTGAGCACTCAACTCCAAAATCTAGAAGAAAGAACAGTGGGGCTTGTTCAAAAACACCTCAAAAAAATAGGAGACGCTGGAGAAGCTTGGGTCGGAGATGGTATGCTCCGTATCAAAGGTGCGTCCAACAATAGTGATAAGGGGACATGCCCCTTCTGCGCCCAAGACTTGAGTGGATCGCCAATTATTACCCACTACCGAGCCTATTTTAGCGGTGTATATGCGGAATTAAAAAGTCATATCGACACTGCTATCGGGAACGTTGAATCAGTACACACTGGAAAAGCTCTGGCAATCTTTGAGCGTAGCATTCGTCATGCTGAGCGCTCTAGAGAATTCTGGAAAACTTTTGTCAATGTTCCTGATATCTCAATTAATACAGAGGAAATCTCACTAGCATGGAACGAAGCAATTCAAGGTATTCTCAGAGATCTAAGAACCAAACAATCCGCGCCGCTCGATCCCGTTTCCATTGATGATTCAATTCGCGAGAAGGTTCGTGCATTTGATCAGTTTCGAAGGGAAATTGAGCGACTTAGCGCAGACTTGCTACAGACTGGACAACAGATCGATCGCGCTAAGGCAGAGGTTGCGGCAGCTGATGTCGCTGTATTGACAACCCGTCTTGGTAAACTTAAGGCTACCAAGGAACGATTTCTTCCACAAGTTATAGTATTATGCGGTGCCTACCTTCAGGAAATTAGCGACAAGATCGCCACTGAGCATCGAAGGCAGACCGCGCGTGAAGCCTTGGATCAATATCGAGAACATATTTTCACGAATTATGAAACCGCGATCAATGAATATCTCGAAAAGTTCAATGTCGGATTTCAGTTAGGTAGTGTTAAGGCGGGGAATAGGGGGAAAAGTTCGACCTGTAATTATAACGTTTTAATCAATGACAAGGCTGTAGAATTGGCTCCCAGAGAAGGAGAGCAATCTTTCAAGAATACGCTCAGTGCAGGTGACAGAAATGCACTCGCGTTGGCATTTTTTTTGGCATGCCTTGAGCTTGACCCCAATCATAATCAAAAGATCGTGGTAGTTGATGACCCCATGACCAGCCTTGACGAACATCGGCAGGGCACAACGATTCATGAAATTCGGCGGCTTTCAGGTAACGTTGCCCAGCTAATTATCTTCTCACACTCTAAGCAGTTTCTTTGCGGTCTCTGGGAAGGGGCCGACACGAATCTTCGTTCGGCTTGCCAGATTTCACGCGCTAACGATGGTTCCAAGCTTACTGAGTGGAATGTGAGTCAAGATTGTATTACCGAGCATGACAGACGTCATGCGCTGGTCCGTTCTTACATTGATGGCTCTGCAAGCTCTAACAAGCGAGAAGTTGCTAGTGCTCTGCGGCTGATCTTGGAGTCGTTTGTACGGGTTGCATACCCAGAGTCATTTTGTCCTGGAGATTCATTGGGGGAGTTCATTCATCATTGCAAACGAGAAGAGGCTATCCTCTCTTGTGCAGATATCAGCAGCCTCGACGGCTTGCTGGTCTATGCGAATAAATTCCATCACGACAAAAACGTAGGCAGCCAGACTGCTGAGATCAATGAAACCGAGCTCCTTCATTTTGCCCGTGAAACATTGAGTTTTACAAAACGAGCCTAATCGAATCAACGGAGAATAATATAGAGCCAATAATTACAATTTTATATAGAGGATATGAACACCGGATTCGACGTGTCATTGTTTTGAGCATGATCATGTGGAAATCTTCTGTTCGTTGTTGATAAGATAACTTGGCAATGCCAGTGACAAGTGATATTGATTCCATCTCTCGCGTTTCGAACTGCTGCGTCTTCTTGTTCCCTACCCCACTTTCTCTTTACTACTGGCCTAGCTAGCCGAAACCGACTACCCCAAAGAGCAGACCAACGTCAACGGCGGAGCCGTCGCCCTCGGCCACTCCCTCGGCACCACCGGTGCCCGCCTGATGACCCCTTGCTGTGCGAGTTGGAACGGGCGGGGGGAGCTACGGCCTGCAGATCAGGTGCGAGGGCGGCAGGCAGGCAAATGTGACGATTATTGAGCGGCTGGGGTAGAGCCGCATAGCCACTCGCCCTAGGCGTTGGGATAACGCGGATACACAACGGCGAGGAAGTGGTTCTTGCCGTCTCTATTTGTCTGTACTTTTGCTCATCATATTTGACAGCGCTTCATAGAAACCATGAGGTCCACTATCTTTAACGAATCCACTTGCACTTGGTCTGAATAGTGTTTGCAGCATCAGCTGCCTCTCTTCGCTTGATGGACCTTTGTCTTCACTTAGCAGTGCAAGATAGGTTTGGATCATGGTGGTGCGCTCATGTGCATCGCTATTTAGATGAAGGTTTGACATAAATATCTTGGCAGACAACTGCGTGAGCCATATAGTGAATGTTGAGGTGGCGAATACGATGCCAATCTTCCATAATGGGGTGTTTGTCGCAGTATCTTGGAGCAGCCAGACAGCAAGACAAATGATCAATCCTAGGGAGATAAGCCCGCAGCCAAAGGTGAACCAGCCTGCTTTCTGCATGCCGTGCCGGTGAGATTCCTGTTTTTCTTTCCAGTACGTAACTGGCGCTCGGAGTGCTATTGCTTCTTTGAAGGTTTTTTCCATGTTTGCAATCTTCGTTTCAGATTCTTGCATAAATTTGAGAAACCTCGCATCAGATTCTTGCATAAATCCTCGAAACCCCGCATCAGATTCTTGTGTAAATGTGTTGAACCACTCTTGCTGTTCCTGTACTTCTCGGTGTTGATTGCTGAATTTTGGCCCCCAGTCTTTCTTTAATCTCTCCAGAGATGCTACTTGCGCTGTTGCCGTCTCGGAAGTCCCCTGCCTATATTGCAGAGCTCGATATATGCCTTCTAGACCGTGCATATTTATCATCCCATGGAGATTTATATTCTCACGACTCAAATTGAGTAGCGCATAGGCAGCGATGCCGTCGGCATGCTCATTATCTTCGTTGCGCAGATTAGAGACAAACTCGGCATCTGCCGATCCAGCTGTGATTGTATACCGTCCTAGTCTATTTATATCTGAGATCAGACTTTCTTTGAGCTGCTGTTGAACTTCTGGATGGCCCCCACGGGCCTCATAATTTAAAATGAAGCCACCGATATGATCCCACCATTGGGCCATATTGCTCCAGATGGCCTGAAGATTCCTATCTTCACGCTGTATCGTCTGAATCCATCCAAATGCATTTCTTTCTCCGTCGACCCACGTACGCAGCTCTTCAATACTGGCGAAATTTTGCTCGCCAGTATCAATTTTTAATGTAATTAAAGGTTGAGTGTCCTCTGCTTCGCTCATGGGTCACTTCACCTCATCGAACAGCTACTATAAACTCAGCCGATACCCGCTGAGCAGACAACCACTTGGTGGAGCCGAGGGGAATCGAACCCCTGACCTCGACGTTGCGAACGTCGCGCTCTCCCGACTGAGCTACGGCCCCCCTGAAGCCTGTATTTTAAGGGCGCGGCACCGCTCTTGCCAAGACAGCGCGCCGCCGAGCAGCGCTGGCGGTGCCACCTCAGCCAGCTCAATCCGCTATTCTTGACTTATTTACTAGGTTATATATAATAAGGCTCATGCAAGTCCCCCGTCTTCGCTTATGAATCTCACCACTCGCGGTCGCTATGCGGTCACAGCCCTGCTGGATTTGACCATGAACGAGGGTCGTACGCCCAGCACTCTGGCATCTGTGGCCGAGCGTCAAGGCATTCCGAGCTCCTATCTGGAGCAGCTCTTTGCGCGCCTGCGCCGCCGCCGCTTGGTGGTGGGTGTGCGCGGTCCGGGCGGCGGCTATCGCTTGGCCCAGCCGGCGGATAGCATCTCGGTGGCGCAGATTCTACGCGCCGCAGGCGAGGGGATTGAGGCCACCCGTTGCGGTGGCACAGCCGATTGTCATGGCGGCTCGCGTTGCCTGACCCATCAGCTGTGGAGCGATCTGGAGCAGTGCATCGAGAGCTTTTGTGATGGCATCACGCTGGGCGGCTTGGCGCGGCGTGAGCGGCATTGCGCCATCGCACCCCAAGCACCAGCATCTCTGGTGCTGGTCGACTGAAAGACAGGACACCGGTACTCAATCATGTCCACAGTGGCAAATATACAACCCCAGCGGCAGGTCTATATGGACTATGCGGCGACGACTCCGGTCGACCCGCGGGTCGTCGAGCGCATGGTCGAGTTCATGGGGCCACAGGGGGAGTTCGGCAATGCGGCCTCGCGTTCCCATGCCTATGGCTGGAAAGCGGAGGAGGCGGTCGAGGCGGCGCGTCAGCAGGTGGCCGATCTGATCGGTGCCGATGCCCGCGAGATTGTCTGGACCTCCGGTGCCACCGAGGCCGATAACTTGGCGATCAAGGGCGCGGCGACTTTTTATGCCGAGCAGCGCGGTCGCCACATCATCACTTCACGCATCGAGCACAAGGCGGTGTTGGACAGCTGTAGGCAGCTGGAGCGCGAGGGTTTTGAACTCAGCTATCTGGATCCGGATGCCGATGGTCTGGTGTCGGCGGACAGTGTCGCCGCCGCTCTGCGCGACGATACGGTGCTGGTCTCGCTGATGCATGCCAACAATGAGATCGGCACGGTCAACGACATCGAGGCCATCGGCGCGGTCACGCGCGAACGCGGTGTGCTGTTCCACAGCGATGCGGCTCAGAGCGCCGGTAAGGTGCCGCTCAATGTGGAGCGTGCCCAAGTCGATCTGCTGTCGTTGTCGGCGCATAAGGTCTATGGTCCCAAGGGCATCGGCGCGCTCTATGTGCGCCGTCGGCCGCGGGTGCGCATCGCCGCCCAATTGCACGGCGGCGGCCACGAGCGCGGCATGCGCTCGGGCACGCTGGCCACCCATCAGATCGTCGGCATGGGTGAGGCGATGGCGATCGCGGCGCGTGAGATGTCGGCCGAGGCGGAGCGCTTGTCCAAGTTGCGCGACCGTATGTGGGATGGGGTCAAAGACATCGAGCAGGTCTTTCTCAATGGCCACGCCGAGCGGCACCTGCCGGGCCTGCTCAACTTCAGCATCAATTTTGTCGAGGGAGAATCTTTGCTGATGGCGCTCAAGGATGTGGCGGTGTCCTCCGGCTCGGCCTGCACCTCGGCCAGTCTGGAGCCCTCCTATGTGTTGCGGGCGCTGGGCCTAGAGGACGAATTGGCGCATAGCTCGCTGCGCTTTTCGATGGGGCGCTACACCACCGAGGACGATGTCGATCAAGTGCTGGGGCAGCTGCTCGGTGCCATCGAGCGCCTGCGCGCGCTGTCGCCACTGTGGGATATGCACCGCGCCGGTGTCGATCTCAAACAGGTGCAGTGGGCGAGCTGAACGGAACGGATATCATGCTGTCAGCCCGCGCCGGAAACGGCGCTGTCTGGTGGCGTGGAACACAAGGATTGCGGCCCAGGCCAGCAGTCCGATGATCAGAGGAGATCAATCATGGCTTATAGCGACAAGGTACTCGACCACTACGAGAATCCGCGCAATGTGGGGGCGCTGGATGAGAAAGATGTCAACACCGGCACTGGCATGGTCGGCGCGCCGGCCTGTGGCGATGTCATGCGCCTGCAAATCCGCGTCGGCGAGAGCGATGTCATTGAAGATGCGCGTTTCAAGACCTATGGCTGCGGCTCGGCCATCGCCTCCAGTTCGCTGTTGACCGAATGGGTCAAGGGGCGCACTCTGGATGAGGCGATGGCGATACGCAATACCGATATCGTCGAGGAATTGGCGCTGCCGCCAGTGAAAATCCACTGCTCGGTGCTGGCCGAGGATGCCATCCGTGCCGCCATCGCCGATCTGCGGCGCAAGCGGGGCGAGGGCGGTGACAGCGCCGAGGCCAGCGAGGGCTGACAGTGTGCCGATGGCGACTGAGACAGCGCAGAGCGTTGCCGCACCCCCTGCCAGCGGTGCGGCGCGCGGTATCCAGCTGAGCGAAGCTGCCGCCGCCCACATCCGCGGCCAGTTGGAGCAGCGCGGCTGCGGCCTCGGCGTGCGCCTGGGGGTTAAGACCACCGGTTGCTCGGGCCTGGCCTACACGCTGGAGTTTGTCGACACCGCTGCCTATGGTGACCAGGTCTACGAGGCGCACGGCATCAAGTTGTATGTCGATCCCAAGAGCTTGGTCTACCTAGATGGCACGGCGATGGACTTTACCCGCGAGGGAGTCAACGAAGGTTTGGTTTTCAGCAATCCGAACAGCAGCGGCGAGTGCGGTTGCGGCGAAAGCTTTCACATCTAGCGGGGCGCTGGCCGTGGCGGAACTGGCTGCTGAGGCGATGGCTGCGGCGGCTGACTTGGCAGCGCCGCCTGCCACCATCGACTTTTTTGCATTGTTTGGCTTGCCGTGCCGCTATCCGATGGATCGCCCGCAGTTGGATCGCCATTACGATGCCTTGCAGCGCCAGCTGCATCCCGACAACTATGTCGCCGCCAGCGCCGCCGAGCGCGACTTGGCCCTGCGCCGCTCCAGCCAAGTGAACGAGGCCTATCAGACACTGCGCTCGCCGCTGGCACGCGCCCGCCATCTGCTCGTCTGCCGAGGGGTGGCCAGCGATGACGAGTTGCAGGAGGGCACTGTCGACGACAGCGCCTTTCTGATGGCCAATCTCGAGCTGCGCGAGCAGATCGCGGCGCTGGCCGAGCGCGGTGACGGCCCTGGCCTGCGTCAGCTGGCACACTCCCAGACGGCGGCCTTTGAGGCCTTGGCCGAGGACTTTGGCCGCGCCGATGTCGAGGGCCGCGGCGCTGCCGCGCTGGAGCTGTTCCGGCGCATGCAATTTGTCGCCAAGCTGCGCGACGATGCCGAGCAGCGAGCCGCCTGATGGCCCTGTTACAGATCCAAGAGCCCGGCACCGCCCCGCAGGAGCGCCCCCGGCGCCGTGCGGTCGGCATCGATCTCGGCACCACCCACAGCTTGGTGGCGACGGTGCGCGACGGTGTCCCCCAGCTGCTCGCCGATGCCGCCGGGCACGAGCTATTGCCCTCCGCTGTCTATTACCCTGAGGGCGGCGAGGCGGTGGTGGGAGCCGAGGCACTGGCGGCGAGCAGGCGGGAGCCGGAGCGCGTCCTGCTGTCGATCAAGCGCTTGCTCGGCCGCGGGCGCGACGAAGTCGAAGAGCACGGTGGGCAGCGTTTGGTGGCCGATGGCGATGGCGCGGTCAAACTGCTCAGCGCCGCCGGTGAGCACAGCCCGGTGCTCGTCTCCGCCGAGATTCTCGGTGCCCTCAAGCGACGCGCCGAGCAGGCATTGGGCGGCGCGCCAGAGGGTGTCGTCATCACCGTGCCGGCCTATTTCGACGACGGCCAACGCCAGGCCACCGCGGCGGCGGCGCAGCTCGCCGGTTTGCCCTTGTTGCGCCTGATCAATGAGCCCACCGCGGCGGCTTTGGCCTACGGCTTGGACAGCGGTGCGCAGGGGCTGATCGCAGTCTACGACCTGGGCGGCGGCACCTTCGATCTGTCGCTGCTGCGGCTCGAGCGCGGCGTCTTCCAGGTGTTGGCGACCGGCGGCGATACCTCACTCGGCGGCGATGACTTCGACCGCGCCGTGGCGCTGTGGTTGATCGGCCCGGACACCGCTTGGGCAGAGCTGCCGCCGCCGACGCGCCAGCGCCTGTTGGCGGCGGCGCGCGAGGCGCGCGAGGCGCTGGGTGATGCGCCACAAGTCGAGCTGCGCTGGGATGGCGGCGAGGGCCTCGCGGCGCTCAGCCGCACCTTGACGCAGCAGGATTTTGCGGCGCTCGCCACCCCCTTGGTCGAGCGCAGTCTGGCGGTTTGTGAGCGCAGTCTGCGCGATGCCGGTCTGGCGGTCGGCGATATCGGCCAGCTGATTCTGGTCGGCGGTGCCACCCGCATGCCGGTGGTGCGCCGTGCGGTGGCCGAGTGGTGCGGGCGCGAGCCGTTGGCTGGCATCGATCCCGATCGGGTGGTCGCGATGGGGGCCGCCCTGCAGGCCGACAGTTTGATCGGCAACCGCAGCGGGGGCGATGCCCTATTGCTCGATGTGGCACCGCTGTCGCTGGGTATCGAGTTGATGGGGGGATTGGCCGAGGTGGTCGTGCCCCGCAACACGCCCTTGCCCGCCCAGCGGCAGCGCACCTTTACCACCGCCCGCAATGGGCAGACGGCGCTCTCTGTGCATGTGGTGCAGGGAGAGCGCGATCTGGCGAGCGATTGCCGCTCGCTGGCACACTTCGAGCTGCGTGGCATCCCGCCGCTGACGGCCGGTGCGGCGCGCATCGAGGTTGGCTTCCAAGTCGATGCCGACGGCCTGCTCTCGGTGACGGCGCGCGAACTCAGCACCGGGGTGCGCAGCGAGATCGAGGCGCGTCCTTCTTATGGCATCGGTGGTGATGATGTGCAGCGCATGTTGCGCCAAGCCTTCGACAGCGCTGAGGAGGACAGCCGAGTTCGTCTGCTGGTCGAGCAGCGGCTGGCGGCGGAGCAGCTGCTGGACAGCGTGGAGGGGGCCTTGAGCAGCGATGGTGAGCGTCTGCTGGCAGCCGCCGAGCGGGAGCAGCTGGCGCAGGCCAGCCAACAGCTGCGCAGCCATGTCGCGGCGCTGTCTGAGTCTGCCGACGAGGGGCAGATCGCCGAGTTGCGCACACAGGTAGAGCACTTGAACGAACTCAGCACGCCCTTTGCCGAGCGGCGCATGGACGATGCCCTGCGCACCACCTTGGTCGGTCGCTCGGTGACGCAGTTGCAAGGCGATATCACCGCCGAGGCCGAGCTGTCGTGACCCGCATCGTCGTATTGCCGCACGACGGGCTGTGTCCCGGTGGCGCGGTGCTGGAAGCCGCGCCGGGCGAGAGCATCTGCGCCGCGCTATTGCGCGATGGCATCGAGCTCGAGCACGCCTGCGAGATGTCCTGCGCCTGCACCACCTGTCATGTCATCGTGCGCGAGGGCTATGATTCGATGGAGCCGCCAGACGAGCTCGAGGACGATTTGCTCGACAAGGCTTGGGGCTTGGAGCCCCAGTCGCGGCTCGGCTGCCAGGCGGTGCCGTCGCAAGACCAAGACGAGCTGGTCGTCGAGATTCCGCGCTATACCATCAACATGATCTCGGAGAGCCACTGAGCGTCGGTGTGCGCCGAGGGCAAAGCGTCACAGGGAAAATCATGCGTTGGACTGATGTGCAAGAGATAGCGATCGCTTTGGCCGACAGCGGGATCGAGCGCGACCCACTCACGGTGCGCTTCACCGACTTGCGTCGCTGGGTGATCGAGTTAGCGGATTTCGACGACGATCCAGATCGCTGCAACGAGCGTATTCTCGAGGCCATTCAAGCGGCGTGGCTGGAGGAGATAGATTAGGCGCTTTCGCGCAAGACGCTTGGCAATACGCGCACGATGGCCTTACAATAAGTAGCTGTCCTGATTTTAGGGCATTTCCCCCTGAGCAAATGTCGCGATGCCCGCCATGGCCGTTGAGCGTACCCTCTGCATTGTCAAGCCCGATATTGTCGGTGCCCAGCGCATCGGTGCCCTGTGTGAGCGCATTGAACGCAACGGTCTGCGCATCGTCGAAATGCGCATGGTGCGGCTGGCGCGCGAGCGTGTCGCTACGTTTTACGGCGAGCACCGGGGCAAGGCTTTTTTTGATTCCCTGCTCGATTTCATGTGCTCTGGTCCAGTTGTGGCACAGGTGTTGGAGGGGGAGGGTGCGGTGGCCAGCTTCCGCCAGCTGATGGGCCATACCGACCCGACTCAGGCGGCCCCCGGCACCCTGCGTGCAGACTTTGCCCAGTCCATTGATGCCAATGCGGTACACGGCTCCGATTCCACTGACTCTGCGCGCCGCGAGATCGATTTTTTCTTCGGTCAATCGTCGTGAGCACAGCGCAGACCGGCCTGTTGGCGGCGGTGCCGAGCCAGCCCTTATTGGGTGTGCCGCGCTCTGGGCTCGAAGCTTTTTTCCACCGTTTGGGAGAGCCCTCTTTCCGCGCCTCACAACTGTTGCAATGGGTGCACCATGCCGGTGTCACCGACTTTGCCCAGATGAGCAACTTCGGCCTGCGCCTGCGCTCTCGGCTCAGCGGTGCCGCCGAGCTGTTGCCAGCGCGTTTCAGCGAAGAGCAGCGCGCTGCCGACGGCTGCCGCAAGTGGCTGTTGCCGCTGGCTGGTGGCGGCGCTGTCGAGACGGTGTTCATCCCCGAGCAGCGGCGCGGCACACTGTGTGTTTCCACCCAGTTGGGCTGCGCGCTGGGATGCACTTTTTGCGCCACCGCTCAGGGTGGGTTCAAGCGCAACCTCAGCAGCGCTGAGATCATCGCTCAGGTGTGGCGTGCCCACGAGGCTCTGGATGCCTTTAGCCGCGGCCCGCCGCGTCGTATCACCAACATCGTCTTCATGGGCATGGGCGAACCCCTGCTCAACTTGGAGCAGCTCAGCGCCGCCGTGCGCCTGCTGCGCGACGATGATGCCTATGGCATTCCAGGTCGCAAGCTGACGCTGAGCACGGTGGGTGTGGTGCCGATGCTCGATCGCTTGGATGCCTCCCTGCAGCTGGCGCTGGCCTTGTCCCTACACGCGCCCAACGATGAGCTGCGCGAGCGCTTGGTACCGCTCAATCGGCGTTTCCCCATCGCCGAGCTGCTGGCTGCCTGCCGCCGCTATCTGGATCGTCTCGGGGATTCGCGCCGCTCGATCACCATCGAGTACACGCTGATCGACGGCATCAACGATACGCCAGCGCTGGCACAGGATACGGCGCGGCTGTTGCGCGGGCTGCGCTGCAAGATCAATTTGATCCCCTGCAATCCGATCGCGGGTGCGCCGTGGCGCAGCTCCCCTCCGGCGGCGGTGGCGGCCTTCCGTCAAGTGCTGCGCGAGGCTGGCTACACGGTGACGGTGCGCTCCACCCGCGGCGAGGACATCGCCGCCGCCTGCGGTCAGCTGCGCGGCCAAGTGCCCGGCGGCATCGCACGACGGCAGGAGTTGCGGGCATGACACGGCGGCAGGAGTTGCGAGCATGACACGACGGCAGGAGTTGCGAGCATGACACGACGGCAGGAGTTGCGAGCATGACACGACGGCAGGAGTTGCGGGCATGACACGGCGGCAGGAGTTGCGGGCATGACACGACGGCAGGAGTTGCGGGCATGACACGACGGCAGGAGTTGCGGGCATGACACGACGGCAGGAGTTGCGGGCATGACACGACGGCAGGAGTTGCGAGCATGACACGGCGGCAGGAGTTGCGGGCATGACACGACGGCAGGAGTTGCGGGCATGACACGACGGCAGGAGTTGCGGGCATGACACGGCGGCAGGAGTTGCGAGCATGACACGGCGGCAGGAGTTGCGGGCATGACACGACGGCAGGAGTTGCGGGCATGAAATGTCAGCTGCCACCGCCACCGCGGCGTGCCAGTCGCCAGCTGCATGTCGGTGCTGTCCCGGTCGGCGGCGGCGCGCCGATTTCAGTGCAGACGATGACCAATACCGACACCTGCGATGTGCAGGCGACGGTGGCTCAGCTGCTGAGCGTGGAGCGTGCCGGAGCCGACATCGCCCGCGTCTCGGTGCCGAGCCAAGATGCCGCCAAGGCCTTCGCCGAGATTCGCCAGCGCGTCTCGCTGCCGCTGGTGGCCGACATTCATTTTGATCACCTCATCGCCCTGTCGGTCCTCGAGCAGGGCGTGGATTGCCTGCGCCTGAATCCGGGCAACATCGGGCGCGAGCCGCATATTCGCAGCGTGGTCGATTCCGCGCGCGAGCACGGGGTGCCGCTGCGCATCGGTGTCAATGCCGGTTCGCTGGAGCGCGATATCCTGCACCGCTACGGCGCACCCAGCGCCGAGGCGATGGTGGAATCGGCACTGCGCCATGTGGCCATTCTCGAGCGGCTCGACTACAGCGATTTCAAAATCAGCGTCAAATCCTCCGATCCGCGCATGGCCATCGCGGCCTATCGCAGCCTGGCCGCACGCGTCGAGCAGCCGCTCCATCTGGGCATCACCGAGGCTGGCGGCAGTCTGTCCGGCACGGTGAAATCGGCGATCGGTCTCGGTGCCTTACTGCTGGAAGGCATTGGCGATACCCTGCGCATTTCGCTGGCCGCGCCGCCCGAAGAGGAGGTGCGCGTGGGTTGGGAGCTGCTCAAGGCCTTGCGCCTGCGCAGCCGCGGGATCAATCTCATCGCCTGCCCCGGTTGTGCGCGGCAGAACTTTGATGTCATCAATGTGGTGGGGGAGCTGGAGCAGCGTCTGGCCGATGTCAGTACGGATCTGGATGTTGCGGTGATCGGCTGCCATGTCAATGGCCCCGGCGAGTCGCGTAGCGCCGATGTCGGCTTGACCGGCGCGTCTCCCCAGAGCTTGGCTTATGTCGACGGCAAAAAATCTCGCAAAGTTGCCGCTGGCGAGATTGTCGATGTGGTGGAATCGCTGGTGCGTGAGCGCGCCGCGCGCCCGATCGCCAGCGAGGGCTGAGCGAGCGATGGCCGCCAGCGGGGATTTTCAGAGCCTGCGCGGCATGTCGGATTGCCTGCCGGCCGATGTGATGCCGCGGCGGCGCATCGAGCAGGAAGCTTGCGCACTGTTAGAGGGTGCTGGCTACGCCGAGATCCGCCTGCCATTGCTGGAAGACGAAGCGTTGTTTCAGCGCTCTTTGGGCGGCGCTGACGATATCGTCGTCAAGGAGATGTACCGCTGTGTTGGCAGCGGTGGCGAGGCCACCAGTGGCGTTGCCTGCCTGCGTCCGGAGGGCACCGCCCCCTGTGTGCGCGCCGCGCTGCAACACGGCCTGTTGCGCAGCGGTGCCAAGCAGAGGCTGTGGTACGGCGGTGCCATGTTCCGGCACGAGCGGCCACAGCGTGGCCGCGAGCGCCAGTTCCACCAGATCGGCGTCGAAGCCTTCGGCTTTGCCGGGCCGGATTTGGATGCTGAACTGATCGCCCTCAGCGCGCGCCTGTGGCATCGGCTCGGCATCGCCCAGCACCTCAGCTTGCAGCTCAACTCGCTGGGGGATGCCGAGGATCGGCAGCGCTACAGCGAGGCACTGGCCGAGTTCTTGCGCGGCCACGCCGCTCAGCTCGGCCCCGATGACCGTCTGCGCTTGGAGCGCAGTCCGTTGCGCGTTTTGGACAGCAAGGATGCAGCGACCCGTGCGTTGCTGTCCGAGGCACCGCTGATTGATGACTATATCGGCGATGCCGCACGGAGCCACTGCGAGGAGCTGAGGCAGTTGCTGGCGGCCATCGGCATCGATTGCCACCTGAATCAACGCCTCGTGCGCGGACTCGACTATTACAATCGCACAGTTTTCGAATGGCAGGCCAAGAGTTTGGGGGCACAGAGCGCTGTGGCTGCTGGCGGGCGTTATGATGGCTTGGTGGAGCAGCTTGGCGGGGCGGCGATGCCAGCGGCTGGTTTTGCACTCGGCGTAGAGCGCCTCGCCCTGCTGTTGGCCGACGATTCGCCGCCGCCGCCGGATGTCTACCTAGTGTCGGCGGACGGTGTCGCAGCCAGCGCCGCGCAGCTGGCCGAGACATTGCGCGATCGGCTGCCGCGGCTGCGCCTGGTGTTGCACTGCGGCGGGGGCAGCTTCAAGACCCAGCTGCGCAGTGCCGATCGCAGCGGTGCCGCGATGGCGCTGTTGCTGGGAGAGGACGAGCTGCGAGAGCACCATGTGGTGGTCAAGGAGTTGCGCCGACCCGGTGCCAAGCAACTCAGCTTGCCGGTGGATGCAGTCACCGAACTGTTGGATACCCATATAGCAGAGCGAGACGATGGCTGATCAGCCGATCTACGATAGCGAGTTGTTGGAAACGCTACAGGACTGGTGGCAGCGCTACGGTCGCAACTTGGTGGTATTGGTGGCGGTGGCCGCGGTGGGTGTGGGTGTTTGGCAGTGGCGCGAGCGTGCCCTGTCCGTGGCGATGCGAGCCGCTTCGGATGACTACGAAGCGCTGGTCGTGCAGCTGGCCGAGTGGGATGACCGGCCAATCTCGGCGGGTGCCGGGCAGGCCGTGCCAGAGCGACAGGAATTGGCGCAGCAGCTCATGGTGGCGGCCGATACCATCAGCGAGCACTATCCCGACAGCCACTACGCCCACTATGCGCAATCTATCAAAGCGCGCCTGTTGATCGAAGGCGGCGACTTGGAGGGTGCCTTGCAGTTGTTGGAGGCGCTCGCCCTGCGCCTGCCAGCGGACAGCGATTTGCAGGAATTGCTGGTGATGCGCCGTGCCCGCATCTTGGAGGCGCTGGGGCACCCCGCCGCTGCAGAGCGCTTGTTACGCACCAGCCCGCAGCTGATCTACCCACAAGAATATCAGCTGCTGCTGGGCGATCTATTGCGTCGCCAAGGGCACCCCAAGGCGGCCATGCAGGCCTATGCCAGCGCGGTGGAGCTGTACCGCGGGCAACAGCGGGGAGAGAATATCCCCGTCAGTTTGCGCCTGCATTTGGAATCGCTGTCTAGTACGCTCGCCACGCTGCAGCTGGCCGAGGCTGCCAGTAGCACCGGCATCCCCGGCATTGACATCGACGCGCCGTTGCAGCTGCTCACAGAAGAGCCTGACGAGCAGCCCTGATGCGCTGCGCACTGTCCCTCTTGCCGCTGCTATTGCTGGCTGCCTGTAATTTTCTCGGTAGCCCGGGGGAGCGCCCACAGCCACTACCAGAGTTCACCGCACAGCTGGCAGCCTCGCTGCTTTGGCAACGCGATATCGGCAACGGTCAGCCACGCAGCGGGCGGCTGCAACCGGTGGTGCACGATGGGATCCTCTATGTTGCCACTGCCAATGGCGTGGTCGAGGCCGTGCGCACTGAGGATGGTGAGCCGCTGTGGTCGGCCCGTCCGCTGTCCTCGATCACCGGCGGGGTCAGTTTGGGGGCTGGTGTGGTCTTGGTCGCTGGTTCCGTCGGGGCCGTCGTGGCGCTGGCGATGCGCGATGGCATACCGCGCTGGCAAAGTCAGCTGGATTCAGCAATACTGGCACCGCCAGCCAGTGGCGATGGGCTGGTCGCGATCAGCACGGCGGACGGGCGGCTCTACGCGGTGGCGACCGAAGACGGTGCCCCCTTGTGGAACTACCGTAGCCGCACCCCGTTGCTGGACTTGCACGGGCACAGCTCGCCCTTGGTGTTGGATGATGCGGTGGTGGCGGGCTTCTCGGGTTCCCGCTTGGCGTCCTTGGATCGCTCTGACGGCACGCTGCGCTGGGTTGTGCGCACCGACAATCCCTCCGGCTCGACACCGGTGGCACGGCTGCGCGATATCGATGGCCAGCTGTTGCTGGATGGTGACACGATCTACATCACGACCTATCAAGGGGGTATCACCGCTGTCGACAGGAACCGCGGGCGCTTGCTCTGGTCACAGCCGGTGACGGCATTACACGGCCCGGTCAGTGCGCTCGGCTCATTGTTTGTGGTCGGTAGTGATGGCGAGATCAGCGCGTGGGACAAACTCAGCGGGGTCGTACGCTGGCGAGTCGAAAGCCTGCGCCACCGGCAGCTCAGCCCGCCGTCGGTGGTGTCGCACTACTTGGCTTTTTGCGGCCAAGCAGGTTGGTGCCAAGTGCTCAAGCAGAGCGACGGCTCCTATGCGGCGCGTTTCCAACACAGTGCGGGCGGTGTCAGTGCAGCACCGGTCGCCGATGGCGACCGCCTTTATATCTACGGTGACAGCGGTGTGCTCGAAGCTTGGCAACTGGTCGAGCTTTGACCCTGAGCTGGGTGTGTGATGACACTGCCTGTCGCGACCTTGATCGGGCGGCCGAATGTCGGTAAGTCGATGCTATTCAATTGCCTGTGCGGTGGCCGCGATGCCTTGGTGGGTGCCGAACCGGGGCTGACCCGAGATCGCCGCTACGGTCGTTGCCGCGACCGGCACGGCGATTTCCGTTTGGTCGATGTGGGCGGCGTCGATGATGCCGCGCAGCTGGCACCGGCCCCGCTGGCGGCGATGGTGCAAGAGCAGCTGGCGCAGGCCATCGACGAAGCCGCCTTGCTGCTGTTCGTCGTCAGCGCACGCGAGGGTCTATTGCCCGTCGAGCGCAGCATCGCCGAGCGGCTGCGGCGTGCAGGGAGACCTTGGTGGCTTGCGATCAACAAGATCGATGGCCTTGACCCCGACTTGGCGCAGGCCGAATTCAGTCCACTGGCCGCTGCCCGCAACTTTGTGCTGAGCTCTGCCCACCGGCGGGGGATCGCCGAGTTGCGTGGCGGCGTGGCGCAGGAGTTGGCCGGTCGCACCGAGGCGACGGCACCGGGGCAGTCCGCCGATGTCGCGCCAGCGCAGGATGTGGAGCAGCCTTTGCGCGTGGCTGTGATCGGCCGCCCC
The DNA here is from genome assembly GCA_965237805.1 of Gammaproteobacteria bacterium. GTDB lineage: Bacteria > Pseudomonadota > Gammaproteobacteria > JABABF01 > JABABF01 > JABABF01. The sequence continues at coordinate 1,675,333 of OZ250153.1, forward strand.
AACGCTGGCAAGTCGACCCTGCTCAACTGCTTGCTCGGCGAGCGACGCATGGTGGTGGATGCGCAGCCCGGGGCGACGCGGGACAGCATCGCGGTGCCGCTGAGTCGCGGTGGCTGTGACTACAGCTTGGTGGACACCGCTGGCCTGCGCCGACACGGTGACCGCGGCAGCAGGGTGGAGCGGCTGGCTGCGATGAAAGCGCTGGATGCGGTGCGCGCCAGCGATGCGGTCGTGCTCATGGTCGATGCCACGCAGGGTGCGGTGGATCAGGATCTGCGGCTACTCGGGCAGGTGTTGGAGCTCGGGCGTCCCCTGGTGTTGGCCCTGAGCAAATGGGATGCGGTGTCGCCGGTGCAGGGGGAGGCTCTGAGGGCCGAGCTGCGCCGCCGCTCGGCCTTCGCCGATTTTGTGCGCGAGCTCCCCGTGTCTGCTCACAGTGGCCACGGCATCGCCGAGCTGTTTCGAGTGCTGGAGGAGCTGCGTGCGAACTCGTTGCGTGTTCCGGGCAGCGCCACGGCGCTCAACGACATCTTGCGCCGAGCAGTTGCCGAGTGTGCACCGCCGCTGTCCGGGCGGCACCGCATTCGGCTGCGCTACGCTCATTCGGGCGGTAACCGCCCGCCCTGTGTCGTCATTCACGGCAGTCAGGCGAGCAGTACGCCGGTGTCCTATAGACGCTATTTGGAGCGCCGCTTCCGCGTCGCGATGGCACTGGTCGGATCGCCGCTGAAATTGGTGTTCCGCGATGCTGACAATCCCTACGCCGATCGCCCCAACCGGCTGACACCGCGTCAGCAACGCCGCCGCCGCCGGCTGTTGCGCCATGTGCGCAAGGTGCGCTGAGTCGCAGCGCCGACCCGGCACTCAGTGTGGGCGCATATAGAGTTGTGCCTGCTCTGGTTCGATGCGGAAATCGAAACGCCGAAGATAATCCATGCCGAGTAAGCCAGCAGCGTTGGATAGCCACGCCATGTTGGTGGTGGCGATGACCAACCCGTCGACCGTGCGCCCCTCAATGCCGAGGGGGCCGGCTTCGATCAGCTGGGCGGGCACATTGCCGCCGATAGTTTGCAGATAGGTGATGCCGCGGTCGCTATAGGACATGTGTGTGCGCTGTAGCACAGCGCCGTCAATCACGGTCAGCGAGGCTCCGGTGTCGATCAAAAATGGCAGTTTGATCCCGCCGAAGTCCAGCTCGACCAGAAAATGGCGCCCGTGCCGTTTGAGTGGGATAGGCTGTCCCCAGCTGTACTCGTCGCTGTACTCGTTGCTGTGCTCGCGGTTGCTGTCCTCGACCACGGTTTTAGCCTCGGAGACTGCTTCCTCCTCCTCCCCCTCTTCCGTGCCGAACTGCTTGCGCTCTAAGGCCTGTGCGCGTTCGCCCCACTGCGGGTGATAGTAGATGCGGTTCAGGCTGTCGCGCGCGTCTGAGCGATCGCCGAGCTGCAGTTGGGTTGTCGCCAGCCGGTAGAACCACTCGCCATTGCCCGGGTCGAGTATGCTCAGCTCTCGCAACAGTGCCTTCACAGCTGGCCACTGTTTGCCTTGTTGCAATTCGGCCAGCTGCTGGTTGGCGGTGTTGGTGAATTCGGCTTCCAAGTCGCCGTAGGGTGCCAGTGCCGCATCGTTGCGCAGGGCTTGGTTGCGCAGTGCGCCCAACAGTTCCAAGGCTTGCTCGAGCTCGCCTTGGCTGCGCAAGATGCGGGCTTTGAGCAATCGGGCGGGGGCATCGTCCGGCACGTACTCCAGTAGCAGATTGAGCAGTTGCACTAGCGGCTTGCTGCCGCGTTCGCCGACCCGGGGGATGGTGTATTCGAGCAGCTGCTTGCGGCAGCGATCCCAGCGCGCTGTATTTGTGCGGCAACGCAGGCGCAATCTCATCGCGGCAGCGGCGTAGTTGCTGGTGGCGAGTAGCTCGTCGAGCTGCCCCGAGGGTGCGGCGCGTGAGGATGTGTTGGGGGGGCTGTGCGAAGCTAGCCGTGGCGGCGCGTTATTCCGCCACGGCACTGCCCAAGCGATCACCAAGCCGATGACCAGTAGCATTGCCAAGCCCCGCATGACGGTTCTCTACCAGCCCCTCTCCCCCGTCTATTCAGTTCTATAATAATGCGTTGCGGCGCTTTGGGTACCAGAGGAATCCGATGATGGCTGAGTTGGAGGCTTTTCGCAGCGAGGTGCGGGCGTGGTTGGAGAGCAATTGCCCCGAGTCGATACGCCGCCAGATGCGCCCGGAGGATCGGGTTTGGGCTGCCAGCAAAATCAATTTTCCCAGCGAGGATGCCAAGCTGTGGTTCGAGCGCATGTCGCAGAAAGGCTGGTGCGCCCCCGACTGGCCGACCGAATACGGTGGTGGCGGTTTGGATCCCGAGCAGTGCCGGGTGTTGCGCCAAGAGCTGCGTCGGCTGCGCTGTCGCGAGTCGCAGTACAGCTTTGGTCTGACGATGATCGGCCCGGTGTTGTTGGAGTTCGGTAGCGAAGAGCAAAAACAGGAGTTTCTGCCGCCAATCGTGCGCGGCGAGCTGCGCTGGTGCCAAGGCTACAGCGAGCCGGGTGCTGGCTCTGACCTCGCCAGTCTGAGCACCAGCGCACGCGACCTGGGCGATCACTATTTGGTCAACGGCCAGAAGATTTGGACCAGCGATGCCGACAAGGCCGATTGGATGTATTGCTTGGTTCGCACTGATTCCGAGCCAGCGAGCCGCCAGTACGGCATCAGCTTTGTGTTGCTCAAAATGCACCAGCCCGGCATCACGATCAAACCGATCCGGTTGATCAGTGGAGAATCGCCTTTCTGCGAGGTTTTTTTCGACGATGTCCGGGTCGAGAAACAACACCTGATCGGCCAAGAGAACGCTGGCTGGGCGTTGGCCAAGCGCCTGTTGCAGCACGAGCGCACGATGATGGCAGACCTCGCTACCGAGAGCGGCACCGAGATCTCCGTGCAGGATATCATCGCCCAAAACCGCGAGTATCTGTGCGATGAAGACGGGCGCGTCGCCGATCCGGTGTTGCGCAGCCGCTTGGCACAGCATTTGATCAATCGCAGCTGTGTGGCGCAGACCAATGACCGGGTGGTCGCCGAGCTGGGTGCCGGTCTGCCAGCACCGGCTTCTCTGGTGATCAAGTACGCCGGCACCGAGGAGGAGAAGCGCCGCAACCAGCTGATCGTCGATCTGCTCGGCAACCGTGGTCTGGTCTGGGAGGGCGAAGATTTCGACGCGATCGAATGCGATAGTGTGCGTAAATGGCTCAATTCGAGAGCCTATACCATCGCTGGCGGCAGCTCGGAAGTGCAGTTGAATATCATCGCCAAGCGCGTGCTGGAGCTGCCTGGGCTATGAGCTGGGTGGCGCATTGATGTCCGCCGCAGGGTGTGTGGCTGAGGTAGAATGCACTCCCTCATATTTGATGCCAGAGCTGGCTGTCATGCCCCTGATCATGGAGCGGTGATGGCACGGTCACGGTTATAGTGCGCAGGGATTGTGCGATGGAGCATGGGGCACCGAAGTGCCGAGGCAGCGGGTAACTTGATGGGCGAGACGCACAACTTATTGCGGCAGGATTTCGAGCTGGGTTATTGCTATACCCGCTCCACCGGGCCGGTGATCGGTCGCTTCCTGACTGGTTTGCGCGATCGGCGTATCGTCGGCGTGCGCGCCAGCGATGGGCGGGTATTGGTGCCACCGATGGAATTCGACCCGCTCACATCGGAGCCGTTGGCCGATGGCGATTTTGTGGAATTGGAGTCCCACGGCGAGGTGCTCTCGTGGGCGTGGGTTGCCCAGCCCAGGGCGCAGCAGCCCTTGGAGCAACCATTTGCCTACGCGTTGATTCGGCTGTCCAACGAGGGCACGGGCGATGCCGAGGTGGTGCCGATGCTACATGCGGTCGCTGTTGACGGTGACGAGTCGGCGATGCACAGCGGCATGTCGGTGCGCGCTTGTTGGGCTGATGAGCGTGTCGGCACCATGGCCGATCTGCGTTACTTCACAGCTATTTAGACATCGAGCGGACGGTCTGTGTTGCGATGCGATCGATGCCAGGGCATGCTTTGCCCGTGATTGAAGGAGGCTAGCGATGGCCGATGACAAATCCGGTGCGGCGGTCGACGGGCCGGTGACGATGGTCGACTCGCCGATCCACCTGCAGTACACCGGCACCGCCGGTCGCTCAGCCAGCGTGTTTCTGAGAGGCATCGCCGAGGGGCGCATCGTCGGGATGCACTGTGCTGGCAGCGACGAGGTCTACATGCCGCCGCGCGGTTCCTGTCCCAAGCTGGGGCAGCCGACTACCGAGGAGGTAGAGCTCAGCGGCAAGGGGACGGTCACCAGCTTCACCATCGTGCATATCCCGATTCCGGGCAATCCGATCAAGCCGCCATTTGCCGTCGGCGAGATCCGCTTTGATGGTTGCGCGCTCAGCTTTATCCACCTGATCAGCGGCATCGACCCCGCCGATGTGCGCATCGGCATGCGCGTGGAGCCGCATTGGCGCCCGCGTGAGGAGTGGACTTATAGTTTTGAGAACATCAAGTACTTCCAGCCGCTGGACGAGCCGGACATCGACCCCGAGGAATTATTGCGCGCGCCACCCGGCACGGTGGGGGCGAGGTCATGAGCTTTTGCGGGCGCGTGCTGCGGGAGCTGTGGCGATGAAAGAAGTGGCCTTGGTCGCCTATGCGCAGACCCCGATGCGCAGTGATGCGGGGGCGCTCAACGAAGTCGAGTTGCTGATGCCGCCGATCACCGAGGTGCGCGAGCGGGCTGGCCTCGCCATGTCGGAGATCGATTTCACTTGCTCGGGCAGCTGCGACTACCTGCAGGGGGCGTCTTTCGCTTTTGTCGAAGGTGTCGACGCGGTCGGCGCGGTGCCGCCGATCTGCGAATCCCATGTCGAGATGGATGCGGCGTGGGCGCTGTACGAGGCTTGGCTGGAAATCCAATCCGGCGCGGCACAAACTGCATTGGTCTACGGTTTCAGCAAGTCCTCGCCCGGCGATTTGCCGTTGATATTGGCTTTGCAGCTGGATCCCTATTACCTGTTGCCGCTGTGGCCAGATGCCGTCAGCTTGGCGGCGCTGCAGGCGCGGGTAGCCTTGGAGGGCAAGCTGATCAGTGAGCGGGAGATGGCCGAGGTGGTCTCGCGTAGCCGTCGTGCGGCGATGGGTAATCAGCACGCACTGCTCAGCGGCGAGTACAGCGTCGATGAGCTGCTGGCAGAGCCGCTATTTGCCTCGCCGTTGCGGCGTCACGACTGCCCGCCAATCACCGACGGTGCCTCGGCACTGATCTTGGCCACCGCCGAGCGGGCGCGGGAACTCTGCGAGCGACCGGTGTATCTGCGCGGCATTGAGCACCGCATCGAGTCTTCACATCTGGGTCTGCGCGACTTGGCGCGCTCGGTGTCCACCGCCCAAGCTGCCGAGGCCGCCGGTGTGGCAGGAGACAAAGTGGAGGTGGCCGAGCTGCATGCCCAGTTCAGCCATCAGGAGCTGTTGCTCCAGCAGGCTTTGGGTTTGTCTGAGCAGACGCTGATCAATCCTTCGGGTGGGCCGTTGGCGGGCAATATCATGATGGCTGCCGGTTTGGATCGTATCGGCTCGGCGATGGAGCATATCGCCGCCGGGCGCGCCGACCGCGGCCTTGCCCACGCCAGTTCGGGGCCTTGTATGCAACAGAATATGGTCGTTGTGATGGAGGGTGCCTGATGGCGGAACTGGCTGCAGTGGTCGGTATTGGGCAGACCAAATACCAGACCCGACACATCGATGTGTCGATTCCAGGTCTGGTGCGCCAAGCGGCACAGCTGGCGCTCGACGATGCTGGGATGAGTTGGGATGACATCGACGCGGTGGTGCTCGGCAAGGCACCGGATATGTTTGAGGGCGTGATGATGCCCGAGCTGTCGATGGCCGATGCCCTCGGCGCGGTCGGCAAACCGATCTTGCGCGTGCATACCGCTGGCTCGGTCGGCGGTGCCACCGGCCTAGTCGCCGCCTCCCATGTGCACAGCGGTGTCTTCCGCCGCGTGTTGACGGTCTGCTACGAGAAGCAGTCGGAGTCCAACGCCATGTGGGCACTGTCCTCCAAGCGCCCGTTCATGGTGCATGTCAACGCCGGTGCCGGTGGCAACTTCGCCCCGCATATGCGCGAGTACATCCGGCGCCACAAAGTGCCGTCTCATATCGGCATGAAAGTGGCGGTCAAAGACCGCCTTCATGCTCTAAAAAATCCCTTGGCTCACTTGCAGTTACCAGATATCAGTATGAAGATGGTAGAGGACTCCCCAATGCTCTGGGATCCGATCCGTTTCCTCGAGAGCTGCCCCTCTTCCGACGGTGCCTGCGCGATGGTGATCACCGACGCCAAGACAGCGGCGGCGTGCCCGCAGCCGCCGGTGTGGATCCGGGCGATGGCGCGGCGTACCGAGCCGACGATGTACGCTTGGCGCGAGATGGTCAACCCATGGGCGGGGCGCGATTGCGCCCACGAGCTCTACCGCCAAGTGGGCATCCGCAACCCGCGCAAGGAGTTGGACTTGGCCGAGCTCTATGTGCCCTTCAGTTGGTACGAGCCGATGTGGCTGGAGAATTTGGGTTTTGCCGAAGAGGGTCAAGGTTGGCGCCTGACCGACGAGGATGTGACCGCCATCGGCGGCGACATGCCGATCAACCCCTCGGGTGGTGTGCTGTCCTCCAATCCCATCGGTGCCTCCGGCATGATCCGTTTCGCCGAGGCGGCGCTCCAAGTGCGCGGCACCGCCGGTGGTCACCAAATCGATGGTGCACGCATGGCGATGGGGCATGCTTACGGCGGCAATTCGCAGTTCTTCGCCATGTGGATCGTCAGCTCGGAGCGCCCCTGATGCGGTCACAGCGACAGTGGCGGCGGACTAGGTGGTCTAGTGCGAGCGGCGCGGCGAGATGAGCGGGGCAACTTTGAATTTGGCAGATCTCTTTGAGATCACCGCCGACACGGTCGGCGAGGAACGCGAGGCCATGATCTGCGACGAGCGTCGCTACAGTTACCGAGAGTACGACGAGCGGGCCACCCGCTTGGCCAACCACCTGCTGGCACAGGGTGTTGCGCCCGGCGACCATATCGGCCTCTATATGTACAGCCGCCCGGAATACATTGAGGCCACGGTGGCCTGCATGAAAATCCGTGCGGTGCCGATCAATATCAATTATCGCTATGTCGGTGAGGAGCTGCTCTATGTCTTCGACAATGCCGATTTGGTCGGCCTGATCCACGCCCGCGAGTTCAGCCCACTGATCGACAGTGTGCGCCCCAAGCTGCCCAAGCTGCGGCAATTCATCGTGGTGGAGGATGACACAGATGCCGCCACCGATGCCATTGAATACGAGGCGGCTTTGGCCGCGGCCTCGCCGGAGCGCGACTTCGCACCGCGCTCTGGGGACGATCTGTTCATCCTCTACACCGGCGGCACTACCGGCCTGCCCAAGGGGGTGATGTGGCCACACAAAGATCTGATCTACAGCAGCATGGGGGGCTTTGGCTACTACCACCCAGACGGTCCGATCAAGAGTGCGGACGAGCTGCCCGCGCGGGTGCGTGACGGCCTCTACCTGCGCGGCCTGCCGTTGGCACCGCTGATGCACGGTGCCTGTTGGTGGTACTCCTGCATCGCGCTGGGTTGTGGGCAGACACTGGTGCTGTACCCGGATCGCTCGCTGGTCGGCGAGCGCGCTTGGGATATCGCCGAGCGCGAGAAAGTCAACTCCATCAGCTTCGTCGGTGATGCGATGGGGATGCCCTTGCTCGATGCTCTGCGCGCCAATCCAGAGCGCTGGAAATTGGACAGCCTGTTTCAGATCGGCTCCGGCGGCGCGGTGTTTTCTGAAACCGTGCAAGCGGGCTTCAAGGAATTTTTCCCCGAGATCGTGATCAGCAACACCTTTGGCTCTTCGGAGACTGGCATGCAGGGGCAAGATGACGGCTCCGGCGGTGGCGGTGGCTTAGGTCGCATCGCCCGTGGCGAGCAGGCCGATGTCATCACTGAGGATCACCGTTTCGTGCAGCCGGGCTCCGGCGAGCAGGGTTATCTGGCGCGCTCTGGGCATGTGCCGCTGGGCTATTACAACGACCCCGAGCGCACTGCCAAATCTGTGATCAATGTGGATGGCAAGCGCTGGATGCTGACCGGCGATTGGGCGACCATCGATGAATACGGTGGCATTGTTATCTTCGGTCGCGGCAGCAATTGCATCAACAGCGGCGGCGAGAAAATTTTTCCGGAGGAGGTCGAGCAGGCGCTCAAGCACCATCCCGATATTTTCGATGCGCTGGTGATCGGCACGGCGGATGAGCGCTTCACCGAGCGTGTCTGCGCGGTGGTGCGCCCGCGTGATGGTGGCGATGCTCCTTCGCTGTCTTCGCTGCAGGAAGTGTGCCGCCGCCATATCGCTGGCTACAAAGTGCCACGCGAGTTGCATCTCGTCGACGAGGTGCCGCGCACGGCGAGTGGCAAGCCGGATTACCCGGCGGTGCGCAAACTGGCAGCCGCCGGGGAGTTCTTCTGCGAAGCACAAGCGGCGGGGAGCAAGGCGAGCTAGCGTTGCTCCTCGGACACCACGACAAATGATTTCACCATTCACTTCAAGGAGTGACACACCATGACTAGAGCAGCACTGGATTGCAGCAGCGAGCATTGCATCATCGAGCGCGACGGGCCGATTTTGCTCGTCACGCTAAACCGCCCGGAGAAAAAGAATGCGCTGAGCCCGTCGATGTTGCTCGGCCTCTACGACGCTTGGCAGGCTCTGCGTGAGGACGACTCATTGATGTGTGCGGTGTTGACCGGCAATGGCAATAACTTCTGCTCTGGGATGGATCTCAAGCAGGGCAGAACCCTCGAGGAGTCCGAGGCCGGTCGCGCGATTGTGGAGCGCATGAAGGCTGTTCCAGATCTGCACTGGCAAGCGCTGTTGCGCGACAAGCGGCCAGCCAAGCCGATTCTCTTGGCGGTGGAGAGTTATGCGGTGGCTGGTGGCAGCGAGATCCTGCAGGGCACAGACATTCGCGTGGCCTCAGACAATGCGGTGTTTGGCATCACCGAAGTGGTGCGCGGCCTCTACCCGATGGGTGGCTCGGCGGTGCGCTTGCGCCGTCAGATACCCTATTGCTTGGCAGCGGAGATGCTGTTGCTCGGTCGCAATATCAGCGCCGAGGAAGCGCTGCGCTTCGGCCTGATCAACAAGGTCGTGCCGGTCGGCATGGCCTTTGAGTGTGCGCTGGCGATGGCGCGCCAGCTGTGCCGCAACGGCCCATTGTCGATTATTGCCACGATGCGCACCTTGCGTGAGATTGAGGAGTGCGACAGCGAAGCGGTGGCGATGCCCAAGGTGGATGAGATCGGTTGGCCAGTGATCCAGAGCGAGGATGCCAAAGAGGGCATGAGCGCCTTTGTTGAGCGTCGCCTCGCCAATTTCAAAGGGCGCTAGTATCCGTGGCGATGCCACCCGTTGACCATCGCAGCTCGCGACTGGGGAGGATGCACTGATGGGGCCGCTGGCGGGTCTGCGCATCGTCGAATTCGCCGGCTTGGGGCCGGCACCTTTTGCCTGCATGTTATTGGCCGACCTCGGTGCAGAAGTCATCCGCATCGACCGCCCTGGAAATTCGCTGCTGGGGCCTACTGGCACCCCCGGCGATGTCATGAACCGGGGGCGGCGTACCATCGCACTTAATTTGAAAGCGTCCGAGGGCATCGAGTTGGCCTTGCGCTTAGTCGACAGTGCCGATGCCTTGGTCGAGGGATTTCGCCCCGGCGTGATGGAGAAACTTGGCTTGGGTCCCGCTGTCTGCACCGCACGCAATCAGGCTTTGGTCTATGCCCGCATGACCGGTTGGGGGCAGGACGGTCCACTGGCCCATGCAGCTGGTCACGATTTAAATTACATCGCTATTACCGGTGCGCTGGCAGCCATCGGGCGGCACGATTCCGGACCGGTGCCACCATTAAATTTGATCGGCGATTTCGGTGGTGGCTCGCTGTATTTGGTGTTCGGCATCTGTGCGGCGCTGTTGGAGCGCGGACGTTCCGGGCAGGGGCAGGTACTCGATGTGGCGATTAGCGATGGTGTCGCCTCTTTGATGGCACCGCTGTTTGCCTTCCACGGTAGCGGCCTGTGGAGCGGTCAGCGCCAAGACAATATGCTCGACGGCGGCGCACCTTTTTACGATAGCTACGAGTGCGCTGATGGCGAGTGGATTAGCATCGGCTCCATCGAGACCCAGTTCTATGCCGAGCTGGCTGAAAAGCTCGGCGAAGATTTGGGCGCGGCCGATTTGATGCAGCGTTTGGATCGCGCCGAGTGGCCGCAGCGCAAGGCCCAGCTGCGGGAGATTTTCCTGCGCCGCACACGCGAGCAGTGGTGCGAGCTACTCGAGGGAAGCGATGTCTGTTTTGCGCCAGTGCTGTCGATGGCCGAGGCTCCCGATCATCCTCACAACCGTGCGCGCGATACTTTTGTGGAGCGAGACGGCATCGTGCAGCCGACACCGACACCGAATTTTTCTCGCAGTGATTGTGAGCTACCCAGCCCGCCGCCGGTGCCGGGTCGAGACACTCGGGCGCTGTTGGCTGAACTCGGCTGCGTCGACGCTGAGATCGAGCAGCTGCTGGCGGGCGGTATCGCCTCCGAGCCGATAGCAGAAAAATAGCTTGAACGATGCCGTCGTGGCATCGCAACATCGGTTGACAGCGCTGGTGGAAATCCCTTGCCATATATCGTTTATACTGCCCATTGATCGTTTGACATGTCTTTGATTTTTTGCATTGCGTCGGTGACACTGCGTTGTCCCGCCGCATTCATCAGGGCTTTGTCCGACCGGTAGGGGATGACAGTGAAATTAGGTGTGCAGCTCGGCTATTGGCAACGTCATCCCTATGCCCACACCGTGGAGTTGGTGCAAGAGGCCGAACGCCTCGGCTACGATTCTGTGTGGACTGGCGAGGCCTACGGTTCGGATGCGCTGTCGCCGCTGATCTGGGTCGGCGCTCACACCGAAAAGATTCGCTTGGGCACCTCGGTGGTGCAGCTGTCGGCGCGCACTCCAACCTGCGCGGCGATGACGGCGATGACCATCGATCACCTCAGCGGCGGGCGCTTCATCATGGGGATCGGCGTCTCCGGTCCGCAAATCGTCGAGGGTTGGTACGGCCAGTCTTTTCGGCGGCCGTTGGAGCGCACGCGGGAATGGGTTGACATTTTCCGGCAAGTCGTCGCCCGCGAAGAACCAGTGCAGCTGCAGGGAAATAGTTTTAGACTGCCCTACGATGGTGAGGGATCGATGGGGTTGGGCAAGCCGCTCAAAAGTATCACCCATCCGCTGCGCAAAAAAATTCCTGTGTTCATCGGTGCCGAGGGGCCGAAAAATGTCGCCCAGACGATTGCGATCGCCGATGGTTGGTTTCCACTTTATATGTCGCCTTATAACTGGAATATCTATGGCGATTTGCTGGAAAATCTGCCACCGGATTTCGAGGTGGTGATGCCTGCCATCTCGATCAATATCGGCGATGATATACCGCAGGCTTTGATGATGACAAAACAGACCTTGGCGCTGTATATCGGTGGCATGGGTGCCCGCAATATGAACTTTCATAAAGAGCTGGTCACGCGCATGGGCTACGGCGATGCGGCACAAGAAATCCAAGACCTCTATCTGGACGGGCGCAAGGAAGAGGCGGTGGCAGCTGTGCCCGACCAGCTGGCCGATGAGATCTCTCTGAGCGGGCCGCGCGAGCGCATCGCTGAGCGCTTGGTCGATTGGGAAAAAACACCGTTGACCACACTGGCCATCGGGCGCACGGATGATTACGAGCGCGATGTCGAGAATCTGCGCTTTTTCGCGGAGCAAATGTTGTAGCCGAGTCGTTTCGAACTGCTGTTGATATGTGTGCTATCCACGCTCCGCTCCCTGTGCGCAGATTGTTGCGAAGGGCTATAATTGCACAGTCGTTTTGGGTGCCTTGCTACCGTGGAGCGCCACAGTGAAAGCCACCGACATTGCTGATCCGGAATATTTCCACCGAGTGGTGGATTGCCAGTACGCCTGCCCGTCGCACACTCCCGTGCCGGAGTACATTCGTCTGATCGCTGCTGGTCGCCATGCCGATGCCTACATGGTGAACTGGCAATCCAATGTTTTCCCCGGCATTCTCGGTCGCACCTGCGATCGGCCATGCGAGCCAGCGTGCCGTCGCGGGCGCTTGGGTGACGGTCAGGAAGCGGTGGCGATTTGCCGCCTCAAGCGCGTCGCTTCAGATAACAAAGGAGATATCAGCCATCGCCTGCCACGGACGCAGACGGCGGCGGAAAAAAATGGTCGCCGCATCGCGCTGATCGGTGCCGGTCCCACCTCGTTGACGGTGGCGCGCGATCTGATTCCGCTCGGTTACGAGATCCACATTTACGATGACCAAAAAGCGGGCGGCGGCATGATGCGTAGCCAGATTCCCGCCTTTAGATTGCCGCAGGAAGTGTTGATCGAGGAAGTGGACTATATTCTCGACATGGGGGTAGTGCAACACTTCAATCAGCGTGTTGACAGTATGAAAGCGATTCTCGATCGCCGCCCCGCCTATGATGCCGTGCTCATCGGTACCGGCGCACCGTGCGGACGCGATCTGAAAATTCCGGGGCGCGAAGAGGCCGATGCCGACATCCACATCGGCATCAATTGGCTCGCCTCAGTGGCTTTCGGCCACACCGATACTATCGGTCGCCGTGTGATCGTGCTCGGCGGCGGCAATACGGCGATGGACTGTTGCCGCACCTCGATCCGCCTCGGCGGCACTGATGTCAAAGTGATTGTGCGCAGCCCCTTTGAGGAGATGAAAGCATCGCCGTGGGAAAAAGAGGATGCGATACGCGAAGGCATTCCGATTCTCAACAACCATGTGCCCAAGGAATTCCTGGTCGAGGACGGCCACCTCAGCGGTGTGCGCTTCGAGAAGGTCGAGGCCCACTACGACGACAAGGGCAAGCGCAGCTTGATCCCGACCGGCGAGCCCTTGGTGGATGTTCCCTGCGACAAAGTGTTGATCGCTATCGGCCAAGACAACGCCTTCCCGTGGATCGAGCGTGACATCGGTATCGAATTTGGCGATTGGGATATACCGGTCATCAACAAGACGACTTTCGGCACCACCCACGAGCGCATCTTTATCGGCGGCGATGCCGCACTGGGGCCGGAGAACATCATCACCGCCGTCGCCCATGGGCATCAGGCCGCGATTTCCATTCACCACTTGTGCCAAGGCAAAAGTGTTGACGAGCGCTTGGCACCTGGGGTCACGCTGTTCAGCCAGCGCATGGGTATCCACGAGTGGAGTTACGACAGCGCGGTCGAGAATGATCAGCGCTACATCGTGCCACACGAAGTGACCGAGCACGCGCTCAGCAACCCCAAACTCGAGGTCGAGCTGGGCTTTGATGCCAACGACGGCTACGCTGAGGCGCAGCGTTGCCTGAACTGCGATGCACAGACAGTGTTTGCGCCGTCGCTATGCATTGAATGCGATGCCTGCGTCGACATCTGCCCCACCGATTGCATCACCTTTACCACGATTGGCGATGACGAGGACGAGCAGCAGTTGCGCGCTTCGAGTCGATTGACCGCCCCGGCTAAAAACGATGATCAACCGCTGTATTTGGCCGATCAAATCGCCACTGACAGTGGCCGCTTTATGGTCAAAGACGAAAACATTTGTCTGCATTGCGGGCTGTGCGCCGAGCGCTGCCCGACGGCTGCTTGGGATATGCAACGCTTCCTCTACAGTGTCACTCAAGCGGGTGAGAGCACGATGGAAAGCGCTCAAGCACTGGCGGCGGATGCCGCCTGATCGCGTCGCGGAGCAAGGGAGTTTAGTGGTGACGCAAGCGGCAGCTGTGCCGATCGCTGCAGTCAACGACTTCGTTATCAAATTCGCGACGGTCAACGGTAGCGGATCGTCGCGCACAAACAGCTTATTCGCCTCGGCGTTATTTCGCATGGGGCTCAGCGTCGCGCCCAAGAATATATTCCCATCTAATATCCAAGGCCTGCCGACTTGGTTTGAGGTGCGCGTCAGCGATCGCGGTTTTATCGGACGGCGCGGCGGGGTGGATTTGGCGGTGGCGCTCAATCCGCAGAGCGCGGCCAAGGATTTGGCCGAGCTGTCGTCCGGCGGATATTTTCTCTACGATTCGACGCGGCCGCTGGATCCCGCATTGCATCGTGACGACATCAATTATCTGCCGGTGCCGTTGACGCGTCTCTGCGCCAAAGAGTTCTTGCAGGCGCGCCAGCGGGAGCTGTTGCGCAATATGTGCTATGTCGGGGTGCTCGCCGAGCTGTTGGGCATCGAGACGACCGTGTTGCACCAATTGCTCGAGGAGCAGTTCGGACACAAGCCCAAACTGGTGGCATTGAACAAGCGCGCACTGGAACTCAGCCGCGACTACGCCCGCGAGCATCAGCTGTCTATTGGTCTGCGTGTCGAGCGCCGCGAGCGAGATTTGCCCGATGCCATTTTGCTCAATGGCAACGCCGCCTTAGCGTTGGGAGCTATCTACGCCGGAGCGACGGTGGCGGCTTGGTATCCGATCACGCCATCCACTTCGGTGGTGGAGGCTTTTGAGCGCTATGCCAAACGTTTTCGCCACACAGAGGACGGTGCTGCCAACTATGCCGTGGTGCAAGCCGAGGACGAGTTGGCTGCCATCGGCATGGTCATTGGTGCTGGCTGGAACGGTGCTCGCGCTTTTACCGCCACCAGTGGCCCCGGCATTTCGCTGATGGCGGAATTTTTGGGCTTGGCCTATTTCGCCGAGCTGCCAGTGGTGCTCTACGATGTGCAGCGTGTTGGTCCTTCTACCGGGCTGCCGACCCGCACCCAGCAATCCGATGTGCTGGCAGCTGCCTACGCCTCCCACGGCGACACCCGCCATGTGCTGCTATTCCCCGCCAGTGTCGCGGAGTGTTTTGAGTTGAGTGCGCAGGCCTTCGATTTGGCAGAGCAGCTGCAGACGCCGATTATCGTCATGACCGATTTGGACACTGGCATGAACGATCATATTTCGCCACCGTTGCGCTGGACTGAGGGGCGGCGCTACGATCGCGGGCGGGTACTGGATGCCGAGGACTTGGATCGGCGCACGCAGCGCTATGGACGCTACTTAGACGAGGAGGGTGATGGCATCTGCGCGCGCACCTTGCCCGGCACCCATGCCGATAAAGGTGCTTTTTTCACCCGCGGTACCGCGCGCGATCCCTATGCGATCTACAGCGAGGAGGGCGGGCACTACGAGGCCAATATGCAACGTCTGCTACGGAAATGGCGCACGGCGGCTGGCTTGGTTCCAGAGCCAGTGCTCGAACACGGCGACGGTAGCGCCGAGTTGGGGGTGCTCTGTTACGGTAGTAGTGCGGATGCGATGCTGGAGGCGGCGCAACGCCTCGGCGCAGAGCGCGGCTTGGCGATGGATGTGTTGCGCGTGCGAGCCTTTCCGTTCAGCGATTCGGTGCGGGAGTTTTGCGCAGCTCACCGGCAGCTATTCATTGTCGAACAGAATCGTGATGCGCAGTTGCGCACCTTGCTGATACAGGAATGCGGCAGTGCTCTGATCGGCTTGCAGGCGTTGTGCCACTACGATGGCACGCCGATCACCGCCGATTTCATCGTCGCGGGCATCAGCGCTGGCATTGAGCAGTTGGCTGATGGTGCCGCGATTGAGCATATCGGTGCTGGATCGCAAGCCAAATCGAAACCCGCCACGCAACGTGCTGGCAAGGGGGGCAAAAAGAGCCGTGCGAGGCGAGTCCGCCCGGCGGCGGTATCATGACTTATATCGCGCCGGGCTTCCGCCATCCCGACCAGGCGCTCAATGAGATCGGGCTGAGTCGCCGCGATTACGAGGGGGCTCTGTCGACGCTGTGTGCCGGTTGTGGTCACGATTCGGTGAGCGCGGCGATCGTGCAGGCCAGTTTCGAGTTGTCATTGCCACCGCACCGTTTCGCCAAGATATCTGGCATCGGTTGTTCCTCCAAAACACCGACCTATTTCTTGGGTCGCTCGCACGGTTTCAACGCCGTGCATGGGCGCATGCCGTCCATCGCCAGCGGCGCACATTTGGCCAATGGCGAATTGCACTATGTGGCCATATCCGGCGATGGCGACACCGCTTCCATCGGCATCGGCCAATTCGTACATGTGATCCGCCGCAATGTGAATATGCTTTATCTATTGGAGAACAACGGCTGCTACGGATTGACCAAGGGTCAAGATTCAGCCACTACCGACATCGGCTCCAAAGCCAAGGCAGGGCACGAGGGTTTTCTGCCGCCGGTGGATCTGTGCGCGATGGCTCTGCAGCTCGGTGCTGGCTTTGTAGCGCGCAGTTTTTCTGGCGACAAGCAGCAGTTGGTGCCGCTGATCAAAGCGGCGATCAAGTATCGTGGCTTTGCCTTCATCGATGTGATTTCTCCTTGTGTGACTTTCAACAACAACGACGAGTCGACCAAGAGCTACAGCCATGCGCGCCGCGCCATCCACGCAACCAATACGATCGACTATGTGCCTGAGCGCACTGAGATCAGTACTGAATACGCCCCGGGAGAGCGCGTGGCGGTTCCCCTGCACGATGGCGGCGAGATCGTGTTGCGCAAGGCGGAATCCGATTTTCAGCCCCGCGATGGGATGGCTGCGCTGAACGCGATGCACAAGGCCGCCACCAGCGGCGAGATATTGACCGGCTTGCTCTACTTAGATCCAGACAAGCCAGACCTGCATACGATGCTCAAGACCTCTACCCGCCATTTGGCCGCGCTGGGAGAAGATGTGCTATGTCCGGGCGTAGCGGCGCTGGAGCAGATCAACGAAGAGTGCCGCTGACGCTGTACTGACTAGTTTTTAGGCGGTAGGGGGTGCGGTGCGCTACGGCGCCCATGTTGATGTGCTGGATATGCACTCAACTGTTGTTCGAGCTGCTGCGCGCTTGTTGCGTTCCCTTGAGCATGGTACAGCGTGGCGAGGTGTTCCATGACAATGGGGAGACTCTCACTCTGGGGATAATTGCTTTGCAAAGTGCTCAGCGAGCGCTCCAAGAGCGGTTGGGCCTTGCTGTATAAACCTTGGAATAGGTAGACGATAGCGAGGCTGCTGGCACTTGTCGCGGTGTCCAAATGTTCTGCCCCCAAGGCCTGCTCGTTGATTGCCAGCGCACGTTTTGCGAGCGACTCGGATTTGCCATACTTGCCTTGGTTTTGGTACAGCGAGGCTAGGTTGTTCAGCGTGCGCGCAGTGTTTGGGTGGTCCTCTCCAAAGATTGACCTACTGATTGCCAAATTGCGTCGGTAGAGCGACTCAGCTTTGGCGTAATTGCCACGGTTGTGATAGATGATGGCAAGGACGTTGATGGTGGCTGCGGTCTGTGGGTGGTCCAGACCCAGCGCCGCCTCTTCGATCTTGAGGGCACGATTAATCAGTGTCTCAACTTTTTGAAATTGCCCTTGGTGCTCATAAATCTTGGCAAGATGGTTGAGTGCGGTCGCTGCGTTTGGCGTTTCTTTATCGATCAATTGCGCTTCAATCGACCGCAGCTGTTCGCTGAAATCCTGCAGCTTAGCACCGAGCTGTAGAGCACTCTCGATTGCGTTGAGCTGATTGAGGGTGCTGGCAATTTTTGAAGTGCCCTCGGGAGCGCCATCTGTCAGCGCCAAGGCGCGTTTGAAGAGCTGATCTGCCTTGCTGTATTCGCCTTGGTATCGCTTGGTCTTAGCGAGCTGATTGAGTGCTGACACAGTGTCTGGATGTTTGTCACCCAGCACTTTTTTATTAATGGCCAGAGCGCGTTTGAACTGTACTTCGGCACGATCGTATTCTGCGTTGGCTTGATGTAATATGCCGATGGATCTGAGGGTGCGCGCGGTGTAGCGGTGCTCATGACCTAATTCTTGCTCGGCAATTGCCAAAGCGCGAACTAACAGCGGCTCGGCTTGTTGGGGTTTTCCTTGGGCGATGTAGAGTATGGCAAGGTTGTTGAGGGTGGCCGCGGTGTTGTGATTGTCTGAGCCGTGGATTTTTTGGCTGATTTCCAAAGCGCGGTTGAACAGCGGTTCAGCTTGTCTGTGGTTTCCTTGGCGCAGATACAGATCAGCCAAGTTGTTGAGTGCGGCTGCGGTGGCGATATGCTCAGGACCCAGGATGAATTCTCTGATGTATAACGCACTTTTGACTGTCTTTTCGGCTTCGGCAAAATCGCCGCGTTGCAGTGCGGCTTGGGCGTGGCGGTCAGCGATGCCGCCGCTCAGCCATATGACCGTTGCACCCAACACCATACAGATGAGCAGTACGACGATACTAGTATTCTTTTTGAGGGTCATCGCTTTGATCCTGATTTTTGAGCAATTGATATTAATACGCAATAAGCGTCCTGATCCCTTGCTTTTATTCCATCGGGAATTCGCTGGGCGCTTTGATGTGGGGTGGGTCATTTTCCATGATCCCGCGCATGCGGCGCTCGACTTGCGCGATACTCCCCTGCTTGTGTGTCAGGATGTAGAAGCGCTCCTCGCGCACAGCGTCGAAAACCAGCTCGGCCACTTGACTTGTCCCCATGGCGATGGCGTCCAAAATATCGCTGAAATCCTTGGCTTGATCCAAGCTCTGTTGGCGTGCTGTCTCGTCGTATTCTTCGCTCAGTGCGCGGTTGCGCGCTGACAAGTGGAGTTTGGTGTTGACGAAGCTCGGGCACAGCACCGAGATGCCGACCTTGGCATCCTCGTTGCGCAGCTCGGAGAACAGCCCCTCCGACAGCGATACCACCGCGTGTTTGCTGAGGTTATAGGGCGACATGTCTGGCACTGACATCAAGCCAGCGACAGAGCCGGTGTTGACGACATGCCCGCCCTCTTCCTGTGCCAGCATCCCCGGAAGGAAGTAGTGTAAACCATAGATTACGCTCCACATATTGACATCGATCACCCAGCGCCATTCCGCCAGTGGGATCTCCCACAACTTGCCGCCACCGCCGACGCCAGCGTTGTTGCACAGCAGGTGCACTGCCCCGAAACGCTCCCGCACGCTGCGTTCCAAGTCGCGCACCGCATCGGGGTCGCCGACATCGCATGGCAAGGCCAACAGTTCGGCACCATCTTTTGCCAAACGCTCGGCTTCGCTTTGCAAGCGCGCGGCCTCGATATCGGCCATCACCACCCGCATCCCTTCGGCGACCGCACGCTCGGCCAGCGCCAAGCCGATACCGCTGGCGGCTCCAGTGATCACAGCGACTTTATTCGTGAAAGTTTTAATCGCTGCACTCCCCCGATTTAAGTTGGCTGATTTAGCCGCCTTGTTGGTCGCTTGCGCTTTGCAAAAGATGTCTTCCCAATACGAGACAGATAACGACAGTCACCAAATCGGCCACATGCCACCCCAGAGTCGGCACGAAGCCAAACATGCCCGCCGAAAACAGTAGCAGGATCACAATACCCCAGCCAATACTGAGTTTTCCGAGCTGATTGCTGTTGAGATTCATGATGGTCTCCGCTGGGATCGCAATATTGCACACTGCAGTTGCAGTGCGTTATCAGTATATCACGCGATCCGCCCGCTTATTGCCATTCCAGCGGGAATGCACTCGGCTCAGTGATGTGTGGTGGGTCGTTTTCCACTGATGCCGCGCATGCGGCCAGTACCCCAAGGAGGTGATACAGCACTAAGGTTTTGCCTTCATCGATGTTATTTCTCCCTGCGTGACCTTCAACAACAACGAGTAATCGACCAAGAGTGACAGCCATGCCCCGTCGCTCAATCCACACCGCCAATGCGGTGGACTATGTACACGAGCGCGCCGAGCTCAGCGCCGACTACGCGCCGGACGAGAGCGTGGCGGTAGCGCTACACAACGGTGGCGAGATCGTCTTGCCTAAGGTGGCAATAGCATTCCAGCCCGGCGACGAGATGGCAGCACTAACAGCAATGCACCGCGCTACTGCCGCCAGCGAAATCCTGACGAGGCTACTTTAGCTAGAGACCTCAACCCGCCATCTGGCCGCACTGGGTGAGGAAGAACTGTGCCTAGCGGTGGAACTGCTGGAGCAGATTAGCGAGGAGTGCCGCTGAGAGGAGGGGGATGGCATCCTCGAATAGTGAGGATTATTTCTTGACACTCTCTAACCATTGCTCGTATTGCTTGGCTTTATGAGGTTCTCCTATAGAGTGGTAGAGATTGGCGAGGTTATAGAGGGATGTTGCAGTGTCGGGGTGATCAGAGCCGAGGGATTTCTCTCTGATAGCCAAGGCGCGCAGTAAGAGGGGCTCAGCTTTAGCATATAGGCCTTGGGAATAGTACAGATTGGCGAGGTTATAGAGGGATGTTGCGGTGTCAGGGTGAGCAGAGCCGAGGGATTTCTCGTTGATAGCCAAGGCGTATTGGTAGAGCGGCTTAGCTTTAGCGTATAGGCCTTGGGATTTGTACAGTAGGGCGAGGTTATTGAGGGATATTGCAGTGTCGGGGTGATCAGAGCCGAGGGATTTCTCTTGGATAGTCAAGGCGCGTAGCAAGAGCGGCTCGGCTTTGGCGTATAGGCCTTGGGATTCGTAAAGTGCGGCGAGGTTATTGAGGGATGTTGCGGTGTCAGGGTGATCAGAGCCGAGGGATTTCTCTGTGATAGCCAAGGCGCGTAGCAAGGGCGGCTCAGCTTTAGCGTATAGGCCTTCGTCTTGGTAAAGTTCGGCGAGGTTATTGAGGGATATTGCGGTGAAAGGGTGATCAGAGCCGAGGGATTTCTCTATGATAGCCAAGGCGCGTAGCAAGAGCGGCTCAGCTTTGGCGTATAGGCCTTCGTCTTGGTAAAGTTCGGCGAGGTTATTGAGGGATATTGCGGTGTCAGGGTGATCAGAGCCGAGGGATTTCTCTGTGATAGTCAGGGCGCGTAGCAAGAGCGGCTCAGCTTTAGCGTATAGGCCTTCGTCTTGGTAAAGTTCGGCGAGGTTATTGAGGGATGTTGCGGTGTCAGGGTGATCAGAGCCGAGGGATTTCAAGTTGATAGTCAAGGCGCGTAGCAAGAGCGGCTCGGCTTTGGCGTATAGGCCTTCGTCTTGGTAAAGTTCGGCGAGGTTATTGAGGGATATTGCGGTGCCAGGGTGATCAGAGCCGAGGGATTTCTCGTTGATAGTCAAGGCGCGCAGTAAGAGGGGCTCGGCTTTGGCGTATAGGCCTTCGTCTTGGTAAAGTTCGGCGAGGTTATTGAGGGATATTGCGGTGCCAGGGTGATCAGAGCCGAGGGATTTCTCGTTGATAGTCAAGGCGCGCAGTAAGAGGGGCTCGGCTTTGGCGTATAGGCCTTGGTCTTGGTAAAGTTCGGCGAGGTTATTGAGGGATGTTGCGGTGCTAGGGTGATCAGAGCCGAGGGATTTCTCTCTGATAGTCAAGGCGCGTAGCAAGAGGGGCTCGACTTTAGCGTATAGGCCTTCGTCTTGGTAAAGTTCGGCGAGGTTATTGAGGGATGTTGCGGTGCCAGGGTGATCAGAGCCGAGGGATGTCTCTGTGATAGCCAAGGCGCGTAGCAAGAGCGGCTCAGCTTTAGCGTATAGGCCTTTGTCTTGGTAAAGTTCGGCGAGGTTATTGAGGGATATTGCGGTGTCAGGGTGATCAGAGCCGAGGGATTGCTCTGTGATAGTCAAGGCGCGCAGTAAGAGCGGCTCAGCTTTAGCGTATAGGCCTTGGACTTGGTAAAGTTCGGCGAGGTTATTGAGGGATATTGCGGTGTCAGGGTGATCAGAGCCGAGGGATTTCTCTCTGATAGTCAAGGTGCGCAGTAAGAGGGGCTCAGCTGTGGCGTATAGGCCTTGGGCTTGGTAAAGTTCGGCGAGGTTATTGAGGGATGTTGCGGTGTCGGGATGATCAGAGCCGAGGGATTGCTCTGTGATAGTCAAGGCGCGCAGTAAGAGGGGCTCAGCTGTGGCGTATAGGCCTTCGTCTTGGTAAAGTTCGGCGAGGTTATTGAGGGATGTTGCGGTGTCGGGATGATCAGGGCCGAGGTGTTTCTCTCTGATAGCCAAGGCGCGCAGTAAGAGGGGCTCAGCTGTGGCGTATAGGCCTTGGACTTGGTAAAGTTCGGCGAGGTTATTGAGGGATGTTGCGGTGAAAAGGGGATCAGAGGCGGCCTTCTGTGGTGCAAGACCACCCCGTAGTATTTCTTGTGTCTTTAATGAAATCCTTGTCTGCCCGATCCCTATATACACACAGCCACTTATAACAATCATCAAGCACAGGGGCATTAAAAGCCATCGCCACTTCATCCTGTTCCTAAATGCTTTCCATATTAACCACCAACAACCTAGTTGTATCATAATCACCAAAGTTTGCAAAATTTGTTCTGACATCACCAATCCGCCCCAGTTCCAGACACTATACGATTAGCTTATGGTTTCTGACATCATCCGTCAAGTTGTAGCGGTGGGCATGGTCTAAGCGCGTCGTGTCGATCGTCGCACAATAGGGAGCTAATATTGGGAATCTGGAATAGCATTGACTGAGCTGCCCACATCCCACAAGCCCCGAGCTATCCCCCCACTCCAGTGGAAACGCCCCCGACTCGGTGATGTGTGGTGGGTCGTTTGCCACTGATGCCGCGCATGCGGCCAGTACCCCAAGGAGGTGATACAGCACTGAGGTTTTGCCTTCATCGATGTTATCTCTCCCTGCGTGACCTTCAACAACAACGAGTAATCGACCAAGAGTGACAGCCATGCCCCGTCGCTCAATCCACACCGCCAATGCGGTGGACTATGTACACGAGCGCGCCGAGCTCAGCGCCGATTATGCGCCGGACGAGAGCGTGGCGGTAGCGCTACACAACGGTGGCGAGATCGTCTTGCCTAAGGTGGCAATAGCATTCCAGCCCGGCGACGAGATGGCAGCACTAACAGCAATGCACTGCGCTACTGCCGCCAGCGAAATCCTGACGAGGCTACTTTAGCTAGAGACCTCAACCGGCCATCTGGCCGCACTGGGTGAGGAAGAACTGTGCCTAGCGGTGGAACTGCTGGAGCAGATTAGCGAGGAGTGCCGCTGAGAGGAGGGGGATGGCATCCTCGAATAGTGAGGATCATTTCTTGGCACTCAATAACCATTGCTCGTATTGCTTAGCTTTATGAGGTTCTCCTATAGAGTGGTAAAATTCGACGAGGTTATTGAGGGATGTTGCGGTGTCAGGGTGATCAGAGCCGAGGGATTTCTCTCTGATAGTCAAGGCGCGCAGTAAGAGGGGCTCAGCTTTAGCATATAGGCCTTGGGAATAGTACAGTAGGGCGAGGTTATTGAGGGATGTTGCAGTGTCGGGATGATCAGAGCCGAGGGATTTCTCTGTGATAGTCAAGGCGTATTGGTAGAGTGGCAAAGCTTTGGCGTATAGGCCTTGGGATTCGTAAAGTGCGGCGAGGTTATTGAGGGATGTTGCGGTGTCAGGGTGATCGGAGCCGAGGGATTTCGCTCTGATAGTCAAGGCGCGTAGCAAGAGCGGCTCAGCTTTAGCGTATAGGCCTTGGGATCGGTAAAGTAGGGCGAGGTTATTGAGGGATGTTGCGGTGTCAGGGTGATCGGAGCCGAGGGATTTCTCTCTGATAGTCAAGGCGCGTAGCAAGAGCGGCTCGGCTCTGGCGTATAGGCCTTGGGATTTGTAAAGTTCGGCGAGGTTATTGAGGGATGTTGCGGTGCTAGGGTGATCAGAGCCGAGGGATTTCTCTGTGATAGTCAAGGCGCGTAGCAAGAGCGGCTCAGCTTGAGCGTATAGGCCTTGGGAATAGTAAAGTGTGGCGAGGTTATTGAGGGATGTTGCGGTGTCAGGGTGATCAGAGCCGAGGGATTTCTCTCTGATAGTCAAGGCGCGTAGCAAGAGTGGCTCAGCTTTAGCGTATAGGCCTTGGGATTTGTAAAGTTCGGCGAGGTTATTGAGGGATGTTGTGGTGCTAGGGTGATCAGAGCCGAGGGATTTCTCTGTGATAGCCAAGGCGCGTAGCAAGAGCGGTTCGGCTTTGGCGTATAGGCCTTGGGAATAGTACAGTAGGGCGAGGTTATTGAGGGATGTTGCGGTGTCAGGGTGGTCAGAGCCGAGGGATTTCTCTGTGATAGTCAAGGTGTATTGGTAGAGCGGCTCGGCTTTGGCGTATAGGCCTTGGGATTTGTAAAGTCCGGCGAGGTTATTGAGGGATGTTGCGGTGCCAGGGTGATCAGAGCCGAGGGATTTCTCTTTGATAGCCAAGGAACGCAGTAAGAGCGGCTCGGCTTTGGCGTATAGGCCTTGGGATCGGTAAAGTTCGGCGAGGTTATTGAGGGATGTTGTGGTGCTAGGGTGATCAGAGCCGAGGGATTTCTCTCTGATAGCCAAGGCGCGTAGCAAGAGCGGCTCAGCTTTAGCGTATAGGCCTTGGGATCGGTAAAGTTCGGCGAGGTTATTGAGGGATGTTGCGGTGTCAGGGTGATCAGAGCCGAGGGATTTCTCTTTGATCGTCAAGGCGCGTAGAAAGAGCGGCTCGGCTTTGGCGTATAGGCCTTGGGATTTGTACAGTAGGGCGAGGTTATTGAGGGATGTTGCGGTGTCAGGGTGATCGGAGCCGAGGGATTTCTCTCTGATAGTCAAGGCGCGCAGTAAGAGCGGCTCGGCTTTGGCGTATAGGCCTTGACGATAATAGTCCCATGCACGTTTGTCGAGGGCTATGGGGTCTGGGGGATCAGAGCCCACGGATAGATCAGAGGTGGCCTTCTGTGGAGCAAGATCACCTCGTAGTATTTCTTGTGTCTCTAATGAAATCCTTGTCTGCCCGATCCCTGTATACACACAGCCACTTATAACAATCATCAAGCACAGGGGCATTAAAAGCCATCGCCACTTCATCCTTTCCCTAAATGCTTTCCATATTAACCAGCAACAACCTAGTTGTATCATAATCACCAAAGTTTGCAAAATTTGTTCTGACATCACCAATCCGCCCCAGCTCCAGACACTATACGATTAGCTGATGGTTGCTGACATCATCCGTACTACCATTCCAGCGGGAATGCACTCGGCTCGGTGATGTGCGGTGGGTCGTTTTCCACGATGCCGCGCAGGCGGCGCTCGATGTTTTCCAAGCTGCCTTTTTTGTGCGTCAGGATGTAAAAATCCTCTGCGCGCACAGCGCCGAAAACCAAGTCCGCCACTTTACTCACCGGCATCGCGGTGTCGCTGAGAAACCCCTCAAACATTCTGGCCTGTGCCAATTCAGTGGCGCGTTCGGCCTCGCCGAAGTTTTCACTCAGCTTGCGGTTGCGCGCCGCCAAGTGGATTTGGGTGGCGACGAAACTCGGGCACAGCACCGAGACGCCGATTTTTGCCTGCTCGTTGCGCAGCTCAGAGAACAAGCCCTCCGACAGCGACACCACGGCGTGTTTGCTGAGACTGTAAGGAGCGATGTTTGGCACTGACATCAAGCCGGCGATGGAGGCAGTGTTGACCACATGACCCGCATCCCCATGCGCCAACATATCCGGCAGGAAGTGGTGCAGGCCGTAGATCACACTCCACAGATTGACATCGAGGATCCAACGCCACTCTTCGAGCGGGATCTCCCAAGTTTTGCCACCTCCGCTGACACCGGCGTTGTTGCACAGCAGATGCACCGCACCGAAACGCTCGCGCGCGCTGCGCGCCAAGTCGCGCACGGCATCGGGGTCGCCGACATCGCATGGCAGCGCCAGCAGCTCCCCGCCGTCTGCGCCCAAGCGCTCGGCCTCGGCGCGCACGCGATCGGCCTCGATGTCGGCCATCACCACGCGCATGCCCTCGGCGATGGCGCGCTCGGCCAGCGCCAAGCCGATACCGCTGGCGGCTCCGGTGATCACTGCCACTTTGCCTTGAAAATCTTTGATCACTTAGCTTCCTCTCAGCGGATTCGATGGTGTCAGCGGTACTGCGCTACTGTGCGCCAGCGGTGCTGGCGGCACGTTGGTCGCGTGTTCTTGTGGCCTCAGCATCAGTGCCCATTGCAGCCTCGGAGCGCAGCAGTTGCTTGCCGATATTCTGCCCCCGGAACAGCCGCATCAGTGCCTCTGGCAGGCGTTTGAAACCCTCCAGCACATCGACCCGGTGGGCGATCTCGCCAGCGGCCACCCACGCGGCCAACTGCGTGCGCGCCGTTTCGATCTTGTCCATATGATCGATCATGACAAAGCCCTTGATCGTCAGCCGTCGCATGATCACCTGCACCAGCCCGCTGCTCCCCGTGGGAGAGGAGGCGTTGTAGCGCGAGATTTGCCCGCAGAGGATGGCGCGACCGTGATCCTTCATATTGACCATTGCGGCATCGAAGATCGCCCCGCCGACATTGTCGAAGAACAGCTCGACACCCTGCGGGCACAGCTCGCCCAAGCGCGTGGCGACATCCTCGCTGCGGTAGTCGATGGCGGCATCCAGGCGGCAGGCCTCGCGCAGCCAGCCACATTTTTCCGGCCCACCGGCGATGCCGATCACCCGACAGCCCTTGATGCGCGCCAGCTGTGCGGCCACCGAGCCGGTGGCTCCGGCGGCGGCCGAGACCAGCACCGTCTCGCCAGCCTGTGGCTGCCCCAGCTCCAGCATGCCCACCCAAGCGGTCATGCCGGTGCCGCCGAGCACACCCAGCGAGACCTCCAGCGGCACATCGTCCGGCACCGGTGCCGGTGCTGTCAGCCCCATCGGGTCGCAGATGACATAGTCCTGCCAGCTGAACAGCCCCTGCACCAAGCTGCCCTCGGGGTGCTGCGGCAGCGCCGCGCTGCCCTTGACCACCCGCCCCAGCGCCGCCGCCCGCATCGGCTCGCCGAGCGCCGCTGGCGGCAGATAGGAGGGCACATCGTCCATCCATGGGCGCATCGCCGGGTCGAGGCTGAAATACAGGAGCTGCACCAGCAGCTGCCCATCGCCCGGCTCCGGCACGGCGGCCTCGCGGTATTCGAAGTGCTCCGGGCCGACCTCAGCTTGGGGGCGTGCGGCGAGCAGCCATTGGCGGTTGACTGTGCTGTCCATCAAGCGGGCGCGCCTGCGCGCAGGTCGGCCTGCAGGGCGCGCCGGGTGGCCGCGGGCAACGCGCCGCTATCACAGGCATAGTGTGGGTGCTCAGCGCCGCAGCAGATGGTGGCGCCCGCGCCCGCCGCCCGCCGCATCGCCGCCGACAGCGGATAGCGCAGATAGTGCACCGCCGCTGTTCTGCCCTCATCCATCTGGCATGTTTGGTCTTCGTTGGCGATGGCCATGCTGCGCTCGCCCGCGCCGATGCCGAGCCACAGCTGCCGCTCGAGGCCGTGCAGCACGCGCAGCTGCGCATCGCGCTCCGCGCGCTCGGCGTATTCGACCAGCAGCGTCGCCCGCAGGTTGCCAGCATCGCTGATCAGCGGGTTGTAGCTGTCCAGCTCGTGCTGGCGGCTGGCCTGGTCGATCACTTTTTCCGAGCGCAGCATCTCCATGATCTGATAGAAGATGGTCAGGCGGTTCTCGAACAGCAGTGTCAGATGCTCGCCGATGGCCACGCGGCGCACAGCGCGCGCGGCCATGGCACGGCTGCGGAATGCTTCCCGCCGCTCTTCATAGAGCTCCAGCGGCCACAGCTCGGCCACAGCGATGGGGCCGCTGGCGGCGGCGGGATCAGATGTCATAGGCGCGGCGCAGCAGGCTGATCGGGTGGGGGGCTTCGCGCTCGGTGCCCGGCTCCAAGCCGTCGACGATGTGGTCGGCGGCCAGCGGGCAGTCGCTGGTGTACTCATCGTAGCCGCCGTCGGCATCCTTGGCGCGGGCCGCACGCAGCACTGGGGCGGTGATCTTCATCGCGTTGTCGCGGGTCTCGGCACGCACGGCGTAGGTGCCGTTGTGTCCGGAGCAGTGCTCCACCGTATCCACCTCGGTGTTTGGCAGCAGCTGCAGCAGCTGGCGGGTGCAGGCACCCAAGTTCTGCACCCGCCAATGGCAGGCGGCGTGGTACAGCACACGCCCGCCGCCGCCGCCCGGGAAGTCGGTGTTCAGCAGCCCGGCTCGGTGGCGGTGCATCAGGTATTCGAAAGGGTCGAAGAGCTGCGCGGCCACCCGCTGGACGGCTTCATCTTCAGGAAATAGCAACGGCAGTTCCTGGCGGAACATCAGCACACAGGAGGGCACCGGGGCGAGGATGTCGCAGCCCTGCTCCACAGCCTCCAGCAGCGGTGGGATATTGGCTGCGCGCAGCTGGTCGACGGTGGCCAGATCGCCGAGCTCCATCTTCGGCATGCCGCAACACTGCGCGGCCGCCGACAGCGCCGCCGGGATTTGGTTGTGAGCCAGCACGGCGGCCAAGTCCGCGGCCATGTCCGGACGGTTCCAGCGCCCGTAGCAAGTGCCGAAGATGGCCACCCGACCCCGCGTCGGGCCCGCGGGCTGCGCCTCGCCCTCAGGCGGGCAGGGGGCGCTGAGGCGCTTGCCCAGATGATGCGAGTGATAGCGCGGCAGGCGTGCGCGGGCGTCGATGCCCGCGGTTTTCTCCAGCGCCTTGCGCAGCAGCGGCGTGCGGTTGGCGGCGTTGACGGCGCGGTCGAGCAGCGGGGTGGAGGCGAGGCGAGCGACGGTGGTGGTGGAGGTGATCAGCCGGTCGCGCCACGAGGCCCCCTTGGCGCGAAAGTGCGCCGCCTTGTCGCGCAGCATCAGGTGCGGGAAATCCACCTGCCACGGGTGGGGCGGCACATAGGGGCATTTGGTCTGATAGCACAGATCGCACAGGAAGCACTGCTCGCTGACCTTGGCGTAGTCGGCCTTGGTCACATCCTCGGTCTCGCCGCTGGCCGACTCGTCGATCAGCTCGAAGAGCGTGGGGAAGGATGCGCACAGGCTGAAGCAGCGTCTACAGCCATGGCAGATATCGAAGACGCGCTCCAGCTCGGCATCGACTTCCTCGCGCTCATAGAAAGAGTCCTCGCGCCATGGCACTGGATGGCGGACAGAGGCTTCGAGGCCACCTTCGCTGGGCTTGTCTGCCTCGCTCATCAGCGAGTGCTACCGAGCCAGCTCGGCATCGCAGCGGCGGGTGTGTGCGCTAGACGGCGCGGGGCGCTCAGCTTTCGAGGTAGCTAGCCAGCGTCCTTTGGAACTTGCCAGCGTGGCTGCGTTCGGCCTTGGCCAGCGTCTCGAACCAGTCGGCGATCTCGTCGAAGCCCTCTGCGCGGGCCGTTTTTGCCATGCCCGGGTACATATCGGTGTACTCGTGGGTTTCGCCGTGGATCGCCGAGCGCAAGTTCTGCTCGGTGCTGCCGATGGGCTGATCCGTGGCTGGGTCGCCGACAGCTTCCAGATATTCCAGATGGCCGTGGGCGTGGCCCGTTTCACCTTCGGCGGTGGCGCGGAAGACCGTGGCCACATCGGGGCTACCCTCGATATCGGCTTTGGTGGCGAAGTAGAGGTAGCGCCGGTTGGCCTGGCTTTCGCCGGCGAAGGCATCTTTGAGGTTCTGGGCGGTTTTGGAGCCGGTGAGGGACATGATGTGCTTCTCCGTGGTCTTTTGCTGTGGTTGTTAGCTTGGCGCGATACTTGCGCTGAACGGAGGATATTATAGCATGGAGGATGAGGGTATTGCAAGCGGGGAGGGGGGTGTTGAATTTCCGCTCAAGCGATCATAAGTTATTGATTTTCAATGGTTTTTGACATGCCCTTGCGGTTGTTAATGCAATCAATTACATTGGCGATTTATAGTCATTTTTGATTTTTTTCGGCAGTGGTTTTTTGCCACTATGGGAAGTTTTATAGGACATTGGCTCAAGACCGATCGATGGTGCGGAAAGATAAGGAGGCCAGATCACTTCTGCAGATGATTTTTCAAATATCCATATATTTCAATTTGTCTAAGTTCGAGAGCCTGTTCCATATGGTCATTATGGGCATACTTTAGCGATGGAATGCCTAATGTGCCTTCTTTTTTCTTTATATCCGCGTTATTCTCCACAAGAAATTTCACCATTTCTAAATCCCCATACTTTATTGCGAAATTTAATGGACTCATCATCATATAATTATTTATATTTATATTAGCACCATTATGCAGAAGAATGCTCAAAACTCTAAAAATATTTCTACGGTCCTTTATTTTTGATGTAGATGTTTCCCATGGCGATGAGGCATTGGCGACACATATTGAAAACGGTGCCCAGCCATGACCATTCCTGTCATTAATGATGGATTTATTGTGCATCACTATTTTTTCAAATTCATCTGAATCAATTTTCTCACCAAAGCCTGCTTTAGATGCAATTTCAAATAGTTCGCTTTGTTTAATATGCGGAGATGGGGGACAAGTCAGTCCCAACATAGAGTACCTATACTCATGCTGATCAAAAGCCCGCATCATCGTTGAAATGTCCATGGATTTTCCTCTGATTTTCAAAAATTCATCGTCATAACCCTTGTCCTTTAAATGCCGCCTCATCTTCAGTAAATTTGCACTGATAAATGCGATCCTTGAAAATCCCAATAAACCTACTACAGACAACAGCCAGAAGATCTTTATGTTAACAGGCTCCAATAGCAAAAAATTCACATAAATTACTGTACTTAATAATACAACACAAAACCAAATATATCCCAACCTTATTCTCTTTATGGTATTGGGGACTTCATCGAAACCAGAATCCATGATTTCTTCATCTGTTCTTTGGAAAAGAAAGGTTTCAGAAATCAAGATGAGAAACATAACTAAAGTTGAAAATGATAGAATCAAAATTATTTCCCCAACAAATATAAAAATTTCTATGTTCATTAATATGCGAATAGGCTCTAAGAAAATCATGAATAAATAAGCCAGCATGAATAAACTAAAATGGTGGGGTGTCCCGTCAGATCTAATAGCATTAAATATACTTAATAAAACCAGCGCGATGGCTATGCCATATGAGTATGTGTTATCCGAATTAATAAATTCGGATATTTTTTGAATATTTAAAGGAAGGTTGCTTTGATTAATGAATGGTAAAAATACGGTGTCCATGCCGAAAGCAACAACTAAATGAATAGCTGCATATATATATATTGCCGTGTTTGAGAAGAACTTTTTCATCGTGCCGATACTTGCCTTTTTCATCGTGCCGAGACTTACCCCCGCTGGGCAGGATTGATTGTAGCACCGCCAGCCGCTCAATGGCAATACAGAGCGGGGTGTGGCGCGTGGTGTTGCGGGTCGGTGGCGGCGGGCTCTGGCCGTCTATACTCAGCACTTCCAGAGTGTGCCTTGACGAGGGTTGGAACCATGGCGGAAGCGGCATTGCAGATGGCTGAGGCGGGCACCGACACGCCCTACCGGGTGATTGTCTGGGGCACCGGCGTGGTCGGCAAGATGGTGATCGGCGAGCTGTTCGACAACCCACAGTACGAGCTGGTGGGGGTGATCGTCCACAATCCCGACAAGGCGGGCGTGGATGTGGGGGAGTTGATCGGGCGCGGGCCCATCGGCTTGGCCGCCAGCGACGATGCCGACGCCGTGCTGGCGACCGCGGCCGATGTGGTGGCCTATTACGGCCCCACAGCGGAGCAGGCCGGTGCCAACCGCGACAACCACATCAAGGCCCTGCGTGCTGGCAAGCATGTGGTGTCCACGGCGATGTCGCCTTGGGTCTATCACAAGTCCCCCAAAGTCTCCCCGAGTGAGTGGGCAGCGGTGCAGCAGGCCTGCGTCGAGAACGCCCGCAGCTGCTTCACCACCGGCATCGATCCCGGCTTTATGAACGACATCCTGCCGCTCCTGCTCACTGGCGTCTGTGGGCGCATCGACAGCCTGCGCATCCAGGAGATCATCGATTACTCCAGCTATGCCGGCTCGGCCTATGGGCCGATGGCGCTGGCCGCTCCGCTAGAGACCAAGGGGCTATTGGAGGAGCCGGAGCTCTTGATCTACGCTTGGGGGCCGACCATCTACCTGATGGCCGACCAGTTGCGCGCCCCGCTGGAGCGGGTGGACACCGTCTACGAGAAGTGGGCGACGCCTGAGGACATCGCAGCTGCCGACGGCAGCTGCGCCGTGCAAGCAGGGCACTGCGCCGCCGTGCGCTTTGAGATACGCGGCTGGGTGGGGGGCCGGGCGGCACTGGTCATCGAGCATGTCAACCGCATCACCAATCAGGCGGCACCCCACTGGCCGCGGGCGAAGTTGGCAGAGGACGACTGCTATCGGATCCTCATCGAAGGCAGCCCGAACATCGAGCAGGAGACGCTGTTTCGGGGCAGCAAGGGCGAGGCACCGGCGGTGGCGGGCTGCTTGGCGACCGGGATGCGGGCGATCCATGCCATTCCGGCGGTGTGTGCGGCGGTGCCGGGGGTGATCAGCGCCGATGAACTGCCGCTGGGGCCGGGGATTGGGGTGATGGGGGGCTAGGATGAAATGCTTGAGTTTTGACACCGAACTCTCAGATCTGTTTGAGCTGGCTCCACGCGAGGACATCGAGCAGTACGCCCCCTTTCATCTCTCGGTGGCAGCGACAGCGATTCATGGCGGCGATGAACAGCTGTGGTATTCCAAGGATGAGGCAGGCCAGCCAGCCTTGAACCTCACCCGGCAACGGGCGCATGAACTGCTCGAATATCTTGAGGCCATGCAGCAACAAGATTGCATGGTCTGTGCATGGAACGGTGTGGGCTTCGATTTGAAATGGATCGGGCATCAGGCCGACGATATGGTGCTTGCTGCCCGCATCGCCTTACAGAGCTACGACCCCATGTTTCAGTTCTTCAACCAAGCTGGTTACCCCATCGGTCTCGGCAAGGTGGCCGCGGGAATGAATATCCAGCAAACAAAACTCATGGATGGTGCGGATGCCCCGAAGCAATGGCATGCAGGCAACCATCAGCTGGTCATGGACTACTGCCTCGGTGATTGCCAGATGACCAACAGCATCGTTGCGGCCATCCAAAACACCGGGAAAGTGCAATGGATTACTGGCAACGGGGTGCGTCGCTCAGAGCCGATGCCCAGACTGAAACCGGTTGCAGAAGTGATCGCAGACCCCGACCCAGATCAATCTTGGATGAATAGCCCGATGCCAAAGAGCAAGTTCTATCAATGGACTCAGGTGTGATGGTGATGCAAGTATGGGTGGCGATCTAAGGCTGACTCGCTGGGCTGGTGGAGCGTAGGGAGAAGGCCTTTTGGCGACAAGATGCTCGCCACATGGAACAAGGGGGGGAGGGTCAATAGATACGGGCTGCAGTGCAGATTGGCTTCAGTACTGTCGATAGATTTGTGGCTGATGCATTGTCTATACCGTTGACTTGCCAGCATCACTCATAATGTCATGCACACGCCACTTCGCATCACATGATCATCGGCCGGATCCTTTGTAGCTGACAATTTCCACATTCTCTGAAGCGGTGCTAGGCATCAGAGCAGCTAGCAAAGAAAGAGAAGTTGACAATATTGATGCTGTAAAGTAGTCCTACATAGGTTTTCTGTGGAGGAGGGGAACTTTCCAAGTTAAACCACTGTCGTCGGTATTTCTCTACTGGCCACATTTTGCCTAATAAACAGCTATCCCATTTGCTGGCAAAAGGTCTTTTAACACATAATAACGGTGTAGCGCAGCTGCTTGGTGAAAACGATAAACGTGAGTCCGAAGAGCACGTGCAGAGGATTCTAATTTGTCGAAATTTTTCTTCTCATCTTCCCATTCCGATGCCTTATAAGACATGTCATGCTCATTTTCTTCTGGTTTAAATAGATGCCCTTCTTTTATTGCATCAAGCCATTTATCTATACGAGCATCTTTTTTTCCTTCATATTTTATAATGCCAGATACTGTCTCCTTAATGTCACCAAATAGCTTGTGTCCATTATCTGGATAATTCTGTTTTGAAAATTCCGAAAAGTATCGATGTAATCCCTCGCAACCTTCTAAAAATGTATCAGGGTTATTTCTATCTTCTCTTGCATTATTCCCAGAAAATTCCTCCTCAAATTTTACTTGCCAATGAAGGAAAGGGCGATCAGGATAAGTCGCCACTCCACCATGCCCTAAGGCTCTAGAAAATTCCTCACCAAAAAAACTAATTGTTTCCCTGAAAAATTTCAGAAAGAATTCATATTTTTTCTTTTTGATGTACTTCTTGACATTTGCATCCTGCACTCCAATGAATTTGATAGACCCACCTTTGACAGCATTATATTTTGAGCTTATCCCTGAGAACCCATAGTGAGAAAATGTGTCCATGTAGACATGAGCACCTATCCCTAGCAGCTCTAAACCATATGCAGTGCGATCCATTGCAAGTTGGAGATGATGCTTCATCATTTCATTTGCGATTTTGCTGTTTTTCACACAAATCAGCTTTTCTTCCATGGATTCACCTTCGCCTCCAGGGATGAAGTGGAAAGGAACCCATACACGGCGTTGCTCCTCATGGTTCATCATACTATTAACCGCAGCACCTATAGGATGGTGTGCTGTAGCAATACCGTAGAGAAGTCCGCCGTCTTTATGTGACTTACTGTCTTGTTGTGTAGAGTCATCTACGAATTGAGCAGAATAGGCAATAGTTTTACTGTCGCAAACCGGAATACCTGCTGCTCTTGCCATAGTATACGTGCCATAAAAATGCATATCAGTTTGCATAATTTCTGAACTCAAACGGAGGCCGCGCCAATTTTTTATTATACCATGTTGTTGACTTGGCTGTCAACGCATTAACTCCCGCAGGGTGCCTCGAATCGCTGAAGGGTGTCACACTGGTTTCAATAGCCTGTGACCCACAGTATCATCACCATCCTATACCCCCGCTAAACAGATTTCACCCAATGAACAAGAAAACCCTACTACTCTCCCTAATCTTCCTAGCCGGAATGTTCGCTGGCAGCACCTTCCAGATCCACAAAGCGACACAGATTGCCCAATCCCTGTCCGCCAGCCCCGCATTGCTGGCGTGGGATGACTTCACGCTGCGGATGCATGCTCTCGGGCAGCGGCTACTCGCAGACGATATCGTCACCAATGCCTCTGGCGACAGCTTTCCGATGGCCACGGATCGCGATCGCTCGGATGCTGTGCGCCAATTGGCGCATATGGTGGTGGAAGGGCTGAGCATCGAGTTTGATCACGCCGATCCGGAGTTTCCCTCTCTCAAGGTGGTCAACACAGACACGACGGGCTGGGGTGGCCCCAATGTGGATAACAAGTATCTGCGCGCCAGTATTCGTGGCGACTCGACTTATCTGCTGAGCGGTAATTTGCAAGGGGTGCGTGAAATCGCGCTGCAAAGCTCGAAGGGGGATCTGCATCTCGGGGAAATCGGTGCCTCTCAAACGCTGGATAAATCTGCACTGAACATTGATGCGCAGGGGAACTTCTCCATCACGATCAGCCCACAAGCGCCACAGCAGGGCGATTGGCTCGAGCTGGCCGAGGATCACACGCTGCTCTCGCTGCGGGTCTATTTCGCCGATTGGCAAGAGGATGCCGACGCTCAGTTCTATCTGGTCAAGGTGGGCAATGAGGGGCTTGCCCCCGCCATCCTGACGGAGGCGGTGGTCGCTCAGCGGCTGGCCAAGGCCGCGGCATGGATTGAGGGTAGCCTGACTGGCTGGAATCGCTGGATGAAGGCTGCTGTACTGAACCGCAAAGTGAACGAGGCCGGGGCGCTGCGCTCGGTCAGCGGCGGCTCTTCGGTGCTGTCCTATGGGGGGATTCTCTTTGAGCTGGCTGCCGATGAGGCGCTGATTATGGAGCTGGTGCTGGCACCGGCGGACTACTGGTCATTCCAGACCTATACCCATGCCTGGTTCGATGCCGGTGACTATGCCAATCGGCTGACCAGCATCAATATGGAGCAAGCTTATTTCAGCCCGGATGGCAAGGTCTGGTTTGTGTTGGCTCACCGGGATCCGGCCATTCCCAATTGGCTCGACACGGAGGGGCGGCAGCGGGCCTTGGTGACGCATCGCTGGATGAAAGTGCAGCAAGAGCCTCAGCTCAGGACGCAAGTGGTGCCCTTTGCAGAGCTGCGAGCGCATCTCCCCGCCGAGATGCCCACGGTGAGTGCCGAGCAGCGCAGACAGCAGATCGCAGAGCGACAACGGCACATCCAACACCGCTTTCATAACTAGTGTTGGGGCGGTTTGGGGAAATCGCTGAAATTCTGCCTCTATAATCTTCCATTACGGATTTGAGCAGGAGGTCTCGAGCATGTCAAATTCTGAGCGCAGCTATAAGGTTTTCTCCCGGGAGATAAGCCTTAGGGTCAGTAGTGACTCGACTTATCGCCTGAGTGGTAATTGGAACGAGGGGTTGAGCATCCAGCACCACAGCTCGAAGGAGGAGAGTAGCCAAGGGCCAAGCGCTGCATTCAAAACACTGGATAAATCTGCACTGACTATCGATGAGCAGGGCAACTTTTCCATCAAGATCAGCCCCGGACATCCACGGCCAGGCGAACGGCAAGGCGATTGGCTTCTACTGGCAGCGGATCACACACGGCTATCGATTCTGGTCAATTTCTTGTTCGAGCGACGTAGTGATCATACCAAGACTGAGACGCGGGTCAATGAGCTACCTCTAGGGATCCAGCAAGACACTGTTAGCGCTGATTGGGATGGCACCAAGGAGTCGACAGAGCCCGAGGTTTTACTTAGATTGGAGCGTTTAGGCGGTAGCGAACCGGATGTGGACTTGACGGCTTGGGACTTGAACGACCACAGACAAGCCAGATGATTCTGGTTGCCAGCAATATTGGGTTCCAGCATCGGCACGTACGAGGTACGTGGTTTGATGAGCTGGCGGGGTTAGCTATTAGGGAGAGCTGTAAGGGTTGTACTCTTAAGTATCGTACTAATAGGAAAAAACGGATTAAATTCAAGCTTGACAAAGACTTACACATGGTTTAGCCTTGGAGCTAAGGGTGTTCGTCCAAGCGGATAAGATGCCTGTGGACTTTGATATATTAAGCACTTTCAACTTAATTATATCAACACAGGAGATGCGGGTTCAAGTCCTGCGCACCCTCCCAATTACTGCGCTCAGTGGTGGCCGAAATCGACCCCGTGCATTCTATCCCCCCCCACATCACCCCTTAAGTTGCCCCTTAGCCCCACATCACCGATAATAAAGAGCTTATTCCCCAGTCTATAGGGCGACCCTCGCCTCGATGAGTTATCAAGTGCTGGCTCGCAAGTGGCGGCCGCGCAATTTTTCACAGGTGGTCGGGCAGGAGGCTGTGGTGAGCGCGTTGCGCAACGCCTTGGAGCGCGGCCGCCTGCATCACGCCTATCTGTTTACCGGCACTCGCGGTGTCGGCAAGACTTCGCTGGCCCGTATCCTCGCCCGCTGCTTCAACTGCGAGGGTGGTGTGACCGCCGAGCCCTGTGGTGAGTGCGGCAACTGCCGCGCTGTCGATGAGGGGCGCTTCCCCGACCTGCTCGAGGTGGATGCCGCCTCGCGCACCCGTATCGAGGACACTCGGGAACTGCTGGACAAAGTGGCCTATGCGCCCGCTCAGGGGCGCTTTCGCATCTATTTGATCGACGAGGTGCATATGCTCTCGGATCATAGTTTCAACGCGCTGCTCAAGACTTTGGAGGAGCCCCCGGAGCATGTCCGTTTCCTGCTCGCCACCACCGAGCCGCGCAAGCTGCCTGCCACGGTGCTCTCACGCTGTCTGCAATTCCATCTGCGGCATCTGGAGCAGGCTGCGATCGCCGCCCAGCTGGCGCGGGTGCTCGCCGCCGAGGAAGAGCCGGTGGAGGCCGAGCCAGCGGCGCTGGCAGCGCTGGCCAAAGCCGCCGATGGCAGCATGCGAGATGCGCTGAGTCTGTGCGATCAAGCCATCGCCCACGGTGGCGGTCGCCTCGAGCTGGGGCGGCTGCGGGAGATGCTCGGCACGGTGGGTCAAGATCGGGTGCCGGCGCTGCTGGAGGCGCTGCTGGCGGGCGATGGCCAGACGCTGCTGTCGGAGGTGGAGCAGCTGGCGGCCTTTTGTCCGGATTATCGCGGGCTGCTGGTGGAGTTGATGGAATTACTGCACCGCATCGCCGTGGAGCAGGCTGTTCCCGGCAGCGGCGATCAGCGCATCGCCGACTGGGCGCAGCGTTTGGATCCCGAGACGGTGCAGCTGTTCTATCAGGCTGGGGTGATCGGGCGGCGTGATTTCGAATTGGCCCCCGGTGCCCGCGGCGCGCTGGAGATGAGCCTGCTGCGGATGCTGAGTTTCCGTCTGCTGCCCAATGATGGCGGCTCTGCTGCCGCTCCGGCTAGCGGCGGGGCTGCGGCTCCTGCGGCGGCGGGTGCTGACAGCGGCGCAGCGTCACCCACCGCCGCCCCGGCCAGTAGCGCCGGGGGCGGTACCGCCCAAGAGTCATCCCCTGCCAGTGCTCGCAGCACCGAGCCGCCTCCTGCCGCCGAGCTGCCGCCCCCTGCCGCTGCATCTCCCGCTGCCGTCGCCACGGCATCCCCCTCCGCCGCAGCCACGGCGGTGCCACCTGCCGCCGCCACCCCACCGCAGGCTGTCGACTGGCGGTCGCTGTGCGAGCAGCTGGGTCTGCGCGGTAGGCTGGCGACTGTGGCCGGGCACTGCGCGCTGCGCGATGAAGATCGCGGCGAGCATGAATGGCGGCTGTGCATCGCCGAGGAGCACAGCGCGCTGTTGGCCAAGGAGCACGCCGGGGAATTGGCGCGCTGTATCAATGCTCAGCTGGGTACGGAGCTGCTTGTGCGCATCGAGCGGGTCGCCTCTGGCACTGAGCTGCCGCAGACTCCGGCGCAGTGCCAAGCGCTCTTGTTGCAGGCTTCTTTACGCGAGGCCTCGCAGCGCCTGGCGGCCGACCCCAAGGTGTTGGCATTGCAGCAGCGCTTTGATGCGCAACTGCTGCCCGAGTCGGTGCGCGCAGTGTCGGCCAAATCGTGATGACGCTGTTCAGCCCCTTGCTGGTCGAGTTGCTTGAGGCCTTGCGCCGCCTGCCCGGTATCGGTCCGCGCGGTGCCCAGCGCCTCGCCCTGCACCTGCTACAGCGCGACCGCGAGGGTGGCAAGCAACTGGCTGCCTGCTTGCAGCGCGCGATGGAGGAGATCGGCCATTGCGAGCACTGCCGCAATCTCAGCGAGCAGCCGCTGTGTCCGCTGTGCGCGGCGAGCGGGCGCGATGAAAAGCAGCTCTGCGTGGTCGAGCAGCCGGCCGATCTGGCGGCGATCGAGCAGAGTGGGCGCTATCGGGGGCGCTATTTTGTGCTCTTCGGGCGGCTCTCGCCCATCGATGGTATCGGCCCCGAGGAGCTGGGCTGTGAGCAATTGCTGCAGTTGGTGGCCGAGCGGGCGTTGGACGAGCTGATCTTGGCCACCAGTGCCACGATGGAGGGCGAAGCGACGGCGGCTTTTCTCTGCGAGCAGCTGTGTGCCGCCCCGCTGCGCATCTCGCGCATCGCCCAAGGGGTGCCGCAGGGCGGCGAGCTGGACTTTGTCGATAGCGGCACCTTGGGTCAGGCCATCAGCGAGCGGCGGCCCATGTCTGTCTCGGGGGCGTCGTGACAGCGTGGGGGGGTGGCGGCGCAGGGGCCGCTTCCGGCAGCATTGATTGGGTCATGGTCGAGAGCGACGCGCAGCTGCGCGCTGAGCTGCGGGGCTGGCTGTGCTGTGATGCGCTGGCGCTGGACACCGAGTTCATGCGCAAGAGCACTTACTATTCGATTCCCGCGCTGTTGCAGGTCAGCGACGGCGAGCGGCACTGCTTGGTCGACCTGATGCGCATACACGACTTGGCACCGCTGGATGAATTGCTGAGCGGGCGCGGCACGCTCAAAGTGTTGCACGCCTGCGGTGAGGATCTGCAAGTCTTTGATCGCCTGTTGCCAGGCATTGAGGTCGCCCCGCTCTTTGACACCCAGCTGGCGGCGATGATCTGCGGCTTTGAGACCGAGCCGGTGGCCTATAAAACTCTGGTGCAAAAGCACCTGTCGATCGAGCTGGGCAAGAGTGAGACGCGTTCGGATTGGTTGCATCGGCCGCTGAGTGAGGCCCAGCTTTGCTACGCGGTAGAAGATGTGGTGCATCTGTTGCCGCTCTACCGCATCCTGCACACCGAGCTCGAGCGTCTGGGGCGTCTGTCGTGGCTCGAGTCCGAATTGTGCCGCCTGCGCCAGCCCTCCGATATTTCGCAGCTGCCGCTGGGTCGCCCGACGCGCCGCAAACTGCGCAATCCGGCGTTGTTGCCCGTGATCCGCAGACTGTGTGAGTGGCGCGAGGACATGGCCCGCCAGCGCGACCTGCCGCGCCAGTGGCTGGTCGAAGATGCCGTGTTGCTGGCGCTGGCGCGCGCACATCCGCAGACGCTCCAAGAGCTGGATCAAGTGTCGGGGCTGTCGCCGAAGCTGCGCCGTAAAAGCGGCGAGGACTTGCTCGAGTTGATGCGCTTGGCGGCAGCCGACCCGATCCCCGAGCGCATGTCCTTGGCGCTGAGCGAGCGCGCCGCCACCACGCCCGCCGAAACCCAGCAACTGGAGGCTTTAGCAGAGGCGGGCAAGGCCAAAGCCGCGCAGCTCGGCCTCGGGGTGGAATTCCTGTGCTCCAAGCGAGATCGCCTGCGCTTGGTCGATGCGGCCAGCACTGGCGAGGAGATGCCGATTGCCGAGCTCGGTGAATGGCGTCTCCAAGTCTTGGCCGATGTGCTACATGAGCTGTGTCCGCGATGGGGCTGATCGAATGGCTGTTGGCGCGGGTGCCGAACGACTACTCGCCGGTATGGACCACTTATCTCACGCTCGCCTCGCTGCTCTGCCTGCAGCTGGCTTGGTTGTTGCGGCGCTTCCCCTTTCCCCGTCTGCGCTCCTTGCTGTGGCTGTGGGCGGTGGCGGTGTTGCTCACCCCGGTGACCATCGCCGAGAGCGGCGCATCGTCGCGTTGGCTACCGGCCGTGACGACTTTGCCGCTGGCGATCATCCGCAACAACAGCGCCGATTTGGCCGATTCGCTGCGGGTGTTACAGCTGTCTTTGGCGGCGGTGTTGCTGGTTTGGACGTTCAGCCAACTCGCTGTCGCGTGGTATCGTATTCGCTCCACCGCGCTCTCGCGTGCGGCTGTGCTCGCCGGGGCACCGCCTCGGTACACCGCCTCGGGGCGGCGGCGACTGCTGGTCTCAGAGCGGCGGCGACTGCCTGTCTCAGAGCGGCGGCGCAGGCGACGGCGAGGCTCTTCTAATCAGTTGCGGTTACGGTGGAATTAGCGATGAATGACGATGGCTCAGCAGCGGCGGCGCTGGCGGCGCTGATCGCCAAGGATCG
Source organism: Gammaproteobacteria bacterium (assembly GCA_965237805.1). Lineage (GTDB taxonomy): Bacteria > Pseudomonadota > Gammaproteobacteria > JABABF01 > JABABF01 > JABABF01. The sequence goes on from OZ250153.1 coordinate 1,716,613, forward strand.
CATCCGGCAGTTGGCGTTGCTCTATTGCCGTGCCTCGGATCGGCGCGATTTTGACTTGATGCGCAGCCTGTACCACGAGGATGCCACCGACGATCACGGCGGCATGTTCAAGGGGCCAGCGATGGAATTCATCGACCGCCTGCCGCAGATCATGGCGGACATCGAGCTGACGACGCACCATATCACCAACCATCTGATCGCCTTGCATCCAGACGGTGTGCGCGCTGAGGGCGAACTCAACATCATCGCCTATCATCGGGTGCAGACGCCCGACGGCCCGCAGGACGCCATCATCGGTGGGCGCTATCTAGATCACTACGAATGCCGCGACGGGAGCTGCTGGAAATTCGCTGCCCGTAAAATCGTGCTCGATTGGAATCGCATCGGCCCCTCGTTATGCGATTTCGATCACCCGACAGCGCAGGGGGTGGCGCGCTGCGGTGCTGCCGACGATCCATCCTATGCGCTGCTGCCACTGATGGCATCACTGAACGGCAACACACCGGGGATTGACGACTGATGAAATTCGAAGGCACCGAGCGCTATATCGCCGGCAAGGAGCTGCAGGTGGCCGTCAACGCTGCCCTGACGCTGGAGCGACCGCTGCTGGTCAAGGGCGAGCCCGGCACTGGCAAAACCATGTTGGCCGAGGAGGTGGCGGGTGCGCTGGGCATGCCACTGGTCGAGTGGCATATCAAATCCACGACCAGTGCACAACAGGGGCGCTATGAATACGATGCGGTGGCGCGTCTGCGCGACTCGCAACTGGGCGGGAAAATCGATGACATCGATCACTACATCCGCAAGGGCAAGCTGTGGGAGAGTTTTGTGGCAGAGCAGCGGGTGGCGCTGTTGATCGACGAGATCGACAAGGCGGACATCGAATTTCCCAACGATTTGTTGCAGGAATTGGATCGCATGGAATTTCATGTCTACGAGCTGGATCGCACCATCAAGGCAGTGCACCGTCCCTTGGTCATCATCACCAGCAACAACGAAAAGGAATTGCCCGACGCTTTTTTGCGGCGCTGCTTTTTTCACTACATCGATTTCCCCGACCAAAAGACGCTGGAGGAAATCGTGCGGGTGCATTATCCAGACATCGGCAGCGAGCTGCTACGCGATGCCCTGCGGGCCTTTTTTGAGCTGCGCGATGTGCCGGGCTTGAAGAAAAAGCCGAGCACCTCAGAGCTGATCGATTGGATCCGCCTGTTGCTGTCGGATGAGATCCCCGCACGATTGCTACATGAGAGCGATGGCACGCGCCTGTTGCCGCCGCTGGCTGGTGCGTTGCTTAAAAACGAACAAGATCTGCACTTGCTCGACCGCTTGGCCTTCCTGCATCGCCGCGGGCAAAATTAGCGGTGCTACTGAAATTTTTTGAGGCCTTACGCGCGGCCGGTGTCGGTTGTACACCGCGCGAACTGCTTGATCTGATCGGCGTGCTCAAACATGGTGTCGCCTTTGGTGATAGCGAGGCCTTTTATTTTCTGAGCCGCAGCTGTTTGGTTAAGGACGAAGCGCGTTTCGAGCGTTTCGACCGTGCTTTTGATGCGTTTTTTCGCGGTATCGTCCGCGCCGATCCCGAGCTGTTCACCGCCGCCATACCGGAAGAATGGTTGCGCCAAGCGTTGGCCGAGGAGATGCGCGAGCCGGATGGCACGGCGCTCAGCTTTGACAACATTGAAGATTTGATGAAGGCCCTCAAACAGCGCCTCGAAGAGCAGGATGGGCGCCATGTCGGCGGCAGCCACTGGATCGGCTCTGGCGGCAGCTCGCCCTTCGGCCACAGCGGCCAGAACCCTAGCGGCATGCGCATCGGTGGTTCGGGTGGGCGCAATCAGGCGCGGTGGCGCTGGCAGCAGCACAACTACCGCGGTCTCGACGGCAGCGACCAGCTGGGCACGCGCAATATCAAGCTGGCGCTGCGCCGCCTGCGGCGTTTCACCCGCACCGGGCGCGAGCAGGAACTCAATCTTCCCGGCACCGTCGCGGCCACGGCGCGCAATGGCGGCATGCTCGATATTCGCATCGAGCCCAAGCGGCAGAACAATGTGCGCGTCTTGCTATTGCTCGATGTCGGCGGTTCGATGGATCCACATGTCGAGCTCTGCGAGCAGCTATTCAGCGCGGCGCGCACTGAGTTTCGCCGCTTGGAGCATTTTTATTTCCACAATTTCCCCTACGAATCGCTGTGGCGGGAGTCGCGCCTGAGTCATCGGGAGATGATGCCCACGCACGAGTTATTGCGCCGCTACCGACCGGACTACCGCGTGGTGTTACTCGGCGATGCCTCTATGTCGCCTTATGAGATCATCTCGCCACTGGCTGGTGAGGAGTCCGAGGACAGCAATTGGCTACAACGCATCAACCAGTTCTTCAACCGGGTGATCTGGCTCAACCCGCTACCCAAGGATCGTTGGGGCAGCACCGATTCCATCCATATGATCTCGCAATTGGTCGACGGCCATATGTATCCGATGACGCCCGACGGCCTCGCCGAGGGCACCGCCTACTTGGCGCGCTGAGGGCACCACCCCTCCTGCCAACAGCTGCTTTGGCAGCGCTAATTTGACTCCTGAGATGGCTTGTCCTTATAATGGTGCCCGCCAATTGCTGTCGCCCAGTTTTTTGACTGGCGAGCTAGCCCATCGGTGTCGGGATTGCTTGGCGCGTCTTTGGCTTTGGTTGCAGTAGTGGTCGGCGGCGATCGGCTTCTGTCAGAGCTGCATCCATAACAAGAAGACAGAAAAAAACTAGTTCATACAGGCATTTAGACATGAAAACCAAACTCTTGCAAAGGCTATTTTTGCCGCTTCTGCTGTTGTTGAGCCTATCTCCTTCAGCCCATGCCCAAGCGTCGGCGGTGTCCTCTGGCGACACGGCTTGGATGCTGGTTGCCTCGGCGCTGGTGCTGATGATGACGCTGCCCGGGCTCGGCCTGCTCTACGGCGGCCTCGCACGCCGCGAAAATGCCCTGTCGGTGTTGATTCAATGCTTGGGCATCACCGCCGTCATCTCGTTGCTGTGGTTTGTCTGCGGTTTTTCCTTGGTCTTCGGCTCTGGTGCGCTGATCGGGGGCTTTGAATACCTGTTCCTGAACAATCTCGATCAACAGACGCTGGTGACATCTATTCCGGTGGAGATTTTTGTGCTCTTCCAGATGACTTTTGCCATCATCACCCCGGTGCTGATTGTCGGTGCCTATGCCGAACGCACCCGTTTCAGCGCGGTGTTACTGTTCTCATCACTGTGGTTGCTCTTGGTCTACTGCCCGATCGCGCACTGGGTGTGGGGCGGGGGCTGGCTCGCCGAACTCGGTGTGGTTGACTTTGCTGGTGGCTTGGTGATCCACCTCTGTGCTGGTGCCAGCGCACTGGTGGCTGCACTTGTCATCGGCCCCCGGCACCGCTTTGCCAAAGGCGAGCCCACAATCCCGCACTCCATGGTCATGGCCTTTGCTGGCATCGGTTTGCTGTGGGTGGGCTGGTTCGGCTTCAACGGCGGCAGTGCGTTGGTGGCCGACGGCCAAGCGGCCAACGCGATGTTGGCCACTCAGTTGGCGGCCGCTGCTGGCGCACTGGGTTGGATGGCCATCGAGTGGTACCGCCAAGGCAGCCCCGGCGGGCTGGGCGCGATCACTGGCATCATCGCCGGGCTCGGTGCGGTGACCCCTGGCAGTGGTTTTATCGGCCCCATCGGTGCGGTGGTGATCGGCTTCTCTGCTGGCGTCGCCTGTTATTGCGCGACGGTCTACTGCAAACAGAAACTGCGCATCGACGATTCGATGGATGTTTTCCCGGTGCACGGCATCGCCGGTATTTTGGGCACACTGCTGTTGGCTGTCTTCGCCTTAGAGTCGCTCGGCGGGACCGGCGTGCCCGGCGGCAACACGGTGTTGCAACAGTTCGGCGTGCAGGGGCTGGGTGTGGTGTCGGTGTTGGTCTACAGCATGGCGCTGAGCTATGTGGCATTGCTGATCACAAAGCGTTTATTGGGCGGTTTACGGGTCAGCGAGTCCGAAGAGGCGCAGGGCTTGGATCTGCGCTCGCACCACGAGCAAGCCTATAACTGAGCAAAGGCATGGCAGGCGGTCTGCCGCTTGCGGCTGATCTCCCGGATCCGCTGTTAGACATGGCGAAGCAGACACTCTACGATAAATTGTGGGCCGCTCATCTCGTCCATGAGCGCGATGACGGCGCTGCACTGATCTATATCGACCGCCATTTGTTGCACGAGGTGACCTCGCCGCAGGCTTTCGAGGGTCTGCGCCACGCCGGTCGCCGCCCGTGGCGAGCCGCCGCCTGTCTGGCGATGGTCGACCACGCCATCCCCACTGAGTCCGCCCAGCGCGGCTCTGGCACCGCCGGCATCCGCGACGACTTGTCGCGCATCCAAGTCAAGGCGCTGGACGACAACTGTGCCGACTTTGGCATTGAGCAGTTCTCGCTGGACGACCCGCGTCAGGGCATCGTCCATGTGGTCGGGCCGGAGCTTGGGGTCGTGTTGCCCGGCATGACGGTGGTTTGCGGCGATTCTCACACCTCCACGCACGGTGCGCTGGGCGTGCTGGCAGTCGGCATCGGCACCTCGGAGGTGGAGCATGTGCTGGCCACCCAGTGCCTGTTGCAACAGAAGATGCGCAGCATGTTGGTGCGCTTCGACGGCGCGCTGGGCGACGGCGTGTCGGCCAAGGACCTGGCCTTGGCTCTGATCGGCCATGGTGGTGCTGCCTTGGGTGTGGGATACGCGCTGGAATTTGCTGGCGAGACGGTGTCTGCGCTGTCGGTGGAGGGGCGCATGACGCTGTGTAATATGGCGGTCGAGGCAGGTGCGCGCTGTGGTTTGGTAGCTGTTGATCAGCACACACTGGACTATGTGCGCCAGCGTCCGTTGGCACCCTCCGGGGAGCTGTGGGAGCGGGCGGAGCGCGCTTGGCGCGAGCTGCACAGCGATGACGGGGCGGTTTACGCTGCCGAGCTGTCGCTGGATGCCTCGGCCATCGTGCCGCAGGTCAGCTGGGGCACTTCGCCCGATATGGTCGGGCCGATCGACGGCGCGGTGCCGGATCCGGCGCGGGAGGCTGAGCCGAAGCGGCGCGCACAGCTGGAGCGGGCCTTGGCCTATATGGATTTGGAGCCCGACCGCCCCTTTGCCGAGATCCCGGTGGATACCGTCTTCATCGGCTCCTGCAGCAATGCCCGCATCGAAGATCTGCGCGCGGCGGCGGGGGTATTGCGCGGGCGCCGTCGGCACCCATCCTTGCAGCGGGCGCTGGTGGTGCCCGGCTCGGGTCAGGTGCGGCGGCAGGCCGAAGCGGAGGGCTTGGCACAGACCTTCATCGATGCTGGCTTGGAGTGGCGCGAGGCGGGCTGCTCGATGTGTCTGGGCATGAATGACGATAATCAGGCTCCGGGTGCGCGCTGCGCCTCCACCTCCAACCGCAACTTCGAAGGTCGCCAAGGCTTTGGTGTCCGCACCCACCTGCTGAGCCCGGCGATGGCGGCCGCTGCCGCCGTGTCTGGCCGCCTCGCCGATGTGCGCGAGCTGCTCTAGCAGCTGAGGGGGCGATGATGGAATCTTTTGTGGCACACACCGGCTTGGCGGCGGTGCTGGAGCGCAACAATATCAACACCGACGCGATCATCCCCAAGCAATTCCTCAAATCCATCGGCCGCACGGGCTTTGGCCCCCACCTCTTCGACAATCTGCGTTACACGGCGGAGGGCGTGTTTGGACAGGACTGCTCGCAGCGCGAGCTGAACCCGGATTTCCCGCTCAATGAGCCGCGCTACAGTGGGGCCAGTATTCTGCTCAGCGGCAGTAATTTTGGCTGCGGGTCGAGTCGCGAGCACGCCGCGTGGGCGCTGCTGGAATACGGTTTTCACTGCATTGTCGCGCCCTCATTCGCCGACATCTTCTACAGCAACTGCTGCCAGAATGGCCTGTTGCCAGTGGTGCTCCCAGAGGCAGTTGTGACGGCGCTGTGCCGTCGCGCTGAGGCCGCGCCGCTACAGCTCTGTGTGGATTTACAGAGCCGTCACCTCAGCGTCGTCAGGGCGGCCGGTGCCCGTGCGGAGGGTTGGGATTTCGAGATCGACGACTTTCGGCGCGACTGCCTGTTACGCGGTGTCGACGACATCGATCTGAGCTTGGAGCAGGAGGAGGCCATCCGCGCCTGCGAGGCTCGCCGTCAGCGCGAGGCACCTTGGCTATTCACAGCGATTCCGGCACCCTAAGGTGCGGTGAGGAACCTTGGCTATTCCCAGAGATTCCGCACCCTAAGGTGCGGTGCTGGCCGTGTCTCTGAGTGTTCTGTTACTGCCCGGAGACGGCATCGGCCCCGAGGTGATGGCAGAGGCCGAGCGCGTGCTGGAGGCCGTGGAGCGCCGCTTTGCTTTGGGGCTGGTATGGCAGCGGGCACCGGTGGGCGGTGCCGCCATCGACGATTGCGGCGAACCGTTGCCGGAGCGCAGCCTGCGGCTGGCGCGCGCATCGCGCGCGCTGTTGCTCGGCGCGGTGGGTGGGCCACGCTGGGATAGCTTGCCGCGCGAGCAGCGCCCGGAGCGCGGTTTGCTGGCCTTGCGCAAGGAGCTCGGCCTGTTTGCCAATCTGCGCCCGGTGATCGTGTATCCCGGCATGGAAGGGGCTTCGGCGCTACGTGAAGAGCGCGTGCGCGGCTTGGATCTGCTGATTTTTCGTGAGCTGACCGGCGGTATCTACTTCTCCGAGCCGCGCGGCGAGCGCCGTGTCGATGGTCGCCGCGAGGCCTACAACACCATGCGCTATTCGGAGCCGGAGATCGAGGCCATCGCCCGCATGGCCTTCGAGGCCGCCGCCGAGCGCGGCCAGCACGATCCTGGGCGCGGTCGGCTGTGCTCGGTGGACAAAGCCAATGTGTTGGAAGTCAGCGTCCTGTGGCGCGAGTGTGTCAGCGCGCTGGCAGCGGATTACCCGACCGTGGCGCTGAGTCACATCTATGTCGACAACGCAGCCATGCAGATGGCCTTGGCACCCTTGCAATTTGATGTGCTACTGTGCCCCAATCTGTTTGGCGATATCCTCTCCGACTTGGCTGGTGCAATCACCGGCTCCATCGGCTTATTGCCGTCGGCTTCGCTTGATCGGGCCGGTCGTGGGCTGTACGAACCCTGCCATGGGGCGGCACCGGATATCGCTGGCCAAGGCGTGGCCAACCCGGTGGCGATGATCCTGTCGGTGGCGATGATGCTGCGTCATTCGCTGGCTCAGTCCGAGGCGGCGCTGGCGGTGGAGGGGGCGGTGCGGCAAGTGTTGGCCAACGGCCCGCGCACCCCAGATCTGGCGCTCTCTGGAAGCGCTGCAAGCACTGCCGATGTGGGTCGAGCGGTGGCCGCATTTGTGGCATCTAAAAAATGATAAATATTATGATATGACAATTATTTGTGATATTATTCTAAAGTGATGAAAAGAAAATTAATCCGAGACGATTCTGCCGCTCCTAGGGACGGCGGTGTCGCCCGAGCAAGGGGCTATTGAGCGGTGGAGAAACAGTTGCTGGATGTCGCTGTGCTCGGTGCCACCGGTGCCGTCGGTGCGGCGATGATGGAGGTCTTGGCCGAGCGTGATTTTCCGGTCGCCGAGCTGTATCCGTTGGCCAGTGCGCGCTCGGCGGGGCGCACTGTCCGCTACGGCGATCGCGAGCTGCCGGTGCAGGATGTCGCGCAATTCGATTTCGGGTGCGTCCAGCTGGCGCTGTTTTCGGCCGGGGCGGCGGCGTCCGAGCGCTACGCGCCGCAGGCGGCGGCAGCGGGCTGTCTCGTGGTCGACAATACCTCCCGCTTTCGCTATGAAGATGATGTGCCGTTGGTGGTGCCAGAAGTCAATGCCGAGCGCGTTGCCGACTGGGGCGCACGAGGCATCATCGCCAATCCCAACTGCTCGACTGTCGCGCTGGTGGTGGCGCTGAAGCCCTTGCACGATGCTGCCGGGGTGACGCGGGTGAATCTCGCCAGCTATCAGGCGGTGTCCGGTGCCGGTCGCCGCGGTGTCGAGGCGTTGTCGCGGCAGAGCGAGGCCGTGCTGGGTGGCGGTGCGGACGATGGCGATGACAGCCCCTTTCCCGTGCCCATCGCTTTCAATGTCTTGCCCCACATCGACCGCTTCGAGGACAACGGTTATACCCGCGAAGAGATGAAGCTGGTGTGGGAGACGCAAAAAATCCTCGGCGACCAGCAGCTCGTCGTCAATCCGACCTGCGTGCGGGTGCCGGTATTCTGTGGGCATTCCTTGGCGGTGCATCTGGAGACTCGCGAGCCGCTGAGCGCGGCGCAGGCGCGCACCCTGTTGGCCTGCGCGCCCGGTATCCGCTTGCTCGACGAGCCGCACGACGGCAGCTATCCGACGCCCCGGCAGCAGGGCACCGGCGGCGATGCGGTGTGGGTCGGCCGCCTGCGCGACGACATCTCCCATCCCCAAGGCTTGTCAATGTGGGTGGTTTCTGATAACCTAAGGAAAGGTGCGGCGCTAAATAGCGTCCAAATCGCCGAGTTGTGGTCGCAATCGCAACTCGCTCGGTGACCCAACAGGCAGGCAATATTCAGGAACGAGTCACCATGACCAGACAGCCCAACAAATTGCAAGACAAGCAATCCCTCAGCCACTTGCTGGCCTGCGCCGTGATGTTGGCGATGGGATTAGTTGGCGGGATCGCTCTGCCGTCGGCTGCGGTGGCAGGTGAAGTCTGCGATGGCGCAGGCGGTGCCAAGTTCTACGGCCCGATCGCTCATGGCGAGACCCTGTGGGAAATCGCTCGCGATCTGCGCGACGACGACAGTGTCAGCATCGTGCGGATGGCAGCTGCCATCAAGCGCGTCAACGGAGCTGCTTTCGGTGGTGGCAATGTGCGCAAGATGAAAGTCTGCAAATATCTGCGTTTGCCGAATCGCTCGCAGCTCGGTCGGGTGTCAGAGCAACAAGCCCGCTCCGAGATC